>CAWFFJ010000016.1:0-149624 GCA_963814875.1 uncultured Acidobacteriota bacterium
AGACACCAAGCCATCACTTGGGTAGTGGCCCTCACCTGCCTGCATCCCGCAGCTCCGCGCGCAGCAGCCCGTAGATCAGACCGCCCAAGCGATCAGCGTGATGGAGGACCGCTGCGGGGATCTCGACCCCGCGAACTCGCATCAGGACGAGATCGCTCTGCACCTCCTGGTTTTCTGCATACGCCGCCTCCAGATGCTGATACCGGTTGCCCAACGTCCGCCCGCTGGCCTCAGAGAGCCTCAACGCAGTACTGTGGTTTGATAGATAGGCTGTGTGTGTGCGATAAGATGCTGGGGAGTTGTCGGCGGCCCGAACAAGGTGGTCTCTCAGATGTGACAGGCCACGTGGCAATGACAGCTCGGCGAGGGTTGCGGCAAGCTCTACGGCGACTGAGAGCGCGAGCAGCTTGGCCCGGCCCCGAGGCAGACTGCGGTGGTAGGTTCGTGGCTGGCTGGACGGGGGAGTGTGCTGGCTCATACGTTTCGAGAGGGCGACTGGCGGCCGGCTGTCAAGGGTTGCCGCAGGCAACGAGCGCAGCGAGCCTGCCCTTGACCGCCGGGCGCCGGTCGCCTACTCACTCCATCTGAGCCAGCACACTCTCCGTCCAGACAGCCCGGCCACCCGCGAGACCTCGATCCCGGCCCGGCCGCCTGCTGCCCGCCGCCCGTCCCCCGGATTCTACCGAACACCCCCTGCCAGTAGGCCCGGCTGCTCCCGCCCCTGCGTTCGGGTCCGGGATCAGGCTGCGGGCGGCAGGGCGCGGGGAGCCGGGATCGGGGGGCACGGCCGTGGCGGTCGGGCGCCCGATCCCGTTCCGGCCGCCTGCTGCCCGCCGCCCGAACCCGGATTCCGCCCACCACCCCCGCCAGTCGACCCAGCTGCTCACGCCCCAGCGTTCGGGTCTGCGATCAGGCTGCGGGCGGCAGGGCGCGGGGAGCAGGGGTCGGGACGCCAGGGCGTTGCAGGCCAAAATGCCGAACCCGACCCCGCCGCCCGCTCCCAGCTCCCCGTTGCCTGCCGCCCGATCCCGGATTCGAGCGCCCGATGCCTGTGGCTCACAGCCGGCAGCACCGGCTCTCAGGCCTGCCCCTGGAGTGCTCTTGGGTTGCGGGCGAAGCCCGCGCTGAGTCTCTGTGCCTCTGGTGTGTCCCTACCACGCGGTCGAGATCGCACGCGGCGCCGGCGAGGAACGGGTCGTCACCCTCGACGGCGGCGAGGTCCCCGCGGACCGCGACTTCGTGCTCCGCTGGACGCCGGAGCGAGGCAGTGCGCCGCGGGCGGCGGTCTTCGCCGAAACCTGGGAGGGACAGACCTACGTGCTTGCGATGGTCCTTCCCCCCGCCTCGGAGCACATCACCCAGGCGCGTCCGCCGCGCGAGATCGTGCTTGTGATCGACACCTCGGGCTCGATGCAGGGCACCTCGATCGTCCAGGCCCGCGCTGCGCTCAAGGACGTCCTCGACCGACTCGACCCCGAGGACCTGTTCAACGTCATCCGCTTCGACTCACGCATGGAGCGCCACTTCCCCGCCAGCCGTCCGGCGATGCTCGCCGCGCTCGCCTTCGCGCCCGGCCACGTCGACGGAACCGCCACGCCGTGCGCTCCGGGCAACTGCGTCCTCGCCGGTCACCGCGACACCACCTTCGCCTTTCTGCACAGGGTCGCACCGGGAGACCCGCTCTCGCTCGAGGATCCCTCTGGCGCGGTGCACGCCTACCGGGTCGTCGCCGTCCGTGTCGTCCACGAGAGCGAGGGCTGGGTGCTCGGTCCGGCGGCGAGCGAGCGGCTGACCCTGCTGACCCGCTACCCGTTCTCGAGCCCGGTGGCGGGCGGTCCGCTCCGCTGGGTGGTGTGGGCCGACCCCGCCGAGGACCTCGGCTCGAGCAGGCCGCTGACCGGGGCGAAGGCGCCCATCAGCGCGACTGCAGCAGCAGCCTCGAGCAGCGCGCCCGCCGCCACCATGACCAGGCCCCACGACGAGGCGGCCAGCGACGGGACGGCGAGAAGCATGATCGCAGCGAGCATCACTGCGCCGAGGCCGACCGCCGACCACAGCAACACTGCGGCCGCGCTCGCCAGCGGGTGACGCAGGACAACCCACAGCCCCTCCACCCAGGCGAGAACCGCCGAGCTGCGGTCGGGACGGGCAAGCCGCCAGACGCCGGCGACGGTCGCCGCCCGACACGCCGCCAGGATCAGGACGACGACGGCGGCGCTGGCGATGACGACCACCACCAGGCGGACCTCCGCCATCGCTGTCCACGCCTGCCCGATCATCTCCAGCGCGACCGCCACGAGCAGGGCGATGCCTCCGGCCGCTACCGCGAGACCTGTGAGATGGACCCGTGCAACCGGCCACCAACGGGTGAGACCGAGCCCGAGCAGCTCACCAAGCCGCACTCGCCGCTCGCCGGCCCAGACCCGCCACGAGGTCACTCCAGCTCGCCACAAAACCTGCCAGGCCCAGAGCAGGACCAGGCCGGCGGCGAGACCGACCTCGAGCGGCCTCGGGACGCCTGCGAGTGCCCCGCGGGCGATGACTGCGAGCTCGCCGGGCGGGAGCGAACCAAGATCGTTCGGGAGGCGCCCCAGCGCCGGGGAGAGGGCGCTCACGACAACCATACAGGCCGGCGCCATGGCGGCCCCGGCGGCCAGCCACACCGCCCCAGCGACCGGAGCGAAGCGCCGAGCCTCGCGGGCGCCGAGCGTTGCGGAAGGCCGATGCATCGTCACGTCAGCTCCCTCATCCGCCTGCCAGCGTGGCGGTCAGACCCGCGAGCCATGTGACCGCCGTCAGCAGACGGAAGCGCGGACCGGAGGACGGACGGCGGCGCCACCGGTTGTCACCGCGCCGCGTTTCGAGCAGCCAGACGCCGTCCGGGTCGATGGTCACAGTCTCGAGATCGGAGTCGGCGTCGACCGCCCACCGCACCCACCGGGCGCGACCGTCCCACGTCCGTCGCTCGCGGCGGCCGTCGGCCCAGACGAGCTCGACCTCGACCGGTGCCACCAGATCGCCGATCCGGCCGAGCTCGATCTCGATCCGATACAACGACGACGATGCGCTCGCGGCCGACTCCGCGCCGGACGGTGGTGGGCCGTCCCCGTCCGACGGCGAACCTGCATCGACCCGACGGCTGTGCACCGCCAGGACCGCCCAGTCCGGGGTCGCGTCGGCCTCAACCACCTGGTGGAAGAACCAGGCGAGGTCGGCGCCGGTGGCCTCGGACAGGGCGGCCTCGAGGTCGACGCCGGTGGGGTGGCGAAAGGACCACTCGGCGACGTAAGCGCGCAGGGCGCGCGCGAAGCGGTCGCGCCCGACCAGCCCCTCAATCGTTGCCAGGGCGAGGGCGGTCTTGCTGTAGCTGGCATCTGCGTAGTCGCCTGAGTGGCGGAACTCCCACGGTCGCCGGTCGATGGTCACCGGCAGCCGGCGCCCGGCGAGGGCGAGGCGCTCGCTGGCCCACGGCCAGCCGAGCAGCCGCCTCGTCCCGAGCCCATCGTCGACGATCGCGGTCAGGCAGACGTCCTCGACGTACTCGGCGAGACCCTCGTCGAGCCACGCCTGCTCGCTCTCGTTCGATGCCACCAGACCGTAGAAGTACTGGTGGGCGAGCTCGTGGACGGTCACCTCCTCGATCCACGGCACAAGGTCGAGCGGCGGCACGACCTCGAGCAGGCTGGCACCGGTCGTGATCAGGGTCGGGTACTCCATGCCCGCGGCCCCCTCGGCGCCGAGCGGAGGGCTCACGATCGTCAGCTGCGGGTACGGATAGGGTCCGTACCACAGGCCCAACCACGCGACCGACAGGCGAACCGCTCGCAGCATGCGCTCGGTGAGCGGGCCCTGGCTGCGCGGCAGGATCAGACGCAGGTGGATCGGCGGCAGCTCGAGCTCGGCCGCGCTGAGACCGAGGCGGCGGCGGGACTCGGCGAGCCACCCCGGAGGAACATCGCGCTGCGGCTCGAAGCCTGTCTCCACGACCTCCATGAGCTCCGCCGGCGCGGCGCACCACGCGAAGTCGTGGACGCGTTCGGCGCGCAGGACGACGCGTCTGCGCCCTGGCTCCGATCCGCTCAGCTCGGCGAGCTCGACCCCGGTGCCGCCAACCACCCAGCCCTCGGGCACCTCGATCTCCACCCGCCACGATGCGAAGTCCGCGAAGAACTCGGCGTTGGCGTGAAACTGGTGGCAGCTCCACCCGTTGTCGAGGAGGACCCCGATCTTTGGAAACCACTGTGCCACCATGTGGAAACCGCCCGCGAAACCGGTCCGCGCCAGCAGCTCGGGGAGCTGCGCCGAGAAGCGCATCTCGAGATCGACCGCCTGGCCCGGCCTGAGCGGCATCGGCAGCGGCACCCGCGCGACCGTGGCGTCGTCCCGGTTGCCGTCATCGGGCTGGATCATCTCGAGTCCGGGCAGCAGGTCGATGCCGTCCGTGGTGGTCAGGGCCTCGAGCTCGATCCCTCCCCATGGGTCGAGGTGGTCGGTGCCGCCATCGGCGGCCCACTCTCGCATGAAGGTCGTGTCGGGGCCTCGAAACGCGTTCAGGTAGAGATGCATTCGGAGCTCGTCGGTGGCGTTTGACGACCTGTTGGTCCAGTGCACCGTCCCGCGCCCCGCAAGGCGATGGGTCGTCGCGTCGAGCACCACCGACAGGTTGTAGGCGACCGGCGCCGTCTGGGCCGCCGACGGAAGCGCGGTGACCAGCACGAGGACAGCCCCAAGCCACACAGCCGACCGGGGCGTCGCCGGTGGGATGGCTGGCGGGACGGCGGCTGTTCTCCTAGGATGGAGCGTGGTATGAGCTTTCGAAACCGCCTCATCGTGGTGCTCATCGCGGTCTCTCCGGCCGTCGCCGGAGCTGGCCAGCAGAGCTTCCGCCTCAACCTCGGGTCGATGAACGTCGCGCCTCAGGATCCGCGCTCCGAGCAGCGCCTCGCCGAGTGGAACTCGCCGATGGGACGGCTCCAGTACGACCTCGCCGAGCAACGGGCCGGGCTCGGTCGATCTGGCCTGGTCGGCGGGTCGACCGGTGGCGTCGCAGTCCGAGTGAAGCTTCAGCGCGGGTTTCGGGCCAACCTGGTGGCCATCTTCCAGGACGCCGGCACCGAGCTCTACGAACAGCGCCTCGCGCCCATCCGCTGGCCGTGGTCGAAGAAGCCTTCCGAGCCCGTCCCGAGCCTGGACGAGCAGCTTTCCGAGCTGCTCGGACACCGCCTCACCACCCGCTGACGGCCACACCACAGCTGCCGGCTGGTGGCCGGCAACCCGCGATCCGGTGATCCGGCCGCAGTGGACAGCGACGCCTACAGTTGGTCCTTGAGCGTCTTGGAGACCTTGAACCGAACGGTCTTCGAGGCGGCGATGGTGATGGTCTTGCCGGTCGCCGGGTTACGCCCCTGGCGGCTCGGGCGCTCGCTGACCTGAAAGGTGCCGAAGTTCGGCACCGCGACCTTGTCACCCTTGGACAATGCCTCGCCGAAGAGCTCGAACAGGGTGTCGTAGCACATCGCCACCCGCGTCTTGGGGATTCCAGTCAGCTCCGAAATGCGATCTACCATGTCGGCTTTGCCTGCCATATGTCCTCCGAGTTCTGCTCGTGTCGAGTGAGGCTAGCGCGCATTGTCGGGACGGTCAAGGCGGCGCGGCTCGCGACTCCTGGCGAGCGAGGCATAGGTCACCACCTGGTTCTTGCCCGCTCGTTTGGCCTCGAGGAGCGCGGCGTCGGCCCGCCACACCGACTCCATCGGGTCGGCACCAGGCTCCAGATCGGTCGATGCGGCAACCCCGAACGACGCGGTGTAGCGCACACTGTGCTCACCAACCTGGAGCCTGCGCAGATCGAGCATCCGCCGCAACCTCTCCGCTGAGGCCGCAGCTTCCGGTGAGCTCGCCCCTGGGAGCAACGCGAGAAACTCCTCACCCCCGTAGCGCACTGCGACGTCCAACGAGCGCAGCGACCCGACCAGGAGAGCGGCCAGATCCACGAGCACAGCGTCGCCGGCACGGTGGCCGAGCGCGTCATTGATCTGCTTGAACCAGTCGATGTCCAGCATCACCACGGCGAACGGTTCGCCGCGCGCGGCGAGCGTTCGCAGAGCCCGTTCGAAGTAGCGTCGGATCGCAACCCCGGTGAGCGGGTCGGTGTTGGCGAGCCAGTACAACCTGGCGTTAGCGAGGGCCGCCGAACCCTGCTGGCAGACCGTCTCGAGCAGCGCGAGCTCACCCTCCGAGGGTCCGCTCGCGCGCGGGAACTCGATCCTCAGGCGCGCCCGAACCGACTCGCCGACCTCGAAGTCGGCGGTGTAGACCGCCCGATCCCCTGGCTCCCAATTGAGCCCCTCCGGCTGACCCTCGGCCCGGGCCACCGAGTCGGGCGCGATGTCAGCGCGATGGCCGCTGGCGTCAAACGCGAACACCTGCGACAGCCGCTCCCCCGGGTCGTCGATGAGCAGCATCAGTGAGTCGAAGCGGACCACATCCCGGATCACGATGTGAAAGCGCCGTACGAGCTCGCCGATGTCGAGCGTTCCGGAGAGCATCTCTCCCGAATGTCGCAGCAACTCGAGGTCCTTGAGCCGTCCGTGGAGGTTCTCGCGATCCTGCCACGACCGCCAACCGAGAAAGGCGGCGAGAAGGTAGAGCCAGGCGAGCAGGGCGAACGCCGCGTCGCCGAGCCGGATCTCCGTGACCGCGAGCAGGAGCGCCGCGGGCAGCGCGAGGAACTCGGCCAGGGCGGGAATTGGAATCACCGTGCGCAGCACCGTCACCACGTCGCCACCCGCACTCAGCGACACCGCCAGGCTGGCCAGGTTGAGCAGCATGTAGACCCCGACCGTGAGCAGAACACTCGCGCCCAGAGTCCCGAGGTCGACCGTGCCGACCGGCGCCTCGAGATCGAAGACTGCAAACGCCGTGGTGCTCGCCGCCCAGTACACGAGACCGCCGACTCCGGTCGCGTACACCGTCCGGGCGATTCGCAGCACTCCCGGCCTGTGGCGTTGTGCTCCGAGCAACAACCTCACCTCGCGGATCGCCGACCACGCCAGCGCGACCCCGCCGACCGCGGCGGCACCGGCAACCGGTCCGCACAGTAGGCAGCCGGCGAGCAGGAAACCGACCCCGAGCGAGACGTTGGCGTAGGAGACGTGCACCGGGAGGTACTGGGCGAGCAGGGCGAGGGCTGAGAGCGCTGCTAGGGCACCCCAATCGGCGGATGCCGGCCAGCCGACGGCCATGCGCCACGTGAGCACGAGCAGGGACGGCACCCCAAGCGCGAGATAGGCCAGGGCGAGTCTGCGGTTGCGTCGCACCGGAAGCGGACCGCGGACCGCAGTGTCGGTACTCCAACCGGAGAGCGTGAACTCGGCAAAGATCGTTCCGAGATCGCGCGGAGGGGATGGGTTTTCGGTCATGACCGAAAACCGGTATTGTCATCGTCGGAGAGGTGGCCGTCACGTCGAGCGTGGCGGTCGGCGACCTCTCGGCCGCGACCGTACGCCCCCCGGGGCGAGAACAAGGACCCCATGTTGCGCACCATGTCCTCCGAAGCGCAAATGTTCGGCTCAAAATAGCAGATGGCCGCTCGACGACCGCCCCTCGTACAATACGGCGATGACACGCGACCCCAGCGTCTCTGTGCTCGCCCCTCAGACCGTCGGCGCCATGATCCACCGAAGCCCCGTCGTCGCCGCCGAAAACCACGTCCAACGTGGTCCGAGCCGCCGCGCGCCGGGGGCCGTATGAATCCCGGAGACGGAAAGCTGAGGAACGTGGACGTCGCACCGCCGTCGGCCCGCCCGCCCGCGCTTCTCCTCGCCCTGCTGGCCGCGGCCGTGGCCGTCACGCTCTATCTGCCGACCGCCCACTTCGGGTTCGTCTCGTTCGACGACCAGATCTACGTGGTGGACAACCCTCACGTGCGGTCGGGCCTCAACCTGGACGGTCTGCGGTGGGCCTTCGCGCGGGCCTCCGGCGAAGGGACCTACTGGCATCCTCTGACCTGGGTCTCTCACATGCTCGACTGCAGCCTCTTCGGCGTCGATCCCGGGGCCCACCACATGGTGGCGGTCGCGATCCACGCCGCCAACGCCGCGCTGCTGTTCCTGGTTCTGAACGCCGCCACCGGCTCCCGGTGGCGCAGCCTGGCGGTGGCCGCGCTGTTCGCGGTGCACCCGATCAACGTCGAATCGGTGGCCTGGATCGCTGAGCGCAAGAACCTGCTGAGCACTTGCTTCTGGCTCGCCACCTGCGGTGCGTGGATCGGCTACGCGCGGCGCCCGGGCACGATCCGGTACCTGGGCGCGTTGGTCCTGTTCGTGCTCGGGCTGCTCGCCAAGCCGATGCTGGTCATGCTCCCGGCGATCCTGTTGCTGCTCGACCTTTGGCCCTTGCGGCGGCTGCGACCGGAGGGCTCTCCGGGACCGTTCGCCCCCGCCGGGATGCGACGCCTGATCGCGGAGAAGCTGCCCCTCGCCGCCGTCGCCGGGATGTCGATCGCCGTCTCCTTGCACTCCCTCGGCCCGGCCGCCAACACGATCAGCTTCGCTGAGGTCCCGCTCGGATTGCGCTTGGCCAACGCCCTGGTTTCCATCCCCCGCTACCTCGGCAAGCTCCTCGCGCCCCACGACCTCGCGATCTTCTACCCCTACCCGCAGCGGGTCCTCCCCGGGACCGTTGCCCTCGCCGCGGTCGTGGTGCTGGTCATCACCAGCGCCGGTATCGCGCTTCGGCGAAGGGTCCCTGCGGTGCTCGTCGGGTGGCTGTGGTTTCTGTTCGGTCTCGTGCCGGTGAGCGGACTGCTCCAGGCCGGGGCCTGGCCCGCCCTCGCCGACCGCTGGGCGTACGTTCCCGCGATCGGGATCTTCGTGGCGTCCGTGTGGGGGGTCGGCGCCCTCTTTGACGCGAGGCCGCGCGCCGCCGCCGCGATGGCCATCGCCGTGATCGTGGCCCTGGCCGTGTCGACGCGTGTCCAGCTCGAGGTCTGGAGGGACGACGTGTCCCTTTTCGGCCACTCCCTCGCGGTCGCGGGAGAAAGCAGGGTCGCACTCCAGGGCCTGGCGGGAGCGTGGCTCGAGCGAGGCGACGTCGCGAGCGCCCTGCCGTTGTTGGAGCGGGCCGTGGCGGTCTCGCCGCGTGCCGTCGATGCCCGCAACGCTCTCGCCACGGCGCAGCTTCGCGCCGGCCGTGCCGCCGACGCCGAACGCACCGTCCGCCGCGCCCTCACCCTCGGCCGCGACGGCGAGACCATGGCCGAGCTCGGCGTCGTCCTGCTCGCGCAGGGCCGCCTCGACGAGGCCGCCGCGGCCTTCGACGGTGCGCTCGTGCTGCAGCCTGACCTGGCCGAGGCGCTCAACGGAATGGGGATCGTGCTGGCGCGCCGCGGGCTTCTGGTGGACGCCGAGGTCCGATTCGCCGCCGCGTCGCGGGCGGCGCCCTACGACGACGGCATTCAGGCCAACCTCCAACGCTGCCGCGCGTGGCTCGCCGGCCAGAAGCCGTGAGGCGCCGATGACGGTCGATCTGACGACCTGGAACCGACGGATCGCCGCCGCCTTCGATCGGCTCGCTCCGCAGCGCGCCTACTGGCTCGAACGCAACCGCGGCTACCGCGACGAGATCGCCCGCGAGTACCGGTATCTGGTGCCAACGGGACAGCGCGTCCTCGAGGTCGGCTGCGGTCTCGGCGACCTGCTCGCAGCGGTCGAGCCGGAGCGCGGGGTCGGCATCGACATCAGCACCGGGATGATCGTCCGCGCGCGCTCCCGCCATCCCTCGCCGCGGCTGGAGTTTCTCGCCGGGCCGATCGAGGAGGTCGAGCCGCCGGAGCCGGTCTTCGACGCCGTGATCATGTCCGACGTCGTCGGCTACCTGTACGACATCCGGCAGGTCTTCGAACGGCTCCTGCCATGGTGCCACCCGCGCACGCGACTGGTGCTCAATGCCCATAGCCGTCTCTGGGAGCCCGCGTTCCGCGTCGTCGAGCGACTCGGCCTGCGGGCACGGATGCCCGACACGAGCTGGGTGACCCGAGAGGACCTCGCCGGTCTCCTCCACCTCTCCGGATTCGAGGTGGTGTGGACCCGACCGCGGATCCTGCTCCCGCTGCGCCTGCTCGGCCTCGGCCGGATCGTCAACCGCTGGCTGGCACCGTTTCCCCCGTTCACCGCGCTCGCCGTGACCAACGTGATGGTGGCCCGCCCGCAGTGCCCCCCCCTTCCTCCTCCGCACCGTACCCGGGTGAGTGTCATCGTTCCGTGCCGCAACGAGCAGGAGACGATCCCCGAGATCGTCGTGCGCGTGCCGCGGCTCGGCGCCGAAACTGAGCTGGTTTTCGTCGAGGGCGGCTCCACCGATGCGACCTGGGATGCCTGCATCGAGGCGCAGCGCGCCAACCCCGAGCGCCGCATCCAGGTCCACCGCCAGACCGGAACCGGCAAGGGCGATGCCGTTCGTCTCGGCTTCGCGAAGGCCACCGGGGAGGTGCTCGCCATCCTCGACGCGGACCTCTCGGTCGCTCCCGAGGACCTGCCACCGTTCATCGATGCGCTGCTCACCGGGAAGGCGGAGCTCGTCAACGGCTCGCGCCTGGTCTACACGATGGAGTCGCGTGCCATGCGCTGGCTCAACCTGGTCGGGAACAAGCTGTTCAGCCTGATCTTCACCGGCCTTGTCGGCCAGCGGATGAAGGACACCCTGTGCGGCACCAAGGTCCTGCTCGCCGAGGACTGGCGGCGCATCCTGAGGGTGCGCGACGAGCTCGGCGGCATCGACCCCTTCGGCGACTTCGACCTGCTCCTCGGCGGCGCCCGTCTCGGCCTGCGCATCCTCGACCTCCCGGTACGATACCGGGAGCGGACCTACGGCACCACCAACATCCGCCGCTTCCACCACGGCGCCCTGCTGTTTCGGATGTGCGCGGTGGCGCTGACGCGGCTCAAGTGTCGATGAAGCGGACCCTCGATCGCCAGATGCGCATATTGCCCCGGATCCCGGCCCGCCGCGCGGCGCGAGCGGGTATGATGCCTCAGCACCACGAGCGGAGGCCACGATGCAAGAGCTGCTCACCCCAGAAAACCTCGACTACCAGGCCCGCGCCCGCGAGGTCGCGGAGAAGTTCGTCAGCCCCGCGGCGGCCGAGCTCGACCGCACCGGCGAGTACGGCTGGGACATCCTCGAGGCGCTCAAGCGCTACGGCCTGACCGGCATCTGGATCCCGAAGGAGCACGGCGGGCAGAGTGCCGGCGTGCTCGACCTGTGTCTGGTCGTCGAGGAACTGTCGCGCGCTTGCGGCGGCGTCGGCGTCGCCTACGCGGTCAACGCGCTGGGCTCGTTCCCGATCATCCTGCACGGCACTGAGGAACAGAAACGCACCTACCTGCCGCCGATCGCGGCCGGCGACAAGCTGATCGCGTTCGGTCTGTCCGAGAAGGCATCCGGCTCGGACGCCGGCAGCCTGCGCACGACCGCGATCAGGCACGGCGACAGCTACGTGCTCAACGGCGAGAAGAAGTGGAACACCAACGGCGGGGTGGCGTCGATCTTCACCGTCTACGCCCTCACCGACCCCGAGCGCGGCATGCGCGGCATCTCCGCCCTGGTGCTCGAACGCGACACGCCCGGCTTCGAGGTCGGCAAGCGCGAGGACACCATGGGGATCCGAACAGTCCCTGTCAACGAGCTCATCTTCCGGGACTGCCGTGTGCCCGCGGCCAACCTGCTCGGCGGCAGCGAGGGCGGGGGCTTCAAGAACGCCATGATGACCCTCGACCGCGCGCGCCCGGGGGTCGCGGCGCAGGCGGTCGGGCTCGCGCAGGGCGCGCTGGACTGGGCGATTCGCTACACCTCCGAGCGGCGCCAGTTCGGCCAGACCGTGCTCTCGCACCAGGGCGTGCAGTTCATGCTCGCCGACATGGCGATCCAGGTCGAGGCGGCCCGCCAGCTGGTCTACGCCGCCGCGCGCGGCATCGACCTCGGCGCCAAGGAGATCTCCAAGATGTCCGCGATGGCCAAGGTCTTCGCCACCGACACGGCGATGAAGGTCACCACCGACGCCGTCCAGCTCTTCGGTGGCTACGGCTTCTGCCGCGACTACCCGATCGAGAAGTACATGCGCGACGCCAAGATCACCCAGATCTATGAGGGCACTAACCAGATCCAGCGAGTCGTCATCGGGCGCGCCCTGACCCGCGAGTCGCGGGACCTTGCCGACCGACTCCCCGTCAAGGTCGAGCACTTCCCGGAGGACCAGAGCGGGACGAGCTGAAAATGTGACCTCCGTCGCGCCCGAGGGCCGGTTCGGCCGCGGTCCTGGTCGTCTTCCAGCAACTCATGTCATAATCGACAGTTGGACGGGAGAGACGACGATGGTCGAGCTGGCACCACTGGACATCCTGGGCACGACCTTCAACCGGCGCTTCAAGGGCTACGATCCCGAAGAGGTGCAGCGGTTCCTCGCCGCCTTGGCCTCGGCGATGGAGGACTTGCTGCGTGAGCGCGGCGAGCTCAAGCAGCTTCTCTTCCGGCGTGAGCAGGAGCTCGCCGCCTTCCGCGAGCGCGACGGCGCACTCCAGGATGCCCTGGTCGCGGCGCAGCGCTCGGCCGAGCAGACCCTGGGCGCGGCGCGGGCCGAGGGCCAGCGCCTCGTCGACGAGGCCCAGGGCCTCGCCGATCGGCTGGTGGAGGAAGCGCACCAGCGGGTCCAGACGATCGAGTCCACCATCGCCGACCTGCGCTCGCACCGCCGCGAGGTCCGAGCCGAGCTGATGCGCCTGACCGAGCTCGTCCAGGGCCTGATCCACGACGACCAGCAGATCGAGCGCGAGGAGAGCACCAGCCCGCGCCTGGCGCTGCTGCAGCGGCGCAAGGCCACCCGCGAGTCCGAGGGCCAGGCGTGAGCCTGCTGATCGCGGGCGCCCACCAGGTCGCCACCCCGCAGGGCCGCTCCGCGGTCCGCGGTCCCGCGCTCGACCGCCTCACGGTCCGGGAGGGTTCCGTCGTGCGCTGCGAGGGCGACCGGATCGTGTTCATCGGCGACCCGGCCGAGCACGAGCGCCGCTTCTCCCCCGCTGACGACGTCCTCGACGCCGACGGCGGCTGCATCCTCCCGGGCTTCGTCGACCCCCACACCCACCCGGTGTGGGCGGGCGCGCGGGAGGCCGAGTTCAACCGCCGCCTGCGCGGCGAAAGCTACATGGAGATCGCCGCGGGCGGCGGCGGCATCAACGCCACCGTGCGTGCTACTCGCGTCGCCTCGACCGAGGCCCTGCTCGCCGGCACCATGGAGCGGCTCGACACGTTTCTGCGCCACGGCACCACCACCCTCGAGGGCAAGTCGGGATACGGCCTCGACCTCGACACCGAGGTCCGGATGCTCGAGGTGCTCCGGGCGGCGAACGAGGCCCATCCGGTGGACATCGTGCCGACCTGCCTCGCCGCCCACGAGGTGCCGCCCGAGCATCGGGACGACCCCGAGCGTTGGGTGCGCCGGTTGATCGATGAGATTCACCCCGAAATCGCCCGCCGCGACCTCGCCGAGGCCGTCGACGCTTTCTGCGAGACCGGCGTCTTCGACCTCGAGCAGACCCGCCGCCTGCTCGCCGACGCCCTCCGCCACGGCTGGCGCATCCACCTCCACGCCGACGAGCTCACGCCGCTCGGCGGCGCCGAGCTCGCCGTCGAGCTGGGCGCGGCCTCGGCCGACCACCTGGTGTACGTCACCGACGCCGGCATCGCGGCGCTGGCGGGGTCGCCCACCATCGCGGTGCTGCTGCCCGGAACCTCGTTCTTCCTGCGCTCACATTACGCGCCGGCGCGGCGGATGATCGAGGCGGGCTGCGCGGTCGCCCTCGCCACCGACTTCAACCCCGGCTCGTGCCCGACCGAGTCGATGCCCGCCGTACTCGCCCTCGCCTGCCTGGCGATGGGCCTCACGGTCGAGGAGGCGCTGACCGCGGCGACCCTCAACGCCGCCGCCGCACTCGGCCGCGCCGACTGGCTCGGTAGCGTCGAGGAGGGCAAGGCGGCGGACTTGGTCGTGCTCACCGGCCCGAACTATCACCACCTGGTCTACCACTGGGGGGTCAACCCGGTGCGCCACGTGGTCAAGGCCGGCCGAGTCGTGGTATTGGACGGCGAGCTCATCGGAGCTCTCAGCGAGCGCTCCGGCCTGTCCGCTCCCTGAGAGCAGCCCGCCGCGCGCGGCGACACCGTCGGCTGGGCACAGGCTCGGAGGAACGACCACGTCGTACGGCTCGCTCCGCGCGGCGCCCGGTCGGACCTCTCGAACCCGCCCATCAAGGCGCAGCAACTCGGCACTGCCGTGGTGGTCGAGGGGGGTCACTGACCACTCCCCCCGGAGGCGCTCGACGAGCGCGGGCGACGCGGCCAGGGCGACGTCACCCGGAGCGAGGTCGCCGGGTGAGGGAAAGAGCAGCGTGACGCCGCGCGCGGCGAGGATCGGCCGGTAGGCGCGCAAGTGGACGTCGTAGGCGTCGCTGAGCACGGTGAGGCGCCGCACCTCCGGGTGGTCGCGGTGGACGTCCTTGAGCAGCCACGAGGCGTCGAGGGTGCGCGGGTCCTCGGGCGAGGTCGCCGGCGGTCCCGCCCGGTGGACGGCCGCGCCCCACGGCAGGGCGACCACCGCGAGGACCACGGCAGTCCAGGTCAGAACTGGCCGCGCCCAGCGCTCGGCGGCGGACGCCAGCACCCGCGCGAGCCCGTCGATCCCGGCCGCCACGACCAGCGCCGCGAGCGGGTAGAACGGCGCGTCGTACCACACCAGCTTGGTGCGGGAGAGCGAGATCACCGCGAGCTGACTCACGGCGACGGTTCCGACGAACAGCGCGAGCCGACGAACCGGCCGCTCCAGCGGCACCAGAAACGGCAGCGGCAGCAGGAAGAACCACGGCAGGAACCGGCCCCACGTGAGCCCCTGGGCGTAGAACCACACCGGGTGGAGGTGGCGCTCGACTGTGACCACCATCCGTCCGATCTCGAGGTCGCGTACCGCCGCCAGGTAGCCCGGGGCCGCCGCCTCGCGCACGGCGTACCAGGCGAGAACCGGGACCAGGGCCGCCGCTCCGGCGAGCCACGCCGACCGACAGGCGAGGGCAGCCCGCCACCGCCCGAGGACCACCGCGCCGAGCACGATTCCCGGCACCACGAGCAGCGCCGCTGCGCCCTTGGTCAGCAGGGCGAGCGCGAAGGCGCCGGCGCCGAGCCACAGACGACGGTCGTCGCCCCGCGCACCGCCCTCGAGCCAGCCGTGAAACGCAAGCACTGCTCCCGTCAGCCACAAGACCAGCATGGCGTCGGCGTCGCCGGTGCGCGCGACGTGGTGACCGACGAAGCCCGGACTGGTCACGAGCACCAGCGCCGCGATCGCACCGAGCCCCGGGCGACCCAGTCGACGGGCGCAGGTCCCCGCAAGCAGGAGCGCTGTGGCAATCGCGGCCAGGGCCGAGGGCACCCGCAGGGCGAGCTCGCTCGGACCGAGGACGGCGACGCTCGTCATCAGCGCCCAGTACTGCAGCGGGGGTTTGAGGTTGACGGCGTCGGGCACGCCGTCGATGGTGGCGACGATCGGGTCGCCGCGCTCGAGCATCTCGAAGGCGGCCAGCCCGAAGCGCGCCTCGTCCCAGCACTGGACCGGGAGCGCGCCGAGGTCGCGCAGGATTGGCACCGCGACCGCCGCCGCAAGCAGCGGCCATACGACGATCCGGAACCAGCGGCTCGCCTGCGTCATCGCTCGTCGCGCGAGAGGTGGGTGAGCTCGCTCGCGTGTCGCTCCCAGTCGCGACCGTCGAACGGCGTCACTCGCATGTCGGCGATCGTCTCCGTTTCGAGGCAGCGGACGTTGACGCTGAACCCGTCCGGGTTCGAGCGCGGGACGTAGAACGACTTGATGCCGCAAGTCCTGCAGAACAGGTGCCGCGCCACCCTGGTATTGAAGGTGTAGGTCGTCAGCTCGTCCGGATCGGTCAGCAGCCGAAAGCGCGCGCCCGGGACGATCAGATGGAGGTAGGCGGTCATGGTGCAAATCGAGCAGTTGCAGGCGGTGACCTCGAGCACCGCCGGCGCCTCCACCTCGAACCGGACGCGGCCGCAATGGCAGCCGCCGCGGTGGACCACGAGGCGGGCGGGAGCTGGACCCGTCGTCGATGCATCGTCAGCCATACTCCACCTCCGGGGGTGTTCCGCCCGCCAGCCTCACGCCTCGGCGACCACCTCGCGCATCGTCCGTTCGTGGTCCTCGCTCACCATGACCCGTTCAACCGCCGCAACTACCGCGTCAGGCTCGATGTCGTCGAGGCACGCGTGGTGGCCGAGCGGGCACTCGGGCTCGAAGCACGGGCTGCACTCGAGACCGAGGCGGATGATGACATGCTCACCCCACAGCGGTCCGGTGCGCCCCGGGTCGGTGGGTCCGAACAGGGCGACGACCGGGACCCCGGCCATCGCCGCGAGGTGCATCGGGCCCGAGTCGTTGCCGACCACGGCGCCGAGCCCGGCGATGACCCCGAGCAGGGCGGCGACATCGAGGCTCTCGCCGAGGACGGGGAGATCACGGCCGGCAGCCGCGATCACGGCCCGGGCGACGTCATCCTCACCAGGCCCGACCAACACCAGCGGTGCGTGTCCCCGCTCGGCGAGGAGTCGGGCGAGCGCTCCGAAGCGCTCGGCGGGCCAGCGCTTCGACAGCCCCCAGCCGGCGGCCGGGGCGAGCCCCACGAGAGCGTCACCACCCACGTGGTGGCAGTCGAGAATGGCTCGCCCCTCGGCAAGCACGGCGGGCGGCACCGACGGCCTCCGGCTGGCATCGACCGGCGGCAGCATGAGGTCGGCCAGCAGGGCATCCATGTCGCGCACCTGGTGACGGCCGCGGTCGACCGGAAAACCCCGCGACAGCAACACGTGCGAGCCGTCGCCGCGGCTGCCCAGGGTCCGACGCGCGGCGAGGCGGACCAGGAGCTTCGCGCGGGTGGCGTGACGGAAGGTAACGGCGAGACCGAAGCGCCCGCCCCGGGTCAGGCGCAGCGCGCTGCCGAGCGGGGACGCCCGCCGCGTGCTCGCGATGACCGTAGCGGTCGGAAACAGCTCGGCGAGGAGGCGTTCGACCGGCGGGCGGCAGTGGAGCACTGTGGTGCCCGCGGAGTTGGCCTCGGCCAGGCGTCCGACCGCGGGCAGCGTCATGATGACGTCCCCAACCCAGTTTGGCAGGTCGACCAGGAGGCGACCCGGGAGGGACCTCCTAGCAGCCATCACATGCCGTCGACCGTGACCCGCCGGATGGCCAGCGCCCGCCCGGTCTCGGGGTCCGCGTCGACCAAGGCACCGCGCAGCTGGAGCCCCCTCTTGGCGGGTTCGAAGGGCCGCGGCGTATTGTAGAGGAAGCGCTCGAGGACCTTTTCCGGACGCATCCCGATGATCGACTCGTAGGGGCCCGTCATGCCGACGTCGGTCTGCAGCGCGGTGCCGCCGGGGAGGATGCGCTCATCGGCTGTCGGCACGTGCGTGTGGGTACCAAGGACGGCGGTGGCCCGTCCGTCCAGGTACCACCCCATGGCCTGTTTCTCCGAGGTCGCCTCGGCGTGCATGTCGACGACGATGACCTTCAGCTCGGGCCACTGGCGTGCGATCTCGGCCAGGACATGGTCGGCGCACCGGAAGGCGTTGTCGATCGGCGGCATCATGGCCTGACCCTGGAGGTTGATGACCGCCACCGGGACGCCGGTGGCAGTTTCGACCACGCACCAGCCGCGCCCGGGGTTGCCCTCGGGATAGTTGGCCGGCCGCAGGAGGGTCGGATGAGCGTCGAGCAGCGGGATTCCCTCCTTCTTGTCCCAGACGTGGTTGCCGGTGGTCCACACGTCCACCGGCAGAGTCTCGAGCTCCTCGAGCACCTTGGGGGTGATGCCGAAGCCGCCGGCGGCGTTTTCGACGTTGGCGACGACGAGGTCGACCCGCTCGTGGTCCACGAGCGACTCGAGGTGGGCCTGCAGGACCCTCCGGCCCGCCTCCCCCATCACGTCTCCGACGAAGAGGATCCGGATCACTTGGCGTACTCCACAGCGCGGGTCTCTCGGATCACCGTGACCCGGATCTGGCCCGGGTAGGTGAGCTCGGACTCGACCTTGCGTGCCACGTCGCGGGCGAGCCAGATAGCGCCCTCGTCGGACACCGCGCCCGACTCGACGACAATCCGCAGCTCGCGTCCGGCCTGGATCGCGTAGGCCTTTTCGACGCCCTTGAAGTCGTTGGCGAGGGTCTCGAGCTTCTCGAGCCGCTTGATGTAGTTCTCAAGGATCTCGCGCCGGGCGCCGGGCCGTGCCGCCGAGAGCGCATCGGCCGCGGTGACCAGCACCGCCTCGACCGAGTGTGGGTCGTAGTCGCCGTGGTGGCACTCCATGGCGTGGATGACCGCCTCAGCCTCGCCGTGCTTGCGCAGCAGCTCGCGTCCGAGCTCGAGGTGGGTTCCCTCCATTTCGCGGTCGATCGACTTGCCGATGTCGTGGAGCAGGCCGGCGCGCTTGGCAACCCTGGCATCGACGCCCAGCTCAGCCGCCATGTGGTGTGCGAGCCAGGCCACTTCGAGCGAGTGCTTGAGGGCGTTCTGTCCGTAGGAGGACCGGAACTGGAGCCGGCCGAGCATCTTGAGGAGCTCCGGATGGAGGTCGGGGATGCTCGCCTCGAGGGCCGCCGACTCACCGTCGGCGAGGAGCTTGTCCTCCATTTCGGCCTGGACCTTGGCGACCAGCTCTTCGATACGCCCGGGGTGGATGCGGCCGTCCTGGATCAGATTGATCAGCGCGAGGCGGGCGATCTCACGCCGCACCGGCTCGAAGCAGGACAGGATCACGGCGCCGGGGGTGTCGTCGACGATCAGGTCGACGCCGGTGGCCTGCTCGAAGGCGCGGATGTTGCGCCCCTCGCGGCCGATGATGCGCCCCTTCATCTCGTCGGAGGGCAGATCGACCACCGCGACCGTGCTTTCGACCACATGCTCGGAGGCGATCCGCTGGATGGCCATCGAGATGATCCGTCGCGCCCGATCCTTGGCCTTCTCGGTCGCCTCGTCCTCGATCCGCTTGACCAAGTTGGCAGCTTCCATGCGGGCGTCCTGCTCGAGACCGTGGACGAGCTCGGCCTTGGCCTGCTCGGCGGTGAGCCCGGCGATCTGCTCGAGCCGCTGACGCTGCTCAGCCGCCGCCTGCGCGAGCTGCTCCTCCTCGACGCGGAACTTCTGCTCCCGCTCGGCGAGGTTGTTCTCGATCCCGGTGACTTTCTCGAGCCGTTCCGCAACCTCGGCCCGGGCGGCCTCGACCTCGCTGTCGCGCTGCTCGAGGCGGCGCTCCAGTCCGACCAGCTCGAGTCGAAACTCGCGCGTCTCCCGCTCGAACTCGGTCCGGGCAGCGAGCAGTCGCTCGCGGCCCGCCATGTCGGCATCCCGCAGGATGCGTTGGCTTTCGATCTCCGACTGGGCGACGATCCGTCGTCCCTCGGCCTCGGCCCGGTCCAGGAGCTGGGTCCCGGCCTGATGGGCCTTGCGCCACAGCATCCACATCAGGAACGGTCCCAGCACCACCAGCAGCACGCCGATGGCGAGAATCAGGTAGTCCACGGTCCACCCCCTTGTCAAGGAGCGACCAGAACGACCGGCGTGTCGGGCTTCAGGCTCGCGTCAGCGAGAGAGGCTAGAAGGGGAGGTCCCCGCTTCGGCCGTGTGGGCTGGCCTATTTGAACCTGCGAAACCACAGGAGGGTGCCTGCCCCCCGTCCGTCTCCCACTTCTCAGCAGGCATCGGGGCGGGGAAACCCGGCATCCCGTCAAATAGGTGTTGGTTCAACGATAGATTCACCCATCACCAACCGCGCAGGGACCTCCGCGTCCTATGGTACCTCCCCGGCCCAATCGGTGCCGAGGACCTTCTCTAGTTTCGTCACGAGACGTTCAGCCTGGTGTTCCAATTCGCGATGCCGGACATCCTGGTCCTTGTCCCGCTCTTGGAAGAGCTCGTCCGCAATGTTCAGCGCCGTCAGCACGGCGATCTTCACCGTGTCCACACTCGAGGTTCGGTCGGCGACCTCACGCATCCGTGAGTCCACGAAGCGCGCCAACTCCTGGAGCCGCGCCGCCTCACCTTCGGCCCGGATACCGAGCTTCTGGCCGAAGATCTCGACGGTCGCTCGCGAGTTCACTTCGCCTCCTCCTCGTCTGATGAAGTATACCGCACGAGAAGAACTCCGCTCGACGGCGGAAGCCGCCGACGGGAGCGCCGCCACAATCGCGGCGAGATGGGGAGGATCGCCGCCGGGGGCCGGACCGGTCAGCCTGCGTCGGTGTGCTCGAGCGCAGCGTCGAGGCTCTCGACCAGGTGTTCGAGGCGTTCGGCGAGCTGCTCGCGCTGGCCGTCGTACTCGGCGGCGCGCTCGGCGGCGGTCGTCTGCTCGGCGAGCGAGGCCTCGAGCTCGGCGACCCGCTTCTCGAGCGCGGAGACCTTCTCGCGCGCTGCGGCGTAGGCTTTGATGTGCTCGTCGAGGCGAGCCTCGAGTCGCTTCAGCGTCGACTCCAGCGCCATAGTCCTTCTCCTCCCGGCCCTCAGGCGAAGTCTACGCCAAGCCGCTCGGCGAGTCGCGCGCGCAGCGCAGCCTGCTCGGTGTTGACCTCGTCCTGGGTGAGCGAACGTTCAGGATGGCGGTACACGATCCGCAGGGTTGTTCGCACACGTTCCGTCGGCAGTCCCTCACCCTCGAAGCGTGCGACCAGCTCGAGCCGCTCCACCAGAGCGGCCGCCGCCTCGCGCGCGGTGCGCTCGAGCTCGGCATAGGCAAGCGAGCGGTCGTGCTCGACGGTCACGTCGGCGCTCACCGCGGGGAACCGCGGCAAAGACCGATAGCTCGCCACTCCGGGCTGGGCTGCCGAGCGCAGGTCGAGCTCCGCTACCCAGGTCGGCTGACGCAGGCCCCAGCGCTGCTGCAGCTCGTCGGCGAGCTCGCCTGCGATCCCGATCACTCGCCCTTCGGCGCCGAGGATCTCGGCACCGCGCCCGGGCTCGAGCCACGGCGCGCCCCCCGGACGCCAGCCTGCCAGGGCCAGGGGAATGCCGGCACAGACAGCCTCGACGACTCCCTTGAGCGACGCGAAGTCGACCGGCTCGACCCGCAGCCACGAGCCGTGGATTCCGGCGAGGGCGATGGCGAGCCGCTCGGCCTCTCCGGGCCGGCCGTCGCGCTGCCAGAAGACTCTGCCCTCCTCGAACACGGCCACGCTGCGCTCGCCTTGGTTGATGGCTTCGCGAACTCCGCCGAGTAGCCCGGGAAGCAGGCTGCGCCGCATCGTGCTCTGGGTGCGGGCGAGAGGGTTGACCAATGGCAGCGGACCACCCGGCTCCATCGCGGATCCGGTCACGAGCGCGTCGGACTCGTCGTCGATGAAGGCGTAGGTCACGACCTCGACCAGGCCGACCGAGACCGCGGCATCGCGCGCACGGTCGACCAGGCCCCACGCGCCGCAGCGCTCCCCCGGAGGAGTTGGCAGCACCGGCAGGACGGCCGGAACGAGATCGTAGCCGACGTGGCGGATGATCTCCTCGTAGAGGTCGGCAGCGCGCTCTACGTCGACCCGCCACGAGGGTACGGTGCAGGTGATCAGGTCGCCGTCGACATCGGGCGCAAACCCGAGACCATCGAGGATCCGGGTCACCTCCGCCGGCTCGTAGTCGAGCCCGGCGAAGCGCCCCAGGGCCGCCACCGAGAGCTCAACCCGTGCCGAGCAGAGTGGACGCGGATGGACGTCGATCCGTCCCGGCGCCACGCGGCCGCCGGTCAGCCGTGCAATCAGTACGGCAGCGGCATCGCATGCCCATGCCGCCATCTCCGGATCGGCGCCGCGCTCGAAGCGGTGGGAGGCCTCGGTGTGCATGCCGAGGGTGCGCACGGTGCGGCGCACGCCGGCCGCCTCGAAGTGGGCGCTCTCCAGCACCACGTCGACGGTGCGTGTGGAGATCTCGGAGTTGGCACCGCCCATCACGCCCGCAAGGCCGATCGCGCGCTCGGCGTCGGCAATCACCAGTATGTCGTCGGTCAGCGTCCGCTCGACACCGTCGAGGGTCACCAACCGCTCGCCCGGTCGCGCCCGTCGCACGACAATGCGCTGGCCGGTGACCAGGTCGAGGTCAAAGGCGTGGAGCGGCTGGCCGAGCTCAAGCAGCACCAGGTTGGTGGCGTCGACGACCGCGTTGATCGGCCGCACGCCGCAGCGCTCGAGGCGGGCCTTGATCCACTCCGGCGAGTCGACCATCCGGACGCCGCGAACGACCCGCGCAACGTAACGCGAGCAGCGCTCGGGATCATTGACCGCAACCGCGACCGAGGTCGACGCGGGATCGCCCGCCTCGACCAGCTCGAAGGCGTGCGACCGGAGACCGATCCCGCACGCGACGGCGGCCTCGCGGGCGAGACCGCGGTGGTTCATGGCGTCGGGACGATTGGTGGTCACGTCGACGTCCCACACCTCGGTGCCGGCGACCGGCTCGCGGACCTCGACGTTGAAGCCGCAAGCGGTCAGACGCTCGGCGAGCAGGTCGGGCTCGGGTGCTCCGTCGAGCTGCTCGTTCAGCCAGCCGAGGTCGAATCTCATGCGAACTGCCTCGTCAGTCTGGGGTCGCCGGTGAACATCAGGCGCAGATCCGGGATCCCGTGGCGCAGCAGCGCGACCCGGTCGAGGCCGATCCCGAACGCGAAGCCGGTGTATCGGTCAGGGTCGATCCCGACCTTCTCGAACACCCGCGGATCGACCATGCCGGAGCCGAGGATCTCGATCCAGCCGGAGCGCGAGCACATGCCGCAGCCGGCGCCCTGGCAGAAGATGCAGGTGATGTCGACCTCGGCGGACGGCTCGGTGAACGGGAAGTAGCTCGGCCGGAAGCGGACACCGACACGATCCGAGAACAGTGCGCGGAGGAAGGTCTCCAGGGTCGCCTTGAGGTGCCCAAAGGTGATCCCCTCGTCGACCACCAACCCTTCGACTTGGTGGAACATCGGCGAGTGGCGCAGGTCGGAGTCCCGCCGGTAGACGCGCCCGGGCACGATGATCCGGATCGGCGGCGACCCGCGCTGCATGACCCGCGCCTGGACCGGCGAGGTGTGGGTCCGGAGCAGGTAACCGCCGGGAACGTAGAAGGTGTCCTGGTCGTCGCGCGCGGGGTGGTCGGGCGGAATGTTGAGGGCCTCGAAGTTGTGCCAGTCGTCCTCGACCTCGGGGCCGTCCTCGACCGAGTACCCCATGCGCAGGAAGATCGACTCGATCCGGCGCCGGACCAGGTGGACCGGGTGCTCGGCGCCGCGCGGCACCGCCGCGCCGGGCAGGGTGACGTCGAGCGCGTCCGCGCCGGAAGACGCCCGCGCCGCATGGGCCGCCTCGCGCGCCGCCTCGATCCGCTCCTCGACCAGCCGCTTGAGCTCGTTGAGCGCGCGGCCGTAGTCGCGCCGCGCCTCCGCCGGCAGCTCGCGCAGCGCAGCGGTCAGCTCGAGCAGCAGACCGGACCGGCGGCCGGCGTAGGCGACGCGCACGCTTTCGACCGCGTCAGGGTCGGTCCCTGCCGCCTCCAGGTCGCGCACGAAGGCCCGTCGGACCTCGTCAAGCCGGTCGGCGCCCACGGCGGTGCTCAGGCCGGGCCGGCCTGCTTGGCCATCTCCGTCAGCTCGGTGAACGCCTGCGGGTCGCGCACCGCGAGGTCGGCGAGGACCTTGCGGTCGAGATCGCAGCCCGCCGCCTTGAGGCCGGCGATGAGGGTGTTGTAGGACAGGCCGTTGAGTCGAGCGGCCGCGTTGATCCGGGTGATCCACAGGGAGCGGAACTGGCGCTTCCTCTGCTTGCGGTCGCGGTAGGCGTAGCCGAGCGACTTCTCGACCTGCTGCTTCGCGATCCGGTGCAGGCGCGACTTCGATCCGTAGTAGCCCTCGGCCAGCTTGAGGATCTTCTTACGACGGTCCTTGCGATTGGTTCCCCTCTTGACGCGCATGGCTCCTCCTCAGCCCCCGTAGGGCAGCATCCGCGCGAGCACTTTGGCGTCGGCGGGCGAGGCGATCGCGGAGGAACGCAGCTTGCGCTTCCGCTTGCGGCTCTTCTTGGACAGGATGTGGGAGTGGTAGGCGTGGAACCGCTTGAACTTGCCGGTGCCGGTGCGCCGGACCCGCTTGGCGGCCCCCCTGTGGCTCTTGAGCTTGGGCATGGCTCTCTCCTTGCCTTCTCGCCGGGTCCCGCTATGCCTCGAGCGAGCGGGTCCGGACGGCGTTGACGATTCGTTCGACGGCGGCGGCGAGCGGCTGGACACCCTCGTCGCGCCGGTGGCGCAGACGCAGGGACACGGTCCCCTGCTCCGCCTCGCGCGGGCCCACGACCAGCAGGTACGGCACCTTGAAGGTCTCGCCCTCGCGGATCTTGTATCCGAGCTTCTCGTTGCGTGCGTCCACCGCCGCGCGCACGCCGTGGCGGGCGAGCTCGGCCACGACCTCGGCGGCGTAGGCGGCCTCGCCGTCGGTGATCGCCAGCACCCGCACCTGCTCCGGCGCGAGCCACGGCGGCAGGTCGCCGGCAAAGTGCTCCAGCATCACCCCGAAGAAGCGCTCGAGCGAGCCGAGAATCGCCCGGTGGATCATGACCGGCCGCTTGGACGCACCGTCGGAGTCCACGTAGCTGAGGTCGAAGCGCTCCGGCAGGTTGAAGTCGAGCTGGATGGTGGCGAGCTGCCAGTCGCGTCCGATGGCGTCGTGGACGACGAAGTCGATCTTGGGGCCGTAGAAGGCGCCGTCGCCCGGGTTGACGGTGTACGCGACGCCGCGGGCGTCGAGGCATCCTGCGAGCACCGCTTCGGCGTGCTCCCAGATGGCCAGGTCGCCGATCGCCTTCTCGGGCCGGGTCGAGAGGAAGATCTCGACGTCGCTGAAGCCGAAGATCGCGTAGATCTCGAAGATGAGGTTGAAGAGTGCGGTGACCTCGGCTTCGATCTGCTCGGGGGTGCAGAAGATGTGCGCGTCGTCCTGGCTGAAGGTGCGCACCCGGGTGAGGCCGGTGACAACGCCGGAGCGCTCATAGCGGTGCAGACGGCCGAAGTCGGCGATCCGCCGCGGCAGGTCGCGATAGGAGTACGCCGCACTGCCGTACAGCAGGCAGTGGGCGGGGCAGTTCATCGGCTTGAGCGAGAAGCCGCACTCGGCAACGCTCTCGAGGGCGTCGGCGAAGTACATGTTCTCGCGGTAGTTGTCCATGTGGCCCGAGCGCCGCCACAGGTCGACGTCGAAGACCTGCGGGGTGATCACCTCGTCGTAACCGTAGCTGCGGTACTTCTCCCGCATCAGCTCGACCAAGGCGTTGTAGACGATCGTCCCACGCGGGTGGAAGAACGGGCTCGCGGGCGCCTCCGGGTGGAACGAGAACAGGTCGAGCTCGCGTCCGAGCCGCCGGTGGTCGCGGCGCCGGATCTCCTCGAGGCGCGCGAAGTAGGCGTCGAGCTCCTTCTGGTTGGCGAACGCGGTGCCGTAGATGCGCTGCAGCATCTCGTTGCGCTCGTCGCCCTTGAAGTAGGCGCCCGAGGCCTCGAGCAGGCGCACCGCGCCGATCTGTCCGGTGCGCTGGAGGTGCGGACCCCGGCACAGGTCGACGAAGTCGCCGTGGCGGTAGAGAGTGATCGCCTCGCCCTCGGGAATGTCCTCGAGCCGGACCAGCTTGACGTCCTCGCCGCGCTCCCGCATCACCTCTCGGACGTGCTCGCGGTCGGCCTCGACGCGCTCGAACGGCAGGTCCTCGGCGATGATCGCGCGCATCATCTCCTCGATGCGCTCGAAGTCCTCGGGCTTGAACGCCCGTGGGAAGCGGAAGTCGTACTGGAACTTCTCGGAGTGGTCCTGGCGGCCGGCATCGATCGGGGTGCCGGGCCACAGGCGCTTGACCGCGTCGGCGAGCACGTGCTCTGCCGAGTGGCGGATGACGTCGCCGGCCTCGGCATCGCGGGTGGTGACGATGCGCAGCTCGGCATCGTGGTCGAGTCGGGTGCGCAGGTCGACCATGCGCCCGTCGACGAGACCGGCGATCGTGTCCCGGGCCAGCCGCGGTCCGATCGACTCGGCGACCTCGAGCACAGTGGTCCCATTCGGGAAGACCTTGCGGCTCCCGTCCGGCAGGGTGACCTGGATGCTGTCCGACATGCTGGGGCTCCGTCAAACAAAATACGAAGGCCCGACCACGGGGGGTCGGGCCGGAGACATGGTAGGCGCGATCGGACTCGAACCGATGACCTCATCCGTGTGAGGGATGCGCTCTAACCAACTGAGCTACGCGCCTTCGCGACATACGCTCGAAATGGTAGGCGCGAGCGGACTCGAACCGCTGACCTCTACCGTGTCAAGGTAGCGCTCTAACCAATCTGAGCTACGCGCCTGTGGCTAACGACGGGTGGTCCCGTGGACGCTTCGGACCCGTCTTCGACCTTTTTGAGTCTGACAAAGAACATCCCCACAAGGGGAGGCGCAGCATAGCAGCGGCCTCGATCGACTGTCAACCGGCACGGAGCGTGGGGCTTGCGCCGCTCGATGCCGCCACGTTCAATGCCCTTCCCTCGGTCCCTTCGGCGGGCGCGCCGACCCGCCCTTCGATCGACCAGCTTGGCGTGAGGAGGCGCGCAGCCCGTCCCACACAGCGCATGCGGTACAGCCCCTTCGGTGCCGCCACCTCCTCGACCCCTGTCACGGGACTCTAGGCTACGATAGGAGGCAATGGACGAGCCCCTGGTCACCGTCGCCCGCGCCCAGGGTGAGATCGAGGCCCAGCAGATCGTGGGCTTCCTCGAGGCGCACGACATCGCCGCCGTGCTGCGCGGCGAGGCGCTGCGCAAGACCCACGGGATGCTGCTCGACGGTCTCGGCTTCGTCGAGGTCCAGGTCAACCCGGAAGACGCCGACGCCGCCCGCGACCTGCTCGACACCGCGGCCCGCGGCGAGCTCCGCCTCGCCGACGACGAGGTGGAGTGAGCACAAACACCAAGACACCAAGGGCGCTGAGCAGGTTCAAGACGCCTGGTCGGCCGTCGAATTGTGCCGGTCATCATGGTGGGAGCTCTCGTGAGGCCAAAACCGAAATAGGTGGTCGCGCCGCGCGGAGCGCCGTCTCGAACTGACTGGCAGGGGTTCGAGAGACGACTCTGAAGTCTCCCTTTCATCCTCTCGGGGCGGCCGTGGCCGGCACGCGTCGGAAACTGACTGGCAGTGATCTCCTCTGCGATGGCTTGGTGTCTTGGTGTCTTGGTGGTGTAGTCCCTATCGTTCCCGGAGGCGGATGCCGAGCTCGGCGAGCTGGGCGTCGTCCACCCCCGACGGCGCGTCGGTCATCAGGCACGATGCCGAGGTCGTCTTGGGGAAGGCGATCACGTCACGGATCGAGTCCCGCCCCGCCATCAGCATCACCATGCGATCGAGGCCGAGCGCGATGCCGCCGTGAGGCGGCACACCGTAGCGGAACGCCTCGAGCAGGAAGCCGAAGCGGGCGGTGGCCTCCGCTTCGTCGATCCCGAGCACGGCAAACATCCTGCGCTGCAGCGCCGGGTCGTGGATCCGGATCGACCCGCCGCCAAGCTCGAGCCCGTCCATGACCACGTCGTAGGCCCGAGCGCGGACGCCAGCGGGGTCGTCTCCGAGGCGCTCCGCGTCGTCCGGGTGGGGCGAGGTGAACGGGTGGTGCATGGCGTAGTAGCGGCCATCCTCCTCGTTCCACTCGAGGAGCGGGAAGTCGGTCACCCACAGGAAGTCGTGGCGCCCGTCCGGGATCAGGCCGCGCTCACGGGCGAGGGCGAGGCGGAGCGCGCCGAGGGCGGCGAGGACCACCTTCTCCGGCCCGCCGACGGCGAGCAAGAGGTCGCCGTCACCGGCGCCGGCGGCAACCAGGAAGCGCTCGACCCCGGCATCGCCAAGGGCCTTCTTGGCGGGCGAGGCGGGACCTTCCGGAGTGCGCTTGAACCACAGCACACCGGCCGCACCGAACGGCCTCACGACGTCGTTGAGGGCGTCGAGCTGCTTGCGGCTCAGCTCGGCGCCGCCGGGGAGGACGAGTCCTTTGACGCGGCCGCTCGCGGCGGCCTCCTCGAGCACCCTGAAGCCGCACCCGGGGCAGAGGTGACCGAGCTCGGCAAGCTCGAGGCCGAAGCGGGTGTCCGGCCGGTCGCTGCCGAAACGTTCCATCGCGTCACGGTAGGTCATGCGCGGGAAGCTCGCCGGCGGCGCGATGCCGACGAGCGGGAAGATCCGGGCGAAGAGGCCCTCGATGAGCCGGTAGACGTCGTCTTCGACGATGAAGGAGGCCTCGAGGTCGATCTGGGTGAACTCGGGCTGGCGGTCGGCGCGCAGGTCCTCGTCCCGGAAACAGCGCGCAATCTGGAAGTAGCGGCCGATGCCGGCGACCTGCAGCAGCTGCTTGAACAGCTGCGGGGACTGGGGCAGGGCGTAGAACGATCCCTTGTGGATCCGTGACGGCACTAGAAAGTCGCGGGCACCCTCCGGGGTCGAACGGGTGAGGATCGGCGTCTCGACGTCGATGAAGCCCATCTCGTCGAAGTAGCGCCGCGCCTCGGCAACGACGCGGTGGCGCAGCACCAGGTTGGCGGCCATGGCGGGGCGCCGCAGGTCGAGCGAACGGTGCTTGAGGCGAAGCTCCTCGGAAGCGTTGGTCTGGTCCTCGACCACGAACGGCGGGGTCTCGGCGTGGCTCAGGATCGCAAGCGAGGTCACCTTGACCTCGACCTCGCCGGTCGGCATGCCGGGATTGGCTTGGCCCGGAGCCCGCTCGCGCACCACGCCGGCGACCAGGACCGCGTCCTCGGACGACAGTCGCTCGCCGTCGGCGACCAGGGCGTCCTCGAACACGAGCTGGACCAGCCCGCTGCGGTCACGCAGGTCGACGAAGACCAGGCCGCCGAGGTCGCGGCGACGCCGCACCCAACCCACCAGCTCGACGGTCTCGCCCAGGTTTGCGCGTCGCAATGCGCCGCACCACGGTCTGTCCCACGCCGACATGGTCATCTCGCGCTCCCCGCGCGCTCTCTCGCGCGCCGCGTAGTCTACCGGAGGACTGTCGCCTGCCCGAGCAGGCGTTCGGCGAGCACGCCTGCGACGTCGGCGAACGCCACCGCCTCCTGGCTGCCGGCCGTGAGGTCGCGGACCTGCGCGGTGCCCGCCGCGAGCTCGTTTGCTCCGACCAGCACCGCCGCTCGCGCGTCGAGCTTCACCGCCCACTTGAGGGCGGCCTTGAGCGAGCGACGCGTGACCTCGGTGTGGGTGACCAGGCCGCGCGCCGCGAGCTCGCGAGCGAGCGCGAAGCAGCGCGCGACCGCCGCACCCTCGTCGAGCGGCAGCAGGGCCACTGCCGGACGGCCGAGCACACGCTCACGGAAGTCCGACGGCAGCACCTCAATCAGACGGTCCTCGCCGATCGCGAACCCGGTTCCGGGGACCTGCGACCCACCGAGGTCGGCGATCAGGCGATCGTAGCGGCCGCCGCCGCAGATCGCAGTGTCGCCGCCGAGCCCTGGTGAAACCACCTCGAACACGGTGCGCAGGTAGTAGTCGAGGCCGCGCACCAGCCGAGGCGCGCGTCGCACCGGGATGCCGAGCTCGGCAACCGCTACCTCGACCGCGTCGACGTGGGCTCGGCTGGCGGCGCTGGCGAGCTCGGACACCGGCGGCACGTCCGAGACGAGCTCACGGCAGTGCTCGACCTTGCAGTCGAGGATGCGCAGCGGGTTGGTCTGCCATCGCTGCTGGCAGTCGCCGCACAGCTGAGCGCGGTAGGGCTCGAGCTGTTCCTTGAGACGCGCGATGAAGCGCGGCCGATCCTCGGGGTCGCCGAGGTTGTTGAGCAGGATGACGAGGTCGTCGAAGCCGAGCGCGGCGAGAAAGGTGTGCAGCGCGAGCAGGATCTCGACGTCCGCCGCCGGCGTGTCCGCGCCCAGGATCTCGAGCCCGATCTGGGCGAACTGGCGGTAGCGGCCGCGCTGCATCCGCTCGTAGCGGAACATCGGACCCATGTAGGCGAGCCGGACCGGCGCCGGCCACTGTCCGAGCGCGTTCTCGATGTATGCCCGGGCCACGCCGGCGGTGCCCTCGGGACGCAGGGTCAGCGAGCGGCCCTTGCGGTCTGCAAAGGTGTACATCTCCTTGCGTACGATGTCGGTGCCCTCGCCGACACCGCGCACGAAAAGCTCGGTCGGCTCGAACACCGGGAGCCGGATCTCGTCGTAGCCGAAGCCCGAGAAGACCCGGTGGGCCTCGGCCTCGACCGCCGCCCACAGGCGCGACTCGGGCGGCAGGATGTCGCGGGTCCCGCGCGGGCGCTGGATCATGCCTCCTCCTCGAGGTCGTCGGGACCGCCGACCACCCGGTCGACGCCGTCGGCCAGGAAGCGGCTCTTGTAGGCGAGGTAGTTGCTCGCGACCCTGGCGATCCGCGCCCGCTCGTCGTTAGTGAGCTCGCGGCGGACCGTCGCCGGCACCCCCGCCACCAGCGAGCAGGGCGGCGCCGAAAACCCCTCGCGCACCACCGCGCCGGCGGCAACCAGCGCACCCTCACCGATCTCGGCATCGTTGAGGATCACGGCACCCATCCCCACCAAACAGCCGCGGCGCAGTGTACAGCCGTGCAGCTTGGCACCGTGGCCGACGCTGACGTCGTCCTCGATCAGGGTCGGGCAGAGCTGGTTCTCGACATGGACCAGCACGCCGTCCTGGAGGTTCGCCCGGGCGCCGACGCGGATCCAGTGGATGTCGCCCCGCAGGACGACGCTGTACCACACAGAAGCATCGTCGCCGAGAGCGACGTCGCCGACAATGACGGCGTTCGAGGCGACGAACACCCGCGCCCCGAACTGCGGCCTCTTGCCGAACACCTCGCGAACCAGCATCCGTCACTCTCCTCGGTTGGACCCATGCCGCCGAGTGGCCCCCGGCGAACCCTCCAGCCGCACCGGCGACGCCGGCCGCAGAGTTCTTCACGCTACCACAGGGCTGGGTGGGCGGCAACGCGTTCATCAGCCGCGGTCCCGGCCAGAAGAGGCCTCATTCCGGGCACTTGTGGAGAGCTCCGCTGCAGGCCGGCGCGGCAACGGACGAGCCATCAACAAGATACCTGCAAGTCATTGCAAAAGAACGTCTTACGCCATGTTCACAAACGCTACACAGAGGTTCAGAAGTCATTGGTTTACACCGGCTTAACAGGAAAACCAACACCTTTTCCACAGCCTTTTCCACAACCTGTCAGACCTGCTCCAGCCAGCCTACTGGCCCGATCCGGAGGATCCGGGACCGCACGCCCGACAGGTCGACCAGGGTCGAGGCCGACCCGCCCGGCGTGGTCCCACCGTCGAGCACCAGATCGGGCCGCCCGAGCAGTGTGAAGAGGGCGGCGTCGGGGTCCGTAAAGGGCGGCATGCCGTGCCGGTTGGCCGACGTCCCGGTCAGCGGACCGCAGCGCTCGAGGACCGCGAGCAGCAGTGCGTGCCCGGGGATCCGCACTGCCAGGGTGCCGCCCGCGGCGCACGGGAGGCCGGATCGGGCGGGCAGAATCGCGGTCAGCGCACCCGGCCAGCTCGCCTCGAGCGCCGTCCGGTGGCGCTTGGGGACCTCCACCAGCTGGTCGAGCTGCGGCCAGCTGCCGCACAGTACCGACATCGGCATGTCGCGGGGCCGTCCCTTGAGCTCACGGACGCGGTCTACCGCAGCGGCCGACGACGGGTCTGCGCCGAGACCGTAGAAGGTCTCGGTAGGGAGCAGGATGACGCCCGCCGCATCGATGGTCGCGCGCGCCGCGCGGGCTGCGGCCTCGACCTCACCGGAGGTCTTGAGCTGTAGCCGCGTCATGGCTGTCCGAGGAGTGTGCGGGCATGGGCCAGGGCGGAAGGACCGAGCCTCTCGCCCGACAGCATGCGGGCGACCTCTCGCTCGCGCGCCTCTCCGGCGAGGCGTTGCACGCGGGTCACGGCACGTCCGTCGTGCTCGACCTTTTCGACCCGGAAGTGGCACCCGGCGAGCGCGGCCACCTGGGGCAGGTGGGTCACCACCATCACCTGGTCGACGCGCGCGAGCTCGGCGAGCAGGCCCGCCAGCGCCGCCGCGGTGGTCCCGCCGAGCCCGGAGTCGACCTCGTCGAAGAGCAGCGTCAAATTCGTCTCGCCGCGACGACCGCGCAGCGCGGTCCTCAACGCGAGGTGGAGGCGCGACAGCTCGCCGCCCGAGGCGATCCGCGCCATCGGGCGCAGCTCCTCGCCGGGGTTTGGCGCGATCAGGAGTTCGGGGAGCTCGACTCCGCCGGCATCGAAGGCCACAGGCCGGCCGTCGCGTTCGAGCGGGCTCGAGCCGTCCGGCCGCGCCTCCCACTTGAACTCGAGACGGGTGCCACCCATGTTGAGTCGACCGAGCAGGCCAGAGACGGTTTCGAGGAGGCGGTCACCGGCGCGGTGGCGCCGCGAGTCGAGGGCCTCGGCCAGGCGCGAGTAGACCGCGAGCGCCTCTCGTACGGCAGAGGATGCGGCACCGAGCCGGACCTCGACCCCGACGAGCTCGCCGCGCTCGGCCTCAAGCCGGTCGCGGTGATCGAGCAGGCGTTCCACCGGGGAGCCGTACTTCAGCATCAGCTGCTCGAGGCGCGCCAGCCGGGTCTCGACCGCGTCGAGCTCGGCCGGGTCCTCGTCGATGCCTCCGGAGAGGTCCTGGAGCTGGCGGACGGCCTCAGCGACCGCAACCCCCGCCTCGTCGAGCCTCTGGACGACGCCTTCCAGCGCGAGTCCACAGGCGGCCATCTGCTCGACCTCGCGTCCCGCCCGTGCGAGCTCGTCGAGCACCGCCGGGTCGCCGTCACTGAGCCGCTCCAGCACCGCGCCCGAGAGCTCGAGCAGCCGGACGGCGTGGCGCAGCAGCTGCCGCCGCTCGCGCAGTCTCTCGTCCTCCCCCGGCTGCGGCGTGAGCGCGTCGATTTCGGCGAGCTGGAAAGCGATCGCGTCGAGCCGGTCGCGACGCCGGTCGCGCGCCGCCTCCAGGCGCCTTAGCTCCTGGTCGGCCTCCTGCCAGGCCGACCAGGCAGCGGCGACCTCGGCGCACGGTTTCTCGAGGCCGCCGAACTCGTCCACCAGCCGCCGCTGCTCGACCGGGTCGGCGAGGCCGTACTGCTCGTGCTGGCCGTGGATGGCGAGCAGGTGCGGCGCGAGACGCTGGAGGCTGCCAGCGGTGACGGCGAGGTCGTTCAGCCACGCGCGCCCGCGACCCTCCGAAGTCAGCTCGCGCCGCACCACCAGCGTGCCGTCGTGCTCGACGCCGAGCTCGGCCAGGATCGCGTCGACCGACGGCGAGCCGGCAATCCCGAACCAGCCCTCGACGACGAGGCGCTCGTCGCCCGAGCGCACGAGGTCGGACTGGGCGCGTTGACCGGCGAGGAGCTTCAGCGACTCGACGAGGAGGGACTTCCCGGCACCGGTCTCGCCGGTCAGCACCACGAAGCCGGGCTCGGGCTCCAGCATCGCCTCGTCGATAATGCCGAGGCCGCGGACGGTGAGCCGCTCCAGCATGGCACGATGCTACCAGTAGAATGGGCTCGTGGGAGGTGGCGTATGAGCAATGGACACGCTCGTCCTGTGGTTCGAGGGATGGCCGGGGTGACGGCTCAGGCGGTGCCGCACACGCGGGGGACCACGATCCAGATCCTGCTCGGCCCCGCCGAGGGCGCGCCGAACTTCGTCACCCGCCGCTTCACCATCGAGCCCGGCGGCCGCATCCCCTGCCACCGGCACGACTCCATCGAGCACGAGCAGGTGGTTCTCGAGGGTGAGATGGTGCTCGGTCTTGACAAACAGGTGCACACGGTCATCGCCGGGGACTGCGTCTTGATCCCGCCCGGTGTCGCGCACTGGTACGAGAACCGCGGCTCGGTGCCGGTGCGCTTCCTGTGCATGGTGCCGAACACCCCTGACTACCAGACGGAGTGGCTCGAACCGGCGGCCGTCTGACGGGCTCGGCAACGCGCCGTGATCTCCTCCAGAGCACGCTCGACCTCCTCGGCGAGGGCTGACTCCGGCCCCGAGTTGTCGATCACGACATCGGCGACGGCCCGCTTGACGTCGATCGGCACCTGCGTGGCAAGCAGTGCCCGCGCCCTCTCGGCCGGCACGCCCCGGGCGATCGCCCGCACGAGCTGCTGCTCGGGCCGACACCACACCACGACCAGCAGGTCGTAGCCGCCCGCCGAGGCGGTCTCGACCAGGAGCGCCGCCTCGACGATCGCCACCTCGGGCGGCTCGGCCCGAGCGGCGAGGCTGTTCAGCCACCGCGCCACCTCGCGCCGCACCAGGGGGTGGATGGCGCCCTCGAGGTCGCCACGCGCCGAGGGGTCGGCGAGCACCAGCCCGCCGAGCCGCTCGCGGTCGACACCTCCGTCGGCTGCGAGTACGTCGTTCCCGAAGAGCCTGTGGACCGCTGCCGCACCCTCACTGCCGGCCGCATAGAGGTCGTGGACGATGCGGTCAGCGTCGAGGCAGGGCACTCCACGGGCCACCAGCATCCGAGCCACCGTGGTCTTACCCGACGCGAGCCCTCCGGTCAGACCCACAGCGCACGGGCGCCGGTGGATCCCATCACTGGCGTCGCGGTCCGCGACCACTCTCGACTCCCCTCCGCGAAGGGCCTTCAGACCCCTCGGCGCAAGCGCGCTGCGCGCAGCGTGTTGGACATCAGCATTGCGATCGTCAGCGGACCGACGCCTCCCGGGACTGGGGTGATGCGTCCGGCACGTGGCGCCACCGCGGTGAAGTCGACGTCGCCGGCGAGGACTCCTCCGCGACGCTCGAAGGCGGCCATCTTCTTCTCGTTGCCCGGCCACAGCCGCTCGACGGCAGCGCGATCGGTGACCCGGTGCATGCCCACGTCGACGACCACCGCACCCTCGCGCACGTGTTCCGGCCCGATCAGGGCGAGCACGCCGACCGCCGCCACCAGCAGGTCGGCCTCACGGGTCACCGCGGCGAGCTCGCGCGTCCTGGAGTGGCACATCGTGACTGTGGCGTGGGCGTGGAGGAGCAACATCGCCATGGGCTTGCCGACGATGTCGGAGCGCCCGACCACCGCCGCGCGCATGCCCTTCGGGTCAATGCCCTCGCGTCGCAGCATCTCCATGACCCCGGCCGGCGTGCACGGTACCAGACGTGGCCGGCCCTGTTGGAGCAGGCCGACATTCTCGGTGTGGAAACCGTCGACGTCCTTGTACGGGTCGATCCGCTCGAGCACGGCATGGGCGTCGAGCCCCCCGGGCAGCGGCAGCTGGACCAGGATCGCGTCGACCTCCGCATCCTCGTTGAGCCGGTCGACCAGCGCGTCGAGCTTCGCCTGCGGGGTTTCGGCGGGCAGCCGGTGGGTCTCCGAGCGCATGCCGAGCTCGGCCGAGGTGCGCGCCTTCGAGCCCACGTAGACCTGGGACGCCGGATCGTCCCCAACCAGGATGACGTGGAGCTGGGGAGTGATGCCCCGCCTCGCCAGCGCCTCAACCTCGGTCGCGACATCGGCCTGGATCTCCCGCCCGATCCGGGTCCCGTCGAGGATCTTGCCATCGTCCGTCACGTGCGCCTCCTCAGCTCGCCCTTCGTCCATCGTAGAGGGTCGCCACACCCCCGGTGAGGCGCTGCGCCCGGACGCCGATCAGGCCCGCCCCGGCCAGGCACCGGCACATTTCGCCGGTGTCGGGGAAACTGTCCACCGACGCCGGCAGGTAGCTGTAGGCCTCGTCGTCGCCGGACAAAAGGCGCCCCAGTCGGGGCGGAACCTCACGCGCCCACCAGCCGAGCAACGGGCCGAGCGGACCGCGGGGACGGGAGAACTCGAGCACCGCCAGCATCCCGCCGGGCCGCAGCACGCGCACCAGCTCCGCGAGGCCGGCGGCAAGACGCTCGAAGTTGCGCACCCCGAAGGCCACGGTCACTGCGTCGAACAAGCCATCGGCGAGCGGCAGCTGAAGAGCGTCGGCCGCGAACAGCGGCAGTCGCCGCCCCGCCGACTCAGCCTTGAGGTGAGCGATCCGCAGCATCGGCAGACAGAAGTCCGTTCCCAGCACCTCACAGGCACCGTCGAGGGTGAGTGCGACGTCACCGGTCCCGGTGCACACGTCGAGCACGCGTCCGCCGCCGCCATCGGCGATGCGCCGCGCAAGCCGCACCCGCCACGCCCGATCCCGGCCGAGCGAGAGCAGCCGATTCAGCAGGTCGTAGCGGTGAGAGATGCGCCCGAACATGCCGCGGATCTCGGACGACTGGCGGGTGATCAGCTCCTCGCGCACCGGGGGAGTCTACCGCGGTTCGAACGGGAAACGGCTCAAATCGCAGGGTACAAACCACAGAGGCTCAGAGACACAGAGACGAGCCCGGGGTTCGCGTCCGGATGCAGGAGTATCCGGACGCGAACCCCGGGCTCGAAGCTCTCTCTGGGTGTCGTTCTGGGCCTCTGTGCCTCTGTGGTTCACTCCCCCTGAGCCAGGGCGTCGCGGAGGGCGACCAGGGCGCGGTGGCGGTGGGAGAGGGTGTTCTTCTCCGCTTCCTCCATTTCGCCGTAGCTGCGTCCGCCGCACCCGTCGGGAACGAAAGCCGTGTCCCACCCGAACCCGCGTGCGCCTCGAGGCGCCTCCGCGATGACCCCGCGGACGACGCCGAGACCGACCACCTCGCGAGCTCCGTCGGTGGCGCAGGCCAGGCACCGAACCGTCGCCCGGGGATCGCCGAAGGAGGCGGCGACGCGACAGATCCCTGCCGGTCCGACGCTGGCCAGGAGCCAGCGTATAAGCGGCCCGGGAAAGCCCCCCATCCCAGCCAACTCAAGCGAGGTGTCCTCGACCAGAACCGGGCTGCCGAGCCGCTCGAAGGCCGCCGCCGCCTTGTGACTGACCACCTCCTCGAGCTCCAGCGACTGCACCTCCGGCAGATCGAGGGCGCGGTGCTTGAGGCGCACTCCGAGGACCTCCTCAGCTTCGCGCAGCTTGCCCAGGTTGGAGGTCACGAAGACGAGGTCGGCCAGCCGCATCAAGTCTCCACGTCGACCCGGCTGATCTCCTCCAGCGCGACCCGGTAGACCGCAATCTTGCGGCTCAGCCCCTTGAGCTGGAAGTTGCCGAGGTGCTCGGTCGGAAAGAGGTGGGCGACCGCGGCCTGGGTCGCCTCGCCGATCACCACCTGGTTGGGGGTCGCGACGTACTCCTCGAGCCGCGCGGCCACGTTGACCGTGTTGCCGAGCACGGTGTAGTCCACGCGGCGCGACGAGCCGATGTCGCCGACAACGACGGGGCCGGAGTTGATCGCGAGGCGCGCCTCGACCGGCTCCAGGCCTTCAAGCGCCCGCTCCTGGTTCCAGCGCTTCATGCCCTTGAGGATGGCGATGGCGGATCGCACCGCCTGCTCGGCGTGGTCGGCCCGCGGCAGGGGCGCCCCGAAAAAGGCCATCACCGCGTCGCCGATGAACTTGTCGAGGGTCCCCCCGAACTCGAACACACTGTCGGCTGCGAGCGAGAAGAAGTGGTTGAGGAACGCGGCCACGTCCTCAGGCGGCAGGGTCTCGCATCGTGGCGTGAAGCCGACGATGTCCGCGAACAGGATCGTGATCTCCTGCAGGGTGACGTTGGAGTCCTCGCGCTCGGGAGCACTGAGCACGGCCTCGATGACAGCCGGCGAGTGGTAGCGCTCGAGCCGGGTGCGCTCGAGCTGCTGGCGGCGAATGCGCTCATTGAGGCGCGCGCGCTCGATCGCCACCGCGGCGTAGTTCGCGAGCGCCGTCAGAAGGTCGAGGTCCGAGGTCGAGAGCGAGCCCACGTGGAGCGGCGAGTCGACGTAGATCGCGCCGATCACCCGGTCGCGATGCCACAGGGGCGCGCACATCGCTGACCGGATCTGGTGGATGCGGATGCTCCGGCCGGCCTCGAATCGCTGGTCGGACTGCGCGTCGTGGGTCAGCAAAGCGACCTTTTGGTTGGTCACCATGTCGAGGATGGTGCGCGAGATCGGCACCTCGGGCGTCTCGCCGCTCTCCGACTCCCGGGCGCGAAACAGCTCCAGCCGAGGAGTGCCCTCGTCGTCGAACAGGACGATGAACCCGCGGTCCACCACCAGGTGTTCGAAGACCATGTCCATGACCTGCTCCAGCACCGGCTGGAGGTCCTCGACCTGGAGCAGGGTCTTGGCGACCTGGGCCAGGATCTCGAACACCCGTTCGCGCCCGCCGACCTCCCGCGAGGACGTCGACGCGCTTCCCTCGAGACCGTAGTCCTGGTTGAACTCGCTCAGCGGGCGCAAGTAGGTGGCTGAGGACAGCCCCTCGGTGGCGCCGGCGACTTCCTCGACCATGAGCACGAAGCTGCCAACAACCAACTGGTCGCCGGCGGCAACCGGCGCCGAGGCGACGAACGCCTCGTTGACCTTGACGCCGTTGGTCGACTCGAGGTCGAAAATGCGCGCGACGCCGTCCTCGACGTCGATCCGGGCGTGGTGGCGAGAGACCGAGAAGTCGCGCAGGACCACATCGTTGTCGCTGGAACGGCCAATCGTCACCCGTTGTTGCACCGGTACACGGTGGGAGACCCCGCCTTCTTCGTACACCAGCTCGAGCATGGGCTACATTGTACCGTGGAGGAGCGTCTCAGCGACGAACTGGTGAGAGATGCAGGCTAGTTGGGGCTGTGACGCGGGTCTAGATCGCCGGAGGACCACTCGACGCCTCCCCGGCCGGATGCAACAGCGCGATCGAGCGCGACGACCGCCTCTCCGAGGAGACGCACCGCGTCGTCGATCCGAGCCTCGCTTGCGGCCACGGTCCGCACGCCGACGCACGCACCGGACGTTTGGAAGCTCTCTCTGAGGCGGATCGCGACGTCCTGGGCGTCGGCCGCATCGCAGGCGCCCGCCACGACCCCGACCCGGCGTTCGCCGAGGCGGGCGACGACATCCTCACGACGGGTCACCGACCGGACCACGGTGGCGAGTTGGGCGACCGGAAACCCCAGGCCGCCGTCGCCGACCAGCACCGCGAGCGGCTCGCGCCGCCGGACGGCCCGGGCGAGCTCGCGATCGAGTTCGGCGAGGAACTGGCGCAGGTTCGGCAGCCCTGTGGCCTCGTCCCATCCGGCGCACCGTGCGAGCCGCGCCGCCAGCTGCAACACGCCGTCCTCGTTGCTCGTCACGCCGCACCTCCTGAGTGAGGGGTACCGTGGTGCCGCGGTGGTGATACCCAGGCCGAAGGTGGGACCGCGATTTGGTGACGGCCGTCACGGGCCGACGCCAGCAATCGTCAGCGGCGCTGGTCGTTCAACCAGCCGAGCAGTATCTCGCGTCGCTTCCGATTAGGCCCTCCCGCCGCCCGGAAGACCTCCAGCTCGACGAACGGCGCGCCGCACTGGTAGAGCTGCTTGGCGGCGGTGGCCCACCAGCTCGGCTCCCCGTTCTTGAGCACGCGAGCCCATGCCCCGCATGCCCGCCGGGCGAGCGGAGCATCGACCTCCAGGCCGAGGTTCCGCATCCCGGCCGAGAGCACCGCGTCGGTGTCGTCGACCCAACACGTGGTGGCGATCCACGCGTCGAATCGGACCAGCGCATCGGTGTAGACGGTCATGGTCCAGGCTCCGCTGCCCCCTGTCGGCATGACCAGGAAACGTTGCAGCGCCAGCGATTCTGCGACCTGCATGAGCTGGAGGCGGGTCTGCAGCTCCTGCGCCCTCCCGTAGGCCGCAACCACCGCCGGCAGGTCGCCGGGCTGGGCCAGCGTCGCCACCGCCGTCAGGCACGCTTGCACCGATCGTTCGAACAGGATGCCGCGCCACGGGCTTCGCGCACCTTCGTCAGCCACCGCGGACTCCAGCCAGACCTCGATCAGGGCATGGCGGCGAAGGGTGCGGCGGAGGGCGTTGATCTCGCCCACCACTCGCGCCGCCTGGTCGGCCGGGACTCCATCCGACACATCCGGAACGGCGTCGGCGATCAGATCGCGGTACCCGTAAACCGCTGCCTGACGAACCCGGAGCGAATCGCTGCCGAGGGCATCCGTATAGGCCTCGAGCAGCACCGGGTCGTGGAAGGCGGCACCACCGAGCAGCAGCGCCACCATGCGGTCCTCGTCGAGCTCACCGGAGCGCCAGGCCTCCAGTTGACCTGCCGGCGAAGGCCAGCTGCGCAGCGCCCTTTGCTGGAGATACTCCTTGGCCGTGCTGTCGAAATACCCGCCCGGAAAGTAGACCAGCTCCGATGGAACCGCCATCGTCCACCCAAGCAGCAGCGCCAACCCGACTCCCATGACGACCTCGGCTTTCTTCTCCTCGTCCCGCGTGCGAGCATACCCGCGATGGGATGTCGCGTGAAGCTGACCCTGGCCTACCTCGGCACCGGGTTCCACGGCTGGCAGCGGCAGCGCGCCGAGCGCACCGTGCAGGGCGATCTCGAGACCGCCCTGGAGGGGCTGACCGGTCGCCGCGTTGCGGTGGTCGGCGCCGGACGCACGGACGCCGGCGTCCATGCCGCGGCCCAGGTGGCCCACCTCGACCTCCTCGAGGACATCCCGGCCGAGGGCCTCGTCCGCGCACTCAACGGACGGCTCGCTCCCGATCTCCGAGTCCGCGCCGCCCGGCGCGTCGAAGCGAGCTTCCACGCCCGCCGCAGCGCGGCCGCCAAGCTCTACGTCTACCGCGCCGCGTGGCGGCCCTCGCTGCTGCCATGGGCCGGTCTACGCCGCGCCGTGGTGACCACGGTGCGTGACACGAGCGGGCTTGCTGCCGCGGCACGGTGTCTCGAGGGATGCCACGACATGGCCTCGTTCACGGTCACTGATCCGAGCCAGGGACCCACGATCCGGACTCTGTTCCGGGTCACGGTGCGACACCGACGCGATGGTGTGACGCTGTCGTTCCTCGGCAACGGATTCCTCCGCTACCAGGTGCGCCGGATGGTCGGAGCGCTGCTCGAGGTCGGATGGGGACACCGCAGCGTGGAGGAGTTGCACCGCATGGTCGTCGATCCCGAGCCGGGCGCCCGCGTGTGGACCGCTCCGGCGGTCGGCCTCACCCTCGAGAAGGTGCTCTACCGTCTCGACGTAGCCGGGTCCGAGGCGGCCCGTGGAGGCGCCGTCCCTGTGGTAGACTCCCTCGTCCTGGAGTGAGCCGATGCAGTCCATCGAAGCGGTCGCTCCGCCGGGCAGTCCGGAGCGGGAGATTCTCGACCAGATTGACCCACACCGACTGCCGCACCACGTCGCCGTGATTATGGACGGCAACGGTCGCTGGGCACAGATCCGACACCTGCCTCGAGTCGAAGGTCACCGGGCCGGGATCCGAGCGGTGCAGACCACGGTCGAAATGGTGGCGCGGCTCGGGATCCCCTGGGTCACGCTGTACGCCTTCTCGACGGAGAACTGGAAGCGCCCGAGGGCAGAAGTTGCGACGCTGATGACGCTGCTCAGGGACTACATCGACCGTGAGCTCGAACGCTTCGTCGCCAACAACCTCCGCCTGCGCACGATCGGGCGTCTCGAACGGCTCAATGCTCCGGTCCGACGGCGTATCGAGGCGGCGGTGGCGGCAACCGCCGGTTGCACCGGCACTACCGTCCAGATCGCCCTCAGCTACTCCGGGCGGCAGGAGCTCACGGACCTCGTTCGCCACGCCGTCGAGGCCGGCGCCAGTGGCCTCCTGCGCGCAGACGAGGTCGACGAGGCGTGGATCGGCGCCCACCTCCAGACTGCGAGCTCTCCCGACCCAGACCTGCTGGTCCGCACCTCCGGCGAGCAGCGAATCTCGAATTTCCTGCTGTGGCAGATCGCCTACGCCGAGATCTACTTCACGCCCGTCCTGTGGCCGGACTTCTCGAACCTGGAGCTGCTCCAGGCCATCCTCGAGTTCCAGCGCCGCGAGCGCCGGTTCGGCGGCCTCGGCCACCAGTCCGAACGGGCCGGCGATCCGGATGGAGGCCCTCGTGCGCCGCGCGCGTGAAGCCGTCGCAGCGGTCGGCGCCCCGCTCGTCCTCGCGATCATCGTGTGGCTGCCGCCGTGGGTGCTGCTCACGGTCCTCACGGCGGCTGTGCTGGTCGCGGCCGACGAGCTCCTGACCATGGCCCGCGGCGCCGGCGTCGCGTGCGGCCGCTGGCTGCCTCTGGTTTCCCTGCTGGCGGTGATGGTCGCAGCCTGGCTGCTCGGTCCGCAAGGTCTTCTGGTCGGTATCTCCATCGCCGTCCTGGTGCTCCCGGCGTTTCAGCTGGCCGCGCCCGGCCGCCCTCAGGGGGCGCTCGCGGGGACGTCGGTGGCGGTGTTCACGGTCGCCTACATGGCACTTACCGTCTCCTGCCTCGGCTGGCTGCGCACGATGCCTGCGGCCGGCACGGGGATCCGGTTGGTGCTCTTCTTCCTGCTCGTGATCTGGGTCGGCGACTCCGGCGCCTACTACGTCGGCCGCTCACTCGGCCGTCACCGCCTGGCGCCGCGGATCAGCCCCAACAAGACCTGGGAGGGCCTCGCCGGAGCGGTGGTGACCACCTACCTCGCAGCCGCCGGGTTGCGTCTTGCACTCGGCCTTGAGCTGCCCTGGATCCACGTCGCCGGCATCGCGACGGTTCTCGCCGTTTGCGCACCGCTCGGCGACCTGGTCGAGTCGCAGTTCAAGCGCGACACCGGCGTCAAGGACTCGTCCGGACTGATCCCGGGTCACGGTGGGGTGCTCGACCGCACCGACAGCCTCTTCTTCGCGGCGCCGCCGGTTCTCGCCTACCTGCTGCTGACCGGTCTGGTGTCGTGAGGCGACTCGCCCTGCTCGGTGCCACCGGCTCGATCGGGCGGTCGACGCTGGATGTGGTTGAGGCGTTTCCTGAGCGCTTCGAGGTCGCCACGATGGCGGCCGGCCGCAACCTCGCACTGCTCGAGCGCCAACTCGAGCGCCATCGCCCTGTACTGGTGGCAGTGGCCGACGAAGCGGACGCTGCCCGGCTGCGACGAGACCATCCCGGGCTCGAGGTCGTTTCCGGTCCCGACGGCCTCGTGGCCGCCGCCTGCCACGTGGAGGTCGACCTCGTGGTCGCGGCCCTGGTCGGCTCGGTCGGCCTGGTGCCGACGCTCGAGGCCGTCCGCCGCGGCATCGACATCGCGTTGGCCAACAAGGAGACCCTGGTCGTGGCGGGCGACCTGGTCATGGCCGAGGCGGCCAGGTCCGGAGCCGCGATCCTGCCCGTGGACAGCGAGCACAACGCCATCCATCAGGCGCTGCGGGTGGGCCCCCCGGAGGGCGTGCGGCGGATTCTGCTGACCGCCTCCGGCGGCCCGTTCCGCACCTGGCCGACCGAGCGGATCCGCGCCGCCACGGTCGCCGACGCGCTCGCCCACCCGACCTGGTCGATGGGCCCCAAGATCACCGTCGACTCGGCCACGATGATGAACAAGGGGCTCGAGATCATCGAGGCCCACCACCTGTTCGGACTGCCGTCGCAGCTCATCGATGTCGTGGTGCACCCGCAGAGCCTGGTCCACTCCCTGGTCGAGTACGTCGATGGCACCCTGATCGCCCAGCTGTCGGTCAACGACATGCGGTTCCCGATCCTGTACGCACTTGCCTATCCCGAGCGGCTGCCGTCCCCGATGCCTCCGCTCGACCTGGTGCGGGCGGGGACCCTGACCTTCGAGGCCCCCGACCCCGGACGTTTCCCCGCCCTGAGCCTGGCGCGGGCGGCGCTCGAGGCCGGCGGCGAGATGCCCGCGGTCCTCAATGCCGCCAACGAGGTCGCCGTCGCCCGTTTCCTTCACGGCGGACTGCCCTTCCCCGCCATCACCGACACCATTGCCGCAGTGATGGATGCCTGGCAGGCTCGCAACCGGCCGCTCGCGGATCTCGAGCAGGCCCTCGCGGTCGACCGCGAGGCCCGAAGGCTCGCCGCAGAGCGTCTCGGGAAATACCTTTCCGTCTGAGGTCGTTCGCCATGGCGATGTTGGTTGATGTTCTCGCGTTCGTGTTCGTACTGGGCGTGCTGGTGGTCCTCCACGAGCTCGGCCACTTCCTGATGGCGCGCCTGCTCGGCGCCCCGGTCGACGTCTTCTCGGTCGGCTTCGGCCGGCGCCTGTGGGGGATCCGACGTGGCGGTACCGACTACCGCGTCAGCCTCATCCCGATCGGCGGCTACGTGCGCATCGTCGGCCTCGGGCCCGACGAGTCGGACGTCGCCGGCGGCGGTGGTGACGCCGCCGAGGTGGAGCTGCTCCCGCGCTGGAAGCGGGGGCTGATTCTGCTCGCCGGTCCGGTGACCAACCTGATCGCCGCTGTCGTGTTCGTCGCGATTGCTTTTGTCGCCGGCGTCTCCGTACCCGCCTACCAGGATCAACCAGCGGTCGTCGGCTGGGTGGAGCCCGACTCGCCGGCCGCCGCGACCGACATCCGCGCCGGCGACAGGATCGTATCGATTGACTCGACCGCCACCTCGACCTGGCGTGACCTCGAGACCCTGATGCTGACGTCCGGCGGTCGTGAGGTCTCGCTTCGAGTCCGGCGCGGTAACGCGACTGAGACGGTCCCCCTCACACCGCGCCGAGTGACCCGCTACGGGTTCGGCTACTCGGGGCTGCTGCCGCGGCTCGACGCGACGGTGCACCAGGTCAGCCCCAACTCCCCTGCGCAGCTCGCGGGCATCGAGCCGGGCGATCGGATCGTGAGTGTCAACGGCGAGCCGGTGTCGCAGTTCTACGACCTCATCCGGCTGATCTCACCCCATCCCGGCGAGCCCGTGGCCATCGCCATCGATCGCGGCGGCGCTACGATACAGCTCCGGGTCACCCCGCGCGATGACGGCGGCGAGGGCAAAATCGGCATCCCGCTGGTCTTCCCCACCCAGGTGCGGCAGCTCGGCCCGGTCGCCGCAGTGGGCGCCGGCGCTACCGAGAGCTGGCGCATGACCATCGAGACCTTCCGCGTCATCGGCCGGCTGCTGACCCGTAAGGCGAGCTTTCGGCAGGTTTCCGGACCGATCGACATTGCCCGCATCTCGGGCGACGCCGCACGCTCCGGCCTCCGCCCGCTGGTGTGGCTGATGGGCCTGATCTCGCTTCAGCTCGGGATCTTCAACCTGCTGCCGATCCCGATCCTGGACGGCGGTCATCTCGCCATCATTGCTTTCGAGTCGGCGATTCGGCGCGACCTCTCACTGAAGGTCAAGGAGCGCATCCTGGAGGTCGGCTTCGTGCTGCTCATCCTGCTGATGGTCGTGGTGCTGTTCAACGACATCGTCAAGATCCTCCCCGAGAGTGTCTACAAGGCCATTCACGGCGGCAGCTCGTAGCCGACGTCCACCAAGGGCTGTGCCGTGGGCAACGATGTACCATGCGCTGCACACATCCCCGGGGGAGCCGCACGGGTTCGGTGCAACGGTGACGGGGCTCACCAAGGTCACGGCGGAAGCTGCGTCGAGCGTGGTACAGTCGGACCGCATGGCGAGTCGCGTGCTGGTGGTTGTGGTGGCGTGTGCGGTTGCCGCGGTGACCTTCTGGTTCGCGCTAGTGCACACGCTTCACATGGGAACCCTGGCAATCCCCGACCTGAGCGGCAAGACCCTCGACGAGGCAGCGCGGAGCGCGCACGACCTCGGTCTGGCCGTGGAGGTGGAGGAGCCCGGGGTGTACAGCGTCGGCGTCGAGCCCGGGCTGATCGGCGCCCAGGAGCCGTACCCCGGCTTCCATGTCAAGACCGGCTCGAAGATCACGGTGCGGCTCTCGCTGGGTAGCGAGAAAGTCTCGCTCGCCTCGCTCGGCGGCGAGTCCGTGCAGGGCGCCGAGCTCATCCTCGAGCAGCTCGGCCTGCGCCTCGCAGGCACCGCACAAGTCAACGGACAGGGCCCGGGTGATGTCGTCATCGCCACCGATCCGCCCCTCGACGAGGAGGTCCCCCCTGGCACCGAGATCAAACTGCTGGTCAACGTCACCCCCGCCCGCGAGCTGTGGGTGATGCCGTCACTGGTGACCCTGTCCTCCGAGACTGTTGAGCGCTTCCTGCGCCGGGCCGGTCTGCGCCTGGGCCAGGTCCACCGGGTTCCGTACCCTGGGATCGCCGGCGGCACCGTGTTGCGCCAGTACCCACCCAGCGGTAGCCCACTGTCGCGCTCCGACATCGTCACGCTGTGGGTCAGCCAGTGAAGGTCCGGATCGCGCCCTCGCTGCTCTCGGCGGACTTCGCGCACCTCGCTGCGGAGATCGCCGAGGTCGAGGAGGCCGGCGCCGATCTCATCCACCTCGACGTGATGGACGGCCACTTCGTCCCCAACCTCACCTTCGGTCCGCCGATCGTGCGCGCACTGGCGCCGCATTGTCGGGTGCCGCTCGACGCCCACCTCATGGTGACCGAACCGGACCCGTTGGTGCCTGAGCTCGCCGCGGCCGGTGTTGCACGGGTGGCGATCCACGTCGAGACCTGCCGCCACCTGAACCGTTCGCTGGCCGCCATTCGCGAACATGGGATGGTGCCAGGAGTTGCGATCAACCCCGCAACCTCGCTCGCCCTGCTCAATGAGGTTCTGAGCTGGGTCGAGTACGTGCTGGTGATGTCGGTGAATCCCGGTTTCGGGGGTCAGGCCTTCATTCCCGAGTCGCTCGACAAGATCCGCCGGCTGCGCCGCATGGACGGGGCCGACCGCCTCGACGTGGCGGTGGACGGCGGCGTCGATCCGACCACCGCCGGCGCCCTGGTGGCGGCCGGCGCCACCACCTTGATCGCCGGCAGTGCGATCTTCGGCACGCCCGACCGCGGCCGAGCGATTTCCGCCATGCGGAACGCCGCGCTTCAGGAGATTCGACGATGAAACGTTTTCTGCCCTGGCTCGCGATGGCCGCAGCGTTGGCGGCCGCCGGGGCCTGCTCCAGCAGCTCGTCCGACGAGAAGCTCATCCAGAACCTCGCCGGCATGGACAAGCAAGCCATGTACGACCGTGCAGACGGCCTGTTCCAAGACCGCGAGTACGAGCAGGCGCGCCAGGTCTTCTCGTTCGTCTACGACACCTTCCCCAACGACCCAATCGGCCACAAGGCGGCGCTGCGCGTGGCGGACACATATGCCGTGCACCGCGACGCCCAGAGCCTGACCGAGGCACGGCTGCGCTACAAGGACTTCGCCAACCGCTATCCCAACGATCCCGACCGGGACTATGCGCTGCTGATGCTGGGCAATACCTATACGGCTCGAAAGATCCGTCCGGACCGAGATCTGTCGTCAGCGCGTGAGGCGATCGCCGCATACCAGCAGCTCGTCACTCTCTATCCAAACTCGAAACACGCCGGCGAGGCGCGCGATCGGGTTGCCGAGCTGCGGGACACCCTGGCTGAACACGAGATGCTTGTCGCCCAGTATTACGCGAAGAATAAGCGCTGGCATGGAGCGCTCTGGCGGCTCCAATACCTCAAGGAGAACTACCCGGAATACCCGGACATGCAGCGTGTCGACGCGATGATCGACGAGATGAACGAGCACGTCAAGTCACTCGAAGCGGCCTATGCACAGATGAAACAGACGTCGAAATGAGCGACGGTTGACGGGTCGATGAAGCGTGGAGTATCTTGAACGTGGTTCCACAGCGGGGAGAAGGCCCATGAGACGTGCGATGCAAGTGGCCATCATCGTGGCGAGCCTGCCAGTGCTGGTCGCGGCCCAGGCGGTGTCTCCCCCGCCGAAGCCGCTCCATCTGGTGGGCGACCATTGGACACCGTACACTCCGCCCACCGAGTTCCCAGAGGGTGCGCGCGTCCACACCGTCGTGAAGGGCGACACCCTGTGGGATCTCGCCGCGCACTACCTCGGTGATCCGTACCTGTGGCCGCAAATCTGGGAACGCAACCCGTACATCCGCGACTCGCACTGGATCTACCCCGGCGACCCGATCGTCATCGACATCGCCGTCCAGCAGGCTGAGATTCCGGTCGAGGAGCAACAGGTCACACCGGAAGAGACAGGCGTGTCGCGCCCGCCTGCCGAGCCCACAGGGCCCGAGAGCGAGCTCATCGAGGGCGAGCCGTACCCGCTCGGTACCTCCGCCGACATCTACTGCTTCGCCCGTCTGGTGCAGGACGACAGCATCTTCCCGTTCTCGATCATGTCGGCGGAGAAGATGGACTTTCAGGACCACTTTTCCGAGGGCGACATCGTGTACGTCAACGGCGGCACCGCCGAGGGCGTCAAGGCCGGCGATCAGTTCTTCGTGCTCCACCGGAGCCGAGAGCTCACACACCCGGTCTCGAACGCGAAGATGGGCACGATCTTCCGTCAGCTGGGCCAGATCCGGGTGCTGTGCGCACAGGAGCACTCGAGCATCTGCGAAGTGACCTACGCGTGCGACCCGATCGGCATCGGAGATCTGCTGCAGCCCTTCGATCCGGTCCCGGTTCCGCTCGTTGTCGCGCCCGACCCAACCGACCGTTGCGACCTGCCCAACGGCAAGCCGACCGGCTACATCATTTACACACGCGACGACGTCATCGATGCCGGGACCGAGTCCCTGGCGATGATCGACCTCGGTGCTGCGGATGGCTTGTACCCCGGCGAGTTCGCGACGATCTTCCACGACAACCCCGCCGCGGGGATGCCCCGGCTGGTGGTGGGAGAGCTTGGTGTGCTCACCGTCGAGGAGCACTACTCGACTGTGAAGATCACCAACGGCTGGCGCCCGGTTGGGGTTGGTAGCCGCATCGAGCTGAAGTAGCCTGAGCGGACAGAGAGACTAGCGCGGGCCGGCGGTCGGTCCGCCGGTCTTGTCGTCGTGGTTGTCGTCGTTGGCGTCCGCGCCGCCGCGCAGGGAGTCCTTGAAGTTCCGAATACCCTCGCCGAGCCCACGTCCGAGTCGAGGGAGCTTGTTGACCCCGAACAGCACGACGACGATCACGAGGATGATGAGTAACTCTGGCAGGCCGAGGCTTCCGAACATCTGGACCTCCGTCCCGACACCTCAGTCTAACAGAAGGGCGACCGCATCGGGGGGAGCACCGTCATCGGTCGCGAGGCGGCCGACGGCAACGGCGAGCCGCGGCAGCCACCGCTCGTAACCCGGGCGGCCGGCCGCGACCAGCCGCGCGAAGGTACCCAGAACCTTGAGCCCGCGCTGTAGTCTGGTCTCCGCGAAGCGCTGCTCCCAGCCGGGCGCGGCCGCGGTACGGTGCACCCACTCGATCACGCACCTGGCAACCTGCTCGGATCCGAGCAGGTCGGGGAGTGCTCGCTCGCCGAGGAGCGAGGCGATGTCGTAGCTGTCGGGACCGACGAGGACGTCCTGGGCATCGATGACTCCGACCTCGCGCCCGGAGAGGAAGTAGAGGTTGTTGAGGTGGTAGTCACGGTGACATACCCGCCGCGGATGGGCGCCGACCCGTCCCGCGAGATCGTCGAGCCAGGCGTCCGTGGCGGCTGACGGTTTCCTCCCGAGCCGATCAACGGCCCACCACAGCTCCCATCCCGCGAGTTCCCAGCGCAAGCGGCCACTGTCGAGCGGCGCGTTCCACGACGGGAGGTCGACCGGGTTGAGGCGGGCGAACCGAACCAGAGGCTCCACCAGGTCGAACACCCGGCCACAGCGTTCCTCTGCGGTCAGCCGCCACAGCGTCTCCTCCGCGTCGTCGGGACCGAAGTCCTCGAGCACAGCCCATCCCTGCTCGAGATCGACATCCTGTACTCTAGGCAGCCGGAGCCCGCGCTCGCTGAGCCACGCGGCCACCTGGAGGTCGCGGGCGAGCCGAGCGGGGTCGTCCGGCGGGTAGTCAACCCGGATCACGTGCGAGCCGTCGTGCCGCCACAGCCGCTGGTAGCGACGCGCCGAGGCATCGCCGGCGAGGGGCTCACAGCGGTCGTCGACGGGGTTCATCGGCCGCCAGTATCGCAGAGCCGGGTTCGGGAAGATCAGGTCGGGGCGTCGGGTTTGAAAGCTCGGAGGGAGCCAGTGGAATCGCGGACCAAGAAGCTGCAGCTGCTGCTGAAGAAGCTCGGCAAGGCGGTACACGCCTCAATCGTCAACGCCGATGAAGTGGCTGCGTGCTTGCGCGAGCTCAAGGCGCACGGCTGGGATGCGGTCATGATCGTGGAGGCCTCGCTGGTGTGCCGCGGGGACGGCGGCAGCGCGATCGAAGACTCGTCGATGCACATCCACATCGACCCGGCGTCCGATGAGGTCCGCTACAGGATCAACAGCGGCGACGCCCGGCTGCTGTCCACGCTCGGTATCTCGCCGACCCGGCACCGCTCCGCCAGCTCCAAGCGTCCCCCCGCCCAACGTCGCGAACCCGAAGGCCGCTGAGCCGACCGGCGCGAAAAGCGACGATCGATGGCACAGCTCAACCTCATCGGACGCACTCCCGAGGAGATCGGGTCGCTCGTCGCACCGCTGGTCGATCGCCCGTTCCGGGCACGCCAGGTTGCCCACTGGATCACCCTGCGAGGCGCGTGCACGTTCGCTGAGATGTCGAACCTTCCCAAAGAGCTTCGCCGCGTTCTCGACCAGCATTTCAGTCTCGCCGAGCCCGAGGTGGCGGCGCGGACAGCGAGTCGCGACGGCTCCCACAAGTACCTCTTTCGTCTCGATGACGGCGCCAGCGTCGAGGCCGTCGCCATGCCGGAGGACGGCAAGCTGACGCTGTGCCTGTCATCCCAGACCGGGTGCGCTGTCGGCTGCACATTCTGTGTCACCGGGGCCCTCGGTGCAGGCCGCAACCTGGCAGCCGCGGAGATCGTCGGACAGTATCGGGTCATGGCGCGCGAGCGCGGCCCAGGCGCGGAACGGATCAACCTGGTCTTCATGGGCATGGGTGAGCCGCTGCTCAACCGAGTGGAGCTCGGACGAGCGCTGGACGTCCTCACCCAGTGCATCAGCCCGCGTCGCATCACCGTCTCGACCGCTGGGATCCTGCCCGGGATCCGCTGGCTGGGCGCTCGGCCACGAAGGCCCAAGCTCGCCGTGTCGTTGAACGCTCCGGATCAGGTACGCCGCGAGCACATCATGCCGATCACGGGGCGATATCCGCTGGCTGAGCTGATGGCAGAGCTACGGCGGTTCCCGCTCGAGCGGGGACGCCGGATCACGTTCGAGTACGTCCTGATTCGCGACTTCAACGACAGTGTCGAGGACGCCCGGGCAGTTGCAGACCTGCTCCGTGGCATCCCATCAAAGGTCAACGTGATACCGCTCAATGAGGACCCGGTCTGGTTACCCGGGCTGAGCGAGCCCGAGAGCGCGACCGTCGAAGCCTTCGGCCGTGCGCTGCGCGACGCCGGCCTGACCGTTACCGTACGCCGGTCGAAAGGCCGAGACGTCGCGGCCGCTTGCGGCCAGCTCAAGGGACGGCATCAGCTCGCCGAGAGGAAGACCGCCGACCACTGACGGCCAGCCTCGGCGCCGTCCCGGCGGAACGACGCGGAACGAGAGTCGCACGCCGTGCAGCCGCCCACGACGGCGACGGAGACAGGATCGACGCCGGCAGCCTCGAGCTGGTGGGAAATGACCCTCCGCAGGTCGACCCGTCCGTCCAGATGCCAGCCCTTGGTGCCGGGCACCGTGGTCTCGAGGGCCGCAACGACCTCCTGCCCCACCAGGTAGTGGCAGGGACCGATAGCGGGTCCGAGGACGGCCGTGACCTCGGACGCAGCAACCCCGTACTCGACCTGAAACCGCCGCACTGCCGCTGTCACGACGCCCGCTGCGGTACCCCGCCAACCGGCGTGAACTGCCGCCACGACGCCACCGCCGGCTATCAGGACCGGGACGCAGTCGGCGGTCCAGACCACGAGCGCCGTCCCCGGGCAGTCGGTGAGCATCCCGTCGCACGCCCCGACCTCAGCCGAACCCGACGCTGGCCGCCCGGGTTCCTCGCCGAGCGAGGCGAGCAGCCGCCCGTGCACCTGCCGGCAGCAGCGCACGGCCCGGGCCTCCGAACCGAGGGCGTTGAGCAGTGCCGCCAACCTCTGCTGGCGGTCGTGCCCGCCGGTGGCGGGACCGTGGCCGAGGAGTAGGACGACCCCTTCTCTGCGCTGTCGCCACACCGACTCGCCGCCGAGGGTCGTCGCCTCCCAACCATCAGGACAGAGCGTGCTGTCCACGTCACCTCCAGCGGGGCCGCCCCGCGGCCCGATGGTACAATGCCCGCCACTCGGAGCGGCAGTGCGGAACCACTTGGCGCGCGACAACTCGGCCTCATCATTCGGTTGCCGATCCTCGGCGGTGAGGCCGATCGGCTGCCGTGGGTGCCCCGTCGTCGCGACACCGGGATGCGCCGGGTCGAGCCCGTGATCCGGCTGCGAGGACTCGCCAAGCACTACGAGTCGCGGCGCGTGCTGCACGACGTTGACCTCCACATCGAGGCTGGCGAGTTCATCTTTCTGACCGGACCGTCCGGGGCAGGGAAGAGCACCCTGCTCAAGCTGCTCTACGCTGCGGAGAAACCGACCGAGGGCGAGGTCTGGGTCGCCGGCGCGCGGGTCGATCAGCTGGCCCGCAACCGGCTCCCTGCGCTACGCCGGAAGATCGGCGTCATCTTTCAGGACTTCAAGCTGCTGCGCCGCAAGACGGTGATGGAGAACATCACCTTCGTACTGCGCTTCCACGGCCTCGCACCACGCGAGGCCCACAAACGCGCCTACATGGTGCTCAAGCGGCTCGGCCTTCACCACCGCCAATCGGCCTACCCCGACGCCCTCTCGGGAGGAGAGCAGCAGCGGGTCGCGATTGCCCGCGCGCTCGCGTACCAGCCACGGCTGATCCTCGCCGACGAGCCCACCGGCAACCTCGACGCCGACCTCGCGGCCGAGCTTCTGAGCCTCCTGTGCGACATCAACTACCAGGGTGCGACCGTGCTCTTGGCAACCCACGACCACTCGCTCCTGGAGTCGATCCCAGCTCGGTCGCTGGTGCTCGGAGGCGGCACGATCGAGTACGACGGGGCGTGGCCGCCGTGATCCGTCACGCCCTCGCCGAGGGTTGGCTGCTCTTCCGGCAGCGCTGGCCGATCAGCGTGACGCTCGGGTTCGCGCTCGCCATTCCGATCTGCCTGGCCGGGTTCACCTTAACTCTGACCGGCTGGCTCGAGCCGCTCGCAGAGGCGACCGGTGAGGCCCAGGTGGTGCCGATCCTGTTGCATCCGCACATGGACGAGGCCCAACGGCAAGCGTGGCTGGACGACGTCGCGGCACGCCATCCGGACTGGAGGGTCCGACGCGTCCCACCGGCCGAGCTCGCCCAACGGCTCGTCCACTGGTTTCCCTACCTCTCAGACCTGCTCAAAGGCGACAGCGGAGGGCTTTTGCCGCCGCTGGTCGAGGTCACGGCTAAGGACCCGTCCGAGCTCGACGGCCTCGCCGGGAGCCCCGCGGTGATCGCTATCGGACCGCGTTCGTCACTGCGCCGGTTCGTGGAGACCGCGGTGACTCGCGCCGGATGGCTGCTGGGCCTGGTCAGCCTCGTCCTGCTCGCATCCACCGGTCTACTGGCTGCAATCTGGGTCCACCTCGAGCTGTACCGGCACGGAGATGAGATCACCATCATGCGTCTGGTCGGCGCCACCGAGGCCGCGATCCAGGGGCCGTTCCTGGTCGCGATCGCGCTCCCAGCGGGCGCGGCCGGCGCGCTCGCCATCGGCGGCACCCTCGCCCTGGCCGAGGTCTTCTCCCGGCTCGCAGCAGCCCTCGGTTTGCCGCCGTTGGTGCCCGGATCCGCGCTGCTGGCAGGCGAGGCGGCGGTTGCCTTCGCGCTGCCCCTCGCAGCCGCCGCATTCACTCTGGCACGCCACGCCGTGACCGAGATCGAAGGGTGAGAGATGAAAAGGGCGCGGTGCCGTGCACCGCGCCCTGCATCAACTCGACCGGTCCCGCAGGTTCTCTACCTGCAGCGGTCGCGAAAGGTAGCCTCGAGGCCAGGCAGCTGCTCGCGCAGGGACTTGACCTCGTCGCTCTCTCCGAGCTTCTCGAGCTCAGAGATCTGCACCCTCAGCGCCTCGATCTTCCGCCTGAACTCGTCGCACTCCTTCTTCGCTTCCTCGTTCTGCGCGGCCATGCCCTTCTTCTCTTGCATCTTCGACACCATGGCGGAGTTGCCGGCCTCCCGGTAGTTGGTGACGGCGCAGTCGTAGTCCTGCTTCTTGTCGCAGACATAGCCGAGCTGGTTGTAGATCTGGGTCCGCAAGCGGCCATCTGGACCGAGCTTGAGCGCCTGCTGGAGCTCAGAGATCGCCTGCTGGAATCGGTCGAGCGAGGTGTAGCACTGACCGCGGTAGAAGTAGACTAGGGCGTTCTGGCTCTGCTGCTTCTGCGCCTTGTCGAACCATGGCAGCGCCTTCCCGAACTGCTGCGCCCCCAACCATGCCTCACCGGCCAGCAGGTTGTGCTCGAAGCCCGGCGAGTTCCCCGCCAGCTTCTCTGCGATCCCCGCAGCATCGGTGTACAGGCGCGCCTTCTCCTGATCGTTGGAGGATCGCCTCGCCATTCCGATCGCGGCGCGGACGGCCTTGCGGCCGCTCACCTGGTCCTTGGGGTTGAGCTCCAAGGCCCGTTTATAGGCGGCGAAGGCTCTTGCGTCGTCGTCCATGCTGCCGTAGACCTCGCCGAGCGCCTGCTGCAGGCTAGGGTTCTTCGGATCCGCCCGCACCTGCGTGTTGAGCGCCTGGATCGCCTCGCTCGAGTGGTCGGTCTTGGTCGCCGCCTGAGCGAAGAGCAGTGCGAACCCCGAACGGTGGGCCGCCTGGAGCGAGTCTGGGGAGACGCCTTTGAGCGTGCTGTACGCCTCGGAGAACTGCTTCGCTTGAAGCAGCGCCTGGCCCAGCGCGACCTTGAAGGACGAGTTGGCCGCGTCGAGCTCGACGGCCTTGCGCAGGTTCGCCAGCGCCTGGCTGAGCTTGCCCTGGTTCGACTGGCTCAGGCCGAGCATGTAGTACGCGCCAGCGTAGTCAGGGTTGGTCTGGGTAACCTCCTCGAACTCTTTGGTTGCAGTTGCCCAGTCCTTGGCGCGGAATGCCTCCGTACCCTTGGTCCATTCGGCAGCGACCGGCGCCGCGGTCGTCACCAGCAGGGCGACCACGACGAGCACCCCGAGCCAGCGGCCTCCGATTCGTTTCATCGCATCCCCCTTGTTCAGGAACTCGAGCTCGGACGGGAGTCGCGCAGGTCACCCAGCAGGGGGCGCACCTGCTCGTCGAACATAGCGGCCACGTCGGCACCCTTGAGCAGGGAAATGGCCTTGCTGTTCTTCTCCACCATGGCACGGATCGCACTCAGCCCGACACCCTGCTCGATCTGGGTGCGCGCCCCGGCGTACTGCTTCTCGATGGTGCGCTCACCCCCCGGCCCGACGACTTGGAGGGCGACGCTTCGGACCTTGTCGGCCAGCCCGAGCAGCGTGATCGCGCTCGGACCGGCCCGCTCGCCTTCGGCACCGACGCTGTCTCCCGGTGCCCGCAGGCCGACCAGACCGGACGTGATCATCCCGAACAGGAGCTTCGACACGTCGAAAGCCGCCCACTGCAGAGAGGCGGCGATCTCCTCGATCGAGCGCCGTCCATCGATTCGTGTCACCAGGATCCACTCGTGAGGACTGAGAGTGACCTGGTCCTGGCCTCGATCGCGCGGCAGGAAGTAGGGCACCCGGTCCAGTGAGGGGATCTTTCGCGACAACACCCGCCATTCATCCAGCCGTCGCGCAGCCTCCATCATGAGGTTGGCATTGGACTTATGGACGGTGACCTCGTCGGTCTCCTCGCCGGGGTTGAAGGAGAACGCTCCCGAGGACCAGATCGCCATCTCGTAGACGGCGTGCTCACCGCGCAGCCCGCCCACGGCGGCGTCAACGATCTTGCCCGCCTTCAGGTAGATCCATCCCGCCTCGCCGTCTCGCTCCAGGTGGAAAGACCCGGTCTTGCCGGACACGCTCACCAGCTGGATGACGTCCGGCAGCGAGAGCTCAGAGAGCGATCCCTGAAGGGCCATGACCTATTGCAGGTTGAATCGGACCGTGAGGATGTACAGCACCTCGACGGGCTTGCCATTGAGGGTCGATGGCTCGAAACGCCACTTGTTGACCGCGTCCACCGCCGCCTCGGTGAGACCGAGGGGCAGACCGCGAAGGACCTTCACGCTGTCGACCTCGCCGTTCTTTCCGATGACGCACTCGAGCACCACCACCCCTTGGATCCGCGCCCTGCGAGCGGCCTCGGGGTAGAGCGGGTTGGGCCCGCTGATCTTCCTCGGCTCGGTGATGTTGCCGCCGACGACGAACCGGATCGGCCCTTCCGGCTCGGGAGCCGGCGGGGCGTCGGGCACACCCAGAACCAGGTTCTCGTCGGGCACGAAGTCGATGTTCTCGTCCTTCTGCTCGTCACGAATCGGCTCCGGCTCATCGGGCGTCGGATCGGGGATCGGGACCTTCTTGGTCTTCGGCTTCGGGATCTGTTGCATCTCCTGCTTCGGCGGCTGCTTGAACTTGACCTGCTTGACCACGTAAATCTTGGACTTCTGCTGGTCGGCAGCGGACGCGGCACCCGCGAAGCTGGGCCACTGCATCCAGAAGAGGACGATGTGAAAGACGACAGCGATCGCCACGGAGATGCGGAATATCTTGGAGTCCTGGCGCTCCTCCTGGGCGATGATCTCGATGACCGTCGGAGGCAGCCCGGGTCCGGCTGTGCTGCTCTTCTGGGGTTCGCTCATGGCAAACCTCCCCTCTCTACTGCACTCCCAGCAGGGACCAGATGTTCTGGATTTCCCGCTGGGTGGGGATCGAGATCGTCTTGATTTCCATGTGGATCTTGTCGGGCGCCTGACGCAGCTCGTCGAAGACCCGGATCATGTCGCCGTAAGTGGCATCGGGATCGGTGCGGAGGATGACCGGCTTTTCGGGGTTCTGCTTGAGCTTGTCGGCAATGTACGGCAGCAGCTGTTCGAGGGGCATGACCTGGCCGTCGACCCTCAGCGTCTTGTCCGCCGCGACGTGGACGTCGATGGCGTCCTCCTGCTTGATCTCCGGCGGCGTCTGACTCTCGTCGGGCAGCTGGAAGTCGAGGCCACGGGTCGCCGAGAACACCGACGTCACCATGAAGTAGATGATGAGCAGGAACGAGATGTCCGCCATCGAACCGGTGAAGATCTCGGACTCGACGTTTTTCTTCTTGATGGCCTTCATCTTCGCCCCCGTCAGCCGTCGATGGTCTTCTGGTTCGACAACAGGAAGATGACCTTCACCTTGGCCTGCTTCAGCGCATCGAGGACTGCATCGACCTTCTCGTACTTCACGTCCTGGTCGGCCTTGATGATGAACTCCTTCTCGGGGTCCTGGGCGACGACGTTGGAGGCGAAGGTGACGATCTCTTCGTTGGTCGAAACCGGCAGCGAGACCTCCTCACCGGTGGAGACTCTGATCACCTCACCCTCGGAGGGTGGCGCGATCGACACCAGGGCGGCCTTCTTGGGAACGTCGGTGCGGATCCAGGTCTCCGGAAGGGTGACCTGGGTGCGGTCGACCTCGGTGTTGTAGGTCAGAACGAAGAAGACAATCAGCAGGAAGACGATGTCGGCCATTGAGGCGGTGAAGACCTCCGCCCCGACCTTGCGTGCTCTCCCGCGAATGATGGCCATCGCGGACTCCCTTTCTAGGCCTGGCCCTCGCTCCCCTGTCCATACCGCTGGCTGTCCATCTCGATGAACGTCTCCATCAGCATGTTGGTGGCGGTCTCGATGTCACGCACGAAACGGTTGATCTTGGTGGTGTACCAGTTGTACGCGAGCTGGGCCGGAATCGCGATCATGAGGCCCGCGGCAGTGGTGAGCAGCGCCTCGGAGATGCCCGCGGCCACCGCACCTGGGTTGGTCAGGCCGGAAGAAGCAAGCGTGGCGAAGGACTTGATCATGCCCGTCACGGTGCCGAGGAAGCCGAGCATCGGGGCGACGTTGGCCGTGGTGGCAAGCACGCCGAGCCGCTTCTCGAGCCGGTCGAGCTCGTACAGAGCTGCGTTCTCAATCGTCTTCTCGATGTCGTCGCGAGTGTGGCCGTAGCGCAGCAGACCGGCCTTCATGACGGAGGCGACCGGACCCTGGTACTGCTCGCAGACCTTGATGGCTTCCTTGACGTTACGGTTGACGAGCAGCGCCTTGCGGATCTTGGTGAGGAACTCGTTGACGTTGATCTTGGCCCGAGCAAACACGATGAACCGCTCAATGATCGCGATCAGCGCGATCAGCGAGAAGAAGAGCAGCGGCCACATCATGGGTCCACCCTGGCGGAAATAGGTTACGAGTTGTCCGAACTGCACGGTCTTGCCTCCTCACAGTGAGAGTTGTCCATCGGGCCCGAGTTCCGGCCCACCGGCCACCTATTGTGAACGAACAACGGGGGCGACACAAGAGCCCCGCGAGCCACGGCTTCCGGACCTTGCTGCGTCCTCTCGGAAGGCAAGGGAGCGTAGGCTAACATCTCGGTTTTCAACCGTCAAGGAAGCCCTTCCCTGCTCGACCCGACCCCGTGGAGATAGCTCAGGGCGACCGCGATCGCGTCCGCAGCGTCACGCGCCGGCGGCTTGGCGAGACCCAGGAGCCGGACGACCATGAAGACCACCTGATGCTTCTCCGCACGCCCGGTCCCGACCACCGCGGACTTGACCGCCGCCGGTGTCAGCCCCCGCACCGGGAGGCCATGTCGACCAAGGGTGGCGAGGATGACGCCCCGCGCCTCGGCGAGTGCCAGACCCGAACGGGGGTTGCGGCCCAAGAACGCGAGCTCGACGGCCGCGACGTCCGGGCTCAGACTGGCGATCCTCTCGTCAAGCCGCGCGGCGAGGTCGGCGAGACGCAGCGGTCGATCTCCGCCGCGCGGGCGGATCACTCCCGCTGCCTCCAGCCGATTCCGATTGCCCGTTGCGACGACCAAAGCCCAGCCGGTCGCCGACGAGCCCGGGTCAACCCCCAGGACACGGGTCACGCGTCTGCCAAGAACTCGTCGTCGATGTCGAAGTTCGCCCACACATTCTGGACGTCGTCGTGATCGTCGAAGGCATCCGCCAGCCGGACCATCTGCTGCGCCTGCTTGCCTTCGAGTCGGACCGTGGTCGACGGCTCCATCTCGAACTGCGCCGCCTCGACAACGATGTCGCGCGCCTCGAGGGCATCCTTGACGCGGTGCAGGTCCTCGGGCGCCGTGTAGAACCGGAAGTACTCCTCGTCGGAGACGTCGAGGTCCTCCGCACCGAACTCGAGGGCGACCTCGATCATCTCGTCCTCTCCGAGCTCGTCGGCGCGGGGAACCAGGATCAGCCCCTTGCGCGCGAACAGCCAGCCGACGCAACCGTTCTCACCGAGGTTGCCGCCGTGGCGCGAGAACAGATGGCGGACCTCGGGAGTCGTGCGGTTGCGGTTGTCGGTCAGACACTCCAGCATCACGGCCACGCCGCCTGGGCCGTAACCCTCGTAGGTGACCGCCTCGTAGTTCACGCCGGGAAGCTCGCCGGTACCGCGCTGGATCGCGCGCTTGATGTTGTCGGCCGGCATGTTCGCGGCCTTCGCCTCGAGAACGGCGGCACGCAACCGCGGGTTGGCGTCGGCGTCGCCGCCGCCTTCGCGCGCAGAGACCGTGATCTCTCGGATGATCTTGGTGAAGAGCTTGCCGCGCTTGGCATCGGCCTTGCCCTTCTTGTGCTTGATGGTGCTCCATTTACTGTGGCCAGACATGACATCTCCCCGTGGCGGCGCGGGCAATCGGGCGCCATCGAATCGTCGGCATTATACCTGCAGAGGTCGTCAAGGCGCTGCGGGTCATGCGCTTCGTCGGTCACGCAAGGGTCGGAGCAATCGGAGGTTGCGTCGGTCGCGGTTGACTTGGCGAGGTGCTCGCAGATAATAGATCGTGGTTTCTCGACGGGGTTCCTGGAAGGCGGTGTCATGAGCGCGAACATCCTCCTCATCGAATACGAGCCGCGATACATCGATCGGGTCAAGAAGGCGCTCGGGGACTCCGGCTATCGGCTTGAGATCTGCTCGGACCTCGACGGCGCGGTCGAGCGCTGCGCCCACTTCGAGCCCAACATGGTCGTGCTCACCTCGGTTCTGCCCCGTCTCAAGATCGAGGACGCCATCACCCAACTGCGCGCCCGGGCCGGGCTGCGTGCGACTCCGTTCTTGATTCTGATGTCCGGGTACCGGGGAAGCGACCCTCAGGGCGACGCGACACGCTACGGCGCCCAGGACATCCTGGAGCGCCCGTTCGCCGGCGAGGTCCTGCTCCAGCGCGTGGAGCGCCTGCTCCAAGCAGCACCCAGCCCGGCGACCACACAGGCGATTCCACAGGACATGCTCGAGGCCCTGCGGCGCAGCGCCGGGCTGTCCGGCGGCAGCGCTTCGCTGACCTCTGATGATCTGTTCGGCGAAATCGTATCCGACGTGGAGAGCGAGCAGGATAACGAGGCCGCCGCGGTGCCTCCGCAGGCAGCTCCGACTCCGCCGTCGATCGCGTCCTCGAGCGCCGACAGGGCGGTCGAGGCCTCCCTGGCCGACCTCCAGGAATCGTACGAGAGCCAGCGGCAAGAACGTCCGAGCCGCTCGACCGAGACCGACGTCGACCTGATCCTGTCGCAGACCCTTGCCGGACTCGAAATTCAGCCCGTCAAGCCGAAGAAGGCCGCAGCACCCGCCGCTCCTCCCACGAGTGCGCCCACGGCTGCCCGACGCGAGCCGCCGGCCCCGGCGATTCCGGCACCGCCGTCGGGCGAGGGCACACAGTTCGGGCAGTACCTGCTCATGGAGCATATCGCCACCGGCGGGATGGCAGAGGTCTACAAGGCCCGCATGATGGGCATGGAGGGCTTCCAGAAGACCGTCGCTATCAAGCGGATCCTGCCCCACCTGACGGACAACGAAGAGTTCGTCACCATGTTCGTCGACGAGGCCAAACTGGCGGCGCAGCTCAACCACAACAACATCATCCACATCTACGACCTGGGCAAGATCGACCGCTCCTACTACATCGCGATGGAGTACATCGACGGGCGCGACCTCAGGTCGATCCTCCAGGAGTGCCGTGACCGCGGTCAGCACGTGCCGCTGCCGATGGCCCTCTACCTTGCGACCCTGCTCGCTTCCGCGCTCGACTATGCCCACCGCCGACGCGATTTCGAGAACCGCGACCTCGGTTTGGTCCACCGCGACGTCTCCCCCCAGAACGTCCTGATCTCCAATGAAGGCGACATCAAGCTGTGCGACTTCGGGATCGCCAAGGCCGCGTCGAAGGCATCGCATACCCGTGCCGGAGCGCTCAAGGGCAAACTCCAGTACATGTCGCCAGAGCAGGCATGGGGTAAGGACATCGACCACCGCTCCGACATCTTCTCGCTCGGGCTGGTGCTGTACGAGATGCTCACCCTGGAGAGGGTCTTCTCCGGTGAATCGGAGCTCTCGATCCTCGAGCAGGTCCGCAACCCCAAGGTTGAGCCGCCGTCGGCGCTGAACCCGGAGGTCCCTCCCGAGGTCGACGCGATTGTGCTGCGCACCCTTGAGACGGACCGAAACGACCGTTACCAGTCCGCCCGCGACCTTCACCGCGACCTCGAGAAGGTCATGCGCCAAAAGAACTGGTCGTGCAGCGTTGCGGACGTCGCCCGGTTCCTCGCGGACCTGGTGAGCGGGACCGCCGCCCAGGTGGCAGCGCCGCTTCCTGAGGCGCCTGCCAAGGCGGTGCCCGTCATCGCCCCCGAGTCCGAACCGCCGCGCGCCGAGGAGCCCGAGCCGACCCCCGCGGAGGGCAGTCCCGCCACCGCCGGCGGCTCCGGGAAGTGGCTCTGGGTCGGGATCGCAGCCCTGGTCGTCGTCGCCGCCGGGCTGTGGGCACTGTTCGGGCGCGGGAGCGGCCAGACCCCCCCGACGCCGACCCCGGTGCCGGTCGCCTCGACCGAGGAACCGTCGCCGACCCCGACCGTGACCGAGGAGCTGATGGACATGGTGCGCCAACAGGCCGCGGTGGCGCTGGCGGAGCAAGAGCAGCAGCTGCGCAAGCGGCTCGAAGCGGAGTTCCCGACCCCGACACCGATTCCGCCGACCCCAACACCAACCGAGACTCCGGTCCCGACGGAGGTACCGACGGCGGCTCCGACGGCGGCGCCGCCGACCCCCACCCGGGTACCGCCGACCGCGACACCGATCCCGCCGACGCCGACACCGCCGGTGCGCGAGGGCGAGGTCGTCGGCCCAGGTCCGGATGTGAACGGCCCGGTCGCCGTCAAGCAGGTCGAACCCGAGTACCCGCCCGCGGCCCTGCGCATGAGGGTCAGCGGCGAGGTCCAGATGCAGGTACTCGTCGGCCCCGACGGAGCCGTCGAGGACATCAAGATCCTCAAGGATTCGCACCCCGGCGTGGGATTTGACAAGGCCTCGGAGGAGGCGGTTCGCCAGTGGCGCTTCCGCCCGGCCACCAAGCTCGGAACGAAGGTTCGGATGTGGATCTCCGTCCGCATCCCGTTCACCACTCGATGATGCAAGGGAGGAGAGAATGGCCGTGCTGACCGATTCCCAGAAGAAGTTCTACGAGGAAGCGCTGAAGCAGACCAAAGTGGAGATCCAGGAGCTCGAGAGCCAGATCCAGGAAGAGCTGTCGCGGGTCAAGCAGAAGATCGCCGACCTGCAGGCAGGGCAGAAGGCCGCCCGCCAGATGTACGACGCGGCCTGCATGCGTCTCGGCCTCCCGAACGACCTCGAGGAGGAGGGCGGCCAGGGCTGAGCCTCGGCCCTCCCTGGCGATGGAACCCCGGGTTGTCCGGGGTTTCTTCGCGTGACGACATGGAAATCGAACGTCTGCTCGGCTCTGGCGGTGGCACGGCGCCGGGCGGATTTGTGGGTGTGCCCGCCATCAGCCTGACGGACGCTGCCAGAACTGGAGCCACTCGCGATGAGCAACGGCGTACCCCACGGACTGTGGGTGAAGTGTGAGTCCTGTAAGGAGATTCTGTATCACAAAGAGGTGGTCCAGAACCTCGACGTGTGCCCGCACTGCGACTACCACTTCCGGATCTCCGCCGACGCTCGACTCAGGCTGCTCCTCGACGGCGGACGCTTCAAGCTGCTCTTCCCCAAGGTGCGGTCCGTCGATTCGCTCAGGTTCGTCGACTCCAAACCGTACGCAGAACGACTGCGAAGCGCTCACAAGCAGCTGCCCAACGACGCCCTGATCGTGGCCCAGGGCGAGATCGAAGGCGTACCGGCAATCCTCGCCGCCATGGAGTACCGCTTCATGGGCGGCTCGATGGGCTCGGTGGTCGGTGAGAAGCTGGCACGCGCCATCGAGCGCTGCCTTTCCCGCAAGCTGCCCCTGGTGATCGTCTCCTGCTCCGGAGGCGCCCGCATGCAGGAGGGCATCCTGTCGCTCATGCAAATGGCCAAGATCTCGGTCGGCCTCGCGCAGATGCGCGAGCACTCACTCCCGTTCCTGTCGCTGCTCACCGATCCGACCACCGGCGGAGTCACGGCGAGCTTCGCGATGCTCGGCGACCTCAACATCGCCGAGCCGGGTGCCCTGATCGGCTTCGCCGGCCCGCGGGTGATCGAGCAGACGATCCGTCAGAAGCTCCCGGACGGCTTTCAGCGCTCCGAGTTCCTGCTCGAGCACGGCATGCTCGACATGGTCGTGCACCGCCGCGCCCTGAAGGCGACGGTCGGGCGATGCCTGTCCTACCTCCACTGAGCCTGGCACGGCGAGGCCCCGCCCGCATCCGCCCTGATCTCAGCCGGATCAGGGACGCCCTCGACCGTCTGGGCCGGCCGCAACGGGATCTGGCCTCCATCCTGGTGGTCGGCAGCAACGGCAAGGGATCGACAGCGGTCATGCTCGAAGCAATGCTGAGAGCCCACGGCGTCGCCACTGGGCTCTACACGTCGCCGCACCTGGTGCGCGTCGAGGAGCGCATCCGGCTCGGCGGCGTCCCTCTCTCCACCCCCGAGCTCGAACGTCACCTGGCGACGCTCGACGCCTTTCCAGAGCTGACCTTCTTCGAGACGCTGACGGCGGCGGCCCTTCTCGCCTTTGCCGACGCCCGCGTCGGTGTCGCCGTGCTCGAGGCCGGCATGGGCGGCCGCTGGGACGCCAGCCGCGTCGCGGGCAGCAAGATCGCCGGCCTCACCAACATCGGCACCGACCACAGTCAGTGGCTCGGCTCCACCCGCGAGGAGATCGCAGAAGACAAGGGCGAGGCCCTCGCCGCAGCCGTAACGGCTGTGCTCGGACCCGAGGTCGACGACGCGGTGCGCCCGCGTCTCGGTGCCGCACATGCACTGGCGGCCGCCGAGTTGGTCGGGCTGGCGCCGTCGGGCGGCGACCGTGTCCGCGTCCGCCTCGATGGCCTGTCGTTCGACCTCAGCGTTCCGTTCCCCGGCCGCCATCAGATCGCGAATCTGCACCTCGCGCTTGCGCTTCTGGTGGCAGCCCATCGCACCGGGCTCGCGCCGGCCCCGCGACCGGAGGCCGTTCGCGCCGGGCTCGCCGCATCTCGCTGGCCGGCCCGCCTCAGCCGCCACCGGATTGCCGGTCGTGAGGTGCTGATCGACGGCGCCCACAACCTCGAGGGAGTGCGCGCCCTGGCCGAGCACCTGGCCGGCCGCGAACGCCACAATCTGATGTTCTCCTGCCTGGCGGACAAGCCGCTCGAAGCGATGGCCGAGCTGCTGCGCCCGGTGGTCGGCTCGGTGGTCGTGTGTCCGCTCGACGACGAGCGGGCGATGCCGCTCGCACGCCTCGTTCGGGCCTTCCCGGAGGCGGAAGCCGCCGCCGATCCGCTCGCCGCGCTCGCGCTCCTGCCCGATCCGGTCGTGGCGGCGGGCAGTCTGCGCCTGGCGGGCGCGTTGCTGGAAGTGGAGGAGGCGACGTGATGCTCGACCGCATGGCACTGGAGGCAGAGGAGCTTCGGCGGCTCGGGGTGTGGGCCGTCGTGTCGGCCGCGGCGACCCGCCGCCAGGGCGGCTCACTGCCCGGTCGTCTCGACCTGCGGCTGGCCTTCCAGCGCGACCGCGACCGCATCCTCCACGCCCGCGCCTTCCGCCGCCTCAAGCACAAGACCCAGGTGTTCGTGCCGCACACCGGCGACCACCCGCGCACCCGTCTGACACACACCCTCGAGGTCGCGCAGCTGGCGCGCACCATTGCCCGGACGCTGGCGCTCAACGAGGATCTGGTCGAGGCGATCGCCCTCGGCCACGACCTCGGGCACACCGCCTTCGGCCACACCGGAGAGAAGGTCCTGGATCAGATCCTGCGCGGGGAAGTTGACGAGGTCGGCCTGCCGCCGCAGATCGCGGCCGAGGCCGGCGTCTTCAAGCACAACTACCAGTCGGTGCGCGTGGTGGACCTGCTCGAACGGCGCTACAGCCGACCCGGGCTCGACCTCAGCGACCAGGTGAGGGAGGGCATCCTCAAGCACACCTCGTGGAGGGTCGGTTTCCCGTTTCCGCTCCCGGACCCGGAGGGCCTGCGGCTCGACCGGTCATGTCACCTCGAGGGTCAGGCGGTGGCCGCCGGCGACGAGATCGCCCAACAGACGCACGATCTCGAGGACGGGCTGCGCGCCGGCCTGGTGCGCCACGAGGCGGTGGAGGAGCTGGAGGTGGCCCGGGAGGTGATCGAATCGATGGGCGAGACCTGGCGCGACGAACACCGCGGCTGGCTACGCCAGAACCTGCTCATCCGGGGACTGATCGACCTCTTCGTGAGCGATGTCGTCACGGCCTCGGCGGCCCGGCTCGAGCGCTTCGTCACCGAGCGGGGCATCGCCGACCGCGCGGCCTTCGCGCGCGCCGCGGACGAGCTCTCCCAGACCACGATCTGGTTCTCGCCGCTGGTCGAGGACCGATTCCACGAGCTCAAGGCGTTCATCTATCGGTTCATCATCAACCACGCCCAGGTCAACCGTCAGGACTGGCGGGCCCGCAAGGTCGTCACCTCGCTGTTCCACGCCTTCTGGTCTAATCCACTGACGCTGCCCTCCTACGTCCTGTTGCGGGCACAGGAGGAGCTCGGCCTGCCGTACCTGCGCGACCTCCCGATTGGGACGGTTGCGGGCGAGGTGGCGGCCCGTTACCATACCAGTCCCGGCTTCGCCCGCCTGGTCGCGGACCACATCGCCGGGATGAGCGACCGGTTCGCCCTCGAGGAGTACCGTTCCCTCGAGCAGCCGGCGCCAGACCAGATCTTCACGGGAGGCCTCTGGTGATTGTCATTGCCTCCGACCACGCCGGCTTTGCGCTCAAGCGGCACCTCGTCCTCCGGCTCGAGGCCCGATCCCTCGAGGTCGAGGACCTCGGCGTCCACGACGAGACGCCCGCCGACTACCCCGACCTCGCCCACGCCCTCGCCGATGCGATCTCGGGCGGCCGCGCCCGCCGTGGGATCCTCATCTGCGGCACCGGCATCGGCATGTCGATGGCGGCCAACCGGCACCCGGGCATTCGCGCGGCGCTCTGCCACGACGCCTTCACCGCCGAGATGGCGCGCCGGCACAACGACGCCAACGTGCTGTGCATGGGCGCACGGGTGCTCGGCACCGGCGTCGCCGAGCAGGTGCTCGACCTCTTCCTCGCGACCCCGTTCGAAGGCGGGCGCCACGCCCGCCGGACCGGCAAGATCGAGCCTACCGCCCGTCTGGAGGAGCCATGACCGCGACCCTCAAGGAGCAGTTCTTCGCCGTCCACAACGAGCTCGTCGCCGCCGCCGACCCCACGATCGCCGCCGCCCTCGAGGACGAGCGGCACCGCCAGAACGACGGTCTCGAGCTGATCGCGTCAGAGAACTTCGTCTCGCTCGCGGTGCTCGCCGCGATGGGCTCGGTGATGACCAACAAGTACGCCGAGGGGTACCCGGGCAAGCGCTACTACGGCGGCTGCCAGTTCGTCGACGTCGCCGAAGACCTCGCCCGCGAGCGCGTCAAGGAGCTGTTCGGCGCCGAGCACGCGAACGTCCAGCCCCACTCCGGGGCGCAGGCGAACATGTCGGTCTACCTCGCGGTGATGAACCCCGGCGACACCCTGCTCGGCATGGACCTGACCCACGGCGGCCACCTCACCCACGGCCACCCGCTCAATTACTCCGGCAAGGAGTTCAAGGTCGTCGCCTATGGCGTCCGCAAGGACACCGAGACCATCGACTACGACCGCCTACGCGAGCTGGCTCTCGAGAACCGACCCAAGCTGATCGTGTGCGGCGCGTCGGCCTACCCGCGGACGATCGACTTCGCCCGCCTGCGGGCCATCGCCGACGAGGCCGAAGCCCTGTTGATGGCCGATATCGCCCACATCGCCGGCCTCGTCGTCGCCGGCCTTCACCCGTCACCGATCCCCCACTGCCACTTCGTCACCTCGACCACCCACAAGACCCTGCGCGGGCCGCGCGGCGGGATCATCCTGTGCGGCGCCGAGTGGGCCGAGGCGATCGACAAGGCCGTTTTCCCCGGCATCCAGGGCGGTCCCCTGATGCACGTCATCGCGGCCAAGGCGGTGGCCTTCGGCGAGGCTCTCCGCCCCGAGTGGAAGGACTATCAGCGGCGGATCGTCGGCAATGCCAAGGCGCTGTGCGACGCGGTCGCCGCCAAGGGCTGGCGGATCGTCTCCGGCGGCACCGACAACCACCTCTTCCTCGTCGACCTCGGCGCCGACTTCATCTCGGGCAAGAAGGCGGAGCGCTGGCTCGGCCTCGCCGACATCACGGTCAACAAGAACACCGTGCCCTTCGACACCCGCAAGCCCTACATCGCCTCAGGGCTTCGCATCGGCACCCCGGCGATCACTACCCGCGGCATGGGGCCCGACGAGATGCGCACCATCGCCGGCCTCATCGACCGTGTCCTGCGCCTCGACGAGGACAAGGATGATCCCGCCAAGATGACCGCCTTCGAGCGCGGCTGCGCGGAGGTCAAGGACGAGGTCCACGCCCTGACCGCACGCTTCCCGCTGTACTAGCGGCCTGGCCGGGATCCGCCGCGAAGCGAGAATCGCGAGGATGAGGACCGGGTCGCCGGTGATCTCGTCGACTATTGAGGCATAGGCCGCGAAGCGCGCACCCGGGGTCCCCGACACGAGCTCGGCGGTCGCCCAGCCGGGAGCGGCGACCTCGACACCGTCCAGGACCCGGTTGAGCTGCAGTGACCCGAGCGCGCCCAGCTCGACTTGGTGGGATGCGATCTGATGTCCTCGCTCGTCGCGCAGGACCACCTCGATCACGCTCGGCACCTCGGCGGAGCTGACGATGCCGAGGTTCGTGCGGGCTTCGCCGAGGCCCGGCCACACCAGGGGAAGCGGCGTCAGCACGGCGGTCTCACCTGACCCGAACCAGTCTCCCTCACTGATCAGCGGCACACCCTGGCCGACGCTGCCGGCGCCCAGCATGGTGAAGGTCCGGCTCGAGGCGACGACGGATCCGCCCTGCGGCTGCAAACGCAGCCACCCTGCGGTCTCCCGGCCCGAGGCCCCGACCACGTCGCCGGCGATCACCGTCGCCCCGTCAGCCACCGCGAGGGCGCCGAGCGGAATCACGTCCGCCCCCTGAGCCGCCCGCGTCACCAGCTCGACCCCGATCAGCTCCTCCTCCCCTGGCGGCGCGAGCACCCCGAGCTCGCTCCGCCAGTACGTCCCGAGATCACCGGCGAGGTGCGCGGCGGCCGGAACCGTCAGCGGCCCGTCGACCGGCCGGGTGCTCCTGACCAGCGTCGGGTCGCCGGTCGCGTTGTCGACCACCGACGCATAGGCCGCCACCGGGCCTCCCGCGAGGACCTCCACCGAGGCCGAGCCGAGGCCGGCCGTCGGGGAGGCGTCGATGTAGTCCTTCTGCTTCGATTGCCACGGACTAAGCGCGAGCGATTGCGAGCTCACCGGACGGCCGAGCGCGTCACGCAACTCGAGCAGGACAGTGGCGCCCAGACCCGTGGCGTTCGCGAGCCCGACATTGGTGCGGAAGCCGTCGGCTCGGACCGGGACCAGCCACCAGCGGTCCCCGGCGGCAATGAGGTCGTCCTCGGGGATCGCTGGTATCGCCTGACCGGCTCGCCCGCCGTCGGCCCGCGTCGCCGTCTCGGAGGTCACGGCGATGGGCGCCTGGGCGGCGACGAGGAGGGCGCCCGCGTCGCCGTCGGCGGTGAACGTCCCGCCCACGACGTCGCTGAGGACCCGGGTCTCACCGGGCCCGAGCTCGATCGAGCGCGCGCGAAGCGGAGCGGGCGAGTCGGCGCGTGGCAAGAGGTAGGCATCGACCCGGACGGCGGCGTCGCCGGGGTTCGCGAACGCGACCTCGGAGCGCCAGGCGGTGCCGCCGAGACCGTCGACCGCGGCGACCGCGGGGATCAGCCACCGCTCGGCCAAGGGGTCGTCGAGAGGACGGGCGCAGCCGCCACTGAGGATCGCCTCCGCACCTCCGAGTAGCAGTGCGCCCGTCTGGGTGGAGGCGGCACCGAAAAGACCCATCGGGGTCGGCGGGGTCTCCGCAACCCAGGAGCGGCCGTCGCGGCTCGACGCCATCACGGTGGATCCGTGGAAGTCCGGTGGGAAAAAGAAGTCCCCCCCCCGTACCCCCAATCCCCTCCACCGGCGACAAAACGATCGCCCGTCCAGATGACCGTCCGATAGCCGTATCCGAAACCATGGGGAAAGCCCGCCCCCTCGAGCCACGTCCCGTCCCACCGGGCCAGGGTGACGTCGGGGCCGACCGCCACCTCCGTTCCGTCGGACCCGACCGCGACCGCCTCCAGGCGAGCGTCCGTCGGTGTCGGCTCGCGCCGCCAGGTCCCTTGCGAGGTGGACCGCACCACCGTACCTGCGTCACCGACCACGACCCAGGCGCTGCCGTCCCATGCGATTCCCCGCAGGCTGGCCGTGACCCCGCTGTCCTCGGTCTGCCAGTGCTCCCCGTCGGAGCTGGAGACGACCGCTCCGTCGCGGCCGACCGCGAGGAAGGTCCGTCCGTTCCAGGCGACGTCGAGGAGCGGCTGGCCGTACGGGGGCTGCACCTCGTGCCACTCGGTCGGCGACGGGGCGAAGAGCAACCTCGGGCCCCCTGTGGCTGCGACGGCACCGGGAGCGCCGCAGGCCAGAGCTACTGGATTCGCCCATCGCCACCGGCATGGACATCCGAGAGCGAGCCATTGACCTCGCGAAGCATGATCTGCCCGAGGTGCGCGGCGAGCAGGAGGCGACCGTCCCGAGATCGCACGCGTCGTAGAAGCCCGTCTCGGCTCCCGGGAAGACCGGTGCGAACGATCCCGTCGAGTCGACGCGGGCGATCGTCCCAAACTCTCCGAGAACGATCAGGTCGCGCCCGAGCGAGGCCACCGCGTTCAGGTTCGCCTTGAGACCGGTCGCCACCTCCTGCCATGAGCCCGCCTGATTCCGCCTGACGAGCACTCCGTCCAACCCCACCGCCCACACCCCACCGTTGTGGGCGGCGACGCCCCCCAGCAGGCGGGCCGGACCCTCCTCCTCGACCCAGCTCTCTCCATCCCGACTGACCATCACGGCCGAGGACGACGTCAGATGCAACCTCCCCGCGAGGGAGATGCCGCCGACGGCGACGAACTCCCACCCGTCCACACCACGTCCTCGAGCCACTGACGAGGATCGACCGGCAGCTGCCGCCAGGTCCGGCCGTCCTGACTGACGTAGATCAGCCCGTGCTCGTCGTTCGGGTCGGCGCTCCACCAATAGCCGACACCCACCCACATCCCGTTGCCCCACGCCACCGACTCGAGGTCGTCCTCCGGCCCGGGCCGGAGCTCCACACGGTGCCGTCACGGCTCGCAAGGACCGTATCCATGTGTCCGACCACCAGATACTCCGTGCCGTTGTCGGCCACTCCGAGAAGGGGGAGGTTCGTTGGCGTCGGTCGCCTGACCCAGTGGAGGGCGTCACGGCTGGTGAGCACGACGCCCGCGAACCCGACGGCCACGAGGCCTCGCGGCCCCCACGAGACGGCGTACAGATCGGTCGTCACCGGCGACTCGACGCGGCGCCATGTGACACCGTCGGCGCTCAGAGCGATCGCTCCTCGATCGCCGACGGCCACGATAAGGCTACCCCACGAGGCGGCATCGTTCCAGGTGTCGGCTCCCGGTCGGCCGTCGAGCCACTGCCACGGCCCGCACCAGCCGCCTTCCTGCGGCGACGCAGCAGCCGAAAGGGCGACCGAGACCACGAAGAGCACCGCGGCGAGCTGTCGCATGGGCATGCACCTCTCTGCCCGGTTTACGACCAAGGTGGCTCTCCCGTTGGTGAGGTCGAGGTCGCCGGGCCTGAGCGCCGTCGACGGCCTCCCAGCGCCGCGCCCCTCAACGTCCAGCGCGAGGCGCCCTGACCGGACCACGGACAGGAACCACAGAGACACAGAGGCACAGAGAGCTGCACAGAGCCACCCACCCCCCCAGGAGAGCGGAGTCGGACGCACGTCAGGCATGCGTACGGCTCCGCTCATCTCGGGCGGGAGGATTTTCGTTCCTCTGTGTTCTGTGCCTCTGTGGTTTGGCCGTTGTCAGCCCTCGAGCCAGGCCTCGACGTCGTCGGGCTGGAGCAGGTTGAGGACGCGGCCGGGGTCGAGCTCTGCGCGCATCGCGATCGCCGAGGCGTAGGCCACGAACTCGAGGTGGGTGGTGGCGTGGGCGTCGGACGCGAGCACGAAGCTGCAGCCGGCCTCCGCGGCCAGGCGCGCCAGCTCCCAGTCGAGGTCCTGGCGCCGGGGGAAGCCGTTGATCTCGACCACCACGCCGCTCTCGGCACAGGCCGCGAAAACCGTCTCCCAGCGCACCTTGAGTCCGGGCCGGTGGTGGAAGTGGCGGCCCCTCGGGTGCGCCAGGGCGTGCACGCCCGGGGTCGCGATCGCCCGCAGCAGGCGCTCGGTCTGGTCGCGCTCGGGGTCGAACTGACGGTGGACGGCGGCGACGATGCAGTCGACGTCGAGACGCTCGCCGCGTGGGACGTCGAGGGTGCCGTCCTCGAGGATCTCGACCTCGAGCCCCTGATAGAGGCGCAGCGACTCGCCGTGGACGCGGTTCCAGCGCTCGACCGCCCTGCGCTGCAGGCGGACCCCCTCCGCGTCGAGGCCAGAGGCGACCTCGAGGCCGCGGGAGTGGTCGGTCACCACCGCCCAGGTCGCGCCCGAGCGCTGTGCCGCTCGAGCCATGGTCTCGAGCGCGGCGCGGCCGTCGGAGGCGGTGGTATGCCAGTGGAAGGCGCCGCGCAGGCGGCGCGGGTGGAGGTCCGGGTTCCCCGAGGCGAGCGTCTGGGCGACGTCGGCCCGGGAGAGGTAGCGCTCGCGGGTCGCCCGCCGGCGCGGCGTTCCCCCGGATGACAGGCGCTGCACCGCCGCGTCGAGGGCGCCGCGGCCGCGGCACTGGGCGAGCTGGGTGACGATCGGGCGCAGCCACGCGGGCGCGCTGTCCTCAACCATGCGGCGCGCCGCCACCGGGGCGTCGAAGGCGGCGTAGCCCGCCTTCAGGAAGGCGAGCCGGCGCTCCCCCGGGGGCTCGGTCTCGGCGAGCGCGAACAGCGCCTCGGCGAGCTCACCGTTGGCGGGTGCGTGGCGCCGTAGCGCCGTCCTTGACTCCACCGTCACCCTCCTCTCCGATGGAGAACTCCCAGGCGCAGGCAAGACCTTCCGGGCTGTCCGGCGGGCAGCGCAGGCAGCGGGTCCGGATCCTGGGATCGACGGTTGCGGCGAAGGTCGTGAACTCGACCTCGCCGACCGGCCGGCACGGAAAGTCGGGCAGGCCCTTGCGCCGCCGCGTCTCTTGGACCCGGCAGCGGTCCATGACGAAGGTCAGCGTACGGCCGTCGTCGGACCACTCGGCGTGCTGCCGGTTCAAGAGCGCGTACATCCGCAGATCGAGTGCACGCTCCAGCGCCTCGAGACCTCCGCTTTCCGGAAGGCTGAAGTCGCGCCGGATGCGGCCCGCCTCGGCGGCGGCGAAGCGCCGCCACGACTCACGGTCGAGCTCGATCGCGGTGGCGAGGTCGAAGCGCTCCTCAGCGGCCAGAAACCAGCACCCGTCGTGGGCGAGCCACGACTTGGCGAAGCTCTCGAGGGCCCGGTAGAGCTCGTCGCGCGTCATCTCGGAGTAGGCGTTCATGGCGGGAGCGTAGCAGAGCCGGCGAGAGGCGTGGCGGAAGGGTGTGGATGAGCCCTGGTGCTCCCGGCCTGCGGCCGGTGGCAACGTTCGCGGCGCAGTGGGACGGCGACCGGAGGCCGCTCGCCGTCCCGCTCCTCCTCGTCCGCCGACCCGCTGCGCGGGTCGCCAGGGCCTCGGGAACGTCAGTGCCGGTTCGAGGCTCGTCCCCGTTTGAGTCCCGCCCACCACCCCCCACCCGCCCGCCCTCGGAGAGCCCGCAGCAGGGATCGCCTGCGGCGTTCCTCTGGCTGCGGCCCCTCCGAGGGGTGGAGAAACAGATGGCTGTTGATGCGGCTGCGATCACCCTCGAAACCCAGACCGGCACCATCAATCCTCGATGGGCATGCTGATGAAGAGGCGCGCCTCGTGGCGAACGATAAGCCTGTCCGCTCTTTTCTCTCCGTCACCCCTCGGAAACCCGGGCTGGCGGAGCGCGCGAGCGCTCCCCGGTCCGGGTTTCCGAGGGCGGGTGGGTGGGGGGTGGCGGGTGGGATCCAATTCTCGACAGGTATGGGCGGACGTTCCCAGCTGGCTCCGGCGACCGGCGCCAGCCGGTCGGTGCTCGGCGGCGCGGGCCGGGGGCGGACCGCCCCGGGGTCCGCCCCCGGCCCGCGGCGGCGACACGAGGCGCGCGGGCTACGCCCGCGCGCCCCGGAGCCAGCCCGGCCACCCTCGCAGACACGAACGCCCGGCCGCTCGGCCGGGCGTCACGCGTCAGGAAACGGAACCGGTCAGTAGCGATCCAGGTACCGGTCGAGCTCCCACTGGTGGATCTCTTTGATGTACTCCGCCCACTCGGTGCGCTTGTTGTAGAGGAAGTGGGTGAAGATGTGCTCGCCCATCGCCTCGCGCAGCACGGCGTCCTTCTCGAGGTAGTCGAGCGCCTCGTCGAGGCTCGCCGGGAGCTGGACAATCTTCAGCCGGCGCTTCTCACGCTGCGACATGGTGAAGATGTTGCGGTTGACGGGCTCGCCGCAGTCGAGCTCGCGGGTGATGCCGTCGAGGCCCGAGGCGAGCATCACGAGGAAGGCGAGGTAGGGGTTGCACGACGGGTCCGGCATGCGGACCTCGCACCGCGTCCCGACCTCGCGCCGGTCGGGCACCCGGATCATGGGCGAGCGGTTCTTCTCCGACCAGGCGACGTTGACCGGCGCCTCGTAGCCCGGCACCAGCCGCTTGTAGGAGTTGACCAACGGGTTGGTGACTGCGCACAGGGCACGGGCGTGGTCGAGCAGGCCGCCGATGTAGCCGCGCGCGGTGCTGGACAGCTGCCACGGACCCTTGGCATCGTAGAACGCGTTGTCGCCGTCGAGGGTAAACAGCGACTGGTGGGTGTGCATGCCGGAGCCGTTGACGCCGGCCAGCGGCTTCGGCATGAAGGTGGCGTGAAGCCCGTAGTCGAGGGCGACCTTCTTGACGATGAAGCGAAAGGTGACGATCGCGTCGGCGGTGGCCACCGCGTCGCCGTACTTGAAGTCGATCTCGTGCTGGCCTGGGGCAACCTCATGGTGCGCCGCCTCGACCTCGAAGCCCATCGCCTCGAGCGCGAGGGTGATGTCCCGGCGCGCCTCCTCGCCGCGGTCGACCGGGCTGAGGTCGAAGTAGCCGCCCGAGTCGTGGGTGCGCGGGGTGGGCTCGCCGTTGCGCTGGAAGAGGAAGAACTCGGCCTCGGGGCCGGCCATCATCTGGAAGCCCATCTTCTTCGCCGCGGCCGTCACCCGCTTGAGCGCCGTGCGCGGGCAGCCCGGGAAGGGCGCCCCGTCGCACGTCGCGATGTCGCAGATCAGGCGGCCGACCCGACCGTGGTTCGAGTCCCAGGGGAAGACTTGGAAGGTGTCGAGGTCGGGCACCAGCAGCATGTCCGACTCCTCGATCCGGGTGAAGCCCTCGATCGAGGACCCGTCGAACATGATCTGGCCGTCGAAGGCCTTCTCGAACTGGCTCTCGGGCACCTCGACGTTCTTGATGATGCCGTCGATGTCGGTGAACTGGAGCCGCAGAAAGTGGACCTTCTCCTCGCCGCACCGGGCCATGATGTCCTTCTTGCGATGTGCCATTGTGTATCCTCCGTCGTGATCGGCTGACACCTTATAGAGCCACAGATGGACTGTGTCAAGGGAAATTCGTGCAGAGTGATCGCAAATTCATGCACAGAAGGTACAAACGCAGTGCCCACAGGAGATCCAGCGTATACTCGCGGAGGGAGGCCCCATGGAGCTCGTACCCACCCGTCACGACGCCTGGCAGCTGCTCACCGAGCACACCACCAACCCGAGCCTGATCAAGCACGCCCTGGCGGTCGAGGCGGCGATGCGGGCCTGTGCCCGGCGTGCCGGCGAGGACGAGTCGGTGTGGGGCGTGGTCGGCCTGATCCACGACTTCGACTACGAGCAGAACCCGACTGTGGAGACCCACCTCCACGTCGGCACCCGGATCCTGCGCGACCGCGGCTGGCCGGAGGCCCTGATCCGGGCGGTCGCCTCTCACGCCGACTACATGGGCGTTCCGCGCGACACCGCGATGGCGCGCGCCCTGTACGCGGTCGACGAGCTGACCGGCTTCCTGACCGCGTGTGCGCTCGTCCGTCCCGACAGGTCGATCGCCGCTGTCGAGGTCAAGTCGGTGCGCAAGAAGCTCAAGGACAAGGCCTTCGCCCGCAGCGTCTCCCGCGAGGACGTGCGCCGAGGAGCCGACGAGCTCGGCGTCGACCTCGACGACCACATCGCCTTCGTCCGCGACGCCATGGCCGGCATCGCCGACGCCCTCGAGCTCCCGCCCCCGGCAGCGTAGGCGTTTTCACCACAGAGGCACAGAGACGCCAGAGGCGAGACGCTAGAAGCAAGACGTCGGGGCGCTGGCCGCGGACTTGAACGCTGGCGCGATTCTAAGTTGTTTTCTCACAAGTGTTTGGTTCTCAGAGCACCAGAACACCAAAGCAGGACAGCTGGAGCGTCGGCACAGGAACACGCAATCCGGAGTTCACAGTGCGCCGCACGTCTAGCGTCTCGCGTCTCGCGCGTTGTGTGCCTCTGTGGTTCAGACCGGCCGCTTTGTAGTTCAGCTCTGCCGCTCGATCAGCTCGAGGCCGCCCATGTAGGGGCGCAGGACCTCCGGGACCACCACCGAGCCGTCGCCGCGCTGATAGTTCTCCAGCACCGCCACCAACGTCCGGCCGATCGCGAGCCCCGAGCCGTTGAGGGTGTGGACGAACCGCGTCCGGCCACCGTCCGCAGGGCGGTACTTGAGCCGCGCGCGCCGCGCCTGGAAGTCGGTGAAGCACGAGCAGGAGGAGATCTCGCGGTAGCGCTCCTGACCGGGGAGCCAGACCTCGAGGTCGGAGGTCGTGGCGGCGGAAAAGCCGAGGTCGCCGCTGGACAAGGTCATCACGCGGTAGGGCAGCCCGAGCCCCTGGAGCACTGCCTCGGCGTGGGCGGTGAGCTCCTCGAGGGCCTCGGCCGAGCGCTCCGGCACCACGAGCTGGACCAGCTCGACCTTGTGGAACTGGTGCTGGCGGATGAGGCCGCGGACGTCGCGGCCATGGGACCCGGCTTCGGCGCGGAAGCAGGGCGTGAAGGCGCAGTAGCGGCGCGGCAGCTCGGCTTCGTCGAGGATCTCGTCGCGGTGAAGGTTGGTGACCGGCACCTCGGCGGTCGGCACCAGGTAGAGATCGCGACCCTCGACCTTGAACAGGTCATCGGCGAACTTGGGCAGCTGACCGGTGCCGACCAGCGACTCGGCGTTGACCATGTACGGCGTCAGCACCTCGGTGTAGCCGTGGCGGCGCACGTGGAGGTCGAGCATCCAGCTGATCAGCGCGCGCTCCAGCGCCGCGCCGGTGCCTCTGAGGACCGCGAAGCGGGCGCCCGCGATCTTGGCCGCGCGCTCGAAGTCGAGGATGCCGAGCGACGGTCCCAGGTCCCAGTGCGCCTGGGGCGTGAACTCGAACCGGGGCGGCGAGCCCCACCGGCGCTCCTCGCGGTTGGCGCTCTCGTCGGCGCCGATCGGGATGTTCGGGTCGAACAGGTTGGGGATGGTCAGCTCGAGCTCCCCGAGCTCCGCCTCGAGGGTCTTGGCGCGCTCCTCGAGTCCCTTGATCTCCTCGCCAAGCGCCGACATCTCGCGGCGCCGAGCCTCGCCCTCATCGCGGCGTCCTGCCTTGAACAGCTCGCCGACCTCCTTCGAGCCGGCGTTGCGGCGGGCCTTGACCTCCTCGACGCGGACCACCAGGTCGCGCCAGGCGCTGTCGACCTCGAGCAGGCGCTCGAGCGGGGCCTCGGTGTGGCGATCGGCGAGCATCCGGCGGATGCGGTCCGGGTCGGTGCGGTAGAGCTCGCGGGACAGCATCGGTGAACCTCCTCGGCGGGGGCATGATACGCCATCGCATGCCGGCCGCTTTCCTTCACCACCAAGACACCAAGGCACCAAGCCATCGCATGGTCATTCATGTACTTTCATCCTCCGGCGAGTGCCCGTGGCGACCCTTCACATTGGGCGAAGAGGGAAGAATAAGAGACGAGCCTCTCAGCCTTCCTCCGATCTTCTCAGGGCCGCGCTCTGTGCGGCGCGATCGACCAGCCCATGGGTGGGCTGAAGAGCTTCTTCATCCCTCGGACCTCCTCGTGCCGGAGACCAGTGCAAGGCGCGGAGTCATAACGTACCTCTTGGTGTCTTGGTGTCTTGGTGGTTGGCCTTGACGCCTCTACGCCGGGTCGTCGACGCCGTCCGCCAGGCCCTGCTCGCGAACCTCGACCACCCGGTTGGCGTCGTCCACCAGCACCACCCGGGCGCGGTACGACGCCAGCTCGGTGCGGTCGACCTGGGCGTAGACGGCGAGGATGACGCGGTCTCCCGGGCGTACCAGGTGGGCGGCTGCGCCGTTGATCTGGACCTCGCCCGACCCCCGACGGCCGCGCAGCGCATAGGTCGTGAGCCGGTTGCCGTTGGTGATGTCGTAGATCTCGATGCGCTCGAGGTGGTCGATGTCGGCGGCGTCCATGAGGTCGGCATCGAGGGTCACCGAGCCGACGTACTCGAGATCGGCCGCAGTGACGGTCGCGCGGTGGATCTTGGCACGCAGAAACGTTCGCAGCAGCATGGCTTCATCCCCTCCCGGCGGCATCCGGCATGACCGGGATGTTGTCAATCAACCGAGTGCGCCCGGCGAGGGCGGCGACCGCGATGAGAGCCGGTCCCGAGACGACATCAGGGGTCGCCAGGGTCAGCTGGTCGACGCAGCGCGCGTACTCGAGCTCGAGCCGCGGCTCGGCCGCGACCGTCTCGGCGAGCAGCGCCTCGATCCGCACCGCGTCGCGCTCGCCGGCGGCGACCGCCGCGGCCGCCTGCCGCAGGCCACGGTACAAGGCCGGCGCCGCGGCGCGCTCCTCGGCCGACAGGTAGACGTTGCGCGAGCTCATTGCGAGCCCGTCCGGCTCGCGCACGGTGGGCGCGACCTCCACCTGCACCGGGAAGTCGAGGTCCTCGACCAAGCGCCGGATCAGCAGCGCCTGCTGAGCGTCCTTCTGGCCGAAGACCGCCACCTCCGGTTCGACCAGGTGCAGCAGCTTGGCCACCACCAGGCCGACCCCGGCGAAGTGCCCCGGCCGCGAGGCTCCTTCCAGCACGTCGTCGAGTCCTGGAAAGCTGATGCTCACCCCGGACGGACGTGGGTACATCACCTCCACGGGCGGCGCGAACACGACGTCGGACCGCTCTCCAGCGAGCAGCCCGAGGTCGCGGTCGAGGTCGCGCGGGTAACGCGCAAGGTCCTCGTGGGGACCGAACTGGGTCGGGTTGACGAAGATCGACACCCAGACCTCGTCGGCCAGCTCGTGGGCTCGCCGCACCAGCGACAGGTGGCCCTCGTGGAGGTAGCCCATCGTGGGTACCAGGGCCACCGTACGGTCGCCGCGGCGGCTCGCGAGCCGCCGGCGGCGCACCTCTGCGACCGAGTGGACGGCCTCCACCTCACACCTCCCGGTGGGCGGTCCGCCAGCGTGCGGCGACCTCGGCGGGCAGGGCGTAGGACTGCGCAGGGGTGGGAACGCGGCGTTCTCGAACGTCCTCGGCCCAGCGCGCAGCTGCCGCCACCGCACTGGCACCGAGCTCGGCGTACGGCGCGACGAAGCGCGGATATGGCGGCTCGGACATCCCGAGCAGGTCGTGGACCACCAGCACCTGGCCGTCACAGTCGGCGCCGGCGCCGATGCCGATCGTCGGGATCGCCAGCGAGCTCGTGACCACGGCGGCGACCTCTGCGGGAACGCCTTCGAGCACGAGCGAGAAGCAGCCAGCGGTCTCGAGCTCGCGCGCCGCGGTCAGCAGCGCCTCGGCATCCTCCATCGAGCGCCCCTGGACGCGATAGCCGCCGAAGCGGTGGACCGACTGCGGCGTCAGGCCCAGGTGGCCCATCACCGGCACGCCGGCCTGGACCAGCGCCAGCGTCCGATCGGGCCACGGACCCTCGAGCTTGACCGCCTGCACCCCACCCTCCTTGAGGTAGCGGACGCCCGACGCGACCGCCTGCTCGACGCCGACCTGGTAGCAACCGAACGGAAGGTCGCCGACCACGAGGCAGCGGCGCGCAGCGCGGCTGACCGCGCGGGCGTGGTGCAGCATCTCGTCGAGGGTCACGTGGAGGGTGGTCTCGTGGCCGAGCACGACCATGGCCAACGAGTCCCCGACCAGCAGCACGTCGGCTCCGGCCGCCTCGCCCCAGCGCGCGGTCGGCGCGTCGTATGCGGTCAGCATCACCAGGGGGGTACGGCCCTTGGCCGCGAGAACGTCAGGGACGGTGACTCGGGTGGGCATGGGTCCTCCTCACCGCTCGCGCCTCCCCGGCGGACCCTGTCCTCCCGATGGCGTCTCGGTCGCTGAGGATCCGAGCGGCACATAGACCTGCGTCCCGCGGCGGCAGCGCAGCACCTGGTCGACCAGGGCGTCGAGGTCGGCGGGACGGTTGACGAAGTCGATGTCCTCGGTGTTGACCACCAGCAATGGCGTCTCCCGGTAGTGGAAGAAGTAGTAGGAGTACGCCTCGCTGAGCCTCTCGAGGTATCCGGAGTCGATGCTCTTCTCGTAGTCGCGGCCGCGCCGCCGGATGCGTTCCACCAGGCGGACAACGGAAGCCTGTAGGTAGATCACCAGGTCGGGGCGCGGCACCTCCTGATCGAGGACCGGGTACAGCTTGTCGTAGACCTTGACATCGCTGTCGTCCAGGTTGAGATACGCGAACAGCCGGTCCTTGGGGAAGGTGTAGTCGGCCAGCACTAGGCGCTGGAAGAGGTTCATCTGCGCGATCTCGCGCTGCTGCTGGAAGCGGGAGAGAAGAAAGTAGATTTGAACCTGGAACGCGGCACCCGGCCGGCCCTCGTAGAACGCAGGCAGGAACGGGTTGGTAATGTCCTCGAGGACCATCACGCCCTCGAAACGATCGGCCAGCAGCTGCACCAGCGAGGTCTTGCCGACGCCGATCGGCCCCTCGACTGCGATGTGGCGGAAGGGAATCTGCTGCCTGGCCATCAAAACCCAGTCATCTTAGCAGACAGGTAGAGGGCGCACATGAGCAGCGAGAGCAAGCCGTTAGCAGTGAAAAACGCGGCGTCGACCCGCTCGAGCACGTCCGGTCGGACCAGGTGATGCTGCCACAGCAGGAGGCCCCCGGCCGCCGCCGTGGCGAGCACTCGCAGTGTGCCTCCCCCGGCGAGCACCGCGAACACCGCGAATGCGACGAACGCCCCGACGTGCAGGGCTCTCGCCACCGTCAGGGCGCCGTCGGCGCCGAGCCGGACCGGCAGCGAGTGCAGACCCGCCTGGCGGTCGAAGTCCTCGTCCTGGAGCGCGTAGATCACGTCGAAACCGGCCACCCAGAGCAGAACCGCCGCCGCCAGCACCAGGGGCGCAGGCTCGATGCGGCCGGAACCCGCGATCCACGCCCCGACCGGAGAGATGGCGAGGGCGAGACCGAGCCAGAGGTGGGCCAGCGAGGTCAAGCGCTTGGCGTACGAGTAGCCGAGCAGCACCGCAAGAGTCGGTCCGGCGAGCGCCAGGCAGAGCGGGTTGAGGGCCGCCGCGGCGACCACGAACAGCACCGAGGAGACGAAGGTGATCGTCCACACGAGACCGCGCCCCAAGCGGCCGGCGGGCAGCGACCGCGACGCGGTCCGGGGGTTGATCGCGTCGAGGCCGTGGTCGGCGAGACGGTTGAAGCACATCGCCGCGGTGCGAGCCGCAACCATCGCGACCACCACCCACAACCAGGTGCGGGGAGAAGGCCATCCCGACCCGGTCGAGGTGACCAGCGAGATCACCGCGAACGGCAACGCGAACACGGTGTGCTGCAGCTTGATCATCTCGGCGGTCTCGGCGAGACCGCCGAGGACGTTCATCCGTTCCACCTGAGCTCACTCCGGTCGAGCTCGACGCCGAGCAGGTCGAGCACGCGCAGGCAGTAGTGGTCGAGGAACCGTTCCAGGGCCTCGCCCGGGCTCGGCTTCAGGTAGAACGCCGGTACCGGCGGGACCACGTGCACTCCAAGGCGTGCCAGGGCGGCCAGGTTGTCGAGCAGGATCGCCGACATCGGGGTTTCCCGAATGCCGAGGACCAGTGGCCAGCGCTGCTTGAGGGCGACATCGGCGACGCGCTGGGCAAGACCGCGCGAGATGCCATGGGCAATCGAGCCGGCCATGCCGGCAGAGCACGGCAGCACCACCGTCCCAATCAGGACATGGGAGCCGGAGGCGATCGGGGCGGTCAGGTCGGCATCGGTCCACGGGCGGACCCGCGCGCGCAGCTCGTCCCCGACCGGGAGGAGGTCCCGCAACCCACGTGCCGAGCTCCACTCGGGCCCCAGCTCGTGCGCCAGAACCTTGCCCGCCGCCGGCGTAACGACGATGTGGAGGGCGTCAAGTGCAGCGTGACGCAGTGCGGTCGCGGCAAAACGCACTGCGAGCTCGGCCCCCGAGCCGCCGGACACGACCAGGGCGAGCTCACGCGGCGCCATCGACCCCTACGACGCCGCCCACGGCGCACGTCGAGCCCGTCCGTCGCACCGTGCCGCTCACCGGAGAAGCGCTCACCATCGCGGGAGTATAACAGCCTGACACCGACAGAACTTTCTGACAGGGCGAGGGGAGTGCCGCGGGCTCTCGAGTGACAGAAGTTTCTGTCACCCGGATCTCGAGGAGCTCAGCGAAGAACACTACAACTCTCTGAAAATAAATATCTTAATTGCATCCTGTGAATCTGGCACGAGCCCTGCTCTTGGCAAGGGCAGCTCGATCAGGAGGTTGCCATGCCGCCGTAGAACCCAACCCATCGCGTCCCGGACATCAGCACCTCAACCGAAAGAAGAGAAGGAGGAACGTCATGCTTCGTCGCGCGACTTTCGCTCTCGTCGCCATCGCCCTCGCGGCTGGCCTCGCCGCCGCCGCCGAGCCTACGACCGGCGTCGTCAACGTCAACACCGCCACCATCGACCAGCTGACCTTGCTGCCGCGCATCGGCCCGGCCCTGGCCCAGCGGATCGTCGACTTCCGGACCGCCAACGGCCAGTTCTCGAGCCCCGACGAGCTGGTCGCGGTCAAGGGCATCGGCGAGCGAATGCTCGAGGGCCTCAAGCCGTACCTCACGGTCAAAGGTGACACCACCCTGAAGGACAAGGTCCGCTTGCCGCGCCGGACACGTCAGGACGGCGACCAAGTGAACTGAACGACAACCACAACTCGCAGCGTGGACGGGATGCGGCCCTTCGGGGCCGCTTTCTCGAAGGGAGGTCCTCCGTGGCATGGATCGACTCGCGGCCCACGACCCGCTGCAGCGAACGCGGCGTCACCCTCGCGGAGCTTGTCATCGCCGTCTCGCTGATCGGCATCGGCTCGGCAGTCATGCTGCCCCAACTCGGCACCCTGCACCGGGCCGCAGAGCTGCGCGCAGTGACCGGCCAGATCTCGGGCATGATGGCGCGCTGCCGCGCGTATGCAGTGATGCACCGGACCGCCACCGGGCTCGTCTTCGAACACGACGGCGGCGGCTGGCGCTGCTTCCTGGCGGAGGATCGCGACGGCGACGGCATCCGTCACGACGACCTCGAGACCGGCCGCGACCGGATCGTGAGCGAGATTCTCCAGCTCGAGGCCGATCGCGCCGGGCTCGGCATCCTGCGCAACGTCCGCGTTCCCGACCCGACCGGGCACGGGCGCCTCGGCGGCGACCTCGACGACCCGGTCCGCGCAGGCAGCGGCGACATCGTGACCTTCAGCCCGATCGGGACCGCGACCTCGTCCTCGGTCTACTTCAGCGACGGGACCTCACGCATGCGCGTGATCCGGGTCTATGGAATCACGGGCCGCATCCGGACCCTGGTCTGGCATACGGGCTGGTCCGGCTGGCGCGCCGTCGGGCTGTGATCAACGGAAGGACCGCCGCACGACAGAAACTCATCGCGAGCAACAACCGCATCTCCGACAGCGCGTGGGTGATGTCTGCGATGAGCTGGAGTGGTTCACTCATCGATCGGACCGGCGCGAACCTTGCCGGCGACGCGCGTGCCCGGCGGGATCATGACGGCACCCAGAAGCACGCTGTCCTCGACCTCGGCATCGGCGCCGACCCGCGCCCCGCCTGCCACCACGGACCGGCGGACGACCGCCCCGGCGTCGACCGCCGAGCCGTCTGCGACGAACGCCTGCTCGAGTCGCGCGTTCACCGCAACCCGCGCGCTCGCGCCGACGGCGACGCCGCCGTCGAGCTGCGCGAGCGCCGCCGCGAGGTAGTCGCTCGGCGTGCCGACCTCCGCCCAACGGCCCGAGACCCGGGCGCCGCCGAGCCGGCCGGCAGCCATGGAGGGCCACCAGAGGGCGTCGGCGACACCGCTCGGTTCGACCGCCAGCCGCTCGAGGGCCGCGCGGTCGACCAACATGACGCCCGGGTAGAGCAGCGGCTCCTCACCGGGCCCGGCCTCACCTGGCGGCAGGATGCGATCCACGTTTCCGTCGCCCCGAAGCCGGACACGGGACCAGCGGCGGGGGTCGCGGTTGCGAACCAGTGCGAGGGTGACCAGGTCCCCGGCCGCCTCGTGCCGTGCCGTGAGCGTCGTCAGGTCGAGGTCGAGCATCCCATCGCCGTTGATCACCAACACCGGCCCGCGACCCTCGAGCAGACCTCTCGCCCTCGCCAGCGCGAGACCGCCGGCCGTGTCCATGAGCTCGGGCTCCGGCGAGACGGCGAGATCGACGTCCGGCGGCACGACCCGCCGCGCTGCGTCGTGCATGGCCTCGGCCAGGTGCCACGTGTTGACCACCACTCGGCGGCACCCGGCCGCCGCCGCCTGGCGCAGGGCCGACGCCACCACCGGCCCCCGGGGCAGGGGCAGGGCGGGCTTCGGCAGCACGTCCGACAGCGGCCGCATGCGCTCGCCGCGGCCCGCAGCCAGCACCATTCCGACCTCAATGTCGATGCTCATTTCTGGAAGACCATGTCCTCGGGCAGGCCGAGCTCGGGATGTCCGTCGCGGTAGCTGGCCCACAGGGTCACGTACGACCCACGCACCGCCCGCGCCGGATCGAGACCGAGCCCGGCCGCCACCTCGTCGAGGGCTTCAACCGGTCCCTCGATCTCAACGAAGTCTCCCATTGGCGTATGGTCGAGGCAGACCTCCGCCTCCCCCAGCCGCCAGCGCTCGCGGTCCTTCTCGTAGCGCCTCGAGGGAACCAGGCCGAGGCGGCCAAAGATGGCAGCGACGACCTCCCCGTCCGCGACCTCGGTCTCGAGCTCCTCGCGCTGCTTGACCGTCCCGCGGTAGCGCACCGGCCCCTTGAACGTCAGCTTCCAGCGACCCTCGGAGCACCGCAGGCGCAGCGCGTGCCCGGCCGACATGAGCCGCTGCGCCGCGTCGTCGAACAGAGTGTTGACCTCACGGTCCCGCGCCGCGAGGCGGGTCGCGGCACCCGCTTGAAGCCGCGCGCGGACCGGTCCGAGATCGTGGACCGGGATCTTGAGCTCGCTCTCCACGGGTGTCGTCATGGCATGAGCCTACCGCGACCCCGACCCCGCGCCAAGCGCCGCGGGGGAGACACCCAGGACCATGAACCACAGAGGCACGGAGACACAAAGCGACACAGAGCCCCACCCGTCCAGGGCTGCGAAGGTCCGCCCTCTTCCCGGCCGCGTGAGCCAAGCGTCGGTGCCTCGGGTTGGCGCGGGCTCATCAGTATCTCTGAGCCTTTGTGGTGAGCAACTGCCGTCCGCGGGCGCGGTACCATGGCGCCATGCGCCACGTCGTCTACGGGACCGCCGGCCATATCGACCACGGCAAGACCACTCTCGTGAGGGCCCTGACCGGCATCGACTGCGACCGGCTGCCCGAGGAGCAGAGCCGCGGCATCACCATTGAGCTCGGCTTCGCCCACCTCGAGACTGATGACCTCCAGATCCACTTCGTCGACGTCCCCGGACACGAGCGACTGGTCCACACCATGATTGCCGGCGCGGCTGGGATCGACCTCGCGCTGCTGGTGGTGGCGGCCGACGAGGGCGTGATGCCCCAGACCCGCGAGCACCTCGAGGTGATCCGCCTCATGGGCGTCCCCGGCGGCGCGGTCGCGGTCACCAAGACCGACCTCGTCGATCAGGATATGGTCGAGCTGGCGGTCGAGGAGATCCGGGAGCTGATGGCCGGAACCCCGTTCGCCGGGGTCCCGATGGTGCCGGTGTCCGCATCCACCGGCGAGGGTGTGGAGGCGCTGCGGGCCGTCCTGGTTCAGCAGGCCGCACAGGTGCGACCACGCCAGATCGAAGGGCGCCCCTTCCGGCAGGCAGTCGACCGGGTCTTCACTCTGCCCGGCGCTGGAACCGTCGTGACCGGGACCTCCCTGTGGGGGACCCTGCGCGTCGGCGCCGAGGTGGTCGTCCTCCCGCGCGGCGTCGTCTCGCGAGCGCGACGCCTCCACGTGCACGGCGCCGAGCGCGAGACGGTCGAGGCCGGCGAGCGCGTCGCGCTGAACCTCGCTGGGCTCTCTTGCAGCGACCTCGAGCGCGGCGACCAGGTTCTGGCGCCTGGACCGTGGCGCGCCACCCGCCTGGTCACCGTGCGCCTCGAGCTGCTGCGCTCCGCGCCGCAGGCGCTCGACGAGGGCGACGAGGTCGAGGTCCACGCCCTGGCCGCGCGGACGTCGGCCCGGATCGACCGCCTCTCGACCAGGCCCCTTGCGCCCGGTGAGAGCGCGGTTGCGCAGCTGTCCCTCCGCGAGCCGGCGGTGCTGTTCCCGGGCGACCGCCTGGTGCTGCGGCGTCCGGCACCGGTCAACACCTTTGCCGGCGGTCTGGTGCTCGATCCCCACCTCGCCAGGGTTCGGCGCCGCGACAGCGCAACACTGGCCGATCTCCCACCGGTCGAGCGCCGTGACTGGCCGCAGCTGCTCGAGGCCTGGATCGACCGCGCGGGCCTCGCCGCGGTCGCTCTCGACGAGCTGGCCGGCCGGCTCGGAGCCACTACTGATGCTGTCGAAGCGCCCCTGGGCCGGCTCGTCGAGGCGAGCTCGATCCGCGTCCTGGCCACCCAGCCGCGACGGCTGGTCGCAGCGCGCCACCTGGACGGGCTCGCCGCTGCTGCGACCGAGACCCTCGCCCGGCGCCTCGCCGGCCAAGAGGTCTCCGCAGGCATCCCGGCCCGCGACTTCGCCGCAGAGCTCCTCCCCAGGAACGCCTCCGGGCTTGCTGATCTCTATCTCGAGGAGCTGAGACAGCGTGGCGTCATCGAGGTCGCCGACGGGCGCGTGCTGCCCCCCGGCAGTCGCCACCACATGACCGAGCTCGGCGAGGAGCTGACCCGTCAGATCGAGCGCGTATACCACGAGGCGGGACTAGAACCGCCATCGCCGCCCGAGACCGCAGCCCGGCTCGGCGCGAGACCCGCCACGGTCGAGGGCATCTGCCGCTTCCTGGTCCAGCGCGGCCACCTGGTCCGCCTCGACGGCAAGTTCCTCATCCACCGCGCCACGCTCGACGCGATTGTGCGCGGCCTGTACGAGTGGGGCGTCGAAGGCTTCGGGGTCGGGGAGTTCAAGGAGCGGTTCGGGCTCACCCGAAAGCTCGCGATCCCGATCCTCCAATGGCTCGACTCCGAGCGCGTGACGCTCAGGTCGGGGGACCGACGGAAGGTGTTGGCGCCGCGTCGGACGTCCCCCCAGGGCTGAAGCCTCTATCCCGCAGGACCTTCACGTCACCCGACTTGATTGTGCTCAGGTCGAGGCCCAGGCGCGCAGTCCAAACCACCCAGGTCGCCACCGGCTGGCTACCGTTGCGACCCGGATCGAGACGCCAGGTGGCGAGGTACGCGGCGACCCACGACGTCAGCCCCCCGTCGAGCTCGAGCGGAACGAAGCGGTCGCAACGGCCCTCGGGCGTAACGTGCACCAGCAGTCGGACCCCGACCTCCGCCTGATGATGGGGAACCCGGACCTTGACTCGGCGCGGAACTGCCAGCGAGGTGAGTGTCGACGGCGCCGTCGCGGGCAGCTCTGCCAGGCGGCCCGGTGGCGCCGAGGCGAGCGGGGTGGCCGGCGCCGGGGGTGCGGACGGGTCGGGCATCTGGAGAACCTGGTCGAGAACAGTGGCCGTGCGCACCTCGGTCTCGAAACCCACCTCCAGCACGGCCCATGTGGGTTGGGCCTGCGTTCCCACCCGCGCAGGTTCGAAGCGGCTGTCCTTGAGCTCGGCGACCAGCGGCGTCACCAACCCGGGGAACGGCTGCTCGAGCACGACCGCCTCGCGGCACTGGCCGTCGACGTCGACCCACGCCGCCACGACGGCTCGTCCGGTCGCGTCGAGGCGCTCGGGGACGGTGGCCTGGAGCAGGGACGGCGGCACCTCGACACTGGAGGCAAAAGGGTTCACGGGCTCGAGAGCGACGTAGGGCAGCACGGTCGGCATCGCGATCGCCAGGCGCTGCTGCCACGCTCGTGCACTCCGGTCCTGGGCGACCGCGGAGGCAGCGAAGCCGATCAGCATGAGAACGATCCATCGACGCACGGCGGCATGCTATCACGCGGCTCGGAAGCTCCCGCCTCACTCGCAGGGCATGGTCCGCATCGGGCGGTCTCACCGCTGAACGAGGCGAGCCTCGGCAGATGCCGGGACTGGCGCAGCGAATCCAAAGCAGCGCGTCCCGCAGAGCCCCAGGAAAGCAGCGAGGTGTGTCGGGTGCTGCCGAGGAACTCCACGGTACGCGCTGCTAGACTGTCGCGGATGCCGCAGCGCGTCGTCGCCGTCTTTATCTCGCCCCACGGGTTCGGCCACGCCGCGCGCGCGTCGGCGGTCATCGACGCCATGGCCGAGCGCGAGCCGACACTCCGGTTCGAGATCTTCACCACCGTGCCGGCGTGGTTCTTCGCCGATTCGCTGCGCGCGCACTGGCGACGCCACGACGAGATCACCGACCTCGGTCTGGTGCAGCGTTCGGCGATGGACGAGAACCTGGTCGCGACCGCGCAGCGGCTGCGCGATTTCATTCCGCCGCCCGAAGATCAGGTCGCGCGTCTGGCGCGTCGCGTCACCGAGCTTGGCTGTGCTGCGGTGGTCTGCGACATTTCGCCGCTCGGCATTGCGGTCGCGTCGCGGGCCGGGCTGCCCTCGGTCCTGATCGAGAACTTCACCTGGGATCTGATCTACGCCGCCTACGGACCGCCCCTCGACGCCTTCGTCGAGCCGGCTCGGCAGAGCCTCGGCAGCATCGACCTGCACCTCCAGACCGATCCGGTGTGCCGGCCGACCGCCGCCGCCTTTCGAGTGGCGCCGGTGAGCCGCCCCGCCCAGTCCTCTCCGGCCACCGTCCGACGGCGCCTGGGGATCCCCGAGGGTGCCTCGCTCGTCCTGCTCACGATGGGCGGAGTGGGCTGGACGTACACCACCCTCGAGCCGCTCGAGTCCCGTCACGACGCGTGGTTCGTGGTCCCCGGAGGCAGCCGGGACCTAGCCCGGCGCGGACGCCTCGTCAGTCTGCCCCAGCGCTCCGGCTTCCACCACCCGGACCTCGTCGCCGCCGCCGACGTGGTGGTCGGCAAGCTCGGCTACTCGACGGTCGCGGAGGTCGTCCACGCGGGAAGTGCGTTCCTCTACCTGCCGCGCGCTCGGTTTCCGGAGTCCCCGTTCCTCGAGGCCTTCGTCCGCGCTCACGTCGCGTCGGCGGCGACTGATCCCGAGGCGCTCGGCGACGGACAGTGGCTGGATCAGCTCGGGCCCCTGCTCGCCGCACCCCGCGCAGCCGTGGTGCCGGACAACGGCCGCATCGCGGCCGCCACGCACATCCTCGACCTGCTCTCCTGAAAGGCCCTCGCCTGCATGTCTCACCAGGTGGCGAAGCGAGGGACGAGAGAGGCCGTGAGGTGTGGTGATTTCGCAGGACGAGCGAGTGAGGCGTAGCCCAGCTACGTCGATCGAGCGAGTTCAAGAAAGCGCCGCGGATAGGGACCCATTGCGGGACACTCGTCGTCCCGCAATGGGCAACGGTCTCTCTCGGTCCGTAGCCGTCAGCCTGGTGAGATATGCAGGCCAAGGCTATAGTCGCGTGATGACGCCCCCGCAAGAGCGAACGCTCGACCTTGTCGACCGGCACATGGCCGCACTGGAGTGGGGTCCGCCTTCGGGCCTCCCCACTCTCGCGCTGCATGGGTGGCTCGACAACGCCGCCTCCTTCGCCCGGCTCGCACCAATGCTGGCCGGCCTCCACCTGGTCGCCCCCGACCTCAGCGGCCACGGCCGCTCCGACCACCACCCCCTCGGATGCGCCCACCACTTCGTCGACTGGGTCGGGGAGGTCCTGTCCGTCGCCGACACCCTCGGGTGGCACCGCTTCCGGGTCGTCGGCCACTCCATGGGCGCCGGCATCGCCACCCTGCTCGCCGCGACCGCGCCCGAACGGATCGCGCGCGTCGCGCTCCTCGAGGGCTTCGGACCCCTGTCCGCGCCCCCGGAAGGTGTCGCCGAGCGCCTCGCCCGAGCCCTGGCCGACGAGAAGCGGGTGGCCGCTGCGTCACGCCGGGTGTTTGCCGGTCTCGAGGAAGCGGTCGAGGCCCGGCGTCGCGGAACCGACCTCGATTTTGACGCCGCCCGCCTACTCGTCGAGCGCGGGGTCGAGCCCGCCGAGGGCGGGGTCCGCTTCCGCCACGACCCGAGGCTCAAGGCCCGCTCACGCGTGCGGCTCACAGAGTCCCAGGTGCTTGCCTTCCTGGCAGCGATCGAGTGCCCGGTGCTCGCCGTGCGTGCGCGGAGCGGGTGGCCGTTTCCAGCCGAGCTGGTCCAGGCTCGGGTGAAGGCGGTGCGGCGAGTGGAGCTGGTCGAGGTCGACGGCGGACACCACGTCCACCTCACCCACCCGGAGAGGGTTGCAGCCCTGCTCGAGCGCTTTCTCGCCGACGGTTGACGCGAGTCCCGATCGCTACCCACCGCTGATCGGCCCTTCGAAAAACAGAGCGACCCCGGGGTCGGCCCGGGGTCATTGTCATTCGCCTGCGTGGTGGCGCGCTACACGCTCTGGATGTCGACCTTGATCGAGCGGGGCTTGGCCTCTTCGCGCTTCGGCACGGTCAGCGTCAACACCCCGTTGCCGGCCGTGGCGACGATGTCCTCGCCGCGGAATGAGGGCGGCAGCCGGAACGTACGCTCAAAGCTGCCATAGGCCCGCTCGACGCGGTGGTACGTCTCACCCTCGACCGCCTGCTCGAAGCTGCGCTCGCCGCTGATCGAGAGGATGTTGTTCTCGACCGAGACCTGGACGTTCTTCGGATCGATCCCGGGGAGCTCGAACGCCAGCACCAGGTTGTCCTTGGTCTCTCGAATGTCGACCGCCGGCGTCCAAGCGGCGGAGATCGAGCCTTCGTCGGTGAGACGACCGCTGCGACTCGCAATCCGGTCGAACAGTTGGTTCATGCGATCGTTCATCGAAGCAACCTCACGCTGCGGATCCCAATGTGTCATTCCGTTCATGATGTACCTCCATGGAGTTGTCAGTGGAGCCCCTACGACTCCTAGGGCTCAATATAGAACATGAGTCTTGTATTGTCAAGTCGTAACATAATGAAAAATAAAACTTGAGTTATACACGCTAAGATATTTCCTGTTCAGTGACCGGGCGCTGTTCGAACAGGTCCGCTCCCCACCCACGGCGCGAGCATCACGCGCCCAATGCTATGATGTTGGATCGGTGTCGGTTGATGGGCGCGGCACCCGCAACCAGCCGGAGCCGGGTCCGTACCACAACTGGACGAGGAGAGAATCCGAGTGCACACCCTGCGTCACTCCCACCGACGCCCCGGACCGTGAGTTTGATCGGAGCGATCCGGGCAGCGATGCAGCGCTTCACCGGCCGCAAGGTCGACGGCGCTCGCGACGACGAGGGCAAGCCCAGTCGGCAGGTCCTGGTCATCGCGCGCGACGCCGCGCTCACCCAGCGACTTGCCGATCTCGTTCGCGAGCGCGGGCTCGATCCGCTTGTCGTCACCAGCGCCCGGTTCGGTCTCGAGCAGGCCCAGCGGACCGAGTTTCCACTCGTCGTTGTCGATGCTCCTTTCCCCGACCTCGAGGTCGCGGAGTTTGTCCGCGAGCTCCGCTCACCGAGGCGCTCCCGGCGGCAGGGCTCACTGCTGGTGCTGACCGCTCCGGATCTTCGCGGCGAGATCCAAAAGACCCTCGGAAGCAGCGCCACGACCGTGCTCGTGCGCCACGCTCCGGACGAGCTCCTTCGGCCCGTGATGGAACGCCTGCTGTCGGTGGCTCCGCGCAAGCGTCCATCAGGCCCGGTCATCGCCCGGATTGTGCCCGAAGTCAACTCGAGCCCGCTGGCCTGTCCGGTCGTCAACATTTCGGCGACCGGTGTCCTGGTGATCACCCAACACCTGCTGCCGATCGGAACCCGATGCCAGGTCGAGCTCACCTCGGACGCCTCGGACGAGTCTCTGATCGCCAGCGGTTGGGTGGTACGGCATCAGCCGTCGCGGTCCGGCACGGACCCTTTCCACGATCGGATGGCGGTCCGGTTCCTGGACGGCGGCAGTCCGGGGCGGGATCGGCTGGTCCGCTTTCTCGCGGCAGTCTAGATCAGGCTCCCCTCGCTGCGGCCGAGTCGGACGAGGTGGATCCGCTCGGTTGACGCATTCCCGAGCCCGTAGCGACGCTCCGCGGCGAGGATGTGGGTGAGCGGCGGGCTGATCGGCCGGTCCTCCCCGAAGTGCTCCTTGCGCCTGGCCTGCATGATGCGCGCTCCGGTGGCGTCTACGGCCACCGGGTCGATGCCGACCACCAGCCCCGCGTAAGGCCAGGTGAACTCGCGCGCGAAGGCGTGAGGTCCGACGCCGTGGAACAGCGGTTGCAGCATGACCAGGACGTTGAGGCGGGTCTTGCCTTCCACCTCGGGCAGGCGCCAGATGGCGCCGAGGCTCTCGCAGCCGTTGTCGTGATAGTCCGCCGGACGGGGGACGAACATGATGTAGTTCTTCAGGCAGGTACCGAGACCGGCCCAGTAGTGGATGCGCGACGGCCGCGCGTTGATGAGCGCCGTTGCCTGCTGAAACACGGGGTTGGTCCGGATTCCGTGATCGTCAACCGAGACGCTCGCGTCCGCCACCCCGACCTCGCGCACACGCTGAACGATCGCGTGCTCGAGTGCGGGAGGCGTCGGCAGGTTGCGCCACACGTTGGTCTTGACCCCGACGACGTCGTCGGGCCGCACCAGGCGGCTCCAGGCGCGGCTCGGCTCGCGCTCGTCGAGCAGGGCCATGACCGCGTCGTCGAGCATCCGCGCGAGGATTTTCGCGTCGATGGCGCCGTCCGAACCCAAGACCGCGGGGTCCCGAACCAGCACCACCCTGCTCGTCCCGTCGACCGCCGCGGCGGCCGCCTCCGGCAGGCCGAGCAGGCCCGCCATCGCGGCGCCGGATCCGGTGCGAAGAAAGTCGCGTCGGGTCAGGCCGTCGTCGCTCATCTCGAACCTCCTGCCGGCGGGGCCGTCTCCGCCACCAGCTCGGCCGCGACCGCAGGCGCCGTCGCCGCCGCCACCAGGACGAGACGCCTCTCGTCGGACCGGACCGCCCACCAGGTCCCGTCCTCGGCGGCCGCCGGTCCGCCCTCCTGCGCCCGCGGCGGCAGCCTGGCGACCACGGCATCCCGAGCGGCTGCCGCGCGGTCAGGTATCGGATAGTCCACCAGTACCAGCACGGCGTCGCCCGAAGGACGGTGGTAGTGCGCGAGACCGACGGCGGCGTCACGGCCCAGGCCAAGGAGGTCATCGCCAGCGAGCGGCACCTCCGCGCTGAGCAGCACGCTGCCGCGCACAAACCGCACGCTGGCTTCGTCGCGGCCCGGCACCGGAAGAGCCGTGACCAGCTCCGGCGTCGCGCCCGCCTCGGCGATCCCCGCCAGGGCGTTGCGGGCGACGGCGACCAGCAGCTCGCTGTCGGCTGCTCCCGAATCGGCCCACAGCGAGAGCAGGAACGCCCCCTTGCGGGCGGACAGCCAGCCCGGCCGCAGGCGACCCTCGTCCCCGACCTCGACCGGTTGACCGTCCGCGTCGTGTCGAAACGCGCCCCAGGCATCCTCCGGCGACCCGAGTCGGAAGACGTCGAGCACCAGCTCGCCCCGACCGTCCGGCGCCACCCAGCGCCGCGACAGGCAGCCGGTCATACCGTAGGCGAGGTAGACCTCGGCGTGACCGTCGATGTAGCCGTAGATGGACTCCGGGTCGTACAGCCCGTCGTCTTCGGGGTTCGCCGCCCAACCGCCGACCTCGGCGGGCAGCCCGGCGCGGATCGTCTGGAGCGTGTTGGAGGCTGTGGCCGGCCGACGCGCGCAGGCTGCGGCGCCAAGCAGCAGGACCGCGAGCAGGACGATTGTGGGGCCGCGCATGGCCACCTCCCGGAATGTGACCATGGTAGCCTGCCCCGCTCCGATCGCCTCACGGTGAGAGCGCAACGATCCTGTCCACCAGGGCCCGCCCCTCGGGGGTATCCGGCACCACGCCCGGCCGGATCAGGCGCCGGGTCAGCTCGACCCACCCCGGATCGGCGGCGAAGACCTTCCGGAACAAGGGCACGGCCTCCGCTTCGCGTCCGTTGGTCGCCAAGGTCACGGCGTGCCAGTAGGTGATCTCCAGGTTGTCCGGGGCGATCGCCGCCGCGGCGCCGTACTCGGCCAGGGCGCCCTCGAGGTCGCCGTGCTCGACCGCGACGTCGCCGCGGTTCATATGCTCGTAGGCCCGGTGCAGGTCCACCAGCCGCCGCAGCTCCGCCACCGGCCGCGGATTGTCCTCGACCCGGAGATCGACCAGGCGGTCCGCCCACGGCTGCCCGCCGCGCTGCCCGCGGACCACCAGGATCGCCGCTGACTGCCGGCCGCGGATATCGCCGCCCTCGCCCTGCGCGGCCTCGAGGGCAGTGAGCAGGCGGTCCGTGAGGTCCCCGGTCGCGGACTCGTAGGCCCGGGCCATCGCCGGAACCACCGTGTCGTGGGCCATCATGTTGGCCTGCACCGAGTAGCCGTCACCGACCCGGTGCGCCGCCGACTCGATGCAGCGCGCTCCGGTGTGGGCGGCCACCCGGCCGAGCGCGTCCACCACCCCGACCTGACGGACGTCGCGACCGGAGTCTGCCCCGACCAGCGCGGCGAGCGCGTCCGGCGCCGCCATCCCGCTGTCGAGCAGGGCGAGCAGGCGAGGACCATAGGCCGGGTCGACGAACGACTGGGTCGCCACCGCACCGATCCCGGCCCGGGCCCAGACCACCGTGGTGCCGACGGAGAACCAGTGCGACTGGACCGCGACCCCGAGCTGGCCGGTGGCCGCATCCCGGGCCACGATCGAGTAGGTGGTCACCGGGCGGCGGGGTGACGGCGCTGCGGCGGTCGCCGGCAGCACGCCGCTCAGGACGAGAACGGTGAGGATCATGGCGGCTCGACGTAACATGGGCACCTCCGGTGTGCTCAGCTCGAGGTGACTGTAGCCGAGAAACCGTGCGGCGTCCCGCGGGCTGAAGGAGAGTCAGCACCTGCCGCGTGAGCTCTCCGACCGACCGCTCTTGACCCGGATCAAGGCGGGAGCACCGGTCAGGCCTTATAGTGATGGCATCGCTTTCGCTCGAGGAGCTGACCATGGATCCGATCGAAACGCTGTCCAACGAGCACGGCCTCATCCGCCAGTACCTCGACAACCTGGCGCTGGCCGCCACCCACCTCGAGGAGGGTCGCCGCCCGTCGCGGGCCTTCTTCGAGAAGGGCATCGACTTCGCCCGGACCTTCGCCGACCGCTTCCACCACTTCAAGGAGGAGCACGTCCTGTTCGTCCGCCTGGCACAGCGCAAGCAGGGCGAGATCGACGCCCAGCTCGAGGCCCTCCGCCATCAGCACGAGCGTGGCCGCGAGCTGATCTCCGCGGTTGCCGCCGCGCTCGACGGCTACGAGGCGCAGGATGCCGGCCACACGGCCGCCCTGGTGGAGAACCTGGCAGCGCACATCGCCCTGCTGCGCCACCACATCCACCTTGAGGACCACGTCTTCTACCCGATGGCGCGCAAGACCCTACGTGCCGACGAGATCTCCGAGCTCGAGGCCGAGTTCGCGCGCCAGCGCGACAAGGAGGGCGCCGAGACCTTCGAGCGCAGCCACAAGACGGTCGTCGACATGGGCTCGATCATCACCCACCTGCACTGAGGCGGGGAGAGTGCCGCCGTCGACCCTCCGGCCGACTGCGCGCGGCCCTCTCGCCCCCTCTGCAGAGGCGATGGCCTCCGGGCCTTCCCTCTGGCTGGAGACGCCGCGATGTCGCCGTGCTCGGCGCCGCGCTCTCCCGGCGCAGGGTAGAATCCGCGTGTGCCCGGCGCCACCTCGATAAAGCGCTTCGCGGTACCCACGTTCGCATTCCTGCTGCTGGCGGCGATCGCCTGGGCGGACGTCGAGCTGTGGCCGGTCGACCTGGCGACCGGCCTGCTCTACCTCATCCCCGTGGCGGTGACCGCATGGTGGGGGCCGAGGTGGTCGCCGTGGGTGGTCCTGCCGGCCTCTCTCGCAGTCCTGCACCTCGTCGACCTCGACACCACGCCGATGCTGCGACCCGCCATCGCCTACTGGAACCTGGCGATCCGCTTCGTTTTCTTCGGGACCGCCGTTGCCTTCCTGCGGCTCACCCGCACCGAGCTCTCGCGCGAGACCCGCCTCGCCGCCACCGACCCCCTCACCGGCGCGCTCAACGTACGCCGGCTGCACGAGGAGCTCGGGCGCGAGATCGGGCGTCTCGCCCGCGGCGGCGCCGGGTTCGCTCTCGGCTACCTCGACCTCGACGACTTCAAGCAGGTCAACGACCGGCTCGGGCACCTCGCGGGCGACCGCCTGCTGCGCGAGATCGTGTCGACCCTCCGCGCCGCCGTACGACGCGCCGACCTGGTCGCCCGGGTCGGCGGCGACGAGTTCGCCCTGCTCCTGCCGGCGACGGACGAGGCCGGCGCCCGGAGCGTGCTGGAGGATCTGCGCACACGGCTACGTACGGCCCTCGCCGCCCACGACCCGCCGGTGCGTTTCTCCGCCGGGGCGGTCGTCGTGACCGACCCGGCGACCAACGCCGAGTCGGTGCTCCGCCGGGCCGACGACCTGATGTATGCGGCCAAACGGGGCGGCAAGAACACTGTGGTGGTCGCGGCCATGGAGCCTGCCGGCGACCGCGGCTGAGGACGGGTCCGCGGGCCACCACGGCCCAGAGAACGGTAGCCGTGCTCACTCCAGAAACACAACAGCCTCCCGAGATGGGAGGCTAAGTCGATTGATTCCGGGACGCAAGAATGGTGCGCCCGGCGAGATTCGAACTCACGACCTTCAGATCCGGAGTCTGACGCTCTATCCAACTGAGCTACGGGCGCGACACGCTAACGGGTGGGGTGAGCGGAGGGATTCGAACCCTCGGCCTCCAGGGCCACAACCTGGCGCTCTAACCAACTGAGCTACGCCCACCGCAAGACAGTGCTCTGGTCCGCCTGAGAGGACTCGAACCTCTGACCTACGGATTAGAAGTCCGTTGCTCTGTCCAGCTGAGCTACAGGCGGATTCCTAGTCACGGGGCAGGTCCTGGCCCGCATGATTCATCGGGGGTCGTCGCGAGGCCGGCGAGACGGCCTGCGCGGTGGGGATTTCGAGCCGAGGAGCGCGGAGGCGTATTTGACAATACGTCGAGCACTCCGAGGTGAGAAAGCACCGCTGCGCACGTCGTATCGCCGGTCGCAGGAGACCTCTGGTGAATCGTGCGGGCTCAGGTCGGGAGTGGTCGGGGCGAGAGGATTTGAACCTCCGACCCCCTGCGCCCAAGGCAGGTGCGCTACCAGGCTGCGCTACACCCCGACGCATCAGTCCTCTACTGGTTGCCAAAGATCCGCCGCCGCCGGCGAACGCCGAGTATAGTGAGCCGCCGCGCGCGAAGTCAAGGAAACTCCCGGGGTTGGAGGCCGATCCAGCAGGCACTTCCCACCCGACCGGGAACGCCCGCCACGACGCGCCAACGGGCCGAACCGGGGGCTCTCTCGCTCGCAGCGAACGGCGCCGCCCGGGTTCGGATCCTGCCGTCAGCTCCTGACAGCCGGGGCCGGTACTGGCGGCAACGCGAGGCCGATGGCCTCGAGGCGCGGCGCGACCACCGCGCGCTGCGCGGCCATGACCTGGCGCGCGCCCTCCCAGCCCGCCGCGACCACGGCCGCGAGCGCATCCGCTGAGAACGGCTCGCCCTCGGCCGTCCCCTGGACCTCGACCAGGCGGCCGTCGCCGGTGAAGACGAGGTTGCAGTCGACGTCGCAGTCGAGGTCCTCACCGTAGTCGAGGTCGACCCGGACCTCGCCGCGCACCAACCCGACCGCAACCCCCGCGATCTGGTGGACCAGCGGCCAGTCGGTGAGCACGCCCTGCTCCCACATCCGGGCCAAGGCGAGCACCAGCGAGACCCACGCGCCCGAGATCCCCGCCGTGCGGGTCGAGCCGTCGGCCTGGAGCACATCGCAGTCGGCGAGCAGAGAGCGCTCGCCGAGCAGCTCGCGGCGCACCGCAGCGCGCAGGGCACGGCCAATCAAGCGCTGGATCTCCTGTGAGCGGCCGCTCTGGCGCCCGCGCGCCACCTCGCGCTCGCTGCGGGTGTCGGTCGCGCGAGGCAGCATCGCGTACTCGGCGGTCACCCAGCCCTCCCCGGTGCCGCGCAGGAACGGCGCGGTGCGGTCGGTGAGCGACACACTGCACAGCACGACCGTGTTGCCGGCGCGGTAGAGGACGTTGCCCTCGGGGTAGCGGATGAAGCCGGGCTCGATGGTGATCGGCCGGATCTCATGCTGCTGGCGTCCGTCAGGTCGCATCAGGCCTCCTCGTGGGCGCGCAGTATAGCGCCGCCGCGGTTGAACAGACGCTGATGGCGATCCCTGGTCGGGAGTGACGCATCATCGATCCCCACCACCAAGACACCAAGACACCAAGAGGACGTTCAAGGCCAGGAGCGCGCTCCCAATCACGGCTCGAAGGGGGTTCCACCAGGGGGGCACGCGATCGGGCAGAACTCAAGCCGTACCCGGAGCACCGCCGCGCGCACGGCGCGCGGCCCTGACGGGAGAAGCGGGTGGACGAAAGAACCCCTCTCTCGTCCGCACGCTCCTCCTGTCAAGGGCGGCTGCTGGAGCCAGCCGTCGGGGCCTGCGAGACCGCTGCCTCGCGCTTGCGATTGCTTTGTGACGTCTTGGTGTCTTGGTGGTTCTGCCCTACCCGCCGGCGTCGACGTCGACCAGCTCGAGGTGCTCCGGGTCACGGCCGAGGATGGCGCGGGCGACGTTGCGGAAGTGCTCGGAGCCGTCGGTGAGCTCGACGACGACCTGACCGCTCCCCCTTCCGGCGAGCAGCCCGGCGTGGTCGGCCTCGACCGCCGCGGCGACGCTCAAGGCGGAGTCCACCAGGCGCACGCCAGGGCCGACCACACGCTCGAGCGACGGCACGAGCAGCGGGTAGTGGGTGCAGCCGAGCACGATCGCCTCGACGCCCCACTCCAGAAGCGGTGCCAGGTAGTGGGTCGCGACCGCGTCGGTCACCGGGTGGTCGCCCCAGCCCTCCTCGGCCAGCGGCACGAACAGCGGGCAGGCGGCCGCACGGACGGCGATGCCGCCGTTGCGCCGAGCGAGCTCACGCTGGTAGGACTCGGAACGGATCGTCCCTTCGGTGCCGATCACACCGACCCGGAGCGCCCCGGTGGCGAGCACCGCTCGTACCCCGGGCTCGACCACCCCGACCACGGGCACCGGGCACGCGTCCCGGACCGCTTCGAGGGCGTAGGACGACGCGGTGTTGCACGCCACGACCAGAAGCGAGATTCCCTGGCCGACCAGGTGGCGGGCAGCGTTGACCGCGTAGCGCTGGACGGTACCGGCCGACTTGGTCCCGTACGGCAGCCGGGCGGTGTCGCCGAGGTAGAGGAAGTCCTCGCGCGGCAGCTTCTCGACCAGCGCGCGCAGCACGGTCAGGCCCCCCACCCCGGAGTCGAAGATCCCGATTGGACCCGCACCACCTGACGTCGCGCTCATGAGGTGCCGATGAACGCCTTGTTCAGCGCCAGCGGGCGCGACAGGTCGAGGTGCCCGGTCAGCGTCTGCACCTCGCGGCCGCCGAACAGCAGCTGGACGCCGTTGAGCTCGGGGCAGTTGAACAGCACCGAGTCGACCACGGCGTACGCGAACAGAAGCTCGGTCTGCGCTCCGCCCAGAGGCGTCGGCGGCGGGGAGAGATCGACAAACGCGTGCCCTGCCTGGTCGACGTAGACCCCGAGCAGCTCCGCCGGGTACGGGACCGGCGACGGGCGCTGCTCCGAAGAGCCCGCAAGGAGCTCCCGGACCACCACCCGGACGCGCTCCTGGACCTCAGCCGGCAGGGGCACTGAACGCAGCTCCGGATGCAGCAGGCCGTCGTTCGCTGTGAACAGGAGGAGGATCCGCTGCTCAGGGGCCGGCGTCGGGGTCGGGGGCTCGACCGCGATCACCGCGGCGGGCGGTCTGGGAGTGCCGCCGCCACCGAGGAGCAGCCACGCCAGAAGCGCGGCGACGGCCGCCGCTGCAACGGCGATCCAGACCACGCGGCGGTTCATGGCGAGCCTACGAAGTCCGCCACCCCGAGCGCGATCGCGTCGGCGATGCGCTGCTGGTAGTCAGCATCGGAGAGCAGCCGGTTCTCCTGCGGATTGGAGAGGAATCCGACCTCGACCAGCACCGCCGGCATGGTGGCGCCGGTGAGCACGACGAACGGGGCCTGCTTGACGCCGCGGTCCTTGGCGCCGAGCAGCGCGTCGAGACGCGACTGGACCGAGACCGCAAGGTGTGCGCTCTCGTTGAGCACCTCGGCCTGGGCGAGGTCCCACAGGATGAGGTCGAGCTGGGAGTGCTGCGGGCTGCCGGCCCCGGCCCGGTTCTCCAACTCGGCGGTCGCGGCGGCGGCGGCATCGGTGGACGACTGGTCGAGGCTCATGTAGTAGGTCTCGGCACCTCGTACGGCGGCGACCGTCGACGCATTCGCGTGCAGGGAGACGAACGCCCGAGCGTTGAGCCGGTTGGCCAACGCGGTGCGATCGGTGAGGGCCCGGGTCTCGTCCCCGTTGCGGGTCAGCCTTACGGTGTAGCCGCGCGCCTCGAGCGCTGCGGCCAGGCGACGAGCGAGGGCGAGCACGACGACCTTCTCGGCCGCGCCGCCCGCGGTCACGGCGCCGGTGTCGTCGCCGCCGTGGCCGGGATCAATGACGATCGGAGCCGGGCCTTCGCTCTCGGTCCCGACGCCGACCGGTGCCGGGGTCGGCATGACCTTCCCCAGCTCGAGGATGACTCGTGCCGGGTTGTCGAGACGATGCCAGGCGCGCAGCCCGACATCCGGCGCCAGATCGACCCGCACCTCGGAACCCTCAGCGGTGAGCGAACGCACTCGCCGCGAGCGCATCGGCCCGGGGGCCTCGACCCGAGGAGTCGCGTCGGCGAAGCGCACGACCACGGTTCCGTCGGCGTTGGTGACGACCTCGGACTCGGCGTCACGCCCGAGGGTCAGGACGAGAGTCGTGGTAGCGGCGAAGTCGGCCACGGCCGAACGGATCACGACCGGCTCGGCAAAGCGAGCGCCGACCGCGATCCGGTACCCCCACTCGGAGCGCTCCAGACGCAGCCCGAAGGCGCGCAGAACATAGCGGTCGAGGAAATCCGGCGAGGCTGCGACACCGCCCTGGGAAGCGATCGGTGCTTCGCCGGTGTCGACGAGCTTGTCATCGACCAGCACGATCTTCCGATCGGGCGCGAGCTGGACCGAATGGTCGCCAAGCACGATGCGATAGGTGCCCGCAGCGGGCGAGAACCCGGCCTCGGCGCCGATCAGCTGCAACACCGGCAGCAGCTCGACACGTCCGGCGAAGGAAGGCACGTCGACGGTTCGGCCGAGGTAGGCGAAGGTGACCGGGCCTTCCGCCGCGACCGGCGAGCCCGAGAGCACCACTGCGACGAGGATCAGAACAGTGGTCAACGCGGGCGCCAACGGCAACCGTGGTCTACGCATTGCCACCGCTGCGCGTGCGCACGAGACGAACGCCCCGAGACGAGGCCGGTGGTCGGGACCGGAGGTCCCGTGTGATCGTGCCTTGCTTGCCGGACCCAGCGGTCCGCTCGCTCGTGCTCATGACGGCGCCACCTCCGCGGCAGGTCCGGAAGGCGATAGATGGTGGAGGCGGTGGGAATCGAACCCACGTCCGAGGAACCCCGGCTCTAGGTGTCTCCGTGTGCAGCCTGCCGGGTAAATCTCGCCCCGTGGTCTGTCAGCAGGCACCCGCACCACGGGGCCAGCCCGTTAGATCTCGGTCACCGCTTCCGGGCGGCACGGCGACCCAGCCTGCCTGAATGACGTCGACCCCAGGCCGGCAGGCGGAACCTCGGGACCAACGTGGCTACCTAGGCAGCCAGTGCGTATTCAGCGTTGGCAGCTGTAAAGACCCACCTGTTTTACGAGGGGGTGGACCTCGACACGCTGCCCAGAGCCGGAAACCGTTCCCCGTCGAACCCAGTACGCCCCCGGATCCAACAGTCGCGCCCAGTGTAGCACCGCCCTGCCTCTGTACTCCTCCCCGATCAGAAGTTGCTCCGGTTTGACAACTTCATCATCCGCACGGCGCGAGAGCCCGAAGTTGAAACGCAAAGACGCCAAGACGCCAAGCCATCGCAGGGGCAGGAAGGCGGGCGCGCGGCGGGACCCCACACGGTCGACGTCGGTTCTCCGCATCCGGAGCCCACCGCTGAACGAGACCGGCCGATCCACAGAGCGCCGCCACTTCTTGGGACCCACCACGGCCCTCTTCGTGTCTTGGTGTCTTGCTGGTCAAAGGTCCTTGCGCCCGGCCCGCCACGAATCGGGAACGCTCTCGCTGGCCTCCTCACCTTCTTACCTCCTCACCTTCTAACCTTCTTACCTCCCCACGTCTCGCATCTTGCCTCTTGCGTCCCGCGGCGCTGGGCTGCGACCACGCTTGACTTCGGCGTGCGCCCGTGGCACGGTTGAACTGTTCCACGCTGCACAGCACGGGAGAAAACCATGCTGGCGAAAGCCTTCAGTGCAACGCCCCGCGGCGTGGGAGCCCTATTTGTTACCGTCGAGGTCGACCGCATCCGGGCCCAGCTGCCCTCGGTGACCGTGGTCGGCCTGCCCGACACTGCCGTGCGCGAGGCGCGCGAGCGCGTGATGGCAGCGATCCGACACCTCGGCCGTCCGGCCGAGCCCGCCAATATTGTCATCAACCTGGCGCCGGCCGACGAGCGCAAAGAGGGCGCCGCCCTCGACCTGCCGATTGCGGTCGGCCTGCTCGCTGCCGCCGGAGAGGTGCCGCTGACCCGGCTCGAAGGACGCCTGATGCTCGGCGAGCTGTCGCTCGAAGGCGACCTGCAGCCTGTCCGCGGGGTGCTGCCAATCACGCTCGCAGCCCGCGACGCCGGCTTCACCGAGGTGGTGGTCCCCGCAGAGAACCGTCCCGAGGCCGAGGTTGTCGCAGGTCTCACGGTGATCGCCGCCGCGACCTTGGGCGAGGTCGTGCGCTACCTTCGCGACGGCGTACCGCCGCCCGATCGTCCCGACCGCACGCAGCACACGCGACGGCACGATGCTCGCCGGACGCCCAATCTCTCGGACGTGGTCGGCCAGGAGGTCGCCCGGCGCGCTCTCGAGGTGGCGGCCGCCGGCGGCCACCACCTCCTGCTGATGGGGCCGCCAGGCAGCGGCAAGTCGATGCTCGCACGCCGACTGTCCGGAATCCTGCCGCCGCTCGACATCGATGAGGCCCTCGAGACGACCTCCGTGTACTCGGTGTCGACGCGGGTTCCCCGTCCCCGCGGGCTGGTCGCCGAGCGCCCCTTCAGGGCTCCCCACCACACCATCTCCTCCGCCGCGCTGATCGGTGGCGGCGCGGTTCCGCAGCCGGGCGAGGCCTCGCTCGCCCACCACGGAGTGCTCTTCCTCGACGAGCTCACCGAGTTTCGGCGCGACGTGCTCGAGGCCCTGCGGCAGCCGCTCGAGGACCGCACCGTCACCGTCGCCCGTGCGCACTCGTCGTTGGTCTTCCCGGCCAGCTTCCAGCTCGTTGCGGCGGCCAACCCGTGCCCGTGCGGCTACCTCGGCGACCCCCGGCGCAGCTGTACGTGCACGCCAACCCAGGTCGGCCGCTACCAGAGCCGGCTCTCGGGACCGCTGGTCGATCGCATCGACCTCCAGGTGGCGGTCGCGCCGGTGCCGTGGCGTGAGCTGACCTCCGACCGCCGCGGTGAGCCCACCGCTTCGGTCGCCGAACGCGTGCGTCGCGCTCGCGAGCGCCAACGGGAGCGACTCGCCGGCATCGGAATGCGGACCAACGCCGATCTGGGCCCCGAGGAGATCGCCCGATTCTGCGGCCCGACTCCCGACGGACGAAGACTGCTCGAGCGCGCCACCCGCACCCTCGCCCTGTCGGCGCGGGCCTTCCACCGCATCCTCCGGGTCGCGAGGACCCTGGCCGACCTCGCCGATGCCGAGCGCGTTGACGCCGCACACATCGCTGAAGCGGTGGCCTACCGCGCGCTGGACCGCGCCACGGGAGCCGGCGGAGCGATCCGTGCTGCCGGATGAGCCGCGAACGCTCGGGAGTTAATACAATGGGCCCGTGGTGGTGCACGCGACCGGAACGGAGCTTCTCCAGCGGGTGCTCGGACGTGACCTGCGGCAGCCGCTATGGCTGACGCGCGAGGAGGAAGGGAGCCGCCCGCGTCAGAACCTGGACACCGATCGCCACACCGCTGCCCTCGCCCGGTAGTGAGGGCGATCCAGAGTCCCGGGACGTGCGCGCGCCGTCCCAGGCCGCTCGAGGAATCGGCGGCAACCAACGCATCCCCTGCGCGAGAAGACCAAGGAAGACCAGTGATCAAAATCACGTTAGGCAGAAGTTCTACTTAGGATTGTAATTCAGATCACCACTCTCTCACCCTTCAACGCATAGTTTCAGCAGGGAGTGTATAGATCGAACGACTAGGGAGGTGTCTCGTGATCCAGGATCGGAAACTCTGCGTGAGGACCGTCGGTCTCGTTGTGTTCTGCCTCGCCTACTTCGTGGGTGCCGCGCCGGTGATGGCCCAGCAACTGAAGCTGTTTCCTGCGCAGGGTCCACAGAGCGGCGCGCCAACGCCCTTCCTTGATGCCTGCTTCAACCTCAGCCAATGGGCCTATCCGAGGGCGTACACCACCCACCTGGGAGTGTACGACCGCATCCTCGCAGACTATGCGGACTCTCATCCGACGCAAGTGTCGAGCTGCTTCAGCCAGCTGGATACAGCCGGAATCCAGTTCGCGATGGGCACCGGGGCATTGAAGGAGTGGTGTACCACTGCCCAGGACTGTTTCAACGCCGAGGAGCCTGACTGGGACAGCCTGACCACGCTGGGCGGCACGATCGCCATGATGGAGTTGGATGAGCCTCTGACCGCCGTATTGATGAACCCGGATTGGCCACTCAGCCGGGACTACAACTACGCGGTTGCCCAGACGGCTGAGTTTATCCGACTGGTTCGGCAGAAGTACCCGAACGTTACCATTGTCGAGCAGGAAGCCTACCCAGCCATTTCGGCCTCGGTCCTCGAATCATGGGTGCGAGACCTGAAATCGCGGTGCATCGCCATCGGCACGAGGCCGCCTGACTACTTCGAACTCGATCACGACTGGCACGCACCGTACGGCTCCGGGACGTTTCGCTGGAACTGGTACGACATCAGCAACATGAAATCCGTGTGCCACGGCATAGGCGTCGGCTTCTCGGTGATCTTCTGGGCCGCGGACGCTTCCAACTCCAACAGCGACTCCGATTGGTACAACGGCGTCATGTACCAAGGGGCCATGTACCAGATACACGGCATCATGCCCGACTACTACTCGCTCAATAGCTGGCTGAACATCCCGCACGTGACGGTACCTGGAACAACCTGTTCGTCAAGCTTCATGGGCACTGCGTATTCGTTTCTGACCTGGTCGTACTTCCCCCACTGCGCAAGCGGCGGCCCCGACTGCATGAGCCCAGGACAAGTGTTGGAGCCCTACGAGTCCGTAGAGTCGGCGGACGGGCGGTTCGTCTTCGTCTATCAGGGAGACGGCAATCTCGTCCTGTACGACCAGTCGTGGACACCCCACTGGGCAAGCAACACTGCCGGTACCAGCCTGGGAGTCGTTGAGATGCAAGGAGACGGCAACCTCGTCTTGTACGATGCGAGCTGGACGCCCAGGTGGAGTTCACACACTCACGGGAACCTCGGGAGCCACCTGGCGGTCCAGAACGACGGGAACGTGGTGGTGTACAGCCCAGGCGGCCCGCCGCTGTGGGAAACCGACACGGACGGCCATTGCCCCTGATCCTCGACGGTTTTGGCGGAACGCGGCCGGGGATGGTTCGCCAGCCGATGGGGCGTAGCGGCCGCGCTGCGAAATCGAAGTTGCGCCAAAATGGGCAGAGAAGCCTCGCATTCCGCTTGAGGGGGCTCGGCGATTCGAGGCGACGGCGTTGGAGTTCGGCAACGTCGGTATCGGCAGCCTTCGACGTGGGCGCCTGTCCCGGCTCGTGTAAGCTCTCGCGGCACGGCGTTCAGGTAGTATAGAGAACTGTCGTCGCCCGCGCGTTGGGAGGTTATGTGGGAACGTCATCGAGCAACTCCGAGATCCGCGCCGCTGGGCTGAGCACCATGCCCGCGTTGCGGGACTGGGCTGCTCACCTCCTTCGTTGTCCTGCCTGTGGAAAACGCGGGCCCTCCGCATCAGCGAGCCCAGACGAGGTGCGGTGTGCCTCTTGCGGCAGGGCGTTCTCGACCTCAGAGGGCTTGGTTGATCTGCTCGTGGAGCCGCACCCGGTCGTCGCGCGCGAGCGAGCAGCTGTGTTGCAGCTCGACGAAGGGGACAAGTCAAGGGAAACACGGTTGGCGCCTCGGCTCCGACGCCTCCAAACAGGGGGCCTGAGTGATGCCGATCTTGCGGAGTTCCCGTGCTTGCGGCACGCCTCAGAGTCCTTGGCGCAAATTCGGGAGGTCCTCCAGCGTTTCCCGCTCGCGCCTGGCGATGTGGTGGTCGAACTCGGAGCGGACCACTGCTGGGCAAGCGGACTTTTCCTCGATGCAGGGTGTAAGGTCCTTGCTCTCGACATTACGAACCACCTCGCGTTGGCGCCCCGAGGTGACGATCCGGATCTTTGCCGCATCGTTGCCGACATGAATGACATTCCAGTCCAGGACGGCCACGTCGACATCGTTTGGGCCACCGCTGCTGCTCACCATTCATGGAGTCTCCAGCGGACGTTGGCTGAGGCGTCCCGCGTTCTTCGGCCCGGAGGGCGGCTGTATCTCTGCTGTGAGCCGATGCCGTCGTGGTTGCGTTACCCTCTCGGGCGGTCGTTCGGCCGGGCACAGCGCGATCTCGGGATCAACGAGACGTGGCTGTCGCGGCGAACGTGGCTCCGCGCCGCCACACGCGCCGGCTTCGCGGCGCGTATCGTCTTTCCCACACTTGACAGACACGCCGTCCAAGAGAAGCTCCTGTCCCGGCGGATCCCTGCCGCAGTCGCGCCGATAGCAGCTCGCTTCCTCAGACTCCTCCAGGTGTCTGTGCACCTCATAGCAACAAAGCGGTCTGAGGGTTTCGCCGATCACGCCCGTGAGACTGGTTGTGCATGGCGCCTCGCCACGTCCACACCTCGACGCTACGCACCGCGGAGCTGTGAAGAACATGCGTCCGCTGTCCTGCTGGCGGGGAACAGATTGGCCGCTACCGGGTCGGGTGATGGCACGGCGTAGCGAAAACGATCTAGACCCCTTCGTCCAGAGGATGCTTCGTGATCCCTCTCACGACCTTGGAGGCGGCGCTCCGCGGCGTCGCGCTTGTGGGCGCAGTTGTCGCTGCCTTCCTGTCGGGTCCAGCCGCGGCGGCGCAGGCGCTTATTTCGGTCGAGGCGCTAGGGAGACGCCGGGGGCGTTCGCCTGTGAGCAGCCGCTGTCTTCAGTCTGGCGGAGGCTGAGCGCGAAGAGGCGTGCGTCGGCGCGGGCCTTCCACCGCATCCTCCGGGTCGCGAGGACCCTGGCCGACCTCGCCGATGCCGAGCGCGTTGACGCCGCACACATCGCTGAAGCGGTGGCCTACCGCGCGCTGGACCGCGCCACGGGAGCCGGTGGAGCGATCCGTGCTGCCGGATGACCCGCGAACGCTCGGGAGTTAATACAATGGGCCCGTGGTGGTGCACGCGACCGGAACGGAGCTTCTCCAGCGGGTGCTCGGACGTGACCTGCGGCAGCCGCTATGGCTGACGCGCGAGGAGGCTGCCGGAGCGTGGATCTCCGTGCTTCCCGAGCTCGCGCGCCTCCCGGCGCCGTACCCGATCTACGGCCAGGACGAGGAGACGGTCCTGACCTACGGTTACCCCGTGCTGGTCCCCCCGGCCCTCGAACAGCTCCGTCGCGAGCTCGAAAGACATCTCGTGGTCGAGGTCGACTTCCGCCTTGCCGACAACGCCAACGAGGCGGAGGGCAAGCGCGAGGTGATGGTCCACCGCGAGCACAGCCTGCGCTCGCTGACGGCGATCTTCGAAAACGTCCTGCTCAACGACTACGGCCGCGGCCTGACCGAGGTCCTGCTCCTGTTCCTGTCGGGTGAGTTTTCGCGCCTGCTGCAGCGCGTTCCCGCCGTGGCGAGAGCGCGGGACACGGCGCCCGGCGGTCCCCAACAGGGCGAGGTGATCCGCTGGGCGGTCGCAGCGGCCTTCGCCGACCTCCTGCAGCGAGCCTTCTTCGCTGCCGGCGACGAGCTCAAAAGGCTCGCGTCGGTGGCGGCTCCGGCCCCGCCGGCGCTGCTACCGGCCGTGTGCCAGGACCAGCTGCTGCTCGTCGAATCCGTTGTCCCACCGGACATCGAGCCCCTGGCCGAGTACGTTCGCACCAGACTGCGCTGCGATTGCAGCGCACTGGTCGCCGCCCGCGACACCGCCTTCGCCCGCCTCCGCGAGGTGCTCGATCGTGTGCCCTCCTTCGCGGGCGTCGTGCACATGGCGCTCGGCGCTTCCGTGGCCCTCGACCGCCCCCAGGTGCTGCACGACTCCCGCGTGATCGAGGCCCTGCGCCGGGCGGGTCTGACCGAACGGATCGGCCTGTCAAACCGCGACGCCCAGATTCTCGGGGAGCTCGGCCAGCGGCTCAAGCGCTTCGAAGTGCTCGCAGCGCTGCGCCGACGGGTGCTGACGGTGCTAACTGACGGGCCCGACCTCCGCCTCGTCTCCCGCACGGGAAAGGTCACCATCTCGCACTCCCTGCGCCCGTTCGACTTCACCCGCCCCGGGGTCGTCGACACCGCGGTGAAGCGCTTCGGGATGATCTACGACCTGACCAACTTCACCGCCCTGCTCGAGGAGGTACGCAAGCGCGGCCAGTCTGCTGAGGAGAAGGCGCTACGCTTCATGTTCGCGTTCTTGAGCCGGCTCGACGAGATCCGCCGGCTGCGGCGGCTGACCTTCGAGAAGTTCCTCGGCGACGGCGCCTTCTACTCCTCTCGCCGTGCGCTGCGGATGATCGCGGCGGCGTGCGAGATGCAGCAGGTCTACGACCAGCTGCGCAGTCGGGGCTTCCCCTTCGACCAGGGCATCCGCTGCGCCATGAACTTCGGCTCCTACCGACTGCTGCCGCTGCCCGGGGACGACGAGACCTCGCGGTTCGAGTTCTTCGGCCACTCGGTGGTCGAGCTGGTCCGGCTGACGACCGGCAAGAGCGTGCGCGAGGTCGACGAGATCGCCGAGTTCCTGGTCCACTCCGGTTTTGACCCCGCCCAGGTTGACGCCTTCCTGGCACCCCTGGCCACGGCTCGCAGCGGGCGCCGGGAGCTCGTCGGTCAGCCGTACCCGGCCTGGATCGACGCCCACGGCGTGCTCGTCAACGAGGGCATCGTGCTCAGCGTTCCGTTCCTCGACGAGCTCAGTACGGAGCTTCGCGAGCACAGCCCGAAGGTGATTGAGGCCTGGGACCAGCCGTGGGCGGTCTTCCCGACCGACCCGGGCAAGAGCGACACCCTGTGGTTCGGTTTGCGCTACCTCGGCGTCGCTCGCCTCAAGGGACTCCCGCCGCTCGAGCTGGTGGCGGCAGTCACCTGGCCGGAGCTCCCCGCGGGGGCCCGTCCTGCGCCCCAAGAGCGGAACCTGCTTGAGCTGCTGCGCCGGCTCGACGCCCAGCGCGTGTCGGAACCGTCGGCGCCGTCGGCCACGGTTCCCGACGACCTGGTCGTGGTCACCTCCTTCGACGACGCCGGCCGCCGAACCTGGATCTTCGGGGAGTACCGGAACCACGACGACGTGCTGCTGCACTCGATCCAGATCCCCCTGCGACCTCCGGACCTCGAGCGTGGGGAGCCGCTCGAGATGTGGCTCTTCCGCCATCGCGGTGAGCTCGCACAGCTTTACGATACCCTGCGGCGCGAGACCTCCGGACGCACCCAGCCGCTCGAGAGTTTGCGCCACCGCAACAGTTACCTCGGCTGCTACCTTGCCGCCCCCCACCGCTCCCCGGGGTAGGGACAAACCACAGAGACACGAACGCGGGCTTCGCCCGCCTCGCAAGAGGCAAGACGAGCATCGGGCACGGCTTGGTGCGAGCGCGCTCGTAGGACGGTTTGAATCGAGCCGCCCTGCGGACACGATGCCGGACGTCTCGCGTCTCGCGTCTTGCGTCTCGGGTCTCGCGTCTCGTGCCCGTGTGGCTCAGTCCTGCCGAACGGCGTAGACGGTGACCTCGCCGAAGCGCGCGACCGGGGTGCAGGCCTCGGCGAGGAAGCGTTTGAAGAGCTCGCGCCGCGCGGCGGACCAGGAGTAGAGACCCGCTTCGTGCTCGCGCCGCCACTCGGCGGCGTCGAACGCCACGTGGCTGATGCCCAGGGCCGTCACCGTGCGCGCCACCTCCGCCACCGAGCCCGCACCGGCGACCACACGCTCGGCGACCGGGGGATCGCAGCAGCTCGAGAACACCGCCGGCCGCTCGAGGTAGAACGGCCCATGCAGGCCGACCAGCAGCACGCCTCGAACTGCGGCCTCGGCGTCGAGCCAGTCGTACACGTCCTGAGCGCGAGCTGAGCGCCGCAGGTAGTCCGTCGTACCCTGGGTGCCGATCAGGTATCGGACCGGATCGAACGTGACGAACGCCGTCACGGAGATGATCACGAGGTTCGCCGCGACCGCCCCTGCCAGCAGCACGAGAAAGGCCCGCCTGAGCCGGGGCGAGCGCAGCACGTACACCTCGGCAGCGGCAGCTCCAACCACCGCGAGCACCGCCAGGCACGTGAGCAGCGAACGGACCTCGGTCTGGATGGCCAGCCATGCCGCCACCGAGCCGAGGAGAAAGACCTTGAGCGGCGCCGTCCCGCGTGAGAGGCCTCGAACGAAGGCGAGAGGGATCAGCAGCAGCGGCACCATGCCGGTGTGGACATCCATGATCCGCGGCTTGAGCGCGATCCGGAACGGGAACAAAAGGTAGGTCGTCCAGGTCCAGTCGGGCATCTCGAACCGCGTCAGGGTGCCCCGGAAGTAGTGCTCAGCGGCCGGGTTCCACAACGGGCTCGCGAAGAACCCGTTGAGGAACGGAAACACCGGGTTGCCGGTGAAGGCCCAGTTCTTGGCCAGCCACAGCGTCGAAATCGCCCCGACCGGCACTGCGAAGGCGACCAGGTGCCGCACACGCCAGCGCCAGCGCAGCACGCCGGCAACGGCCACCGGGACCAGAGCCAGGGCCACCATCACGAAGGTGTACTTGGTCCACGAGGCGAGCCCCGCCATCACGCCGGCCTGCACGAGGACGGCGGCGCGGCGCGCGGCCGGGTCCTCGAGGTGGTAGTCGACGATCCCGTGGAACATGAGCACGAGCAGGAGGACGAAGGTCGCGTCGTTCCACGCCCAACCGAGGACTAGCGCGGCGACCGGCATCGAGATGTAGAGCGCGGGAGCGAGCACGCGGCTGCCCTCGGGCGCGACCCGGGCGGCGAGCCTGGCGATGGCCACCAGGAGGGCGAGCCCGAACCAGAAGTGCAGCGCCTTGCACGCCACCGGCCCGGCGATGGGGAGCACCAGCATGAAGAGGTACTCCATCAGGCCCGGGTAGTTCGACTCGACGAAGCCTGGCAGGACCTCGATGCGGCCCAGTGCGAGGTATGCCTTGGGCACCAGCAGGTGGAACTCGAGCGCGTCGGTGGTGGTCGCCGGAGCCGCCAGCATCGGGACGACCGCGGCGAGGCTCAGGGCGATCACAACCAGTGCGGCAATGCCGACCCAGCCGGAGGGTGCGGCGGGCAGTCGCGGTGGACGACGCACGAGCTCGACGGCGGCGAGGGCCAGCCCGAGCCCCAGCCACGCAGCGGCCGCCGGCCGGCTCATGACCCCGGCGAGGCCGAGGACGAACACCATCACGGCGCTCAGCCCGGCGCCCACGGCGATGGCAGCCAGGCGCTCGTCGGTCCGCGAGGTCTGGGGCATGAGGCGCCGCACGAGAGGCGCTCCGAGCCCCAGGAAAGCGACCACCACCAACCCGGCGAGACCTACCGGGGCGAGCCGCAGCAGGGCCGTGTGCAGTGGCGGGTTCCAGGCAAGGTAGAACCCGAGGGCGAGGGCGAAGGCGGCCAGCCAGACGACCGGGAGCAGCGGCCCGAGCGGACCGCTCCGCGCCGGGTGCTGGCCGGCAGGCTCGATCATGCGCCCTCCCGCGAAACGAGACGACCGAGGTCGCTCACGCGCCGGATCGGCTCGGCCGGGAGCACGAGCTGGGCCGCGGCGTCCCGTCCGGCGACGGCGACTCTGCGGAAGCCCAGTGCAGCCGCCTCCCGCACGCGCTCGGCGGCGCGGCTCACGCCCCGAACCTCGCCGAGCAAGCCGATCTCTCCGAAGACCGCGAGGTCCGCCGGCAGGGGCCTGTCGGAGGCCGAGGACACGAGGGCGGCGGCGACCGCAAGGTCGAGGGCGGGCTCGGACAGGGCGATCCCTCCAACCAGGTTGACGTAGACGTCGCGGTCCGCAAAGCCGAGGCCGGCGTGGCGCTCGAGCACGGCGAGCAGGAGGGACAGACGCGAGCCCTCGAACCCCTGGGCGACGCGGCGCGGCGTGCCGAGGGCGGACGGTGCAACCAGAGCCTGGACCTCGACCAGCAGCGGCGCCGTACCCTCGAGCGCCACCGCCACTGCCGAGCCCGGTGCGCCGGCCTGCCGATCCTCGAGCAGCCACGCGGACGGGTTGAGAACTCCCTCGAGCCCGTGCTCGCCCATCGCGAACAGCGCCAGCTCGGCGACCGTGCCAAAACGATTCTTGGCGGCGCGCAGCAGCCTCAGGTCGTGACCCGGCTCGCCCTCGAGCGACACCACCACGTCGACCAGGTGCTCGAGCAGCTTCGGGCCGGCGATGGTGCCCTCCTTGGTCACGTGGCCGACCAGCACCACCGGAACGCCGCCGGTCTTGGCCCAGGCCTGGAAGCGCGCCGCCACCTGCCGCACCTGGGCGACCGAACCGGCGAGCGCGTCGAGCTCGTCCACCACCATGGTCTGGATCGAGTCGACCACGACCACAGCGGACGAGATCGTGCGCAGCTGCTCGAGCACGGCCTCGCATGAGGTCTCGGCGAGCAGGAGCACGTCCGGGCCCACACTCCCGGTTCGCCGTGCACGCAACGCCACCTGCTGGGCCGACTCCTCGCCGGTCACGTAGACCGCCGGCGCGCCCGGACGCGCCATCGCGGCGGCGACCTGGAGGAAGAGGGTCGACTTGCCGATCCCCGGCTCGCCGGCGAGCAGCACCAGCGAGCCGGCGACGAGCCCGCCACCGAGGACCCGGTCGACGCCGTCGATCCCGGTCGCCGCGCGCGCCGCCGGGGAGACCGCGGCCTCGCTGACCGGGACCAGCGCCGCCCGCGGTCTCAGGTCCGTAGCCTGCGCGGGATCTCGGCGCCCGCGGCTGCTCGGCGAAGCTGTTCCACGCCCCACAGCCCGGACACTGGCCGATCCACTTCTTCGACTCATGGCCGCACGAGGTGCAGTAGAACAGGACCTCGCGCTTCACCGGGGCTAGGGCCTTACCCCGCTGAGCAGGCCGAGGCTGTACTTGAGGTCCTCGTCGACCCAGCGCACTCCACCGCCGATCAGCACCGAGGAGCGCTCGGAGAACAAGGGGTCGTCCCATCCTGCCATGAGGAACAGGTTCTGGGTCACGAAGTAGCGACCCTCGAGCCGGAGGTGGGGCGAGCTGTCGACGTCGCGGCTGAAGTCGTAGGCCTCCAGCGACAGCCGCAGGGGCCGATGGGCGAGCTCGAAGGCCTGGTCAACGCCAAACCCGCCGCGGGACTCGAAGACCCCGGCGCGCAGGGTGGTCGAGGGCAGCAGCTGGTAGCCGATCTGGGCGTTGAAGCCGATCTTGTCCTGGGTTTTGGACGTGGTCTGGGTGATCGAGCTCTGGGAGCCGTCCGGGTAGGTGGTCGTGATGACCTCGGTCGTGGTCCGGGTCGGGCCGAACGGCGAGTCGACGCCCTCGAGGCGCCAGAACCTCTTCGGCGTCATCCACAGGTCGAAGCCGAACGACGTGCGGCTGTCACTGACGCCGGGGAGGGCCTCGCCGCGGATGTTCATCTCGAGGCGGAAGCGCTCGAAGCGCCCGATGGTGTTCTTGAGGGTGTCCACTCCGGACTCGACCGAGTCCAGGGTCGCGTTGAACTTGTCGACCGTGGTGTCGTCGTTGATCAGCTTGCCGACCGAGCCCTCACCGGAGGCGATCTTGCTCGTGATCTCGTTGAGGTTGTTGGCGGAGACCTTGAGTCGTTCGGAGAGGTCGCGGATGTTGGCCAGCGAGTCGTGGAGGTCCTCGCGGTTCTCGCCAACGACCCCCTGGAGCTGGTCGGCGAGAGCGTTGATCTTCTCAGCGATGCGCGGCAGCTCGTCACGCAGGGTCGTCGAGAAGTCGCGGAAGTTCGCGGTGGTGGCGTTGACATTGGCCTGGTTGGCGGCAATCAGCTCCTTGAGCTCGGCGGTAGTCTCGCGGATGTTGGTGACGATGTCCGAGATCGCCTCGGCCCCTTTCTCCCCGCCGAGGGAATCGCTCAGCGCGCTGGTGACGCGCTTGACGTCGGCGCCGATGTCGGTCGCGACCTTGAGCACGTCGTCGAAGGAGGGCGGCGTGCCGCCCTCGAGCACCGTTCCCGGCGCGAGCAGCGGTGCGTTCGGATCGCCGGGGTAGATCTCGATGTACTTGTCGCCGAGCATGCCGAGATTCGCGACCTGGGCGCGGGCGCCGGTGTGCAGGGTCACCCCGGGCTCGAGGGAGAGCGAGCACAGGGCGCGGGCGCCGTCGAGCCGGATCCCTTCCACCTTGCCGACCCGGACCCCGGCGATGCGCACCGCCGCCTGGCGGTCGAGTCCGGCGACCGACGGAAACGACGCGTCCACCAGGAGCCGCTCACCGCGTTCGCCCACCGGGATGTCCTCGATCTTGATGATGAACGCACCGAGGATGATCAGCCCGACGAGCATGAACAGACCGATCTTGGCGGCTGGGGTCATGGTGTCTCCTCCTCGTCCTGGGGCACCTCACCGTTCAGAAACGCCTGCACGTAGGGGTCGGGAAGCCTGGCGAACTCGTCCGGAGGGGCGAACGCGATGATGCGACCGTACCGGAGCATGGCGATCCTGTCGGCGATCCGCATGGCGAGGCTCATGTCGTGGGTAATGGTCACCGCAGTGACCTCGAGCTGCCGTCGCATGGCGTTGATGACCGCGGCGATGCGTGCGGTGTTGATGGGGTCGAGACCGGTGGTCGGCTCGTCGAAGAGCAGGATCTGGGGCTCCAGCGCGATCGCGCGGGCGAAGCCAACTCGACGCCGCATCCCGCCTGAGAGCTCGGCAGGCATCCTGGTCTCGACGTCGTTGAGGCCGACCTGCCGCAGGCACTCTCGCACGCGCTCGGAGATCGCCGGTCGACTGCGCCGGGTGTGCCGCCGCAGCGGGAACGCGATGTTGTCGAACACCGTCATCGAGTCAAACAGCGCGCCCTCCTGGAAGCTCATGCCGAAGCGCTTTCGCAGATTGAGCGCGATCTCCGGGGCGGCCGCGGTGAGGTCGACGCCATCGACCACCACGTGGCCCTCGTCGGGCAGGTAGAGCCCGATCAGGTGCTTGATGAGGACGGTCTTGCCGGCGCCCGAGCCGCCGACCACCACGACCGACTCACCGGACAGGACCTCCAAATCAACACCGTCCAGCACACGGTTGGAACCGAACGACTTGACCAGTGAGATGACGCTGATCTTGGGCTGCGTGAGGGTTTCCATCGCCGCCTCAGAACAGGATCTTGGTGAGGAAGAAGTCGGACAGCAAGATGGACAGCGAACCCATCACCACCGCAGCCGTGGTCGCCCGACCGACGCCCTCGGCCCCGCCCGACGTGTAGAACCCCTTGGAGCAGCCGGTGACCGCGAGGATGAAGCCGAAGAACGCCGCCTTGATCAGCCCCGACGTGACGTCGTTGACCTCCATGTACTGGAAGGTTCTGCGCCAGTAGACATAGCCGTTGGCGCCGAAGAGACCCACCGCGATGGCGTAGCCGCCGAGAATGCCAACGGCGTCACCGACCAGGGTGAGCAGCGGCAGCATGAGCACCGAGGAGCCGACCCGCGGGACGACCAGGTACTGGATGGGCTCGGTCGCCATCGCGTAGAGCGCGTCGATCTGCTCGGTGACGCGCATGGTACCGAGCTCCGCGGCCATCGAGGACCCGACCCTTCCCGCAACCATCAGTGCGGTCAGCACCGGCGCCAGCTCGCGGGTCAATGACAGCGCCACGACCGAGGCGACGAAGCCCTCGGCATGGAAGCGCTCGAAGCCGCGGTAGGTCTGCAGGGCCAGGACCATGCCGGTGAACATCGTGGTCAGGAAGACCACGGGGATCGAGTCGTAGCCGACGCGCACCATCTGCTTGAGCCACTCGCGCGGCTCGAACGGGGGCCGGACCAACCACAGGAAGGACTGGGCCGCGATGTAGAAGAAACGGCCCAGCTCCTCGAGGACGTGCAGGACCAGCAGGCCGAAGCTCTCCAGCCAGGCAACCACCCGCACCTCCCCTACCAGGGTGCCTCGCCCTCGTCGCGCGCGAGGTCGGCGTTTTCGAACCGTGTGTACTCGTGCTGGAAAACCAGGTCGATCTGGCCGGTGGGGCCGTTGCGCTGCTTGGCGATGATGAGCTCGGCCAGGCGCCGGTCGTCGACCTCGGGATCGTACATCGCGGGGCGGATGATGAACAGGACCACGTCGGCGTCCTGCTCGATCGAGCCGGACTCGCGCAGATCGCTGAGCTGCGGTCGGTGGTCGCCGCCACGGCGGTCCGGCTGGCGGCTGAGCTGGGACAGGACCAGCATCGGCACGTCGAGCTCCTTGGCGACCGCCTTGAGCCCGCGCGAGATCGCCGACACCTCCTCGTTGCGGCTCGAAAAGCGGGCGCCACCGGACATCAGCTGGAGATAGTCGACCATGACCAGGTCGATGGCGTGCTCCTGCTTGAGCCGCCGAGCCTTGGCAGAGAGCTCGAGAACCGACATCCCAGGGGTGTCGTCGATCCAGATGTCCGCCTCCTCGAGGGTCTGCGCGGCCATCGTCAGGCGCGGCCAGTCCGCCTTGGCGAGATAGCCGGTGGCGAAGCGCTTCTGGTCGACGCGCGCTTCGGAGGAAAGAACCCGGCGCACCAGCGCGTCCGCCGACATCTCGAGCGAGAAGATGGCGACCTTGGCGCCGCCGCGCAGAGCGACATGGGTACAGATGTTGAGGGCGAGCGAGGTCTTGCCCATCGAGGGGCGGGCGGCCAGGATCACGAGGTCCTTGCGCTGCAGCCCGGAGGTGAACTCGTTGAGCCGGGTGTAGCCGGTGTCGAGCCCGGTGAGGGTCGAGTGGGAGTCGCGGGCGGCCTCGAGGTTGGCGACCTCGCGCCGAGTCAACTCACGGATGTGGACCAAGCCCCCGGAGAGGGTGTCCTCGGCGATCCGGTAGACGTCGGCCTGGGCCTGCTCCACTGCCTCCTTGGCAAGGCCCTGGTCGAGCGTGCACGTCGTCAGCATCCGCTGCGCGGCACCGATGAGCTGCCGTTTGACCGCCTTGTCGTGGACGATCTCAGCGTAGAAAGCGACGTGGGCGACGTCCGGCAGCGCATCGACCAGCGACGCCAGATAGCTTGCTCCGCCGACCCGTTCGAGCTGGCCCTGCTCGCGCAGGTAGTTGGTCACGGTCAGGAGGTCGGCCCCCTGACCCCGCTCTTGGAGCTCGAGACAGGCCTGGTAAACGAGGCGGTGGCTGTCGAGGTAGAACTCCTCGGCGCGCAGGACCTCGATCACGCGCAGCAGCGATCCAGGGTCGAGCAGCACGGCGCCGAGCACCGCCCGCTCTGCCTCGGGCTCATGGGGCAGCCGCTGCGGCAGCGCCTCCGTCCGCTCCACCGTGCTCGCCATCAGACGCCTATCCTACCTCGACCCGAAACGAAAACGCAGTGCCGAGGCCACCTCCCACCCATACACCACCAAGACACCAAGAGAGGGCCTGTGATTCGAGTCCCGAGCCTCATTCCCCAGTCGACCCCGGAACTGCCGAGAGACCGCTTGAACGCACGAGAGGATCCTTCACTTCTCCAACACTCTCCACCAGCTGTCTCGATGCGATGACTTGGTGTCTTGGTGTCTTGGTGGTTCTCACGGTCGGCTGCGGCCGAGGGTGGCGAGCACGTCGCGGAGCTCGGCGGTGGCCACGCGCTGGCCGAGGACCACGCCGTCGTCGGTGGGGAGCACCCAGGCAACGCCACCGTCGTCACGTTTCTTGTCCCGTGCGAGGTGGTCGAGGATGCCCTCGACGGAGAGGTCGGTGACCGGCGGCAGCGGTCCCAGCGCGGTCACCGCGGAGCGCAGGCGGTCGGCGGAGGACTCCGACAACAGGCCGCGCCGGTTGGACAGCTCGGCGACCGCGAGCAGGCCCCACGCCACCGCCTCGCCGTGCACAAAGCGGCGGTAGCCGGTGGCGGCCTCGAGCGCGTGTCCGACGGTGTGCCCAAGGTTCAGTGCGGCGCGACGGCCGGCCTCGCGCTCGTCGGCCTCGACCAACTCGGCCTTGACGGCCACCGCCCGAGCGACCAGCTCGCGCCAGCGCTCGGACGACAGCGACGAGGGGGCGTCGATCGGCCGGTCGAGCAGCTCGAGCAGGCCGCGGTCGGCGATCCAGGCGTGCTTGACGACCTCGGCGAGCCCGGCTCGCAGCTCGCGAGGCGGGAGCGTGGCGAGGGTCGCGACGTCGGCGACCACCAGCCGCGGCGGCCAGAAGGCGCCGGCGAGGTTCTTGCCCGCCCCGAGGTTGATCCCGGTCTTGCCCCCGACCGCTGCATCGACCATGGCGAGCAGCGTTGTCGGGACCGCGATCCAGTCGATCCCGCGCAGGTAGACCGCTGCGGCGAAGCCGATCAGGTCGGTCACCACGCCGCCGCCGACCGCCGCCACCGTGTCGCCGCGGTGCAGACCGCGCGCGAGGAGGGTCGCGAGCACGGTCTCGATCTGCGACCAGCACTTGCTCGCCTCCCCGTCGGGCAGCTCCAGCGGCGCGCCAGCACCGAGCGCCTCGGCCGCCGCGCGGGCCCACAGCGGGCCTACGGTGACATCCGAACCCACGGCTCGCGGGCGCGGAACGCCTTCCGCCGCGGCGAGCTCGCCGAGCCGCGCGAGCAGTCCCTCCCCAACCAGCACCGTGTAGGCGCCGCGCTCGCTTCGGATGCTGCGCCGGATCGGGTGGTCCACGTTCCCGTGTCCCCTCTCGTTGCGATCGGGCCCGCACACCACCTCAGTCTACTGCCTCCACGCCATCGACCCGGGCTCTTCACGACAGGCGACGAAAAGGCCCGGGCGGGAGACCCACCCGGGCCGAGAGAACGCGTCCGCGACGCCCTAGAAGGTGTAGCGGAGTCCGAGCTTCGCGCGCCAGCGGGAGCGCAGGTTGTCGAGCACGAACAGCGGGTTCTGGTCGGGGTCAGTGACCTGGTTGTAGATCTGATAAATCGGTTTGCCGGTGGCCTGATCGATGCCGAGGTACTTGGCCGGGGTAATGGTGCCGAAGTTGACATAGGTGACGTGCCCGGCCTTGGCGTCGATCAGGTTGAGGAAGTTGAGGATGTCGCCGGTGAGCTCGAGCTCGCCGTAGGGCACCGGGATGTTCTGGCCGATGTGGAGGTCGAGGCTCTGGGTCCAGGGACCGTACTGGGCGTTGCGCGGCGCGATCTTGCCCAGGTACTTGTCGTAGCCGGTCGCCTGGAGGAAGGACAGCATCTGGTCCCAGGTGCCGCCCTGCATGATGACGTCATCCGGGCCCGAGGGGACGTAGAACAGGTCGTTGCCGGTGGTGGTGTCGCCGTTGACGCTCGGGAAGTTGGAGGCGAAGATCAGGGAGAACGGGCGCCCGCTCTGGCGGTTGAAGTAGGCCGACAGGGTGGTCGACCACCGGGTCTCGGCGTTGAAGGTGTAGGCGACCGAGGCTGACAGGCGGTGCTTGACCTCGAAGTCCGAGGTGCTCTCGCCCGGGTTGTTGGGGTCGACCGCCTCGTTGTACTGCCAGTTCGAGACCGCGCGGCTGGAGCTGCCCTCGTTGACGGTCGTGGCCCTGGCCCAGGTGTAGGCAAGGTAGCCGTAGGCGCCGCCGCTGTAGGGCCGCTCGAGCTTGAAAGTGACGTTCTTCTGCTCGCCCTTGTCGGTGTTGGTGAGCAGGTAGGCGCCGGTGAAGGTGCTGTCGATGGATGAGAAGTAGGGACGGCCGTCCCACATCGTCCCGGTCTGCTGCAGGTTGATGTTCTGGTACAGGATGTCCTTCTGGACCTTGGCGTAGAGACCCTCGACCGTGGCGACCATGTTCCACCACGGCAGCCGCTGGTCGTAGGCGAGGTTCATGCGCCACACCTGCGGGAACTCGAAGTTCGGGTCGACCAGGTTGACCTCCTGGCTGGAGCCCTGCACACCGGGCAGGTCGGCCAGTGTCGGCTGATTGAACGGGTCGGGGTTAAAGGGGATCGAGCCAGTGGCGCGCAGCGTAGTCTGCTCGATGCCGTTGCGGCCGTAGTTGTTGGAGATCCAGACGTAGGGGCTGCGGCCGGCGAAGAGGCCGAGGCCGCCGCGCAGCTGGGACATGCCGTCGCCCTTGATGTCCCAGTTGAAGCCGACGCGGGGCGACCACAGGATGTTGCCGCTCGGCATCTCGCTGTTCTTGTAGCCGAAGATCTCCTGGACCAGCGGGTTGTCCTGGGGCTTGTCGGGGAACAGCGGGATGTCGGCGCGGAGGCCGAACACCATGCTCACGTTGGAGCGTGCCCGCCAGGTGTCGCCGGCGTAGAAACCGAGCTGCTGGACGCTGAACTCGTCGTAGGGCTGGGCGTCGTTGGAGTAGGTGTAGTCGTACTGCTTCGCGTTGCCGGCGTAGAAGTCCGTCAGGCTGTTGAACTGGTAGGCGCCGAAGGCCTGCTGGATGAAGAGGTTCTTGAAGCTGAACAGCTCGTTGTGGGTGCCGAGGACGATCTCGTGGTCACCGGCGAAGAAGGTGAAGTCGTCGGTGATCTCGGTGATGTCCTGGTCGAGCGAGTTTGCGGTCGAGTAGTCCTCGGAGCCGACCTTGAAGTCGGCCGAGCTGTTGGTCAGGTTCTGGATCGTGATCGACGGGAAGGGGTCGCCGACGTAATTGCGGCGGTCCTTGATCGTCTGGTAGACCAGGCGGCCCTGGTTGAACTTGGTGTCGCCGAACACGCTGTCGAGCTGGGCCACGGTCGAGTTGGTCTCGTCGTGGAAGGTGTAGGCGTAGTTCGGGAAGGGATAGCTGTAGGACGACGGGAACAGGATCAGGTTGTCGGCCTTGACGTAGTTGTGGCGGAAGGTGAGGTTGTGGGCGTCGGAGATGTTCCAGTCGAGGCGGCCGAAGTAGAGGTCGCTGTCGATGGGCTTGGTGACCTGGCCGAAACCGCCGGTGTCGTAGCCGTAGGTCGTCTTCAGGAAGCTGCTGAACGTCTGCGCATCGTCGAGCGCGGTGCAGCCCGAGTAGCAGTTGCCGGCGCTGCCGTCGAGGGACCAGCCGGAGGGCGAGTCCTTGCGCGAGATCTCGGCGTTGACGAAGAAGAACAGCTTGTCCTTCATGACCGGGCCGCCGAGGCGGAAGCCGTACTGCTTCTCCTTGAAGGTGCCGAGGGCGGGGAAGTCATACGGGCCCTTGCCGACGTAGCCGTCGTCGAAGAAGTAGCCGAAGACCGATCCGGCGAAGGTGTTCGAGCCGCTGCGGGTCACCAGGTTGATGCCGCCGCCGGAGAACATGCCCTGGCGGACGTCATAGGGCGAGACCAGGAGCTGGAGCTCCTTGACCGCCTCGAGGCTGATCGGCTGGGTCGCGGCCTGGCCGCCGGGGGTGCCGGAGTCGGCGAGCCCGAACAGGTCGTTGTTGACCGCGCCGTCGATCTGGATGTTGTTGTAGCGGTTGTTGCGGCCGGCGACGGAGAGCACGGTCTGGCCGTCGTTGATCGCGCCCGCGTTGAACAGCGGGTTGATCCGGGCCAGATCGGTCAGGCTGCGCTCGATCTTGGGCAGCGACTCGACGAGCTGGACCGGGACGTTGGATGTCTGGCCCATCTTGGTCGGGTTGATGAGCGGGTCGGACTGGGCGAAGACCTCGACTTCGCCGGTCGCGGCCTCGAGCCGGAGCTTGAGCTCGAGGTTGGTGTCCTCACCGAGGCGGACGGCGACGTTGCCCTGCTGCAGGGTCGTGAACCCGGTCAGCGACGCCTCCACCTGGTACATCCCGGGTCGCAGGTTGCGCAGGCGGAACCGACCCTGGTCATCGGTCACCGAGGTGTAGCGGGTGCCGGTATCAGCCAGCACCGCCACGATGGACACGCCGGGGAGCACGTCCCCGTTGGGGTCGGTGATCACGCCGCTCAGCGCGCCGGTGGTCACGCCCTGGGCGTACACCGACCCCGCCGCCAGCGCAAGCGCCAGGCCGACAAGCAAGACTCTCCTCAACAACATCTGAACCTCCTTATGTGTCGCACCGGTCCGACAGCGTCGAGCTGCTCACAACCGGAGCCGCGATAATAATCTCCCATAGCGCTCGAATCGAGAAGCCCCCGTAAGAAATCCGTGAAGATTGCCCGGAACAGTTTCCCAAGGCCCATCCCGGGACCTCCCGTCGTGGTCTCTCTACGCCGCCACGACCGGCCTCCACCCAGTCTCACGGCGCTTCCGATCCCCGCGCGGGGCGCTCGCCCACGACCACCGGGGCGAGGCTCCAGTTCGCGTCCACACGCGGCGTCCACGCGCCGGCGTGCTCGAGGTGCTCGGCGATCAGGTCGGTGATCGACCGGTCGATGGTGCGCACCCGCTCGGCGGTCGCGAGGTGGGGGAAGCCGCCACCTCCGGCGGCGCGGTAGCTGTTGACTGCGACAGTCAAAGTTCGATCGGGGTTGAGCGGACGCCCGTGCCACACGATATCGTGGACTCGATGCCCCTCGGGCTGGCGCGAGTCGATGCCGTAGCTCAGACCGGCCATCGTGTCGACGTTGTACGGCGCGACCCGCGGGTCCGACAGCACGACGCAGCCCTCCGGGGCGCACTCGAGCCCGTCGTACCAGCGCGCGGCGTGCTCGAGGACATCCGCGACCTCCGCTCCTTTCAGCCGAACCACGACGAGACTGTTTGCGAACACGTACAGCGACTCGACCCAGCGCCGGGTCACCGGCCCAGGGTCGAGGGTCGGCGTGTGCGGGTCGAGCAGCGAGGCGAGCGAGAGCTCGGCACCGGTGGCCTCGAGCTGGGTTGCATGGATGAGGTCGACGGCGGTGCAGTCGGCGAGGCGGCACCGGGCCACATCGACCGCGGCCGTCGTCGTCGCCACGACCTGGTCGAGCGCGGCGACGACGCGGGCGTGGAGCCCGGCGAAGGTGCGTTCGAGGTCCGGGTCCGGCGAGACGTCCGCAGTCGAGAGGTTCTCGCCGTGCCACGCAACCCGCTTCCACCCGTCGGCCCCGCGCTCGAGCTCGAGGTCGACTCGGGTGACGAACCGCGCCCTCGAGCCGGGCTGGGCGACGATGACCCCGCCGAGTGAGAACGGAGCGATGTCACGGTGGGTGTGGCCGGTGAGGAGGACGTCGATTCCCGGCACTGCAGCGAGGCGCCGGCCCCAGTTCTCGAGCTCGTCCGAGGCGTCACCGGAGCCTTCGAGCCCGGTATGGGCGAGCACCACCACCAGATCGCAGCGCTCCGCGCCGCGCAGCCGCTCCACCCAGCGCCGCGCGGCAGCGTCCATGGGCTCGAAGCGCAGCCCCTGGTAGTGCGCCGGGATCTCCCATCCGGGGACGTTCGGCGTGGTCAGTCCGAGCACCCCGACACGGACCAGGCCCGCCGTGACGATCAGATAGGGAGGGAACGCGGGCTCGCCGGTCGCGGTGTCGATCACATTGGCGGACAGGAACGGGAAGTTGGCCGCGCGCTCAGCAGCGCGCAGCGGGCCGAGCCCGAAGTTGAACTCGTGGTTGCCGACCGCCATCGCCAGGTAGCCGATGCGCGACATCGCCTCGATCGTCGGGCTCGCTTCCCCCCAGCGCACATGCGCGTACTCCTCGAGCGGGGTGCCCTGGATGCTGTCCCCCGAGTCGAACAGAAGCACCGGGTGGTCGGTCGATTCCCGGATGCCGCGAACGAGAGTGGCAACCTCGGTCAACGAGCCGCGCGCGGGACGTTGGTCGAGGTCGTTGAACGCGAGCACCCGACCGTGGAGGTCCGAGGTGTGGAGAAGAGTGACGCGCTGACGCGGAAGCTCTGCCGCAGACAGGGACCCCGGCGCGGCGATGACGACGAGCGTCAGGCAAAGGAGCAGACGACGTGGAGTCAGCACGAGCATCCTGGCTGCCGGCATTCTACCTCCGCCCGTCGTACACTGGCTCAGGTTTCGGACGATCCGTCCAGAGTAGATTCCAGCCGTCGGTCTGGAGGCCGCGCCGGTGAACTCTCAACCCGTTCTCCTCGGAAGACATCACGTTGCGGCCGGTGAAGCCGCGGAATGCCGCCTCACGGGCGGTGGTTGAGCGTGGCGGTGTCGATCCGCGAGGCTGCGCCATGAGGCGCCTGCGACTGCTCACCGGCGGCGAGTCCCACGGTCCCGGGTTGACCGCGGTGCTCGAGGGACTGCCGGCAGGTCTCGCGCTCGACCGGGCCGACATCGACCGCTGGCTCGCCCGCCGTCAGCACGGCTACGGCCGCGGCGGCCGGCAGCGCATCGAGCGCGACCGGGTCGAGGTCACCGGCGGCCTGCGCAACGGCGTCACCCTCGGCTCCCCGCTGGTGCTCCAGGTCGCCAACCTCGACTGGAAGAACTGGGCGGCAGCCATGGACCCGTGGGCGGTCGACCCCGCGGCCGCCGCCGGCCGCGCCGTGACGGCGCCCCGCCCGGGCCACGCGGACCTTGCCGGCGGCCTCGGCACCGACCAGCTCGACGACCTGCGCAATGTGCTGGAGCGCGCCTCGGCCCGCGAGACCGCGGCCCGGGTCGCGGCCGGCGCGGTCTGCGCCCAGCTCCTCGGACGCTACGGCATCGCCTTCCGCTCCGCGGTTCTCCAGCTCGGCCCTCACGTCGTCCGTACCGGCCCGCCGAGCTGGGAGGACCTCGCCGGTGTGCGCCCGGACTCGCCCCTGGTCACGCCCGACCCGGACCGGGAGGACGCGCTGGTGGAGGCGGTCCGCACTGCCCGTGAAACCGGCGAGACCCTCGGCGGGGTGGTTGGCGCCGTGGTCCGGGGTCTCCCTCCGGGGCTCGGCTCCTACGTCCACTGGGACCGCAAGCTCGACGGCCGAGTGGTGCAGGCCCTGGTCGCGATCCCCTCGGTGAAGGCGGCCGCAATCGGCGCCGGCCTCGAGGTCGCGGCCGTGGTCGGCTCCGAGGCCCACGACGCGATCGTCGCCGGTCCGCACGGTCTCGAGCGCCCGACCAATCGTGCCGGCGGCCTCGAGGGCGGCGTGACCAACGGCGCCGACCTCGTGGTGCGGGCGTACTTCAAGCCGATCGCCACACTGCGTCGCGGCCTGCCCTCGGTCGACCTCGCGAACGGAGAGGCGCGCACCACCACCTGGGAGCGCTCCGACGTGACCGCGATCGGCGCCGCGCCGGTGATCGTCGAAGCGATGCTCGCCCTCGTGCTCGCCGACGCCCTGCTCGAGAAGCTCGGAGGCGACGCCGTCGCCGACCTCGACGCAGGATGGCGGGCTTACTGCGAACGGCTCTCCCGATGGTGGCGCCCGGCAGACGCGGGGAATCACGGCTCAGCCGCAGGCGATTGAACTCAGATGACCCCGGGGACGCGTCCACAGCGTCTCGCGAACGGGAGGTGGACGCAGTGATTCGAGTCAAGCGGGCAGCCAAGTACGGCTTCTGCTCCGGCGTGCGGGTCGCCGACATCAAGGTCCGGCGCTTCGCGGCCTCCGGTCAGAGCGGGTCGATTCTCGGCCAGGTGGTCCACAACGAGCGCGTGGTCGCCGAGATGGAGGGGCTCGGGATGCGCACCGTCCACCAGCTCGAGGAGGTCGCCGAGCCGACCATCGTATTCTCCGCCCACGGCGTGCCCCCCTCCTACCACCAGCGCGCCCACGACCTCGGCCTTAAGATCCTCGACACCACCTGCAAGTTCGTCTACGACATTCACCGCGAGTCGCGTACGGCGCTTGAGGCGGGCTGTCACCTGGTCTTCATTGGCGACCCCGAGCACCGGGAGGTGACCGGCTACACCCACGACCTCGACCCGGCGACCTACCACATCGTCTCCACCATGGCGGCAGCGCGCGCGGTGGACTGGTCGATCTACTCGAGGATCAAGGTCTTCTACCAGACCACCCTCAACGCCGAGGAGTTCGACGCCGTCGTTCGCCACATCGAGACGGTCAACCGCGCCACCAGCCGCGCCGACACCATCTGCTATGCGACCAAGGAAAATCAGGAGGCGGCCCGCCAACTCGCCGCCGACCCCGAGGTCGAAATGGTGCTCGTGATCGGCGGCAAACGCTCCGCCAACACCCACCACCTGTGGGAGATCACGACCCGCCTCAAGCCGTCCCACCACATCCAGGGCCCGGCCGAAATCCGGTCCGAGTGGCTCGAGGGGGTGTCCTGCGTGGGCATCACTGCAGGAGCCTCGACCCCCGACACCCTGGTCCAGGAGGTCGAGGCCTTCGTGACCGGCTTCGCTGCCGACCGAACCGCCACGGGCTGAACCACGGAGCAGTCTGAACCACAGAGCACAGAGGCACGGAGCCGCCCACCCACCCAGAGGGTCGGTTGAGGATTTCGCCAATGCCGGCTAGGCTGTGTTGCCATGACTGTTGACACCGACACCTGCGGTGCGTGCGGTGCGGCGATGCCGGCCTCCGGCAGCCTGTGTCCGGTGTGCGGGTGGGACGCCCGCGTCGCCGTAGTCGATCGGCCACGCCGCCCGTTGGCCGCGGTTCTCGCCGGCGGTGCCTGGCGAACGCTGATGTACGGCACCTTGGTCGCACTCCCCCTGCTCGGCCTCTACCGGTTCGAGCGGGTGGGCCCCGGCCCCGACCTCGCCACCACGCTGCGCTGGATCGTGCTCGGGGACGGCGGCCGGTCGGCCGAGCTGGTGACCCTGCACCGCGCCTACGAGACTGGCTCCGCCGCTGCCCGCTACGCGCTCCACGAGGTCGCGGCGCCGCCGTTCGACGACGGATGGGCCGACGTTCTCGCGCCGTACTCCACGATACGCGTCCGAGGATGGATACCACTGCTGTTCTACGGCGCCGACACCGACCTCGCGCCGGCAGCCGTGCGGGAGTTCTACGACATCCGAGCGACCGACGGCTGGGGGCGTCCATTCCGCGTCACCACGCGCCTGATCGTTCGGGGCGACGGCTGGCGCAACGACCCCGAGGTCATAGACGACCTCGCGCGCGGGCTCAACGCCACCCTGTTCTCCGCCGGCCGGCCCGACTTCACCGCGGCCGAGACCCTGCGGCTCGTCATGGTCTCGGCCGGGCCCGACGGACAGTTTGGCACCGATGACGACCTGTCGATGGTCAGCTACGTACCGATCGGAATGACGCTGCGCCTGTCGGAGCCAGGGGAGGATGTCCGCCGCGCCCTCGACCGCGCGATCGTGACCGGTCGCCACTGGTTCCGGTTCGAGGGCAACCGCTGGGACCTGATCGACGCCCGCCTCCTGGCCGAGGTCCGCCTCGAGATCCTGTCGTAGCAGCCCGCGGGACCGAGGCCTTCGGCAGCGGTCGGGGGAGCGCAGGGTCATCCCGGGCCTGTGGGCGAAGCCGGCGATGGGTCTGGGAGGTCGCGTCGGTCAGCGCCAGCGGGCGGCCCAGGGCGGCATCGCGCGGGCGTCGTCCTGGAGGGCGCGCACCGGCAGCGAACCCCGCCGCAGCACCGCCACCGCCTCGGCGGCGGCGTAGGCGCCCGGAATCGTGGTCAGGTAGAGCACGCCTGCGTCGAGGGCACCGCGCCGGATCGAGCCCGCGTCGAGGGCGGCGCGGCGGCCTGCTGCAGTGTTGACCACGAGCTGGATCGCACCCTCCGCCATCAGGGTCGGAATGTCGCTGGAGCCGGCGCCGATCTTGCCCACCGGCTGGACCCCGGCGAAACCGGCCTGCTCGAGCGCCGCGGCGGTCCCGGCGGTGGCCGCGATCTCAAACCCGAGCTCGACCAGCCGCGCCGCCAGGGCGGGCAGTCGCCCCTTGTCGCGGTCGGCGAGAGAGATCAGCGCACGGCCGTCGCCCGGCAACGGCCAACCGGCAGCAAGGGCGGCCTTGGCGAACGCTTCACCGAAGGTCCGTCCCCGGCCCATGACCTCGCCGGTGGATCGCATCTCGGGTCCCGGCAATGGATCGACGCCGGGGAAGCGTTCGAACGGGAACACCGGCAGCTTGACCGCAACCTCGGTCGGCACACCGTCGTGGACGCCGAGCTCGGCAAGGCGCGCTCCCGCGCAGACCCGAGCCGCCAGCTCGGCCCACGGCACGCCGGTCGCGCGGGCAAGGAACGGGATGGTGCGCGACGCCCGCGGGTTGACCTCGAGAACGTGGACCACGCCCTCCTGGATCGCAAACTGGACGTTCATCAGCCCGCGCACCCCGAGCGCGAGCGCAAGCAGGCGGACCTGGCGCCGGAGCTCGGCTTGGAGCTCGAGCGGGAGGCTCACCGGAGGGGTCACCGCCGCCGAGTCCCCGGAGTGCACGCCGGCCTCCTCGATGTGCTCGAGAATGCCGCAGATGACCACCCGGTCGCCGTCTGCAACGGCGTCGACGTCGACCTCGAGCGCACGCTCGAGGAAGCGGTCGATCAGCACCGGCCGATCGGGTTCGACCTCGGCGGCGCGGGCGAGGTAGCCGGCGAGCTGGTCGCGCCCGTAGACGGTCTCCATGGCGCGCCCACCGAGCACGTAGGATGGGCGTACCAAAACCGGGTAGCCGAGCGCTTCGGCCGCCGCGGCCGCTTCCTCGATCGAGGTCACCATGCGCCCCGGCGGCTGGCGCAGCCCGAGCTCGGCGAGCAGCTCCGAGAATCGCCCGCGGTCCTCGGCGCGGTCGATGGCGTCGCGAGGGGTGCCCCAGATCGGCACCCCCGCCCGCTCGAGATCGGCGGCGAGCTTGAGCGGCGTCTGGCCTCCGAGCTGGACGATGACCCCGACCGGCCGCTCGGCGGCGCAGATGTCGAGCACGTCCTCGGCGTCGAGGGGGTCGAAGTGGAGCCGGTCGACGGCGTCGTAGTCGGTCGAGACGGTCTCCGGGTTGCAGTTGACCATCACCGCCTCGAAGCCCTGCTCGTTGAGGCCTGCAACCGCCTCGACGCAGCACGCGTCGAACTCGATGCCCTGGCCGATGCGCACCGGGCCGCCACCGAGGATGACCACCGGGCGCCGCGGCGGGGGCTGCTCGTCGAGGTCGCCGAAGGAGCCGTACAGGTAGGGCGTCCGAGCCTCGAACTCGGCGGCGCAGGTGTCGACCCGGCGCCGGACCCGGCGGGTCCCGGTCTCGATCCGGCGCCGTCGAACCTCGTCCCGGGTCAGCCGCCACGCGCGGGCGAGCTGAGCGTCGGCGACGCCGACACGCTTGGCAGCGGCGAGCAGCCCGGCATCGTCGGCAGCGCCCGGCTCGGCAAAGGCAGCCTCACACCCGACCAGACCGGCGATGCGACGCACGAACCACGGATCGATGGCGGTCAGCCCGACGATGCGGTCGACCCCGAAGCCGCGCCGCAGCGCCTCGGCGACCTCCCACAGGCGGTCCGGGCTCGGGCGCCCGAGCCGGTAAGCGAGCTCGTCGTCGCCCGCTGCCGCGGTCGCCGGCGGCGCCTCGAGGGAGTCCCGGCCGACCTCGAGCGAGCGCACTGCCTTGAGCAGCGCCTCCTCGAAGCTGCGCCCGATGCCGGCGACCTCGCCGACCGCCTTCATCGAGGTCCCGAGCAGCGGCTCGGCGCCGGGAAACTTCTCGAACGCGAATCGCGGGATCTTCACCACCACGTAGTCGAGCGCGGGTTCGAACGAGGCTGGCGTGCTGCCCGTGATGTCGTTGACGATCTCGTCCAGACGGCGGCCGAGCGCGACCTTGGCGGCGATGCGCGCGATTGGGAAGCCGGTCGCCTTGGAGGCGAGCGCGGACGAGCGCGACACCCGCGGGTTCATCTCGATGACCACCCAGCGCCCGTCGCGCGGGTCGACCGCAAACTGGACGTTGGCGCCGCCGGTCGCCACTCCGACCGCGTCGAGCACCCGTCGCGCACCGTCCCGCAGCGCCTGGTACTCGCGGTCGGTCAGGGTCTGGGCGGGTGCGACCGTGATCGAGTCGCCGGTGTGGACGCCCATCGGGTCGAGATTCTCGATCGAGCACACCACCACGAAGGTGCCGGCGCCGTCGCGCATGACCTCGAGCTCGAACTCCTTCCACCCGAGCACCGAGGCCTCGACCAGCACCCGGTGGGTGGGCGAAGCCTCGAGACCGCGCTTGAGCAGCGCCGCCAAGGCGTCGCGGTCGTGCGCGGCGCCGCCGCCCCAGCCGCCGAGGGTGAACGACGGGCGCAAAATCGCGGGTAGACCGATCTCGTCGAGCGCCGCGAGGCCTTCAGCGACCGAGCCAACGGTGCGCGCCGGGAGCACCGGAACGCCGGCCGCCTCCATGGCGAGCCGGAAGCGCTCCCGGTCCTCGGCGAGCCGGATCGACTCCACCGAGGCCCCGAGGAGGTCGATGCCCAGCCGCTCGAGGACGCCGGCCTCGTGGAGCTCGACCGCGAGGTTGAGGGCGGTCTGGCCGCCGAGGGTCGGCACCAGGGCGTCAGGGCGCTCGCGCTCGAGCACGGCGGTCACCGACTCCAGGGTGAGCGGCTCGACGTAGGTGCGGTGGGCGAGGCGGGCGTCGGTCATCACGGTGGCCGGGTTGGAGTTGACCAGCACCACCCGGCAGCCCTCCTCCCGCAGCGCCTTGACGCCCTGCACGCCGGAGTAGTCGAACTCGCACGCCTGGCCGATGCGGATCGGCCCGGCGCCGAGGATGCATACGGTCTCAGGCACCCGCAGACGGGCACTCACGGCGAGCCTCCGCGGCAGCGCGCCGCGAAGCGGACGAAGAGCCCGGTCGCGTCGTTGGGGCCCGGTGAAGCTTCGGGGTGGAACTGCACCGCCTCGATCCCGAGCCGGGCGTGGGCGAGACCCTCGACGGTCCCGTCGGTGAGGTTGATGTGCGTGACCTCGATCTCGCGCGGCAGCGAGGCCTCCTCGACCGCGTAGTTGTGGTTCTGGGCGGTGATCAGGACCCGTCCGGTGGCGAGCTCGCGCACCGGATGATTGCCGCCATGGTGTCCGAACGGCAACTTCACCGTGCGGCCGCCGAGGGCGAGGCCGAGCAGCTGGTGGCCCATGCAGATGCCGAGCATCGGCACCCGCCCGGCGAGGGCGGTGAGCAGCTGCGGCGCACCGGCAACCGCCGCCGGGTCGCCGGGCCCGTTGGACAGGACGACCCCAGCGTAGCCGTCGCCGAGCAGCGAGGCCGCAGCGGTACCGGGCGGCACGACCTCGACCTCGAGCCCCTCGCCGACCAGGCGACGAAGGATCGAGCGCTTGACACCGTAGTCGACCACTGCGACCCGCGGCCCTTCCTCGGCTGGGGATGTCGACACGCCGGAGGGGCTGCGCCAGGGGCCCTCGCTCCACCGGTAGCGCTCGCGGCAGGCGACCTCGGCGGTGAGGTTGCACCCATCGGTGCCGCGCGCAGAGCGGGCGCGGGCGAACAACTCGTTGGGCTCGGTGCCGTCGGTCGCCAGCACGCCGGGGACCGCCCCTGCCGCGCGCACGTGGCGGACGATGGCCCGGGTGTCGAAACCCCACCCGACCGCGATGCCTTGCGCTTCGAGCCAGCTCTCGACGCCCTGTTCGGAGCGCCAGGACGACGGCTCGAGCTCGAGGTCCTGAACCACCAGCGCGCGCGCCCAGACCCGGTCGGACTCGAGGTCCTCGCGGTTGACTCCGACCTCGCCGACGTGGGAGGTCGACAGCACCAGCACCTGGCCGTGGTACGAGGGGTCCGAGAGCATCTCTTGGTAGCCGGTCATCGAGGTGTTGAAGACGACCTCGCCCTCGATGACGGTGGCAGCGCCTGCGGCGAAGCCGCGGAACACTGTGCCGTCGGCGAGCACCAGGTGGGCGGGCCGGCGGCTCGCGACCATCCGGGACGGTGGGAGGCGGGTGGTCATTGCGCGCGAGAGAATACCATCGCTCGGTGGCTCCCCGCTGATCGTGACCTCGGCCCGGTCGTACCTTCACCCGCTGCCTCGGATACGCCACGACATCCCGGCCGCCGCCATGTGTGTGCCCTGCGGGCTGCTAGGATGTCCGCGAAGAGGGAGGTCCCTATGCGTCGTTCTGCGCTCGTTGTCATGATCGCCCTGGTGGTCGCACCCGCATTCGCGGCTACGCGCCCGTTCACCGCCGAGGACCTCGTCGCGATGGAGAGAATCTCCGACCCGCAGCCGTCCCCCGGCGGGACTCGGGTCGCGTTCGTGGTCACCACCATGGACCTCGAAAAGAACGGCGGCCGCAAGGACATCTGGATGTCCGACCTCGACGGCGGGCACCTCACCCGGCTCACCACAGATCCGGCCAACGACTGGGCCCCCCGGTGGGCCGACGACGCCACCCTCTACTTCCTGTCCAGCCGGTCCGGCTCGGACCAGGTGTGGCGGCTGAAGCTGGCCGGCGGCGAGGCGGTCCGGATCACCGACCTTCCCCTCGACGTCGGTGCGCTGGTGGTGGAACCCACCCACACCGCGCTTTACCTCGGCCTGACCGTCTTCCCCGACTGTGACGAGCCGATCCCGTGCACGATCGACCGGCTCGATCACCGGGCACGGTCGAAGACGAGCGGACTGATCTTCGACCGCCTCTTCGTGCGCCACTGGGACACCTGGGAGGACGGCCGCCGCAACCACGTCTTCCGCCTCCCGCTCGAGGCGGACGGACGCGCCGCCGGCGATCCCGTCGACCTCATGCCGGGAGTCGACGCCAACTGCCCGACCGCACCGTGGGGCGACGAGAGCGACTTCTCGGTGTCCCCCGACGGCCGCTGGTTGGTCTACACCGCCAAGGTCGTCCCCGGCTCCGAGCAGGCATGGTCGACGAACTTCGACCTCTGGGCCGTGCCGACGGACGGCTCCGCGGCGGCCCGCTGCTTGACCCAGGCCAACCCCGCGTGGGACGGCTCGCCGCGGTTCTCGCCCGACGGCCGCACCCTGGCATGGCTGGCGATGGCCCGGCCCGGCTACGAATCGGACCGCTTCCGCGTCACCACGATGCACTGGCCCGACGGCCCCGCAACCACCATCACCGAAGCCTGGGACCGCTCGCCGGCATCGCTGGTCTGGACCTCCGACGGGCGCTCGCTGCTGGCCACGGCCGACAACGTCGGCAACCACTCACTGTTCCGTATCGACCCTGCAACCGGCAATGTCGCCGCCCTGGTCACCCGGCACTCCAACACCGACCCCCGAGTGCTGCCGTCCGGAGGCGTGGTGTTTCTGCAGGACAGCCTGATCTCGCCGGCAGAGGTGATGGTGCTGCCTGCCGCCGGCGAGGAGGCGCACCGCATCACCAACTTCAACGGCAACCGTTTGGCCGGCTTGGAGTTCGGTGACTACCGACAGTTCTCGTTCACCGGCGCCCACGGCGACGAGGTCTGGGGCTATCTGATCCAGCCGGTCGGCTTCAACCCCAAGGGGTCCTATCCCCTGGCGTTCCTGATCCACGGCGGCCCCCAGGGGACCTTCGACGACCACTGGCACTACCGGTGGAATCCGGAGATCTACGCCGCCCACGGTTACGCGGTGGCGACCATCGACTTCCACGGCTCGACCGGCTACGGCCAGGACTTTACCGACGCCATCAACGGCGACTGGGGCGGTGCACCGTACGAGGACCTCATGAAGGGTCTCGACAAGGTCCTGGCCTCGAACCCGTGGATCGATCCCCAGCGCATGGCGGCTGCGGGCGCGAGCTTTGGCGGCTACATGATCAACTGGATCCAGGGTCACACCGATCGGTTCAAGGCCCTCGTCTGCCACGACGGGAACCTCGACGAGCTGATGGCGTACTATGATACCGAGGAACTTTGGTTCCCCGAGTGGGAGCACGGCGGACCGCCGTGGGTGAACCCAGAGGGGTATCGGAAGGACTCCCCGGTCAACTTCGTGGGCAGCTGGAAGACCCCCGAGCTGGTGATTCATGGTGCCCGCGACTACCGGGTGGTTGACACGCAGGGGATGGGCACGTTCAACGCCTTGCAGCGGCTCGGAATACCGTCCCGGCTGCTGTACTTTCCCGATGAGAGCCACTGGGTGTTGAAGCCTCAGAACTCGCTCCAGTGGCATCAGGTGGTGCTCGACTGGATGGACCGCTGGACCAGAGGTGGTTCCTAGCCTGCATTTCTCACCGCGTCACGTCGCGAGGGCGTCGAGATGGCTGTCAGCGCGGAGCAATCGAGCAGCGAGACGCCGAGTCGTATGGAGACATACGTCGCAGGCGGTGAGCTGCGAGTGCGTCCGCACTGGTTGGCAGATCGGCGCCCGCAGTAGGGAGGCGGTAAGAAGTGCAGGCGAGGCGCATCGCAGCGTGCGCACGAGATTCGTGGTATAAGGAGACGAGCCCCGGTCCGCCCGCGGCCGGCCGGCGGCGGCTGATGGTCAGCCGCCGCACTCCACCGCGATCGGCGTGACCCGCGTGAGCGGGTCGAGCCCGGCGACCGGAGCTGACCCGTCCGAGCGTCAGCGGCGCGTGCGACCACCGAGTGGTCACTCCTGCGCACACGAGGACAGGGAATGACTGAAGAGCGCGATCAGAAGCCGAAGAAGGAACACAGCGGCGGTGGACGGCGGAGACGCCGGCGCCCGCGACGCAAGTCACAGGCGTCCAACGCCCAGCCGATACCGGTCCAGGGCTACCTCTGGGTCCGCGATCAGGGTCAGGCGGTGCTTGTCGACGCGAGCAACAGCTTCGTAGCCGAACGCAACGCCACGACGGTGCCCGCGGAGCTGATCCGGCCGCTCCACCTCGACAGCGGGCTCCTGATCGAAGGTCTGGCGGTGCCCGGCGACCGCCCGCGCCTGGTCGAGATCACGACCATCGAGGGGATGGCGCCGCAGGATTACCGAAGCCGAGCGCTTCCTTTCTCTGAGCTGATCAGCATCGATCCCGACCAGCGCTTCCGGCTCGAGACGGATCCCGCCATCGTCGAGCCGCGCGTGTCGGAGCTGATCGCCCCGCTCGGCAAGGGCCAGCGGTGCCTGATCGTGTCGCCGCCGAAAGCCGGCAAGACGACGCTGCTCCAGCAGATGGCTCATGCCATTGGCGAAAACCACCCGGATACCGTCATCTTCGTCCTGTTGGTCGACGAGCGTCCGGAGGAGGTCACCGACTGGCGCCGTTCGATCCGCCGCGGCGACGTCTACGCGTCGTCCTCCGATCAGTCGCTCGAGTCGCACATCCAGCTCAGCGAGATGGTGATGGAGCGCGCCCGCCGGCTCGTCGAGCTCAACCAGGACGTCGTGGTCTTCATGGACTCCCTGACCCGCATGTCACGGGCCTACAACAACGCCCAGAAGGGGTCGGGGCGGATCATGTCGGGCGGGATCGACGCCCGGACCATGGAGAAGCCGCGGCGGTTCTTCGGTTCGGCGCGTAAAGTCGAGGGCGGCGGCAGCCTCACCATCGTCGCCACCTGTCTGATCGACACCGGCTCTCGGATGGACGAGGTGATCTTCCAGGAGTTCAAGGGCACTGGGAACATGGAGATCGTCCTCGACCGCAGGTTGTTCGAGAAGCGGATCTTCCCGTGCATCAACATCCCCCAGTCCGGGACCCGGAAAGAGGAGAAGCTGTATCCGCGCGAGCAGACGGAGAAGCTCCACCTCATGCGGCGCGCCCTGTCCGCGCTCTCGCCCGAGGCCGCGATGGAGCTGCTGCTGCAGAAGGTCCGGGAGTTCTCAAGCAACGAACACTTCCTGGCTTCGCTCCAGCTCCGCTAGCCGACGTTTTGTATCGAGCCCCGATCTCAGCTATGCTGAACGCGGAGGGCGCATGACGGACATCGACGAGCTCCGGCTTTTCGATTCGCGGCTCGAGCCTGTCGCCGCGAAGGTTCTCGCGGGCGTGCGGCTCGACCGCGAGGACGGCCTGATCCTGGCGACCTCAGACGACCTGCTCGGCATCGGACGGCTCGCGAACCTCATCCGCGAGCGGCTCCACGGCGACGTCACCTACTACAACATCAACCGGCACCTCAACCCGACCAATGTGTGCGTCGCCTCGTGCAAGCTGTGCGCGTTCTATGTTCCTTTCCGCGATCGCGACCGCGGCTGGACGTGGTCGGTGGACGAGGCGGTGCGGGTCGCCGAGCGCGACCTCGACGAGTCGGTCAGCGAGCTGCACATCGTCGGCGGCCTCCATCCGAAGCTCCGGATCGAGTACTACGAGGAGCTCTTCATCGCGCTCAAGGCGCGCTTCCCGTGGGTCCACCTCAAGGCGCTCACGATGGTTGAGCTTGACTTCCTCGCCTCGCTCGGCCGGACCACCGTCGAGGAGGTTGTCGCGCGGCTCAAAGCGGCCGGACTCGGTTCGTGTCCGGGAGGCGGCGCCGAGATCTTCGCCGAGCGCGTCCGGCGGGAGATCTGCGACCACAAGACCGACGGCGCTCGCTGGCTCGAGGTCGCACGCACAGTCCACCAGGCCGGGCTGAAGTCGAACTGCACCATGCTCTACGGTCACGTCGAGCGGCCCGAGGAGCGCGTCGACCACCTGATCGCCCTGCGCACCCTGCAGGACGAGACCGGCGGTTTTCAGTGCTTCATCCCGCTCGCCTTCCACCCCGCCAACACGGCGCTCGACGACCTGCCGCCCACCGGCGGCCGTCTCGACCTGCAGACCATCGCCATGGCCCGGCTGCTGCTCGACAACGTGCCCCACATCAAGGCCTACTGGATCATGCTCGGGACCAAGACCGCGCAGGTGGCGCAGCACTTCGGCGCCAACGACCTCGACGGCACGGTGATCGACGAGCGCATCACGTGGGCTGCCGGAGGCACCGCGGGCAAGGGCATGTCCAGCGACCGCATCGAGCACCTCATCCGCGAGGCGCGCCGCACGCCGGTCCTGCGCGACACCCTCTACCGCCCCCTCACCGCCGTGGCGTAGGACATACAAACCACAGAGGCACGGAGACTCAGCGCGGGCGCCGCCCGCAGCCCAAGAGCGCTCCAGGGGCGGGCCTGAGAGCCGGTGCTGCCGGCTGTGAACCCGACGCATCGGGCGCCCGAATCCGGGGGACTGGCGGCAGGCAGCCGGCGGCGGGGTCGGGATCGGCATTCCGGCCGGCAACGCCGTGGCCTCCCGACTCCGGCTCCCCGCGCCCTGCCGCCCGCAGCCTGATCCCGGTCTCGAACGGTGGAACGGGAGTAGCTGGGCCGACCGGGTGTGGGTGGTGGGCGGAATCCGGGTTCGGGCGGCGGGCCGCAGGCAGCAGGTGGCGGGGTCGGGTTCGGCATTTGGGTCGGAAACGCCGCGGCCTCCCGACCCCGGCTCCCCGCGCCCTGCCGCCCGCAGCCTGATCCCGGACCCGAGCGCTAGGGAGCGGAGCAGCTGGGCCGACCCGCAAGGGGTCTGGGGCCGAATCCGGGGGGTCGGGCAGCCGGCCGCAGGCAGCCGGCGGCAGGGTTGGGATCGAGGTCCCGCGGGTGGCCGGGCTGTCTGGACGGAGAGTGTGCTGGCTCAGCTGGAGTGAGTAGGCGACCGGCAGTCGGCTGTGTCGAGTAGCCGGGGGAGGTTGCCCTCCCCCAGCTCTCACAGAACCGGACTTGTGGACCTCACATCCGGCTCTTCAGGTTGGTATCTCGAGGCCAGCCAGGAAGGGCTGGCTCGGGGCCGTCGGTCCGGCCGTCTGGCTCTTGAGAGACTTCACGAGGCTGTACAAACGGGCGTGAAACCACGCATTCGGGTACGCCCGCGTCATGCCAGCGTGATTGCTCTTGTACCAGGTGCCGCGGTCGCACCATGCGCACCGCGCTGCCGTCCGGACCGTCACACCGCGCTTGACGAGATGGCGGAAGAGATAGCGGGGCCGCTTCCTCTGGCGCACGACGATGGCACGCAGCCGTCGCCGGGTGTGCGCGTCGAGATTGCCGAAGCTGCGCTGAGCTGCGAGGGTGCACAGCCGGAAATGGCCGTACCAACCCTCCAGGTACTCGTTGATGCGCTCGATGCAGACCTTGAGCGGACGACCGAGGGTCCGGGGCGTCAGCTCCCGGATCTTCGCGTCGATCCGCTTTCGGCTGCGTCTGGATAGAAAGACCTCGATCGAGCCGTCAGTCCCGCGATGCAGGCTGAAGCCCAAGAAGTGGAGGTCCTCCGGTCGGGTGACAGCGCTCTTGTCATCATTCACCCGCAGGCGCAAGCGCCTGGTAATGAATCCGATCAGGTTCGCCATCACCCGCTCCCCGGCACGCTTCGAGCCCACGAAGACATTGAAGTCATCCGCGTATCGCACGAAACGCAGACCCCGTCGCTGAAGCTCCCAGTCGAGCTCGTCCAAGACGATGTTCGACAGGAGCGGCGACAGCGGCCCACCCTGGGGTGTCCCCTCGTCCGAGGACACCCGGGTACCGTCTGGCATCACGACCTTCGCCTTCAGCATCCGGTGGATGAGCCGCAGGATCATCGGGTCTTTGACCCTCTGGCCCACTCGGGCCAGCAGACGTTGGTGGTGGACTCTGTCGAAGAACTTCGACAGATCGACGCTCACCACCGTCGTCAATCCCGCGGCGACACACTCCTTCGCCTCCGCGATGGCCGTCGCTGCTCCGCGGTGCGGACGGAATCCGTGACTGCTCCGGTGGAAGGTCGGCTCGAACAGCGGCATCAGCACCTGATGCACCGCCTGTTGCACCCACCTGTCCACGACGTTTGGTATGCCGAGGCCGCGCTGGCCTCCGCCAGGCTTGGGTATCCAAACCCGCCGCACATCGCCCGGTTCATACCGGCCCTCGAGCAGATCTCGGCGTAGTCGAGGCAGCAGTCGGTGTGACGCCGACACCACCTCGTCTACGCTCTTCCCGTCCACACCGCCCGCGCCCTTCTTGCGCGCGACGTGGAGGAGCGCCCTCACCAAGTTCTGCGGGGACGCTACCTCCTCCAGCAGCTCCGAGGCTGCCGTGGTGGTGGAACCGGTCGCGGTCCTTGTGCTCGCCGTTTGCAGCAGAAACTCCCGTCCCTCGGGTCCGCCCGAGCTCTGGTCCTCCCCGCCCCCTTCCGGGCTGTCGGCGAATGCGAGACACAGTTGGCGTGGCTCCACACTTCTCAACCTGTCACCCCCTTTGCTCCGCCGGCGTTACCCGGCTTCATCGCTCGTATGGGGTGATCCGACTTCTCCACCAGCATCGTCCCCACATCTCTGCGGGACCTACCGCTCTCCGCGGACTGATGGAGATCTCCCAGGGTAAGGCCACGAGACTTCCCGCCGCTCCCGCTCCCAATACCGTCCTGCCTCGACTGGATACCGGGCGTCGCGTTCCTTGGCACGCTCACCCAGACAGGCCGGCCTGCTCCGGAGTTCACTCTCGTTCGGTGCTGCGGTTCGTTACGAGCTTCCATCCCACACCCCCTCACGGGTACGGTCTCCGCCGGATCGCTCCAACTCGGACTGGTGCAGTTGCTCCTCACGTTCGATTCCCTCCAGTAGGGGCTCTCTTGGGGACTCTCACCCCCGTCTCGCGCCATGCCTGGCGCACCAAGGGCAGGTTCGCTTCGCTCACGGCCTGCGGCCGCCCTTGACAGCCGACTGCCGGCCGCCTTGGGGGCAGGTATGAGCCAGCACACTCCCCCGTCCAGCCAGCCACGAACCTCCCACCGCAGTCTGCCTCGGGGCCGGGCCAAGCTGCTCGCGCTCTCAGTCGCCGTAGAGCTTGCCGCGACCCTCGCCGAGCTGTCATTGCGTCGCGGGCTCTCACATCTGAGAGACCACCTCGTACGGGCAGCCGACAACACCGCGCTGCGGCTGTCAGAGGCGAGCGGGCGGACGCTGGGCAACCGGTACCAGCATCTCGAGGCCGCCTATGCAGAGAACCAGGAAGTGCAAAGCGATCTCGTCCTGATGCGAGCTCGCGGGGTCGAGATCCCCGCAGCGGTCCTCCATCACGCAGATCGGTTGGGTGGTCTGATCTACGGGCTGCTGCGCGCAGAGCTGCGGGATGCAGGCAGGTGAGGGCCACTACCCAGGTGATGGCTTGGTGTCTTGGTGGTTCAAGACGCGGTATCCACTGAACAGCCTTGTACTTCCGAGTGCTTACTCCTCGGAATGTCGCCACACCGGAGGGACTTCTGACGCGGGAGTAGCACAGAGAGACACAGAGGATCTTGCGTGCAGTGAGCTTGCCGAGCCGGGAGCTCGGCGAGCTCACTGCAGACGAGATCTGTGCGCCTCTGTGCCTCCGTGTCTCTGTGGTATTCCCCCTGTCAGCCTTCGGGATTGGGAACCGGGAGTTCGGCCTGCTGGGCTTTGCCGAGAACCAGGTCGAGCCCCGACACGAGCCACGGCGTCAGCCGCGAGTCCCGGCACACCGCCGCGGCACCGGGCGAGAATCGCGAGGCCGTCACGATCAGCACGGCGAGCAGAAGCGCGGCCGCGACTCCCGCGAGGGTCGCCCCGAGGAGACGGTTCAGCCATCCGAGGTGCAGCGCCTGGAGCGTGTTCTCGAATCCCCAGCCCGCAGCCCAGGCGAGCAGCGTGCAGAGCACGAGCGGGAGCAGGCGGCCAAGCACGGCGGCAAGCCAACCCGGGCCGATGATCGTGTCGAGCTGGGCCGCAATGTCCTCGCCGGCAACCACCGCGAGCCACAGCCCGGCCACTCCCCCGCCGATACCGAGCACGAGCCGTACCGCGCCACGCCAGAATCCAGCCAGGGTGACCCCGGCCCACACGACCACCAGAGCCCAGTCGAGGAGCGTCATGGCAGCAGCCGGACCGTGAGGCGCAAGAAGTCCGCCTCGGTGAGGATCCCGAGCAGCTCGCGCGAAGGACCGACCACCGGCAGGCACCCATACTTGTTCTTCATCAGAATGCGCGCTGCCTGTGGGATCGGGAAATCCGGCGTGACGGTGACCACGTCCCGGTGCATGAGCTCCTTGACCGGCACTGTCGCGAACACGCGGCGCTGCTCGCCGGGGTCGACCTCGGCGAAGATCGAAAACGAGGCAGCAAGAAGGTCGCGGTGAGTGAGCAAGCCGACCAGAACACCGTCGCACACCACCGGGAGGTGTCGGATCCTGCCCCGCTCCATACAACGCTCGGCGTGGGCGAGGGTCTCGTCCTCCGTGAGGGTCACGAGCTCGGTCGACATCAACTCCCGCACCTTCATTCGGCGCGGCATCGCAATCCTCCGGCGCCCAGTGTAGCCTAACGACAGCATGAGCCGGCGACCGTCTCCCGTGCCTGATCAGGAGCCGAGGCTCCTCCTCGACCTGCCCGCGCACCCTGCGTTCTGTGCGGTCGCAGCGATCGCGGCCGAGGTCCTGCTCGCCGGTCAGCTCGACGAGCCTGGGCCCATGGTCGCTGCCGTCCGCGGCGCCACTGCGGCAGTCATCGCCGAGCATGTCCCGGGCGGTCGAGTCGAGCTCGAGCTGTTACGCACAGGAGCGACACTGACCGTCTCGACCTCGGTCCCGAGGGCCCGCGTCCGCGCCACTCGGGCCGCGCTCGGCGCCCTGGCGGACAACCTCACGGTCGTGGGTGATCGCTTCGAGCTGACCTGGAGTCTCTCTCAGAAGTAAAGACCGCGCGCCGAGCGCGGGATTTACATATAAAGCCCGCCTGAGACGTTGACCACGGTGCCGGTGATGTAGGACGAACCGGGTCCGGCGAGAAACGCCACCGCCTCGGCGACGTCTGCGGGCTCTCCGAGGCGTGGAATGGCGAGGGCGCCGACCAGCGCCTCGCGCTGGGCATCGCTGAGACCGGCGGTCATCTCGGTCTTGATGTATCCAGGAGCCACCGCATTGGCCGTGACGCCGCGGCTGCCCAGCTCGCGCGCGAGGCTCTTCGTGAAGCCGACCAGTGCCGCCTTGGCGGCCGCGTAGTTCGACTGGCCGGGGTTGCCCATCAGGCCGACCACCGAGGTCACGGTGATGATCCGGCCCGAGCGCTGCCGCAGCATGATCTTGGCGACCGGTTGGGTGACGTGGAAGACGCCGTCGAGGTCCGCGTCCATCACCGACCGCCAATCCTCTGGACGCATCCGCACGATGAGCTGGTCACGGGTGATTCCGGCATTGTTGACCAGAATGTCGAGCCGGCCGTGACGGGCGTGCAGCTCACGAACCGCGTTGCCGGCGCTCGCAGCGTCGGTGACGTCGAACACGATGGCCTCCGCTTGACCGCCCGCAGCCGCGATCTCGGTCACTGTTTCGTCGAGCGCGGCCCGATCGCGTCCGGCACAGGTCACCAGCGCGCCGTCCGCGGCCAGCCTGACAGCGATCGCACGGCCAATGCCTCGGCTCGCGCCGGTCACCAGAGCCACCTGGGCTTCGAGCACCGCCATGTCGGCTCCCTTCCTCACGCCAAGCGGGCGAGGGCCTCACGGACATCGACCTCGGTGCCCGCCGCGTAGCAGACCGCGTCGCGCTGGATCCGTCGCACCAGCCCTCCGAGCACCGAGCCCGTCCCAACCTCGACGAAGGTGTCAAACCCGTCGGCCCACATCCGGCGGATGGTTCGGGACCACAGGACCGGCGCATCCACTTGGCGGATGAGACCTTCGCGCAGGGCCTCGGCGTCGGCGATCGGCTCGGCATCGACGTTGCGGTACAGGGGGACCGCGGGATCGGCGAGCGTGAGCGCACGCAGCGTCGGCTCGAGACCGGTCCGAGCCGGCGCCATCAGCGGAGAATGGAATGGTGCCGACACCGGCAGCAGCAGCACCCGACGGGCGCCGCGCTCGCGGCAGCGCGCACCAGCTCGCTCCACCGCACCGGCGCTCCCGGCAATCACCACCTGGCCCGGGGCGTTGAAGTTGGCGGCCACCACCGGCTCGCCGGAGACCGCGGTCTCCTCGGCGCAGGCGGTCGCCACCGCCTCGTCGTCAAGCCCGATCACCGCCGCCATCGCGCCCTCGCCAACCGGCACCGCCTGCTGCATGAGGCGGCCGCGCTGCCGCACGGTGCGAAAAGCGTCGCAGAGGTCCATCGCTCCCGCCGCGACCGCGGCCGAGTACTCGCCGAGGCTGTGTCCCGCGACCGCCCCCACCCGGAGACCGCCAGCCATCAGCACCCGCCATGCCGCGATCGAGTGCGCGAGCAAGGCCGGTTGGGTGTTTTCGGTCAGACGAAGGGTGTCCTCGGGGCCCTCCCAGCACAGCCGGGAAAGGTCGCTGCCGAGGGCGGCGTCGGCGGCGGCGAAGACCTCGCCCGCCGCTTGCCACGACTCCGCGAGGTCGCACCCCATGCCGGCAGCCTGGCTGCCCTGTCCTGGAAACAGTGCCGCGATCCGAGCCATCTCGCCCCCCTCAGTAACGGAAGAGCATCGACGCGCAGGTCAGGCCACCACCGAACGCCGACGCGAGCACGAGGTCACCGCGCTTGAGCCGTCCCTCGTCCACCGCGTCGGCCATGGCGAGCGGAATCGAGGCCGCCGAGGTGTTTCCGGTGTGCTGCACGTTGACGAAGACCTTGTCCTCGCCGAGCCCCAACCGGCTGGCCACCGCCTGCAGAATGCGGATGTTCGCCTGATGGGGAATGAAGAGGTCGAGGTCTTCGGGCGCCATCCCGGCGCTTTCGAGGACCGACAGGCTGAGCTCGGTGAGGGCGCGGACCGCGACCTTGAAGGTCTCGTTGCCGCGCATCTTGATGAACGGGAGCCGCTGGTCGATGGAATCGTGGCTCGACGGGGGGTAGCGGCAGCCACCGCCGGGCATGCAGATCATGTCGGCGTAGGTTCCGTCGGTCCGCCAATCGACCTGGAGGATGCCTTCGCCGGCCGGTGCCGGCTCGAGCACGACCGCTCCGGCGCCGTCGCCGAACAGGACGCAGGTTGTCCGGTCGGTCCAGTCGGTGAACCGGGTCAGGCACTCTGCGCCAATGACCAGCACCCGGCGGGAGGTCCCGGTCGCAATGAACTGGCGGGCGACATTGACCGCGTACACGAACCCAGAGCAGGCCGCCGAGAGGTCGAAACAAGCCGCATTGACAACTCCCAGGCGCGGCTGGAGGATCGCCGACGAGGCTGGGATCGGCTGCTCGGGGGTCGCCGTCGCGAGGATCACCAGATCGACCGACTTCGGATCGACCCCCGCGTCAGCCATCGCCGCCTTTCCGGCGCGCTCGGCGAGGTCGACAACCCCTTCACCGTCGGCCACGACCCGCCGTTCCCTGATGCCGGTGCGGGTGGTGATCCACTCGTCGGAGGTGTCGACCATCGCCTCGAGGTCGTGGTTTGTCAGCACCTTTTCGGGCCGAAACGCCCCGATACCGGTCATCTTCGCCGTCTGCGCGAAGGCATCGTGCATGTCAGTCGCTCCCCGTGTCCTCGCTCTCCGTCAGCACCTCGAGGGCCTTCTCGCGGATGCGCTCGATGACCCCGCTGGAGGCGTAGGAGGCGGCGAACCTGATCGCATTGCGGATCGCCCGAGCCGATGAGCGGCCATGCCCGATCAGACACGCACCGTTCACGCCCAGCAGAGGCGCCCCCCCGTACTCCGTATAGTCTACCTTCTGACGAAGGTTGAGGAACGCGCCTTTGGCCATCAGAAGACCCGCCCCGTAGACCGGCGACTGCCGCGCCTCGTCCTTGAGCGCGCCGATGACCAGCTCCCCCAAGCCCTCTGCCGTCTTCAGAATGACATTGCCGGTGAACCCGTCGCAGACCACCACGTCGACGCCGCCGGCGAAAATGTCTCGCCCCTCCACGTTGCCGATGAAGTTGATGCCTGTCGCCGCGATGTGACGGTACTGCTCGCGGACGCGACGACCGCCCTTGCCCTCCTCCTCGCCGACCGACATCAACCCCACACGGGGTTCGGGCACGCCGAGAACGGCCTCGGCGTAGAACGAGCCCATCACTGCGAACTGGACCAGGTGAATCGGCTTGCACTCGATGTTGGCGCCGACGTCGAGGAGCAGGGTGTGACCGTTGACGCGCGGCAGCAGGGCTGCCAGCGCCGGCCGCTCGATGCCCTCAATCATCCCGAGAACCGAGCGCGCCGCTAGCCACGCCGCGCCCGTGTTGCCCGCGGTGACCATCGCCGAGGCCTGACCATCGCGCACCAGGCGGGCGCAGACCGTCAGCGACGACTGGCGCTTGGAGCGCAGCACGACGGATGGGGCCTCCGCCATGCCGACGACGTCGGGCGCATCGATCACTTCCAGCGTCTCGGGTAGAGTGCGGAACAGCCCCAGCACTCGGTGGATTCGCCGCGTCGGTCCGACCAGGCGCACGGCGATCCCGAGCTCCTTGACCGCACGGAGAGCGCCCTCGATGATCGCACGGGGTGCATGATCCCCGCCCATGGCATCGACAGCGATGACGGCCGAGGCTGGAGTGGTCACGCCTCAGCCTCTCGGCTCGAGCGACGGGACACGACCTGCATGGAGTCGGCGGCGCGGAGCCCTGGGAAGAGGGAGCGGGTCACGGCGACTCGGCGCACGCCGAGCCGCCCGGAGGCCGGCCCGTAGCCGGGCGCGACATGGACGCACGAGCTCGCCCCGCCGACACCCTCGCCGGCGGCGTCGCCTTGCCGCTGTGTCCGCGTCGCCCGCAGCTCATGCCGGGGGCGCCTCAGTCGAGGTCCTCGACCTCGACGACCTGACGGCCCTTGTAGCTCCCGCAGTGCGGGCAGACCTGGTGCGGCGGCTTGGGTTCGAAGCAGGAGGTGCACAGGCTCCAGCCTGCCGGCACCAGAGCGTGGTGGGACCGACGCTGCCTGCGGCGGGTCCTCGAGATACGGTTCTTCGGGTTCGGCATCGTCTCGCTCCGTTCGTCGTTGTACTCAGGAAGGGCGCTCCGAGAGATCGCGCAGGGCCGCCCAGCGCGGGTCAGGCTCCGGCGTGCACTGGCAGGCGCCCTCGAGATTCCGGTTTTCGCCGCAGGTGGGACACAGGCCTGCGCAGTCGTCGCGACACACCACCCGCATCGGCAGGGCGAGCAGGATCTGCTCGGCCGCGACCTCGCCAAGGTCGAGCTCGTCATCGACGAGCTGCACCCGGTCGAGGTCACCGTCGCCGAGCTCAACCTCGTCGACCCCGTCACTGGCGATCACTCGGCACAGCTCGAACGCGAAAGTCTCCCGAGCCTGCCAGGGGACCGCCGTGAGGCAGCGGACGCAGGTCAGGGAGCCGCTCGCCTCGAGTGTGCCGGCGACCGCGTACCCTCCGCCGACTGGGCGCACCTCACCCGACAGGCGAGCGTGCACCGGCGCCGCCACTTCGCTGGCGTCGAGCCGCTCCGGCGCAACCTCCAGCTCCTCGACGAAGCCCACGGGCTCCGTGGTAACTCGGGACAGATTGATCCTCACGCGCCCCTCCCGGGACGATTGGGAAGTATAGCATCGAGCCGGGGGCCGTCAACGACGCGCGGGGCCGCCGAGACGGAGGATGCCGAGCACCGGCTCCGAGGACACCGCGAGAGCGGCTGCGAAGGTCCCTGACCCCAGGGCGACGAGGGACACCGCGGTCCACGCCGCATCGCCGATCCAGGGCAGGAAACGCAGACACAGCAGCAGCGCGACGCCGATGAAGACCTCGAAGGAGGGCGGCAGGATCCGGCCCACCAGAGAGCGCAGGGCCCGAGCGCCGATCGCGGTGCCGAGGACGGCGAGCCCGATCGCCTTGCCGGCGAAAAAGACCAGCCACAGACCAGTGGCGAGCGGGACTCCGGCGGCGGGACCCAGGCCGAGGGCCGCGAGCAGGGCGGCGATCAGAGTCACGAAGGCCAGCGCTCCGAGCACCACAACTCGCAGGCCGAGCCGCGGCAGCAGGTCGCCGTTCGCCCGCACCCAGGTGGGAAACAGAAAGGCGAGCGCGGTCGTCACCAGCAACCAACCTCCGGCGGTGAGCGCCCGCACTGCGACGTCGATCCCGCGCGGCGCCCCTGCGCCGTCCGGGTGGACAGTGAGGCTGGCGAGCGAGCGGATCGCGATGATCCGGCCCTCGATCACGGCGCCGGGATCGGCAACGACGCGACCGAAGACTGCGATCACATGCCCATGTACGCGGGCATGCGGACCCAGGTGGACGTCGCCGCCGAGCGCGACCACATCACCGGCAACCTCTTCGTCGACTTGCAGATCGGACACGATGGCAGCGCGGCCCGGTGCGACCGAGGCGGCGGTCACCGGGGCCGATGCCCCGAGCAGGCAGAGGAGCAGGATCAGTCGTCGCGCCGCCATGCCACTCCCGGACGCCATCGCCTCACGGCGAGGACGACCGACGCGAGCCCGAGCACGGCAACGGCGGAGCCCGCCAGCGGCATGATGGCGGGCAGGGCGGAGCCGACCGTGCGGGTGACCGCGAGCAGGGCGACGCTCCAGTCAGAGGCCGCCCCGAGCAGGTGCAACCAGCCGTGGCCCGCGACCATCGGCACCTGGCCGAGCAGGCGGCCGCCCGGCAGCCCACCGGCGAGCACGCCGCCCGCCGTGATCACGGCAAGCGAGGCGGCAACCGGCACTGCCGCGAGCAACGACCGTCGGAGGCTGTGCGTCGGCAGATGGTCGAGGACGAGCTGCTCGAGATCCGGGTCGGTTGGTGGAAGTGCGGACTCGACAACCGACGCGAGCCGGCGTTCGAAGGCGGCCGTCTCAGCGCAGGCGGAGCAGGAGGCGACGTGGCGGCGAGCCTCGGGCGGCAGCTGGTCGAGGGTTCCTCGCGCCTCCACCAGAAGCTCTGCGACCTCATGACACGGACTCTCCACGGGGCGCCTCCTCTCCGTCAGCTTACAGGAAGCTGACCAGCGCTCTCCGTAATACGGTGTGAGCGCGGAAAAGTTTGTTCTTGACCGTACCGATCGGCATGCTCTTGAAGTCCGCGATCTCCTGGTAGCTCAGGCCCGCGAAGTGGCGCAGCAGGACCAGCTCGCGATACTCCGGCCGGAGCTCGTTGATTGCACCCCGCAGCTCCCGGGCGAGCTCGCGGTTTTCGAAGTGCTCGAGGGGATCCTTGCCGAGGTCCGCAACGGCCACCTCAATCTCCTCGCCGTCCGCGTCCTCGCGAACCAGCGGAACGGTCGAGATCCGACGGCGCCGGAGGTGGTCGATGCCGAGGTTATGCCCGATCCGGAACAGCCAGGTGGAGAACTTGTAGCGCGGGTCGAAGCGGTCGAGGGCTGACCAGGCGCGCAGGAAGGTCTCCTGGGCGAGCTCACGCGCGAGCTCGAGGTCACCGACGAGCTGGGCCAGAAAGGCCGTCAGCCGGCGCTGGTAGCGACGGACGAGACGCGTAAACGCCGCCTGGTCGCCCTCGACGGCCAGCGCCACGAGACTCTCGTCGCTCGGTCGAACCACCGCCCCTCCCGGTCGCGACATGTTAGCGCCATCGGGCCACCATGACGGCGGCCCGATGACACTCGGATCGACCGCCGACGCCGTGCTGTTCGGCGATCACCCAAGACGGTCGACGTCGTGCTCAGCCCTTCGCGTAGCCGAGCATCTCCTTCGCGACCGCGGCGTCCGGGTCATCGGGGGTGAGCTCGAGGAACCGCTGAAGGTGCTGCTTCGCACCCGCCATGTCGCCGGTGTTGAACAGCGCCAGCCCGAGGATGTAGTGGGCACGTGCATGGTCTGGCCGGACCTTGAGCACTTCCTCGAGGGCCGTGATCGCCTCGGCGGTCTGGTTCTTGTTGTACAGCTCGACCGCGTGCTGGTACAGGCCCGTCGCGGCCCACTCCGGGTCGGCCTGCACAAGGGTGTCGAGAGTCGCCTTCGCGGTCTCTTTGTCGCCGCCCAGGCGGGCCGCGTCGTAACGGATCTGCATCGCCTTGATATTGTCCGGCTCCCGCTGGAGAGCGGCCTCGGCCTCCTTCTGGGCGGCCGGATACTGGCGGTCGCGCAGGTAGAGCGCGGCGAGAGCAATGTGGGCCTGCGTCAGCTCGGGGTCGAGCACCACGACCTGCTCGAACTTGCTCTTGGCGACCGCGAGGTTGCCGCTGTTGTAGGCCTCGGCGGCCTCGTTGAACAACAACCGCGCCGCCGCTTCGCCGCCGCCGGCTTTCTTCAGGGCCTCGGCCGCCTCGGCGGTCTTGTCGGCGTCGCCGAGCTGCCGGTAGGCCTCGTAAAGCAGCTGCAGGGCAC
>CAWFFJ010000017.1:0-245839 GCA_963814875.1 uncultured Acidobacteriota bacterium
CGTTGCGACAGCCGTAGGGGCGGAGCTTGTCTCCGCCCGGTTCGAATCGCGGCACGGGAGCAGACAAGCTGCTCCCCTACGATCGCCAGGTGCGAGAAGCAAGACGCAAGACGCGAGACGTTTCGCGACAGCGGTCGTAGGGGCGGCGCGTGAGCAGCCCCTCCGAACCGACTGAGGCGATTCGGGTCTCCCCACGACCCGCGTGGGTCCGCTTCTTCAGCCGCCGCGCTGCAGTACCTCCTCGACCTGCTCGTGCTGGTGGCGGCGTTCATCCTCGCCTACGGGCTCCGATTCGACTTTGCGCCGCCGTACGACGTCCGCATGCGGGCCCTCAGCCAAATCGCCTATATCGTCCTGCTGCAGTTTCTTGCACTCCACCTCTCTGGCGTGTACTCGTTCGTGTGGCGGTACGTGGGCCTGCGCGAGGTCTCGGCCTTCCTTCGCGCGGCGCTGTGGTCCGTTCCTGCCGGTCATCGTGCTGCGGTTCGCCCTGCCGGCGAGCTACGGCACCTGGAAGGTCCCGATCTCGGTCGCCATCATGGACACCCTCCTCGCCTTCGGGGGCGTGCTCGCGATCCGGGTCTTCCGCCGGGTCGTGTTCGAGCGCTACGAGCGCGGCCTTCACGCGTCGGACGGCAACGGCCACGCGGCGAAGAGGGTGCTGCTGGTCGGCGCCGGGCGGGCGGGCAACCTCGCCGCCAAGGAGATCCAGGACCGGGTCGACCTCGGCCTGTCCATCGTCGGCTTCGTGGACGACGACCGCGAGAAGCACGGCTCGGTCATGCAGGGCGTCAGGGTCCTCGGGGCGACCGCCGACCTGCCGACGCTGGTCGCCGACCTCGACATCGACCACGTCATCATCACGATCGCCCAGGCCACGCGTGATCAGCTGCGGCAGATCGTCGAGGTCTGCGAGAGCATCCCGATCAAGATGCGGATCATCCCCGGCCTGTACGAGATCCTCGGCGGCAAGGTCGAGGTCTCGAGGATCCGCGACGTCGACATCGAGGACCTGCTCGGGCGCGAGCCGGTGCAGCTCGAAGAGGGCCAGATCCGCACGTTCCTGGCCGGCAAGACAATCATGGTCACCGGCGCCGGCGGCTCGATCGGCTCGGAGCTGGTGCGTCAGGTCGCGCGCTTCGGCGCCGGTCGCGTGCTCCTGGTTGAGCGGGCCGAGAACGCCCTGTTCGTGATCCACCGCGAGCTGCGTGAGCACTGGGAGCAGCTCGACTGCGTGCCGCTCGTCGCCGACATCGCCGACCTCGAGCGCATGCGCCGTCTGCTCGCCGTTCACAAGCCGAGCGTCATCGTGCACGCCGCCGCCCACAAGCACGTGCCGATGATGGAGTCCAACCCGTGCGAGGCGATCAAGAACAACAGCCTCGCCACGGCGCGGCTCGGCGAGCTCGCCGGGGAGGCCGGGGTCGAGGCGTTCATCCTCATCTCGACCGACAAGGCGGTGCGCCCGACCTCGGTGATGGGTGCGTCGAAGCGGCTCGCGGAGATCGCGGTGGAGCGGCTCAACCAGCGCTTCGCGACCCGGTTCGTCGCGGTGCGATTCGGCAACGTCATGGGGTCTGCGGGCTCGGTGATCCCGATCTTCCGCGACCAGATCCTCCACGGCGGCCCGGTGACCGTGACCCACCCGGACATGGTCCGCTACTTCATGACGATCCCCGAGGCGTCGCAGCTCGTGCTGCAGGCCGGCGCGATGGGCAACGGCGGCGAGATCTTCATCCTCGACATGGGCGAGCCGGTGCGGATCCTCGACCTCGCCCAGGAGATGATCCGGCTCTTCGGCCTGCGTCCGTACGAGGACGTCGACATCGCCATCACCGGCATCCGGCCCGGCGAGAAGCTCTACGAGGAGCTCCAGACGACCGGCGAGACGATTGCCAAGACGCGCCATCCCAAGATCTTCATCGGCAACCTCACGCCGAGCTGGAGCGGCGACTACGAGGACTCGCTGCGACGGCTCGAAGAACTTGCCGTGGACAGCCAGGAGGGAGCCCTGCGCCAGCTCCTCAACTCGCTGCTGCCCGAGGCGCGGATCTACCTCCCTCCGACCGTCAAGCGGTCTGGCTCGACCCGGATACCGGAGGAGCTCAGGCCCGCGAAGCGGGCCGGTTAGGGGTGAGGAGTGAGGAGTGAGGGGTGGCGGCGAGTGTCGGCATTCGTAGGGGAGCCCCGTGTTGTGATCTCGATTCCGGTCGTAGGGGAGCAGCCTTGCCTGCTCCCGTGTGATGAATCAGACCGGGCGCACGTAAGGTGCGCCTCTACGCCCCCGCCGCGGTAAGCGATTCAACGAGTGCGATGCCTGTTCGATGGCGAGGTGACTTCGACAACGGGTGATACGATGCCGCCTCGAGCCCGCTGCCGGGCCTGGGAGCGCATGGGCAAGAACCACCTCCATCCGCGTTGCGAGCCGCGGCGGTTTCGCGTTGTGCGGGACCCCGCGAGTCGACGCTCCTGCGGCACCGTGGCCTTGAGCTGAACCGTGCGCGCGATGGCTCGGTCGCCCATTGTGGCATCGCTCTTTAATGTCGGGTACGGCAGCGCCCTACTCTTACTGGCTGTGGCTCCACGCCTGCCCACCCTTCCCGCGCCCTTTACCGACCTCGATGCTCACGCCGTGGCCTACGGCATGGAGGCCGTGCTGCTGTACTGGCTCGGCTGCTCCTGGTTTGTGACGCCAGCCTCCGCGGTGCTCGCCTGGCTGGGAGCGAACTGCTTTGGCGTGTGCACCGAGATCCTGCAGCAGCTCGTACCTAGCCGTGCCTCCGAGGCTCGCGACCTGGCTGCTGACCTCTTCGGGGTGACAATGGCTGTTGTCGCTCTCTTGCTGGCGCGGAGAGTCCCAGCGCTGGTTCGCGACCCTTGGGGGCCGGCTCGCTCCACCCACGAGGGGTGTGCCTGCCGGCCCGAGCGGCCCGAAGTAGGAGGGCGCGGATGGAAAGTACCTCTCTCGACTCGACCTGCATCTACTGCCGCGAGAGCATCAAGCCCGGCGCCCGACGCTGCCCCCATTGCCAGAGCTGGCAGTCGCGGTGGGCGGCGGACAGCGCCAATCCGAGGCTCGAACTGACGTTGGTTGCGGTCGGGCTAGTGGTGCTGGCCGGACTTGTCCTGGTTTGGGCGCTGGGAGGTCTCGACCGCTCGGCGGCCGAGGCTCAGGCCGACCCGGCGATCGACCTGATGGTCACAGAGGCGAGCGTCGTTCCTGGCGAGCCGGGCGCTGGAGCAAGATTGGCGGTGGTCGGGACGATCGTGAACCAGGGTGAGATCGGTTGGAGAAGCCCTTACCTCCAGGTCGAGCTGTACGACGAGACCGGTGCGTTGGTGGACAACTTCTCGGCGCGGGCAGGGGCACTTTTCATCCCCGCCCATTCCGAGAGCACGTTCAAGGTGGTCGATCGCGTCAACCTGCGCGAGCCTTCGCAGTACGCACGGTGCGAGGTCTCCGTTCGCTGGGCAGACAGGGTCCGGTAGGCGAGCGGCGAAGCCGTTTGGCGGCTTTGCCGCCGGTGAAGAGTCAAGAGAAAAGAGTGAAGAGTGCGCGGGCGTGCCGCTGGTGAGGGGTCAGGAGTGAGGGGTGAGGGGTGGCGACGCGAGACGCGCCGGGGCGCAAGACGTTCTGGCAGGCGAGACGCTAGACGCGAGGCGGGCGGCTGCGCCGGTGGTGAGGAGTCAGGAGTGAGGAGTGAGGGGGAGGGGCGCGAGACGTTAGAAGCTAGGTTGAGGGTGTAGACGCATCCCTCAGATTGCCGTCCGGCGCTCCATGCGCTCGAGGATCTCGTGCATGAGCGCCGCATGCGCAGGCAGGCGCGAGAAGATGGCCTGGGCGATCTCCTCGTGGTAGGTGTGGACCGTCAGGTTGCGGTCGTCCACCATTGCCAGTGCGGCGGCGGTTTCGGCGGGGTCCAGCACGCCGACGGCGCCGAGGTCCGCAGGCAGCTCCGGGGTGAGGCACACTGCGCACCCTCGTTCTGTTCGAGCCAGGAACGGCAGACCTTCCACAGCGCTTCGAAACTGAATTCAAACCGCTGGATACTGCCATCGCGCTCGAGAGGGGATGGGGTCTCCAAAGCAAGTGCGTCCTCGAGGGTCCGCAACGCGCCTGAAGCGCTCTCCAGGCGGGCTCTCACGATGTCCAGTTGACCCCCTCTTGCCGAGCCGCGGCGCGCAGGCCGGCGCTCGCTTCGGCCAGGTCCACGACATCCACCGTGAACGGGATAAGACTTTCCTCTAGGCGCTCGCGCAATTCGGCAAGCAACATCTTGGGGATGGGCTGGCCATGCCCGTCCAGGGCGACGTCGATGTCGGACTGGGGCCGGGCGTCGCCGCGGGCTCGCGATCCGATCAGGTAGGCGGCTATCTCACGATTTTCGATGGCCTCGAGAACGAGTCGTCGCACCTCCTCCATAGCCCAGCGTTCGATGTCGAGTCCCGGACGGGGACGAAGCCGCCCGGCCTGCAACACGAGCGGTCCAACAATGATGGAATCTGTGCTGCTTACCACGACAGAATCGTAGCCTCGTCCAAGCGGGAGGTCAACGTGAAGGCGCACAACGGGTGTCTCGCCCGCCAGAGTGGTATTTCCGGTCGTGGGGGCGCAGCTTGACTGTTCCCGCTGGGAAACCGTTGGAAGATCACCGGGCGCACGCAAGGTGCGCCCCTACGAGGGCCCGTCGGAATCGGGCGGAGACAAGCTCCGCCCCTACGCCCCGTCCCTCCCGACGTCGCGCCCCTACGACGGCTGAGGCCTTCCGCCGAGGGACGGCAGGAGCCTTGCCGCCGCCTCGATGTCGGGGGCGAACGGGCGGTCGTCGTGCAGCGTCGGGACCGACTCGCGCAGCTTGGCGATCACGTCCTCGAGCGCGTCGGAGGTCCGCAGCGGGCGGCGGAACTCGAGCGCCTGGGCAGCGCCGAGCAGCTCCATCGCCAGCACTTGGTTGAGCATCTCGACGATCCGCGCGAGCTTGCGCGCGGCCCACGTCGACATGGAGACGTGGTCCTCCTGCCCGGCGGAGGTCGGGATCGAGTCGACCGACGCGGGGTGGGCGAGGGTCTTGCACTCGCTGACCAGGGCCGCCGCCGAGACCTGAACCATCATGAACCCCGAGTTGAGGCCGGGATCAGGGGTCAGGAAGCGCGGCAGGCCGGACAGCGACGTGTCGACGAGGCGGGCGAGGCGGCGCTCGGAGATCGAGGCCAGGTCGGTGAGCGCGATCGCCAGGTAGTCGAGGACGGCCGCCACGGGCGCACCGTGAAAGTTGCCGCCCGAGATCACCCGTCCGTCAGGGAACACCATCGGATTGTCGGTCGCGGAGTTGAGCTCGATCGACAGCACGCGGGACGTGTGCTCGAGGGCGTCCCGCGAGGCGCCGTGGACCTGGGGCGAGCAGCGCAGGGAGTAGGCGTCCTGGACCCGCCCGCACTCGCGGTGGGACTCGCGCACCGCGGAGCCGTCCAGAAGCTCCTTGAGTCGCGCCGCGCTGGCCACCTGACCAGGATGGGGGCGCGCAGCGTGCACCGCGGGGTCGAAGGCCGCGTCGGTTCCGGCGAGCGCGTCGAGCGTGATGGCGCACACGACGTCGGCCGCCTCCACGAGCCGCGCCGCGTCGGCCACGGCGAGGGTCGCGACGGCAGCGGTGGCCTGGGTCCCGTTGATCAGGGCGAGGCCCTCCTTGGGCGCGAGCACGAACGGCTCGATCCCGGCGCGCTCGAGCGCAGTCCCGCCGGGCATGCGCTCGCCGTCGAGCACCGCCTCGCCCTCGCCGACCAGCACCAGGGCCAGGTGGGCGAGGGGCGCGAGGTCGCCCGAAGCGCCCACCGAGCCCTGGCTGGGCACCACGGGGTGGACGCCGGCGTTGAGCAGGTCGAGCACCCCCTGGGCGAGGTCCGGCCTGCAGCCGGCGAAGCCGGTCGCGAGCACGTTGGCGCGCAGCAGGAGCATCGCTCGCACGACGTCTTCGGGGAACGGCTCACCGACCCCGCAGGCGTGGGAGCGCAGGAGGTTGAGCTGGAGCCGGTCGAGCTGGTCGTCGGAGATCCGGACATCGGCGAGCTTGCCGAAGCCGGTGTTGACGCCGTAGACGACCTTGCCCGACGCCAGGATGTCCTCGATGACGCGGCGCGTATCCGCCATCCGCTCGACGGCAGACTCGGCAAGCCGCACGCGGGCGCCGTGGCGAGCTACGCGCTCGACGTCGTGGATGGTCAGAGTTCTGCCGTCGATGACCAGCTCGTGTTGCTGTGCTGCCACGATGACCTCCGTGTGATGAGGCGCGAGAGGCTAGATGCTAGACGTAGGGGCGGAGCTTGTCTCCGCCCGGTGGGGCCGACCCGAACCGTAGCACGGGAGCAGACAAGCTGCTCCCCTACGACCGAATCGGGTTGGCGATACCACCAGAACGGTCGTAGGGGCGGAGCTTGTCTCCGCCCGGTGGGGCCGGCCCGAACCGCGGCACGGGAGCAGACAAGCTGCTCCCCTACGCTCGCATCTGGCTGCGGTCAACCACCATCTTGCTATGGCTGGCCGCGTGTACTACATTGTCTTACATGAGTAGCTCGGTCACCGTCCGCCTCGACGACGATCTCGCACGCGCCCTCGATCGCGTTGCGGCAGCCACCGGAAGGAGTCGCAGCGAGGTCGTACGCGAGGCGCTGCGCCGACAGATCGCCGTGGCGAGGTTTGACACGTTGCGGCGCCGCCTCGCACCGCTGGCGGAGGCGCACGGTTGGCTCACCGACGAGGACGTTTTCGACAACGTCTCGTGAGGATCTTCCTCGACACCAACGTCATCGTCAGCGCCTTCGTGGCACGGGGCCTGTGCGCGGACCTCTTCCGGCTCATCCTGAGCGAGCACGAGTTGCTGGTCGGCGAGGTGGTCCTCGCAGAGGTCGGAGATGTTCTCCGGAAGAAGCTGGGCGCGCCCGAGGAGGTGGTCCTCGAGCTCGAAACCCTGCTCGGCGAGCAGACGGTCGTGTCCCGACCCTCCGGGCCGAACGAGATCGTGGTGGCAGATCCCGACGATGCTTGGGTACTGGCTTCAGCGATTGCGGGACAGGCGGACGTGTTGGTAACAGGCGATAGGGATCTTCTCGCCGTCGCGTCTGCCGCACCGCTCCCGATCTGGACGCCGCGTCAGCTGTGGGAGGAGTTGCGGCAGGCAGCGAAGCCGCCGGGCGGCTTCGCCGCCGGTAAAGAGTGAAGAGTCAAGGGTAAAGAGTCAGGCGGCTGCGCCGCCGGTGAGGAGGGAGGAGGTAGGAGTAAGGAGTTGAGGGCACGATAGTTATGGCTCGTAGGGGAGCAGCTTGCCTGCTCCCGGTGTGGATCCGTAACGATGGTCTGAAGTGCAGCGCGCGTGACCACTGGGCGGACGCGAGGTCCGCCCCTACGACGGACAAGTGTCACCATTGCAAGGAGATCGTAAGAGGCCGGGCGGCATTGAGCCGCGCTGGACGGAGCGTGGTGGTGAATCTCTACCAGCATCTTTCGGGGGGCGCGTCCCACGACGCGCCCCCCGAAAGATGCATGGTGACCCCAACGGGATTTGAACCCGTGTTGCCGGCGTGAAAGGCCGGTGTCCTAGACCTGGCTAGACGATAGGGTCATGCGGGGTCCGGCGCCGCGTGCGGCGACGATCGCCGCACGGCCCGGCGCCGATATCCTACCTCAGCTCGGCGGTTTGGGGAAGCTGTCGTGCTCATCCGGTGTCGCGGACGGTCGTGCGCGCTGCCAGCCCAGCAGGGCGAGCGGGAGCATTGCCAACGCCCCGAGCCAGCCGAGCGTGAGCCGGAGCGCGCCTGCAGGCCGCAGTCGCCCCGCCGCCGCTAGCCGGCCCACGTCGGCCGCTGCGGACGCCGCCACTGCTGCGGCAACAGCCGTAGCTGCCGTGCCTCGCACGCCGAAGACCAGCGCAGCGCTAACCGCCAGGCGCAGGGGCACGGTCAGCGCGAACGGCCGCGCGCCGAGCTCCGCGAGCACGGCGAGACCCTCGAGCGGGTTCCGGTAGAGCAAGCGGAGGCATGCGCCAGGCTGTCGCAGCGGCAGCGAGAGCTGCCCCAGGAGCCAGCGAGCGCGCTGACGCGCCGCCCCGGCCGCGGCCTCGGGCTTGTCGTCGAAGACCGTCGCCGCTTCGGGTCCGAGCACGGCACGAGCGGCCGTCGGCGGCGAGCAGGAGAGACGCCTCCTTGTCCTCGACGCGGGTCACGAGCCGGGGGGCGATCGAGAAAAACGCCTCCGGCGTGTAGGCGCTGCCCGTGCCGCGAAGCTGTACCGACCAGCCGAGGGCCTGACGGCCGCCGTCCTCGAGGGTCTGGGCCATGCGCTCAGAGAGCGCTACCGCCTCGCCGACGCCCCGGCCTCGGCCAACGAGCCGCGCCTGAACCGCATCGGCGCCCTCAGGCCACGGCAGCTCTGCGAAGAAGCCGGGCGCGAGCGTCGAACCGACGTCGAGGATGAGCACGGCGTCGCACGCGCCGATCTCGCTCTTCAGCGCTGCCGCTGCCCAGCCAAGGGCCGCGCCCTTCGTCGGTCCCGGAGGTGTCTTCTCCGCAACCGCGATGCCCAACCGGTCTGCAACTGCGGTCGCGGCCTCGTCGGCACCGTCGAGGAGCAAGACGGCGTGGACGTCGTGGCCATCGGCGGCGGCGGCGACCGAGGCAAGCGTCGGTTCGACCGCGGCGCCCTCCTGCCGCGACGGGACGAGCACGAGCCATCGCGCGCGGGAGCCCACCCAGGGCCGGTCCAACCTACGGCGTGAGGCTGCCGCAAGCCGAAGCCCGATCAGCGACGACACCACGGCCGGCGCGGCGGGTACGAGGGTCAACCACCACCTGGACATCGGGAGGAGGATAGCCCGCGGCGCACGCCTGCGCCAAGCGCAGGGTGCGCCGCGAGCGTGAGAAGGTAAGGAGGTGAGACGGTGAGGAGATCCGGAGCAGGCGATCGCAGTTATGGCTGTGCAGGAACTCGATGGAGGCTTGCAATGAGGCCGTTGACGAGAGCGGTCACTCTGTCAACTTGGGCGTGAAGCGCCGACCCCGTGCGTGCCTCCAGGTAGCCGAATTCCTGCGACAGCATCACCAGGGTCTCCAACTCGCTCAATGACCCTCTAGCAATTCGAAGGAAATGTGCAAGTTCCTTCTTACCGCCTCGGGCCGCGCCCTCCGCGATGTTTGAGGGGACTGAGACTGCAGCCCGCCGGATCTGGCTGGTCAAGCCGTACAGCTCATGCTGAGGCAGCGCTTGGGTTGCCGTGTAGGCAGCGTGAGCCAGCTCCATTCGCTGCGCGCCACGCTTCGAGATCGTGATGCCCTCTCTTCACCTTCTTACCTTCTCACTTCCTCACCTTCTTACTTCTATCCCACCCGCCGGACGTTCAGCTTGATCTCGAACTCGGCCGTGCCGCCGCGGATCACGTCGTCTGACCCCAGAAACGACGTTTCCGGCCTCAAACGCGATAGTACTCGCGATACCACGTGACAAAGCGCCGGACGCCCTCCTCCACGGACATGCTAGGGCGGAATCCGACGGCGGCACCGAGACTGTCGACGTCGGCCGCTGTGGCGCGGACGTCGCCGGGTTGCATGGGCAGCATGTTGAGGACTGCCTTGCGGCCGAGAGCCTGCTCGATGACCTCGATGAAGCGCAGCAGCTCGACCGGTTGGTTGTTGCCGATGTTGTAGATCCGCCACGGGGCAGTGCTCGTGGCAGGACTCGGGTGGTCACCGGACCAGCCAGGGTCGGGTTTCGGAATCGTGGTCATCACCCGGACAACGCCTTCGACGATGTTATCGATGTAGGTGAAGTCTCGTCGCATGTCACCGTGGCCGTAGACGTCGATGGGTTCTCCGGCCAGGATCGCCTTGGTGAACTTGAAGAACGCCATGTCGGGGCGGCCCCACGGGCCGTAGACGGTGAAAAACCGCAGACCGGTGCACGGCAGCCCGTAGAGGTGGGCGTAGGTGTGCGCCATGAGCTCGTTCGCCTTCTTGCTCGCGGCGTAGAGCGATACCGGATGATCGACGGTGTCGGTCTCGGCAAACGGGTAGCTCGTGTTCGCTCCGTAGACCGAGCTCGAGGAGGCGTAGACCAGGTGCTTGACACCACTGTGGCGGCAGCCCTCGAGGACATGGAGGAACCCGACCACGTTCGAGTCGACGTAGGAGTGGGGGTTGGTCAGGGAGTACCGCACTCCGGCCTGAGCGGCGAGGTTGACGACAACGCCGAAGCTGTTGCCGGCGAAGAGCTGCTCCATGCCGGGTCGGTCAGCGAGATCGAGCTTCACGAAACGAAATCGGTCGCGTCCCTCGAGCTGCGCGAGGCGGTCACGTTTGAGCTGAGGGTCATAGTAATCGTTCAGGTTGTCGAGGCCGACCACCTCCCATCCATCGTCGAGCAGGCGCTTCGCGAGGTGAAAGCCGATGAAGCCGGCGGCGCCGGTGATCAGGGTGGGTAGGCTCTTGAGATCGTGAATCGTCATGGTGTGCTGTTGCCCTCGATCACGGTGTTTTGTGTGCGACAGGATCTGCTATCAGCGGAATGTTGAAGGCGACCCGCAAGAGGCGGTGTAGCGCTTGAGCGCCTGCGCGAGACAGGACACGAGGAGAACGGTGGGTCCGACCCATCCGGCACGTAGCAGGAAACCTCTGCGTCACGAGGTGGGCATCACAGTCCAGGTGCATCCCTGCGTGCCAGGCTTCAGATCGTGATGCCCCTGCTTCACCTTCTCACCCTCTCACCTTCTTACCCGACCCTCCGGACGTTCAGCTTGAACTCGAACTCGGCCGTGCCGCCGCGGATCATGTCTCCGGATTGGAGGCGCCGGACGCTGACCCGCTCGTGGTTGACCCAGGTGCCGTTGGTGGTTTCGAGGTCGACGACGTAGAACTCGCCGTCCTTCGGCACCACCTTGAAGTGCTGGCTGCTCATGGTCGGGTCCTCGACCTGGAGGGTGTTCACCTCCGGTGCGCGGCCGACGGCGAAGACCTTGTCGCGCGGCAAGGTGTACGAGCGGCCGCTGCGTGCTCCGTGACGGGCAACCAGGACCGGCTGCTCGTCGAGGACCATGGTCTGGTCGAGGCCGGGCGGCTGGGGGGCGCGCTTGAACACGGAGGGGTCGAGAGCGGGCTCCTCGGGCACCGCGACAGTGGCCACGGGTTGGGTGCGGACGGCCTCGTCGAGCTCCTTCATCTGGCAGTGCGGACAGTCGGTCTCCCACGGCTCGAGCTCGGCGCCGCAGGTCGGGCAGCGACGCGTTTCGACCCGCCGGCGCCGGCGCTGTGCCACGAGGAAGGCGACGACGATGGCGGCGAGCACAGCTGCCAGCAGGGGCAACGTCCACCACGGCAGCGTGGGGCCGGCAGCAGGCGGAGCAGCCGCCTCGGCTGGAGCGAGGGTAGGCACAGGGGCGGGAGTTGCAGGAGGCGCTGCGGCTGCGGCCTCGGGCTGTGCTTCGCGGACGGTCGATGCGGTCGCCGTGAGCGTCGTCGCGAGATCCCCCGGGTCGATACTGCGTAGGGTGCCGACGTAGGCGCCATCGGTGAGCAGCGCCAGCCGGCGCAGCGCTCTCTCCTCGACCCGCCGGCCGTTGCTGGTTGCGACGACCGGGACGTGGTTGGCCTCGGCGAGACGGGCGACGTCCTCGACGGTGGTTGCGGAGCCCTCGTCGCGGCCGTCGGTGACCACCAGCACGACGCCGCCGGCGGGCATGTCGCGCACGGCGATGAAGAGGGCGTCGTTGAGCACGGTCAGATTGCCGTGGGGTTCGAGGCTGTCGAGCGCTTGGCGGACGTCCTCACGGGAGCTGCCGATCGGCACCACCCAACGGGCCTGGTCCGCGAAGGAGACGAGACCGACCGGAACGCTCGGATCGATACCTCCGAGCACGGCTTCCAGCCGCCCGCGGACCAGCGCCAGATCGGAAGAGGTCAGAGACCGGCTGGTGTCGACGGCCAGCACGAGCGGCGGCGCCTGGGCCGCGGCGGGGACCGCGAGAGCGGCGGTGAGCAGCAGCAGCGAGACGAATCGGGCGGTCGTGCGCATACCGACCTCCAAAGCTCCACGCTAGCACACGCGCGGCGGCTGAAGCCGCCGCGCGGGTGAGGAGTCAGGGCGCGCGCTCGCCGCTAGAGGCGAGAGGAGAGAGGAGTAGAGGTTAGACGCTAGAGGCTCGACGCAAGACGCAAGACGCGAGACGCAAGACGCAAGAAGCGAGACGCGAGACGCGAGATGGGGTGAGGCTGGACGCGCGGCTGCGCTGGTGAGGCGTCAAGAGTGAAGAGTGAAGAGTGGAGCTGCAAGCGGTCGTCTGGGCGGAGCACGACGCCGCCGGGGCATAGCCTGCGAAAGGCGGTGATGGCGGGGGCTAACCTACGCGGTCGTGCCAGTAGTCGGGGCGCCGATGATGGTTCACCGCAGCAGGTCTTCCGCCTGGCGGAGCACCTGATCGGCGGAGATCGCACCCATGCGGCCGGATCGGTACTCCTGGACCCGCCGCTCCGCCTCGTCGAGCCACAGACTTCTCGACCTCGGCCTCCGTGAGCCCGTCGAGGCTCTCCAAGAGGCGTTCGGCCAGCCTCGCCCTCTCTTCGAGGTCGAGGTTAAGTGCCTATGGAGCGAGTCTCTGTTCCTCTTCGTCTTGGATCTTGTGCCGCTCACCCTGTCGGGGTGCCCGGTTTCAGCCGAGGCCCTTGACCAGGGTCAGGTCGGGGCGGTTGGCGGCGCGGCGCTCGAGGGCCGAGGTGAAGCCGCTGCGGGAGAACAGGACGTAGTGGCGTGGACGGGCCGCGATGTCGCCGGGGAGGCGGCAGGCCGCCGCTTCCAGATGCTCGAGGACGTTCGTCCCCACCGCCTTCGTCGACCACTTGGCCTCGCCGAGGAGGACGCCTTCGCCGTCACCCGCGAGGCCCACAAGGTCGATCTCCACCTGGCGGTCCCACCAGCGCCCCACCCGGGTCCAGCGGCGGCCGGTGGCGGCGTCGAGCAACCCGCCGCGCACCAGGCCTCGGCAGATCTCCTCGTACACCAGGGGCACCGTTGCGGCGAGGCTGCGGAGGATCGCCTGCTCGGCGTCGCTCTCGCGGCCGGAGTCGAGCAGGTCACGATTCGGCAGCACGTGGCCGAACCAGAACGCGGTGTAGTGGTCGACAACGCGGTACAAGCCCTTCTTGCTCTTCTCGGGCCGCGCTTCGGTGACCGGTACCTCGCGCTCGACCAGCCCAAGCTGGTCGAGGACGCCGAGGTACTTGCCCAGGGACGAGGCCGGCACGCCGGTGACGTTGGCGATCTCGCTCAAGCGCCGGCGCCCGCCGGCGATCGCCGCAAGGATGCCAAAGTAGATCCGGGGCTCACGCAGCTCCTGGCGGAGTAGAAACTCGACCTCGTCGCGCAGGGGCGCTCCGAGCTGCAGCACCAGTCGGCGGAGGTTGGCCGCAAAGGGATCGCGGTCGTCGAGCTGCGCCAGGTAGTGGGGCACGCCGCCGAGCACCGCGAAGGCCTGGACGACGTCGTCCTCGCCCCATGCGGGCACGAACTCGGCCGCCGCCTGCACGTCCATGGCCTCCACTCGGAGCTGGCCGGTACGACGCCCGTGCAGGGGCGCGTCGGCGGTCAGGGTTTCCTGCTCCATCATCGCGACTGACGAGCCGCACAGCACGAGCACGAGGTTCGGGGACTCCGCGAGTGCGTGATCCCATGACCGCTGCACCCGGCTCGACAGCCCCGGTGAGGACTCCACCAGGTAGGGGTACTCGTCGAGCACCACCAGGGTCCGCCGCTCGAGGCTGCCGAGGAGGCGGAGAAGCTGGTCCCAGTCTCGGAAGCCGTTCTCGCGCAGGAGGTCGTCGCCGAGGTGGGCGCCGAAGGCGCGGCCGAGCTCGGCAAGCTGCTGCGTCTCGGGCAGGCGGGCGGAGGCGTGGTAGACGGCTGGGAGGTCACTGCTGAAGTGGCTCAGGAGATAGGTCTTACCAATACGCCGCCGGCCGTAGACGACGAGCAGCTCGGCGCGGTCTGAGGCCCAGCGCTGCTGGAGGAGCTCGAGCTCGCGAGCGCGGTCGATGAATCGCCGATTCATGATACTCGCGAGTATTATACTCTGAAGTAGCTTCACCCGCGCGGCGGCTGAAGCCGCCGCGCGGGTGAAGAGTCAGGAGTGAGGAGTGAGGAGTGAGGGCTTCAGGGCAAATGATTTGGACTTCGTAGGGGAGTAGCTTGTCTGCTCCCGTGCCGCGATTCAACCGGGCGGAGGCAAGCTCCGCCCCTACGGCATCCGTCACTCCTGACTCCTGACTCCTCACAGGGATGTTCCTGACGCGCATGGCGCGTCAGGAACATCCCGTCGTGGCGCCGCACGAGTTGCACTTCAGGCAGGTGCCGTTGCGCACCATCGTGAGCTGGCCGCACTCGGGGCACGGGTCGCCCTCGAAGCCGCGCCAGCGCGCCTCCTGCACCGAGCTCGCCCGCCGGGTTGTGGCGCCGCCGCCGCGCGCTCCCGTCGCCGTGCGCCCGCCCGCCTGACCGACCGCGATCTGGTGCACCTCGGCCAGCGGCTCACTGTGGCCCTCGCTCTCGCGACCGCCTTCGCGTGATGCCGAGCCGACCGTGTCGTGGCGGACGTCCTCCTCGGAGACCTGGGCGAGGTCGCCGCGGTCGAGGTAAGTGATCGCGAGCTCGCGGAAGATGTAGTCGATCACCGAGGTCGCCATGCGGATGCGGTCGTGGCCGCCGACTATGCCGTTGGGCTCGAAGCGGGTGAAGACGAAGGCGTCGACGAACTCCTCGAGCGGGACGCCGTACTGGAGGCCGAGCGAGACCGCGATCGCGAAGCAGTTCATCAGCGAGCGGAAGGCCGCACCCTCGCGGTGCATGTCGAGGAAGATCTCGCCAAGCGCCCCGTCCTCGTAGTCGCCGGTGCGCAGGTAGACCTTGTGGCCGCCGACGCTCGCCTTCTGGGTGAAGCCCGTGCGGCGCTGGGGCAGGCGGCGCCGGCGCGCCTGATAGCGGATGACCACCCGCTCGGCCATGGCGGCGCCGATCTGGACCGGGTCGCCAGTGGCGACCGCTTCGGCGAACGCCTCCTGCTCCTCGGCGTCCATGCCGATCGACAGCGGCTGGCTGAGCTTGGAGCCGTCGCGGTAGAGGGCCACGGCCTTGAGCATGTGGTCCCACGACAGGCGGTAGGCGCGCTGGATGTCGGCCACGGCGGCGTCCGCGGGCATGTTGATCGTCTTGGAGATCGCGCCCGAGATGAACGGCTGGGCGGCGGCCATCATCAGGATGTGGCCGTCGTAGCGGATGAAGCGGATCCCGCGCTTGCCACAGCGATTGGCGCAGTCGAACACCGGGAGGTGCTCCGGCTTGAGCTTCGGTGCCCCTTCGACGGTCATCGTGCCGCAGGCCCAGGCGTTGGCGCGTTCGATCTCGTCGGGGGAGAAACCGAGCCGCGCGAGCAGGTCGAGGGACCAGTCGGCGAGCTCCTCGTCTTCGATCCCGATGACGCGCAGCGTGTCCTCGCCGACGACGTGGGGCGCGAACGCGTTGCGGATGTCGAACGAGGTCGGCAGGGCGCGCTCAACGCGCTCGAGCGCGGCGTCGTCGAAGCCCCGTCGGCGCAGCGATTCGGCATTGATCCCCGGGCAGCTCTCGAGGGTGCCGCGGCCGAGGGTGTGGGCGACGATGCCGTCGATCGCCTTGGCCGAGTAGCCGAGATGGCGCAACGCAGCGGGAATCGCCTGGTTGATGATCTTGAAGTAGCCGCCGCCGGCGAGCTTCTTGAACTTGACCAGGGCGAAGTCGGGCTCGATGCCGGTGGTGTCGCAGTCCATGACGAGGCCGATGGTGCCGGTCGGCGCGAGCACGGTGGTCTGGGCGTTGCGGAAGCCGTGCTCGCTGCCCGCGGCGAGTGCGCGGTCCCATGCCTCGCGAGCGGCGGCGAGGAGACCTTCGGGCGCGTGCTCCGGCGCGATGGCCATCGGCTGCACGGAGAGCTCCTCATACTCGTCGCCAGGGGCGCTCCACGCCGCCCGCCGGTGGTTGCGGATCACCCGCAGCATCGGCTCGCGGTTGGCGGCAAAGGCGGGGAAGGGTCCGAGCTCGCTCGCCATCTCGGCCGAGGTGGCGTAGGACTCGCCGGTCATCAGCGCGGTGATGGCGCCGCAGATCGCGCGTCCCTGGTCCGAGTCATAGGGGATGCCGAGCCGCATCAGCAGCGAACCGAGGTTCGCGTAGCCGAGCCCCAGAGTGCGGTAGGTGTAGCTCAGCTCCGCGATCCGCCGGCTCGGGAACGAGGCCATCAGCACCGAGATCTCGAGGGTGACGGTCCACAGACGGACGGCGTGGCGGAAGAGCTCGATGTCGAAGGTGTCGTCCTCGCTCAGGAAGCGGACCAGGTTCAGCGACGCCAGGTTGCACGCCGTGTCGTCGAGGAACATGTACTCGGAGCACGGGTTGGAGGCGTTGATCCGGCCCCCCTCGGGGCAGGTGTGCCACTCGTTGATGGTGTCGTCGTACTGCACCCCGGGGTCGGCGCACTCCCATGCGGCGAGGGCGACGTCGTTCCACAGCTTGCTCGCTGGAACCTCCTTGGCGACCTTGCCGTCGGTACGTCGGGTCAGGTACCAGCCGCGGCCGGCGTCCAGAGCGGTAAAGAACGCGTTGGGGACCCGGACGCTGTTGTTGGAGTTCTGGCCGGAGACCGTGTAGTAGGCGTCGGAGTCCCAGTCGGTGCTGTACTGCTCGACGCGGTAGGTGCGGATGCCCTGCTGCGCGAGCTGCAACACGCGCTGGATCGAGCCGTCCGGAATCCCCTGGCGCCGTGCGGTGGCGATCGCCAGACGCAGGCCGGTGTTGCGCTGCGGGTCGACGTCGGGGGTCTCGCTCTGGTCGGGGAAGCAGGTGTCGAGGATCTGCTGCAGGAGGCGGCGCATCACCCGCGCGCCGGTGACCAGCGCGGCTACCTTGCGCTCCTCGACGGCCTTCCAGTTGACGAAGGACTCGATGTCGGGGTGGTCGAGGTCGAGGCAGACCATCTTGGCGGCGCGGCGCGTGGTGCCCCCGGACTTGATCGCGCCGGCGGCGCGGTCGCCGATCTTGAGGAACGACATCAGGCCGGAGGAGCGCCCGCCGCCGGACAGCGGCTCACCTTCGCCGCGCAGGCGCGAGAAGTTCGAGCCGGTGCCCGAGCCGTACTTGAACAGGCGCGCCTCGCGAACCCACAGGTCCATGATGCCGCCGTCGTTGACGAGGTCGTCATTCACCGACTGGATGAAGCAGGCGTGCGGCTGCGGGTGATCGTAGGCGCTGTCGGCGAGCTTGAGCTCGCCGGTTGCGGGGTCGGCGTACCAGTGACCCTGAGCGGGGCCGGTGATGTCGTAGGCCCAGGCAAGACCGGTGTTGAACCACTGCGGCGAGTTGGGCGCTGCGACCTGGAGCGCGAGCATCGCGCACATTTCATCGTGGAAGGCGAGAGCGTCGTCCTCGCTGTCGAAGTAGTCGTAGCTCCGGCCCCAGTGGGTCCAGCACCCGGCGAGGCGGTCGAAGACCTGGCGGGCGTCTTTCTCCGGTCCGGTCGCCGGCTTGCCCGTCTCGTCGAGAATCGGGGTGCCGTCCGGCTCGACCTGCGGCACTCCGGCCTTGCGAAAGTACTTCTGGACGAGGACGTCGACCGCGACCTGGGACCAGCTCTTCGGTACGACCACGTCATCCATCGAAAACACCACGGTGCCGTCGGGGTTGCGGATCTCGCTCGACCTGGGCTCGAACTCGATGTCCGCGTACGGGCTCTCGCCGGCACGGGTGAACTTCCTGGTCACACGCATGAACTGCCCTCCCGGTCACGTCAGGCCGCGATGACCCCATGGCGCGCGCAGCCAGCGGCACCCCGCGGTCCAGCCTGAGGAACTGACGTGAAGCCACTATATCTAGCGGTGCTGTCGTGTGTCAATACTATATCTTGGGGAATCGCCGCAATCGGGTAAGTGTCTCCAGAGAGACCAGATGGCCGTCCGAGCGCACACTCCGGTGTCCTGCCAGTGGACGTCGTCTCAAGGATGACAGCGCAGGGCGAGACACACAAAGTGTGAAGGGGTAAGGAGGTGAGGAGGAGTAGGGCGCGAGACGCGAGACGCTAGAAGCAAGACGTTCAGGGGCGCCAGACGTAGGGGCGGAGCTTGTCTCCGCCCGAGATGTGAGACGCGAGACGCGAGAGGTAAGACGCTAGAAGCACGACGTAAGAGGCGAGAAGCAAGACGCGAGACGTCCGGAAGCTGGCACGAACACTGGTGACGGAATGAAACCCGAGCCGAAGCGGCGCGTCTAGCGTCTAGCGTCTAGCGCTTGTCTGCCCGCGTCAGCGGGCGTACCTCTCGCGGATGCGGGGAATCAGGTACTCGGAGAAGGCCCGCTCGAGGTCGTAACGCGGGTCGAGGCCCCAGTCCGCCCGCGCCGCGTCGTCGTCCACGTCCGCCGGCCAGCTGTCGACGATCGCCTGGCGCTTGAGGTCGGGCTCGAAGCGGATCTCCGCGTCGGGGAAGCCGTCCAGCACGAGGTCGCGGATCTCGGCCGCCGACGGATTGAAGGCGGTGATGTTGTAGACCTTCTGGCCGAGGCTCGCGCGCGGCGCGGCGGCGAGCTGGAGCAGGGCCTCGACGGCGTCGGTCATGACCATGAACGGGATCCGGGAGTCGGGCCGCACGAAGCACGCGTACGGCTCGTCTTGGGCGGCGGCGTGGATCATCTCGGGAGCGAAGTCCGAGGTCCCTCCGGAGGGCATCGTGACCGCGCTGATCAGGCCCGGGAAACGGATCGCTCGGAAGTCGACTCGGCCCGACAGGGTCTCGGCCGCGAGCTGCTTGTAGTGGCGGTCGTAGTAGCGGCCGAGGTGCTCGCAGTAGAGCTTGTTGCAGCCGTACATGGTGGTCGGGGTGTTCCACTGGTCCTCGCGGACCCGGCCGGCGCCGTTCTTGGTCTGGAGGTCGGGGAAGCCGTAAGCGGCGATCGAGCTCGGGTACATGAAGACGACCGGGCGGCCGTGCGACTCGCCCTGGAGCTGGGCGAACTCGAGCAAGTTGAGGGTGCCCTCGACGTTGACCTGGTGGGCCGTGGTCGGAATGATCTCGCCCCGCGTCGACAGGATCGCCGCGAGGTGGAAGATGGTGTCGACCTCGAACTCGGCCACCACGCGCTGGAGCAGGTTGTGCTCGAGGATCGAACCCACGTACTCGCGCTGGACCGCGCCGCGCATCTCCGGCGGCAGCGGCTGGAGGTCGATCGTGACGATGGCGTGGTCGTCGCGGCTCGCCAGACGCTCGATGAGGCCGTGACCGATCTCGCCGCTGGCACCGGTGATCAGCGTGACGTGCTTGCGCATCAGACCTCCCTCGTCCTGAGACGAGCCCCCTCTTGGCGGGGTGCAACCGGCCTGCCCCGCGGCGCCTCAGGGTGGCCGAGGGAGTGGGCGCTGTCAAGCGGGCGAACCACTGCCGGGCAGTCTGCGTATGAAGGGGAGGATGCAACCCCCGAGCCGGTCGGAGCATCTGATACGCAGCAGCTGGAAGTGAGGAGGCTCGAGCATGGCGAAGATCATGAAGTGGTTGATCATCCTGGCAGTGGTCGCAGGGGTGGCGGGCGCCATCTACGCCTGGGTCGGGACCCAGCGCACCGCCGGACCCGGCTTCACCCTGGTCGAAGCAAAGCTCGGCTCGATCACCGAGAAGGCGCTCGCGGTCGGGCGCATCGAGCCGCGCGACAAGTTTCAGGTCAAGTCGAAGATCTCCGGCATCGTGCGGCGCTGCTTCGTCGAGGTCGGCGACGTGGTCAAAGCCGGCGACTCGCTGTTCGAGATGGCGCCGGACCCGACGCCCCAGGAGCTGCTCAACGTCGACCACCAGCTGCGCTCGGCGCAGGCCAGCTTCGAGAAGGTGCGGGCCGACTACGAGCGCGGCAAGGCCCTGAACACACAGGGTCTGCTCTCCAAGGGGGATCTCGACGCCTTGGCCGAGCAGTACCAGCTCGCGGAGGTCTCGCTCGCCCAGGCGCGCGACAACCGCCAGCTCACCCGCGTCGGCCGCGTGACCGGGGGCGACACGGACGTCGAGGCGATCATCCGCGCGCCGGCGAGCGGCACCGTGCTCAGCCGAGCGGTCAACCCGGGCGACCCGGTGGTGCCGTTGACCTCCTACCAGCCCGGGACCGAGCTGGCGACGGTGGCCGACATGCGCGACCTGATCTTCCGCGGCACCGTCGACGAGATCGACGTTGGCAAGATCGCGGTCGGCCTGCCGTGCCGCATCAAGGTCGGTGCGCTGCCCTCGGACCAGGTCACAGGCCGCGTGTCGCGGATCGCTCCTCAGGCCCGCAAGGAGGAGGGCGCGACTCTGTTTGACGTCGAGGTTGAGCTCGAGCCGGACCAGAACATCGTCCTGCGTGCGGGCTACTCGGCCAACGCCGACGTCGTGATCCGCGAGAAGAACGACATCGTGACCATCCCAGAGCGCCTGGTGCTGTTCGAGGACGACGGCGCCAAGACCTTCGTCGAGCTCCCGGCCGATCAGGCCGAGGCGCCGCCGCGCAAGGTGCCGGTGGAGCTCGGGCTGTCGGATGGCCTCAACGTCGAGATCGTGTCGGGCGTCAAGGCGGGCGACCAGGTGGTGCAGCGGCCTCCGAAGGAGATCTCTTGAGGAATGCGCTGGTGCGCATTCCTGTGTGGGGGGCTGCGATGGGGCGCTCTCGGTTCGGGCGGTTTCTCGCGAAGGGGTGAGCGGTCTTTGGTGAGAGGCGCTGCGAAGGTGGGCGGGCTCGAGTGGAATGCGCTGGTGCGCATTCCTGGGTGGGGAGCTGCAGAGGCAGGTTCTCGATTCGGCGGTAGTGCGGCTCGGGTAGTCGTTCTGGCTGCAAAGAGCTGCGAAGGCGGAGAGAGGACTGGTGGCGGTGGGATGACGAGCTTCGGGTCGATGCTGCGGCAGCTTTTGCGGGACGTGACGAGCCAGAAGCTGCGGACCTTTCTCACCACCTTCGGGATCGTGTGGGGGACGGTCGCGGTGTCGCTGCTGCTCGCCTTCGGCAACGGCCTCCACCGCCAGCAGATCAAGAGCATCGCCGGGCTCGGCGACCGGATCGTGATCGGCTGGGCGATGCGGACGTCGATGCCGTTCGAGGGCCTCGGAAAAGGCCGGCGGATCCGCCTGACCGAGGACGACATCGACTACCTCAAGGCACAGGTGCCGCTGCTGGCCGGGATCTCCTCCGAGTACTCCGAGAACCTGATCGCTCGCTACGGCGACCGCCAGCGCGCGGTCGACGTGTCGGGGGTGTCGCCGATCTACGGCCAGATGCGCAACATGATCCCGGCCGCCGGCGGGCGCTTCATCAACCCGGTTGACATGGCCGAGCGGCGGCGGGTGGTGTTCGTCGGCAACGAGATCGCCGAGGACCTGTTCGGGACCGAGGACGCGGTCGGCAAGGAGGTCATCATCCACGGCTCGCCGTTCACGGTCGTCGGCGTGCTGATCAAGAAGGACCAGGACTCGTCCTACTCCGGCCGCGACCACTCCAAGATGATCATCCCCGGGAGCACCTTCCGCGCCTTGACCGGGGCCAAGTACATGGACAACGTCATCTACAAGGCGCCCCGCCCGGACCTCAACAAGCAGCTCACGGTCGAGGTGCGCCACGCGCTCGCCAAGCGGCTGCGCTTCGACCCGGCGGACGACCAGGCGGTGCAGGTCTGGGACACCACCGACATGTTCGTGTTCTTCGACGCGTTCATGCTCGGGTTCAAGGTCTTCCTCGGGATCATGGGCGTGCTCACGCTGGTGGTCGGCGGCATCGGGGTGTCGAACATCATGAACGTGGTGGTCGAGGAGCGCACCCGCGAGATCGGGATCAAGATGGCCCTCGGCGCCCGCCACCGGACGGTCCTGAGGCAGTTCATGTTCGAGACCCTGCTGCTGACCGCGATCGGCGGTGCGATCGGGCTCGCGCTCTCCTTCGGAATCTGCTCCGTGTTCCCGCGCAGCCTCGAGGAGTACGTCGGCATTCCGTTCCTGTCACCCGGTCTGGCGGCGATGACCGCGGGCGTGCTCGGGCTGGTCGGCTTCCTCGCCGGCTACTTCCCGGCGCGCGACGCGGCCCGCCTCGACCCCGTGATTGCGATGAAGCTGTGAGGCGCCATGGCAACCCGTGATCTCGCCGTGATCGGCCAGCTGTTCCTTCGCGCCTCGACGATGCAGCGCAAGCGGGCGGTCCTGACCGCCGCCGCCATCGCCTGGGGGACGGTCGCAATCGTGATGCTGCTCGCGTTCGGCCAGGGCCTGAAGGTGCAGCTCATGAAGGGTCGTCGCGGCATGGGCGAGAACATCGCCGTGTGGTGGCCCGGCGAAACTTCCAAGGTGTGGCAGGGCCTGCCGACGGGCAGGCCGATCCGGCCCCGGGTGGACGACATCGACTACCTGCGGGGGCGCATGACGTCGGCGACGGCGGTAATTGGCGAGCTCACGTCCTGGTCGACGACGTTGACCTGGGGCACCAAGACCGTTACGGGGCGCGTCACCGGCACCAACTGGGAGTACGGCGAGATCCGTAACCACTACCCTCAGGCGGGTGGACGCTTCTTCAACATCAACGACGAGCGTGAGAAGCGGCGCGTGATCTTTCTCGGCAACAAGCTCGCAAAGGACATCTTCGGTGACGTGGACCCGGTCGGCAAGACGCTCCAGGTCGCGGGCTCGCCCTACCTGGTGATCGGAGTGATGCAGCCCAAGCTCCAGATGGGCGCCTACAAGGGCCCCGATGAGAACGGCTCGGTCATCCCGATCACGACCTTCTCCGCCCAGTTCGGGAACCAGCGGCTGTCCAACGTTGTGTTCAAGGCCGCGAGCGCGGAGGCGATGCCGCTCGCGCGCCAGGAGTTCAACGACGCGATGGCCGCCAAGTACCGCTTTGACCCCAGCGACGACCAGGTCACCGGCCTGTGGGACACCTCCAAGGGCGCCGAGACGATGGGCAAGATGATGCTCGGCATCCAGATCTTCCTCGGCATCATCGGCGGGCTGACCCTGTTCATCGGCGGCATCGGAGTCGCCAACATCATGTACGCCGTGGTCAAAGAGGGCACCCACGAGATCGGGGTGCAGATGGCGCTCGGCGCGCGCAGCTCCTGGATCACGGGGCCGTTCGTGCTCCAGGGGCTGGTCTACACCCTGGTCGGGGGCCTCGCCGGAATCGTCCTGGCGATCGTCTTCATCGTCCTGCTCGGGATGGTCCCGGTCGAGGGCAACCGGGCGCTCGAGTTCCTCGGCAAGCCGACGCTGTCATGGCAGATCGCCGCGGCGACCGCGGGCCTGCTCGGTACGATCGGGATTCTCGCCGGCTACTTCCCGGCGCGGCGGGCGGCGATGATCGACCCCGCCGAGACCCTGCGCTATGAATGACGACCGGCCCCTGCGGACGGCCGGCAGCCCGGACCGCGTGACGGGTGGGAGGATGGGATGAACTGGCCCCTCAAGCGACGCAACAACGGCGAGGCGAACGGACTTTCGGACGCCATTATCGAGATGCGTTCGATCCGTAAGGTCTACGACACCGGCAAGATCAAGGTCGAGGCGCTGCGCGGCATCGACCTGGTCGTGACCCGCGGCGAGTTCGTCGCGGTGGTCGGTCCCTCGGGCTCCGGGAAGTCGACCCTCCTCAACCTCCTCGGCTGCCTCGACACGCCGAGCTCGGGAGAGTACGCCCTTGGCGGTGAGCGGGTCGCCGGACTCGACCGCGACGCTCTCGCCGACGTGCGCAACCGCAGGGTCGGCTTCGTCTTCCAGAGCTTCAACCTGCTGCCCCAGCTGACGGCGCTCGAAAACGTCGAGATGCCGATGCTGTTCGGGGGGGTTCCGCGCAAGGAACGGAAGCGTCGGGCGATCGAGCACCTCACCCGGGTCGGTCTCGCCGACCGCGTCGACCACAAGCCGACTGAGCTCTCGGGCGGTCAGATGCAGCGGGTCGCGATCGCCCGCGCGCTCGCCATGGAGCCGGACCTCTTGCTCGCCGATGAGCCCACCGGAAACCTCGACACCGGTTCCGGCTCGGACGTCATGAGCCTGCTCACCGAGCTCTGGACGCAGGGACGAACCCTCGTCGTTGTCACCCATGACAAGGGGCTCGCCCGCCGCGCGGGCCGCCTGGTCGAGCTGCGCGACGGCGTGGTGGTGGAGGACTCCGCGGTCGCGGAAGCGTCGTGAGACGTAAGACGCTAGACGTAAGAGGCGAGACGTCCGAGATGAGAGGGTCGCGCCAAGATGGGCGGGTACTCCGGGCGGGATCGGTCACGCCATCTCTTAAGCCTCATCAACCAAGTGCCCCTGTTGAAGGGAGTTGCGGTCACCCGCGAGACGGCTTTCCTGTCTTTGCGATGCATTCACGTCTAGCGTCTAGCGTCTAGCGTCTTACCTCTGCTGCGTCTCACCTCCTGCGCACAGCGCCGGAGGTGAGACGCAGCAGACGCCGCAGGGTAGAATGGCCCCAGGCTGCCGCCGCTGGAGAGAACCCATGACGCCTTCGGAGCACGAGTCTCGCCGTTACCCGCGCCTCCCCTCGGCACACACGATCCTGGTGAAGCGGCTCGGACCTGCGCCTCGCGAGGTGCTGAGCCGAACCAAGGTGGTCGGGCTCGGCGGCTGCATGTTCGTGAGCCCGGAGGGCTACGGAGTCGGCTCGGCACTCGAGCTCCTGATCACGGTCGGCCGCGACGTGCTCAGGTCGCAGGTCCGGGTCGTCTACGAGGTGCCGACGGACGAGGGCGGAGTGGAGGTCGGGGTCGAGTTCCTCGACCTCACCGAGGCCGATCGGCTCCGTCTCAAAGCGGTGTTCGACGCCACAGGCTGAGATCCTCCCGGCACACCTTGCGGACCTCACTGCGCGTGCTATAGTCAACGACTCCCCAGCGCCTGTGACTTGGCGGGCCGGATGCACAACGGTCGAAACGTCGTCACGGGCGCTGGCCCTTTTTCGGAATGTACATTCTGAGGTCAGGCCTGCAGTCAATCGGCCGCCGCAAGGCTCCTCGCCGCGGCGAGCTGGCCACTGAGCTCACGATCGAGCCATCGGTTGCGGGTCAGAGCCTGCTCGAACGCCTGGGTTGCCGAACGAGCGGCCTCGGCGCGTTTTCCCCCGGTGGCGGCACGGGCCGAGAGCAGCTCGAGAAGGCCGCGCGCAGCCAGGGCGTCGGCCCGGTCGGTCCCGCCTTCGAGCTGGTCGAGGGCCGCGGCGCCGAGACTCAGGTGCTCGGCGGCACGGCCGCCCCTGGCCAGCACGTGACTACCCCACCAGAACTGGAGCCGGGCCGCGGCGCAGCGCGCGTCGACCGAGCGCGGATTGAGCGTGATCGCGTGCTCGAGAGCCGTCTGGGCGCCGCGGTAGGCGCTCACCGGATCGCGCCGGGAGCCGGCCTGCCAGCGGCCGAGAACCGTCTCGGCCTCGCCCAGGATGAGCCACGGCTCGGCGTCCGACGGGTTGAGATCGGCCGCCTCGCGAGCCGTCTCGCGGGCTGATCGGACCTCGTCGGCCGGCGAAACGCCCCGGTCGAGGGCCCATGCCGCCGCGATCCGGTGCACCTGGGCGAGGTTGGCGGCAGCGAAGGGATCGCTCGGGTTGACGGCGCGGACCTGGGCGCACCAGTCCGTGGCGCTCGCAAGGTCGTCGTTTGGGTCCTCGCCGACCAACACCGAGAAGGCGGCCCGCTCGGCGTGGACCAGCCCGAGATTGGCCAGCGCTACGGTGTCTTTGGGGTTGAGCTTGACTGCCCGCTCGAGCACGGTGACGGCGCGCTCGAGGTCGGGGCGCGGGTCGTCCCCCCACAGCGCCGCGTGCCGGGCGACGAGCCACAGGGCGACGCCCATGTTGTCCATCGCCGCGGCCTGGTCGGGACGGACGGTGAGCATGCGCTGGAAGGCGTCGACCGCCTGGGTCGCAGCGGGGCGCGGGTCGCGGCCTTCGTCGTAGTCGGTCAGCCCCCAGAAGAACCACGCCAGACCGAGGTTGTTGAGCGCGAGGTACGACCCCGGCTCGGCGTCGACGGCGCGCGCCAGCACATCGGTCGCCTGCTTGAGTCCGGGGCGCGGATCCTCGCCCCGGGCGGCGGCGAGCTGGGCCGACCACCGGGTCGCGATGCCGAGATGGGTGAGAGCGGCCGCGTCGTCGGGGTTTTCCGCCAGCAACACGTTCGAAAGCGCCATCGCCTGCTCGAGCGCGGCAGAGGGATCGCCGCCTCGACGCAGCTCGCCCTCGGCCCAGCGCAGGTGGGCCAAGGCGAGGGCATGACGGGCCGACGAGCTCTCCGGGTCGGCGGTCAAAGCCCGTCCGCAGGCATTGATCGCTCTGTGGTACGGCTCCTCGGACGGCTTGCCCGTCTCATTGGCGAGCAGGATGAGGTCGTTCGCCTGGCGGCACAGCCCGACCGCAGCCCGTGGGTCGCTCGGCGCCGTTTGAAGCGCCCGCTCGTACGCTTCGCGAGCGCCGGCGAGAACCTCCGCAGCCTGGTCGTACTGACCGCTGGTGTACAGCTCCTCGCCGTGCGCGAGGTCAACCTCGCCGGTGAGCCGGTCGGCGGCCACCAGCCATGGGATGCGTTGGCGGGCCGCCGCCGCGGCGTCGAGGGCCGCACTCCAATTCCGTCGGACGGCCTCAACCAGCGCTTCCACCAGCTCCGGGGCCTCGACCTCGGCCTTGCGGCCGAGCTCGAGGAACTCGAGCGCCGGCTGGAGGTAGGTCGTCTCGAGCTCGGCGCGGCGCTTCTTGACCAGGTCGCGGTCGCCCAGTCGTCCCGCCATCTCGAGCTGCTCGCGGTAGAGCTGCACGTTCGCGAGCCCGAGAGCGTAGGCGACCTCGGGTGCTCGGTTGCCTTCTTGCCACGCCGCCTGAAGGTGCTTCTGGGCGGTTTCGGCGTCGTCCAGGGCGAGGTAGCCGCGGCCCAGAGCGTAGCGCACCGCGCCGACGTCGGCCGCGTCGCGCATCGCCTCGGCGGCAAGCTCGTCGAGCCGTCGTCGAACCTCGTTGAGCTCGCCGCGCACGTCGTGCAGCGGGCGAGAGTAGGCGAGTCGAACCATCTCCTCGAGGCGGGGGATCTCCTGCGCGATGGCGTGGCTGCGCTCGGCGGCGCGCCGCGCCCGCCAGACCACCGTCGCGACGGTGGCGCCGCCGATCAGCACTGCGGCAAGGGCGACCGCACCGACCGCGACGCCGAGCCGGTTGCGCCGCAGCCTTCGGCGCACGATCCGGCTCAGGCTCGGAGGCTGGGCGAGGACGGGTTCGCCGGCGAGCACGCGCTCGAGCTCCTCCGCGAGCTCAAGAGCGCTGGGGTAGCGCAGGGCAGGGTCGTTCTCGAGGCACTTGAGCAGGACCACCTCGAGGTCGGCGGGAAGGTCGGGCCGCAGCCGCCGTGGCGGCGTCACCTCCTCGGTACCGATCTTGACCAGGACCTCGAGCATCGACCCCTCGAACGGAGGCCGGCCGGTGAGCACGTCGTAGAGGGTCGCCCCCAGCGCCCAGACGTCGGTCCGGGCACCGATCGTCCGGGTCTCGCCGCGGGCCTGCTCCGGGGCCATGAAGCCGGGCGTGCCGAGGATGAACCCGGTTGCGGTGGCACCGTGCGCGGCCTCCTCTCGCGCGAGACCGAAGTCGAGCACGTAGGGCTTGAGCTGGCCCTCCTCGGTGCGCTCGACCATGATGTTGGCGGGCTTGATGTCCCGGTGGACGAGGCCCTGGCGGTGGGCGGCGTGCACGGCCCGGCAGACCTTGGCCATCACGGCGATGACGTCGTCGAGCGGGAGCGTGCGCGCGGCGGCGCCGAGGGTGGTGCCCGAGATGAGCTGCATCGCGATGAACGGACGGCCGCCGACCTCGCCCACCTCGTGGATCTGGCACACGTTCTCGTGCTCGACCCGGGCTTGGGAGCGTGCCTCGTTGAGGAACCGGTCAACCATCGACGGGTCCTGCCCGCGCAGGAACTTGAGGGCGACCGCGCGGTTGAGCCGGGGGTCGACCGCACGGTACACGCGGCCCATGCCGCCCTCGCCGAGCAGCCGGATGTCGGTGAAACGGTCCCAGTCGGGGGGGTAGTCGCGGTCGCGTGCGGCGAGCGCGGCCAGGCTGTCTGCGGTCGGCGGCGCCGACACCTGGGTGTGCTCGCCGCCGGCGGTGACCACAGTGCGCTCCGGGTCACGACCGTGCTCGCCCACGAGGGTGCGCCGGACCTCGTCCTCGAGGGCCGCCACCGCCGTCCGCGACAGCCGGCCCAAGTCGACCAGCCGCTCGATCCGGGACGACGGTCCGGCCTGACCGGTCGGCGTCGCCTGCACCGCTGCAACCTCAGCCAGGTCGGTCGCCTTGAGCAGCCCCCGGTCGCACGCCAGGTCGAGGATCGCCGCCTCGAGCTCGTCAGTCATCCACTCTCCGTCAGGGGCATTGTATCCGCGCGCGACAGCGACGGCATTTCAAGCTGGGGAACACGGGCCGGGTGACGCGGGTTCAACGAGGCGGGCTGCCGTCAGGGGCGAGGGGTGAGCCACATGGAAGTGTCAGAGCGCAGTCAGTTCATCGAGCGGATGCTGCGCGAGCAGCTCGACGCCGAGCACGTCGAGGTGATCGACGACAGCGCGCTGCATGCCGGCCATGCCGGCGCCGCGAGCGGAGCAGGGCACTACCGGGTGCTCGTCGTGTCGCCGCGCTTCGAAGGGGTCGGCCGGGTCGCCGCCCACCGCATGGTCTACGACCTGCTCCGGCCGGCGCTGGAGGGCGACATTCACGCGCTGCAGCTGCGGACGCTGACGCCAGCCGCCTGGCGGAAGCCGCCGACGGCGGCGAGTGAGGGGTGAGGAGGAAGGAGGCTAGACGCAAGACGCTAGACGCGAGAAGCGAGAAGCGAGAAGCGAGACGCTAGACGCTAGACGGAAGATGGAAGACGAAGCAAGTCTTTCCTGACGCATCCTGTCTGAAACACGATGCGCGGAGCGCATCGAGAGGATCATGAGCGGCGGGGGCCCCCGAGGTCGTCCCGCATGGCGCCGGGCGCTGACGGGCCCACGCCCTCAGGATCCTAAGGATCCTAAGGCCACGCACTCCATCTCGACCTGGGCGCCGAGGGGCAGGGCGGCGACGCCGACCGCGCTGCGCGCGGGCGGGTCGGAGGGGAAGGCGGTCGCGTAGACCGCGTTCATGCGCGCGAAGAGCGACAGGTCGGTCATGAACACGGTCACCTTCACGACCCGGTCGAGCCCGCTTCCGGCGGCCTCGAGCACGGCGCGCAGGTTGTCGAGCACCTGCCGGGTCTGGTCCTCGATGGCGCCGCCGACGAGCTTGCCGGTGGCGGGGTCGAGCGGGATCTGGCCGGCGGTGAAGACCAGTCCGCCGGCGACGATGGCCTGGGAGTAGGGCCCGACCGCCTTGGGTGCGGCCTCGGTCGCGATCACGCGTCGGGTCGTCGTCATCTCGTCGTCCTCCAGTGCGGAGTCTACTCTGACTGCGTACAATCGCCCGCGATGGGCGAGGCGGCGTGGCGGATTTGGGTGGACACCGGGGGGACCTTCACCGACGGACTCGGGGTCGATCCCTCGGGGCGGCTCCACCGGGTCAAGGTGCTGAGCTCGAGCGCGCTGCGCGCCCGGGTGGTGGAGCGCCCCGGCGAGCGCGAGCTGGTGCTCGACGGGCTCGGCGGTCTGGTCGACGGCTTCGTTGTCGGCTGTCGCGTCGCCCCGCTCGCGGGCGGAGCAGGACCCCAGGTGGTGGCGTCCGAGGGAGGTCGCGTCACCCTCGACGAAGCGACACCTTCGGAGCTCGCGCCGGGCGCCGCCTGCGAGCTGCGCGCCCCGGTCGAGGCGCCGGTGCTCGCCGCCCACCTGCTGACCAGGACCCCGCTCGGCGTGCCGCTGCCGCGGCTCGCCATGCGGCTGGCGACCACCCGCGGCACCAATGCCCTGCTCGAGCGCCGGGGGGCGCCGACCGCGCTGTTCATCACCGCGGGCTTTGGCGACCTGCCGGCGATCGGGACCCAGGCGAGGGACGACCTCTTCGCCCTCGACGTCAGGCGGCCGCCGCCGCTCGCTACCGAGGTCGTCGAGGTCGACGAGCGCCTCGCCGCGGACGGCACCGTGCTGCGCCCGCCCGACCTCGACGGGGTGCGGGCCGCGGCCCGACGCCTGCTAGCCGGCGGGATCACCTGTGCGGCTGTGGCGCTCCTCCACGCCTACCGTAACCCGGCGCACGAAGCGGCCGTCGCCGCTGCGCTGCGCGAGGAGGGCTTCGCCCACGTCAGCGAGTCGGCTCGCCTGGCGCCTTTGATCAAGCTGCTCCCCCGGGCCACGACCGCGGTCGTCGACGCCACCCTCACGCCGGTCGTCGGCGGCTACCTGGAGCGGGTCGCAGCGGCGATCCCGAGTGGGACCCTGCATGTCATGACCTCGGCCGGCGGTCTCGTGGCGGCGGCCGAGTTCCGGCCCAAGGACGCCCTGCTCTCGGGACCGGCCGGCGGCGTGGTCGGGGCGGCGCTGTCCGGACGGCGCTCCGGGGCCGAGCGGGTGATCTCCTTCGACATGGGCGGGACCTCGACCGATGTCGCGCGCTGGGACGGCGACTGGGAGTACGTCTTCGAGCACCGGGTCGGCGATGTAGTGCTGGTCGCGCCCGCGCTCGCGGTGGAAACGGTCGCCGCGGGCGGCGGCTCGATCTGCGCCTTCGACGGCGCCAAGCTCACGGTGGGGCCGGGCAGCGCCGGCGCCGACCCGGGGCCGGCGTGCTACGGCGCCGGCGGTCCGCTCGCGATCACCGACGTCAACCTACTGCTGGGGCGGATCGTGCCCGAGCGATTCGGGATCCCGGTCGACGAGCCGGCGGCACAGCGGGCGCTGGGCGCTCTGGTGGCGGAGGTCGCCGGGTCAGGCGGCGCCGCGGCACCCGAGCGGCTCGCGGAGGGCCTGCTCGCGATCGCCAACGAGCGCATGGCGAGCGCGATCCGGCGGATCTCGGTGCGGCGCGGCTACGACCCGCGCGAGCACGTCCTGGTCGCCTTCGGCGGGGCCGGGGGGCAGCACGCCTGTGCCCTCGCGCGGCTGCTCGGCATGACCACGGTGCTGGTGCCGCCGGACGCGAGCCTGCTGTCCGCGCGGGGCCTCGGCGACGCCGTGATCGAGCGCTTCGCCCACCGCCAGGTGCTGCGGCGCCTGGCAGACGCCGCGACCCAGGTGGAGGCGTGGCTCGCCGAGCTCGCCGGCGCGGCGAGCCGGGCAGTCGTGGGGGAGGGGGTTCCCGAGGGGGATGTGGTGATCCGGCGGCGGATCGCGCGCCTCCGCCTCGCCGGCCAGGAGACCGCACTCGACGTCGATGCCGACCCGGTGGCCGACCTTCCGGAACGGTTCGTCGCGCGGTACCGCGCGGTCTACGGCTATGACCCTCCCGACCGGGCTGTCGAGCTCGAGTCACTCCGGGTCGTCGCGTCGACGCGGCCGCCGGAGCCCGAGGCACCCGCCGAGCTCGCGATCGCTGCGCCGGCGCCCGCCTCCGGCTGCCGCAGGGTGTGGCTCGACGGGGGCTGGCTCGAGGTCGCGGTGGTCGAGCGGGAGGCGATGGCGCCGGGGCACAGCCTCGACGGGCCCGCGTTGGTGGTCGAGGACCACAGCGTCACCCTGGTCGAGCCGGGCTGGCGGGTCGCGGGCGACGCGGCCGGCGCGCTCGTGCTGACCCGCAACGTGACCGGCAGGGAGCACTGCCATGGCTGACGCGTCGCGCCCCGACGCGGTCTCACTCGAGCTGTTCGCCAACCGCTTCACCGCGATCGCGGCGGAGATGGGCGAGATGCTCGAGCGCACCGCCCTGTCGACCAACATCAAGGAACGCCGCGACTTCTCCTGTGCAGTGCTGGACGCGGGCGGGGCGCTGGTGGTGAACGCGCCGCACATCCCGGTCCACCTCGGCGCGCTCGGCCTCGCGGTGCGCGGCCTCGCGGCGGAGATGACGCTCGGTCCGGGCGACGTGGCGGTCACCAACCACCCCGCCTACGGTGGCTCGCACCTGCCGGACGTGACCGTGGCGGCGCCGGTGTTCGACCCCGCCCGGCCCGACCGCCTCATGGCGTGGGTCGCCAACCGCGCCCACCACGCCGAGATCGGGGGCATCACCCCGGGCTCGGTGCCGCCGAACGCACACTGCCTGGCCGAGGAGGGCGTGGTGATCCCGCCGACCCTGCTGGTCGCCGGCGGCGCGCCGCGATGGCCGGAGATCCGGCGTCTGCTGGAGTCGGGGCCGTACCCGACCCGCTCGGTCGACGAGAACCTCGCCGACCTCGCGGCGCAGGCAGCCGCGAATCGGATGGGTGCGGCGGCGCTCGAGTCCCTGGCGCGGCAACACGGCGCCGACGCCCTCGCTGGCGCCATGTCCGCGCTCTCGGACCTCGCGGCGGAGCGGATGACGACGGCCCTCGAGGCGCTCGGGGAAAAACGTGTCGAAGCTCTCGAGCGGCTCGACGACGGGACTCCGCTTCAGGTCACGATCGAGATCCGCAACGGGCGCGCACGGATCGACTTCGCAGGCTCGGGTGGGGTCCACCCGGGCAACCTCAATGCGACCCCGGCGATCGTCACCAGCGCCGTGCTCTACGTGCTGCGCCTGCTGCTCGACCAGCCGCTGCCGCTCAACGAGGCGCTGCTGCGGCCGGTCGAGCTGGTGATCCCACCGGGAATTCTCGATCCGCCGTTTACCGCCGACCCGTGGTCCTGTCCGGCGGTGGTTGGGGGCAACGTCGAGACCAGCCAGCGCCTGGTCGATACCCTGCTCAAGGCGCTCGGCCTCGTCGCCTGCAGCCAGGGAACGATGAACAACGTGATCTTCGGCAATCGCCGCTTCGGCTACTACGAGACCGTCGCCGGCGGCTGCGGCGCGGGCCCGGGCTTCCCTGGCGCTTCGGCGACCCACAGCCACATGACCAACACGAGGGCCACGGATCCGGAGGTGCTGGAGCACCGCTACCCGGTGCGGTTGGAACGCTTCGCGATCCGCCGCGGCTCCGGCGGCGCGGGCCGGTGGCCGGGCGGCGACGGGGTGGTGCGCGAGCTCGTGTTCCTCGAGCCGGTCCGGGTCTCGCTGCTCTCCCAGCACCGGGTCGAGGTCCCCTACGGCGTGGCCGGAGGAGGCCCCGGCCAGCCCGGCCGTCAGCGCATCGTCCGCACGGACGGGTCGGTGCTTGAGCTCGGCGGCATCGACGGCTGCGACGCCGAGGCCGGGGACCGCCTGATCCTCGAGACCCCCGGCGGCGGTGGCTGGGGAGAAGTGTAGGACGCGAGACGTTGGCGCCTGACCTGCTCGCTTTCGTCCCACTCTTCACAGCCTGACCTCCTCACCTTCCCGACCCGCCGCTACACTGCTCGCCGTGAACGGTCCCGCACTCCTGCTGGTGACGCTGTACGCCGTCGCCCTGGTCGCCGCTTCCCTGAGCCGTGGTGGGGGCGGGACCGGCCTGGACTACCTGCTCGACGGGCGTCGCCTGACCCTGCCGGCGTTCGTCGCCACCCTGGTGACCACCTGGTACGGCGGCATCCTCGGCATCGGCGAGTACGCATGGCGGTTCGGGATCTCCACGTGGGTGGTGTTCGGCGTGCCCTACTACCTGGCCGCGATCTTGTTTGCACTGGTGCTCGCGCCACGGCTGCGGCGCAGCGGTGCGGTGTCGATCCCTGAGCTGATGCGCCGCTCCTACGGCCCCCGCGCCGGTCGGGTGGGCGCCACCATGATCTGGGCGGTGACGGTCCCGGTGGCCTACGTCCTGATGTCTGCGACCCTACTCGAGAGCGTGACCGGTTGGTCGCCGCTTCTTGCCACGGTGATCGTGGCCGCCTTCTCCGCGGGCTATGTCGGGCTGTCGGGGTTCCGCGCGGTGGTCCGCACGGACGCGCTCCAGCTGGTGCTGATGTACGGCGGCTTCCTGATCCTGCTGCCGGTCGCGCTCGCGCACACCGGCGGCTTCGTCGCGCTCTGGCAGGCACTGCCGGCGACCCACCGCAGCGCTGACGGCGGCCTCGGCTGGCAGGCCGTGGTCGTGTGGTACCTGATCGCGCTCCAGACCATGGTCGAGCCGGCCTTCTACCAGCGTGTGTTTGCCGCCAGGACGGAGCGCACGGCCCGCCTCGGCGTGCTCGCCTCGGTCGCGATGTGGGTGGTATTCGACTTCCTCACGGTGACCACAGGCCTCGCGGCCAGAGTCCTCCTGCCCGACCTCGCCGACCCCGTCGCCGCCTACCCCGCGCTCGCCCAGACGATCCTGCCGACCTGGCTGGCCGCGGTCTTCATCGTGGGGCTCTTCGCCACCGTCATGTCGACGCTCGACAGCTACTTGTTCCTGGCCGCGGCCACGGTCGGGCACGACTTCACCGACCGTCCCGCGGCACCCGAGGTCGTACGCCGGCGCACCCGGCTCGGCCTCGCCATCTCTGCCGCGGCGGCAGGTGCGGTCGCCCTCACCTTCGACTCGGCGGTGGCCGTGTGGCATCACCTCGGCACGATCGGTACCGCCTCGCTGCTGCTGCCGGTGGTGGCGGTCAATGCCCCCCCGCGCTGGCGGTTTCGGCCCGGCCCGGCCGTGCTTGCAGTCGTCGCCTCCGCGGCGACCGCCGCCGGGTGGATCGCCGCCGCCCACGACGGTCGCTATCCTGCCGGCATCGAGCCGATGTTCCCCGCACTCGCTGTCTCGGTGGCGGTCTGGCTCGGCGACCGCGCCCTCGACCTGGCAGCCAACAGGAGCCCGTGATGCGCCGCGACGCCCACCTCTGTCCCACCCCTGCTGCGACCGAGGCGCTCGGCGCCGCGCTCGCCGCCCGCCTCGAGCCCGGTGACCTGGTGCTGCTCGAGGGCGACCTCGCGGCCGGGAAGACCACCTTCGTGCGCGGGCTCGCTGCCGGCCTCGGCGGCGATCCCGACGACGTCAGCTCGCCGACCTTCGTGCTGATCCAGAGCTACCCCTTCGCTGGCGGACCGGTGCGCCGGCTCCACCACGTCGACCTGTACCGGCTCGACGACTCCGTCCGCGCCCTGGGCGAGCTCGGCCTCGAGGAGATGCTGTCTGAGCCCGACGCGGTGATGGCGGTCGAGTGGCCGAAAGAGCGTGTCGCCGCCTGGCTTCCGGAGGCGGCGAGGGTCTGGCGAGTCCGGTTCGAGGTCCTCGAAGGCGACACCCGCCGCATCACGATCGACGGCCCCTCAAAGATCTAACGTCTTACTGCAGCCAGCTCGATACTCGAGGGCGCTGGTCAGCGCCCTGGATATCAGCAGTTGCGTCCGCAACGGCTGATCATGTCACGCACATCCCGCCGTCGACCGGGATCACGGCGCCCGTCACCCACGACGCCGCGTCCGAAAGCAGGAAGAGGACCATCTCGGCCACGTCCTCGGGCTGACCGATGCGGCCCATGGGGTGGATCCGCCCCATCCCCTCGACCTGCTCCCGGCTCAGGCCGCGGGTCTCGTGGATCGGGGTGTCGACCACGGCCGGCATCACCGAGTTCACACGCACCCGCGGTGCGAGCTCGAGCGCGAGCGACCTGGTGAGCGCGTCGAGCGCCGCCTTGGACGCGGTGTACGCCGCCATCGCCGGGATCGGCTTGACCACCAGGGTCGACGACACGTTGACCACCGCCGCAGCCTCTCCGAACAGCGGCAGCAGGGCCTGGACGAGCAGGAACGGCGCGCGCACGTTGACTGCGAAGATCCAGTCCCAGGTCGCGACGTCGACCGCCGCAACCCGCCCCGGAGCGGCGACTCCCGCGTTGTTGACGAGGCCGTCAACACCGCCCCAACGCGTCTCGACCGCGGCGGCGAGCTCCGAGATCGCTTCCGGATCGGCGAGGTCGGCGGCGTGCGCCCAGGCCGCGGACCCGATGCCCGAGGCGGCCTCCTCGAGGGCCTCCCTGCGTCGCGAGACGAGGCAGACCTCGGCGCCCCGCGTCGCGGCCCGGCGGGCCACCTCCAGGCCGATGCCGCTCGCTGCGCCCGTGATCACGACGTGACGGCCCGCCAGATCGCCCATTCCGCCTCCTGTCTCGCCTCAAGGTCTCGTTCTCAGTATACTGAGGAACGCTCTCTTCACGAGAGGACCGACCGCTCCGGCGGAGCCGCCCCAGGGCCCGTCGCTCCGGGAGGATCGATGGACTTCGACATGGACGACGACGGACCCGACCTCGCCTACAGTGAAGTCGTTCGCCGCCTGATTCGGGGAGGGCTGCCGCGCGGCGAGCAGTTCGACGCCTGCCGGGCGGTGCTGACGAACGGCAGCAGCTCCGACGTCTACTTCCAGGCGTTGTGTCTCCTGCTCGAAGGCGCGCTCGCCGACGCCTCGCTGGCCATCGACGACACCCAGGTCGTCGTCCGTCTACTCAAGGAGCTGGCCAGCGGTACCTTGCTGCCGGAAGAGGTGATGTGACCCCGGCCTGGGCTCTTCTCGCTCTCGCGGCGCCGCCGGTCGCCGCGATCCTCGCCGCCGTCCTGCTCGCTCCCCGGCACACCTCGCCCGTGGTCTCGATCGTGGCCAATGCGGTCGTCCCCGGCGCGGGGCTGGCTGCGGTCCGGCGTCCGCTGCTCGAGGTTGTGGCGGGAGTGCTCCTCGCCCAGGTCTCCCTGGTCACCATCGGGCGCCTCGCCGACCTCTGGATGTACCTGCCGATCATGATGCTCGGCGCCGTGTGGGCGGCCTGGCACACCTCCTGGAATCCGGTCGAGCGGTTGGCGCAGCTCGCACTGGCGACGGCTCCAGCCGCGCCGCCACCTGAGCCGGCGCTGCCGCCGGCAGGTCCGGCCGCCGGTCTTGCTTCACCGGCAGTCGACGATGCGAACGGCTACGTCGTTGCCCTCCCGTGCCCCGAGTGCGGCGCCGAGATCGCGCTGCCGGTACTGCACCGGATGGCACACTGCGAGTTCTGCGGCTCGCACCACCTCGTGGTCGGCCACGAGGACCTGCTCCAGGTCACCCTCCCGGCGCGGGCCGGGGACCTCGCCACACTGAGGGAGGCTATCCTCGACCACCACCGGCGCCTCCACTTCCTGAAGCTCTACCAGGCAACGGTGGCACCGCTGGTCCGGGCCGGAGGCCGGGTGGCGAGCGACGGAACGCCGATCGACTCCCCGGAGGCCGATCTCGCGGCCGCCGCGGCCGAGGCTGCCGTGAACCGCGCAGCCGATAGCTTCCGCGCCAAGCTCGCGACGACGCTGCGCATCGGCTCTGCCGACCGCTTCCTGACCCCCTACTACCACGGGATGGGTGTGCTCTACGAGGCTGTCTTCGGCCGCGAGCCGGTGACCGAGGACAAGGTCCTGCGGTTCACCGTCGGGGCGGTCGAGGCCGCCACCGAGGCGACCTCCCTGCTCGACCTGCCGTCGATGGGGAAGCTGAGCTGGCTTCGCGCCCTGCTGCCCGCGGCCGCATTGCCGGAGGACGCGCGCTGCCTGCCCGCCGACCGTGCGCCGGCGCTGCTCGACGCGGCATACGGCGATCTCGACCGCAAGCGGCTGGTGCGCGACCTGCGCAGCCTCAGGGTCGGCAACCGGCTCTGCGAGGACGTCCGCGCCGTCGTCTGGCGTCCGTGGTGGGTGTGCGAAGTGGAGGGATCGGGTGTCTCCAGCCGGATCCTGGTCGATGCCGCCTCGGGCACCGTCGTCGGCAACGCCCCCGAGCTCGATCCGCAGGCGCTCGAGCCGCTGCCCGAGAGCCGCTCGAAGCCCGGCGACAGGGCTCCGGTTCACGCCGATGGAGTGCCCGACCTGCGGTTGGGAGTACCAGTTCTCACCCCAGGCCGTGCACCACTTCTGCACCAACTGCCACCGCGTCTTCCGGGTCGAGGGCGGGCGCAAGGTCGAGGTGCCGTACGGTCATGACCCGCGCACCCCCGAGGTCCCCAGCGACCTGGTGCCGTTCTGGAAGTTCCGGCTCGAGCTGCGCACGGGAGACGGTGAGGTCGTCACCGATCTGCGACTGCTCAAGGACGCCATCGACGGCACCCTCGATCAGCTCGGCGACGACTACCGCCCGGTGCGCCACGAAATCGCGGTCCCGGCCGTGCGCTGCGTGGTCGCAAAGCTGACCTCCGGGGCATTGAAGACCCTCTTCGCGCACATCCTGCGCCATCCCCCGGCACCGGTCGGGGAGCGCTTCCCGCTCGATGTGAAGCCCGAGCCGTGGCCGATCACCGTCGCGGAGGCAGAGGCCCGCCTCCTCGCGCCCTTGCTCCTCGCCACTGTCTTCACCCGCCGCGACCTCGCCCGCGCCGACGTCCACCAGGTTGCCACCCGCCTGCTCACGGCGAAACTCGAAGGCGCCGCCCAGCTCCTCTTCCTGCCCATGCCTCGGGTGCTGACCGAGCCCTTCCGCCGCTATGTCGGGCGCATGCCCGACACCGCCGTCTCCCGCGCCGAGGGCACGGCCGGGCCAGCGCCCGGCCGTGGGTGAGGAGTGAGGGGCAAGGAGTCGCGGACGCAAGACGCAAGACGCTAGACGCTAGACGCTAGACGTTAGACGCCAGAAGTGTTGTCCCGTCCTGGACGTCTTGCTTCTTGCGTCTCACGTCTCGCGCTCACGTCGCCGGCCACGGGCGACGGCGCGGCCGACCGGGAGCGCGAGCGCAAGGGTCAGCGCGAGGCTCGCCAGCAGCACGGTCCCCGCCCCCGGTGCGGCCAGCCCGATGACCGCCGCGCCGGCGCGCAGCAGGTTGACCAGCCCGAGCACCACGGTGACCGCGACGGCGAGCGCCATCGCGACGAGATGGAGCCTGCCGCCGAGCCCGCCGGCGCCGACCAGACGGCGATCGTTGGCGGCCACCAGCAGGACCACCGCCACTGCCGGCAGCATCACTCCGTTGAACGCCTGCGCGAGCACGATCGCGGGGATCGGCTGGATGCCGAGGAGGCCGAAGCCGACGCCAAAGGCGAGCACGCCGCCCCAGACCACCCGCCAGAGCGCCCCGGTGCGGTCCCATCCCCGTGCGCCGTCGCCGGCGAAGAGGCCGCGGCAGGTCAGTGCAGCCGCCAGCGGCGCCGACACCGCGGAGGAGAAGCCGGCGGCGAAGAGCCCTGCCGCGAACAGGAGATCGGCGCCGGCGCCGAGGCGCTCGCGCAGCACGGCCGCGATGGCGTCGTAGCTGAACGTCCCCGCCACCGCGGACCCGACCACCAGAACGCCGGCCGAGATCAACCCCCCGAAGATCACCGAGACGGCGAGCCCGAATCGCATCGTGCCCAGCTCCTGGCCGCGGGCAAGGCCCGAGCCGAGAAACAGGTTGTAGGGCACTACGGTGGTGCCGACGAGGCCGATCGCGAGCAGCCCCGACCCGGCCGGCAGGGCCGGAACCAGGGCACCTCGCACGACCTCACTGAGGTCGGGCCCGACCAGCGCCGCAGTGACCAGGAAGGCCACCCCCATGACCGAGACCATGACCCCGAACGCGCGGGTGATCGCAGCCACCGTGCCGAACCAGAGCAGGGCGGCGGCCGCGGCACCGACCGCCGCGGCGAGCGCCGGTCCCGGAAGCGCCACGATCCGGGTCGCCCCGGCAACCGCACCGAGGACGTTACCGGCCTCGTAGGCGGCACAGCCGAGCACGACCGCGCCGACCACCACGACCACCACCGCGAGGCCGCCCGCGCGGTGGAAGCGGGCCCTGAGCAGCTCCCCGAGGTCGTGTCCGGTCGTGACAGTGAGCCGGGCGGCGGTCTCCTGCAGGAGCAGGCAGGCAGCCGTGGAGAACACCAACGCCCACAGCAGCGTGAACCCGTAGCCGGCGCCCGCCTTGGCCGCGGTCGTCACTGTGCCCGGCCCGATGAATGCGCCAGCGATCACCGACCAGAAGATCACCGAGGCGAAACGGTTCACCCCGCCACGGTACCCGCTCCCGGCCGCGGGCGAAAGGCTGGCCGCCGTCCGTGGGCGCCGGCTTGACGGACGCGGCCTGAAGTGGGCTCCCTCCGGTTGCGACGCGAGTCGCAACCGAAGGGAGGTACACTAGTGCGAGCGAAGCTCGCGCACACCGTCCGGATCCTGGCCCGGTAGACTGGGCCCGGGCCGTCGCGTGGCGCCGGACGAGCGCGAGCCCGAGGAGGAGCCATGCACATCAATGACGTCCTCAAGGTTGCGGTTGAGCGCAAAGCCTCGGATATCCACATCAAGGTCGGTGCACATCCGGTTCTGCGCATCGACGGCCGGCTGCAGGTGCTCAGCGAGTTCAAGCGACTGATGCAGGAGGACACCATCGCGATGGCGTTCTCCATGATGTCTTCGCGTCAGAAGGAGCGCTTCAAGCAGCACCTCGAGACCGACATCGCCTACTCGGTGCCGGGCCTCGGACGATTCCGCTGCAACATCTTCCAGCAGCGCGGCTCGGTCGGCCTCGTGCTGCGCCTGATCCCGGCCCGGATCCTGACCTTCAAGGAGCTGTTGCTGCCTCCGGTGCTGGAGACGATCTGCGCCGAGCAGCGCGGACTGGTCCTGGTGACCGGCACCACCGGCTCGGGCAAGTCGACCACCCTCGCGGCGATGATCGACTTCATCAACACCCGGCGCATCGAGCACGTGATGACGATCGAGGACCCGATCGAGTTCCTCCACCGAGACAAGAAGTCGATCATCAACCAGCGCGAGGTGGAGGTCGACACCAAGGGCTTCTCGGCCGCGCTGCGCTCCGCGCTTCGCCAGGACCCGGACGTGATCCTGGTCGGCGAGATGCGTGACTACGAGACCATCGAGACCGCCCTGCTCGCCGCCGAGACAGGTCACCTCGTGCTCTCGACCCTGCACACCCTCGATGCCACCGAGAGCGTGAACCGCATCATCTCGGTCTTTCCGCCCCACCAGCAGAAGCAGATCCGCATCCAGCTCGCGGCGGTGCTCAAGTCGATCATCTCGATGCGCCTGCTGCCACGTGCAGACGGGCTCGGACGCGTGCCCGCGATCGAGGTGCTGATTTCGACGCCCTACATCCGGGACTGCATCGAGAACAAGGAGAAGACCAAGCTGATCCGCGATGCGATCGCCCAGGGCACCAGCCAGTACGGCATGCAGACCTTCGACCAGTCGCTGTACCTGCTGTACAAGAACGGGCTCATTACGCTGGACGAGGCGCTGCGCCGGGCCTCGAACCCGGACGAATTCCGGCTCAGGATCCAGGGCATCCAGTCGACCTCCGACATCTCGCGCGAGGAGATGGAAGGCGTGCTGGACCTCGGTGCCGAGACCGCCCTCGATCCGTTCTCAGAGGAGTCTCCGTTCGAGTTCGGGAAGGCCGACTGATCGCGATTCACGGAGTGAATCGCGATGGGCGACCGGGCACTTCACATCGCCCTGAAGCTTCTGGGGCGCCGGGACCACTTCCGCGAGGAGCTGCGCCGGAAACTGCTCGACAAGGAGCACGACTCGGTCGAGGTCGAGGCGGCGCTCGAGTGGTGTGACGCGCGCGGCTACCTCGACGACGAGCGGCTCGCCCGTCGCTTCGCCGCGCGCCGCGCCGAGGACCGTGGCTGGGGACCGCGCCGGATCGTCTTCGAGCTCGAGCGGCGGGGGGTGGACCGCAGGCTGGCCGAGAGCGCTGTGCGCGTCGCCGTCGAGCCTGACCGGGCGCTGACCGTCGCCCTGCGACGGGCCGAGGTCCGTGCGCCGGCGGGGTGGTGGCGGCTTCCCGCGCGCCGAGCGCGGATGGTAAGCTCCCTGCTCGCCCGCGGCTTCGACGCCTCCGACGCGATCCGCGCGGTCGGCGAGCTCGCCCGGGCCAGGGAGAACGAGCACGATGGCTGGGATGACGAGCCGGGAGATCCGATCGACCTTTCTTGACTACTTCAGGGCCAACGGCCACCAGGTCGTGCCCTCCTCATCGCTGCTGCCCGCCGGCGACACCACACTGCTGTTCACCAACGCCGGCATGAACCAGTTCAAGGACACCTTCCTCGGCCGCGAGCAGCGGGCCTACGCCCGCGCGACCTCGTCGCAGAAGTGCGTCCGCGCCGGCGGCAAGCACAACGACCTCGAGAACGTCGGCTACACCGCGCGCCACCACACGTTCTTCGAGATGCTCGGCAACTTCTCGTTCGGTGACTACTTCAAGGCCGACGCGATCCGCTTCGCCTGGGAGCTGCTGGTCGATCACTACAAGCTGCCGGTGGAGCGGCTGTGGTTCACGGTCTACACCGACGACGACGACGCGGCCCGCCTGTGGCGGGAGGTCGGCGCCGCCCCGGAGCGGATCCTGCGCTTCGGCGAGAAGGACAACTTCTGGGCGATGGGCGAGACCGGACCGTGCGGCCCATGCTCCGAGATCCACTACGACCGCGGTCCCGACCCTCTCGCCTCCGACCGGGCGGAGCTGGTCAACGGTCCCGGTGACGACATCATCGAGATCTGGAACCTGGTGTTCATGCAGTACGAGCGCGATGCGGCCGGCGAGCTCCATCCGCTACCGCGGCCGTCGATCGACACCGGGTTGGGGCTGGAGCGGCTGGCGACGGTGCTCCAGGGAGTCGAGACCAACTACGACACTGACCTCTTCACGCCGCTGCTCGCCGCGATCGGCGAGCTGGTCGAGCGCCGCTACGACCCGCGCCACGAGCTCGCGCCCGCCTATCGCGTGATCGCGGACCACGTCCGGGCCGCGGCCTTTCTGATGAGCGACGGCGTCGTGCCCTCCAACGAGGGCCGCGGCTACGTGCTGCGCCGCATCGTCCGCCGCGCGCTGCGCTACGGCCGCAAGCTCGGCCTCGACGGCGCCTTCCTGCATCTCCTGGTGCCGGTCGTGGTGCGCGAGATGGGCGACGTCTACCCCGAGCTGGTCGAGCGGCAGCAGGCGGTCGTCACCCAGCTCAAACAGGAGGAGCAGCGCTTCGCACGCACCCTCAACGCCGGCACCGACCTCGCCCAGCGCGAGCTCGAACGGCTGAAGCGGGCCGGGGAGACCGTGATGCCCGGGCCCACGGTGTTCGACCTCTACCAGACCCACGGCATCCCGGTCGAGCTGCTCGAAGAGTTCGCACAGGAGGAGGGTCTCGGCATCGACCACGAGGGCTTCTCCTCCGCGCTCGACGCCGAGCGTCAGCGCGGTCAGGCGTCCTGGAAGGGCGACGTCGCTGCACGGTTCCGGCCCGAGTACGAGAGCCTGGTCGAGCGCGGGCTGGTCAGCCGCTTCGTCGGCTACGACCGGTTCGAGGGCGAGGGCAAGGTGCTCGCGGTGCTCGCTTCCGACGGCGAGACGAGGCGCCTCGAGGCCGGCACGAAGGGTGAGGTCGTGCTCGACGTGACGCCGTTCTACGCCGAGTCGGGCGGGCAGGTCGGAGACACCGGAGACCTCGCCTGGAGCGGCGGACGGGCGCGGGTGACCGACACTCAGAAGCCGATCGAAGGCCTGATCGTGCACCACGTCGAGGTCGTCGAGGGCGCGCTCGGAGCCGGTGCGGATGTCTCCGCCCGGGTCACGGAGGGCGCTCGCCTCGACACCGAGCGCAACCACACCGGGACCCACCTCCTGCACGCCGCTTTGCGCGCCGTGCTCGGGCCCGCCGCGCAGCAGGCCGGGTCGTTGGTCGAGCCCGAGAGGCTGCGCTTCGACTTCAGCTGGGGCGAGCCGGTCTCGCCGGAGCAGCTGCGCGAGATCGAGCGCCTGGCCAACCGCGCCATCGTGCGCAACGAGCCGGTCGCGAAAGACGTGATGCCGATCAACGAGGCCCGTGGCCTCGGCGCGATGGCCCTGTTCGGAGAGAAGTACGGCGACACCGTGCGGGTCGTCACCGTGGGCGAGGGCGACTTCTCCCGCGAGCTGTGCGGAGGGTGCCACGTCGAGCGGACCGGGGACATCGGCCTGCTGCTGATCACCTCCGAGCGTGGTGTCGCCGCGGGCGTTCGACGGATCGAGGCGGTGACCGGCCGCGGCGCGGTCGAGCGCGTCCAGGACACTGCGGCGCGGGTCCACGAGCTCGCCGCACGCTACCAGACGTCCTTCGAGCGGTTGCCGGAGATCCTCGACCGACGCGAGGCGCGCCTCGCCGAGCTCGAGACCGAGGTCAGCCAGCTCAAGCACCGGCTGGCGTCGGGCGATGCCGGCGCCTCGGAGGTGCGGGCCGAGGTCGACGGGATCACGGTTGTCGCCCGCCGGGTGCCGGAGATGAGCCCGCCCGACCTGCGCAACCTCGCCGACACCCTGCGCCAGAAGCTCGGCTCGGGGGTGGTCGTGCTCGGCATGGAGTCGGGCGGCAAGGCGACGCTGCTGGTCGCGGTGACCGAGGACGTCGTCGACCGGGTCCACGCCGGTAACCTGGTTCGCGAGCTCGCCGCGGTGGTGGGCGGACGCGGCGGCGGCAAGCCCAACCTCGCCCAGGCCGGGGGGCCCGATGCCGCGAAGATCGACGAGGCCCTCGCCGCGGCCCCGGCAACGGTCGGCCGGCTGATGGCAGCGCGCTGAGGCCCAGGACGCGAGACGCGAGAAGTAAGACGTAAGACGTAAGACGCGAGAGGTAAGACGCAAGACGTAGGGGCGGAGCTTGCCTCCGCCCGTGATACGAGCCGAGTGTCACGAAGCAAGTGGGGACACCGAGCGCCGTTCCCTCGGCCAGGCAGCGGTCGCCGGGAAGGGTGGCGTTCGGGTTCGGGGTTGACAGGAACGGAGGTGAGAGCCGTGACGCCCGAACCGAACATCGCCGACCGTACCCCGAAGGTCCTCGACGTGGAGCCCGGAACGTACTGGTGGTGCGCCTGCGGCCGCTCTGCGAACCAACCGTACTGCGACGGCTCGCACCGTGGGACCGGGTTCACACCGGTCAAGGTCGAGCTCACCGAGGCCGGCCGCAAGGCCTTCTGCATGTGCAAGCACACCGGCGGGCAGCCGTTCTGCGACGGGAGCCACGCGAAGCTGTGACCCGCGTCAGCCCGCCGCCTTCACCTCGAAGCGCGTCACATGCTCGGCCATCTTCTCCGGGGCCCATTCCTGGCGTCGGGACGCCGAGGTACTCCCCGACCGAGGACACCAGTCGTGAGTACCAGACGGTCGCCGTGACCGTCACCTCGCCGGGAGAGACGCCGGCCGGGAGCTTCCAAGTGAAAGTCTCGTTGCGAGCCTTGAGCGGCGCGAGCCGGTAGTCGGGGCCGAAGCCTGCCGTGTACCACTGGGCGACCGTCATGCGTCCCTGCGGATCGAGGTAGGGCAGCCGGAAGATACGGTCCCCGGCAGGCACCTCGCCGTCGCGGGCGAGGCCCGGGAAGCCCTCGATCTTCTTGATCTCGCCGATCACGAAGTAGGCGCGCGCTGCCGGATCGGCGATGGTCATCGACTCGCCCTCGAAGCCCTTGGCGTCGACGGGCAGGTGGTAGCTGCGGCCGGCCGCGTCGACCGCCTCGACGTGCAGCCACACCACGCGCTCCTCGGCCGAGCCGGACGGGATCATGTGGCCCGCCTTGGCGTTGACGGTGGTGGCCGTGAGGGTGACGGTGTCGCCGGCCTTCGCCTCGAGCAGCGAGGGGTGGATCCTGACCTCGACCGCGCCGTGGAGCTTGCCGGGGTCGTGGGCACCGTGGAACAGGTGCTGGCGCACATCGGGATGCTCCTGACCACCCGCGTCGGGGGCGCTGTTGCCCGCAGCGGGCGGCATGTGGCAGTCCTGGCACACGATCCCGCCTCGCGCCCACGGGCTCTCCTTCCACTCGAGGTGGGTTGCTTTGACCCATTGCCCGAAGGGGTCCTTCTCGTTGTGGCAGGTGCCGCACAGCTCCGCGGTCTTGAGGAAGGGATTGGCGGCGATCTCGTGGGCGGGGCTCTCGGTGCCCGTGCGCACGCCCTGCTTAGGCCCCCCCGGAGCGATCACCCAGTTGAAGTTGAACGGGACCTCGCCCTCAAAGCCGGTGATCGAGTGGCACACGTCGCAGGCGACGCTCTCGTTGGCCCGGGTCCCGGCGGCGGGACGCTTGGGCGGGATGTCGCCGGCGAGGAAGGCGAGCGGTGCGTGGCAGCCGTTGCAGCCGGCCTTGACGCCCGCGACCTTCTCGACCTGCTGTGAGTGTGGCAGGGCGAGTTCGAAGTACTCAATCTCGTCCCAGGAGTGCGGGAAGCACTGGGACATCATCGCCTGGTGGTGCTGGCGCGTGATGTCGACGTGGCACTCGACGCACACCGTATCGGATTCGAATCGGTCGTAGGGTTGCGTGCCCAGTGCGTCGTCGCCGACCTTCACGGCGGCGGCGCCAACGGCGAGCGCGGCGGCGATAACGACGAGAATGGCTGTCCTGGTGCGCATCATGACCTCCTCGCGGGGGTTGTAATGCACTCCACGTTAGGTTGGACTCCATGCGACTGTCAATTGGTGACAGTAATCAATACCGCGACACCATTTCAGGATGGTGTGCTTCGCCAGCGACCATCAGCTTGGGCCCGGCGACCGTCGTTCGGGGCAGATGACCGGCTGTCGGGTCCGCTACGGGTCCGCCTGCCGACTGCCGGCGACGGCTCGGCCGTGAGGGCTCACAGGCCGAGCTGACGCCGAGTGAGCGCCTCGAGCCCTCCGGCAAGGATGAGCTCCTGCGCGGCCGGGCCGAGCGGCGTCATCGGGTACTCGCGCCCACGCCAGAGTGCCACCGAGCGCGCAACGTCCACGACCAGCTCGTCGGCGGCGATGGTCCGCTCACCGGCGACGGCGTGCTCGCTGAGCCCACCGCGCACAGCCTCGACCAGGGCCGGCGACTCGAGACAGATGAAGGCGTTGTTGAAGGCGTTGCGCAGGTAGGTCTGGGAGAAGCTCGCCGCGATCACCATGGCGACGCCGCGGTGCTTGAGCGCCGTCGCCGCCTGCTCGCGGGAGGAGCCGGTACCGAAGTTCCGTCCGGCGACGATGAGGTCGCCGTCGCGGGCGATCTCCTGGAAGCGAGGGTCGTAGTTGGCCATGGCGTAGCCGGCCATCTGCTCCGGCGTGAGGTCGTCCCGGTAGGTGACGTCCTTGCCGTAGATCCCGTCGGTGTTGAGGTTGTCGACCGGAAGCCAGAGCAGGCGGCCGGCGATCCGGTCCGGGAACCCCTCGAGCACCCGCACCGAGCGGGCGGCAGCCGCCGAGGGCTGCTCGTGGAAGGCGTATGCCGGCGCTCCCTCGAGCATCTCCCCGGTGCCGGTAATGAAGCCCGCGGCCGCCGAGGCCGCGACCACGGACGGGCTGGCGAGGTAGGCCTGGGCGTCGCGCGAGCCCATACGGCCCTTGAAGTTGCGGTTGGTGGCGGAGATGCCGACCTCGCCGGGCTCGAGCAGCCCGACCCCGAGCCCGATGCAGGCACCGCATCCCGGCGGCAGCGGACGGGCGCCGGCGGCGACCAGGTCCTGCCAGATCCCGCGCGCCTCGGCCTCGGCCTGGACCTCGGCGGAGGCCGCGGCCATCCACAGCTCGACGCCGTCGGCGACCCTGCGGCCGCGCAGGACATCGGCGGCTTGGGCGAGGTCGTCGAGCCGTGAGTTCACGCACGACAGCAGGTAGGCCTTCTGGATCGGGATCCGTTCGCGGGCGATCTCGGCGACTGAGCGCATCTTCGTGACCGTGTCGGGGCCCGAGACGTGGGGGGTGACCGCGCCCAGGTCGAGCTCGATGTCCGCGGCGTAGTGAGCGTCCGGATCCGGCGCCGGGGGGTCGGCCTCCCAGGCGGCGATCTTCGCCTCGGACAGGCGGCCGGTGATGCCGCGCTCGGCGAGAGCGGTCAGGCGCCCGCGCAGGTAGGCTGCGGTGACCGCGTCGAAGGGGAACCAGCCGACCAGCGCGCCCCACTCGGTGGTCATGTTGGCGATCGTCATCCGCTCCGACATCGAGAGCGTTGCGACGCCCTCGCCGTCAAACTCCACCGCGGCGTTGAGCACCTCGCCGCGGTTGTAGAGGCCGCACAGTGTGACGATGACGTCCTTGCCGGTGACGCCCGGTCTGAGCCGGCCATTCAGGGTCACCCGGACGGACCGTGGGACCTGCCACCAGGTGGAGCCGGTCGCCCAGATCGCGGCGGCGTCGGTGCGCACCACCGGCGTTCCGACCGCTGCGAGGGCGCCGTACATGTTGGAGTGGGAGTCCGAGGCGACCACCAGGGCGCCGGGGTGGACGAAGCCGCCCTCGCACATGAGCTGGTGGCCGATGCCCGCGCCGGCGGGGTGGAAGACGATCCCCTGCTCGCGGGCGAAGGCCTCTATCTTCGAGTACTTGGCGAGGTTCTCCGGGGAGGCGTCCTGGACGTTGTGGTCGAGGGTGAAGACCGGCTGCGCGGGATCCGCGACCCGGCTCGCGCCGATGGCGCGGAACTTGGGCAGCACCGCGCCGGTGTTGTCGTGGGTCATCACGTGCCGCGGCCGCACGGTGACCAGGTCGCCAGCCTGCACCTGGTCGCCGGGCGAGAGCCCGGTTGCGTGCTGCTGAACGACCTTCTCTGTGACTGTCTGGCCCATGGTTCACCTCTGCGGCTCGTGCACTGAGCCGCCCGCGCGGGTCACGCGCCTGTCACCACCAGCTCGGAGGCGAGCGCCCTGACGTCGTCAAAGGACTCAGCGCCGTGGACCGCCCGCTCCATCCGCTCGACGTCCGCCGGGGTCGCGACGCCCTCGGCGAGCGCCCGCATCTTGCCCGCGATCTCTTTGTCGGTGAGCGGGTTGCGCGGGTCCCCCTTGGGGTAGTCGAGGGCCCGGGTGAGGCGCCGGCCGTCGCTGGTGTCGATCTCGACCCGGACCTTCTGCAGCGCGGGGAACGCGGCCTCGATCTCGGGGTCGGCGAGCACCGTGACCTTAGGCAGCTGGGCGCGGATCCGCGGGTCCATGATTTTGGCGTCGGTGAACTGCAGCGGTGTGACCTGGCGGTCGGCGATCGCCGCCGCGATCACGTAGGGCAGCGAGTGGTCGGCCGTCTCCTTGCTGCGCGGATCGTACTTCGACGGGTCGGCGAGGATGTCCGCCGCCCGCGCCAGCGAGTGGATAGTGACGGCGGCGACCTGCTCGGGGGCGAGGTCGTGCTCGATCACCAGGTCGAGCACCGCCGAGATCGGGGCGTGGGTGAGCGCCTCGGTGGGGAAGAACTTCATGCCGCAATCCAGGATGCGCCAGCTCTTCCCAAGCTCCTCGGTGAGGATGTCCCAGCGCCACTCGGAGGCAGAGCACGTGGCTGAAGCCCTCCTTGCCGTCGAGGACGTGCTCCGGGCCGGTGTAGCCGCGCTCGGCGAGCAGGGCGGCGAGCACCCCCGACTGGGTCGCGAGCGGGTCGACGGTGTTCTTCATCATGGTCAGCTTGCCCGCGGTGACCGAGCCGGGGGTGCAGTGGCGCGAGGCCGAGATGCCGATCGCGTGCTGGATCTGTTCGGCGTCGAGGCCGAGCATGCGGCCGGCCGCGACCGGCGCCGCGGCGGCGGTGAGGGTGGCGTGGTGCCAGCCGAGCTCGCGGATGCCGGGAAACGACACCTCGCACAGGCGCTGCTCGACCTCGTAGGCGAGGGCGATCCCGAGCAGCAGGTCGCGCCCCGAGCCGCCCGCGCGCTCGGCGCACGCCAGCGCCGCGGGGATCAGGTCCGACGGGTGTGAGGGATCCTGCTTCCAGTAGATGTCGTTGTAGTCCATCACCCGGATCATCAGCGCATTGGCGAGCGACGCCGAGATCGGGTCCCAGAGCTCTCCGGTGACCAGCACCCGGCACGGTCCCGCACCGGCGGTTTCGGACAGCACCGCCCGTGCGATGTGCACGTCGTGCTGCTGGGCGCCGCCGAGGGCGCAGCCGACCGAGTCCATCAGGAAGCGCTTGGCGGCCGTGACGACCTCGGGCGGGAGGTCCTCGTAGCGGGTGCTGGCGGCCCACTCGGCGAGGGTGCGGGTGACGGTCATGGGCTCCTCCGAGCTGGCGGTCATTCTAACCGCTCCGGTTGGAGGTGGCCCCTCCTCGTGCTCTCTTCGGGCTCTTGCCGTCTTCGCGGTTCAAGAGGAGACCGCAGCCTCCAAACGCCGATGGGGAGCGACGCGAACTGATCCGTCAGCGGCGACGTTTCAGCCGCTCGAGCCAGCCCACGGCGCCGGAGGTCGAACCGTACTCGGGCTCGCGGCGCTCGAGGGTCGGGCGGAAGTCAGGCGTCGCCAGCTCGGGCGTGGCGAACCCACGCTCGACCAGCAGGGCGCGGAACCAGGGTGGGAGCGGATCGACGCCGAGCCCGTTGCGCGCTTCGACGAAGACTCGGCGGTGACTCGGGCGGTCAGGGTGGAAATGAGCCACCTTGATCGGCGGCTCGGCGAGTTGGTAGCGCAGCTCGAAGTCGGTGGTGCCGAGGTTGTAGGAGTAGTCCATCAGCGCGAACAGCCCCGCATGCTCCGGCCACGCCATGGCGTCGGTGAGGGCGAACTCGTCCTTGCGGCACCCGTGCCGGGTCAGCGCGTCCCAAACCCAGTCGAACACCGGCCGTGAGCCGGCGGTGAGAAACAGCGACCCGCCCTGCACCAGCAACCGCTCGCGGGTCGAGTACAGGCAGGCCGAGAGGGCGCGGTCGGTGGGCGGCTCGGAGAAGCGGGCGAGCGGGTAGGCGTCGGCGTCGTGGTACCAGAGCGTGTCGCCCGGTCCGAGGCGGTCGAGGGCGCGGCGGATGCACCAGGTCTTGTAGAAGGAGGTCGCGCGCGCGGTGCGCGGCCGCTCCGGCGGCTCGATGACCTCGCTCGAGACGCCGCGCCATGTGAACGGGAAGTCGGTCAGGAACAGCAGACGGTCCGGCTCCCACCGGAGGTGCAGCGCGGCGTCGACCTGGAGGCACAGCAGTCTCTGCGCCTCGTCCAGTCCTTCGCCGTCACGGTCGAGGACGTACACCACCAGGCTTGTGAGACCGCCGTCAGGCACCGCCGACCTCCGTCACGATCCGCCCAGCGCCGGCGGCTGGAGGTCGAGAGACTCACCCGACCTACCGCCGGCGATGGTGGTCAGCCATCGATCGAGCATGAGCAGGGTCCAGATCTGCTCGCTGCCGAAAGTGGCGCGCCGCGGCCGGCGGATGATGCGGGCGTCCGAGAGCCGGTCGAGTGCGGCCTCCAGCAGCCCCGGCCGTTGGGTGATCCAGCGCCGAAGCGGCAGGTTGAAGCCGCTCTTGGGCCGGTCGAGGTGGCCCGGTGGCAGCCTCGGCGTCATCAGCCGGCGCAGGATGAGCTTGCCCAACCGGCCGTCGGGCGAGCGCAGGAGGTCCGGGTGCAGCGAGAGCGCGAGCTCGACCACCCGGTGATCGAGCAGCGGCGGCCGGACCTCGAGCGAGTGGGCCATGCTGGTGCGGTCGACCTTGGTCAGGATGCCCCCCGGGAGGGTGGTGTGGATGTCGAGCCACTGCATGGCTTTGCGCGGCTCCAGATCAGGTCTCCACGCGGCCCGGAAGGCCCACAGCGGATCCTCCCGGGCGGCGAGCAGGCGCGGGTGGAGCAGCGCGTGCTGCTGCGCCCCGGTGAACGGGCCGGAGAGCTCGGCGTAGCGCACCAGGCCGGCGGCGACCCGCCGCTGCAGGGAGCGGCCGGTGTGGCTCAGAGGCGGTGCCAGGGCGGCTGCGAACCGGGTCAAGGGACCGCCCTCCGAGCGCAGCTGCTTGCCGTGGCGCTGGTAGCCGAGGAAGAGCTCGTCGCCGCCCTCTCCGCTCAGGGCGACGGTCACATGGCGCCGGGCCAATCGTGCGACCTGCCAGTTGGACCACGCAGCGGTGTCGCCGAAGGGCTCGTCGAAGACCCCAGGCAGGGTCGTGAGAGTGGCCTCGAGATCGGTTGGGCCGACCCGTTCCTCGATGTGCTCGGTGTCGAAGTGCTTGGCGATCCGGCGCGCGGCCGGCGCCTCGTCGCGGTGGGCCGGCTCGGTGCCGAGGGTGAAGGTCCGCGGTCGGTCGAGGAACGAGACGGTGGTCGCGGAGTCGATGCCGCCGGACAGGAAGACCCCCACCGGGACGTCCGACTGGACGTGCTCGGGAATCACGCGACGGAGCAGCTCGTCGAGCTGCTCCGTCGCCTCGTCGGGGTTGAAGAGCACCTCGGACGAGACCGGCGTCCAGTATCGCTCGATCCGCGTGCGGCCGTCCTCCCACACCAGAGTGTGGGCCGGCGGGAGCTTGAAAATGCCCTTGAAGGCGGTCTCCGGGGCGGGGACGAACTTGTAGGTGAAGACGTCGGCGAGGGCCGCGTCGTTGACCTCGGGGACTCCGAGCTCGAGCAGAGCCTTGAGCTCGGAGGCGAAGGCCAACCCTTCTCCGACGGGGCGGTAGTAGAGCGGCTTGATGCCGAGCCGGTCGCGGGCGAGGAGCAGGCGGCGGCGGTGTTGGTCCCAGAGCGCGAAGGCGAACATTCCGGTCAGCGAGTTGACGCCGGCGTCCCCATCCCGCCGCAGGAGGTGGAGCACGACCTCCGAGTCGGTGGTCGACACGAAGGGACCTCCGAGTGAGCGGCGCAGCTCCAGGTAGTTGTAGACCTCGCCGTTGTAGCTCAGCACCAGCGGTCCCAACTCCATCGGCTGGCGCCCGGCCGGGGACAGGTCCAGGATCGCGAGCCGTGCGTGGCTGAGCTGCGCACCCTCCCCGACCCAGGTCGCCGAGGCGTCCGGCCCGCGGTGGGCGAGGCGTCGGATCATCCTCTCGGCGGTCCCCGGGGCGACCTCGCACCCGATGACTCCGGCAATGCCGCACATGATGACGTGTGGTCATGGACCGTCCGCGGCGGGCGGCCCCGTCCGGATGCCATGTTCGCCGACCGCGCGGTCCTCGTCCAGTCGCGCGGCCACGCCGCGCGAGTGAGGAGTCAGGAGTGAAGAGTGAAGAGTAGGCGCGGAGCTTGCCTCCGCCCGTGTCGCGGGTCGAGCGTCACTTCGGGAAACTCACGACGCGAGACGCTACGCGGAGCCGACGGGCTGGGTGGTGTGGGCGCCGCTGTCCGCGGCCGCCGCATCGATGTCGAACCGAGTGGTGACCTCGGACAGCAGCCAGGGCAGGAAGGTCGGGAGCATCAGCTGACGCCAGCTGTCGAAGCGGCCGAGCTCTGGGATCAGCACGTCGCACCCGGGATCGGTGGCCGCGCCGAGCCCAACGGTGATCCGCGCGGCGATCGAGGTTCCGTGGAACATCGCACGAAGCTCGTTGACGCGCTCCAGGAGGGGACGTTCGGTCCCCAGTACGTGCCCGGCGTCGATGTCGGTGAAGAGCAGGAACAGGTGGCAGTCCTGGACCAGCGGGGCCGCGAACAGGGGCTCGAAGGCGTCGGCGCGAAACGCCAGGACCTCGAGACGGAGGCCGTTGCCGAGCTGCGCGGTCTCGTGCAGGATGTGGTAGCGCGGCAAGTCGTCCGCGTCCTCCGGTGCGCAACGGTCACGGCCGAGGATCGCTTCGACGCCTCGCGGTGAGCCCTGACGAATGTGACGGCCGGCCAGCCGACACGGTGTGAAGTCAGGCGGTTCGGACGCTCGCGGCGGTATCATGCGGGGTATGCGCGTGCTGCGACATGCCGCCTGCGTTGCGGTCGGTTCCGAGCTCCTCGGAGACAGTAGAGTCGACACCAACTCGCTCAGCGTGACCGCGGCGCTCGCACGGATTGGGATCCGGGTCGTGGAGAAACGGGTCCTCGGTGACGACGTGCACGTCGTCGCGGCCGCGCTGGCCGAGCTCCTGGGCCGGGTCGACGTCGTGGTGATCACCGGCGGGCTCGGCCCCACCGCTGACGACATCACCCGCGAGGCGGTGGCCGCCGCAGTCGGCCGCTCGCTGCTGGTCGACCCCGACCTGGAGAGCAGGATCCGCGAGCGCTTCGCCGCGTTCGGTCGGAACATGCCGGCGATCGCCTCGGCGATGGCGAGGGTCGTGGAGGGCTCCCGACCGTTGACCAACCTCACCGGATCGGCGCCCGGGCTGCTGCTCGAGGTTGACGGTCGCTTCCTGGTCGCCCTGCCCGGGGTTTCCTGGGAAATGCGAGAGATGCTCGAGCATGAGGTGGTACCAGAGCTCGCTCGGCGCACGGCGGGCGACACGCTGCTGCACAGGACGCTGGTGCTCGGCGGGGTCGTCGAGTCGGGAGTCGAGACCCGGGTGCGCCCCCTTTACGAACGTTTCGGACGGGAGGCGGTGACGATTCTCGCCGCCGTCGGCGTGGTGCGGCTGGTGCTGTCCGCCGAGGGCGCGCCTGCCGCCGCCGGGGCTCGACTCGACGAGATGGAGGACACGTTTCGCGCCGTTCTCGGAGAGGATGTGGCCGGGGTGGACGTGGACGGCCTCGCGCCGAGCGTGGTGGCGGCCCTGGCAGCCCGCGGCGCCACCGTCGCGACCGCGGAGTCCTGCACCGGCGGCCTTCTCGGCGGAGAGATCACCGCGGTGTCGGGGTCCTCGGCGGTGTTTCTCGGCGGTGTCGTGAGCTACTCGAATGAGGTCAAGGAGAGGCTGGTCGGCGTCCCACACGATCTGCTGCTGGTCCACGGAGCGGTTTCCGAGCCGGTCGCGTGCGCCATGGCCGATGGTGTGCGAGTCCGGCTCGGCGCCGATTGGGGTGTGGGCATCACCGGAATCGCCGGTCCCGCGGGAGGTACCGAGGACAAGCCGGTTGGGCTCGTCCACTGGGCTGTCGCCGGCCCGGAAGGCGTCGACGCGCGGCACGCGGTCTTCCCCGGCGATCGCGCTGCGGTCCGCCGCTGGAGCGTCAACTCGGCCCTCGACCTGCTGCGGCGCCGGCTGGGGTGAGCTGTGGACAGTGCACTGGTCCGCGCATTCGTCGCCTTCGAGATCCCCGAGACGGTCCGCTCGGTGCTCGCGGACGGCATCGAGCGTCTCCGCTCCCGGCTGCCGCGGGCGCGTTGGGTGCGCAGCGAGGGTCTCCATTTGACCCTCAAGTTCCTCGGCGAGAGCGAGCGCGACCGCCTCGACCGGCTCGCCGCCGAGCTTCGCACCGGTCTTGCAGCCGCCGGGTCCGTGCACGTGGCGCTGGCTGGCGGCGGTTTCTTCCCCGGCCCCGCCAGGGCTCGGGTCGCGTGGGTGGGCGGCGCCGCCGACGGCGCGCGCGAGGTCGCGGCCGCAGTCGAGGAGGAGGCGGCCGCCCTCGGCTGGGAGCGGGAGCGACGCGGGTGGTCGCTCCACTTGACGCTGGCGCGCCTCGACCGGCCGTGGCCCCCGCACGCCGTCGAGGAGTTCCTCGGCTACTGGGAGACGACCCGGCTGCCGGCCTTCGATTGCCGCGAAGCGGTGGTGGTGTCGAGCCGACTCGGGCCCGGCGGCGCGGTGTACACTCCGCTCGAAAGGGTGCCCCTGGAATGACTGGCGAGCTGGTATTCGGAGCTGGGGCCTACCTCCTCGGCTCGATCCCGTCGTCGCTGATCGTTGTCCGCCTGGCCACCGGCGCCGACGTGCGGACGCTCGGGTCGCGCAACGTCGGTACCACCAACGCTGTCCGTGCCGCCGGGATCCGCATCGGGATCCTGGTCGGCCTCATCGACGCCCTCAAGGGTGTGATCGCAGTACTCGCGATGCAGGCGTACAACCCAGCCAGCCGCTGGCTCGGCGCCGTCGCCGTGGCGGTTGTGGTGGGGCACTGCTTTCCGGTCTGGCTGAGATTCCGGGGCGGCAAGGGTGTTCTCGCCGCCGGAGGCGCGTTTCTCGTGCTGGCTCCCAAAGCGACGCTGGTCGCCCTCGCCCTCGCCCTGATCGCGCTGGCGGTGCGACGCATCGTCTCCCTGGCGTCCCTGGTGGGGGCTGCGGCGTTACCGATCTGCCTTCACCTCGTCGAGCACGCATTCCCCGCCGTCGTGTGGGCGGGTGTCATCGTCGCCCTGATCATCATCGGGCGTCACACCGGCAACCTGCGTCGGCTTGCCGCTGGGGTCGAACCGCGCATGGGGGAGAAGCACCCGAAGGACGGAGGTTCCGAATGAGGCTGAGCGTCTTCGGTGCCGGATCGTGGGGCTGCGCCATGTCCCACCAACTCGCCCGGCGGGGACACGAGGTCACGCTGTGGGCGCGCGAGCCCGAGGTGGTCGACGGCATCAACTCGACCCACCACAACCCTCTGTTCCTGTCCGACCTCGAGCTCCACGCCGGAATTCGGGCGACCAACGATCTTGCCGAGGCGGCGACCGTCTCCGACGTCTGGGTGTGGGTGGTGCCGGTGCAGTTCAGCCGTGGCGTCATGAGCCGCGTCGGCAACTACCTCCGTGACGAGGTCGTGATGGTCTCGGCGTCCAAAGGCATCGAGACCGACACCCTGAAGCGGATGGACGAGATGGCCTGGGAGGTGCTCGGGCTGCCGCCGCGACGCTTCTGTTGCCTGTCCGGACCGACCTTCGCCGCCGAGGTGGTCCGTGGAGACCCCTCGCTGGCGGTTCTGGCCTGCCCTGACCTCGCGCTCGCGGGCCGCCTTCAGGAGGAGTTCTCGGACCGCCACCTGCGGCTCTACGCCGGCCGCGACATGATCGGCGTCGAGCTCGCCGGGGCGCTCAAGAACGTCATCGCGATCGCCGCAGGGATCATCGACGGCCTCGGGCTCGGTACCAACACCCAGGCGGCGCTGATGACCCGCGGGCTGCACGAGATCACCCGGCTCGGAGTTGCTGTGGGTGCCAACGCCAAGACCTTTGCCGGCCTGGCCGGGATGGGCGACCTTGTGCTGACCTGCACCGGGACGCTATCGCGCAACCGGCGGGTCGGGCAGCGGCTCGGTCAGGGCGAGAAGCTCGACGACATCCTGGCCTCCAGCCGGGAGGTCGCCGAGGGCGTGCGCACGGCGCCGGCGGCGGCGCGACTGGCCGCGAAGATGGGCATCGAGATGCCGATCACCGAGGCGGTGACCCGCCTGCTCGCCGGCGACGCCGACCCGCGCCAGATGCTGACGGAGCTGATGCTTCGAGAGCTCAAGGAAGAGGCCAAGCTCTGAGGGCCGCGGTGCTCCCGCGACGTGACGTGGTGAGATATGCAGGTTGGAGGCTCCATGGGACCGTGGCTGTGGGTCGTGTTCGGCGTTGTGGTCGCGGCGGCGCTCACCCTCGACCTGACGGTGTTCCACCGCTCGGCGGCGCGCGATTCGCTGCGCACGGCGGTCGCGTGGAGCGCATTCTGGATCGGCCTCGGTCTCGCCTTCGGGCTGCTCGTCGGCTTCGCCCGGGGGCGCGACGCCGCCTTCGCCTACCTCACCGCGTTCCTGGTCGAGAAGGCGTTGTCGGTCGACAACCTGTTCGTCTTCTTCGCGCTCTTCTCCTACTTCGGTGTCGAACCGCGGTACCAGCACCGGGTGCTGTTCTGGGGCATCCTGGGTGCGATCGCGACCCGCGGGGTCTTCATCTTCGCCGGTGTGGCGCTGCTCGAGTCCTTCCACTGGCTGGTGTGGGTGCTCGGCGCGCTGCTCATAGCGACCGGCGCCAAGCTCGCCGTCGGCGACGGCGAGGACGTCCACCCCGAGCGCAACGCCGTGGTGCGGGCAGCGAGCCGATGGCTACCGATCGCTCCCGGCCCCTCCGAGGGTCGCTTCACCCGTCGGGTCGACGGCCTGCTCCGCTTCACCCCGCTGGCCCTGGTCCTGGTCGCGGTGGAGAGCACGGACGTGATGTTCGCGGTCGACTCGGTACCGGCCGTGCTCGCGATCAGTCGCGACGTCCTTGTCGTCTACTCCTCCAACATCTTCGCCATTCTCGGCCTCAGGGCGCTTTACTTCGTGCTCGCGGGTGCGCTCCAGAATCTGCGCTACCTGCGTCCGGCGCTGGCGCTGATCCTGGTGCTGATCGGCGTCAAGATGCTGCTCGCCGAGGTCTTCGACGTGCCGACCGTGTGGTCGCTGGCCACGGTCGCGGGAATCCTGGCGGTCGCGACGATCGCGTCGCTACTCAACCCCGAGACCGAGTCGGAGGATCCGGGTGAGGAGGTGAGGAGGCAAGGAGGTAAGAAGGTAAGAAGATGAGGAGGGGCAGGGTCGCCTGAGCCCGGACTCCTTACTCCTGACTCTTCACTCTTCACCCCGTGTCGCCGGCGGCTCGGCTCACCCGCCGAGCATCTCGCTCTTCGGGATCCTGAGGCCGGGCACCAGCTTGCGCTCGGCGATCACGACGATCGCGGGCGGGTCTTCCGGACAGGCGTGCTCGCACAGCCCGCAGCCGGTGCACGAGCTCGGCGAGACCAGAGGCCGGCCGCCGATCATCATGATGGCCTGGTGGGGGTAGGGGCAGGCGCGCAGACAGCGGTCACAGGCCTGACCCGAGAAGGTCACGCAGCGGCGGGGATCGACGCGAGCGATCCCGAGTCGCACCTTGGCCGGACCGCCAGGATCGGCCAGCGCCCCCTCGGGGCAGGCCGTGATGCACGGCAGACTGTCACACAGCACACACGCCGTGAGCGACGGCACGACTGCTGGGAGCTTGCGCTTGCCGTCGGCGTCGTCGAGCATCACGATCGCTTTCACCGGGCACACCCCGACGCAGTCCCCACAGCCGGTGCATGTGTCCTCGAAGCGCTGGTCCGGGACCAGTGCGCCGGGCGGGCGGAGCGCCGTCGCGGGGTCAGGACGGTGCGGGCGGTGCACTGCTTCGCCCGCGCCCCGGAGGGCGTCGAACCAGCCGGTGAAGAGCTCGCGGCGGGAGCGTCGACGGTCCATGCTCAGGCTCCGGCCCCGGCGGGGAGCGGGATGTCGTCCCAGGGTGCGAGCTCCGCGACCCGCCGGAACACGCTCGCACGCAGCGCCTCGCGGACCAGTCCGTCGACATCGAGCTCTGCCTCCGCTGCATTGAGCTCACGGTGGTCGGAACGGGTCGCCGGATGCTCGGGGACGTGGAGCGAGCAGCAGTCGATGTGGGGTCGGATCGAGATTTCGAACGATCCGATCCGCCGTGCCTTCTCCACGATCTCGATCTTGTCCATGCCGATCAGCGGGCGCAGCACCGGCATCGGCGTGACGGCCTCCACGGCGCCCAGGTTTTCCACGGTCTGGGAGGCGACCTGGCCGAGCGAATCGCCGGTGACCAGGGCGCGGCACCGCCATCGCCGCGCGAACTTGTCGGCGAGGCGAAACATGAACCGGCGGTAGAGCAACACCCGCAGCTCGGTTGGGCAGCGAGCGAGGATCTTCTCCTGGATCGGCAGAAGCGGCACCAGCGCGAGCCGGGCCGGGCCCTGGTAGCGGTCGAGCAGACGCACCAGCTCCTCGACCTTTTGGAGGCTCGCAGGGTCGGTCCGCGGCACTGAGTGGAAGTGGACGAAGTCGAGCCTGACGCCGCGCTTCATGATCATCCACGCCGCCACCGGCGAGTCGATCCCGCCGGACAGCAGGGCCAGCGCCTTGCCGCCGACGCCGAGCGGCATCCCGCCCGCGCCCCGGACGCTGTGCAGCCACATCCAGATGCCATTGATGTCGATCAGCAGCTGGACCGTGCGTTCGGGCGAGACCAGGTCCACCGGCCAGCCGGTTCGCGCCTGGATGACCGCACCGATGCGGCGCTCGATGTCCGGCGAGGACATTGGGAAGCTCTTCTCCGAGCGGATGCAGCGGACCGCAAAGGACGCCGGCGGGAGGCCCTCGAGGCGGGTGTCGAGCGCAGCCTCGACGTCCTCGAGGGTCGCACCCACGTGCTCCGCCGGCATCACCGCGTGGAGCCCGAACACCGAGGCCATGCGGCGCGCGACCTCGCGGAAGGCAACCGGCTCGGCGAAACGGACCAGCACACGCCACGACGGGCGGTCGATTCTGGCCACCGGCAGGTCGGCGAGGGCGGTTCGCACGTTGGCCGTGAGCTTGCTCTCGAACCAGCGCCGATTGCCGCCTTTGAGGCTGACCTCGTGGGTCGTTGCGAGGACGCGGGTGACCATTTCCATCGTCGGCAGGTTAGCGCGCATGCACGACCGCGTCACTCCGCGCGGCGGCGCATGCGGCGCTCACGGGATGAATTGGATCGGCTGCGCCATGAAGCACAGCACGAAGATCGCGATACAGAGCCAGCCGACAGCCCGTCGCCGGGGATCGAGGGGACGGTCCTCGTCCCACAGGCGAGGGTGGCGCAGTCCGATGACGATGACGATCACCGCCCACAGCCACCAGCCCGGCCACATGAAGCCGAGGGCCACCAGCAGCACCAACAACGGCCAGGCCGAGCGCACATGCCAGCGCCCGAACATGGCGTAGGCGATGTGGCCACCGTCGAGCTGGGAGAACGGCAGCAGGTTGAGCAGGGTGACCAGAATCCCGAACCAGGCGGCGGCGCCGGTGGGGTGGATGAGGAGCTCCTGTCCCTTCGCGACATGCGGCTGCACCAGAGCTGCGATCAGCCGGTAGACCAGCGGCTCGCCGAAGACCACATAGCCGCCGGCGGGGAGATTGGCCGCGGGTGCCGAGGCGGCGATGCCGTAGGCGAGGAACGGAAGCAGCGCCACGAATCCGGCAATCGGACCGGCCGCGCCGACGTCCAGCAGCTGCTGGGAGTCCCGGATCGGCTCCTTGATCCGGATCACGGCGCCCATGGTGCCGATGCCGAAGGGGAACGGGATGAAGAACGGCGGCGTCGCAGCCAGACCGTGGCGGCGGCAGGCGACGTAGTGCCCCATCTCGTGGCAGAGCAGGATGAACAGGAGAGGAAGCGAGAACTTCAACCCCTCGAGCAGGAAGCCTGGGTGGATGAGGAGCTGACCGAGGGAGAGCTCGCCGATCTCGGGGGGCAGGTTCGAGGAGAAGCTCGCGCCGAGGATGGTGGTGGTGACGAGCGTGAGCAGGAACAGCAGCGCGTGCAGCCACCACCGCGGGCGGTACTCGACCGGGCGATAACCGAAGACCCCGACGGGTTGCCCGTCGGGGTCCGGAATCGATGTCGACTCGAACGGTCGCACCCGGTCAGCTCATGTTGCGCAGCGCCTTGCCGGGTTTGAAACGGATGGTCTTTCCAGGCGGAATCTCGACCTCGCGGCCGGTCTTCGGGTTACGGCCGATGCCGCGCTTGCGGTCCTTCACCTGGAAGACGCCAAAGCCGCGAAGCTCGATTCGCTCCCCACGGAGCAGTGCGTCCTTCATTCCCTCGAAGAGGGCGTTGACGGCCTCGGTGGCCTTGGGCTTGGGCAGATCGGTCGCTTCCATTACCTTGTCGACGAGATCGGACTTGATCATCCGCGCCTCCTTCCCGCGTCGGGACCGTGAACATACTGTGAAGGGCCTCCGGTGTCAAGGCTTACGATCACAGATCTCGGGAACGTGGGACGGAGACGTGTTCCACCCGGCCCGCAGCCGTCAGGCTGGCCGAACGTGGATGCTGGTGTACCGTGGCGCCGTGCACGATCTGGTCATTGTCGGGGGCGGGCCGGCGGGCCTCGCGACCGCGCTCGAGGCACGACGCGCCGGTTTGACCGTGGTGGTGTTGGACGCTGCCGAGCTTCCGGTCGACCGTGCCTGCGGAGAAGGTCTGATGCCCGACGGTCTCGTGCGGTTCGAGGCTCTGGGGCTCACGATGCCGGCCAGTCAGTGGGCTCCATTCCGAGGTATCCGGTTCGTCGACGGTACGACCGTCGCGGAGGGCCGTTTTCCGAACGGCGCCGGCGCGGGGATCCGGCGTACCGCGCTCCACGACGCACTCGCCGTCCGGGCCGCCGCCGAGGGCGCCGAGCTGCGTTGGGGCTGGCGCGCCGTCGGCCTTACCGAAGAGAGCGTCGCCACCGACCACGGGTCCGTGCCGGGGCGATGGATCGTCGGCGCCGACGGTCGGGCGTCGAGGGTCCGGAGCTGGGCCGGGATCGGTCTGCGCCCCGGTCGGGAGCGGGTCGGGGTGCGCGTTCACTTCGCCGCGGCTCCATGGAGCGACCGGGTCGAAGTGCACTTCGCCCAAGATGTGCAGGCCTACGTCACTCCGGTGGGTCCGGACCTGGTCGGTGTCGCAGTGCTGTCCCAGGGCGGGGCGCGGCTGGTGGAGAACGTGCTGCCGGACTTCCCGCGCCTCGCGACCCGGTTGTCGGGTGTGAAGCGCGGGTCGCGCGAGCGCGGCGCCGCCGGGCTCGGCCGGAGGGCGGTGCGGGTCACGAGCGGGCGAGTCGCACTGGTCGGCGATGCGGCTGCGTCGATCGACCCGATCTCGGGTCAGGGTCTGTCGGTGGCCTTTGCAGAGGCCGAGGCCGTGGTGAACGCGATCGCGGCCGGTGATCTCGGCCGCTACGAGCGGGAGAGCAGCCGCCTGCGCAGGTTGCCGGGGCTGTTGACCCGACTGATCCTGGTCGCCGCCGATCACCCGGGTCTGCGGCGTCGGGCGCTCAGGGCGCTGCGCACCGACGCGGTTCTCTTCGACCGCTTGCTCGGCGTCCATGCCCGACAGCTTTCGCCGCGCGTCCTGGCGCCGCTCGCCGCCCGCCTCGCCCTGCGCATGGCCTTCGGGTAACGACCGGCTCGTTCAGCCCGCGGCCGTCATGTGGGACGAGATGCAGGCCAGCCTGCACCTCTCACCAGCTCCCTGCTGCGGGCGTCGATCTGCCAGCCATCGCAGGCCCTCTCGCAACTCGCCACCTGCGACGTGTCTCCAGACACGCCTCGGTGGCTCATCACTCGGTGGCTCCACGCTGGCGGGCATCTCGGCGCCCTCGCAACGTGATCTAGTGAGAAGTGCAGGCTACTCGCCGATGATCTTGATCAGGATGCGCTTTGGGCGCCGGCCGTCGAACTCGCCATAGAAGATCTGCTCCCAAGGCCCGAAGTGGAGCTTGCCTCCGGTGATCCCCACCACGACCTCACGGCCCATGATCTGGCGTTTGTGGTGGGCGTCGGCGTTGTCCTCCCCGGTGCGATTGTGCTGGTAGCGCTCCGGCGAAGCGTCGAACGGGGCGAGCTGCTCGAGCCAGCGCTTGTAGTCGCGGTGCAGGCCCGGCTCGTCGTCGTTGATGAACACCGAGGCGGTGATGTGCATGGCGTTGACCAGGCACAGGCCCTCGGCGACGCCGGACTCGTGGACGGCCTTTTCGACCTCCGGCGTGATGTTGACGAAGTCCATGCGCGTCGGGACGTTCATCGTCAGGGTGACGGTGTGGCTCTTCATCTCAGCTCCTTGATGAGCTCCACAATTCTGAGTTGCGGCTTCTCAGGGCGACGTAGGCGGCGAGGCTGCGCACGGCTCGGTCCGCGGCTCGGAACACCGGCAGACCGCCGTCCTCGAGCGCGGCGGCGAGGGGGTCGAACCAGGTTCCGGAGTCGACCACTGCGACCACCGGTTTGGCCTGGGCGCGGGCCACTGCCGGCAGCAGTCGGGCGATCGAGCCCGGATCGTCGAGGGACTCGGAGCGGCCGGGTCCGGCGGGCAGGGTCTGCATCGCCGGGGTGAGCGGCACGATGCCCGTCACCACCAGGTCGACGCCGTCATCCGCGAGCGCTTGCTCGACCAATCGGGCGTAGGCGGCATCGTTCGCCATCGGCGTGACGTCGAGCGGGTTCTTGACGTCCACCAACCCGTCGAGGCGGTGTTCGGCGAGGGTCGTGGCGAGCGCAGACGCGGTCGCTGGCGAAATCCTCGAGAGGCGGAGCTCGCCACGCTCGGTGCGGATCGAGTCAGCCATCCCCACCGACTCGAAGCCTGCGTTGGACATCGCGAGCAGCCGGCGGCCGCCGATTCGGGAGTCGTGAAGTGTGACCGCGAGCCGCAGCAGGTCGGAGAACTCGTTGAAGTCCGAGGCGACGAAGGCGCCGGCCTCGGCGACGGCCGCCTCGCACACGGCGTAATCCCCGGCGACCGACGCGGTGTGCCCCGCGGTGGCCGAGCGCCCCTCGCTGGTGCGGCCGGCCTTGTAGAACACGACCTCCTTGCCGCGCGTGACGGCGTCGCGCACCGCGCGCGCGAATGCGAGCCCGTCGCCGCGCCGGAAGCCCTCCATGTAGACCGCGAAGACGTTGATCTCGTCGTCGTCGACCAGGTAGCGCAGCAGGTCCGACGCGGTGAGGTCGATCTGGTTGCCGATCGATAGTGCATAGGCCGGGTCGAGCCATGGCATGCGCGATAAGTTGGCGATGATGAAGGCGCCCGACTGACTGATGAAGGCGGATCTTCGCCGGCGCTCGCCGCGCGACTTGGCGAGCTTGGTCTCGGGGATGAACATGGTGTCGTAGCGGCCCGGGTGGCTGATCACCCCGAGAGAGTTGCCGCCGAGAAACACGGGACCGCCGTCGCCTTCGGAGTGGGCGGCGATGATCCTGGTCTTCAGCTCACGCTCGATCTCCTGGGAGCCCTGCTTCTCGCCGAGCCCGCCAGGGATCAGGATGACCGCGTGCGCGCGGTCGTGGTCGATGAGGTCGTGGACCACCTGCGGCACCTGGGCCGCGCCGACCGCGACCACGAACAGGTCGACCTTCTCCGGCAGCTGTGCGATCGACGGCACGCAGCGGGCGCCATCGATCTCGTCCTCGTCGGGACGAACCACCCATGTCCGCGAGCGGTCGAAGCCGGCATCGAAGAGGTTGTTGAGGATGATCCGGCCCATGTTCATGCTCTTCGACGAGACGCCGATCAGCGCCGCCGAACGGGGCTTGAGCAGGTGGGCGATGGTGGCGATCGGCCGCCCCTCGCCCGCGGGCACGGCGGGCCGGAAGTGGCACACGCCGTCCAGGGGCGCGATCCGCCCGCCGCAGATCGAGAACGGGTTGACCTCCATCTCCTCGAGGTGGAAGCGCGCCCGCGGGTTATCGGCGGAGAACGCGTTGGCGAGGTCGATGAACGCCTGAAAGCACTCCACCAGGCGCTCGTCCGTCACCAGGGCGCCCGAGCCGCGCATCCGCCCGGAGAGGCGCTGATAGCTCAGCGTGCGACGGAAGAGCTCGAAGAACTGGGGGCCGTCGACGACCCCGGTCGGTGCGATGGCGACGGCACAGCCCTTGCGGGTCGAGCGGGCGAGGATCTCCATCTCGACGCCGCCGAGCCCAGCGGAGATGATCGGTCCGAACTCCTCGGTTGAGCGGATGCCGACGAACAGCTCGGTCGCGAAACCGCGCGCGTCGGGCTCCATGAAGCGCGCGAGCAGTATCCCGACCAGGCGCTCGGAGAGTCGGCGCTCGAGATCGGGACCGACGAGGTCCGCCAGCCCGCCGGGCTTCTCGCCCGCGTGTCCGGCGAGCCAGGCGGCGTAGGCCTCGGGGACCTCGCGCCGCATGAGGTCGAAGGCCGCCCCGACTGCGCCGATCTCGTTCGCCACGATGCGTACGCCCCGGGCCTCGGTCTTGTGGGTGATGTCGGGCGAGACGACCTTCAGCACCACCCGGTCGCCCGGGATGGCGGCGAGGTCCGCGACCGTCGGGCGCTGCCCTATCGGGATCACGCAGTTCGTGGGCGCCGCTTCGGCGCCGGTTGCCGCGAGCAGGTCGTAGCACTCGTGCTCGAAGAGGCTGGTGCGTCCGGTCTCGGAGGCAGCGGTGAGGATGCGCTCGATGCGGTCCGCGTCAACGGTGGTCATGGTCGCTCCTTCGCGGACGTCCTCACGTCTTCATGACGAAGAGCGAGGACGACGTCGTGGAGTCGGTCGGCCTCGTCACGCCGGGACGGCGTCGCACGCGATCGGCTCCTCGGCGGCGAGAACCGTGTCGAGGCGGGAGCGGTCGCCGGCGACCGATTCTGCCCACGCGGGCGCCAGTTCGGGGTTTACGGACGCGGGGTCGAGCCGCTGGCACAGTGAGAGCGCGGTCAGCGTGGGCACGCCGCCGTCGACCAGGCCGCGGAAGAACTGTCCCATTGCCCGACCGTACCGGTACGCGGAGAGGTTGACCTCGACGAGACGCTGGCCCTTACCGGCGAAGAGCTTTGCGACCCAGGTCTCGAGCTCCGCGTCGCTGAAGTCGAGCAGCGGCGAGGCCGCACCGATCATGGCCATGTTCTGGGCACGCAGGTTGCCGGCCGCGCGTGCGATCTGGGCGGAGTCCACGAGCACGATCTCGGGGAACGAGGCGAGGCGCTCGAGGAGGATGTCGAGGTCCGGGTAGTCCTCAATGTTGACGTAGGGCGTCACGCTGGTGACCACCCACCCGCCGGGACGAAGGAAGTGCCAGTAGCGCAGGACCTCGAGCGGCTCGACTGAGATCACGAGGTCGGCCTTTCCCCGCGGCACCAGGTCGGAGTGGATCGTGCTGTCGGAGTAGCGCAGGTTCGACTGCACGGCGCCGCCGCGCTGGGCCATCCCATGCACCTCGGCCTGTTTGAAGTCGAGCCCGGCGGCGAGGGCTGCGTTGTCGATCACGTAGGCGATGGACAGGATGCCCTGCCCGCCGACGCCCGCGAGGATGATGTTCTTCTTCATGATCACGCGCTCCGTGCGGACTTCTTGATCGCCTCCAGGCAGCTGCGGCGGGCGACGATCACGCTCGGGCCGTCCCAGGCGAGCTCCTCGCGGAGCACCCTGACGTTGTCCTCGTGGTTCTTGGGCGTCGGCTCGATGATCCGGAAGTGGTCGGGGTCGATCCCAGCGCCGAGCACGATCTTGTCGAGTGTCGTGCCGGTCGACATCGAGCGCTGGATGCCGGTCATGCCGACGGTGCCGTTGTCGAGGATCAGCACGTTGAGGTTGACGTGCTGCTGCACAGCCGACAGCAGCGGGGTGATGCCGCCGTGTGCGAAGGTCGAGTCGCCGATCGCGGCGACCGCGGGCCGGTATCCGGCGTGGGCCGCGCCGGCCGCCATCCCGATCGAGGCACCCATGGCGACGCAGCTGTGGATCGCCTCCAGCGGCGGCAGCGCCGCCAGGGTGTAGCAGCCGATGTCGGAGAAGACCTGCGGGTTCTCGAACAACTCGAGAGCCTCGTTGAGCGCCTTGAAGGTGTCCGAGTGCGGGCAGCCCTTGCACAGGGCCGGCGGGCGGCGTGCGATGTCGGAGTCGGGGGTGTGGGCGGCCTCGAGTGCGGGCAGCCCCAGCGCCTCGCGCACCAGGTCGGGGTCGAGCTCGCCTGTGCGGGGCAGCTCACCTGTCATGCGGCCCGCAACGCGCACCGAGTCGAGGCCGAACAGACCGCGCACGGTGCTCTCGACGAGCGGGTAGCCGTCCTCGAGCACGAGCAGCTCGTCGACGTGCTCGACCAGAGCGCGGATCTTGGCGGCTGGGATCGGGTACTGCCGGATCGACAGGACCGACAGATCGTGGTCCTCGTCCAGGTTCTCGAGCAGGTAGTTGCCCGCGATGCCGCAGGCGATCACCCCGCTGTGGCCGCGCAGGTCGAGGGTGTTGTACGGGCTCGTTTCTGCAAGCCGGAGCAGCTCGGGCTGCTTCTCGGTGAGACCCTTGTACTGTGCCCGCGCATTGGCCGGCAGCAGGGTCCACTTGCGGATGTCGCGGGAGGGGTGGAGCGGGTTCTGCGATCTGGCCTCGCGGACCGCCACTCCGGCCCGCGAATGCGCGATCCGGGTCACCAGTCGCACCATGACCGGCACGGAGAGCCGTTCGGAAAGGTCGAAGGCCTCCCACATCATGTCGTAGCACTCCTGCTGGTCGTGCGGCTCGAAGCAGGGGATGAGCGCGAACTGGGCGAAGTAGCGGCTGTCCTGCTCGTTCTGGCTCGAGTGCATCCCGGGATCGTCGGCCACCGCCAGGACGAGGCCGCCGTTGGTGCCGGTGACCGCAGAGTTCATGAAGGCGTCGGCAGCGACGTTGAGCCCGACATGCTTCATGCACACCAGGGCCCGCTTGCCCGCCCAGCTCATGCCGAGGGCCTCTTCGTAGGCGACCTTCTCGTTGGTCGACCAGAAGGCGTGGACGTCACCGGTGGACTTCGCCCAGCGCTCGACGAACTCGAAGATCTCCGTGGACGGCGTGCCCGGGTAAGCGTAGACACCACTCAGGCCGGCGTGAATCGCCCCCAGGCCAACCGCCTCGTCACCCAGCAGGACTTCCCTGGTCATTGTTGCTCCTTCCGGGTCGGTGCCGCTCCCGGAAGGGGGCAGCGGGTGGCCGCGGCGCCGGCCGCGACCTGAATGTGAACCGCTTCACAATCACTAGTATATGGGCTCGCGGCACGGGCTGCAAGGTGCGGCGCGTCATCCGGCGACCTCGTCGAAACGGGCGCGGCACAGGGCGCTCCGCGACCCATCACATTCCAGTAGAATGGCGCAGTGACGGTGGGCGTCTCGATTCGTGCCCGGGGGCTGGTGAAGACCTTCGACGGTGGGCTGGTGCGCGCGCTCGCCGGGGTTGACCTGGAGGTCCAGGGGGGCGAGCGGGTTGCGATCATGGGCCCGACCGGTTGCGGTAAGTCGACCCTGCTCGGTCTGATCGCGCTCCTCGACCGGCCGGACTCCGGCTCGCTGGAGCTCGACGGCGAACCGGCGGAACGCGCACGCCCTGCCGAAGCGTGGCGCGCCGGAAACGTCGGGTTCGCGTTCCAGTTCCACCACCTGCTACCGCACCTGACGGCGGTCGAGAACGTCTGTCTGCCGCTGATGGCCGTGCGCCCGCGGCAGTCGGACATTGCAAAGGCTGCCCTGGCGGAGCTCGAGCGGCTCGGCCTCGAGCACCGGGCCAACCAGCTCGCGGGATCGCTGTCGGGCGGCGAGCGGCAGCTGGTCGCGGTGGCAAGAGCACTGGTCAACCGGCCCCGTCTCGTCCTCGCCGACGAGCCCACCGGCAACGTTGACTCCCAGACCGCCGACCGTTTGCTCGGCGTGCTCGTCGGCTGGAGCGTGGACACCGGTGCGACGCTGGTCCTGGTGACCCACGACGCCGCCGTGGCCGCCCGCGCCGACCGGCTGGTCAGGATGCGAGACGGCCTCGTCCTATAGCAGCGCGTGCTGCAGAACCCCATGTAGGCGGTCCAGAGTGCGGCGGCCTCGCGGGGGCTCTGCAGCACCCGCTGCATTGGATGCGCCGTGCGCATCCGACCTTGAGTCATGAGAGGGCACGAGCCCTGTGTCGGAGCCTTCCGAATGAAAAGAAAACGCCCCGCCGGGTTGGCGGGGCCTGTTGGGTTGAGGGGGTGGTTCCGCTCAGAAGATGGCGTACAGCGGCGTCTTCTCGCCCGACCGAATCGCCGCCGCGCGAGCGGCGACATTCGGCAGCGCGCGGTAGGCAAAGTGGATCGCGGTCTGGATCTTGTTGTGGTAGAAGGCGGCCTCGGCGTTGTCCTGGAGAAAGTTCTTGTAGGCCTTCTTGTCGTCGGTGCCGATCCCGGCCGCGGTCAGGATCGCCGCCAGCTTGCCCTTGGCCACCATGGCCTGGTCGAGGAGGAAGTGAGCGCCGAGCGCGGTGCCGACCATGTCGAGCAGCGGCACTGAGTTGATCAGCACCAGTTGGATGGCGTCGGGCCGTTTGGTGAGGTCCTTCGAGATGGTCTCGATCTGCTTCAGTGCGGCGGCCAGCATCCACGCCGGTTCCATTAGCTCTGCGTCATCCTTGGCACGCTTGAAGGTTTTCTCCGCCATGCCGAGGAGCTCGCGGATCGGGGCGCCGCCGCCCATGGGCAGCTTGCGGGCCACGAAGTCGAGAGCCTGGATGCCGTTGGTGCCTTCGTAGATCGTCGCAATTTCGGCGTCGCGCATGTACTGCTCGGCGGGGTACTCGGCGGTGTAGCCGTAGCCGCCGTACACCTGGAGGCACCAGTGGGTGACCTGCAGGCCCCACTCGGACGCCCACGCCTTGCAGATCGGTGTCAGGACCTCGACGTAGGACTGGTAGCGCTCGCGCTCTTCGCCCTCGGTGGTATGGGTCAGGTCGATGTACGACGAGGTCTGCATCAGCAGGGCGCGCATCGCCTCGGTGTAGGCCTTGGCCGAGAGCAGCATCCGGCGCACGTCGGGATGCTCGATGATTGGCACCTGCGGGGCATCGGCGTTCTTCATTTCCTTCCAGGAACGGCTCTGGAGGCGCTCTTTGGCGTACGCAGTGGCGGCCTGTTGTGCCGCACCCGCGGCTGCACAGCCTTGCAGGCCGACCTCGATACGGGCGGCGTTCATCATGTGGAACATGAGCTTCATGCCCTCACCCTCCTCGCCGAGGAGGATCCCGCGGCAGCCATCGTTGGCGCCGAAGACGAGGGTGCAGGTGGGCGATCCGTGGATCCCCATCTTGTGCTCGATGTTGTTGCAATAGACGTCGTTCGGCTCACCGAGCGAGCTGTCCTCGTTGACCCAGATCTTGGGCACGACGAACAGCGACAGGCCCCTGGTGCCGACCGGCGCGTGGGGCGTGCGGGCGAGCACGAGGTGGACGATGTTGTCGGTCAGGTTCTGCTCGCCGGAGGTAATGAAGATCTTCTCGCCGCTGATCTTGTAGATTCTGTCGCCGAGCTCGACGGCCTTGGTCTTGGAGGCTCCGACGTCCGAGCCCGCCTGGGCCTCGGTGAGGCACATCGTCCCGCCCCACTCACCCGAGTAGAGCTTGCTCACGAAGCGGGCCTTCAGGTCGTCGGTGCCGAAGTTCTCGATCATCGCACCGGCGCCGCGGGTCAGCATCAGGGTCAGCGACAGCGACACGTTGGCGCCCGAGAAGAACTCGTTGACCACGGTACCGACGACGTCCGGCAGACCCATTCCGCCGAAGTCGGGGCTGGCGAGCAGACCGATCCAGCCGCCCTCGCGCAGGGTGTTGAATACCGGCTTGAACGAATCCGGCATGGTCACGACGCCGTCCTTCCACTGCGCGCCGATCCGGTCGCCGTCAACGTTCGTCGGGGCCATCTGCTCCTGCGCGATCTTGAGCGCCTCGTCGATGACCATCTCCACGTTCTCACGGTCCCAGTCGGCGAATCGCTCCGCTTGCAGCAGCTTCTCCGTCGGGAGCCACTCGAACAGCTGGAACTTCACGTCACGCAGGTCGACTTTGTAGTCCAAGGCAGGCCTCCTTCTCGCGTCTCGGCAGGTCGATGGGCAGTGTGAATGAGCACTCATTCATTTTCGCCCCGGTGCGGCAAAATTGCAAGGCCCAGTTTGCGACCGGAGAAACCCATCCGAACAGGGCCAGGTCAGGACCTCGGTCGAGGCCGAGGGAATCAGCGGAAGACTACCGAGTCTCGTTTTCTGGAGAAGTGGAAGCGGGGTCCGGTGGGGCGGCTGCGCGGAGCAGGTCCACGAGCTCGGACTCGATGGCGTCTCGCCGCACCGCGTCGAAGCCGAGAGCGGTCGCAAGGCGGTCCAACCACGCGGTCTCGGCGCCCTCGACGATCCGGTCCGCTCGGGTGGCCAGCCAGGCGGCGCGGTAGACGGCAGCCGCTGCGGCCGCGTCGTCGACCGAGGCGGCCAGCTCCTCGGGAGTGGTCGGCATGGCGAGGTCGGCCCTGACCTGTGCGATCTCGTCATCGTTCAGACCCGACTCCGTGAGCCGTTCTCGGATCGAGCGTCGTTCCTCGTCGCTGAGCCGGCCGTCTGCGAGGGCAGCGGCGACCAGCGTGCGCACGATTGCGAGCCGCATGGACGGGGACAACGGCGGCTCCGGGATCGGCGGCAGGTCCGCCGGTGCTTCCTGCGGCACCTGGGGTAGTGGGGGAAGGGGCGGCGGTGACGATGCCGTTCCTTGCGGCAGCGGTGGTGGGGGCGGTCCCGACTGTCGCTGCCGTGCCACCGCGTCGGCAATCAGCCCGCCGGCGACCGCCGCGCCGCCGAGCAGGAGCAGGTTGCCCGCCCCGACGCGGCGAACGAGCCCGCGCACCGGGAGGCCGGTGGCGTTACCGACGACATCCGCAAGCAAGCGGTCGAGAAATGCCATGGTCGATACTCCTCTCCAGCCCCGAGTCGTCGCTTCGTGTCGTAGGAATCCGGGCGTCTCCCCCAGGATAGCCCGCAGCACCGGTCCCGTCATGGGGCCCTCGCCCCCGTCGCGCACGAGATCGCGCACCCTGCCCACATGCCTTCATCCCACGCGCGAAGCGCGTGATAGGAGCCCGCAGGGCTGGGGCCCGAGAGAGCGAGGCGGGACCGTGACCGCCGTCCGAGGCCCCAGCCCTGCGAGCTCCTCGGGTGACACCGAACACTACCCAATCTGAGGCAAAGGCGGTACATTTGAAGGAGACCGGATGCCGTCGGCAGTGCGGGGCGAAACGGGGGAGGAAGTGTTCAGCGGCGATCCGTCGATGCAGCGACTGCCGCTCGATGTGCTGGTGGAGCGCGCCAGCGATCCTGGGTTCGCGTCGCTCCACCGTCGGCCGTTGTCTTTCCGCGAGACCAGTCGCCACGTCAATCCGCTCATGCTGGCGGCCTGCCGGCCGGGTTCGTTGTACGTTCGGTCCTGGCGTGGGCACGCGGCGGAGTGCGTACCCTGCGCCCGGTTGTTCGCCTACTTCCAGCTCGACGATGACCGGGGAGAGTAAGCCGGCGTCGATCGGCGCGGGTGCAGCTTCGGGGACGGGAGGCTGTGCTCGTTGGGACGAGCCTCAGGGGGATCGGATCATTGAGCGAACCGCGACAGGTCCTTGAAGAATACCGTCTGGAGCGCGTGCTCACCATGACGCCGGCGAGCACGGTCTTCCTCGCAGCCTCCCCGACTACAGGCGAAACGGTCGCGCTCAAGGTGCTCAGCGCGGCCGGATTGCCTACAGACAACGACCGCGTGCCCCGCTTCGTCGCAGCCATGCAGAGCTTGGAGCAGCTCGGCCTCGCTGCCCTGCCCGAGGTTCTCGACCTCGGAGAGACGCCGGACGGCAGCGGTTTCCTCGTCACCCGCCTGGTCGAAGGCGAGAGCGTGGAAACCCTCGCGGGCGGCCCCCCAGTGTTCATCCTGGGTCTCCTCGCCCAGGCCGCCGACGCGCTCGCCGCCATCGCCGATGCTGGCCTTGCCCACCACAATCTGTCGCCCGACAACCTGATCGTTGGCAGCGACGGTCGGCTCCGGATCCTCGGGCTCGGGACCGCGGCCTTCTTCGGCTCGTCGACCGGCGCCCTCCTCGGTCACTCGCCGGCGTGGGATCAGTACGCCGCGCCCGAGCTGCTCGATCCCGCGATGGGCAGTGGGGTACCCGCCTGGCGCGCGGATGTCTACGCGCTGTCGTTGCTCGGGTGCGAGCTCCTGCGGGCTGAGGTCGTCGCACCCGCATCGCCGGGACCAGCCGTGCACCTGCCGGCCGAAGTGCGTGCGGCGGTCGCCGACCCGGCGCGTCTCGAGTCGCGGTTGGGCGATGCGCTCCGGCTCGACCCGAAAGCGCGGTCGGTGGCCTGGGCCGATCTGCGCGAGTCCGTCACCGTGGAAGGAGACCCGGCGGCGGGCTTCCCGATCGAGCGGGCAGCGCGGACCGCCTCGGGAGCGGTGCCTGCGGACGAGGGGGACGCGACCGTCGTCTCTGAGGGCACCCCGCCGGCGCCGCGGCGTCGAGCCGATCCCCACCAGACCAACCCGATGCTGATTCCCGAGGAGCTCGAGGATGAGCTGGAGCACGGAGCCGATTCCGAGGGGGTGGAGAGGCTTGAATCCGAGCTGCCGCCACCCGGCGCGACGGCCGTCTCGCCGTCCGGAACCCTACCGCTGTCCGAGGCACCGGCCGGCGCTTCGCTGCCTCAGGTCGAGGCCGCAGCGGTGGTCCGGGAGGCGCCACGTCCGCCGGTTCCCGCCCGTGGCCCGTCGTTGGCGTCGAGGATCGGTCCGCTGCTCGCGGGCATCGGACGCCGGCTCGCCTGGTTACCCCCGCGGGTCCTGGTCGGGGCGGCAGTCGTGGCGGTCATCATCACGGCGATCTGGCAGATGCTGCCGTCCGAGCGGAGGCCGGCACCGTCGCCCCAGCCGACGGTGATCGTCGAGACTCCTGTTCCACAACCGACTCTGGTGCCGACACCGTCGGTAGATCCGGTTCTGAGTGAGGCGGAGTCGATGGTGGCTCAAGGCGACCTCGATGCAGTGCGCGGGGTATTGGGCCGGCTCACGCCCGAGCGGATTGACGGCTTCACCGAGCAGGAGCGCGAGCTCTACGACGGACTCCTCGAGACAGTGGAGGGTGTCGACCGCAACCGTGCGCTCGAGAACCTCGCGCTCGGATTCGAGTCGGGCAGCCTGGACTATCTTCACCGGGCGGTGCGGGCCTTTTCGAAGCTCCCAGACCAGGGGGGAGGCGATTCGAAGGTTGAGCGTGACCTGGAGCGGGCGCGCCAGGCGATCCGGCTCCACACCCTGCTGTGGCGAGCCAGCCGCGCCGGCGACCAGGCCCAGGTCCTCGAGCGGGCGGCCGACCTGATGAAGGTCCTGCCCGCGTACACGGGCTCCGCCAAGCTACGGCGCGAGGCGGCGGCCGCGCTGGAGGAGCAGGCCGCCGCCGAGGCGGAGGCCGGCGACTACCGGTCTGCGTTGGGCAAGCTCGAGACGATCCGTCAGCACTGGCCGCAGCGGGAGGGCATCGAGGAGCGCATCGCCAAGGTCGAGGCCGCCCGGGATGAGGACGAGCGTTTCGGCAGAGTCCTCGAGAAGGCACGCTCCCAGGGTGCGGCTGGGGAACCGGAGGCCGGTCTGGCGACGCTCGCCGGCGTGACGCCGACTGCGGACCGCAAGGCCGCGTTCGCCAAGGCGCGTGCCGCGCTCGAACAGCAGCTCGGCGCGATGGACGCCAACCCTCCGACGGTCGCCCTCGCCGACGGTGCGGAGCTCGCCTTCCGCAAGAACCAGGACCTCGTGGTGCCGTTGATCGTCAAGGACGACTATCAGGTGGCCGACGTCAAGGTCATGGTCCGGACCGCCGGATCGAAGGACTTCCGCGAGATCAAACCGCGCCACGTCGAGGGCGACCGGTGGCAGGCGACGATCCCGCCCGGGTTGCACGCCAACGACGACATCGACCTCTACGTCGTCGCCACCGATCGCGCGGGTCACGTGGGACGGTTGGGGAGTGCGGACAAGCCGCTCGAGGCAAATCGGAAGAAGTGGTACCAACGGTAGCCCGCAGGCGACGACCCGCGGCGACTGCGGCTCCCGATACACCCGCATTTCCGGCCCGGACGGCGCGTCGCCGTCCTCGACGTAGCTCTGCTACGCCTCCGGGCGTCGACACCCCGTCCGGACCAGATCTGCGGGCGCCTCGGGACCCTCGTAGCGCCGTGGGTCGCCGCCTGCGGGCTACGGGCCGGACAGTCGAGGGCCCAGGGTCCGCGATCGCCCGGAATCCACACATTTCGGACCGCCTCGCGGGCCTCGCATGGCGCCGGTGCCGACTCGCCGACCCTCCAGGGCAATGAAGATGCAGGCTGAATCTGCGGGCGCCTCGGGACCCTCGTTGCGCCGCGGGTCGTCGTCTGCGGGCTAGTTGTCTTGGTCCGGCTCGAGGACCGTCACCCGATTGCCCCCGGATCGCTTGGAGCGGTACAGAGCGTGGTCGGCACGGCGCAGCAGAGCCTCACCGCCCTCGCCCTCGCTGAGGGCGGCGATCCCGATCGAAAGTGTGAACGAGGCGTCCCCGAGCCGCTGGACGGCGTCCCGGATGCGCTCGGCCACGGCGACCCCGGCGGCGGTGGTCGTCTCGATCAGCAGTGCCGCAAACTCGTCGCCGCCGAGTCGGAACGGGATGTCGACATGGTGGCGGAGCAGCGACTCCAGCACACCGGCGAGGCCGACCAGTACCGCATCGCCCTCGACGTGGCCGCGGGTGTCGTTGATCCGCTTGAGCTCGTCGACGTCGAGCGTTACCAGGGTCAGCTCGCGATGCTGTCGGCGTGCTCGGGCAACCTCCTCGTCGAGCTTCAGGTGAAAGTGGCGCCGGTTGTAGAGGCGGGTGAGGCCGTCTCGGATCGAAAGATCGATCAGCTGCTGGCGCAGCCTGCGCTCGCGCAGGATTCGCTGCAGCTTGGCGCGCAGCTCCTCGGAGGCGAACGGCTTGATGATGAAGTCAGTCGCACCTGCCTCGACCACGTCGAGGTAGCTGTAGTCCGCATCGTAGCCGGTGATCATGATGAAATCAGCGTCGGACATCTGCGCCTTCACTGCCCGCAGCAGCTGGATGCCGTCCATCCCCGGCATGCGGATGTCGGCGATGACGATGTCGGGGGTCGAGTGACGAAGCTCGTCGAGGGCAGCCTCGGCGCTCTCGACGCCGGAACCCTGGTACCCCCAAGCCTCGAGCAAACTCACAAGGCCCGAGCGGATGTTCTCTTCATCGTCAACAACCAGCACCGTGGTTGGACCCACTGGGCGACCTCCCCGCTGCCTCCCTGGAACGTTACAGATCATACTACGAGGCGGGACGGCAGCATGGCGGCTCGACGTCCGGAGCGGGAACCTGTCTTTCAACAAGGGAACGCGGTGCTGGGAGTGGAACAGTTGGTGTTGTCTCGCCTGCTAGAATCCGCCGTCATGACGAAGGACCTTCTTGCCGAGCTGAAGTGGCGCGGGCTGCTCTATCAAACCACCGACGAGGACCGGCTGCGCGCCCACCTCGAGAGCGAGAGCCGCGCGGTCTACTGCGGTTTTGACCCGACCGCGGACTCGCTGACCATCGGCAACCTGGTGCCGATCCTGCTGCTGGCCTGGTTCCAGCGCTGCGGCCACCGGCCGGTGGTCGTGCTGGGAGGGGGCACCGGGTTGATCGGAGACCCGTCAGGCAAGGAGGAGGAGCGGCAGCTGCGGTCGCTCGACGAGATCCAGGCCAACATCGAGGGCCAGCGGCGGATCTACTCGCGCATCCTCGACTTTGACGACCCCACCGCCGGCGCGTTCATGGTCAACAACTATGACTGGCTCGGCCGGCTCGGCTTCATCGAGGCGCTGCGGGACCTGGGCAAGCACTTCTCGGTCAACCAGATGGTGCAGCGCGACTCGGTCCGCGAGCGGCTCGAGAACCGCGAGCAGGGCATCAGCTACACCGAGTTCAGCTACATCCTCCTGCAGGCCTACGACTTCCTGCACCTCTACCGCGAGCACGGTGTGACCGTCCAAACCGCCGGCTCGGACCAGTGGGGCAACATCGTCTCCGGCATCGACCTGATCCGCCGGCTCGAGGGCCACGCCCCGGACGGAGGTCCGCGCGCCTTCGGCCTCACCGCTCCGCTGGTGACCAAGGCCGACGGCGGCAAGTTCGGCAAGACCGAGTCCGGGGCGGTCTGGCTCACCGACGACCGCACCAGCGCCTACGCCTTCTACCAGTTCTGGCTCAATGCCGCCGATGGCGACGTGCTGCGCTGGTTGCGGATCTTCACCTTCCTCGACCGTGCCGAGATCGAGGAGTTGGAACGGGTCCACGCCGAGGCTCCGCACCGCCGCGAGGCCCATCGCGCCCTGGCGCGCGCGGTCACGGCACTGGTCCACGGCGAGGCGGCGATGCGGCGGGCGGAGGCGGCGGCCCAGGCACTGTTCTCGGGCGCCGTCGCCGGGCTCGACCTGGAGACGATCGAGGAGGCCTTTGCCGACGTGCCGTCGAGCGAGCACCCGCGGTCCGAGCTCGACGGTGCCGGCGTCTCGCTGGTCGACGTGCTGCCGGCGACCTCGCTGGCCTCGTCCAAGGGCGAAGCGCGCAAGCTGCTCGGCTCCGGCGCGCTCTCGGTCAACGGGATCGTGATCGCGCCCGACGCGCGCCTGAGCGCCGCGGACCTACTCCACGAACGGGTGATCCTCCTGCGCCGCGGCAAGAAGACCTGGCACCTCACCCACTGGTCCTGATCCCAGCCTCAAGAGAAGGTCAGCCTGCAGCTCTCGGCGGCTGGCGAGAGCTGCAGACTAGAGGCCCGGCCGGAAACCTCCTCACGGCTGCGAATCGCGACTGAGGTGCAAGCTGCGGCGCCGGAAGTTCTTGAAGCAGAAGGACTACATCTGCGCCCTTCCGGCGCCACATCTCACGCCTCCTCGCGATTCTCGCTTCGCGGGGGGTTCCCGGCCGGGCCTCTAGGCCTTCTCTCCAACGACCCACGCCTGACCGCCGAGCAGCCGGTGGGCGGGCGTCAGCAACAGGTAGAGACGGACCAGCAGCGGGTGCCGGGGCAACGCGCTCTTGGTCGTAGAGGGCAGGAACCGCGCGCGAACCTCGCGTACCGCGAAGTCCGCCATGGCGAGCGCCTCGACCAGGCTGCGGTCGGTCAGCTGCACGTGGTGGTCGATGAAGTCCCAGTAGCGTCCGCCGATGGCGCGAATGTTCGGCTGCAGCACCAGCAGGCGCCCGCCGCGGCGCAGCACCCGCCGACACTCGCCGAGGGTCTCGTGGAGTGCGGCCTTGTCCGGCAGGTGCTCGAAGAAGTTGCTGCAGAACACCACGTCGACCGACTCGTCGCCGATCTCGCCGAGGTGGGTCGAGGTCGCGAGCACGACGCGGACATCGTCCGCCGCCCAACGGCGGACCTCGGGGTTGCCGTCGACCGCGATCTTCTCGCCGCACTCGATCGAGTTGATGAACTCGCAGTTGCCGGCGCCAAGGTCACGAACTGTGTCGCTCGGCCGCACATAACGCTGAAAGAAGTGGCGGCACAGCACGCGCCACACGGCCAGCTTGCGCTCCCCGTTCGCGCAAGCCGAACGGCTCGGAGGAGAGGGTGGAGAGATCGCTACCCTAGACCGTCCGCTCACACTCCCTGTGCGTCTTCGGCAATCATCGCGGCCACCCTTCGTCCGAGCCGGATCGCCGCGCTCAGGGTCCGGTCCTCGGGGTAGAACTGGGTCGAGTCGGTCAGGTAGAGGCCCCGAACCGGGCTGCGGTGGTCCGGAACCAGGTCGGCGAAACCCACGGTGCAGACGGCTTGAGTGTGGAGCGCTCGCGAGATCACGACCTGCTGGATCCACGAGGGGTCGAAGGCGGGGTTGACGCAGCGCAGGCAGGTCTCGTACTCCGCGAGCAACGTCGCCTCGTCGTAGCCGAAGCGCTCGTGGGCGGGGTCGAGGTAGAAGGGGACGTACACGATCGAGCCGCCGCCGAGGTCGATGTGGTGATTGAGGTGGGTGTACTCGATGACGCCGTTGTAGGGGGTCCGGTCGTCGTGGATGTTGACCCAGAAGCTCGGGCCCAGGGGCCGGTCCAGTCGGAGCAGGCCGCACACCACGCCGAGGTAAGCGATGCTGCCGAAGCGGCGGCGGGTGTCCGGGTCGAGGTCCGGCACCATCCTCACCAACGCGGGCAGCGCGACCGTGGACACGGCCTGCCGGCAGGCCACGGGTCGCTCGTCTCCGACCAGCTTGACGCCGGCAACCGTCCGGTTGTCGACCAGCACTCGGTCGACCCGGACGCCGGTTCGAAGCTCGACACACGGCATCGCCCGCAACCGCGAGGCAAGGGCCTCGACGATCGTCGGCGAGCAGTGCTCAGGTCGGCGAGCAGTCGCGGTGGCAGACCTCCGCCGCGAGGACGCGACCCGGTTGATCCGGTGCCAGATCCAGGCTGCCGAGACCTGGTCGTGGGACGCGCCGAACTTGACCTTCAGCAGCGGGTCCCAGATCACGCGGTAGGCATCGGCTCCGATCTGGCGCTCGAGCCAGGCTCGGGCCGGGACCCGATCGAGGGCCCGCCACGAGCGGCGGTAGCGGCTCGAGACCACGTTCAGACCGAACCGCAGGCGCTGCAGCAGCGGCACCGGTGAAAAGCGGAGGAGGTCGAGCGGGGAGCCGAACGGGTAGATCGTGCCCTGGTAGAGATAGCTCGTCGCGGCCTGGCGCCAGTGCAGGCGGTCGCTGAGGCCGAGCTCGTCGACCATCGCAAAGAGGTCGGTGTCGCCGCCGCAGATGAAGTGGTAGAAGCGCTCGACCGGGTGCCCTGCCACGTCCACCGAGCTTGCGAGGCCGCCGAGGTCCGGCGCCGCCTCGAGGACCACCACTCGTCGTCCCTGGCGACCGAGATCGTACGCAGTGGTGAGGCCGGCAAGCCCGGCGCCGATCACGCAGACCGCGGATCCCTCGTCGGCGGAGGGCGGCGCGAGCGGCGTGCTCACACTCCCGACCCGCCGGCCTGCTGGTCGCCCGGGAGCTCGTGCCACGGTGTCCGTTGGCCCATCACGTCGGCCCCTCTTCCGCGTCCTGTCAATCCGCTGTGTGGCCGGGAGCATCGTACCATCGGCCTGCTCCTGCGCCGGGAAGGCAATGCGCCGGGAGGGGGCCGCCGCCTACTTCTCCGCCATGACGCGCAGCACCGGCATGGCGCCGTCGGCGGCGCGGTAGGTCGCGAACTGGTAGAGCCCGTAGAGCTGCTGGGGTCGAGCTGCGCGGCGACCCGGCGGGGGAGGTCGGCGTCGGGATCGGGGTCGGCCCGCTTGACGCCGGACTCGACGATGAAGGCGGGCCGCCGCCTGGGCGGCGGCTCGGGTCGTCATGGTGGTGCTCCGTGGGAGAAGATCGGGGCTCAGGTGACCCGCGGTCGGCGGCGGTGATCGGGGCGGTCCCAGGCGCGGTTCTCCATGATCTCGACCAGGACCTCGACCGCGTCCCAAACGTCGACGAACCGGGTGGTCAGCGGCGCGAAGCCGAAGCGCAGGATGTCGGGCTCGCGGAAGTCGCCGATTACACCCCGCGCGACGAGCGCGGCCATGATCGGGAAGCCTTCCGCCTGGCGGAGCGAGACCTGGGCGCCGCGCAGGTCGGGATCTCGCGGGCTGATGAGCTCGAACCCGTGGCTGCGGAGGCGCTCGTCCGCCAGCGCGATGAAGTGCTCGGTGAGGGCCGTCGCCTTTGCCCTGAGCTGGTCGACGCCGGCCCGGGCGATGGTCTCGACCCCGACCTCGAGCGCGGTCATCGCGAGCACCGCCGGGGTCCCGCACAGGAACCGGGAGACGCCTGGCGCCGGTCGGTAGGCGGGGTTGAACGCGAACGGCGCCTCGTGGCCCATCCAACCGCACAGCGGCGACGCGAGCCGGTCCTGGAGGCGGCGGGCGACGTAGAGGAAGGCGGGTGCGCCCGGCCCGCCGCAGAGGTACTTGTAGCCGCAGCCGACGGCGAGGTCGACCTCGGCGGCGTCGAGCGCGACCGGCAGCACACCGGCGGAGTGGGCGAGGTCCCACAGAGCGAGAGCGCCGGCGCGGTGGGCCGCGGCGGTGAGCGCTGCCATGTCACGGATCCGCCCGGTGCGGAAGTCGACGTGGGAGAGCATGACGACCGCGGTGTCGCAGTCCATGGCGCCCTCGAGGGCGCCCTCGGACACCACCCGCAGCAGCACGTTACCGCCGAGCAGGCGTGCGAGACCCTGCGCCATGTAGAGGTCGGTCGGGAAGTTGCCCTCAACTGAGAGGATGACCTTCCGGCCCGGTCCGGCGTCGAGGGCGGCGGCGAGCAGCTTGAAGAGGTTGACCGAGGTCGAGTCGGCCGCGACCACCTGTCCGGGCCCGGCGCCGATGAGTGCGGCGACGGCCTCACCGAGCCTGACGGGAAGGTCGATCCAGGCGTGGCGGTTCCAGCTGCTGATGAGGTCGCGGCCCCACTGCTCGCGAATCACCGCGTCGAGGCGCGCGGGCAATGCGGCAGGGAGCGCGCCAAGGGAGTTTCCGCCGAGGTAGACGACCTCGTCGGGGAGGAGGAAGTGGCCTCGGTGTCCGGCGAGCGGATCGCCGGCATCGAGAGTCAGGGCGTCGGATCGCTCCCGCATGGACGGGGGCATTATTCCACGGTCGGCAGCCAGATCGGCGCCCGCAGTAGAGAGGTCGTGAGAAGTGCAGGTGAGTATGGCGCGGACCTTCATCCGGAGTTTATGTTGAAGTGAGACGGTGACGACCGTTCACGGACGACACCCGAACGGGTGCCTGGAGGCAAAGATGATCAAGAAACGGTTCTTCAAGACCAAGGACGAGTGCGAAATCACGTTCGAGCTCGACCGTCCCAAGGCGACCTCCGCCGAGCTGCACACGTCGGCGGCGGGCTGGGAGCCGGTCACGATGCGGCGCTCGAAGGGCGGTCCCTTCCGTGCCGTGGTACGGGTGCCTCTTGGTGCGAGGACCGAGTTTCGCTACCGGGTCGACGGCACGCACTGGGTCGATGACCCGACCGCGGACGACCACGTCGCGAACCGGTTCGGCACCATGAACTGCGTCGTGGATACGAGCCGCCCGAAGGGGCCGTGACCGCCACCCGCTGGACACGGAAACGCACAACGCAAACTGATGTAGGGGCGGAGCTTGTCTCCGCCCTTTGTGCTGTCGCACGGGCGCAGTCAGCTGCGCCCTACGACGGATCGGCACAGGTGTCCGCACGTGCTCGCGAAAAAAGAAAAGACGGGGGCGCCGCGCCCCCGTCTTTTTTCGTGGAGCTTCGATCAGGATGACCAGCCCTCGAGGGTGACTCGCGCGCGTCCGTTCATCAGCCCGTCGGACGGAGCGTACGTGAACTCGACGAGCTGAACCTTCTTGGCGCCGCCCTCGATCTCGATCGGGTCGGTCTCGTCACCGGGGCGCAGCTGCAGGCTGTCGAACTCGACCAACTGGGAGGAGCCATCGCTGAAAACGATCTTCATGGTGGACAGCTTGATGCCCTTCGACGCCACCTTGAGCTTGATCTGGGTGCAGGCGTCGCCCTTGGTCGCCTCGACCTGTCCTTGATCAGACTTGAAGAGGAGGACCTCGGAGCCGAGCTTCTGCCAGCCCGCCGCGAGGGCGGATCCGGCCGCGAGAAGGGTGACGGCAGTGAGCACGAGGGTCAGACGGCTGATGGTACGCATGGGCACACTCCTTTTCTGGTGCAGTTCCTCAGGTCATGGTTGTGGGTTTCTGCAGCTCTCATCCCTCTTGCGGTCTACCGTTGCGCCCGGGTCGCGCCGGCTGCCGCCGGGGTTTTTCTCTTCCACAGCAGAGTACGCAGACTCACTCGAAAAGGTTTTCACGAGTCCGGCAGGTGCTTTGAAGTCTCGTATGATGAGCACGACGAGCCGGCACACTCATCGGAGGTGCGATGACCGAGAACGACGCCGGGCGCGGCGCACGCCAGCAGCAGGCTCGGGAGTGGTTTGCGAAGCTGCGCGATCGGCTGTGTGAGGCGTTCGAGACCGTGGAGGATGACTCCGCCGGGCCTTCGGACCGGACCGCGGGGCGGTTCGAGCGCACCGAGTGGCAGCGTCCGGGCGGCGGCGGCGGGGTGATGTCGGTCCTCAAGGGGCGGGTCTTTGAAAAGGTTGGAGTCAACGTCTCGACCGTCACCGGTGAGCTCGGCGAGGGTTTCCGGCACCAGATCCCGGGCGCGGCCGAGGATCCCCGATTCTGGGCGAGCGGGATCTCGCTGGTCGCCCACATGTGCTCGCCGCGGGTCCCGGCGGCCCACTTCAACACCCGCTTCATCGTCACCTCTCGGGAGTGGTTCGGGGGCGGCGCCGACCTGACGCCGATCATCCCTGACCCTGACGCGACCGAGGCATTCCATGCGGCGCTCCGCGCCGCGTGCGATGCGCACGACCCGGACTACTACCCTCGGTTTTCGCGATGGTGCGACGAGTACTTCTTCCTCCCGCACCGCAACGAGCCGCGTGGCATCGGGGGGATCTTCTACGACAACCTCGAAGGCGACTGGGCGGGAGGCTTCGCGTTCACGCGGTCGGTCGGAGAGGCGTTTCTCGACGTCTTCCCGAGGCTGGTGCGGCGGCGTATGGACGAGCCCTGGACCGACGCCGAGCGCGAGCTGCAGCTGGTGCGCCGGGGCCGGTACGTCGAGTTCAACCTGCTCTACGACCGCGGGACGGTCTTCGGTCTGCGCACCGGCGGCAACCCGGACGCGATCCTGATGAGCCTGCCCCCGGTGGTGAAGTGGCCCTGACGCGAGCGTTTTCGGCGGCCCCACGCGCCGCAGTTGAGCTGGGCATGACCTGAGACGGGGGGACATGGCGACGGAGCCCTTCACGGACGCGCCCGGGTTCGCCTGGCGCCTCGATCCGACGGCCCGGGGTCCGGCGGGGTGGCGGGGCCTCGCCGGTGCCGCCCTGCTGGCGCTGGCCTGCGCCGCGGCGGCGCGCTCGGGGCTCGATGTCGAGATGCCGACCTGGCGCGCGGTGCTGGTCTGGTTGCCCGCCGGCATCGCCCTCGGGTCGATGCTGCGGTGGGGTCTGGGGTTGTGGCCGGGTGCCCTGATCGGTGTGCTCGTCGCGACCTGGGCCTCCGGCTTCTCGCCGCTCGCCGCAGTCCTGATCGCGGTCGGCACTGCGCTCGAGGGACTGGTGGGCGCGTGGCTGATCCGAGCCGTCGCCGGCGCCGAGGTCCGCCTCGGGCGGCTGCGGGAGGCGGTGCTGCTGATCGCGCTGGGCGCGGTGGTCGCGCCGATCGTGGGCGCCGCCTTCGCGACCGCGGGGCTGCGCGTGGACCGCATGATGCCGGATGCGGGGGCGGGCACGGCGGGCCGTCTGGTGCTGTTCGGTGCGACCTGGCTGGCCCATGCCCTGGGCACGGTGCTCGCCGCGCCGATCGTCCTGGTCTGGACCGTCGCCTCGTCGTGGCGGCTGCGGCGCCGATCGAGCGAGGCGGTGGTCGCCTTCGCGTTGCTGCTCCTCACCGCAGCCGTGGTCTGGGTGGCGTGGGCCCGAGCGCCCGCTGTGGCGCGGCCGCTGCTGCTGGCCCCGTTCCCCGTGCTGGTGTGGATTGGCCTGCGTCTGGGTGTCGCGGGAGCCTCGGTTGCGAACCTGGTGGTCGGCGGCAGTGTGGTCGCTGCCGCCGTCGCCGGCAGCGGGCCGTTCGCGTCGGTCAGCCCGGCGACGACCCTCGCGCTCGCGTGGGTGTTCCTGGCCTTCGCGTGCATCACGACGCTGGTCCTGGCGGTCGTAGCTGAGGACCGCGCCGAGGCGATCCGGCGCCTGGCCGAGAGCGAGCGGCGCTTCGCCGAAGCGCAGCGCGTCGCGCACCTCGGGTCGTGGGAGTGGGACGTCGCCAGCGACGCGCTCAGGTGGTCCGAGGAGATGTTTCGCATTCACCGGCGACCGCGCTCGCTCGGGCCTATGGACGAAACCTGGCTGCAGTCGGTTCACCCCGACGACCGCGAACGGGTCGACAGGAGGCTCGAGAACCTGATGCGCGGCAGGGCGGAGTACAGCCTCGACCACCGGATCCTGACCCACAATGGCGACGTGCGTTCGGTTCACGCAGAGGCGGTGGTGGTGCACGACGAGTGGGGGCGACCGCTGCGGGTGGTCGGCACCGCCCTCGATACCACCGACCATGTCGCAGCGGACGGGCATCGCAGGGAGGTCGAAGAGCAGCAGCGTCGGATCGACAAGGTCGAAAGCCTGGAGGCTTTGGCGGCGGGCGTTGCCCACGACTTCAACAATCTGTTGATGGGCATTCTCGGAAACACGGAGCTGGCGCGGCTCAAGCTCCCCCCCGGGCACCCGTCGGCCTCACACCTCGAACGGATCGAAGACGCCACGAGCCGGGCACGCGAGGTGGCCGAACGCATGCTCGCGTTCTCCGCGCACGGAGCCATCGCGCGCGAACCATCCGACCTCGGCGAGCTCGTTCGGTCGGCGGTCGCGGAGGCTGCGCAGGGACTCCCCCCCGAGGTGCGGCTCGACATGGTGGTGCCGGTCGGGCTGGTCCCGATCCGCGTCAACCCGGTCCAGCTGCGCAGCCTGGTCGCAAACCTCGTCGACAACGCGGTCGAGGCGATCTCACCGGGCGAGGGCACGGTCTCCGTGACGCTGTCGGTGACGCGCTGCGAACGCGACGAGCTGTCCTGCAGCTACGTCGACGACCACCTCGAGTCTGGCAGCTACCTGTGCCTCGAGGTGCACGACACCGGCTGCGGGATCGACGCCGACGTCCTCGCGAAGGTGTGTGATCCCTTCCTCTCCACCCGCGGTCTCGGGCGCGGTCTCGGGATGGCAGTTGTTCTCGGCGTTGTCCGGGGCCATCGCGGAGCCCTGGCGATCTCGAGCGCCCCCGGAGTCGGGACGACGGTCAGGGTCCTCCTGCCGACCTTCGAGCCGGCGGCGCCGACGCCGATCCAGAACCCGGAACCATGTGCCTGATCGTGCTCGCCGTCGCGCCGACTCCCGAGCTTCGGCTGGTGGTGTGCGCCAACCGCGACGAGGCCCACGACCGTCCTGCGGCTCCCGCAGCCTTCTGGGCGGACGCGCCCGATGTGCTCGCCGGGCGCGACCTCAAGGCCGGCGGAACGTGGCTCGGGGCGACCCGCGGCGGGCGGTTTGCCGCGCTCACGGCGGTTCGCGAGCCCGGCCGGACCGTCCCCGATGCCCCGAGCAGGGGAGGCCTTGTGGCAGGTTTCCTTCTCGGGGCGGCGGCCCCCGACCAGTACGCCGAGTGGGCGGCGGAGGGGGGTGGTGCCTACAACGGCTTCAACCTGCTCGTGGGCGATGCGTCCGGCCTGTGGTACGTGTCGAACCGCAGTGCGGCGCCGTGCCGGCTCGAGCCTGGAGTGCACGGCGTGTCCAATCACCTGCTCGACACGCCATGGCCGAAGGTGGTGCGGTGTCGGGAGCGCCTGCGCCGCCTGCTCGAGGAGGAGGCTCCGCTCCGGCTCGAGAGCCTGCTCGAGATCGTCGACGACCGCCGCCAGGCGCCGGACGACGAGCTCCCCTCGACCGGCGTTCCCCTCGAGTGGGAACGGGCCCTCTCTGCGCCGCTGATCGTGCACCCGCGGTACGGAACCCGGTGCTCGACGGCGCTCGTGATCGGGAGCGACGGCTCGATCGGTTTCGTGGAGCGCCGCTTCGACAGCTCCGGTATTGAGACCGGAATCGAGACCTTCACCGTCCGGCAAGACCCTTGACTGATGCTATACTCCGCGCCAGCAGCGGAGCCAATAGTTTGAGTGTTCGTTCTCAGCCCACGGCGACCTCCAGACAGCCCGAAATCCAAGCGTCGCCGGAGCTTCTACCTCCAACGCACAGTAAGACGGGATCGACATGAAGGTCCTTCCGCCGGTTCTGCTCGTGGACGGCCACACCGACGATCGTCGGCTCGCCGGCATCGTTCTCGAGCATGAGTTTGGCGAGCTCGATCTCAGCGAAGCCGGCGACGCCGCCGCGATTGCCGCCGCTCTGACCCAGAAGAAGTTCGGCCTTGCGATCATCGACCCGGACCTCGGGTTCATGGCCGCCGCGGACATCCTCCGAATGGTCGCGGAGACCCGCCCCGAGGCCGCGCTGGTCATCTTCACCCATGCCGTCGAGGAGTCGGTCGTTGCCGACGCGCTGCGTTTCGGCGCGGATGGCTTCGTCGAAAAGGGCAGCGGCGGTTTTCTGCGCCTTCCGGGGGCGGTACGCGCGGCGCTGTTCCGTGCCCGGCGCCGCCGCCTCGATGCGGTCCGCGACGCACCCTACCGCAGGTTGGTCGAGGGTCTCCCCGTCGGCGTCTTCATCGCGACCGTGGATGGGGAGATCCTCGAGGCGAACCCTGCCCTCGCCGCAATCCTCGGGTTCGGCTCGGCGGAGGAGCTGACCCGGCGCCAGCTCGCGAGCTTCTTCGCCGACCGGCGCGAAGGGGAGGCGTGGCGCTTCCGGCTCGATGCGGCGTCCGCGGTCGGCAATCTCGAGGCAGCTCTGCAGCGCAGGGGCGGCGGCTCAGTGTGGGTGCGGCTGTCGACGTGGGTCGTCGAGGACGCGGCCTCGGGTGTCGTCCACCTTCATGGCACGGTGGAGGAGACCGCCACCTACCACGAGGCTCAGGAGGAGCTCGTGCGCCGGTCGGCGGCCCTGGCACGCTCGAACGCCGACCTGGAGCAGTTCGCCTACGTGATCTCGCACGACCTCCAGCAGCCTCTCGGTGTGATCTCTCGTGCGCTCGACCTGGTGCCGGACGCCGACCGCGCGGCGCTCAGCGCCGAAGGAGGCGAGTGCCTTGACCACGCGCGTCGCGGCGCCGAAACTCTTCAGCGGATGGTTGATGCCGTTCTGGGCTACTCGAGGATCGACACCCGCGGCGGTCGCTTCGGCGTGGTCGACTGCGGACACGTGCTCGAGAAGGTGCGCGCGATGCTCGCCGACGATCTCGAGACAGCCGGGGCCGAGCTCACCGCCGATCCGTTGCCGACCGTCGAGGGAGACGAGGCGCAGCTCGCACAGCTGCTGCAGAATCTGCTCTCCAACTCGCTGAAGTTCCGCGGCGCGGCGCCTCCGCGCATCCATGTCGGCGCCGAGCTGCGCGGCGATGAGTGGGTCCTGTCGGTGAAGGACAACGGTATCGGCGTCCCGCCCGAGGCGGCCGAACGGATCTTCGGTATGTTCCAGCGCCTGCACACCGACGCCGAAATCCCGGGCACCGGGATCGGCCTCGCGATCTGCCGCCGCATCGCCGCCCGCCATGGTGGCAGAATCTGGGTGGAGTCCCGTCCCGGCGAGGGCGCGACCTTCAGGGTGACGTTGCCGCGCCGTGTGGCGGAACAGCCCGACGGGTCGGGAGGAGAGGAGCGATGAGCACCACCGAGCGACCCCCGGTCACGCTGCTGCTGGTCGAGGACAACCGGGAGGACGCCGAGCTCGTCCGGCTCGCCCTCGGGCGGGCGCGATCGGGAGCCTTCCAGATCGAGCATCGGGAGCGGCTCGCGACCGGTCTCGATCGCCTCGCCGAAGGCGGCATCGATGTGGTGCTGCTCGACTTTGCTCTGCCCGACAGCATCGGCCTCGAGACCTTCCGTGCCGTCCACGCCGCGTACCCTTCGATGCCGGTTATCGTGCTGACCTCTCTCGACGATGATCAGACAGCCATCATCGCGGTCGCCGAGGGTGCCCAGGACTACTTGGTCAAGCGACAGCTCACCTCGGGGCTGCTCGAACGGTCGATCCGTTATGCCATCGAGCGCACCCGTGCCGAGGTCGCGCTGCGCGCAAGTGAGCAGCGCTACGCCCTGGCGGCACGCGGCGCCAACGACGGAATCTGGGACTGGGACATCGATGCCGACCGCGTCCACCTGTCGCCGCGGTGGAAGGAGATTCTGGGCTACGGCGAGGACGAGATCGGTAACACCAACGAGAGCTGGATGACTCTGGTCCACCCCGACGATCTGCCGACCCTGCGCGCCGCCATCGAGAGCCACCGGGAGGGCAACGGCGTTCACCTCGAGGTCGAGCACCGCATGGTCGCCCGCGACGGGGGTGAGCGCTGGGTGATGACACGGGGTGCGGCGGTGCGTGACGGAAGCGGGCGGGCGCTGCGAATCGCCGGCTCGATGACCGACATCACCGCCCGCAAGGTGGCCGAACAGCAGCTCCTTCACGACGCGTTCCACGACGGGCTCACGGGGCTCGCGAACCGGGCCCTGTTCATCGACCGCCTCGGGCTCGCCATCGCAGGGCTGCCGCGCCGCCGCGACTCTCACTTCGCGGTGCTGTTCCTCGACCTCGACCAGTTCAAGACGGTCAATGACAGCCTCGGTCACGCGGCGGGGGACGAGCTGCTGATCACCCTCGCTCGACGGCTCGAGAGGTTCGTGCGCCCGGGCGACACTGTCGCCCGCCTGGGCGGTGACGAGTTCGCGGTCCTGCTCACCGGAGCGGCCGAGGCGGGCGATGCGATGTTGGTCGCCAAGAGGGTCCACGAGATCCTGGCCGATCCGTTCATGGTCAGGGACCATCAGGTGTGGGTGACGGCGAGCATCGGCATTGCGCTGTCCGCCACCGGCGACTCGAGCCCTGAGGGGATCCTGCGTGACGCAGACATTGCGATGTACCGCGCCAAGGCAGCGGGCCGCGCCCGCTCCGAGGTCTTCGACCGCGACATGCACTCGAGCGTTCTGCGCCTGCTCAAGCTCGAGAGCGACCTGCGCCGCGGGGTCGAGCGCGGCGAGTTCGTCATGCACTACCAGCCGATCGTGTCGCTCGCGACCGGGCGCATCGTCGGTTTCGAAGGTCTGGTGCGATGGCAGCATCCCGAGCGCGGACTGGTCCGTCCCGCCCAGTTCATCGCGGTCGCCGAGGAGACGGGCATCATCGTCCCGCTCGGCTGGTGGGTGCTCGAGGAGTCCTGCCGGCAGACCCGCCTGTGGCAGGAGGAGTTCCCCGCCGATCCACCGCTCGGCATCAGCGTCAACGTCTCGGGCCGTCTCTTCCTCCAGTCGGATGTCATCGTCCGCATGATGGAGATTCTCGAACGCACCAATCTGAATTCGGAGAGCCTGCGGCTCGAGGTCACAGAGAGTGTGGTCATGGACCACGGCGACCGGGTGATGGAGAACCTCCGCCAGCTGCGTGCGCTCGGCGTGAAGCTCGGGATCGACGACTTCGGGACCGGCTACTCGTCGCTCGGTTACCTGCAGCGCTTCCAGTACGACGACGTCAAGATCGACCAATCCTTCGTCTCCAGCATGATCGAGGGGCCGGAGGCGACGACCATCGTCGAGTCCATCCTGTCGCTCGCCAACGGCCTCGGCATCGGCGTGATTGCGGAAGGCGTGGAGACCGCCGAGCAGGTCCGCCGGCTGCGGAGCCTGCACTGTCCCCACGGCCAGGGCTACTGGTTCGCCCGCCCCCTCGACGCCTCCGCCGCGGCGGAGCTCATCGCCTCGTCTCCGAGCTGGTAGCGGTCCGACTTCGAGACCCGCACCCGGCCCGGAGCTCAGGTGGCAGACTCGGTCCAGGAGCCGCCATGGAACCTCGGTGTTGCGACGCCGTATGAGTAGCTGGAGCCAGGGGCACTCACGGGAGGTGTCATGCGCCGAACCAACGAAACCACGCTCGTAGCCGGCGCCGCGAGCGCGTCCAGGCGAGTCGTCATGTCGACCGTGGCGGTCTGCCTCCTCTTCGGGTTGGTTCCGTACGCGAAGGCCCAACCGCCCGTGGATCGCGCCGCACTCGAAGTGCAGCTCAAAGCAACCGAGACAGCGTTCGCGAAGACCATGGCGGACCGTGACCTGAAGGCGTTCGCCGCGTTGCTCGCCGACGAAGCAGTTTTCTTCGGCAGCCGTGGCCAGCTGCGAGGCAAGGACGCTGTTGCCGCCGGATGGGCCCGCTTCTTCGAGGGGCCGGACGCGCCGTTCTCCTGGGTGCCTGAGGAGCTTGAAGTGCTCGACTCCGGCACTCTCGGTCTCACCAGCGGTCCCGTCTTCGACCCCGAGGGCAACCGTATCGGTACCTTCAACTCGGTGTGGCGACGCGACGGCGACCGGTGGAAGATCGTGTTTGACAAGGGCTGCCCACCCTGCACGCCGTGAGCCATCACTGAACGCGAGACGTGAGACGCAAGAAGCGAGATGTAGGGGTGGAGCTTGTCTCCGCCCGATTCCCTCATCGCACGCAGCGTGCCGGACCTGACGCGCATTCCCACAGCCAGCGTGCAACCGGTAGCAGGGGAATGTTGAAACGCTAAGAACGCTAAGAGGATGCGGAAAAGCGCAAGTAGTCCTTGCGATGGCGACTGCCATGACGGTCACCACCGGCAGGCCCGGCAGGCGCGGCCGCGTAACACTCCGAGTTGGCCTCCTGCCCTGACCTTAGCGTCCTTCGCGTGCGTGGCGGTTCAAACCCTCACGCGCGGTCCCAGAGCGAACATGCAGCCCGACCGCGCGGCTCAGGAATGGCAGGCTACCCTTGGCGCTGGAGGAGGACCGGGCCGCTGCCGCGCAGGACGAGCTGGTCGACCGAGTCGAGCAGGGCGTCGAGGTCGAATCCCAGGGCGCGGCGGGGGTAGGGCGCGAGCAGCTCCCGGGTGCGCGCGGCGATCTCCCGCGCTCCGCGAAGCTGGCGGGACTGCCGAGCGCAGACCGCGGTGAGGGCGTTGGCGAGACCCTGGTAGAACGGCCGGTGGGCGTCCGTGGCCTCGCGCCACAGGTCCTCGACCATCTCTTGAGCGTCGTCGAATCGTCCGACCTGGACCAGCAGCTCGAAGCGCAGCAGCGCAATCCGATCGGCCTCTTCGAGGTGTCGGCGGTCGGGCGGCAGGCGGGCAGGATCCATCACGGCCACGGTCTACCGAGTCTACAGAGACCGGGCCGTCCCTGTAGACTGCCGCTCGATGCGCGACAAGCTGAGCTTCATGGCCGCCGGCGCGGTGCTGCTGACTGCGATGGTGGTCCTGCCCGGCGGCGCGCCGTTCTCGATTGACGCGGGCGCGAAGACGCTCCAGACGCTGGCCTTTGCTCGCGATCATGGCTGGCCGCGGCCGATTCCCTACCCGGCCGCCGCGCTCGATCCGGACGGGAGGTTCCTGCCGCCGTTTCTGGTTCCTGCCAGCGGAGGTGCGGCGTCCGTCTACCCGGTGCTGTTCCCGCTCGCTGCGGCGCCCCTCGCGCTCGTGGGCGGAGTCGGAGCGCTCAAGGCGCTGCCCTTCGTAGCCGGTCTCGCGACAGCCTGGATGGTCGGGTTGCTCGTGCGCAGGCTCACCGGCGGAGGATCCCCCGCACCGCCGGCAGCGATCGTGCTCCTTGCCACGCCGCTCGCGTTCTACTCGCTCACTTTCTGGGAGCAGACGCTCGCGGCGCTGCTCGTCCTGGCCGCGCTGCTGCTCGTGATCGGACGGGTCGAAACGGAGCCGCTCGGAGCGCCGGTTCGGTGGGCGGGCGCCGGTGCCCTGCTCGGCCTCGCGTGCTGGGTTCGCACCGAGCTCCTCGTGCTGGTCCCACTGGTGCTTGCCGTTCCGCTGCTCCTGGATCGCTGGGCGGGCCTCCGTGCGGCGCTGACCGGCGGCGGGGGCGCGGCCGCCGGAGCGCTTGCCGGTGCGGTCGTGCAACGGCTGACCCTCGGCGTGTGGCTGCCGCTCCACCTCGTCTATCACACGGCGCCGTTCGCCCGAGGCGGCCACCTGCTCGACGAGCGCATCGCGACCTTCTTCGGCACGATGACTCCCGATCCGGTCACAGCCGTCGCCTCGCTCGTGTGGGTCGCAGCACTGCTGGTGGCACTCGGCCCGTTCGCGCACGCCTCGAATGTGTCCCGAGCCCTGGGTGTGATCGCCGTCGTTGCCGCTGTCGCGGCTGCGTTGGTCGCACCGGGTCTGCGCTGGCTCGCCGGTGTGCGGCCGACGGAAGCGTTTCCTTTTGCCGCGCCGGCCGCGACGTGGATCCTGCTCGCGCCGCTGCCGTTGGCGATCGCTGCGCGTCCCGAGAGAGTGCGGGACCGGCGATGGCAGATCGTCGCGCTGCTCGCGCTCCTTTTCGTCGTTGCTGTCAGTCTCGCCAAACCCGCCCGCAGCCCGGAGTGGGGCCACCGCCTGCTGCTGCCGTCCGTGCTCATGGCGACCGCGGCGCTGCTGGCGCTCGAGCCGATCTCGGTGAGGGCGCCGAGGTGGCTGCGCACCACGTCGCTGGCGGCGTTGGCAGCCGCCCTCCTGGTGCAGGCGGGTGGGGTCGCGCTCCTCGGCCACGGCGTCGCCACCCACGCCGGTCTCGTCCGCGCGGTGCTGGGCTCAACCGCTGCCGGCGAGGTGATCATCACCGACACCGCGATGCTGCCCCTCGGTGCTGGAGCCGACTTCGCCAGCCGCCGATTCCTGTTCTGCGCGTCGGACGGGGCGTTCGCCCAAGCGCTGGGAAGGCTCTCCGCAATTGGCGAGGCGGGTTTCGCGTTCGCCTCCGTGAAAGGCCTCGCCCAGGTCTCACTCGATCCGGGCGCTACGTTGGATACTGCGGGCAGGTTGTGGCGTCGGGCGGATCACCAGGTCATGGTGGTCGGCGGCGCGAGCCTGACGATCGAGCACTACATGAGTGATAGAGAGCCGCCGTGAGCCGCCCGCGGCTGGTTGTGCTCGGTGCGGGACCGGCCGGGCTCGGGGCAGCCTGGCGCGCCGCGACGCGGGGCCTGGCCGACGTCACGGTCGTCGAGCGCGCTCCCGCGGTTGGAGGCAACGCCGGTTCATTCGAGCTCGAGGGGCTGCGGGTCGACTACGGCAGCCATCGGCTCCATCCGGCGTGCCCATCGGAGATCCTCGCGGATCTGCGCAGCCTGCTCGGCGACGACCTGCTCGACCGTCCCCGCCACGGTCGCATCCGGCTTCAAGGCAGTTGGATCCACTTTCCGTTGCGCCCGCTCGATCTGGCGCTGCGGCTGCCGCCGCGCTTTGCTCTCGGCGCTGCAGCGGATGCGGCCCGACGGGTGGTCGTCCGGCCCGCGCAGACTCACATCGACGCCAGCTTTGCGACCGTGCTTCGAGCCGGGTTGGGCCGCACCATGGCCGAGGCGTTCTACTTCCCGTTTGCGCGCAAGATCTGGGGCGTCGAGCCGAGCGATCTCGAAGCGGAGCAGGCGAGGCGCCGGGTCTCGGCCGGCTCTCCCGGTCGGCTCGTTGCCAAGGCGTTGTCCTCGCTGCCCGGCCTGCGGCGACCGGGTGCAGGCCGTTTCTACTACCCCCGGCGAGGCTTCGGCCAGATCGCGGAGGCCTACCTCGAGGCGGCGCGCCGGCAAGGGGTCACGGTGCTGCTCGGCGCCGAGGTCCGGCGGGTGGAAGGCGGTCCGGAGGGCTGCGAGGTGGTCGCGGTCGGTCGCGACGGGGAGATCCGCATCGTCGCTGATCGCGTGTGGTCGACGATCCCCGTCACAGCGCTTGCCCGTGCGCTCGCGGTTCAGGCGCCCTCGAGCGCGCTGGCCGCCGCCGACCAGCTTCGCTTCCGTGCCATGGTCCTGGTCTACCTGGTGCTCGAGAGTGATCGGTTCAGCTCCTTCGATGCGCACTACTTTCCCGAGCCGGAGGTGGCCATGAGCCGGCTCTCGGAGCCCAAGAACTATGCGGCAGGGGAGGGCCCGCAGGACCTGACCGCGCTGTGTGCGGAGCTGCCGTGCCAAGTCGGAGACGAGGTGTGGACAGCCGACGACGACGACCTCGCCCGTCGGGTCGTGGACGGGATGACGGCGACCGGCCTCGAGCTCGGAGCACCGCTGCGCAGGGTCGCCGTGCGCCGCCTTCCCCAGGCCTACCCGGTCTACCGGCGAGGTTCGCTCGCCGGCTTCTCGCACCTGGATGAGTGGTTGGAGCGAATGCCCTGGCTGCTCAGCTTCGGCCGGCAGGGCCTTTTCGCTCACGACAACACCCATCACACCCTGGCGATGGCCTACGCGGCGGTGGACTGCCTCGCTCCGGACGGCGGTTTCAACCACGAGCGGTGGCGCCGCCACCGCAGGGAGTTCCTGAACCACGTGGTCGAGGACTGAGCTGTGCTGGTTGCGTCGGGCGGTCCGACCGGGAAGAATGGCGACATGAAGGTCAGTGTAGTGGTGCCCTGCTACGACGAGGCCGGCTCGGTTGGCGAGACGCTGCGCCGGTTGGCCGCTGCGGTCGGCGGGGAAACCGAGATTGTGGTGGTCGATGACGGCTCACGGGACGGCTCGGCGGCGGCGGCGGAAGAGGCGGCGGTCGGCCTCGACAATGTGAGGGTGCTCCGGCACGACAGCAATCTCGGCTACGGTGCCGCGCTCAAGACAGGCATTCGCGCCACGTCCGGAGACCTCGTGGTGATCGTGGACGCCGACGGCACCTACCCGGTCGAGCGCATCCCCGAGCTCGTCCGTGCCGCGGCGGATGCCGACATGGTGGTCGGCAACCGCTTCGCCGCGGGCCCCGTCGGGCCGCTCGCGCGTCGACTTCCGCGAGCGCTCCTGCGCCGCTACGTCTCGTGGCTCGTGAAGCGTCCGGTACCGGACATGAACTCCGGGCTTCGCGCCATGCGCCGGGAAGTGCTCCAGCGGTACCTCCACATGCTCCCCGACACGTTCAGCTTCACTACCTCGATCACGGTCATCATGATGCGCCGAGGCTACCGAGTTTGCTTCGTACCGATCGAGTACCACGAGCGCGTCGGCTTGTCGAAGATCCGTCCGCTACGCGACACAGTCCGATTCGTCCAGGTCATCGTCCGCACCGGCGCCTACTTCGCCCCAATGCGGGTGTTCGCGCCGGTGGTCGCGCTCCTGCTCGCGTTGTCGGCGGCGAGCCTGACCCGTGATGTGGTCATCGAGCGCAACCTCACCGACACGACGGTCCTGCTGCTGCTGTTCACGCTCCACGCCGGGCTGCTGGCGCTGCTCGGCGACATGATCGACAAACGCACGCAGTGATGACCTCTCGACAAAGACGCGGTGCTGACGCATAGTGTTCGACTGGATGCGAAGTTGATGCGACGCAAGATCACCGCTTGCACCGACCGCCGCCGCGCCAATGCGGCGTCCTGGGTTGTCGTTGCGCTCATGCTCGCGGCGCTCGCGTCATCCTCACAGGCTCTGACACCACCGCCCAATGTGCAGGCCTCGCTGGTGGCCCCGGCGGGTAGCCCGGCCCTTCCGGCGAGGGTCGAGCACGATCCGGGTATCGAACCGCAGCCGTTCGCGAGACCGAACCCGCAACGAGAATCTGACAACAGCCTTGCTGCATGGTTGGGAGGCTCGGGTCGGGAGCCCGCGGGCGCTCTGCCGACCCTGCTGCCGGTTCGTCCACGTGCCGCGAGGTCCCGCGACGGCGCCGTGTGGCGGGTCGGCTTCGGCTGGCGCGCACCCCCAGTCCGCGTCTGAGTACGTCCTCTCTGTTTCCAGGTGTGCTTCGAATCAGGACCGCGCAGCGCGTGGTCCGGGAGGTGTGTATGGCTCAGACGGTGCAGCGTTCGGGGCAGGTGAGCTCGAACGGCGTCCCGCGCCAGACTCCGGGCATTACGGCGGTTGGCTGGCTTCTGATCTGTTTCGCGGTGATCCCGATCCTCTACGGTGTCCACCAGTTCGACCGGCCGGCTCTGGTGGCAGGGGTCGCCCTCGCCGTTGTGGGAGTGGTCTGCGTGCTGATTGGGCGGTTGCGTCTGCACCGCCAGTCGGCGGGCTGAGACCTCAGACGACAGGCGCGGCCCCAGCCGAGTATCGGCGGGGGCCGCGCGCTTCTTGTCTGATTTGGCGCTGCATGGGTTTGACGCCCACGAGTGCGTGGTCCGCCAGCACTCGTCAAGAGCGGTAATTCCCGATGCGCACAGCGCATCAAAGGAATTCGTAGGGCAGAGGCCATAGGCCTCTGCCCTACGAATTCTTCGCCATCTCCCGCTCGAGCAGGCGCTGGTGCTCCTTCTCGGCGTCGCGCAGACCCTCGAGAAGCCGGATGACCTCCGGCTGATGGATGTACTCGAGCGCACTGTTGTAGTAGTCCCACGCTCGGGTCTCGGCTCCGAGCGCGAACAGGAGCGCATCCTGAAGGCTGACGTCTCTGCCCATCGCCTGAAAGTCGGGCGTCTCGACCTCCCAGGCGATGTTCCGGGTGTGACGGGGCGGCACGTCGCCAAACATCGAGTGACGGAGGTCGGCGATCTGGCGCCCGTGGAGCTCCTCCAGCCGTGCCATGCGACCGAAGAACTCGGACGCCTCATCGTTACCCTCGTTCTTCATCCAAGCGACCAGCTGCTCGTAGGACTCCTTCGCCTCGTCCTCGACGAAGATCGCGAGGTCGAGGACATCCTGGGCGTCCAATCGGGAAAAGTCGAAGTCGAGACCCATTCTGTTCCTCCAGCTGCACTCGCGCCAGGATCAGCGCGCCATCGCGCCACTGTGCCGCGTCGTCCCTGAGGTGTCAACCGTCTGCACGGCGAAGCTGCTACCATCGCCCGATACCCGTCCGCGGGCCACCGCGAGGGAATGGAGGGCGCTCGAAACATGACCCGATCCACGGCCATCCTGCTGAGCTCGACACTCGGCTGCGTGCTGGCGATGGCGGCGCAGCCCGCCATGGCGTGCACCAACATCCTCGTCAGCGCCGGCGCATCGGCCGACGGTTCGACGATGATCACCTATGCCGCGGACTCCCACGATCTCTACGGCGAGCTGTACTTCAAGCCGGGCGGCGTGCACCAACCGGGCGCGGTGCGGGAGATCGTCGACTGGGACACGGGCAAGTACCTCGGACGCATCCCCGAGGCGGCGGTGACCTACACCCGCGTCGGTAACATGAACGAGCACCAGGTCGCGGTCGGCGAGACGACCTACGGGGGCCGCGAGGAGCTGGTCGAGTCGAACGGTATTCTCGACTACGGAAGCCTGATGTACATCGCGCTCGAGCGAGCTCGCACCGCGCGCGAGGCCATCCGCGTCATGACCGACCTGGCGAACGAGTACGGCTACGTCTCGGAGGGAGAGTCGTTCTCCATCTCCGACCCGAAGGAAGCCTGGATCATGGACCTGATCGGCAAGGGGAAGGACGAGAAGGGCGTGCTCTGGGTCGCCCGCAGGGTGCCCGACGGTTATATCTCGGGCCACGCCAACCAGGCCCGGATCCGGCGCTTCCCGCTCGATGAGCCGAACAGCACGATGTACGCGCCGGACGTCGTCGCCTTCGCCCGGGCGAAGGGCTGGTTCGACGGAGCCGACGCCGATTTCAGCTTTGCCGACACCTACGCCCCGGCGGACTTCGGCGGGCTGCGCTTCTGCGAGGCCCGCGTGTGGAGCGTCTTCCGACGCGCCGCGCCATCCCTGAACCTCCCGGTCGACTCGGTGCTCGGCGACACGGTGGCGGCGCCGCTGCCGCTGTGGGTCAAGCCCGACCGCAAGCTCGCCGTTGCCGACGTGATGGCGCTGATGCGCGATCACTTCGAGGGCACCCCGCTCGACATGACCCAGGACGTGGGAGCAGGCCCCTTTGCCTGCCCCTATCGCTGGCGTCCGATGACCTGGGAGATCGACGGCAAGACCTACGTCCACGAGCGCGCGATCTCGACCCAGCAGACCGGCTTCTCCTTCGTCGCTCAGGCACGCTCCTGGCTGCCGGATGCAATCGGTGGCGTGTTCTGGTTCGGCCTCGACGACACCTACTCGACCGTCTACACGCCGATGTACTGCTCGATCCGAGAGGTCCCGCCGAGCTTCGCCGAAGGCGTCGCCTCGCTCAGCGAGTTCTCGTGGGACTCGGCGTTCTGGGTCTTCAACTGGGTCGCGAACTCCGCCTACTCGCGCTACAGCGACATGATCGTGGACATCCAGCAGGTGCAGAGGGAGCTCGAGGGCGAGTTCCTCGGCCGCCAGCCGGAGGTCGAGGCCGCCGCACAGGCGCTCTACGCGCAGGCGCCGGCGTTGGCGCGTGACTACCTGACCCGGTACTCGGTCGCGCAGGGGGAGCGGGTGACGAAGCGCTGGCGCGCTCTGGGCGAGTCGCTCCTGGTGAAGTACATGGACGGCAACGTCAAGGACGAGTTCGGTGCGCCGACCCACCCGCGCTACCCGGACGACTGGTACCGCCGCATCGTCCGCGAGCGTGGTGACGCCATCCGCCAGCCGGAGCCGGAGAAGCCATAGCTGTCGCTCAGGTTGCCGGCAGCGAAGGAGGTCCGATGCAACGCGCGTGGTCCGTGCCCGAGAGTGTCCGTGTTCCGCAGTGGGGGCGAGTTGCCGTGGTTGTGGCGCTGGCCGTGTCCGCAGCCTGCGTCTCCCTGGGACAGCTCACGCCGCCGGAGCTGCACCTGGTTGACCTGGCTTTCGTCGAGGCGACCTTGTTCGAGTCGACCCTGACCGCGACCGTCCGCGTTGACAACGACAACCCGGAGCCGTTGGTGATCGACGGTGCAGTGGTGCGACTTGTGGTGGGTGGGCTGGCGGTCGGCAAGGGCCGCAGCGACGCCCGCGTCGAGGTGCCGCGCCTCGGCTCGGAGACGATCCCCCTGACCGTCCACCTGAACAACGTGAGACTCGCAACCCGGCTACACGCGCTGTTCCAGGACGAGGTCGTGGACTACGCGCTCGATGGGACGGTGTACGTGCTGTCCGGCGCGAGGACGGTGCGGGTGCCGATCAGCCAGGCGGGTCGGGTCGACCTTCATGGTGAGGTGCCGGAGGTGACCCCGCCCTCGGGAGGCGGCGGGAGCTGAGGCTCGAAGACGCCGGCTGCGGCGCCGGTGCCCTCACTTCCCGAGCGGCCAGAAGATCTCCGTGACCAGCTCGCTCTCCGGGGTCGATCCGGGATCGCTCACGAACGACTCCCACGGGTGGCCGCCGGCCTCCACCTGGCGGACCGTGACGTAGGCCTCGAGCTTCGACCAGGTCTCCTTGAGCCCCGCGTACGGTCCGACGTGGCGCACATGCAGCGCCGGGCCCGCGTACGAGCGCCGGACCTGGACCGCCTCTCCGGTCGCGGGTGGGCGGCTCGGCATGCGGTCGATCGGGATGCAGGCGTCGTAGGTCCACGAGGACTCGTTCCACGAGGTCGTGATCGCGAGCGGCGGGCCGCTCAGTGCGAGACGGTTGCGGGAGATGAACGTTCCAAGCTGACCGTAGGCGGAGGCGAGCGTGGCGGCAATTGCGTCGTCGACACTCGAGGAGGCACCGCTGACGCAGGCCAGCGTCTCCGGCGCGACCTCGACCCGCTCGATGTCGAGCGTGGACCAGTCGGCCGTGGGTAGGCTCTCCGCCAGGACCTTGAGCTTCTCGAGCCCCTTGTCGTAGTCGGCGCCGATCATGCGGTCGAAGACGAGGCCGAAGTAGCGCCCGAGCAGGTTCCAACCGAAACGGGTGTCGAAGCCCCAGGTCACACGCGTACCGGAGCCCTCGGGCTCGAGGTCGAAGTACGCCTGCGCGGTGCCCTGGGAGCCGAAGTCGATCAGCGTCTCGACGCGACGGTAGGGCTCGCTCGCGACGATCTGCTGGCTGCCCGTACCGACCTTCGGGTTCGAGCTGGTCCAGCTCATCTTGGCACCGGTGCCCGAGATCGGACCGTTATAGCTGTACAGTGTTTCCGGGTCGATCTCCGCCCATGGCGACCACTCATTGAAGCGGCTGTAACCGTCAACCAGGGTGAACACCGTCGCCGGCGGCGCGCTGACCGTGATCGAGCGCTCGATGTGGGCCGAGGAAGGCAGGAAGACGCCCACCACCAGCAGGATGGCGATGACGGCGACGACAACGATGAAGATTTTCTTCAGCATGGAGCCTCAGAACAGCTTCTTCGCGAAGCCCATCAGGTCGTCGGCCACCGAGCCGTCGTGGTTGGCGTCGAGCAGCGAGCTCAGTCCTCCCAGTAGGTCTCCTGAGGCGGCCCCGGGCGCCCCCTGCTTGAGCTGCCCGGCATGGCGGCTCATCGAGCCCATGAGCAAGGCGGCAACCAGCGGGAGCGCCTGTTTGAGCACGCCGACATCGAGCCCGGTTTGCTGAGCTGCACGCCCGGCGACGTGGCGGCTAACCGCCTTGCTGCCGAGGAGATGGCCGAGGATGGCGTTGCCGTCGGCGGTCGTCTCCGGCCGGGCGAGGGTCGCCGGTTCCTCGAGGTAGCGCTGGTGTCCGCCCCCGGTGAGCGCGCCCATCAGGCCGTCGAGGCCGCCCGGCGCCGCCGTGTTGCGCTCCATGCCCTGGATGAGAGCCGGGAGCAGGGCGGCGATTGTGGAGGCCGCCTGGCCTTCGTCGAGGCCGAGGGAGCCGGCGAGCTCGCGCACCGCGCCGCCCTGCTTGGCATTGAGGATCGTTGACAGCAGATCCATGTCAGTCTCCTTGGTGTGAGATTGTCGTTGAGGGGAAGGAGGGCTCGCGGGAGACTATTCCCCGTGCCTCGTGCGCGCCCGCACGAAGCCTCAGCCTTCGAATGGAACAGCGACGCTTTGGAGTACGTTGTCACGTAACGTCGAAACAAGGCTGGAGGAAAGCGAACATGAGAATGAAGTCAATGGCTCAGCTCGCGAGCGTGGTGCTGTTTGCGGCGGCAGCTCTGCCGGCACAGGCTGGGATGCGCTACGAAGCGACGACCAGGACCGTCAGCCAGAACGGCAAGACCGCGCAGGATTTCGTTGTCGAGGGATGGGTCGACGGCGAGAAGGCGCGGATCGAGTTTCGCCAGGCCAAGGGAGCACCGGTGCCGGACGGAGGCTACCTGATCACCACCGACGGCGGCAAGACCCTGTACATGGTCAACCCCAAGGACAAGCAGTACATGCGCTGGGACCTGGCGGGCATGCTCAAGAGTCTGACGGCGTTGACGCAGTCGAGCGGAGGGATGATCGATCTGCGCTTCACTGACTCCAAGGTCGCGGACCTCGGCGCCGGCGAGGATGCCGAGATCCTCGGCTACCACGCCACCTCGCACAAGTACAAGGCGTCGTATCACATAGAGATGAAGGTCATCGGATTCAAGAAGGCCTATGACATCGTCTCCGAGGACCAGGTCTGGACCACCACCGCGCTCGACGCGCCGGGCTTCAGCGCCTGGCTGCGCAAGGAACCGCCGAAGACCGGCGACGCGGATCTCGATAAGTTGCTCAGTTCGCAAGCGAAGCGCATCGAGGGTGTTCCCCTGAAGACGATCTCGCACTCCACGATGACCGACGCCAAGGGGAAGTCCGAGACGTCGACCATGACCATGGAGGTCACCAAGCTCGAGGAGACCCCCGTCGACGCGGCGATGTTCACGATCCCGAAGGGCTATGAGGAAGTCGAGATGCCGGACCTCTCGGCTGCGGGTCAGGGTGGGCAGCAGCAGGCCGACGAGGACAAGGACGAGAGCGGGCTCAAGGGGCTGTTCAACAAGTTCAAGAAGAAGAAGTGAGGCTTTCTGCGGCTTGGGGCCGCTGAAAGCCTTGGAGGCGTTGCACGCCTCCAGTCAGCTGCGCTCGCGGACTCGTGCCCAGGCCTGGGCGTAGAGCTCTGAGCGGACGTCCAGGTAGCCGGGGTAGTCGCGGCGCGCCGCATCCTGGGCTTCCACCGACAGAGTGGCGAGGGCGAGCGGCTCCTCGGTCTCGAGCACGACCTCGCCGTCGGGTGCGATGACCACCGACGGTCCGCCAATGTCTGCGCCGACCTCCCCAGCCGGTCGGTTCACGGACACGAACCAGCTCGCGCTCGTCACGGCATCGGCGCGCAGCACCAGCCGCCAGCGTTTCCAGGACGCCCGCGGTGTGGCTCGCGGCACCAGGATCACGCCGGCCCCGAGAGCTCGGAGCATCAGTGCGAGCCCGGTTCGGTTGGCGTCGGAGCAGGTCAGTACCCCGAGCCCCATCGGCAGTCCCTCGATCAGGCCCGGCGCCTCGTCGCCCGGCTCGTAGTGAGCGGCCTCCCAAAAACCCTCTTCGAACGGTAGGTGGGTCTTTCGGGTGGCTCCGAGCAACGATCCGTCGGCGCCGAACAGGAGCGCCGTGTTGTGGCGTCGTCCGGTCTTCGGATCGTGCACGATGGCACCGCCGAGGACGGCAAGACCTGCGCCGCTGGCCGCGGCGGCGAGCCTGCGATGGCGGGATCCTTCGGGGGCCTCGGCATCATCGTCTCTGGGCGTCCGTTCGACAGCCATCCAGCGATCTAGAGGCAGCTCGGGGAGGACCGCGAGCTCGGCTTCCCGGCGGCGCGCCTCCTCGAGGGCGTCAACGAGCCGGGTGTTGTCATCGTGGGAGGGGAAGACCTGGGTCAGCAGGGCGATGCGGAGGTCGGGCATGGCGGGAAGGTACCCGTCGGCGAGGGCTCGCGCAAGGTTGGACTCGCCGTCCTAAATTGGGGATGAGATTTTTTCTCGGATGCAACTGCGAGCCACGTCACATCGTAGAAGGATCGTGTAGACTAAGATTGAGATGTGAAATCAACGACGCTGGAGGGCGTCCTCGAACTGTAGAGGGAAAGGAGACTGGAATGAGGAAGTTGATGGTGATGTCGTCGGCCTTCGCGCTGGTACTTGGCGCTGGCGCGGCTGTGGCGGGTGCGTGCCCGGCCAAGGATGCGCAGACTGCGAAGGCACAGGAGTCCACCTGCAGCAAGGCGGCCGTCCAGCAGGCGTCGAACACCGAGGGGGCAACCTGTGAACGCTCGGCCGCCAGCCATGCCGTGGCCGATGGTTCCACGTGCGCCGCGAAAGCTGTGCAGCAGGCCTCCAACGCGGCAGGCAAGACCTGCGACCTGAAGGGTGCCGCGGCTGTCGCCGAGGGCAAGACGTGCTGTGCCGGCGCGGCCGCGCAAACGGCGTCCAAAGATGGTGCGAGCTGCCCGCTGTCGGCCGCCAAGGCGGCCTACGCAAAGGCGATGGACGACACCCGCAACGAGCAGGCTGCGAAGACTGCGTACTTGCACGCGATGGCGGAGGGTGCCTACAGCACGGCGTACAGCCAGAGCCACTGCGAGAAGACCGCGGCCCGCGCCGCTTACCAGTACGTGCTCGAGCAGACCGGCTGCCAGAAGAGCGCCTCCGAAGCGTATGAGCACGCTGTCGCGACGGCGACCTACCAGAAGACCCTGGCTGAGACCGGCTGCACCAAGACCGCCGAGGAGGCAGCCCAGAAGGCCAAGCAGATTGCATCGACCGAAGTCGAGGAGCTCAACAAGGCCGCGTCCTGAAGCCTGGCGGACGGCGTCCGCCGAACCAGAACCCCGTCATTCAAAGGCGTTCGGGCTGACACCCGGGCGCCTTTCTTTGGTTGTGGGCGGCCGCGTCAGGAGGACGATGACGGCGTCGCCTCGGCCACCCCGTCCAGGAGCAGAATCTGGAACAGCCGGACCAGGAGCGTGATCCGAGCTGCGGCGTCGGTCTCGGCCGAGCGGGCGGGCCCGATCAAGCGTTCGAGCAGCGCGCACCGCTCCCGCCCCGCGAGCGTCGGCTGACGGCGCTCCGCCCAGCGCCACAGCGACCCGTACAGCGTCCACGCAACCTCGTCGAGCAGGCCCTCCAGGTCGCTCTGCCAGGCGTGTACGTGCTGGCGGGTCGCGGCCACTGCGAGGGACTCGCTCAGGGCGCTGCCGAGCAGTCGGCTCGCCAGCTCGCGCCCGTTGGAGGCGGTGGCCAGCTCCTCGAGGGCGATCCCCCCGAGGGCGGCAATGTCGAGCTTCGACGCGCGCTCGGAGTAGCCGCGGGCGGCGGTGCTCGCCGCGAGGCGACCGAGGAAACCGTGAAAGGCGTCGAGCACCGGCCACACCGGGTCGTCGGCCGGTACGCCGCGCACCAGAAGCTCCCCGCGAAGCCGCCACAGTGCCTCCGGGGTGGGCGCCGCGATACTCGCCAGTGCCGCGTCAGGTAGGTCCATGCTCCAGATATCCTACTCCGGCATCGGGGTCGGATACGACCCTGGCCCTGCGAGTGCCTCTCCGCGGGCGCCGCTCGGTCTCACTGACGCTGTTCGACCGCGGCGCGACCCTTGACGACGCCTACACTCGACGTGTGAGCACCTCCGGTGAAGCGCGCGAGCTGGCCGAGCGCATGGCGGCGGAGCTTGCAGCCGCTCGAATGACGTCCGCACGCCCAGGCTCCGGCGGGTGAGGAGCCGGCCCACTGACGGGGTCCGCAACCGGTGCCCCGCAGCCCCGAGGACGCCTGGTCGACACCAGTGCACCTGCCCGCCCCGATCAACTCGGAGGCAGGCGAGGAGTATTCGCCCTACGTCTCACCCGACGGTCGGGTCCTGTTCTTCATGTCGACACGGACGGTGATCCAGACCGGTGCCGGGCCTCTAGTGTCCGCCAGCCTCGTCGCCCCAAAGCTCCTCGAGCCGCTTGTCGCGTCCGCAGCCCCAGCGGTAGTACTTGTAGCGGATGGGGTTCTTCTTGTAGTACTCCTGGTGGTACTCCTCCGCCGGCCAGAAGGTCGTGGCGGGGACGATCTCGGTCACGACCGGTCCCGGCAGCTTGCCGCTCGCCTCCAGCGCAGCCTTGGAGCGCTGGGCGGCTTCGCGTTGGGCCTCGTCGTGGTAGAAGATCGCCGTCCGATACTGGTGCCCCTCGTCGCAGAACTGGCGGTCCCTGACGGTCGGGTCGACGTTGTGCCAGAAGATCTGCAGCAAATCCTCGTAGCTCACCCGACTGGGGTCGTACTCGATCTGGATGGACTCGGCGTGACCGGTGCCGCCCGCCGACACCTGCTCGTAGGTCGGGTTGTCGACGTGTCCGCCGGTGTAGCCTACGGTGGTTTTGATCACCCCCGGCGTCTTGTCGAACGGCGGTTGCATGCACCAGAAGCACCCGCCGGCGAAGGTCGCAATCGCGGTCTGCCCGGTGGCTTCGGGACTCACGGCGCGGACGGTCGCGGCCGGCCCTGCCAGCATCGCCGCCGCGAGCACGACGATCGTCCATTGCGTTCTCATGCGTCACCTCCTCAGTCCGCACGAGGTCACAGTGCCGGACGGGTGTGCTTGGTTACAGCCAGCGTCCGCGGTCGATCAGGGGGCTACTCTGCCCGGATCTCGTGCCGCCAGCCGAAGGGATCGTCCGCAGTTGCCGTCTGGATGCCCACCAGCGCGTCGTAGAGCTGCTTCCAGCGGGGATCGTAGGCGAACTCCCAGTTCCTTTCGGCTGACGCCACGCGCCGGATCCAGGTGATCACCGCGGCGGTGCCACAGCACGCGGCAGCATCGAGCCCGTCGAGCTCTTCAAGGGCGATCCGGCGGGTCGCAGTGCGCCACCCGAGCAGGCGCTCGGCGATCGTCATCAGCGAGTCGCGGGTCAGCGAGGGCAGGATGCTGCGCGAGTCCGGCGTGATCAGGGTGTCGCCCTCGAGGGCGAGGAAGTTGGCGGCGCCGATCTCCTCGATGTAGCGGTGCTCAACCGGGTCGAGGTAGAGCGCCTCGGCGAAGCCCTTGGAACGCGCCTCCCGTCCGGGCATGAACGAGCAGGCGTAGTTGCCGCCGGCCTTGACGTGGCCGGAGCCCTTAGGCGCGGCGCGGTCGTACTCGGAGACCATGAAGTCCTTGCCCTGGTCGGGACCGAAGCCGCCCTTGAAGTACGGGCCGACCGGGGTGACGAAGATACGGAAGAGGTAGCTGCGTGCCGGCTTCACCCCGACGTTGTCGCCAATTCCAAGGTACATCGGACGCACATAGAGGGCGGCGCCGGAGCCGAACGGGGGCACGTACGGCAGGTTGGCGAGGGTCACCTCCTCGATGCCGCGCACGAAAAGATCCTCGGGGACGATCGGGCCCTGGAGGTATTGGGCGCCTCGATTCATCCTGCGGGCGTTCTCGGTCGGACGGAACGCATAGACTCGCCCGTCGGCGCCGCTGTAGACCTTCATCCCCTCGAACAGCTCCTGACCATAGTGCAGGCACTGGGAGCCCTCGGGGAGGTGAACCGCGGTGTCCTCGACGACGCCCCGTACGCGCCACACGCCGTGGGCGAAGACCGCCTCGAACCGGTAGGGGCAGGGGAGGTAGTCGAAGCCGAGATGGGCGAAGTCGAGGTCGACCTTGTCACTGGATCCGGTGAAGTAGTAGCGCGGCTTCAGCATGCACTCTCCTCCCTTCGCCGAGGTCTCCCAGGGTACGCAGGCCCTGTGTCGCGGCGCAACTCCAGCCCGACGACCGCAGCACGTCGGCTCAGCCGCTCAACCGCCGGCCGTGCAGAATCGCCTCGAACTCGCTCGCGTCGCCGTCCTCTTTCCGCCCCACCGGCGTCGCACAGACCGCGCACCGGTACTCGTAGGTGTTGCCCGTCGGCAGCACCAGGAGCAGGTGACGGCGTACCGGGCGTGCCGTCCTGCACTTGGGGCAGAACAGCTCGGAGGCCTCGAGCGCTTCGAACTGCTGGCGGTCTGACATCGGCTCAGTCTCGCGTCTCTCCGGCCTGGGGTCAAGACCGAGGCCCTCCGGAGCGGTTCGGTGACGGTCGGCAGATCGCCGGCCGCGGGTGAAGCCCGGTGGGGAGTGCGGGCTAAACTGACCTTCGACCAGGCGGGGGAGGTGCACTATGCGGCGAGGCTGGCTCGTAGTGGTTTCGGTCCTCATTGCGGCTTCTTCGGTCGCCGGCGAGGCGCCGCTGACATTGGAGGCGATCTTTGGCGGCGATCAGCTCTCGGCGACTCTTCCCGACGCGGTGCGCTGGCTCCCGGACGGGTCCGCCTTTCTCTACCGTCTCGCCGAGAACGGCCGCTCAACTCTCTACCGCGAGGACGCGGCGACCGGGCAGCGGCAGGCGATCGCCGACTGGGATGCGCTGACGGCCGAGCTGGACGCGGCCCGCCCCGGGTGGACAAGGCCCCCCGTGGGAGATGTCGAACAGTCCTCGCGCGCGCGTCTGGAGCCGGTGCTGGCACCGGACGGCTCGGCCTGGGTCGGGCTCGAGGCCGGCGATCTCTACCGCCTCGACCTCGCCACCGGGCGCGCCGCCTTCCTCACCGAGGGCCCGGCCCTCGAGCTGTGGCCGCAGTTCAGCCCCGACGGACGTTTCATTGCGTGGGTCCGGGAGGGCAGCCTGTGGGTCCGTGAGCTCGCTGGCGCCGGTGAGCGGCGGCTGACCGACCACGCGAACGACGCCGAAGTGCGCGACGGCGTGCCTGACTGGGTCTACGAGGAGGAGCTCGACGTCAAACGCTCCTACTGGTGGTCGCCGGACGGCTCGCAGATTCTGTTTGCGCGAACCGATGTCTCGCCGGTCGGCGTGTATCCGATCTCACTCGATTCGACGCCCTACGCGGCCATCGAGCGCCAGCACTACGCGACCGCCGGCACGCCCAACGCCCGGGTACGGCTCGGGGTGGTCGCCCGCGAAGGCGGCGCGCCCGTGATGGTCGACTCCGGGACCGATGACGGCTACCTGCCGCGCGCAGGCTGGACTCCGGACGGCGCACGGGTCTGGTACGTGTGGCTGTCCCGCGACCAGCGCTCCCTCGAGCTGCGGCTCGCGGACCCGGCCACCGGCCGCACCGTCGCCACCGTCCTGCGGGAGGAGGACCCGGCGTGGTTGAACCTCACCGACGGGCCCTTGTGGGTCGCCCCGGACCGCTTCGTGTGGCGCACCGAGCGCTCCGGCTGGTGGCACCTGGTCCTCTACCACCTCGACGGCCGCGTCGAGCGCAGCCTCGCGGAGGGTCCGTGGGAGGTCACCGACGTCTACGGTCTCGACCCCGAGCGGCGGCGGGTCATCGTCCAGGGCAACCCCGGCGACCCGCGTGAGCGGCACCTGCTGGCGATTCCGCTGGACGGAGGGGCCGTCGAGCCGCTCGAGTCCGAGCCGGGCGTGCACGAGGCCGAGCTGGCGCCTGGCGGCGGGTGGCTACTCGATACCTGCTCCGACCTCGAGAAGCCGACTCGAGTCGTGCTTCGCGGCACGAACGCGGCGGAGCGGGCCACGGCGCGGGTCGTTGCTGACGGGGTCATCTCCGCCCTGTCGGGAATGCGGCGCAGCCCCGTCCAGCTCGACAAGCTGCGCGCCGACGACGGCACCGTCCTTTACACCGAAACCGTTCTGCCGCCAGTCCTCGAGCCGGGTCGGCGCTACCCGGCGGTGCTCTACGTCTACGGCGGGCCGCACTCGCAGCTGGTCCAGAACCAGTGGGACGGCTCCAGGCGGCTCTTCTTCGAGTACCTGGCGCAACGCGGCTTCATCGTCCTCTGGCTCGACAACCGCGGCACCGCTGGCCGCGGCCGGGACTTCGAGCGCGCCGTCGGGCGTCGCCTCGGCACGATCGAGCTCGCCGACCAGCTCGTCGGCGTCCGACACCTGGCCGAGCTGCCGTACGTCGATCCCAAGCGGATTGCGGTCTACGGCGGCAGCTACGGCGGCTTCATGGCGCTGACCTGCCTGACCCGGGCGCCTGAGCACTTCGCCGCCGGCATCGCCTACGCGCCGGTCACCGACTGGTCGCTCTACGACTCCGCCTACACCGAGCGCTACATGGGGACGCCGGCGGACAACCCCGAGGGCTACCGCGGCAGCTCGATCCTCGAGCACGCCGATGCTCTCGTCGCTCCCGTGCTGCTCGCCCAGGGGGCGATGGACAACAACGTGCACACCGTCAACACCCTACGCCTCGTCGACCGGCTGGCCTCGGCGAACCGGGACTTCGAGCTGATGTTCTACCCGAGGGTGCGCCACCCGGTGCGCACCTCGAGGTTCAAGCTCCACTTCCACCGCCTGCAGACGGAGTTTCTGCTCCGCCATCTCCATCGCGGAGAGAGCTGAAGCGGAAGACCCCAGCTCGAGATCACGCTGGTCCGGTGCGTCGGTGAGCTGCGACTGGAGAGATCTGCAGTGCATCCTTCCGGAACGCTGATCGTATGTCGAGACGAGGGGCGGTCATTGCACGGCGAGAGCTTGGCTGCGGACCCTCCGACCCGGGAGGTGACATGCGGATCAGCCGTTTCGTTCTCGCGACGGTGTTTGCGGCGGTAGCGGCCGCGAGCGGTGCGGCCGGAGGCGAGGAGCTCTTCACCGACATCGTCGACGCCGCGAAGCGTGGCGACGACAATGCCGTGCGCAGAATCCTGGAGCGCGATCCGGCGGCCGTCCGCGCGACCGATGCGGAGGGATACACCGCGCTGCACTGGGCCGGCATTCGGGCCAACTGGCGGATCTTCGCCGAGCTCGTCGCGGCGGGTGCTCCGGTCGACGCGGTGGGCGGCGACGGAGGGACGCCGTTGCACTGGGCGTGCCACCACGACCGCGCCGACATGGTCCAGCTCCTGCTCGACGCCGGCGCAACGCTCGACATCCACAATCGCTGGGGGCGAACCCCGCTCCACGTCGCCGCGCGGCGCGGCTGCCGAAGCGTCGCGGAGCTGCTGCTCGCGCGACGGCGCCGACCCGAACGCGGCCACGGCCGAGGGGTGGACGCCGCTCCACGTGGCCTCCCGCAGCGGTCAGCCGGAGCTTGTCGCCCTCCTGCTCGAGCACGGGGCCGATCCCGAGCGGCGGGACGCCCAGGGCCTGCGTTCCGACGAGGTCGCACATGACGCGGCCGTCGCCGGTCCCCCTCGACGCGGGGCGCCTCGACGAGTATGTCGGCCTCTACGATCTCGGCGGAGGCAGCACGGTCAAGCTCTGGCGCGAGGACGGCACCCTCCGGATCCGGGAGTTCGCCCCCGACCGACTCGACCCGATCGCACCCGACGTCTTCTTCTGCCGTCAGGAGCCGTGGCGGGTGACCTTCGTGCGCGGGTCCGAAGGGCAGATCGCGGCGGTACGACCTCCAGTACCTCCGTCGGACCGTCCGGGCCGAGCGTCGCCGCGCACCGCGCTACGTGGGCTCACGGGTGTGCCGCGACTGCCACCGCGGCGCCGAGCACGGCCTCCAGGACGTGAAGTGGCTCCAGAGCCGCCACGCCCATGCCTACTGGCGGCTGGCCGCCGACTGGGCGCTCTTCCTTGCGCGGCTCCGGCCGCACAACGCCGACGTCACCGACCCTCGGACCGACGAGCGCTGCCTGCTGTGTCACATCGCCGGGGCGCAGAACCCCGACAGCCTGTACGCCGACACCTTCAGGCGCGAGGAGGGGGTGAGCTGCGAGGCCTGCCATGGACCCGGGTCCGAGTACGCGGATCCCGAGGTGATGGCGGACCGGGCATGTTTCCTCGCCGCCGGCGGGATCCTGCCGGACGAGCGGACCTGCCGAAGCTGCCACCGTGCGGGCGACCGCTTCGACTTCAAGGCGATGTGGTCGAAGATCGCCCACCCGAACCCGGTGGCCGGCGTGCCGAGGCTAGGGCTGCCCTCTTCACAGGCCCCGCGGAGCGGGTCTTGCTGCGCTCGATCGACTGCAGCGCCAGGTAGCGGTCGCCGAACTTGGCCATGTTGTCGAGCTCGGTGTCGTACTGGTCGAAGTGAGGCTCCTCGTCCGCGACCAGGTCCTCGAAGAGCTTCTTTGACACCGAGTCCGCGTTGGTGCCGCACTCATTGGCCCACGGTTGTAGTCGGCCGCGCTCTGGGTCTCCGGCTCCGCAAGCGGTTCTCCTTCATGATACCTGCCGTCCCGTTCGAGAAAGCAGAGACACCAGCGAGTAGACGCCGATTCCCGCGAGCACGATCGATGACGCCAGGAGAAGGGCGCGCCTGCCGCGAGGGCCGAGGAACGACGTGGCGCCGACCAGGAGGATGAACGCGGCGAGGCTGAGCACGATGACGACGTAGAACGACGCGACCAGGGCGACCGCATTGGCGGGAGCTTCGGCCCAGGCTTCGAGGGCGAGCGGGCCGAGCACGAGGCTCCAGCCGATGTAGGGGTTGGGGTTGACGATGTTGACGGCGACCGCCTGCAGCAACGTGCGCGGGGGCGACGCGCCCTCGAGGGCAGCGCCGAGCGCGGCGCGGCGCCACTCGAGGAAGGTGGTGGCGGCGAAGTAGAGCAGAACGATGCCGCCGGCGCCCTGCAGAAACCGCTCGAAGCCCCCGGCGACGCGGTGCAGGACAGTGAGGACGAGCACGGCGATGGGACCGTCGCTGATCACCGGGGCGAGCGCGGCCGGGAGCGTGCGCCGCCACCCTGCGGAGGCGACCCGCGAGAGCAGGAAGGCCTGCAACGGGCCAGGCTGGACCGCGGCCGCGAAGGCGAAGCCGCCGCCGATGAGGACGTACTTCAGCATTGAGTCGCCTCAAGCGCGCTCACGGCGTGAGCAGCACCAGCCGGCCGGCTCCGATCACATCTGCCAGCACCCAGAAGAACCTGCCGACGAGCTCTGACGGGACCATACCTCCCCATACGGTTTTCCCTGCCGGGTCGTTGCAGGAGCGAATGCGCCGTCGAGGGGCCGGAATCACTCCGTGTGGCGTGGCGACGGGAACGACGGCAGCCAGCGGCGGACCAGCGAACGGTAGTTCCGGTACGACACGCCGAACCGGGCGGAAAGATCGCGCTCTTCGTAGAGCACCACGAGCAGGTGCGCGAGCGGAGGAATACCGAGGCCAGCGCGACGATCGAAGGTGAGCGCAGGACGAGGCCGGCCCCGAGGAGGACTCCGAAGCCGCCGAGGTACATCGGGTTGCGCATATAGCGGTACGGCCCGACGGCGACGAACTTGCTTGGTGGATCGAAGGGTGCCGGCGTGCCTCTCCCGCGGGTCACGAACAGCGCCACACACCAACCGCCGAGCGCGGCGCTCGCAACGGCCACGAGCATCCCTGGGATGCGGAGCCACTCTGGAGGGGTGGCCGGCCAGCGGGGGTCCAAGTGCCGCGCCGCAATCGCGAGCCACGCCCAGAGTGCGACGAACGCCGTCGCGAAGGCGGCGCCGCGGACCACCACGAGGAGCCTCGTCAGGAATGTCTCGGTCACGGTTGGCACCGTCTGCTAAGGCCGGCGCTTCTCCAGAAGCGCCACCACGTCCTCAAAGTCCGGATAGCCCGCGCCCAAGCTGCGAGTGAGCCAATTCCCGCCGCGGTGCGCGATCGTCCCACCATCCACGGTCACGTCGAACTGGCCCGTGCTACCTGTCGTGAGCACGACGTCGATCCCCAGTCGCTCTTTAATCAGGGCCGCGAGACTCGCAGCCTTGGCTTTGTTGTTCTTTCAGGTCGGACAGTAGCGGATCTCGGCCTTCACGGCGCCTCCAGTGGTATATTGCGACCCTATCACAATATTCCACTGCCCGGGACCCTCGCACGCGATGGACCACGCACTCCCCACAGGATCCCATCGGCCATCAGAGCGCCGGCGAGAATCATGAGCACCCCGGGGCGTCGTTCAGAAACGGGCCCTTGGCTCTATCCCGCTCCGCTGATCCTCGAGAACTGGGTCATGTCCAGGCAAAAGTGAATGCACCAGAACCACACGACGTCGCCCGATCGCTGCAGGACGAGGATCACGGCGATGCCGAGTCCGGCGTCCCGCAGCAGCGACGCCAGCTCCGCCAAGGTTGCGCCCTCCGACATCAACGCCGGCACGTGGCCGGCGGCGAACAGGAGCGCGACCAGGGTTGTGGCCCAGCGGATCCCAATCGCCGCTGCCAGGCGGACAAACAGGACGGCGATCGTGAAGTCCTCGAGGAAGACCTGCGTCATCTCGTCGAGGTGATCGTAGCGCCAGATTCGTCCCAACAGGATCCAAGGCGCGTCGGCACCTTCGCGGAGCACCGAGTAGAGCGTGATGGCGACGGTCGCCAGCACGATGCCTACCGCAAGCCGCGTCGCCAGGCGGGCCTGTGGGAGCCAGGCCGAGGTCAACGGTTGTCGCCGGATCACGAGCACCAGGAGGATCGGTGCGAAGATCAGAACCTGATTGACTGCTCCCAGAACGGGGCCGAGCGTGCCCTCCACCGGAAGCCGAATGCCTCGGCTCCACAGCTGACCCATTGCGAGGATGCCCAGCGCTCCGAGGAGGGCGAAGCCGATCTCCCGCCAGGGGTGCTCGAAGCGCTCGGCCGGCTTCCGCGGCCAGAGCTGACGGAAGCAGGCGACTGGCGACCAGCCATCCGCCGAGCGCCGCCAGATAGGCGGTGACGAGAGCGGGGTAGTGCTGCTGGAACATCGAGTAAGCTGTCGAGAGTCGAGACTAGCCGATTCGCCTGCGCACCTTTGAAGAGCGGCTTGTGCCATTGGGACCGCCCGCCGCCTAACACCGCAGCTTGATCTCGACGAGGGTCTTCACGCCGTCGAGGTCAGCGGCGTTCGTGACTGGCACGCGGAAGCCCGTTCCCTTCGCCGTACCTGCGCGCGGTGGCGATGATCTCGCGCATCGGCTCCGTCAGCGATGCCGCGGCGGCGGCCGCGACCGCCCGGTCGCCAAGCACGAGGCCGACGAGGAAGCTGCCGTGCTGGGGGATCAGGTAGGCGATGATGCGTTTGCCGTGCTTCGCACGCAGGCCCCAACCGTACTTCGCCCCCGAAAAGCCCCACTGCCAGCCGTCGACGCCCGCCTCGACGAGCCAGTCTCGCAGTGAGGTCCACAGTGAGAACGAGTCGCCGAGCACGCCGGCGACCTCCGCGTCAGTTGGCTCGGCCGAGCGGTCGTCAAGCGCGGACAGTGCCATCGAAACCCTCCTGCTCGGGATGAAGATCCTCTGGCGGTGCGTGCCTCCAGGCCCTGCGCCCGCCCGAGCGATGTCGGGTCCTGTCACGGGCATTGCGGGGCGCACTACCAGAAGATGTCTGCATCGGGCGGCACGGGCTCCCCCGCCTGAAGTGGCGCTCGGAGTCTCGGTCGTCACTCGGGCGGCAGGCCGGTCGTGGCCTTCTCGCTCAGCCGCTCGAGCCAGATCTGGTGCCACTTTCGCATCCGGGACGGCATCGCCAGGTGGCCGAGGCGCGCGGCCCAGCCGTACTGGGTTTCCTCGGTCAGAACCCAGCAGCCGGAGGGGCGCCCCTCGATCAGCCAGGCGTGGTAGACATCGACGCCGAGGCCGACTGCGGTCCAGGCGATGCGTTCGGGAGCCGCAAACTCCTCGACCCGAGAGCGCAGCGACACGCCAAAAGTGCGCCACGTGAACCGGCACCCCTGGGAGAGGACGGTCTGCTCAGCACCCTCGATGCGGACGTCGTGGGAGTTGGGGTACCACGAGGGCCAGTCAGCGGCACGGACCAGCCACGCCCAGACCACCTCGGGTGGCGCCGGCACGGCGAGCTCATTGCGCACATGGATCGGCGTCCGATCCGGGTGGAATCGCTCGGGCCAGGCGATCACGCGGGCTTCACCTGTCATCGGTTGCCTCACCCGGCGCTTCGAGACAGGGGAGGAGGTCAGTGCGGACGAGCGAGAAGATGACCGCATCGTGAGCCTGGTCATGGAGGTGCAGGCGCGATCGAAGGACGCCCTCTCGGTGCGCGCCGGCCTTGATGGCGACCTGTTGACTTCGCACGTTGCCCACGGCACAGACGATCTCGAGCCTCTCGAGATCGGTGTTGTCGAAAGCCCAGCGTGCTGCGGCCATGACGGCGGCTGGAGCCACGCCTCGCCCGGTCCTTGACGAACGGACCCAGTAGCCCAGGTTTGCGAACCTGTGGGGCTCCCGGATGCCGTTGATGCCGCAGCCCCCGAGATAGGAACCCGCAGCGTCGAGTATCGCGAACTCGAAGACTGTCCGCGCCTTTCGCGCGGCGATCTGCGATTCGATCCACCTCCGCACGTCTGCGAGCGTGAGGCCAGAGTGACACCAGGGCAACCAGGGGCCGACCTCAGAGACCGACTCGAGGGCCGCGTCGAGCAGGGAACCCGCGTCGTCCAGCTCGTAGTGACGAATGGTGATGCCGACCGCGGTCTCGGCAAACACAGGAATCACCTACCACAGCGCTCCAGGCGGAGGGCTCACGAGGTGCCGTGCTTCCCAATCTCCTCTTCGACCTCTTCCGCACCCTCGGCGTAGAACTTCTCCTCGTCCGGTGCCAGCTCCTTGAGCAGGCGCAGGAACTCGCCCGCGTGGACTCGCTCCTCGTCTGCGATGTCGACCAGGACCTCCTTGGCCAGCTCGTTGTCTGTCGACTCCGCCAGCTGCATGTAGAGCTGGATGGCCTCGTACTCGGCCGCGACCATGAAGCGGATCGCGCGGACGAGTTCCTCGTGGGTGAGCTTCCTGTCACGCGCGAGCCCTGAAAAGGGCGACCCAAACTCAGGCATGGTCTGCTCCTCCTACCGCGATCTTGCCACAGATCTTCGACGCAGCGGTCCGGCGGCCGTCCGAATACCGTGCCACCGAGAAGCGAGACAGTGCGGGCCAGCCTGCACTTCTCACCACGTCGCGTGACGAGGGCGCCGAGACGCCTGTCAGCGCTGAGTCATTGAGCGGCGAGGCGCCGAGTCGTATGGAGACATACGTCGCAGGCGCCGAGTCGCGAAAGGGCCGGCGATGGCGGGCAAATCGGCGGCCGCAGTAGGGAGGTGGTGAGAAATGCAGGCTAGAACAGCCCTGGGATGAAACGCTTGGTGCGCCTGCAGTACGCGGCATACGCCGGACCGAGAGAAGCGAGCAGGGCCTGTTCCTCTTTCGCCACCCGGTTGAGAACACCAAGGGTGATGGGAACGAGCAGTCCGATGATGCTCAGCCAGTCGGCAAAGAAGACTCCGAGCCCGAGGAACGCGATCAGGAGGCCCGTGTACGACGGGTGGCGCATTAAGCGGTAGAGCCCGGTCTGGACCACTGCATGGTCGGAGTGGATCGCCACGTCGACGGTGAAGAGCCTGCCGAGCGTGAGGATCGCGATCCAGCGCACGGTCAGGCCGAACAGCAACAGTGCCAGGGCGATCCACCTGGAGATCGAGGGCGGTATTGCAAGGCGGGTCGAGGGGACCCACTGGGCGAAGATGGCGAGGCCGACCCCGAGCACGATGCTGAGCCAGAACAGACGCAGGGAGCCCCGGTCTTCGCTCTGCGTCGATCGGCCGTGCGAGCGCTTCATCAACGCGAGCACAATCTCCGAGATCGGAAAGAGCGCGACAACGACCAAAAGAATCCGCGGGATCATCGTTCGTCCAAGGGCCCGCTGCTGGGCCTCGCCGGTCGGTTCAGCCGTCGTGACCGCCACGCCGAGAGCGGGCGTTCAAGAGTTCCTAACGCCCCCACACTCTAACCCCTCTTCGTGAGATGACCGGATGCTCACCTGAGGATTCCGAGCCAGCGCGCCGCAAGAAGAAGCAGCCCGATGGCCATGATCGTGCCAAAGAACCTGAACGTGTATCTGGTGCACCGCTCCGGAAACAGGGTGTCACCGACGTGGCCGGTCTCAGCCCCGTACCTGACAGCCACGGCAGAAAGCGGGCACTTCATGCCGCTGCCCGCGAACACCACGGACTCGACGGAAAGGAGCGCCATCGCGAGCCAGAGCCAGAGTCCAACGCGACCGGTGACACCCGCGAAGAGCAGCACGAAGGTCGAAACAGCCATGACGACATAGATGATCGTGTGGACCGTGCGCACGGCAGCAAGCCGCCGAGCGTCGTTCATGCTGCACCAAGAACGAGGTCGGATCCTGAAGAGGATCGGCGGATAGCAGGTCCGAAGAGACCGCGAGGGCCGCATCGGTCGACGCCCACGCTGTTACGGTTGGGTGCGGGCAGGCTGCTGCCACTATCCAAAGAAGGTCCCATGGGGATCCCGCTCCACTTCCTTGAGCGCCTCAAGGAACCTCGGATTAGCACCGAACCATTCGCACAGAAGCCATCGGCCGTTGGCACGCTGCCACCACAGCGACCATGCGTTGACGTCCGGTTCATAGCGAAAGCGGGCAATCGCCATCCGGGTCCAATCCGTACCTCTGCCGTGCCAGGGAGGGCGTTCCTCGAACAGAGTTGCGTCGTTGCCGCGGAAAGCAAAGGCATAGCGGAGCTGGCTACGGATGTGGGGCGGGACGCGCTGTTCGCAGAAACTCCTCAGGTCTCGCTCGGCTTCAGCTCGTTTGATCTCTGGAAGGGCCATACATCACCTCTGGGGCGGCAGGAGGCAGGGACGGCATTCTACGTGAATCCGCGTGTCGAGCCGTGTCCCACGCTCTTGACACTTCGCTTAGAGGGAACGAGGTGTTAGCCGGCTCGTCACAGAAGGCGTCTGAACTCTTCAACAGTCTTGCGAAGCGCGATCTTGTACTTCATCACCCTCAACCTTACTCAAGTCATTCTATCTTGGAGTTGAGTTCAATCCGCTTACGGCGGATGGGATTGTCCGGGGCGGTCGCGGCACGACCGGGGTGTGCTGAGGTTTGGAGAGCCGCCTCTCCTGACAGGTCCACGGGCACATCCCGTCGCCTGGAAAGGAGAGCGTCATGAGCGAGCAGTGCAATTCGCAGGGCGAATTGCATGTGCCCCGATCCTCCCGGCGCCTCTCCTTGCCGGCCCCTGGCGCCCCGCCGGCGCGTCTCTGCGCTCCGCTCGCCCCGCCCCGACGCCAGGATCGCCCTCGCCCTCGACCGGAAACGCCAGCCGGCCCGCCTCGCTCGAACGCCTGACATCGGTTGAAAACCCGGCCCTCACCGCTGCCACTCGGATTGAGCTCAACACCGGCTTGTGCCGCGGCTCCGCGCGGCACCAAGCCCTTCTTCGTTATGCCGCCCACGAAACTCGCATGGAAATCCGGGCACTATCTCGTTGCCCCGTTGGCCGACCAGCTGATAGCCACCAGCTTCCATTGTCCTGAGATCTGTTGCCAAATACCCAAGTATTTGCCTTCGGCCACCGTTCTTTTCCCTGACACTTCGACTACCATCTCGCTTCTACCGTCGAAATACGCCATATCGCCCGAGGGGCCAACGACAATTGACTCCGGCATTCCGGTTATCTCAACAAACGGCAGCGTGAACCACTCGTTCTCGTAGAAATCTCTGATGGCTTCACGCCCCACAATTGGCGCGTGCCCGGGAGGCTGAAACACCGCGTGGGGAGCTATGAAACTCATTGCGCCCTCCAGATCACGGTGCGCCTCAGCTCGCAAGAGATTCGAATCAGCTTGACGGATTTCCGCCTTTATCGATTCCGTGTCAATTGAATCGCGGTTGATATCCCCACATCCACTGAGTGTCACGGTGGCGAACATCAGTAGAGCAACAGCTAAATGTCGACTTATCACTGTCATCCCTCGCTGCCACTAAAGTTCCAAATCACAGCGGTATAACGTTTCGAGTTCAGCGGCCGGAGCGTTCCCGACCGCAGGGAGGGACCTGGCACGGCGTGTGCCTGGGTCGGTGGCTGGCGGAAAGCACACGCCGTGACAGGAGCTTCGGTCCGCTGGAACGAGTGGTTAGGCTGCGTGGGCATCAGCGCTAGTAGTGGTAACGGCCCTGGAGAAAGTCGATTCTGCCATCCCCAACCAGGTAGACGATCCTGTGCTCCTCGGTCAGCCGACGTGACCAGGTTCCGGGTGGGAGGTACTTGAGTGGTTCTGGCTTTCCGATGCCGACGAATGGATCGCTGACGATCGCCTCAACGAGATCCAGGGCACGCACCGCGACTTTTCGGTTCGTGGAAACCCAAAATCGCAGGTCCTCAACGAACTCCGGGTGAAATACCGCCAACCACTCTCGAGCGGACGGCTTCGATCGGCGGCTACCGCGTTTCTTCGTCAAGACCGAGCTGCTTTCTGAGCTCAGCAACCGACGAGGGCTTGAGTTCCGACCGCTGTGCGCGCGAGAGTGCAGCGAGCAGCCGCTCTGCGTTCTTCGGCGAGCGAAGCAAGTGCGCGGTCTCCATCAAGCTCTCGAGCTCCGCAGCGGACACCAACGCAACGTCCTCCGCGTTCCGGCGACGGATGATCACGGGCTCGCGGCTCGATGCGACCTGATCGCATAGGGCCGCGAGAGCGGCTCGGGCTGAGGTGTAGGTGGTGACGGTAGGCATCCGCGTCTCCAATCTCCTGTACAGATCCACTGTACAACTCCACTCGGACCTCGTCAAGCGGCCTAACGTTTGAGCTCCGTGGCCGGGATTGCTGGCAGGTGGGTTGCTGCGAGCGGAGCGAGTGCACCTACATGACAGCGATTCCGGTCCACTGCAACGGCTCGTTAGGCGTCAAGCCCCACTGCTCCAGCCGGTTGAGTTCGTGGGTGTCGATGGGTCAATCCGCTGCACAGAAGAAAGACCGCTCCGCCCAGCGTAAAGGCGAAGTACCAGAGAAGGGCCTCCGGATGAAGTGAAAGTGACTCCGAAAGCTTGCCAATGAGACCGGTGGGACTGTCGTGGTCCCCCATCAAGACGAGGCTCATGAAGAAGACCGGCGTGAAGGACAAGGCGCCCGACACGGCCACACAGGTGACCCGCCGGGCACGCCCGCCAGCCAAGTGATCCACAATCAAATACACAGGGCCGTGCAGCAACAGGAGCGCCACCAAGGTGCAGGCGAACACGAGCAGCAGCAGCCACCACGAATGGTGCAAAGTCGACCAGGGGCGGCTAAGAAGCCACCATACTGAGATGACCAATGCAGGCAAGGCGGCACCAAGAGCCCATGAAGCCAGGAATCGTGCAGTGCTTTTCATCTGGCGACGCGCCCCTCTCTGACGCCTAACTACAAATATACAGATCTGTGTAGTACGCCGAAAGCGGGGCGGATGCTGTGTAACACGCCACACGGGCGGAGGTGGACTGGACCGTCAAGTCCATTCGGTTGAACATCTTGAAGACCGCACGCGGAATTATCAGGGGGTGATATACAGATCTGTGTAGCGCGCTTTTCATGTCGGGTGAGACTAGCTACCGCACTTCGATGCAATGTGCAATCAACTGCAAACAAGACACTTAGTATAAAACTGAGAACTAATCTTCTATACGGCCGGGCCTTGGCATCTCGTCGTGGCCTTCTACTTCCTTCGTACTGCTTTCACGTAGTCTTGTCAAGTGGCGCTGGTGCGGGAGGCGCCAGCGCCACTTGACAAGCACTCCGTGAATAGATGGAAGGCAGGGCGAAACAGTGTCGCTTCCATCGGATGTGGACGAGCGCGAGCGGTCAGGCTTGAGCGCATTAGCCGCTGCGTCTGATCAGGACCGCCAGCTCGCGACGACAAGGAATTCGATGTGGGGTCCCGTCGCGCGCTGGGCGCGCGGCCCTGACGGGAGGAGCGGGTGGCCGGGAGAGCCGCTTTCACGGCCACCCGCTCCTCCCGCCAGGGGCGGCTGCCGGAGGCAGCCGCAGGGACTCTCGAGACCGCTCCACCATCTTTGCGATGTCTTGGCGTCTTTGCGTCTTGGCGTTTCACTTCTCCGAATCTCACGCGCGTCACCGCTCGCCTTCGCCGTCCCGATTGGCGGCAGCACCGCCCATCGTGACCTCGACTCTCTCTCCCTTTGTGATGGCTTGGTGTCTTTGTGTCTTGGTGGTTTGTCCGTCGGCTCAGGCGCGCAGGCGCTGTCCCACCAGCGGCAGGTCGCCGCGGTGGATGACCAGCGTGACGAGGCAGCAGACGAAGACCACCAGCGCGAGCCCGAAGAGCAGGCCGCCGTCGCCCTGGACCTCGATCCCGAGCACGAGCAGGTGGCTCGTGATCGCGCCGAGCATGACCCCGAGCCCGATGCAGGCGCCGAGCCACGCCGTGCGTGGCATGAGCAGGAGCAGGGCGGCAAGGAGCTCCATCGCGCCGGAGGCGTAGCGGCCCCACGGCTCGGCGCCCAGGGAGGAGAAGATGAAGATGCTCTCCGGTGCGCCGGTGAACTTGAAGTAGAGGGTCTGCAACAGGATGATCGCCGCAACGATCCGAACCGCCCAATCCAGCCACCGTGTCATCTCACACCTCCTGTGATCGCCGTTCGGGGGATCCGCCCGGCGAGCCGTCGAGTATCTGCGACCTGTTCGCCAGAGTTCACGACGAGGTTACTCATCGGTCACCGGATGAGCCATGGAAGAGGGTAGAGCATCACTCCGGAATGGACGTGCCCTCGACGATGACGATGGCCTTCGCCTCGAGGGCGGCGCGCACACGGTCGTCGGAGCCCGGGTCCACCGGACGGGTGAGGTCCCACAGGACGTGCACCCGGAAGCCGTCGTCCGCGGCGTCCTCGGCGGACCACAGGACGCAGAAGTCGCGCGCGAGGCCGGCGAGCCAGAGTTCCTCGACGCCGCGCTCGCGCAGGTAGCCCGCGAGGCCGGTGCGCGGGCGCTTGCCGTTGGCGTCCCAGTTGTTGCGGAAGGCGCTGTAGGAGTCCACCAGCGGGTCGGCGCCCTTGCGCACGATGGCGGCCAGTGGTTCGCGCGGGAGGCTCGGATGGAGGGCGGCGCCTGGGCTCGCCTGGACGCAGTGATCCGGCCACAGGGTCTGCGGGCGGCCGTAGAGCTCGATCTCGTCGAACGGGCTGCGGCCGGGGTGGCTCGAGGCGAAGGAAACGTGTCCCGGCGGGTGCCAGTCCTGGGTGGCGGCGACGAGCGGAAAGCGGCCCGAGGCGACGAGGGCGCCCAGGGGCTCGAGGATTGCGTCGCCATCGCCGACCGCGAGCGCGCCGCCGGGTAGGAAATCGGGCTGGACGTCGACGGCAAGCAGCGCGGAGGCCGGCCGGCTCATGTCCCACCCCCCTTGCCGTCTCGTCTGCCGCCCCGCAGGCGCGCCACCAGCCCCTGCTTGAAGTCCCACAGCGCCTGGCTGAGGGAAACGTGGTAGACGTGGGGGTTCATGAGCCGCTTGACGCCGGGGTCGAGGCGCTCGAGGTCTTCCCTGCGCCGTTCGCGCATTGCTTCGATGGTCGGGGGCTCGCCGACGCGGCGGCCGTCGCGCACGACATCGACGTGGAGCGGCTCGATCGAGCTGATCCGGTGCCGCTGGAGGACGCGGTAGCGGCCCTCGTCGGTGGGGTGGCGCAGAACGAGGGCATCGCCCTCGCGTGGGTCCTCCTCGGCCAGGGTGATGAGGTCGCCGGTCGCCTTGCCGCGCGCGTCGTACACGCGCCATGCGCGTTTATCACCGGGATTGAGGGTCTTCGCCTTGGACTCGGAGAGCTTGATCGCCGGCTGCCAGGTGCCCTCCTCGGCCATGGCCACCAGCTTGCAAACGCCGTCCAGTGCGGAGTCGCCGCGGGAGGTGATGAGTCGGGTGCCGATGCCGTAGATGAGGCGGCTGACGAGGTGGTCGGCGTCGACGCCGTAGCGTGGAGCCTCCTCGAGGATCTGGGTGATGATCTGCCAGATCACGAGCTCGTCGAGGTTGTTTGAAAGCACGATCGCGACCTCGGGAAAGCCGGCGGCGTCGAGCTGCTTGGCGGCCTGGATGGCGAGGAAGGCGAGGTCGCCGGAGTCGAGCCGGATGCCGACCGGGCGGTGGCCCGCACGGCGCAGCTCCTCGAAGACGGTGATCGCGTTCGGGACGCCGCTGGCCAGGGTGTCGACGGTGTCGACCAGGAGCGCGCAGTCGTCGGGGTAGAGCTCGGCGTAGGCGCGGAAGGCGTCGAGCTCGCTGCCGCCGAGGGCGATGAAGGCCTGGACCATGGAGTGGGCGTGGGTGCCCTTCGGCTGGAAGCCGAGGATTGCCGACATGGCAGTGTTAGAGGTGAAGTCTGCGCCCCCGATGAGCGCGGCACGCGCGCCGGCATTGGCGCCACGCTCGTGGGCTCGGCGCATCCCGAACTCCAGGATCAGACCGCCGCGGGCCGCTTCGCGAATCCGCGACGCTTTGGTGGCGACCAGGGTCTGGTAGTTGAGGTGGTTGAGCAGGGAGCTCTCGACCAGCTGCGCAAGTGCAAGCGGACCCTCGACGACCGCGAGGGGGACGTTCGGGTGGACGACGCGGCCCTCCGGGATCGCGCGCAGAGCGAGGGCGTCGAGGCGGCCGTCTCGCTCGAGCCAGGCGAGAAAGTCGTCGCCGAAGAGGCGCGCGCCCGAGCGTCCCGTCAGCGACGCGAGGTAGGCGATGTCGGCCGGGCTCGACCGGGTCGAGAGCATCCACTCGACGAACCACTCGAGGCCGGCAAAGACGCTGTAGCCCGCCGTGTGCTCGCCGTAGGCCGGGTTGGAGCGGTAGAAGTAGTCGAACTGGGACGGCCGCTCGTGCAGGCCGTGGCGGAAGTAGAGCTGCGCCATCGTGAGCTGGTAGAAGTCGGTGAACAGCAGGCCGTCGGGGCTCGGTCGATCGTTGCGTTCCATGGGTGTCTCTCCGATTGCGGGCGGCGGCAGGGCCGGGCCGCGCACCAAGGATCGCACACCTTTCAAGGGGCTCTGCGCTGCGCGGTGCTACTCGTCGTCGGCCACGACCCGGTTGCGGCCTCGGTGCTTGGCAGCGTAGAGCCTGCGGTCGGCCAGGTCGACGAGCTGCTCGACCCGACTCCCAACCGGTAGCTCGCCCAGGCAGGCCACGCCGAACGAGGCGGTCATGCGGATCCGCCCCAGGGCGCCCCCGCCCGGCATACGGGCGCGGCCGAGGAGTCGCCGCATGCGCTCGGCGACTCGAACGGAGCCGGCGAGGTCGGTGTTCGGCAGCACGGCGAGGAACTCCTCGCCGCCGTAGCGTCCGAGCGCGTCACAGGTGCGCAGGTTCGTCCGCAGGGCCGCCGCAACAACCCGCAAGGCGGCGTCGCCGACCGGGTGGCCATGGGCGTCGTTGATGCGCTTGAAGTGGTCGATGTCGGCAAGGGCGATGCCGAGTGCGCTGCCATAGCGCACCGCCCGGTCGACCTCCTCGCCGAGGCGCTCGAAGATGGTCCGGTGGTTGAGCAGCCGGGTCAGACCGTCGCGTGCGGACATCTCGCGCAGACGTTCGGCGAGGCGAGCATTGTCGACGGCGAGGGCGACCTGGGGCACAACCTTCTCGAGCAGGGGCGCACTGAGCCGTGCGTAGTCGCGCGGGCTCCGCGGGACGATCCCGAGGATCGCTGAAGCACCCCGGGAAGGCAGAGGCAGGGTCACGAGTGCGTCGAGGACGAGGGCACCGCCGTCGGCGGCCTCGCTGCCGAAGAGAGTGAGGGTGAGATCCTCGTCCCGGTGGGGTCCAAGCCGGTCGGCAACGGCCGAGGCGAGCAGCCAAGCCGCAGGCGGCGCAAGCGGGCGGGGGAGTGAGGCAAAGCAGGTGACGTCGCCCTTGTCGGCGAACGCGACCGCGAGGGCATCGGCGTCGACAACCTGGGCCAGCGTAGTGAGCACTGTGCGGACCGCGCATTCAAAGCTCTCGGCGGTGCTGGCATCAGTGAGAATCGCGTTGCTCAGGGTCGCCTCGAGCAGGTTGGCGTCGAGCGCCTTGACCACCCGAACCAGAACCTCCATCGGGTCCCCGGGCCGGTCGGCGACGGACTCGATCGTGACGGCGCCGCGCTCGTTGAGGAGACGCTCGACGGTTGTGATCAGCTCCTCGGGGTTGCTCTCCTTGATGACGTAGGCGTCCACACCGGTGGTCAGGCTCCAGTAGCGCGAGCGGACTTCCTGGTGGCTGGTCAGGATCACGATCGGCAGGTGGCGGGTGGCGGGATCGCTCTTCAGGAGCCGTGCGAGCTGGCATCCGTCCAGCATCGGCATCTCGAGGTCGGACACGACAATGTCCGGGCGGCTGCTCACGGCCATGAGTGCGCCCTGAGCGCCGTCGGATGCGAACACCGTCTCGTGGCCCGCGCGCTGCAGAATGCGCGCTATGACCGCACGGGTGATGTCGCTGTCGTCCACCAGAAGGACGCGAGCCATGGGCGAGCCCTCTCTCCCTTCGCCGCGTCGGCAGCCCGGCCGAAATGACTGCACCATTCTGACATCTCTTGACGCTCAACGAGTGTCCACAACGAGGCTCGAGATGATGTCGCGCCGAGCATGAGGCATCCCGCCCGTCCCGGCCAGTGCCGTGCCGGTTCGAGGGGAAGAGAGGGCGTGTGCGGGCTCGCCTGTCACAGGAGATTTCCGGCCGCAGGCCGGAGAATCTCCTACGAGCCGCCAGCAGCGGGGTAGAAGGGCACCCGAGCGATCTCCGTATCGGGGTTGTCGAGCAGGTTCACCTTGATGCCGCGGGTCGACAGCGAGTAGATCGCGCCCTCGATGTCGACGCTTCGCACGATGTGGACGAAGCCGCCGTAGGGATCGGGGACCGGTGGCGGCAGATCGGCGTGGTCGATCCGACCAAGCTCGGCGATGCCTGCGTCGGCGTCGACGGAGAGCACCAGCAGGCCGGAGAAGGCCGGCCCTGCGGAGCTGCCGACGTACGCCGGGATCGACAGCACACCGTGGTAGAAGGTGAACGCGTGGTGGTCGGCGAGGGCATCCGACCACGACCAGGTCTGGTCGTCGTTTTCGACCAGGTATCGTTGTGAAAGCTCTGGAGCACTCGGATCAGAGACGTCGAAGACGCTCACCGCGAGACCGAGCACGTGCCCGTCCTGGTCGGCTTCCATGCCGACCGCGAGCAGGTGGTCGTCGTCCATCGGATGCAGATAGGACGAGTAGCCGGTGACCTCGAGCTCTCCGGTGATCCGAGGCGACGCAGGGTCGGAGAGGTCGAGCACGAACAGGGGATCGAGCTGCCGAAAGGTGACGAGGTAGCCCTTCGTGCCCATGAACCGCGCGGCGTAGAGTTGCTCGCCGGGTGCGATCCCTTCGAGCCTGCCGATCTCGCGCAGGACGCCGCGTCCGTCATTGTGCAGGACGGTCACCAGGCTGCCGGAGCGGGCGCGATCGTCGATCCCTCCCCACCACCAGTCAGTACGGGTCGTGGCGACCCGCAGATAGCCGTTGAGCTCTCCCATTGAGAACTGGCCGATCAGCCATCCGGAGACCTCGCCGGTCGCGGCGTATCGGACTGGTTTTCCCCCCTCGCGCAGGGCCCCTAGGTCGAAGCGATGAACGACCGTGCTCATCTCGGTCTCGGGTGTGAACCGCCACGACCACCACCAGCTCTGCTGTGCAACATAGAGGCTCCGCGCGGAGGCATAGACGGTGAAGCCGTCCGCGAGCACGCCGACGGCGTCGACCGGTGACGACAGCGGCCGGTCGAGGTCGACGTGAACGACCGACAGCACGCCCCACGTCTCGGTTTCAGCGGGTGCGAACACGTCGCCGCACCCGAGCAGGGGAGCGGCGGCGTCCTTGCCCAGCGGAGAAGCGGTGTCGCTCACCGTCGGGAGGGAGTCTCGCGGATCGATCCCGGCCATGATGGACTCGACCAGCGGCTGCAGGATCTCGCGAGCCCTCGCCATCGCGGCCTCACGGTCCGCCTCGGTGGCATCCGGAGACAGCTCGGGGAGCCCGAGGTCGTCTCGCCACACCAGCTCCCAGGCCGCTTCGGGCATCGCCGGGCTCGAGGAGACGACGGCGTAGACCTGGCCGTCGATCATGCGGGCGCCGACCAGGCGCCCCTCGATCGTGATCGTGCGGGCGGCCTGGGGCCGGTCGCGCTCGGTCAGACCGACCATGTCGATAATGACCTTGTTGGTCCGTGAGACCGGGGCGAAACCACCGCGGAGAAAGCCATATTGCGACGAGATGACGGCCGCGGTGTCCCCGCGCAGGAAGAGTCCGTCGGGCGTGCCCGACAAGGGGAGGGAGGCCACCAGGGCGCTGCTCTCGGGAGGCCACGAACGGACCACGGCCAGCCCGTCGTTATTCGCGACATAGAGGTAGAGGCCGTCCGTCTTCACCACGTCGAGCTCGTCGACTCCAGCCTCCTGGACGTTGGTCGTTGTGAAGTCCGAGGGAGCGCCGCCTCCAGCTCCGGCATCCGGCGTCTCCAGCCACGGCAGCGACCGCACGCCGTAGCGTACCTGGACGATCGTGTCGAGGATCACGTCCGTGAGGTAGCCTCGCAGACCGTCGCAGTCGCGGACTGGACGCAAGGCCGCCCGCTGCGCCGGCGGATGGATGCTGAGGTCGGGGCCGACGCGGACGGGTGGGTTGTGGATCCCTCGGACGTTGATCGGATCGCCGCTCCCGGCCGCCAACGGGCCGCCAGCCAGGAGCACGGCGAGCACGAGCATCGAAACCGCGAGGGTGCGGCGGGTGTTGCGCATGGTCTTCTCCTACATATTGAGGATCGGTCACTTCCGCGCGGTGTCAAGTCCGCGCTGGACGAAACGAGGTCATTCCTTCGTATTCGGAGGTTGGAACCACAACTGGTGTGGCCCGGGTCACGCGTCGTCCCTCGCGCGGTGGACGCAGGATCGAGACCGCTGTTTCTCCGTTCGGCCGTGGAGAACTCCAGTTGTTCGCGACGCCCGAAGGCATTGCCTCGAGCGCGAGCGCTCTCAGAGTCAGCTCGACGCGCGGACCCGGTTGTCGCCCTCGGGCAGCTCGGCGGCGGCGGCCTTGACCTGGGTCAGGATGGCGAGGAGAGTGCCCTCGTCGAGGTCGGGATTGACGCATACCAGACGGATCACCCGGCGGCCTGCGACCGTTCCGTAACCGATCTTGAGCCGCCCGTCGCGGTCAAGGCGTTCGCACACCGACAGCGACGAGCGTCCCCGAACCTCGAAGCAGACGTTGATCGACGGTGGCGGTTCGGTGAGTTCGAGCGTTGGATCGAGGTCGATCAGCTCGGCGGCGCGGCGTGCGAGGGCCATCTGGCGATTCAGGCGCGCCTCCCATCCTCGGTCGCCGAGCCTGAGCCACGCCGCCCACAGGCGGAGTGCGTCGTTGCGCCGCCCGCACTGGATCGACATGTGGCCGGGGTTGAGGGAGTCGGAGTCGGTCTGGAAGAGGTACTCGGCGGTTTCGTCGAGGCTCGCGCGCAGCAGCCCCCGGCGGGCGACGAGCAACACCGAGGTCTGGAGCGGAACACCCATCATCTTGTGCGGGTCCCAGGTCACGGAGTCCGCGAGCTCGACGCCGTCGAGCAGCAGGCGGTGGTTGTTCGAGAGACTGAGGCTGGCGCCCAGCGCGCCGTCGACGTGGAGCCAGGCGCCGTGCTCATGCGCCACGGCGGCGATCTCTCGAATCGGGTCGAAGGCACCGCGCACTGTGGTCCCTGCGGTGGCGTTGACCAACATCGGCCTCAGGCCCGCGGCTCGGTCGGCGGCCAGGGTGCGGTCCAGAGCTGCTACGTCCATGCGACCGTTGGGGGTCGTCGGCACGTGGCGGACGCGGCGCCGGCCGATGCCGAGGATTCCGGCGTTCTTGGTGATCGAGTAGTGGCCCTCGGCGGAGGTGTAGACCAAGAGCGGTCTGCCGTCGAGACCGGCCTCTCGGGCATCTGGCGCCGCCTGCGCCCGGGCGAGCAGCATCGCCACCAGGTTGGCGATGGACCCGCCTGGCGTGAACGTCCCCTCCGCTCCCCTCAGGCCGACTGCGTCCGCCATGCGCCGCAGGAGCGCACGCTCGAGGAGGATCTGGGCGCCGGCCGCCTTGAAGGTGTACATTGAGATGTTGGACACCACAGCCAGGGCCTCGGCCGCGGCGGCCACTGGTTCGCGGCCGCCGAAGAGCTGGTTGAGGAAGCGCCAGCTCGACGACGACGGCGTCGCCCGCGTGACTTCGCGCAGTCGGTCGATGACAGCGTCGAGCCCGAGGCCTTCCACCGGCAGCGCGAGATCGAGGACCTCGGCGAGGTGCTCTGGGTCGCGCATCTCTTCGCCCGGCAGGTCGCCCTCGGCGGCGAGCTGCTCACGGACGAGATTCAGGGTCGCTTCAATCAAGTGATCGAGCTCGCGAGCGCGGCGGGAGGGGTCGATCGGCTCCAGCTCGATCTGTTGCTTAGATTTCGGCACGCGGCGGACCTCCTGGTGGGCTAGGTTAACGCGTATCCCTCACAGCGTCGCGTCAGCCGGCAATGCCGCAGTGGTTGCGGAGTGTTCTGTCTATTCGAGAGGTGGCCGTATGCGGTCCGTTGCCGTCCTGGTGATGCTTCTCGTGGTCGCGTTCGCTGCCGCCGCAATCGGAGCGGCGTTTCCGCCTGGAGACTGGTACACCGGTCTGGTGAAGCCGAGCTGGAACCCGCCGAGCTGGCTGTTCGCGCCGGTGTGGACGGTTCTTTACGTCTTGATGGCGGTGGCTGCGTGGCTGGTTTGGCGGCAGGGCGGCGCTTCCGGCGTCCGCGCGGCCCTCTTTGCGTGGGCGGTCCAGCTCGCGCTCAACGCGGCGTGGTCGTGGCTGTTCTTCGGGCTCCACCGTCCCGGTCTCGCCTTTGCCGAGCTCGTGGTTCTGTGGCTGGCGATCCTGGTGACGTTCGTCCTCGCCTGGAGGGTGGTGCCGTTGGCGGGAGCCCTGTTGTTGCCCTACCTCGCCTGGGTGACCTTTGCCGGCGTGCTCAACGTGACGCTGTGGCGGCTGAACCCCTGAGCGTGCTTCCGTCCGCCGTCACCTCTCGTACTTGGCGATGCTCCAGGGCTCTGCGCGAGCGGCCGCGACCCACTCCTGCATGGCCGGCAGCGCCCACGTCGCGTCCATGTAGGTGCCCGCGACGCCGCCGGGCGACACGCCGTAGCTTCGGAAACGGCCGACCACCGGGGCGAAGGCGGCGTCCGCGATCGTGAAGCCGCCGAACAGGAGGTCGCCGCTGCCGCCGTGCTCGCGGCGGCAGGTCTCCCAGATCGCGACGATGCGGTCAATGTCCTCGTCGACGCCCGGTGCGCGCCCAATGCCGGGCCGCGAGGCGCGCAGGTTCATCGGCATGTTCGAGCGCAGGGCGGAAAAGCCGGAGTGCATCTCTGCGGTGACCGACCTTGCCAGGGCGCGTGCGGCGGGATCGGCCGGCCACAGGCCGGCACCGGGGAAGCGTTCGGCGAGATTCTCCGAGATCGCGAGTGAGTCCCACACCGTGATCTCGCCGTGGCGCAGCGCCGGCACCCTGCCTGTCGGCGACCAGCGCAGGATCTCGGAGCGCGTCTTCGGTTGTCCGAGTGGCACGACCACCTCGTCGAAGGGCTCGCCGGTGGCCTTCAACGCCAGCCAGGCGCGCAGCGACCACGAGGAGTAGTTGCGGTTGGCGATCACGAGCGTCATGTCCGACATCGGCCTGCCTCCCCGAAGAGGTTCCCGATCCGGGGACCGGGGTCGACGCCGGCAACCTGTCGGTGTGCCGCGGCATTCCGGGACCGGAGACCGGACGTTCTCAGGACCCGAGCCTTCCTCGAGTGGGGCGACCGCCGCGGACCTCGCGCTGCGGTCCGATGAAGACGTTCGAGCCTGGGTCCACGTCGGGCGCGGACGAGGTTACGGAAACCGTGTGCAGGCTCGTGCTCGGCGGGATCGGGTGGCGCAGCGTGACCGTGACCGTGGTCGATCCGCCGGGCGCGAGGTTGCCGAGAGCGCAGTGCACGGCGGAGCCGGTCACGCTGCACCCGCCGGCCGGCGAGGACGCCGACACGACGACCGCTCCGGAGGCGATCTCGTCGGTGAACTCGACGTTGCCCGCCGTCAGACCGGAGCCGGCTTCGGGCATCCGACTGACGACCGCGAAAACGTCACGGCGCAGGTCGCCGGCGTCTCCCTGGACATGGTCGAGGGTCACGAGTAGATCGACCATGGGCCGGAGGTCGATCTCGGCGGTCGCGCAGGATGTCAGCGAGTCGGCCGTCGTGTGCTTGCCCGAGCCGTCGGCTGTCGCGCGGTCGCTCAGGCAGAGTTGGACGGTCCCGACACCAGAGGCGGTGAAAACGTGGCGTCCCTTCACGGAGCCGTTTCCGTCGAGGCCCTCCACGACCAGCGGACCCGAGACCACCGAGCCGTCGTCCGGGAGCATCGGCTCGGACTCGGAGGTGCCGTCGCCCCAGTGGACCTCCGCGACGTGGAGGTCGCCGGCGTCGGGGTCGGTGAACGCTCCGGCGAGGTTGACGGGGAACCCGACCCCGCCCTGAATCGGCTCGACGGTGACGTCAGGTGGGTCGTTGACTGGGGTCACCGTGAGCGAGACCGTGGCGGGCGGCGACGTGAAGGTCCCGTCGGAGACGGTGAAGGTGAACTCGTCGTCGCCGTCGAAGTCGTGCGCGGGGGTGTAGGTGAGGTTGCGCCCGCTGCCGCTCAGGCTGCCGTTGGCGGGGGGTGAGGCGACTGCGTAGCTGAGGGTGTCGAGCGCTCCGTCCGGGTCGCTGCCAGAGAGATCGACGGAGACCGGCGTGTCCTCGGCGGTCGTCACCGCGAGGCCGTCCGCAGCCACGGGCGGGCGCTGATTGCGGGAGACGTCGACCTCGACGGTTGCCGGAGCGCTCCTGGCGAGGCCGTCCGAGACCGAGAAGGTGAACGAATCGGTTCCGATGAAGTCGTTGTCGGACTGATACTTCAGCGTCGCCGTCGTGTCTGTGATGTCGATGAACGGGCTGGTTTCGGAGACGTGCAGCAGGTTGGTCTCGCGGTCGAGGATGTAGAAGTGGGTGGAGTTGACGCTGATGTCCTCGGGCTTGCCGAAGTCGCCGATCACAAAGCACGAGCCGTCGCACAGCGAGTGGGCCTCGCCGGCGAAGTAACCCTTCGGGGTGAACCGCTGGACGCGGGAGTTCTCGTAGTCGGTCACGTAGAGCACGTCGTTGGGATCGACCGCGATGCCCTTGGGGTGGTTGAACTGTCCGGGTGCCTCGCCCCAGGTCTGCGACCTTCCGCAGTGGTCGTCGGTGCACGAGAAGCCGATGCTGCGGTGGTTGGCGACATCGCAGTAGACGTTGGGGTCGCCGGCGTCCTTGATGTCCTGGTCGCAGCGGCCGAGCCAGCCGACCAGGTGGCCGGGGTGGAAGGTGCCGTCCGGGTCGACCTTCGACGGCGAGAACTTGTAGATCTGGCTGGTCTCGTAGAAGGAGGCGTAGAGGCTGCCCTCGGAGTCCACCGCCAGCGAGCGGATGTCGCCGCCCGAGGCGCTGTCGAGGATCGAGCCGAGCGTCTGTGGTGCGTCGTACTGTCCGACGACCGGAAGGAACGCGCGAATGGTGGTCTTGTCCGTGACGTAGAGGATGCCGTCCGAGGACAGGATCGAGTCGTTGGGGTAGGTGATCGGGTTGACGCCGGGGGGCACGTCGGCGTCGTCGACGCGGAAGTGTTGCAGCCGTTGGAGGTTGGGATCGAGATGGTCGATCCAGCCGACGCCGCCCGAGTCATGGTCCGTGACCCACACGTCGCGTGTCGCCGGATCCACCCACACTCGCTGCGGCGCGGGGTCCCAGTAGATCATCGATTGCAGAGCGCCCTTGGGGCCAAAGATGGCGATACGTCCGTAGGTGATCAGGTCCTTGTTGGCGTCGCACTGCGCCCAGCCGTCGTCGATGACGTAGGTGGTGCCGTCGTCGGCCACGGCCACCCAGCTCGGCTGCCACGGGTAGGGGAGATCGAAGTGGCCCTGGTGGGTCCCCTCGTGGCAGTAGGCGCGGAGGTCGTCCCAGGTGTTGTGGGTCTCGACCCGATAGTCCTCGATGAAGTAGGGGTAGAGCGGCGAGTGGAAGAAGCCGTGCGCCGGCTGGGACTCGAGCTTGAAGCTCAGCGGGTCGGCATCGATGTCCTCGCCGCTCAGGGTCAGGACAACGGGATCGAACGACTTCGCCTCGGCGGCGTTGCCGCCGGTCTGGTCGTGGGCGAGCGGGGCGTGGTTCGAGCCGGGAGTCTTGATCATCACGCGCTGGGTTGCGTGGGCGGTGTTGCCGCTCTGGTCGGTCGCGCTCCAGGTGACGATAGTCTCCCCCTTGGGGAACTGGCTCGGGGCGTCGTTGGCCACTGCGGGAGTGAGGTCGACCAGGTCGAAGACCTGCGGGCTGCCGAGGTGGACCGTGGTGAGGTCGTCGTTCGACTCGATCACCAGGTCCGCCGGCGCGAGCATCACCGGCGGGGCGGTGTCGCGGATCTTGACCAGCTGGGTCCTCGAGGTCGTCTTGGGCTCGCCCTCCGGGTGGGGCCCCGGGTCGGACGCGGTCCAGGTGATGGTCACGTCGGTGTCGACCGGCCAGAACTCCGGCGCGCTTCCGACGAGCAAGGTCGCTTGGCCGCAACGGTCATGGTGGCTGACCGTCGCCGCGAGGTCCGCCATGTGGTCGCGCCGCCACGCACCGCCGGGCGAGGTCGCCTCGACCGTCACCTGGGGCTGGTTCACGGTGACAATCGGCGGGTCGTGATCCCACACGATGACCGTCTGGACGTCGTCGTTGTAGATGTCGCCGTTAGGCTCGGGGGGCAAGAGCCACATCTGGGCCCCGAAGACCCCCGCCTTGATCGCCCAGGTCGCGATCTGTCGCTTGGTCTCGTAGTCCTTCGGTACCTTGGGTACGTAGATGAACGCGTAGTCGAACAGGGAGACCAGAGTGTGGGCGCGCCACAGCACGCTGTTGCGTCCGACCGGGAACTTCAGCAGGTCGCTGCCCAGATCCTCGCCGGAGCTGGCGACGATGCTCACCCGCGAGGTCGAGTTGACGTGGTACGTGACCGGGTTGCCGAGCCCGCCCCAGTTCAAGGGCCAGCCGATCGGGACCGGGACGCCGAGAATGTTCGACATGTCGGCGGAGCGCCCCGGCTGGTCGAACGTCGCCGAGCAGCCTTCGTCCGAGTTGGGGTCGACCGCGAGGTCCGGCGGCCGGTTGAGCACCGGTGCACAGTACTTCAGCGTCAGGTTGGCGACGTACGCGAGGTAGGCAAGAGGGATGTCGAAAGGGGGGTTGGCGACCATCGAGAGGCCTGTATAGGCGAGGAAAGCGGTGCCGTTGAGGCCGATGCACAGCCCGGCGAGGTCGTTGTCCCAGGCGGCCGGGCTGCCCTGGGCGGCGGCTGCGGCGAGCCGGCGGGCGTACTCCTCCCGGGTCATCGGGATGCCCTTGGCGGCAAGCTGCGCGCGAATCGGAGCGAGCGCCTGCTCGATCGACTGGACCTCGTCGGGAGCTGCTTCTGCTGAACCGCAGAGGAGGGAGGCCGTGAGGGCGGCCGACAGGATCAGTGCCAACGGGCGACGTGACGTGCGAGACATTTCATCCTCCCCGCGGACCGGGCTCTGTCGAGCTCCGGTCTGATGATCGGGAGCGACGCCGAGTCGGGAATCAGGCGGTTGGCCGATCTCCCGATTGACCGTGTCGGAGGCAGCAGCTGCTGGCTGTAGGGCGGCGCCGGCCAGACGTTCCCGCGCGTGCTCCTGGTCAAAACGGCAGTCCCTCGAAGAGTTTGAATTGAGACCCATGTGCAAAGTCGTGACAGTGCACGTCAACCACACCGTGCGCCCGACTATTCCAGGTGGCTCGGGCGGATTCGCCGTGCGGTCACCGTGGACGCGGCATGGGTGCGTTCGGCGTCCGCAGCACCAGCGTGACGTAGTCGTCCAGCCATCGGCCAGCGACCGCCCTCGCGCCGTGGTAGAGGTAGCGCTGGCGCACCTCGAACGCGTGCTCCCAGGCGATCCCGGACAGCACGATCGGTGCGTCTGGCCGCGTCAGCGAGAGCACGTTTGAGACCTCGGACAGCAGGACGTCGGCGTAGACGTTGGCGAGCACGACGTCGAAAGGCGCCTCCGTGACGTCGGAGAGAACACCCTCGACCAGCCGCATCCGGCCGTCGAACCCGTTGAGCTCCATGGTGTGCCGGCAGGCCGCGGTCGCCCGAGGATCCGGGTCGACGCAGACCGCCGCGGCAGCACCGAGAGCGAGGGCGGCGGCGGAGAGGATCCCGGTCCCGCTCCCGAGGTCGAGGACGCGTGCTCCGGCGACCTCCGGCAGGGTCTCGAGTATCTCCAGGCAGCTCACCGTGGTTTCGTGCTCGCCGGAACCGAAGGCGCCGCGGGCGACCATGACAACGAGGCGGTCGCCCGAGCTGCGCCGCGCCCCCTCGACCTCGATCCGCAGCCTGGTTCCGATGTTGAGCACGTTCGCGTGAACCGACATCGGGACATCGTAGCGTGCCGTGCGTTCGCGTCAGACGGGGGAGGGCGGTTCGCCTGCTCGGACCGCGACTCGGATCCGGCGTCCACAGGCTGGTGTATGTGGCCGGGGGCGTGGCATGATCGTGACACGGAGGATGAAACCTATGCGCCGTAACGTGCTCCCGTTCGTCGTCGCCCTGGGCGTGGCCGCAGGCTCCGCCGTCCCGATGCGCGCCGCGGAACCGGAGGCGCCGAAGTGGACCTGGCCCGAGCACCCGATGAACATCCAGGTGATGCCGAAGGACGTCACCCCCGACCAGCTCCGGGGGACCATGCTCGCCTTCACCAATGCCCTCGGTGTGCGCTGCGCGTACTGCCACGTCGGTCGCGAGGGCGAGCCGCTGTCCACCTACGACTTCGCCTCCGACAAGAACCCGATGAAAGGCACCGCACGGACGATGATGAAGATGATCGTAGCGGTCCGGAGCGACTACCTGGCGAAGATCGAGACCAGTGGTCCGAAGAAGGCCCACTTCGGTTGCCGAACGTGCCACGCCGGCCGTGCCCGTCCGCAGAGCCTGGAGGAGGCAATGCAGGAGGTGATCGACGCCGAGGGCGCCGAGGCAGCGGTGGCGCGTTACCGGGAGCTCAGGGAACGCTACTTGGGGCGCGGCGCCTACGACTTCGGCGAGAGCTCCCTGGCTCGGCTAGGCGCGAGGCTGCTCGAGGCGAACCGACCCGATGATGCCCTGGTGATGCTCCGCCTCAACGCAGAGCAGTACCCGCAGTCGGGAAGTGCCTGGGAGGACCTCGCGGACGCCTACCGATCGACCGGCCAGACCGAGCTCGCTCGGGTCTTCTACCGCAAGGCGCTGGAAACCGATCCGACCAACGCCGGCGCACTCCATAAGCTGACCGAGCTCGCCTCCAGGCCGTGAGACGCGAGACGGAAGAGGCAAGACGCAAGAGGCACAATTCAAAATGTTGTAGGGGCGGAGCTTGCCTCCGCCTGGTCTCCCTCCGTCCAGCGCACGGGCGCAGTCAAGCTGCGCCCCTACGCCGCCCACCCTGCGGGGTCGGCCTCAGCCGTGCTCGGTGAGGGCGACGCCGGCGAGGACGAGCGCGCTGCCGAGCAGGAACCGCGGTGTCAAGGGCTCGCCGAGGGTCGTTGCGGCCACGAGCGCCGTCATGGGAGGGATGGTGTACAGGTAGACTCCGACCTTCTGGGCCTCGGATCGGCCGAGGGCAACGAAGTACAGCAGGGTCGCCAGGAACGAGCACCCGACCCCGAGAAAGGCGATCGCCGCCCAGCCGACCGGCGCGATCGCGCGCAGGGAGCGTCCGGTGACGGCGAGCTCTGTTGCGGCGACCGGAAGCATCCAGGCGGCGCCGATCACGGTGACCGCGGCCGTCACCGGCAGCGCTCCCAGCGAGTCCGTCAGCGCCTTGCCGAATACCGTGAACAGACCCCAGAGCACGATGCTGGCCAGTACCAGCATGTCGCCGAGCAGGGTGCCGTGCCAGTCGAAAGCGAGCACGGTCTGCCACCCCATCACCGTGAGCACACCCGCGAGCGCGAGCAGGATTCCCCCGCCGCGTTGCGGTCCCAGGCGCTCTTTGAGCACGAGGACACCGAATACCGCGATCGTGATCGGTCCGGTGACCGCCCACAATGAGCCGTTGGCGGCGGTCGTGTACTCGAGCCCGACGGTCTGTAGGCCGTAGTGCAGACCGGTGCCGAGGAGGCTGAGCCCGGCCAGTGCAACGAGCTCGCGACGGCCGAAACGAAAGCGGCCAGTCCCCGCGATGACCGACCACACCACGAAGCACAGCGCCGACAGTACGAGTCGCGCTGACACCACTGTGAGAGGTGGCGCAGAGGCGAGTGCGACCTTGGTGGCGACGAAGGAGACCGCCCACAGGACGCAAGCGGCGAGAAGCGCGAAACGCGCACCGGTTGGCATGTCGCGCAGAGTCTACACGCGGGCGCCGCGGCTGCCGGCCCGAAGACTCCGCCTGATTCGCGGAATCTGAATCTATTGACATGACGTCTCACTATCATGCTCTTGAATTACGACGTTTGCTCATGTAGTAAGATCCTCACAGATCGATTCTCCGGGTCATGCATGCCCGCTGCGCACGACGGACGGACCGAACCGAAGCGGGTTGCAGCGACCGCAGCGGAGGGGTGAGATGCGCGAGCGCTTTCGCGACAGCGAGCACCTGGTCAGACTCGCCGGGCTCTTCGCCGCGGGCACGGTCGCCTTCCTGGTGCTGCGCGCGGTCATGGTCCCGCATGATTTCGGGACCTACGGGCACTATCGGGCCGGTGCGTTGTCGGACAACCAGGCACGCTCGCCGGTCTTCGCCGGCAGGGCGGCGTGCGCCGAGTGCCACGACGACATCGTTGCCCAACGCGTGGGCAGCCACCATGCACGGATTGGCTGTGAGTCGTGCCATGGCGCGCTCGCCGCCCACGCCGCGGACCCGGACTCTCTGAAGCCGGAGCTTCCCGAGGCGACGCCTCTTTGCGTCGGATGTCACCAGATGAACGTCGCGCGGCCGCACGCGTTCCCCCAGGTCGATCCGGCTGAGCACGCCGAGGGCAGCCCGTGCACCGAGTGCCACTCGCCCCATCACCCCGAGATCGAGTAGGAGGTGCGTCGTGACGATGAACCGGCGTGAGCTGCTGGTGGTATCCGGGAAGTGGCTGGTGCTGTCCGCGGCTGCTGCCGCGGCCCTCGACAGCCTGATGGCGGGAGAAGCGCCTGTTGCTCCGGGCTACGAGATGGCCGAGCACTGGTGGGGAATGGCGATCGACCTCGATCTGTGTATCGGCTGCGGGAAATGTGTGCAGGCCTGCAAGCGGGAAAACGACGTCCCGCTCGAGCCGTTCTTCTTCCGAACCTGGGTCGAGAGGTATCACGTCTCGCCGGACGATCTCGAGCATCCCAGCGTCGACAGCCCGAACGGCGGCTACGACGGTTTTCCGGAGCGCTATCCGGCGGGTGACGGGGCCAAGAGCTTCTTCGTGCCCAAGCTCTGCAACCACTGCGCCCACTCCCCGTGCGTCCAGGTGTGCCCGGTCGGCGCCACCTTCGAGAGCCCGGACGGAGTCGTCCTAGTAGACAAGAAGTACTGCCTCGGCTGCCGCTACTGCGTCCAGGCCTGTCCCTACGGCTGCCGGTTCATCGATCCGCGCACCCACACGGTCGACAAGTGCTCGCTGTGCTACCACCGGATCGCCCGGGGTCTGACCACAGCCTGCGCTGAGGTCTGCCCGACGGGTGCCCGCAAGCTCGCCGACTTTAAGGATCCGAAGGACCCGATCCACGAGTTTCTCCGCACCCGACCGGTCCATGTGCTCAAACCCCAGATGGCGACCGGAGCCAAGGTCTACTACGCGGCGCTCGACGGCTCGGTGCGATAGCCCGGGAGGATACGATGCAGTCCATCCTCAGCCAGGTCCAGGGGTTCATGTACCCGAACGAGATCGAGCTCCAGTGGAGCATCCTGATCGTGCTCTACCCCTACATCACGGGGTTGGTGGCCGGCGCCTTCATCCTCGCCTCGCTGGAGCGGGTGTTCAAGGTCGAGGCGGTGCAGCCGACGTACCGCTTGGCGCTGCTGACCGCGCTCGCGTTCCTGCTCGTCGCCCCGCTGCCGCTGCAGCTCCACCTCGGTCACCCCGAGCGTTCGCTCGAGATGTACCTGACGCCGCACACATCGTCGGCGATGGCGATGTTCGGGTTCGTCTACCTGTGGTACCTGATGGCGGTGCTGGTGGTCGAGATCTGGCTCGACTTCCGTCGCGAGATCGTCCTCAAGGCGCGCTCCAGCACCGGCCTGACCCAGCACTTCTACCGCGCCCTGGCCCTCGGCTCCGACAACATCAGCCCAAGGGCCCTCGAAATCGACCAGAAGGTCGGGTACGTGGTGACGATCCTCGGCATCCCATCGGCGTTCCTGCTGCACGGCTACGTCGGCTTCATCTTCGGCTCGGTGAAGGCCAACCCGTGGTGGTCGACTCCATTGATGCCGATCGTGTTCCTGTTCTCGGCCATCGTGTCGGGCATCGCGCTGGTGCTGGTGGTGTACATGGCAGCCTCGTGGCTGCGCGGTGTCGAGCCCGACATGCGCTGCCTGGACACGATCGGTCGGTACCTGATGTACACCTTCATCATCGACTTCTCGCTCGAGATGCTGGACCTCATCCATCGTGTCTACGAGGCGGACGAGTCTTTCAAGAGCCTCGACTTCATGGTCAGGTCACAGTTGTTTACGTCGCAGGTGCTGGTGCAGATCATTCTCGGCACGTTGGTACCGATCTTCTTCTTGGCGATGACGCAGCTGCTGCGCCTCACCGAGCGCGCGCGCCGGGGAATCTACCTGATGGCCGGCTCGCTGACCCTGATCGGCATCTTCGCGATGCGCTGGAACGTGGTCATCGGCGGGCAGCTGTTCTCCAAGAGCTTCCTCGGCTACACCGTCTACAAGATGGGCTTCGCGACCCGGGAGGGGCTGCTGCCGGCCATCATCCTGATGGTTCTGCCGTTCGCCATCCTGTGGCTGCTGGTGCGCGTGCTGCCGCCGTGGGGCGAGTCCGAGGAGCCCCAGGCGGCGGGCTGACCCCGGGTCGAGGAGTTCGGAGCTTGTGAGAAGTGCAGGCTTGTGCCCGTTGGTCCTGCACGATCGCCACCGTTCTCGTCCTCGCTCAGCCACGCTTCGCCACCTGCGGGACATCACGGCCTACTGTGTCAGGGTTCTGCTGGGTTACGGCGGGATTCTCGGATACCCTATCTCAGGTGAAGAACGGGCGGGCGGCGCGGCATGATGCCGTTCCTGCGACCGCACGGCCGGAGGTGAGAAGGTCGCAGTGATCGGCAGACAGATCGGACACTACACGGTCCTCGAACGCCTCGGTGGAGGCGGCATGGGGGTGGTCTACAAGGCTCGTGACGAGCGCCTCGGCCGCCTTGTCGCGCTCAAGTTCCTGCCGCCCCACCTCGGCGACCACCCCGTCGCCCGCGAGCGCTTCGTCCGAGAGGCCCGGGCCGCTTCCGGCCTCGATCACGCAAACCTCTGCACCGTGTATGACATCGGCGAGACCGACGACGGGTCGATGTTCATCTGCATGGCGTACTACGAGGGCGAGTCGCTCAAGCAGCGTCTGGCTCGCGGACCGCTCGCGGTGGCCGACGCGGTGGCCGTCACGCGGCAGGTCGCCGAAGGGCTCGCATGCGCCCATCGTGCCGGCATCCTCCACCGCGACATCAAGCCGGCCAACCTCATGCTGACCTCCCGCGGCGAGGTCAAGGTGGTCGACTTCGGTCTCGCCGACCTCGTCGGCGAGGCCCGGCTGACGCGGACAGGCACGACCATGGGAACGGTTCCGTACATGTCTCCGGAGCAGGTCCGCGGGGAAGAGCTGGACCTGCGCTGCGACCTGTGGGCGCTCGGGGCCATTCTGTACGAGATGCTGACCGGAAACCGGCCGTTCGACGCTCGTTCCGAGCCTGCGGTGATGCACGCGATACTGGAGAATAGCCCGCCGCCGCCGTCGAGCCTCCGTCCCGAGGTGCCGGAAGCCTTGGACGACCTCGTTGGCCGGCTCTTGACCAAGGACCGCTCGGTTCGGTTGGCGCCGGCCGAGGCCGTGGTCGAGGTCCTCTCCGGACGCTCCACGGCGGTTGCCGAGATGGGGACGACGACAGCTTTGGCGGTGTCGCCGCGTCGCGCTCGCAGGTGGCGGCGGCCGGCGCTGCTCGTCGCGGGGGCGGTGATAGCGGTAGGAGCGGTACTGGGCGCGGTGTTCGGCTTCGGCTCCCTCATCGGCGGCCACGACCCGGGTTACCGCAGCCTGGCTGTGATGCCGTTCGAGAACTTCACCGGGGACTCCGCGAAGGACTTCCTGGCGGACGGCATCGCCTCCGGTCTGATCACACGCCTCGGCGAGCTCGACGGGCTCGAGGTGGTGGGTCGGTCGGAGGCGTGGCGGCTGCGGGGAAGTGAGCTTGCCGCCAAGCAGATCGGCGCCCGGCTCGGGGTCGGAGTGCTGCTCGAGGGCGGTGTGGCCGAGAGCCGCGACCACCTCATCGTGACTACCAATCTGGTGGATGTCCGCACTGGGCGGGTGGTCTGGAGCGAGCAGATGGAAGGTGCGGAGGACGACGTCCTGGCACTTGAGCAGCACATCGCCGACCGGCTGGTCCGGGTGCTGGCGATCAGTCTTTCTCCTCACGAACGCCAACGGTTGGCCAGTGATCCGACCCGGTCGTTTGCGGCTTACGAGCTCTACCTCAAGGGGGAGCGGCTGCTCGAGACCGCGACTGACACGGCCGGCGTGACGCCGGCGGTCGAGCTGTACCGGCAGGCGCTGCAGCTCGACGGCGACTTTGCCCTCGCCTGGGCGGGACTGAGCGAGGCGCTGTGGGAGCGGGCTCGCCGGGACGGCTCGAAGGAAGCTCTGACGGAGGCCGACGCCGCAGCTCACAAGGCGCTCGCGCTCGACCCCGAGCTGCCGGCGGCCCAGATTGCCCTGGCGAGAGTGCTCCGCGAGAGTGGCCAGTACCAGGCGTCGATCAGCGAGCTCGAGGCGGCCCTCGCCCGCAACCCGAACCCGGCCGAGGCTTGGCGTGAGCTGGCCTCGAGCTACGAACGCGTCGGCGACCTTCAGGCCGCAGAGGATGCCCTCCGTTCGGCGACTGCCGCGGCCCCGAGAGGGTGGCGGAACTGGAACGAGCTCGGCGGACTCCTGTGGTCGCTCGGGCGCTACGAGGAAGCCCGGGACGCCTACGGGCGCGCCGCCGAGCTGGCGCCGCCGGAAATCTCCCGCCCGCGTGAGAACCTCGCGGCGGTCGAGATCTCGCAGGGCCACTTCGACGCTGCGCTTGACGCCTACGCGAAGATCCCCACCCCGATCACGAGCTCGACGCTGGCGTCGAACATTGGCACCGCGTTCTACTTCTCGAAACGCGCAGACCGCTTCCAACGGTCCGAGGATTACTACCGTCTCGCGGTGCGGCTCAACCCGCGCAGCGACCAGGTCCGGCGCAACCTGGCTGACGTCCTGCTCAAGCTCGGCCGCCGCGGCGATGCCGAACGGGAGTACCGGCAGGCGCTGACGCTGGTCGAGGACCGTCTGACGACCGATCCCAACGACCGCGAGCTCGGCCTGCGGCGGGCGTTCTACGCCGCGCGGGCCGGTCAGTGCAAGGACGCGATCCGATGGGCGGGCGAGCTCGCCGTCGAGCTCCCCGGCACCGCCGAGAACACCCATCGCCTGGCCTATGTGTTCGCGCTGTGTGGGCGCCGTGAGGAGGCGCTGGAGCAGCTTCACCGGGCCGTCGAAGCCGGCGTGTCGCCGGAGCTGCTGCGCGAGGAGGACGAGTTCGCCACGCTCCGATCGGACCCGGAATTCAAGAAGCTCGTGGAGGCCAAGGCTCCCTGACCGCAGTCCCTCCGGGGGCGCGCTCTCCAGCGACCCAAGCAGTCACGACACGACCCGGCCGGCAATTCTCCGGTGCAACGAAGCCTGCAGATCCCGCGGCGCGTCGAAGCGAGGGCCACGAGAGGTCGTGAGCTGCTCGGCAAGAGTCTGCGGTCCAGAGGCGGGACTCGGCAGGCCCACTTCGTCGCGAGGCGCGCGATCCCGTCATGGAGTTCGCGCTTCCGAGCCTGCACTTTTCGGCAGGTCACGCGACGAGGGCGTCGAGATGCCTGCCCTGGTGGAGCCATCGAGCGACGAGGCACCGAGGCGTATCTGAAGATACGTCGCAGGTGCCGAGTTGCGAAGAGGGCCCGCCAGGGTTGGTAGATCGGCGCCCGCAGTAGGGACCTGCCGAAATGTGCAGGCTCAGTTGTTCCGGTCGATGATCACGCCCGGATCGAGGGGCTGGCCGATCTGGCGGTCGTCGCCGGGCTTGTCCGGGGTGCCGTTGTCGCTCCACAGCTCGACCTCGTAGTACCAGACCGTCGGGACCTCGCAGCCCCTCTGCACCGGCCCGCTGTCCACCGCCGGCGCACCGAGGTCGACGCGGAAGACCTTGGACGCGAAGCAGCGCTCGGAGGCTGCGCCTTCAGGCATGTGGCGGATCAGCAGGTACTCGCCGCGGTTGGGAGCGTCGTTCTCGCCGTTGATCTGCCACTTTACGCGGTCGCTGCAGTCGGCGGTGGCCGTGGGACAGATCCGAACCGTGGCACGGTCGGCTGACGGAGCCGCGGTCGCCGCCTGCTGTCCCGGACCTGCGGCCTGGCGCTGGACCGAGAGGGTCACCGTCTCGGGGGTCTTTGTCGTCTGCGCAACGCACAGAACCGGGAGACCCAGCGTGAGTCCGGCGAAGGTGATGGCGCGCAGAGTGAGCGATCGAGTTGTCGCTGTCATGATGATTCTCCTCGTAGCGTAGACGAGTCGTCTGGCGGAGCCCGAAGGACACCTATTTCAGCGACTCGGTCTCGATATTTGGTATGGTAGGGCGAACCGTGCCCGCCGTCAAGGACACCCGACTGGGAATGCGCTCTCTCCGCCCGAACTCGGACGCCTGGCTCGAGGAGCATGGGTGTGTCGTGTGACCCGGGCCACCACGCCTCGGCGACTCCTGCGCTAGTTTGGAGGCCCAGGCACAGGAGAGGGAGGTCACGATGATGTGGAAGAAGGACAGCGAGGAGCAGACGTCCGGACCGCGGGTGACGCCAACGACGAGCGCGCCCGTACCCCCGAAGCCCGCACCCGTGGAGCGCCAGGCGCACTCGAACGCGAGCGGCGAGCGCGCAACCATCGGCCCGTCGATCCGCATCCGGGGCGACGTCTCGGGCGACGAGGACCTGCTCGTTCAGGGTCAGATCGAGGGCTCTGTGGATCTCACCCAGCACTCGGTCACGATCGGGGCGGAAGGTCGCGTCCGAGCTAACGTGTCGGGCCGGTCGGTGGTTGTGGAAGGCGAGGTCAACGGCGACCTGCACGGGCTCGAGCAGGTGATACTGCGACGTTCGGCCAAGGTGCAGGGCAACATCACCTCGCCGCGGGTGATCATTGAGGATGGGGCGAGCTTCCGCGGGGGCATCGACATGGGAGGCGACGCGCAGGTTCGGCCGGCTCGTCCAGCGCCGGGTCCGATACCGGTGGCGACGACCTCCGGAGGATTGGCTGAAGGCCTCGTCGAGAAGGCCGCAAAGGCCTGAATGACCCTCAGAGGCCGCTGGCGCACGCCGGCGGAGGAGCCGGAACCGTCGCCGACCAGCGCAGAGCGCCACGCCGTGGCATTCGCGGAGGCGTTGGCGCGCCTCGGTGATGCTGGCGGCGCGCGGCTGCTCGATCTGGGCCCGGTCGTCGGGGCGAACCTCGAGGTCTTTCGCCGCGTTGCCCGCTCGGTGGTCGTCGCCGATCTGGCTGCAGCGTGCGGCCTCGGAGAGAGCGTGCGCCACGGCGAGCCGAACCGGCCGGCAACGGCGGTCGACGCCGTCCTGGCGTCGACATCCGGGCAGGTCGATCTGGTGCTCGCTTGGGACCTGCTCAACTACCTCTCGCTGGAAGCCGTGGCTCTTCTGTGTACGCGACTCGCCGAGAGGTTGGCCCCTGGAGCGGCCCTGCACGCATTTGTCGCAACGGGCGCCGTGATGCCCGCCAGACCGGGACGCTGGATCATCCGAGCGCGCGATCGCCTGATCCTGGAAACGAGCACCCTCGCCGAACGGCCTGCACCGTGCTGGCTGCCGGCCGTCGTCGAGAAGACCCTGTCGGGCTTTCGGGTGGAGCGGTCGGTGGTGCTCCCCACGGCCCGAGAAATCCTGGCCGTGCGCGTGGAGTCATGACTAGAACGCTCGCACAACCCCAACCCAGATGTTCGGCCCGGTTGAGTCGGTGTCGGCCTCGATCTCAGCCGCCGGCGCGAGCGATCCGGTGGCCGGCACCATGTGCTTGAGCCTGCCCCAGTAGTATGCCGCGCCGAACTGCACCGCCCAAGGGCTCTCCTGCGACAGCGGAACGTCGATCCCGACGCCGAAGGTGAGCGCCGGGAACCAGCCGTCGTTGAGGACCTCGAGGCGCTCGTAGAAGAAGGTGTTGTGGAGGGTGAGCTGAGTGGTATCGCGTTCGTAGGCGAAGCCGGCGGCAAGCAGAATGAAGGGTTTGACGCGCTCGCAGTCGGGACACGGCATCCAATGGGCCGCGGCCAGGAGGTTGGCGAAGACGCTGTAGTTCTGGACGAACTTCAGGTTTGCCGGACCCGCCTCGGCGGTGGGCACCGTGGTTTCGCCATCGATCTGGCCCTGGCTGAAATCGAGCTCGACGCCGAGCCGGAACTTCGGGTTGACGCGCCAGAAGAGCTGGGTGCCGAGGCTCAGGTTGGTGATGTCATCCCAGGTGTCGAAGTTGGAGCCGAAGGTGTCGTTGATCATCCGGATCTGAGCGTTGGTGGCGGTCTGCTTGGGCCACGACCGCTGCAGGTACAGGGTCCACCAGTGGCTTGCGTCGGCATCCTGGGCGGGTGCGTAGGGTACCACTGCGATCAGGACCATGGCGGTGAGGAGGAGCGACAGCGACCTGCTACGGGACATGGCGGCGGCCTCCTTGTGTGCGTCCCCTGGTCCGTTCCCGGGGAGGCATCAATCTCGACATGGAGCTGCTCTCAGTTTCCGTTCGGATCTGCGACCCGTCAAGCGGCAGGACTGCCACGGGGCATGGGGATGCGGGACGCGACGTCGTCGGCTCGATTGCGGACGGCGGGCGCCGTGCGTTCGCCCCTGAGTGACCGGTACGGGGGGCACCGAGCCGTCGGTGATGTGCTTCCGGTGGTCGGACCCCTGGTGGACAGGTCGGAGACGCGGCCGCGGGCGAATCATGAGGACCACTCTTGTCGGTGGCCCTCGCCTGCGGTACAACGTCGGCCGCGGAGGTCACCGTGAAGAGCGCAACCGATATCTCTCGTGGGGACATACTGGACCTCGACGGTGCCCCGTGGCTGGTACTCGACGTTGGATCGCAGACGCCGTCGGCCCGCGGCTCGAGCCTGCTCGTGAAGCTCAAGGTGCGCAACCTCGCCACCGGTCAGGTACTGGCCAAAACCATGCGCGGCGGCGACATGGTCGAGGCCGCCGACTGCGAGAAGCGCGCGATCCAGTTCTTGTACCGCCAGGACACGGAGGCGGTGTTCATGGACCTCGAGACCTTCGACCAGTTCGGGCTAGGTGACGACGCTCTCGGTGACGCCGCCGGCTACCTGGTGGACGGGCTCGAGGCACGCTCGCTGCTGTACAACGGCAGGATCCTGTCCGTTGAGCTGCCGACCACGGTGGAGCTGGAGGTGATTGAGACTGCTCCGGCCCTCAAGGGCTCCACCGCGCAAGCTCAGCTCAAGCCCGCAGTCGTGGAGACCGGCATCACGGTCCTGGTGCCGCCCTACATCACCACCGGTGAGAGGATCAAGGTCGATACCCGGGACGGCCGCTTCGTCGAGCGCGCTCGGAGTGTGTAGCTCGTCGATGGATGGTGGATTTTGGAGCGCCGTGAAGGGCCTGTTGAGGCGCGTTCGAGGAGCAGTGCTCCGAGTCTGGGCCGAGAATGCAACGAGGACAGAGCTTCGCGCCGCCCGAAAGACGCCTTGCTAGATCCTGACTCGGGAAACTGACAGGGTCTCGTCGCCGCGGCCGACCGGAACCCAGAGCCCGCCGCGTGCCGCCTCGAGGCGTGCGCCGGCGCTGGGCAGGCCGGTACTGCGAGCCATCAGCAGCACATCGACGGGGCTCCCGGTGGCGAGCTCAAGCTCGATCTCGAGGCCTTCGTCCGGCACTGCGACGAGCTCCCATCGAGCATTGCCTGAGTGGGCGGCGCGTCGGCGTCCGGGACCAGCATCGGCTCCTCCTGCTCGCAGCGAGCGAGGGCCTGCCGTCACCGGAACGAGGAGGGTGACGTTGGCCAGGTTCGGCGGCGCCACCAGCCGTGCCCGGATCCGGCGACCTCCGCCGAGCGCTGGAAGGACCTCGACCGATTCAATCCGAGCTGCCGGCAGACCGGCCGTGGGTGCCGGTGCAGCGAGCGCGGGAACCCCGCCGTCGAGCCACGGCAGCACCGGCGTCCGGGTCGGTGCGAACGGCGTTACGGCGAGCAGCCCATCGGGTAGGTCCCGCGGGTCGTCCGCGTCGCCCGAGGCCACCCAATTCGCTGTACCGCTGCCCGTGTCCTCGACGAAGAGGAGGTTCAGGTGCCGGGGCGAGTCCTCGTCGGCCAGTGGGACCAGGGTCGCGCCGATTCCGCCGATGAGGACGCCGGTCGCGGCGACGGCGACCGCAAGCCGCCGTCGGTTCGAGGCGACCACGAGCGGTGCCAGAGAGGTCGCCGGTAGCAGCAGCGAGGCAACGATGAACCCCGTCCCGACCAGGCTGAACCCGAGCGCGGGCTCGCCGAGCAGCGCGAGGGGCAGGCCCGTGACGCCTCCTGCTACGGCTCCTGCGATGGCCGCAGCGGCGGCGCCGCGGTCGGCTGCACCGCGCCCCGCGAGGCCGGTTCCGACCAGGGCGGCGCCGGCGATCAGGGCCGGCAGCAGGACGATGACAGACGCTCCGGGCACTCGGACGGCCAGCACCATCGCGAGCGCGGCCCACCCGAGCCAGGCGCCGCCGACCATGCCCCACAGCCCAGCGCGGCGGTACAGCCAGCTCGCGGACGCAAGTGCTGCTGCGAAGGCCGCCGACCACACCGCGAGCCGCAGCGGCAACGGGTGGGCTCGCCACGGGGCGGGGTCACCCGCAACGGCTGACACGATCCGTGCGAGGGCGACCGCCAGACCGACGCCGAGGATGGCGGCGAGCCCCCACGCGACGACGCCGAAAGCGGTCTCTACCAGACGCTGGGCCGGACGGCTGGTGCCCGCGAGGAGTCCGGCGAGGACCAGCGCAAGAGCGATCCCCGCGAGCGGTGGGCTCCACGATGCCGGCCATCTCGCCAGTACCCGTCCGAAGACGTCGCCGTATACGGCGTCGCCGGCGGCCGATGCGCCGGTCGCGCCGGCGAGCTCTCGGACCACCGCGAGGACGGCGTCGCCGTGGTCCTGGACGCTGCGAGAGTCGAGGTGAGCGAGGTTGTCGAGAGGGCTGTGGTAGCGGGCTGCTCCCTCGAGGAAAGCGAAGTTGAGTCCGGGAATGCCGGCACGCCGCAGCACCGAGAAGTCGGTGTCGTTGGGGAGCCTTCGGTAGATCTCGACGAACAGCGAGCTCGCATGCGGGCGTCGGACGGCACGAGCGTAGGCCTCGACGACCCCGGCGTTGGCCGCGCCGGTCTCAAACATCAGGCTGGGACCGCCGGTCCCGCGGTTGTCGATGTTGACGACTGCGAACGAGCCGGCAGCTCCTGGGTCCGAGTCGACAAATGCCTGTGCCCCGAGCAGGCCCGCCTCCTCGCCGTCGGTCAGCACCAGGCGGACCGGTCGCGCGAGGCGAGGTGACGCCTCCAGAGCTCGTGCGACCTCGAGCAGGACCGCGACGCCGGCGCCGTCATCGGCCGCGCCCGGGCCCGCCGCGACCGAGTCGGTGTGAGCCACGACCAGCACGGCGCCGCTCTCCTGCCTCCCCGGCAGCATGACGCTGAGGTTGGTCACCGGCGCACAGGCGCTGAAGCGGGGAGCGCAGGTCCACGCGGTCTGACGGCGGGGGGGCAGACCCAGGTCCGCGAGGCGCGCCGCGATGCGCTCGCGGAAGACCGCGGCCTTTTCGCTGCCGACGGGATGCGGGCCGACACCGTTCAGGGCCGCGGCGAGGGCCTCAGTCGCCCGCTCGGAAGAAAAGACCCCGGGCGAGGCGCCCCGAGAGACACAGGGCGTCGGTCGCAGGCCGGTGGCTGCGAGCAGGAGCTCGGCGGCGACGAGCCCGAGGGCGATGAGTAACGTCGGCGTACGGACCATGGTCGGGTCGTGGGGTGCAGCGGTCACTCGGTCCCTCCTCGGTTCAGATGCTCGGCGTCCGGGTGGCGTCGACAGGAGCCTGGGGACGCGGTCGACCACGCTGAGGTGCCCATTCATGGGATTGTATGTCGCCAGTCCTTGACCGCGGGCCCTTTCCGGGGCACTCTGGCACCGGCGGCGGCGCATGTAGACGGAAACTGACGACGAGAGAGACAGTGGCAGGACATGTTCGGCTGGTCGCTTCGCGGGCGTTTGGTGTGGACGTGGGTGGCGGTCGCGGTGGCCGGGACCATGGCGTCGGTGTGGATCGTCGATCGCTGGTACAGCGAGAGCGCCGCGCAGCACCTGGGACATCGCGCCGAGGCGACGGTCCACCTGATCTCGGGGATTGTCGCGCCGAAGTTGGCAGCTGGCCAGATTGCGCCGTCACGGACGCTGTCCGTTATCGCCGAAGCACAGGGCGCGCTGGCGATCGTCATCCTCGACCCCGACGGGGAGGTCCTTGCCGCCGAGCCGGCCAACGCCGCCGCCGTTCCCTTCTTGTCGACACGCCCCGACCGACCGGACGCTGTCGTGGCCAGCGACGTCGAGGGGGTGCCCGTCGAGGCCTTCTTCAGCCCGCTTCCCTTCGGCGAGGAGGCCCTCGGCGGCGTCTGGGTCGTCTTCGATCGCAGATCGCTGGCGGTCGAGCGCGAGCATCGACGCCAAGTCGTGCTCGAAATCTGGGTTGGAGTGGTGGCAGTTGGCGTTCTCGTCGCTTTGTTGTCGCTCGGGGGGCTTCCGCGGGCTCTCGGGCGTGTTGGCGAGGCGGTGGAGCGGCTCGGTCGAGGAGAGAGTCCCGTTCGAACGCCGACCGGAGGTCCTCAAGAGCTGCGATGGCTCGCTGCGCGCGTGGAGGAGGCCAGCACGAGGCTCGCCTCGACGAGGACGAGTCTTGATGCGCGCATCCAGGAGCTCGAGAAAGACCTCAGCCGGCGCTCCCATGAGGTCGATCAGGTCAACCGCCTGCTGATGGACCTCGCCAATCGGGACGCGCTCACGGGCCTGGCCAACCGCAGGCGACTGGAGATTGACCTCGAGCGTCACCTGAGCCTGGCGCGCAGAACAGGTCAGCCCCTGGCCGTGATCATGATCGATCTCGACCGCTTCAAGACCTATAACGACACCGTCGGCCACCTCGCCGGCGACACTCTGCTGCGCACGGTCGCCTCCGCTCTGAGGGCGCGTGCGCGCGCCACCGACCTTGTCGTCCGCTGGGGCGGCGACGAGTTTTGCGTGCTCGCCCCGGGAACCAGCCCGGAGGGCGCGATAGCTGCAGCGGAGGGCCTCGTCGAGGCGATCCGGGAAGCAACCTCTGAGTTGCCTCTGCCCGACACGGGCGACATCGTGGGTGCGTCGGCCGGGGTGGCGTGCTTCCCCGACGACGCACAAGAGGCTCGACAGCTCGTGGCTCGGGCCGACGCCGCCCTGTACCAGGCAAAGGAGAACGGGCGCGGAACCGTTGCTCGTCTACCCGCCGCTCCGATTTAGCCTGCACTTCTCACCACGTCACGTCACGAGGGCACCGAGGTGCCTGTCAGCGCTGAGTCATTTCAAGCTGCGGCAGGTGCGGTGCACGCGGCGAGGTAGGCGTCGGCCACGCGCCGCCACTCTCGAAGCGCCTCCTCCGCGCCGCGTCGCGCACGGCGCAAACGGCGACGCATGGACCGGCTGCCGACGATCCGGCGCGCGTCGGCGACGGATCGTTGCCAGTTTTCCCGAACCGCGGAGAGCTCGGCCAACGCCTGCTCGCAAGCGTGCTCGGCTGCGACCAGACGCTCGGCGAGTGCGGCACCGGCGTCGTCGCGGGCATGTTGGACCGCGAGCCGTGCAGCTTCCGCCCGTGCTCGACCTCGTGCCCGCAGTCCGTCAAGGGTTGCACTGGCCGCCGCAAGCTTGTCGTCGAGGGTGGAACGCGCATGCTCGAAACGGCGTCGCAGACGGACATCGACGGGGTGCCGCCGGAGCCGGCGGGCGAGGCCTATGCGTGAAAGTGTCCAGATCAACCACTTGGTGGGATCCCAGTTGTACCACAGGGCACCGTTGCGGTAGTCGGACTGAAAGGTGTGATGGTAGTTGTGGTAGCCCTCACCGAAGGTCAGGAACGAGAGGAACCAGTTGTCGCGGGCGGAGTGCCCGCTCGACCACGGCTGTCGGCCCCACATGTGAGCGGCCGAGTTGATCAGGAACGTAAAGTGGTGGGTCAGCACGATCCTCAGAAGCAGAGCGAAAACGAACATCCCCAGGACCCGGCCGGTGACGAACGCGAGGCCGGCAGTCATCAGCAGGTTGGCCACCACTGCGATCGCCAGGTAATGCTCGTGCTGCCACCGGCACACCGGGTCCTTCCACAGGTCCGGAACGTTGTCGAGGTCGTCGTGCTTCGGGCCCTCGACCAGAATCCAGCCCATGTGCGAGTAGAAGAAGCCCTTTTGCGGGTTGTAGGGGTCGTCGTCGGTGTCGACGTTGCGATGGTGGAATCGATGCGCGGCCGCCCACGCGATGACGCTGTTTTCGAGCGCCGCGGCACCGAGCACGGCGAGCAGGGCGCGCACTGGAGCCGGCGCGTCCCACGCGCGGTGCGTGAAGAGGCGGTGGTAGCCGGCAGTGACCCCGAGGCCGATCGCGACCCACAGCCCCAGACACGCTGCAACCTCGACCCACGACACGCCGTGAGTGGCAACGTACCACGGCACCGCGACCGCCGCTGCGAGCGGCGTCAACACCAGGAAGGCGACGTTAGTCCAGACGATTCGGCGTCCGCGGACTCCTGAGCAGGCTTTCAGGTAGCGGGCCCCTGGGGGGCCGTGTCCTTGCATCGCTTCCTCCGATCGCGTGGCAGCCTCTTCTGCGCCCGGCCTGCCATTCTGCAAGTCCGCCCGAACCTGAACTTCCGGAGCGGGCGGCACGCCGGTACCTCGAGTCAGAAATGCGCCGCGTTCTCAAAACCACTCTACCACCTCCGCGGTGCCCTGTGCTGCAACGCCATCGTGGCGCCACCTGATCGACTGCGCGCCGCGACTGCAGAGGTGGTTGCCACCTGCACGTGGGACACCTGCGCACGCCGGCCGATGGAGTGCGGGCGAGAGGCTGAAACTCCGTCTCTGGAATCATGGCCGGAGCTGAGAAGACCTTTATTCGATGTCATCGTAGAATGAGTGACCGTTCCCGGCGCCAGGCCGGGAGCGGGTTTCATGCGTTGTCACGAGAAGGAGGAGGGCATCATGCGCAAGTGGCTGGCGATCTTCGCCGTGGTCGCCGTCGCGCTGCCGGTCTTCGCCCAGGAGACCGTCAGCACGGTGGCCGAGCAGAACCCGTTCTTCGTGGAGTGGACGACGCCGTTCGGGGTGCCTCCGTTCGGCGCGATCACCGAGGAGCACTTCCTGCCTGCGTTCGAGAAAGGTATTGCGGAGCGGCGGGCCGAGGTCGAGGCGATCAGCGCCAACCAGGAGCCTGCGACCTTTGCCAATACCGTCGAGGCGCTCGACGCGAGCGGCAAGCTGCTGGAGAAGGTCGGCTCCGTGTTCTTTAATCTCTCCTCGGCCGAGACCAACGACCAGCTCCAAGCCATCGCCAAGAAGGTCACTCCGATGCTGTCGGCGCTGCGCGATGACATCAATCTCGACCCGGTGCTGTTCGCTCGGGTCAAGTCGGTCTGGGAGAAGCGCCACGGGCTCGAGCTGACCCCCGAGCAGCTCCGCCTGGTCGAGGAAACCTACAAGGACTTCGTGCGCGGCGGCGCAAACCTCAACGACGAGCAGAAGGGGCGCCTACGGGAGCTCAACACTGAGCAGTCGCTGCTCGGGCTGCAGTTCGGCGAGAACCTGCTCAAGGCGACCAACGGCTACCGACTGGTGATCGATCGTCGCGAGGACCTTGCCGGGCTCCCGGACGGTGTCGTCTCAGCGGCCGCGGAGGCGGCGAAGAAGGCCGGTCTCGAGGGCAAGTGGGTCTTCACCCTCCAGTCTCCGTCGATCTGGCCGTTCCTGCAGTATGCCGACAACCGCGAGCTGCGGCGCCAGATCCTCACCGCCTACATCAACCGCTGCGACGGCGGTGAGCTCGACAACACCGCCAACGTGGTCCGCCAGGCCGAGCTGCGCGCCGAGAAGGCGAAGCTGCTGGGGTACGACACCTGGGCGGACTTTGTACTCTCCGACAACATGGCGAAGAACCCTGCCGGCGTGTACGGTCTTCTCGACCGTGTGTGGCAGCCGGCGCTCGATGTCGCGAAGACCGAAGCCGCGGCACTTCAGGCGATGGGTGCAGACGGCTCGCCGGAGTTCAAGCTCGAGCCCTGGGACTGGCGCTACTACGCGGAGAAGATCAAGAAGGCGCGCTACGACTTCGAAGAGTCGGCGGTGCGCCCTTACTTCCAGCTCGATGCCGTGCGCGAGGGCGCGTTCTACGTCGCCAACCGCCTCTACGGCCTCACCTTCGCGGAGCGCAAGGACATTCCTGTATACAACCCCGAGGTCCGCGCCTTCGAGGTCAAGGACGCCGACGGGTCCCACCTGGGAGTGCTGATGCTCGACTACTTCCCGCGGCCCGGAAAGCGGGGCGGTGCCTGGTCGAGCCGCTACCGCAGCCAGTGGATCGCCGACGGCAAGGACATCCGACCGGTGGTGGTCAACGTCGGCAACTTCACCCGTCCGACCGGCGACACACCGGCGTTGCTCAGCCTCGACGAGGCGGAGACCCTGTTCCACGAGTTCGGCCACGGCCTGCACTCGCTGCTGTCCAGGATCCACTACCGCAGCCTCGCCGGCGTGCCGCGCGACTTCGTCGAGCTGCCCTCTCAGATCATGGAGAACTGGGTGCTCGAGCCGGACGTGCTCAAGGTCTACGCCAAGAACTGGAAGACCGGCGAGGTGATGCCGGCGGAGCTGGTCGAGAAGATCAAGCAGGCCGGAACCTTCAACCAGGGGTTCGCCTCGGTTGAGTACCTGGCTGCCTCGTACCTCGACATGAGCTGGCACACCCTCAAGCAGGCCAAGGGAATCAGCTCCAACGCTTTCGAAGACGCTGCTCTGGCCAAGATCGGCCTCATCCCGGAGATCGTCTCCCGCTACCGAAGCCCGTACTTTGCGCACATCTTCGGCGGCGGCGGAGGCTACTCCGCAGGCTACTACTCCTACATCTGGAGCGAGGTGCTCGACTCGGACGCGTTCCAGGCGTTCAAGGAGAAGGGCCTGTTTGACAAGGCCACGGCGACCTCCTTCCGCAAGAACATCCTCGAGCGCGGCGGTACCGTGGACGCCGCGGCCATGTGGATGGCCTTCCGCGGACGGGAGCCTTCGGTCGAGCCGCTGCTGATCAAGCGCGGCCTCAAGCCGGCGCCGGCCGAGCCGGTTGCGGCGGCGGCTGCGGCGAGGTAGCGGACCCTGTAACCAGTGCCCGGGCATCGCCGGGCCAGGGATCAACTCGACGGGGGCCTGCGGGCCCCCGTTTTGGATTCACTTTGACCGCCTTTCACCATGACAGGCAGAGCCGGTACACCGTCTCGCGGAGCTCGAGGGCTCCGCGAAGGGCTGCCTCCGCGTGTCAGGGGCGGGCCTTCACTGCCTCGTCGAGGGCCGCGGCGTTGCTGATCTCGCACCTGCACGTGGTCTTCCGGGGTATGGCTGGGTCAGGAATGGCGCTGGTCGTGATGGTCCAGCATGCCCACCGCCTGTTCGCAGCGGTCTCGCCCGAGAACGCCTTCGCGACCCTCGCCGCCGCGCGGCTGACCACCCGGCGGCGGGCGCCGCGGAGGGTCTCGGGCAGCGGCCTCGATCCGCGGGGCGAATCACCCTCGCATTCGCCGCGGCCTATGTCGTGAGGCGCGCGCCGGACACCGCATAGAGGACCCGCATCGGCCCGATCTCGCGCAGCCTGCCGAGCTGGCCGCGGTCGCGGACGAGCAACGAGCCTGCAAACCCAAGGGCGTTGACTGAGGTGCCTTCCCAGCACTCTCGCGCCCGAGGAACGAGCAGCATCCAGTGGCGTGTGAGGAGCAGGTTGTAGGGCTGGCGCCGGTCGCTGATCCCGATCGCGGCGAGCAGCGCGCGGTAGCGCTCGTGGAGAGCCGGGCCGTCGCTGCGGTTGATCGGTCGACCGTCCAGACGCAGTGCAACGTTGGGAAAGTCGAGTCCCGGAACTGACGCCGGCACTCTCTTCGGGGCCGACCTCATGAGCGCGTCCATCGGCGTAGCGAGGTCGTCGGGCCCGAGTGGCGTCGGTACGACCTGAAGGTGACGGTGCGGTTGACTGGCGCCGGCCACCAACCCAGCGTTGTAGAAGCCGAGGCCGTCGATCTCTGCCATGACGATGGCAAGGGCCTCGAAATCGGCGGGGTCGAGCAGCCGGTCCTGGGACACGAAGCGACGAGTGACGAGGAGCAGATGGTGCGGGAAGACGGTGAACTTGTTGAGCACCGCGACGTGGGTCGTGGTCAGGTCGGTGACGAAGAGGTCGGGGTCGGGCGGCAGGAACGGGTTGACCCCGGCGCTGCGCTGCGCTTCGCCTGCACGCTCCTTGACGTCGAGCCGGGCGAAGAGCCGGACCGCGAAGGCGACCCCGCCGTCCTCCACCACCTCGAGTTCGGTCGCAATGGGAGCGAGGGCGCCGCTCACCAGCGACCTCTCGGTGGCCGAGACCAAGGCCCGCCACAGGACTGCGTCAGCCATGGAGCGAGTATCGCACCGTGCGGTGTCCAAAACGCAGGGGGCGTCGTGCCCGGATCGGTCGAGGTGCGAGGGCGGGGCCGGACCCCGCCCTCGCGTGACGCAATTGGACTCGGCGGTTACGGCTCGGGGTCCGGCACCGCCTGGATGATCGCGGTCGCAGGATCGCTCCCCGATACAGTCGTCGCCGACGCCGGAAACGGTCGTGCGGCGGCCATCGTGAGTGCGCGGTCCACCGGCGGATCCGGCCAACCAAACGCGAGCCGGATCTCGTCCACCTTGGACTGCACCGCGCGAGCCTGGCGCCGCCCCATCAGCAGCAGGTGACGCTCGGCGGCGGGGAGCGAGTCGTACTCGGGTTCGGCAAAGGCCCACCCCGGCCCGCTCGCCACCATGGTCGGCTCGATGTCGGGAGGGTTGAACGCGAGCAGCGCAGCAATCGTGGCGCGTAAACGGGACTCCAGGTCGCCCTCGGTGTGGTCGGCGGTGATGAGCGATGGCTCGAGACGGCCGATCTCGGTCACCACCACCTCGGGATCGACCCCTCTCAGGGCTTCGACCAGGGGACCATAGCGGCGCTGGGTGCCGGCAGCGACGACCAAGCGGCCGTCATGATCCCTGCGGACCAGTGTGTCGATCGGGTCCGGCAGCGTGCCGCCTGCGGTCGTCAGCTCCTCGAGCACATCGAGCAGGATGTCGAGGTCGGCCTCAGCGACTGGCGCCGACAGCGGAAGCTCGACCCATACCGGGGTCACCTGGGGCTCGGGGCGTGCCGCAGCCAGGACCTCGGCAGTGGTCGGCGCAGGGCGCAAGGGCTGCACGTTCGGCGTGCTGCCGACGGTCGTTGCTGGAAGCGATGGCGTCTGCACCGGCGCCGAGACGACCAGGTAGGCGGCGACCGTCAGCACCGCCGCGGCGATGATCCCGATTCTCCAGAGAGTGTCGCTGCGATCCATGTCTGCCTCCTTTCAGCCTCCACCTCCAGGGTGATCCCCACGAACGGTGGCGGTGGGGCGACGATCGGGCGGGCTCGGGGCAGCTCGTGGCGAGCCTGTGGCGCCGCCCTGCACGGCTCCGCAAATCCCTCGAGCGTCCCTCAGCTCCAGTTCCGGCTCGTGAGGAGGACTTGACGCAAAAGGCAACTGAACCGATAGTGCCTGGAAAACATGCTTGGACCTCTGCATGGTTGGAGTGCGGTCCGGAACCGACGGGTGGTCACGCGGGCCGCGCTCCTCCAATGGGTCGTTGCGGACCCGGCGCGGCTCGGCGGGTGGCACCACCAGAGCTGACCAGGTCAGGAGGACGCGATGAGCGAGATCGAGCCCTCGACGGGCACGAGTCACACTGCAGGCGGTCCCCCGGGCTGCGAACCCGGCGGCGAGAGCTCGGGGTCGCCACGATCCAGAGGCGGGCCTCCGGTGGACGACCCGGAGGTCGGCCCCGACGGCCGATGGAGCCGTCGAACGGTCTATCCGCCAGAGCTCGAGCAGGCGGAGGCCCGACTCATCGGCGAGCGACGCAGGGTGACGGGCCGGGGTTGGCCGCTTGGCGCCTCGCCTGACTATCTGCCTTCCGATACCGTTGGTCTCGCCCTCTCCGGCGGCGGAATCCGCAGCGCCACCTTCTGCCTGGGCGTGCTGCAGTCGCTCGCGAGCAAGAAATTGCTGGGGAAGATCGACCTGCTGTCGACGGTCTCCGGAGGCGGCTTCATCGGGGCCTTCCTCGGCCGCCTCTTCGTGCGCCCCTGGGTGAAGACCCCCGGCCACAACCCACTGGTCCAGGTCGAGGCCACCCTCGCCGACTGCAGCTCCAAGCCGATCCGCTGGCTGCGCGACAACGGTCGTTACCTGTCGCCGAACGGTGCGGGCGACTCCATGCTCGCCGCAGCCATCGTTCTGCGCAACCTGGTTGCCGTCCACGTCGTGCTGGCGACGCTGACGGTGGGTGTCTTCCTGCTCGGGGCGTTGCCGCGTGCGCTCGTACCGGGAAGCGACGACCTCCTCGGGGGACCCGGTCCGGCGAGCCCGCTGTGGTGGAGCCCGTGGCTCGGCCTCCCGGCGGTGTTCTTCGTCATCTGGCTAGTGCCGGTCGCGGGTGCCTACTGGCTGTCCAACGTCGACACGACCGGTGGGCTCGATCGGTGGCAGACGGTGGCCACTGCCGCACTGGTTGCGGTGACAGCCGCAGGGACGGGCATGACGCTCGGCTTAGACCTGGGCCGGTTCGCCTCCCAAGAGGGTTCGGTGGCAATGCTCCTCGCCGGGCTGGCGGCCGCCGAGGCGATCATGATCTGGCTGGTCGCTGTCGGTTGGATCTCGACCCGTTCGTCCGCTGGGGAGAAGGCATCGCCAGAGGACGCGAGTGTCGGGCAGGGTTTCGGGAGGACGTGGCCGGCGCTGGTGGGCTTTGCACTTCTCGCCCCGGTGGTGATCGGAACATGGTACCTCCTCGGCGTCCGGGGCGCGCAGGCGCTCGGCATGCAGGGAGCGCAGGCGCGGCTGCCGGCGTGGGTGCCTTCGCACCCATGGCCGCTGGCAGCCGCGGCGGCCTTGGTGCTGCTCGTGGCGGTGATGTCCCTGAACCGCTGGCTCCGGTCGCGTGACCTGACCGCGTGGCGGCTCGCACGGTGCCGGAACGTGCTCTCGCGGTGGCTGATGAGGGGCCTCGCGCTGACTCTGGGTTGCCTCCTGTTCGCGGTCGTCGACAGCGCCGGCCAGACCGTCTACGCGGTGGCTCGGCACCTCGGTCTGAGGGAGCTGCTGGCAAACCCGCTGGCGTTGCCGCCGCTGGCGGCGATCGCCGCGCTGCTCGTTTTCGCCGGCAAGCTCGCGCCGATGCTCGAGAAACTGACCGGCACCGGCCGGTGGAAGCTGCGCTGGCAGCTGGTCGCCGGTGTCGTCGCCATCGTGGTGGTCTTCCTCCTGCTGACCGGAATGGCGGCGGTGGCCCACGGCATCGCGTGGGGTTGGCAGCCGCCGGCGGGAAATCCCGGGGAGATCCTGGTGAGACGAACGGCCCAGCCTGCGGCCGGGCTCGCGGTCAGGGTCGAGGGCACCGTCGACACGGGGGCGACGACGGGGGCAGTCGATGCTGATCGCGGGCAGGTCGTTGTCTCGGGCAGTGCGAGCATGTCGGTCCAGAAAGGGTCGAAGGACGGGAACGAGGGAGCCGGCCTCGCATCCCACATGTCGAACCCGGCGATCGTGGTCGGTCTGGTCGCCGTTCTTTTCCTGATCATCGCGTTCGGGCACTGTATCTACTTTCTCACCCTGTCCTCACATCTCACCCTTTACGCCGCCCGGCTGTCACGCGCCTACCTCGGTGCCTCGAACCCGGAGCGGTGGAAAGGCGAACTGAAACGCCTGACCGATGTCGCCGAACACGACGGTATTGGGATGGACGACTATCGGCCGTTCGACGCCGGCGGTCCGCTGCACCTCCTTAACCTGACCGTCAACGAGACAGTGGCGGGCGACTCCCAGATCGAGCACCGCGACCGAAAGGGCCTCCCCATGGCCGTCGGCCCCTGCGGGCTCAGCGTCGCGGCCCGGTTCCACGCCCTGTGGAAAGGAGTTAAAGAGGGCCACGCTGCGGACACCTTGAACGTCGTCCCGCTCGACTTCGAGCCCGGTCGTTTCCATGCGCTCGCGGGTCGGGGGGCCGAGCTCCACCGCGTGCAGAGCCGGACTCTCGAGCAGTGGGTCGCCGCCTCGGGCGCTGCGTTCACGACCGGCCTCGGGTGGCGGACCAGCCTCGGGGCGAGCCTCCTGCTCGGGCTCGGCAACGTGCGCCTGGGCCACTGGTGGGACAGCCACATCGAACCCGGCGAGCGCGCCGGAGCGGTACCGCCCCACCTTTCGCATCGCGCCGGCCGGGCGTTTGCCCGGGCGCTGCCGGTTTACGCCTACCTGTTCGACGAGCTGCTGGCGCGCTTTCACGGGCCCGAGCGCCGCTACTGGTACCTGTCCGACGGCGGCCACTTCGAGAACACGGCCTGCTACGAGCTGATCCGGCGGCGCGTACCGGTCATCATCTGCTGCGACTGCGGTGCGGATCCCGACTACCGGTTCGACGACATCGCCAACCTGGTGCGACGGGTGCGGACCGACTTTGGCGCGGAGGTCGCCTTCCCCGACCGCGCCGTCCTCGGCGACAGCCTGGCGGACATCCTCGCAGTCCGGGGAGTCGGCCCCGCCGAAGTGATCAGCCGGACCCCCCGGACTGGCGGACAGGGCGATTCCGCCCAACAGGACGACGGTCCGGCGGCGGTTCACGCAACGATTGCCTATGTCACCTACCCGTCCGACGATCCCGACCGTCCTCTGTGCGCCTCGGCACCGAACCCCGACGCGCCCAGAACCGTGATCCTCTTCATCAAGCCGAGCCTCACCGGGGACGAGCCTCGGGACGTCGCCCAGTACCGTGCGACGCATGAGCTGTTCCCGCAGGAGCCCACCACGGATCAGTTCTTTGACGAGGCACAATGGGAGAGCTATCGCAAGCTCGGGGAGCACATCGGCGATCGGCTCTTCGGAGACGACGACGGCTCGTGGTGGCCCGGCGGCGAGCATCTCGACATCGGCTGAAGACGGCTCCGCTATCGATGCCGGCCTGTTCGGGGCTTCCACCCCATCCGGCTCGCGAAGCGGGTCGGGTGGGATGGTAAACTCCGCACCGAGTAGATAACGACATCCGAGCCCCCGCGGCGTGAAGGAGCGGACCATGTTGAACCGACTCGCCAACCTGGTACGCGGGTTTTTTAGCCTGTTTATCTCAGGACTCGAAAAGGCCAACCCCCGCGCCCTGATCGAGGCCGAGAAGGAGAACCTGCGCAAGCAGATCGGGCGCTTCAACGACAGCCTCGCCAACCATGCGGGCTTCGTCGAACGGCTGATGCGCCAGGTCAAGAACCTCGAAGCGCAGGAGCGCGAGCTCGCGGCGAAGGCGGCGGCCCACCTCAAGGCGGGCAACCGCGACGCCGCCGGCCAGTACGCCCTCCAGCTGCGGACGGTCAAGGAGCAGCTCGAGGAGAATCGGCAGCAGCTCGAGGCCGCCGAGACCACCTACCAGAAGCTGGTCAAAACCCGCGACGTGGCGATCCAAGAGGCCCACAGCAAGATCGAATCACTGAAGCGGATGATGACCGAGACCGAGATGATGGAGGCCCAGGCCGAGCTCCAGGAGATGGCCCAGGGCATGATCACCTCGATCGGCGGCTCCGGCGACACGATTTCCAGGGTCGAGGAGTACCTCACCGAGCGCAGGGACAAGGCCGCCGGGCGGGCTCGGGTGGCGGCCTCCTCGATCGACACCAGCCAGGTCGACCTCAAAGAGGCCGAGCAGCATGCGCTCGCCGATCAGGCGTTGACGGAGTTCGCCGCAGCCTACGGGCTCGACGTGCCCGCGGCCGAGACCACCGAACCCGAAAAGCCGGTCGCGGCGCCGGTCAAGGACATGGGCCCCGGCGTGACCGAGGGCTGACGTATCGCGCCGGGACGCAGAGCTGCCCGCGCACGGGGATCAGGCAAGGAGGACGGAGATGGCAGACAGAGTCGGACCGACCATACTCGGCAAGCTGGTCATCGGTATCTTCGTGTTGGCGCTGGTCGCCGGCGCGGTCTACTTTTTCCGCGACCTGATCATGCCGAGTGGGGCAAAGCAGGGCCAGATCGACCTGGACGCCTACCGTCAGCAGCAGGGCAAGATCGAGGCTCCCGACACGAACGGCATCACGACGGTCAACGAGTACACCTACAAGCCCGCCGAGCGTCTGCCGCCGGTCCAAGGCGTCAGCAACTACCAGTGGGACGCCAACGACAAGGTGGTCCAGTTCCCGATCAACGTGTGGATCGGCTGGCTGCCGATCGTCGCCGCCAACCACGGTTTCCGGCCCAACGAGGACAGCATCTTCTTCAAGCAGTATGGGTTCAAGGTCAACCTCAAGCTGATCGACGACCCGGTCGTGGCGCGCGACGCGTTCGCTTCGGGCGAAAGCCAGATTCTCTGGGGAACCCTGGACATGATGGTGCTGTTCGCGCCCGAGCTGCTCAAGGACTCGCGCACCGCGCCGCGCATCTTCCAGCAGGTCGACTGGTCGAACGGGGGCGACGGGATCGTGGTGCGGGGCGATATCCGCAGCGCCCGCGACCTCAAGGGTAAGACCATCGTCTACGCCCAGAACAGCCCATCGCAGTACTTCGTCAACAACCTCCTGCTCAACGCCGGGATCCAGCCGACGGAGGTCGTCCACCGCTACACCGCGACCGCCTTCGAGGCGGCGGCGGCGTTCGTTTCGGACAAGAAGATCGACGCCTGCGTTTCGTGGGCGCCGGACATCTACAACATTCCGGACAAGGTGCCGGGGACGCGCATCCTGACCTCGACCTCGGAGGCCTCCAAGCTCATCGCCGACGTATGGGCGGCGCGGGCCGACTTCGCCAAGGACCATCCGGATATCGTCAAGGGCTTGGTCGCGGGCATCTTCACCGCCATGGACCAGCTCAAGGACGACACGTTCAAGGGCAAGGCCTACCAGTGGATGGCCGAGGGCTACGGGATGGCGGTGGACGAGGTCCAGGCGATGGGATCCGACGCCCACTCGACGAACTTCGCCGAGAACAAGAACTTCTTCCTCAACCAGAACGACCCGGCCAACTTCGAGCGCACCTGGAAGAACATCACGTTCGTCTACCGTGAGCTCGGGCTGATCGACACCCCGGTGCGCTTCGACGAGGTGATGGACTTCTCGGTCATCCAGCAGCTCGACCGCGAGGGCGCGTTCAAGAGCCAGAAGGACGAGTACACGTCGAGCTTCGTGCCCACGACCTACAGCAAGGTCCAGGCCGAGGCCCCGATCCTGACCCAGACCATTCGGATCAACTTCTACCCGAACTCGGCCAACCTTTACGAACCCCAGCACGACGAGACCGGGCGGGGGCTCGCGAACACGCTCTACGATCCCACCGTGAGCGCGACCCTGGAGAAGGTCGGGAGGTTGGCGGGCCAGTACGAGCGAGCGGTCATTGCGATCGTCGGTCACACAGACTCCTCGATGAAGGGGCGCGGGGTGCGCTTTGAGGACGTGGAGCGGCTCTCCCTCGATCGCGCCAACGCGGTCAAGAAAGCCCTGGTGGAGAAGTTCAAGTTCGACCCCAACAAGTTCGTGATCAAGGGCATGGGCTGGAACCAGCCGGCCGACCCCGACGACCCCAACAACAACGCGCTCAACCGCCGGGTCGAGATCTCGGTCTACCCGCCCGAGGTGCAGTGACCCCGTGAGCGCGACCGAACCGCGAGAGGGTGCTGCGGAGGAGGTTGCTGCGGCGGCCGAGCCCGCGCCGGGGCCGCCGGGTCATCCCCGCGGCACATGGCTCAAGATCCGCGAGGACGTGCCGGGCTGGCTGCAGTGGCTGCTCGGCGTCGTGCCGATCGTGCTCCTGCTCGGGCTGTGGTGGGGCGTCACCTTCGGGGCGACCCCCGAGCAGCGCCTGATCTCGCCGACTATCCTGCCGAGCCCGCTCGAGGTGGCGCGGTCGTTCCCGTCGCTGTGGTTCGACCGCGCGCTCACCCGTAACCTGCTGATCTCGCTCGGCCGGGTCACGGCGGGCTTCGCGGTCGGCGCGGCGATCGCCTTCCCCCTCGGCCTCCTGATGGGCTCCTTCTCCAAGGCCAAGGCGATGTTCAACCCGCTGTCGGTGTTCGGCGCCTACCTGCCGATCCCGGCTCTGGTGCCACTGACGATGAGCCTGTTCGGCACCGGCGAAAAGCAGAAGGTCGCCTTCCTCGCGCTCGCCTTCGTGATCTACCTCGTGCCTCTGGTCGTGCAGTCGGTGGAGGCGGTCGACGACATTCTGCTCAAGACCGCCTACACGCTCGGCGCGACCACGTTCCAGGCGGTGCGCAAGGTCCTGCTCGGGGTGTCGTGGCCCGACATCTACCAATCTCTGCGGATGGGCTTCGGGATCGGGTGGTCCTACATCGTGCTCGCGGAGATGGTCGACATCGGCCACGGCCTGGGCGGGATCATCATCATCTCGCAGCGGCGCGGGCCGCGCGAGCACATCTACCTGGTCCTGCTGGTGATCGTCACGGTCGCCTTCCTGACCGACAAGATCTGGGCCTGGGGCGGGCGGCGGCTGTTCCCGTATCGGGAGCGTGCGCGATGACCGCCGTCGAGCGCGCCGAGCGGCATGGGATCGCCGCGGCGCCGCCGGTGGTCGAGTTCGAGTCGGTCACCAAGACTTTCAATCCCGGCACGGCGCGCGCGTACACCGCGATCCAGGACGTCAGCTTCCGCGTCGACGACATTCCGGGTTACGGCGAGTTCATCGCCGTCATCGGCCCTTCAGGCTGCGGCAAGTCCACCATCCTCAACCTGATCCAGGGCTTCTCCGACACCTATCCGCCGACCGGCGGCGAGGTCAGGGTGCGCGGCCAGAGGGTGGCCGGTCCAGGCCCCGACCGCGGGATGGTGTTCCAGAGGTACAGCTCCTTTCCCAATCGCACGGTCCTCGGCAACGTCACCTTCGGGCTCGAGCTCGACCGCGACGGGAGGGACCTCGACCGGGCGGCGCGGGAAGATCTCGCGATGCAGTGGATCCGTCGCGTCGGCCTCGCCGGGCACGAGCGCAAGTACCCCCACCAGCTCTCCGGCGGCCAGCAACAGCGGGTCGCGATCGCACGCACGCTCGTGCTGCGGCCGCAGATCATCCTCATGGACGAGCCCTTCTCGGCCCTCGACGAGCCCACCCGCTACGAGATGCAGCGTCTGATCACCGACCTCTGGAATGAGGTCGAGGCGACGGTGTTCATCGTCACCCACTCGATTTCCGAAGCGGTCTACCTCGGCGACCGTGTGTGGATCATGACGCCTGCGCCAGGGAGGATCGGGGCGACCTTCGACGACATCATCCCGCCCACCCGCGACGCCGACCCGATCATGATCCAGGAGGGCAGCGAGTTCAAGGCGGTGGTCGCCGAGGTCGCCCGGACCTTCGCCGAGCTCGACGCCAAGGGGAGCCGGGGATGAATGTCCCGGCCGGGCAGTCCACCTACTGGACCTACCTGCGGTCGGCCTTCAACCGTCGCGTCCCGGTCCCGGTGCTCGGCCACCTCCCGCTCAACGTCATGGTCGTCGCAGCAGCAGGTGTGCTCGGTCTCGCCAACCCTGGCTTCTGGCTGCTCGGAGCTGCCGGCGAGGTGCTGTTCTTGGTCCTGAAGGCGTCCAGCCCGCGCTTCCAGAAGCTGCTCGAGGGCGAACGCCTGCTCTCCGAGCAGCAGACTTGGGAGGAGAAGGTCGGGGAGACGGTCGCGCGGCTCGAGGCGATCAGCCGCGCCCGCTACCGCCGCCTGCTCGGCCAGTGCCGGCGGATCCTCGGCATCTCCGACGCGCTCGACGCCGACAGCCTCGGCAACTTCCGCGACCTGCGCGCCCGCTCGCTCAATCAGCTGCTCGGCATCTACCTGCGTCTGCTGAGCTCGCGTGAGGTGATCGTGGCCAACCTCAGCCGCCTCGACCGCACGGAGCTCGAAGGCGAGATCACGCGCCTCGAGGAGCGCCTCGCCGCCGCGGCGGGCGACGCGGCCCTCGCGCGGTCGCTTCAGGGCACCCTCGACATCCAGCGCAAACGGCTCGACAACCTCGCCCGGGCCCAGGCGACCCAGGCAGTGATCGACTCCGAGCTCGAGCGCATCGAGCAACAGGTCGAGCTGATCCGCGAGGAGGCTGCCGTCACCGGGCGACCCGAGCAGCTCTCGGTCCGCCTCGACGCCGTCACCTCGACCATGAGCGAGACAACCCGGTGGATGGAGGAGCACGCCGAGTTCCTCGGTTCGCTGGCGGGCGACGAGGCTGCCGTGGACCTCCCCGAGCTGCCCAAGGTCGCGGAGGGGGAGTAGGGAGATGACGACTTCGGCGCTGCCGACGTGGGCCGAGGAGATGCGGCGCCTGTTCCGATCCGGCTCCTCGAGCCAGTTCGTGCTCTCCGGCAATGTCCACGACCTGGTCCCGGCGCCGACGGAAGACGGTGTGCACTTCGTCTCGTTGCCAGACTTCCTCACCGAGGTGATGTTCGCGCCCTTCGACGTCGTGATCCGGTTCGACCGCGGCCACGGCATCCGCGTGGCCAAGGGTGGTGACGCTTTCCACCGCTTCCTCAAGGCCTTCGACAGCTTCCAGGGCACCTCGTGGGCAGCGCTTCCCGACACCGGTCCGGACCGCGTGGCGGCGCTCGACCTCGGCAACCTGCTCCCGCGCGAGCCGCGGCGCGCGCTCGAGCTGATCAACCGATTCCTGCGTGCGAGCCTGCACCGGGTCGCGGCGGACGAGGACGGGACCCGCCGTCCCGATCCGCTCAAGGTCGCCGTGCTGCTCGAGTACGCCCACTTCATCGCACCCCGCGGCGAAGCGATCAGCCTCAGCGGTGAGCTCGCCCAAAGCCTGATCCAGCTCCTCGACTGGGCGTCCGACCCGGCGATCGCGGGCGCTTTCGTCGCCACAGTGCTGGTGACCGAGAACCTCACCGACCTCCACCCGCTGCTGGTCGAGAGCCCCTACTCCGCGAAGCTCAAGATCGACCTCCCCGGCGAGGCCGAGATCGGCGACTTCGTGGCCGAGCTCACCGCGGGGCGGCCCGAGTTCGTGTCGCTGTGCGAGGTCCCGCCCGAGCGGCTCGCGGGCCGCCTGGTCGGACTGTCCCGGGTCAACGTCCGGACCCTCGTGCTCGGAGCGCTCGGCGGCGGCGAGCGGATCACGATGGGCTACCTCACCCGCATCAAGAAAGAGCTGATCGAGAAGCAGGCGGCCGGCCGGATTGAGTTCATCGAGTCGCGCCGGACCCTCGACGACGTCGCCGGCCACGACGAGGCCCGCGCGTGGCTGCGCCAGGACGCCGAGCTGCTGCGCCGTGGCGTGCTGCGGGCGATCCCGATGGGCTACCTGGTGTGCGGGCGCATCGGCACCGGCAAGACCTACCTGGTCGAGTGCTGGGCGGGCGAGGTGGGCGTACCGGTGGTCGAGATCAAGAACTTCCGCGACAAGTGGGTCGGCGCCACCGAGGGCAACCTCGAGCAGGTCTTCACCATCCTGCGCGCCCTCGGCCAGGTCATCGTGTTCGTCGACGAGGCCGACCAGATGACCGGCAAGCGCGACTCGGGCGCCGGTGACTCCGGGCTCTCGGGGCGCATCTATGGCATGCTCGCGCGTGAGATGAGCGACACCGCCAACCGCGGCCGCATCATCTGGGTCTTCGCCACCAGCCGACCCGACCTGCTCGAGGTCGACCTCAAGCGCCAGGGCCGGCTCGACGTCCACGTGCCGCTCTTCCCGCCCGGCGACGAGGCCAGCCGCCACGCCCTGTTTGCAGCCATGGCGCGCAAGGTGGGGATCAAGATCAAGCCGGACGAGCTGCCGCCGCTGCCCGACGACCCCAACCTCGGCGGCAACGAGATGGAAGGTCTGCTGGTGCGGGCGCTGCGCGCCTTCGAGACCCGCCCCGAGGGCTCGACCGCGACCCTGCCCGAAGTGATCGCCGAGGTCATCGCCGACTTCCGTCCCTCGGCGCACGTCGAACGGCTCGAAGCGATGGACCTGCTCGCGGTCAAGGAGTGCACCGACGCCCGCTTCCTGCCGCCCCGCTTCCGCAGCCTCACACTGGAGCAGGTCAACCGCCGCCTCGACGAGCTCCGCCACGCGATCGAGCGCTAGCATCCTGCAGGGCACAGGCCCTTCGCGTGATCAGGTTGTTTCGGCGTCTCTCCGGGCCTGTGCCCCACAGGATGCTTTTGATGAGCTGCGCTCATCGTGGGAGTGAGCTCGTCGACCGAGCCCACGCCAGGGTGCGATCTCGCGCGAGATCATCGCTGTGTGCTGCGCACTGCCGACCATGCCGAGGGCGTGTCGGGAAGGGTGTTCGTCCGCTTGGTCCGGATTCGGTGGACGCGGGTTTCCGAGCTGCGTCTCGTGCTGCAGGCCATGCCCGGCCTTCCAACCGACAACGCGGTGACCGAATCGGTGTCGCAGCGCGGGCGGACCGGCCGCCCGCGTTCCCTGCAGGCCCGTAGATGAGCCCCTCGCGCTGCCGGCAAGGGACTGGAAACGTGCTCCTGATCGTTGTGCTCGGAAAGGGTGTGACGCTCGCGATCGTTGTGAACGCGGATCTGGGCCTATCACGTGCTGCAGGGAGGTTTCGCCATGGACATGATCAGCCGAGTCGTCGACGTCGACAAGGTGCTCCAGAGCCTGCTCGCCTTCCTCCCGAGGCTCACGGTGGCGACCCTGATCATGCTCGGCTTCCTGGTGCTGTTCCGACTCTCGCGCCGGCCTCTGACAGCGGTGCTCGCCCACGCCGGGCTCCACGCGAAGCTGGTCCAGCTCCTTGTGGAGAGCCTCTACCGCTACACGCTCATGGCCGTCGGCCTGGTGATGGCCGCGGCACAGGTCGGCATCAACGTGGCGACCGCGGTCGCCGGCCTCGGGGTCGCCGGGATCGCGGTCGGGTTCGCGGCCCAGGACACCCTCGCCAACCTGATCGCGGGAATCGTGGTCTTCATCGACAAGCCCTTCATCGTCGGTGACTGGATCACCGTCGCGGACCAGTTCGGGAGGGTCGCGGACATCACCCTGCGCTCGACCCGGATCCGCACGCCGCAGAACTCCTACGTCGTGATCCCGAACAAGCAGATCATTGACGTCGTTCTCGAGAACCACACCAAGGACGGGGAGCTGCGGGTGGACGTCCCGGTCGGGATCGCCTACAAGGAGGACATCGCGGCCGCCAGGGGGGTGATCCTCGAGGCGGTTCAGGGGCTCCCCGTCGTGCTCGCCGACCCGCCCCCGGACGTGGTCGCCGACGCGCTCGGAAGATCGAGCGTCGACCTCTTGGTGCGGGTGTGGATCGAGCACGCCGACGAGCGCCAGGCGACCCACTTTGCGGTCGTCGAAGCGTGCAAGGTCGCGCTCGATGCCGCCGGTATCCAGATCCCGTTCCCCCACCTGCAGCTGTTCGTCGACTCCGTCGAGGACCGGGTCTGGCAGCGTCTCGAGTCGCTTACCCAGGACGGGGGCGCTGAAGCAGCGGCTGATGCACCTCGCGTCTGACCCCGCCCGCAACCCGGGCATGCCCCGATAGCGGATCCGCCTCAGTCGGGTGCAGAATCGTTTCAGCGTCGTGCCGCGCGTTGACGACCCACCGCCGGCCGTGCTCGACCGGCGGCCCGCGACGGCAGACGAAAAGGAGAGTCCCGTGAAGCGTTTTCTCTACGGTGTCTTGACCGCGATCGTGGTGGCGGTGATCGGCATGCTGTTCGTCGCCTTCAGCGGTGTTGCGGACGTCTCGGCGGGGGGGAGTCACCTCCCGGGCATGGACTGGTTCCTCTCGACGACGAGCGACAGCTCGGTCGAGCGCCACGCGGAGGGAATCCGCGTGCCGCCGGACCTCGACCAGCACTCGCGGCAACAAGTTGGGCTCAAGCACTTCCACGAGATGTGCGTCGGCTGCCACGGCGCGCCTGGCGTTCCCCCCGACGACGCGGGCCAGGGACTCGACCCGAAGCCTCCTCACCTCCAGGACGGCGTGGATGACCCGGCCAGGGTCTTCTGGGTGGTGAAGCACGGCATCCGCATGACGGGCATGCCGGCTTTCGGTCCGTCCCACGACGACGAGAAGCTGTGGGACATCGTGGCCTTCGTCGAGCGCCTGCCCTCGATGTCCGCGGACATCTATGCGCAGGAGCTGCGAGCGGCGGGGATCGAGCCCGCGGTGGGTGCCGAAAGCGGTGACGGTGACGAGGGCGCCCACGCGACGCCCGCTGCAGGCGAAGCGCACGGCAGCGGCTGAGGACGTCTCGGCGTGACGCTCCTCGACGCATGGGCTGAAGGCGCGGTCACCTCGATTGGGTTCTTGATCACCGCGGTCGCCTTCACGTTCGCCTCGACCAACTTGGTGATCGAGCTCGGCGTCCTGACCGTCGTGTGCCTCGGCCGGCAGCACCTGCTCGCCGAGGGAGTTTGGATCCGACTCCTCAGCTCATAATGGTCTGGCGGAGGGTTCCCTTCCATGCGCAAGCTGGTGCTGGGACTGCTGGCGGTGGCTGTCGTCGTGGTCGCTGTGCCGCGGCTCGCGAGGCTCTACGACCGTTCGCAATCTATCCGCTCGGCGCGCGGCCGGGTCGAGCAGCTCCTCGCTGCCGTGCGGGACGCCGGCGGATCTCCTGAGTCGCCTGCGTTGCGCACCGCGGCCTGTCTCTGGTTCAAGGGTACGGTGGTCATCAACGAGCGCGATGAGCTCATCGCCGCCGAGCGCGGCTTTGCAGCCTGGCGCGCGAGCCGGCGCCTCGGCGGACCGGTCCGCGCATGGCGAATCGAGTCCGCTGCCCTCCCCGACCCGACCGACCCGCTGACAGTGCTGGTGGTGGTGTCGGTCGACGGTCAGCCGTACCAGTTCACCGTGCAGCCGGGGCAGCCGATCTTGTGAGCGGGAGGCTCAGCGATCGGCGAGAGTCTGGCGGCTGGCCGTGGCTGATGCCGGTGCGATCTGCCCGGGCGGCACACGCGGCGGCCTGGGCCCGGGTTCGAGGCCGGACGTGAAGATCGACGAGCGCCTCGCTGGACAGCCCGCCTCGTCGTGCGGGCTGCGGTCCAGGATCCACAACGCGATCCGGCGGCCGGAGACGGGCACCAGGGGCGAGTATCCTGGGAGTATCTCGCACGCACCGCACGGAGGATCATCATGCTCGACCACATCGGCCTGGAGGTATCCGATCTCGCCCGAAGCAAGGCCTTCTACCGCCATGCGCTCGCCCCCCTCGGCTACGAGGTGGTGATGGAGTTCGAAGGCGGCGTCGGCCTCGGTGCCGCCGGCAAACCCGACTTCTGGATCGCTGCCGGACAGCGCACGGCGCCCAAGGTGCACGTAGCCTTCGCGGCCGCGAAACGTTCTTTGGTGGATGCGTTCCACCGTGCCGCGCTGGAGGCCGGCGGTGTCGACAACGGCGCGCCGGGCATCCGAGCGCACTACCACCCGAGCTACTACGGGGCGTTCGTGTTCGACCCCGACGGTCACAACATCGAGGCCGTCTGCCACGCGCCTGAGTAGCAGGCGGCGGCGCAGGCGGTGACGGCCGCCGTCCGCTCCTCGCGGTGGTGGCTGGGTGGACGGGAGGCACTTCGGCCGGCGCTTATTCTCCGGACGGTGAATGGCGTAGCGCTGCTTGCCGCACTGCGGCTATACTGAGTCCGGCGCTTCCTCGATCACTATGCCTGGGCTGACGCACTGCAGCAGCGGGCGCATCTTCCGACCGCTCCGGCAGCGCGAGTGGGAGTTCGACATGGCCGACCCGCACATTCCCGCGATCATCCGCAAGCAGGCAGAGCGTTACGGCGAGCGCACCGCCATGCGGTACCGCAGCGCCGGGTCATGGGCCGACATCTCCTGGCGCGAGGTCGGCGATCGCGTGTGGCGGGTGGCGCGTGCGTTGGTCACGCTAGGAGTCGAAGAGGGCGCTGCCGTCGGGATCCTCTCCCACAACTGCCCGGAGTGGACGCTCGCCGACGTCGGGATCCTCGCCGCGGCCGCGGTGCCGGTGCCGATCTACCCAACCAGTACCCCGGCTCAGGCGGCGTACATCGTGCGAGACGCCAGCGTTCGCGTGCTCTTCGTCGGAGGCCGTGCCGAGCTCGAGACGGCGCTGGCGGTGCGCGACCTCGGCGAGCCGCTCACCATCGTGGTCTTCAACCCCGGCCTCTCGGACACGGCCCCGGAGCTGATCAGCTTTGCCGAGCTGCTCGAATCGGGTGCCGATTCAAACCACGATGCAGAGCTCGCCGCCCGCCAGGCGAGAGTCGCAGACGGCGACCTGCTCACCTTGATCTACACCTCGGGCACCACCGGCGAGCCGAAGGGCGTGATGCTCACCCACGCGAACATGGCGGCCCAGCTTCCTGCTCACGACCAGCGCCTGCCCAACCCTTGCGACCATGACGTGTCGCTCTGCTTCCTGCCCCTGAGCCATGTCTTCGAGCGCTGCTGGACCTGGTACGCACTCTCACGGGGCATGACCGTGTGTTACCTCGACGATCCCGCTGCGGTGATCGAGGCCCTGCAGCAGGTGCGACCTACCGTCATGTGTGCGGTGCCGCGCTTCTACGAGAAGATCCATGCCGCGGTCATGACCCGGCTCGCGACCGCGCCGGCGCTGCGCAGGGCGCTTTTCCGCTGGGCCATAGGAGTCGGCCGTCGACATGCCGACTGTCGGGGCGCGGGACGACCGATCTCGCTGCCACTGGCCCTCGCCCACCGCGTCGCAGATCGGCTCGTGCTGGCGAAGATTCGCGGCATCGTCGGCGGCAGGATCCGGTTCTTCCCTTGCGCTGGCGCTTTCCTGGCGCCGGAGATCGAGCTCTTCTTCCACTCCGTCGGACTGGTGATTGCGCACGGCTACGGCCTCACCGAGACGACCGCGACCGTGTCGGTCCACGAGACACAGGGTTTCCGAATCGGCACGGTTGGCAAGCCGATGCCCGGGCTCGAGGTCCGGATCGGTGACGGCGACGAGATCCTGGTGCGCGGCGCAACGGTGATGAAGGGCTACTACCACAAGCCGCAGGCGACCGTCGAGGCACTCGAAGACGGCTGGCTCCACACCGGCGATGCCGGCCGCATTGACGACGAGGGAAACCTCGTCATCACCGACCGCATCAAGGATCTCATCAAGACCTCGGGCGGAAAGTACGTGGCGCCGCAGCTGATCGAGTCGCACCTGGCGACCGATCCGCTGCTCGAGCAGGCCGCGGTGGTCGGTGACGGGCGCAAGTTCATCACCGCGCTGCTCGTGCCTGCCTTCCCGGTGCTCGAGGAGTGGGGAAAGCGCACGGGTCTGACATGGCAGAGACGCGAGGACCTCCTCGCACTTCCCGAGGTCCAGGCGCTGTACCGCGAGCGCATCGACGAGCATAACCGCAAGCTCGCTCGCTTCGAACAGATCAAGCGCTTCACCCTTCTGCCGAACGAGCTGACCATCGAGGGCGGCGAGATCACCCCGACGATGAAGATCAAGCGGCGTGCCGTTGAGAGCCGGTACGCCCCGCTGATCGACGCGATGTACGCCGACCTTCCCTGACTCGAAAGGGCTCGGGCTTCGACGGCTTCGAGGCCCCGGTTTGAGACTCGCCAGCTTCGCCCTCCCGAGACAGGGTAGCGTCGCCACGTCCTGATGCACCCGCGTGAAGGTGTCTGACCCGGTGTATGATCAGGAAAAGGTCGCGATCCTGAGATCGGCGCGGGGAGGCGGGCTCTTGGTTTCGTATCTGTGCCGAGCGCGGGTGCTTCCGCAGGCCGAGGCAATCTCTTGATCCGACCGGGAGCAAGCATGGACCGCATGTGGCAGCTCCGGCCGACGTCCGACGGGATCGGTCCCGATCTCGTGTTCGGTGCGGGTGAGCACGTGCTCGGTTCGGCGCTGTCCAGCAACCTTCGAATCAACCATCCGACAGTCTCCCGCCGCCACGCACGCGTGACCTGCTCCACTGACGGTGTGACCATCGAGGATCTCGGGTCGACCAACGGAACCCGGGTCGATGACGAGCTGCTCACGGGGCCGGTGACGCTTCGGGGTGCGGCGGTCCTGATGTTGGGCGACGTCGTCATGCGGCTCGAACCGGTTTCGCCAGACTCGGCGCCAGCGAGCGCGTTCGACTCGTCGTCCGGGCAGTCGCTCCTGCTCGGGCCCGCCACGGTGGGATTCCTGCGCGGCGCGGGGCGCGAGCTGGCGTTCGCGTCGGGCGACGTCATCATGCGCCGGGGCGAGCGCCACGACGTGTTTTTCGTCGTGACGTCCGGCGAGGTCGAGCTCCTCCTTCAGGAAGGTGGGTCTCGCCAGAGGCCGCTCGCGCGTTTGAGCACAGGGGGCGTCTTCGGCGCGGAGTCGGTGCTGTCGAGGGACGGCGCCGCGGTTGACGCGGTCGCGGTCGGCGACGTCCGTGTGCTCGGCTACCCGGCATCCGGACTGGCCGACGCGCTCAAGGAGTCCGAGTCCCTGCGACGAAAGCTCCTCGGCGGCTTCGCCCGCCATCTCCACGAAGCCACCGCCGATGCCCTGGACCTGCTGCGCTCGGCGGATGTGATCACGCGCCTTGTACAGGGGGACAGCGATCCTGCAGCCCTCGTCGCCGTGTCCGCCCGTATGCAGGCCGTCGCCAAGGCGATCGAGAAGCACGCCGCAGACGGTGCGCCCGTGCTGGTGGCAGGCGAGGACGGGACCGGCAAGACTCTGGTTGCGCGCCTGATCCACGATGCCTCGCCACGACGGAACGGGCCGCTGATCGCAGTCGGCTGCCGCGATCTCGGCGCCGAGCATGCGGCCGAACTCATCCTCGGTGACGACCTCGGCGGCCTGTTGCCCAAGGGCGATCACTCCAGCGGGGGCGTCCACCTCGCCCACGGAGGCACACTGGTGCTGCGCGGCGTCGACGTTCTTGGTCGGTCCGTGCAGCAGATGATCGCCTCGTACCTCGCGATGCGGCGGCGGGTCGAGCCCGGAGCCTACCCGGACACCCGCGTGATCTTGACCTGCCGCGGTTGTGAGTCGGGCCGCGACGAGCGGGTCGGCCTTGACCCACGCCTGCTCGAGGCCGTTACCGCGCGGATCGAGATCCCCCCGCTGGTCAAGCGTCCGAAGGACATCCTGCCGCTGGCCGAGGAGTTTCTGCGACGGCGTGGGCCCGATCCGCCGGTGATCACCGACGGCGCCCGCCACGCCCTGCTGTCGCTGACCTACCAGCAGCGCAACGTCGCCGAGCTGCGCGACGTGCTCGACCTCGCCGTCCGCCTCGCCGAGGGCGGAGAGATCCGTGCCGAGCACATCTTCGGCGGCGTCGGCGACGACACAGTGCTTCCGGGGCTCGACATCACCGGCAGCCCGCTCGTGCAGCGGCTGCTCGGGCGGTTCGGAACGTCGATACTGCGGGGAGGCGCACTGGTAGGCTTCCTTGCCGTGATCGTGCTCTGCGTCGGTTTCGCAGCCAGCCTCGCGGGGCGCATCGCCAACGGTGCGATCTGGTCACTGTGGGAGCCGGTGGTGTTCGGGCTCTTCCTCCTCGCGGGTCCTGTGTGGTGCACCGTGTGCCCGCTGTCGACCGCCGCCAGGCTCGCCAAGCGACTCAAGGCACGGGACCGGCCGCCGCCGGCCGCACTGGTCCGCCATGGCCCCTGGCTCGCCGTCCTCGGCTTCGCCATCATCGTTTGGGTCGAGAGAGTCTTCCACTCGCTTGTCAACCCGGTCGCATCGGGTCTCCTGCTGACCGGGCTCATCGCCGCCGCAGTCGTGCCCGCAATGCTCTACCAGCGCGAGGTGTGGTGCCGGCATCTGTGCCCGCTCGGCCGCCTCGCCACCGTCCTCGCGCCCGCTGCGCCGCTGCAGCTTCGGGCTCGTCCCCAGGTGTGCGCGTCCTCTTGCACCACCCACGCCTGCTTCAAGGGCGCCGACCCGATCCCCGGGTGCACGGTCTTCCACCACCCGCTCGACGGCCGCCAGTCCTACCGCTGCAAGCTCTGCCTCGACTGCTTGAAGTCGTGCCCGCACGGCTCGGCCAGGCTCGAGGTCCGGGCGCCGCTGGCCGCGATCTGGCGTCTCGACGAGCACGGCAGCGACCTCGCCACCTTCGCGCTCCCGGTGTCGCTGCTGGCGATCGTCCTATTGGCGTCCCGCGTCTGGCCCACACTGGCGGCGCCGGTCATGTTCACCGGCCTCTGTCTGGTGTCGGTGGGGTTCGGGCTCGGCTTCGACAGCCTCGCGCGCCGCGCCGGTGCCGCTCATGGCGCAGCCGCGAGTGTGGTCCAGCTCTCCGTCACCGCGATGCTGCTCGGGTGGAGCGCTCTCATGGCGAGCCAGCTCGCAAACATCCCTCTCGTGACGGAGACGCGCCTCATCCTGCCGGACATCGCCTGGATGCCGATCCCGCACGAGGTCGGTCTGCTGCCCCTGCTCCAGGCTGCCTGCCTCGGCCTAGGGGGAGGGATCGCTGGCATCGCTTTGGTGCATGCAACCCGCGGCGACGGTCAGAGGGCTGGCAGGGTGGGTCGCATCGTCGCCGCGATCATCCTCGCGGTCTACGCTGCGGCGGTGCTGGCCCTCATTCTGTTGGCGTCGTAGCCGGAGAGTCCTCCGCCTTCGGGACCGGCTGCAGCTCAGGCGCATCCGCCAGACCCTCGAGTACCTGCCGGGCCGCGTCGACCATGGCGAGTTTGGCGGACTCGGCGGCGAGGCCCTGCGCCTTGAATCCCGACATCATGCCCTTGCTGGCGATTCTCGATTCGTGACCCTATACTGTGGCATATCGGAGAGGCCAGCGAAGCGTTGCTGGGGGGACCAGCACCAGGAGGTACGATGCGCCGGGTATTGATTGTCGGTCTCGCTGTCGGTCTATTCACGGTCGGACCAATGTACGCTCAGACGGTCAGTCCGAACGTTCCTGTCCTTCCGCTGTACGAAGACGCGAGCGACTCGGACGCCTATCTCAAGGGAGATCTGTACCTTCAACGGCAGGTGGAGCCCACGATCGCGGTCTCCACGCGGAACCCCGATCACCTGATCTCGTTCTTCAACGACTACCGGGCGGTCGACATCCCCGACCCCGAAGGCATTCCCGGGATGTTGAGCATCGCGCTCCGCCTCAACCCGGCGACCGAGATGATGGCGCAGCTCATCGACCAGGTCATGCCGCGGCTGATGCCGCCAATCGCTGCGGCCGAGGCGTGGGTCGGCATGAGCCGCTCCTACAACGGTGGTCTGACGTGGACCGGCGGCATGCTGCCGGGCGCGCCCTTCGACGGATCCCCCGCCTCTCTGGCGTCGCCCATCCACGGCCGCGAGGCCGCCACCGATCCGGTCGCGGCCGCGGCGCCCTGCGGCTATGTCTACCTGGTCTTCGTCGCCTTCACCCGCGGAGACGAGAGCGCGCTCGCGGTCTCGCGCTACCAGGACCTGAACAACGACGAGAATGGCGACACCTGGGCCTATGACAGGACGTGGGTGCTGGAGACGGGCAACAACGCCACCCACGGCCACTTCCTCGACAAGCCCTTTCTCGCGGTCGACGTGAACCGCAGCGGGAGCGGAGGCCCATGCGGCCACTCGGTGTACGTCAGCTACACCACCTTCACCGGCAAGGCCAAGGACGGCAAGTTCCAGAGCAAGGTCAACCTCGCGCGCTCGCTCAACGGCGGCCAGAGCTGGAGCACGACCAAGATCAACAAGAACTACAACGAGGGCCAGGGAACCGCGATCGCGATCGACCCAAGGCCGGGCACGCCGACCTCCACCGGAGGAGGCACGGTCTACGTCGCCTTCCGCCACTTCTTCAAACCCGATGCGATCGTGATCACCACGTCGACTGACTACGGCAACAAGTTCAGCAAGCCGGCCGAGATCACACAGGGGACCCCGATGGCGCCGTTCGACCAGCCGACTCTGGCCGTCAACGCTGTCCCCGATGCGGAGACGGACATCGCCTTCCGTTCGAACGGCTTTCCCACCCTGTCGGTGACCGGCGACGGGACGATCTTCGCCGGTTGGCAGGAGCGGGTGGACATCACAGCCGGCAGCCCTGACCTCGGCCGACCCGACCCGAACGGCTCGCCGCGGATCGTGGTCGTGCGCTCGACCAACGGCGGCGCCACCTGGACCGATGTCGACGGCCACGTGGGGCAGCGGTGCGCGGTCGACTTCGCGGACCGTGACAACCCCTCCGACCCTGCGCTGCCGGCCCCCGGATTCGGCGCCCTGCCCCAGAGTCGGGCCTCTGGGCCGCAGTTGATGCCGCGCCTGATCTTCGGCGCGGGACGGCTGCTGCTCGCCTACACCGAGTCGCGCGGCCTGCTCGGGAGCGACCTGTCGGGAGAAGAGACCATTCAACCGTTGGATCTCAGCCCGACCACGGGCTACGCCAGCGGGTACCACCGGCTGTTCGACTTCCGGGCCGCGCTGCTCGACCCAGCGACCGGTCAGCTCCTGTCCTCGACCCAGGTCTCTCGCTACCCGATCAGCGCGAGCGCAGATCTTGGCGACGGCGAGCAGGCTGCGGACGTTGCGGCGATCAATCCGCCGTGCAGCCCGGACTTCGGTTCCGGTCTCGAGCCGTGCGTGCGCCAGCTCAACCGCGCCAACAGCCCCCAGTCGGGGGCGGGGAGGTCCCCGTTCATGGGGGACTACCCGGACGCGACCCCGTTGCTGCCGTTCGTCCCGACCGCGGGCGGAACGGGCTGGCGGTGGGCGACCGAGCCGGGCGACGTTCCCTCCCGGGGCTTCCACGTCGTCTTTCCCGACAACCGGCACCTGCTGCCGCCGACCGAGCCCGCCGGCCTGCTCGAGGTCGAGCGCTACCCATTCTACGATCCACCGGGAACGGGACTGCCGTGCACCAACCCGGGATCCCGCAACACCGACGTGCTCACCGCCCGGGTGGACGCCGACCTGGTGCTCAGCGCGCCGACGAGCTACAAGCAACTCGACACGGCGAGGAGCTTCCCGTTCTCGCTCGGCAACCGCACCTCCGCCGAACGCTACTATCGGCTGCAGATCACTGACGGCGCGGACCATGCGACCTTCTCGGCCGCCGGGGTCGATATCGACCAGGGCGACGTCACGGTTTTCCCGTACTCCAGCATCTCGCAGGTGGTCTACGTGGACCCCGGGACGCCGGGTCCGATCCGGGTGACGGTCCAGGAGATCACCGCCATCGACGACGGGGTCCTGGTCGAAGGCGGGCAGAGCGGCTCGGTGGTCTTCAACGCCGATCCCAACAACCCCCTCGTAACCACGCTCCCCGGGGTCGAGACCCAGGACCCCTTCGTGGAGAACCCGTTTGTGGAGAACCCGTTCGTCGAGAACCCGTTCGTGGAGAACCCCTTCGTGGAGAACCCGTTTGTGGAGAACCCGTTCGTCGAGAACTCGATCCTTGCGAGAACTCGAGATGTCTACGACATCATCGACACCACCTGGACGGTCACCGCCGGCGGCAGCAACACCGCGGCGAGCTACTTCGCGCTGGTCAACATCGACAACGCCGAGCAGTTCGTGGGTCACTACGCGTTCCAGCTCATCGTCTACCGGAACGCCGGGTACGCCGGCTTCGACGGTTGCGACGCCGTCGCCCAGGCCGAGCCGCAGGTGCTCTCGAACGTGGTCCAGGACCCGTTCGTGGAGAACCCGTTCGTCGAGAACCCCTTCGTGGAGAACCCGTTCGTCGAGAACCCCTTCGTGGAAAACCCCTTCGTCGAGAACTCGACCTTCACGCTCGCGCCCTCCGACGCCCCGGCGACCCTCGCCTCGATCTCGAGCACCTCGGGCGACGGGACCCTCAGGGCGCCGCGGAGGCCGGATCAGGTCAAGGTTCTGCTGCGTGCCTACCAGATCGTGTCCGATCAGGTCATCGAGGATACGGGGGGGTTCTTCTACAACCCGGACCCGGCACAGGGCGGCGATTCCCCAGCGGTGACCGTGATCTCACACGGATGCGACACCCACGATCCGGCCGCCACGTGCTACTACTCGAACGCCCCGGACCTCGTCGCCACCGGCGCCGACCTGACCCCGCTGGTCGTGGCGCCCGGCGGTGCATTCACCTTCCCGGTCGGCGGCTGGACCCTGCTCAACCAGGGAACGTCCGCTGCAAACGCCGAGAACCGGGAGCTGCGCCACGGCTTCTACCTCTCGACCGACGACACCGTGCGCCTGTCGCCCGACGATCTACCGCTCGACGGCGACCGGTTGATCGGCTTCCAGACATCGGCGGCCACCTCGCTTGAGCCGGGCGGCCAGGAGCCCTTTGCCGCCGCGGACCTGACGATGCCGGCCGACGTCGCGCCGGGCGACTACTTCCTGGTGCTCTACGTCGACGACCTCCGTAAGGTCTCGGAGTCCGACGAGCTCAACAACGCGCGCACGGTCGTGTTGCCGGTTACGGTGGTCGGAGGAGAGCTGCTGGAGAACGGGAGCTTCGAGCAGCCGACGGTGCCCGCAGGCAGTAGCTGGTACCTCTTCGGGACGGTCCCAGGCTGGAGCTTCGAGTGGTACGACTGCGGCGGCTGCGAAGCCGATCCGCTGCTCGAGCTGCAGACGGCCAGTGCGCTGGCCGGCATCGATCCGTACGAAGGCAATCAGTACGCCGAGCTCGACTCTGACTGGGGAGTCGGCGGCAACCCCGCCAGCCTGCGGCTCTACCGTGACTTTGACACCTGTGATGGGGCAACCTACACCCTGAGCTACGCGTGGGCCAAGCGGACGAGTGACGACGAAATGGAGGTCTTGTGGGGTGACTCTGTGGTCGCCGACCACGGCCCCGAAATGAACACCCTGTCGTGGAATCACGAGACCATGTCCCTCCAGGGTAACGGAGGCACCATTCGACTCGAGTTCCGCGAGACAGGTCCGCCAGACTCGTACGGCATGCTCCTCGACGGCGTCAGCCTGACTGGGCAGCAGTGCCCGCAGGTCCAGTAGGCAGGTCTTCGGCAGCTTATTCCGTGGACTAGGCGCCGCACCTGCGGCGCCTTCTTCCTTCTCGTGTCGCGGCGGTGCGACGCGACGAATCGAGCGGCCTGTCACGGCGCGCGGTGCTCTGGCGCGCCGATCAGAAAGATGTTGCTCAGCTCCCCGAACGCTGTGCGGCGTCCGCGGCGAGCGGGTCGGGAGGATCCGCGTCGCGTCGCAGCGCGACGTACTGGTCTAAGAGGTCGCGAGCGCCGTCGCTCTCGCCGAGCATGAGCTTAGTTCGGGCGAGCCAGTACAGCGCCGGCGGGAAGTAGCGCAGGGTCGCGCCGTCAATCAGGAACACGTCGGCGATCTCGCCCTTGCGGTCGATGCACGCCTGGAGCTCGTCCAGCGCCTCGGGGAAGTGGCCCACCTCGAAGTAGGCGCGGCCCATCAGGTAGCGCGCGAACCAGAAGTCGTACTGCTGCCGACCCTCGCGCAGGTATCGGATTGCGTCGGGCAGCCGGCGTTCCTGCAGCGCGATCTCGCCCCGGATGAGAGCCGCCTCGGCCGAGCTCTGGTTCTGGAGAAGGCCGTCGAGTTGGGCCGCGATGGCCTCCGCGTCCTTCGTGCGGTTGCACATCAGCAGCACCCGAGCGGCAGGGTAGAGCACGCTGTCGTTCTGGCTGAGCTTGGCGGCCCGGCCGGCCTCGTCGACGGCGCGCGAGGTCTCGCCGAGGACCATGAGAGCCTCGGCAACGGCGATCCGCTTGGCGGCCTCGTCGAAGGCGTTCCCTGCGGTGTGGGCCGCGGCAATGGCGGGTTCGAGGATCTCGATGGCCTTTTTCGGCTGGCCGACGTACATCTCGAGGTCAGATGTGGCCAGCGAACCCAGCGACGCACCGAGACCCTCCGAGGCGGCGAGCTTGTTGAACGCGTCGCGCGCGACGGCGAGATCTCCGGATGCGGCCGCGGCCCGCCCGAGCGTCAGCAGGGCGTAGCCAAAGGACGGGTTCTGCTCGAGGACGGTGCGAGACTCCGTGATCGCTGTGGCGAAGTCGCCGGCGTACATCGCGTACATGGCGTAGTTCATGCGCTTGATCACGCTCGAGGGCTCGATGGCCACCGCCTGGCGGCCGACCTCCATCGCCTTGGTGAAGTCCCGGACGTTGAGGTAGGCAAGGGAGAGGTTGGTGTACGCGGCCCGGTCCGCGGGATAGAGCTCGACCAGCTTGGCGTAGTTCTCGATCGCCTTCTCGTAGTTCCGGGACACCAGCAGGTAGTAGCCGCCGAGAGTGCGGTAGCGCTCACGCTCGGACATCCGGTCGAGGTTGGCGAGGGCGCGCTGGAAGTCCGCCTCCGCCTCGTCCGTCCGGTGGAGGTTGCCGTGCACGACGCCCATGCCGGCGTAGGCGCGGCCAAACTTCGGGTCCTGGTTGACCGCCTCCTGGTACGCTGCGAGCGCCTCCTCGAACTTCCCCTGGGCGGCGAGGTCCTGACCCCGGGCGTAGGAGCGCATCGCGTCGAGCGAGGACGAGGTGAAGGTCTCCGACGCCGCGAGGCGGTCGCTGGCGGGCGTCGTGTCGCCGAGGTCGTTCCGGATCTGGGAGGCGGCCTCGGCCACCGCGGACAGGACCGAGTCTCGTGTCTTGGCGACCGCGCGGGCCGAGGCCAGCGGCTTCCCCTGCCCCGGATCGAGCCCGGGGTCGAGCGCCGAGACGTCGAGGACGTAGCTGCCGTCCTCGGAGGTGAGCCGACTGGTGATGATGGCGCTGACGCCTTCTCTGCGCGACACCAGCCGGGCCGTCGTCTCGTCCAGACGGCGGCTGCCGGCGTCGATCCGCTTGGCGACCTTGAGCGCGGACGGCCGCGGGTAGGCGCTGATGAACGGCGCGCCCTCGAGGGCGATTGTGAGGCCCTGCTCGACCGCGCCCTCGAAGGACGCGTCGCCGGTTTCGTTGCCGAGGTCGGCGATCAGCACCGACATCGGCGCGTGTTTCGCCGGAGGCACGCGGTGGCTGGCGACCCACCACGTGCCGATAAGGGCCGCGGCGACAACAGTGGCGGCAGCGACGACGACGCGGCGGGTGATCCGCCGCTCGACCGGGAGCGGCTGGCCCTCGTCGTCGAGCCCGGCGAGCTCGGCCGCCAGCTCGACGCTGGTGGAATAGCGATCGTCGGGGTTGGGCTGCACGCAGCGCGTGATGATCCGTTCGACCGACTCCGGGATCGACGAGTCCACCGAGCGCACGTTTGCAGGCGGAGCGTCGAGCCGGTGGCGTAGCTCGGCGAACGCGCTCTCTACGTGTTGGCCGCGATGGTGGCGGCCGACAAGCATGTCGTAGAGCATCAGCCCGAGGGCATAGATGTCGGTGCGCTGATCGACCTTGCGGCCGTAGAACTGCTCGGGCGGCATGTACTGCAGGGTGCCCACAACATCGCCGGCCCGGGTCGCTCCGTGATGGGGGGAGGGGTCGCCGTGGGAGCTCACTCGACCGACCTCACGCGCCATCTCCTCCCCGTCCGGCGCGTGGGCCGATCGCGCGATTCCGAAGTCCATGATCAGCGGAGTGTTGGTCCCGGCCTCCAACATGATGTTGGCCGGCTTGAGATCGCGGTGCACGACACCGGCTTGGTGGGCTTCGACGAGCCCGGAGAGCACGCCGCGGATGATCGGCAGCGCCTCGTTGACGGGCAGTCGGCCGCGGCGGTCCAGGACCTGGTCGAGGCTGTTGCCTTCGATGTAGGACATCGTGATGTACTTGATGCCGTCGATCTCGCCGAGGTCGTGGATCCGGACGACGTTCTTGTGCGTGACCTGGCGCGCGAGTAGGAGCTCGCGCTTGAAGCGACGGTCGAGTTGGAGGGTGAGCTCGTGGCTCTCCGGTCCTTGCAGTCGGACTACCTTGAGCGCGACCCGGGTGCCGACCGTCTCATCGTATGCCTCGTATACCGCACCCATGCCGCCGACGCCGAGCAGCCGCGTGATCCTGTAACGGTCTCCGAACATCTGGCCGATCTCGAGCGGACCCGCCGAACCCGGAAGCGCCCCGGTCCCGGGGGCTGCGGAGACCTCGCCGGCGACGATCGTGTGGTCGTGGTCGGTGTTCGGAGGCGACGAAGGGGGCACCGAGCCGGAGGCGACGGCGGTGCCGTCACTGAGTGGGGCGCTGCCCGTGGCCAGCGTCCGATCGAGCGCGACGGACGGGGACAGTGGCTCACCGCACCGGGGACACAGATGGGTGTCCTCGCCGGTCTGCTGCCCGCATGACGAGCACGTGATCATGGCGACGTCGGCCGCGGGCAATCGGTGCCCGAGCGCCGCCGGATTGAAAAACCCTGCGGCGAGGCCATGGATCGCCGGTCCCGGCGTGCGCGACGGTCTGACGTACCTGATGTGCTGGATCGAAGCGCTGGCGGCGGCCGCCTCACGCGGGAGATTTCGGCGTCGTACATGTGCAAGAGGTCCCCGCAGAACCCATTGTAGCGGACGGTCGGGGGGCCTCCTCGTGGGCTCGCGGCCGGCAACAGAAGTCCGCAACGGCGCGCGGGTCCGACCCCGATCAAGTGCGGTGACGGGCGGTGTCTCTCGCCGGGACCACCCGCGGACACCGCTCCTTCAGGAGGCTCAGGGGTTCTCGGCGAGGAGGGCCCGGCACGAAGAGGACGCGGCCGCGGTCGAGGCCCAATTTCGGGAGCCAGACCGCGGCCGCAGGAGAACACGCGTGAAAGGTCCGACCTACGGTGCGGTGTTCGCAATCGTGATCGGCACCGACGTCGTGCGGCTCGTCCCCGAGGTCGGCTCCCGCATCGTGATCTCGAGGCGGAAGTCGCCGGGTCCGGGCAGCACCTTGAGCGGCAGCCGGCTGCCGAACATCCACAGATCCTGGCCGACCCGGGAGGTCGGCAGCGTCTCAACCGGGGACTCGGACAGCTTCTGGTCACCGTGGTACAGCGCCATCGAGACCTCGACCTTGGGCTGGCCCTGCTCGTCGAGCTGAGGACGGGACAGGTAGGCGAAGAACGACATCGTCTCGTCCCGCGTGTAGCGATCGTCAGGGCGGGGCGCCACCTGCCAGCCGCCTACTGTGAACGGCTCGGCCGGGCCAGCACCGGGCCGCTGGAAGACCGTCGCGGAAGCATAGCCGGGCGAGATCCATGTGCCCGCGGACGGGATCTCCTCGACCTCACCCGTGATGCGGGACACCGCGAGCGGCCGGCTGCCGTCGAGGAGCGCCAGCTCCACTCGCCATCTGCCGGGCTCAAGCTGGAGCGTGAGCGGGTAGCCGCGCGCCCCGGCGACGTCGACCCGGGTCGGCTGGAGGGTCAGCGTTCCGGCGGCCTCGCCGCTCTCGGCCCCGGTGACGCGGCCGATGAGAGTCGTCGCCGCCGGGGTTGTGTTTGGGAGTTCGACCCAGACCCAGAGCGCCGGCTCACCCGTGCTCTGGACACCGGTCACCGCGATGGTCGGGGCGCTCTCGGCGGACTGACCGAGCGCGGCGTCGAGGCTCTCGAGCTCGGCCTCGCTCGCCGTCCGGGCGCCGTCCGCGAGGCCGGGCCGCGGCGGCTCGGTGAGGTCGGGGTGAAGGACGAGATGTCCTGGGGCACCCTGGAGGAGTCGCAGCGGGGGTGCATTGCGCACGTCCCCCGGCGGCAGCGAAAAGTCGCCTCGGCCGTGCCGGCTCTCCACGAAGACGAAGGTAACGTCCTCGTTCGGCGCCCAGCTTGGCACGTGGGCCTTGCTGTAGAGCCAGAGCTCGCGCGCGCCCTTGTCGATCGCGCTGCGACCCGACACGGTGCCGGCTCCGATGTCGGTCAGCATCTCCTGGATGGCGTCCGGCTGTCCGAGCAGGATCAAGGTCTTGCCGCGGTCTGTGAGGCTGCCCGGCGTGTCGCGGAAGCTGTACTTTTCGTTGGCTACGCGAACCCGATGTTCGAACTCGAGCTTGAACTCGTTGACCGTGGTCCCGAGGTCGGGATCGCGTTTGGCCCAGAAGAGCTCGATGAAGCGGCGCGCCTCGTCATCGGTGGTCAGCTTCTTGAACGCTTTGCGTTCCGACCTGGTGAGCAGGAACTTGACCGGTCCGTCGGCCCAGTCACGGTAGGTCTCGCCCAGTGCGGCACTCGCAACGCTGGCCGCCAGCAAACACACCCCAATCGCCGCATACAGACCCCGTCGCTTCATGTACTCCTCCGCTACCGTTCGTGTGAGGGCAGTTGACTGTTGTGCACCCGAGCCCGGACTCTGCCTCTCAGAGCAAATTGAGATCTCGGATCAACATGACTCTGCGCACCTTCATGACACGAAGGTAGCGCACCCGAGAGTGCCTGCACAAGTCAATTCGGAGCAGGGAGCTCACCGTGCAACGTGATTGGGGCCATCGTGGCGGCGAGTTCCGCGAGCCGGTGCGGGCCTACCTTCACATCCAGCTTCTACGACGCGTGGTGGTGAAGCGTCGGTCGCGTCCGCAAGAAACCCCCGTCAGCTCCCGCGGTACGGATCGCCGAGCCTGGACGAAAGGGTGTGGACCGACCGGGGACGGCAATGACGCGATGCGGCGTGATTGTAGCCGCAGTGAACCGTGAAGAAAGAACATCTCTGCGCTAAGTTCTTTCTCAAGTCGAACTGAAGAAGAGGTGGGCCATGTGTGCGGACCGGGCGGAACTCTCGGAGGAGCGGACGAGTCACCTCGACTCCCTGGTGCAGCGGGCGCGGGTCGCGGCCGCGGTCTTCACCCAGTACACCCAGGAGGACGTCGACCGCATCGTCAAGCCGATGGTGATCGCCGGGCTCGAAAACGCCCAGCGTTTGGCGCGCCTGGCGGTGGAGGAGACCGGGCTCGGTCTGCTCGAGGACAAGGCGATCAAGAACATGGTCGCGACCGAGTTCGTCTACAACTACGTCAAGGACAAGCGCACGGTCGGCGTGATCCGGGAGTTTCCCGAGAAGAACCTCGCCGAGATCGCCGAGCCGATCGGCGTGATTCTGTCGCTGCTGCCGATCACCAACCCCACCTCGACCGCGTTGTTCAAGTGCATCATGGCGGTGAAGACGCGCAACTGCATGATCTTCTCGGCCCACCCTCGGGCGGCCGGGTGCTCCTACGAGGCAGCGCGGGTGATGGCCGAGACCGCGGTCCGCCACGGCGCCCCCGAGGGATTCATCACCTGGATCGAAAACCCGACGCTGGCCGACACCCACTACCTCATGAGGCACCCTGCAGTCCGCATGATCGACGCCACCGGCGGCCCGGCGATGGTGAAGGCGGCCTACAGCTCGGGCAAGCCCGCCCTCGGCGTCGGGGCCGGCAACACCCCGGTCTACATCGAGAGCAGCGCGGACGTCGAGATGGCGGTGGTCGACATCATCACCTCGAAGACCTTCGACAACGGCACCATTTGCGCCTCTGAGCAGACCGTCGTGATCGACCACGAGATCTACGATGTCGTGCTCGAGCGCTTCCGCGCCCTGGGCTGCCACATCTGCAGCGAGGGTGAGGTCGAGCTGCTCTCGCGAACAGTGATCGATCCGGCGACCGGAATGATGCACCCGCGGGCGGTCGGCCAGCGCGCCACCGACATCGCACGCGTGGTGGGGATGCCCGTGGAGTCGGGCACCAAGCTGCTCATTGCTCCCATACGGGGCGTCGGCCGCGACTACCCCCTGTCGGCCGAAAAGCTCTTCCCAGTGCTGTCGGTGATCCCTGCGCGATCCACCCAGGCCGCGCTCAAGCTCTGCATCGACGTGATCGAGAACGGGGGCACCGGGCACACGGCCGTGGTCTTCTCCGACGACGACGACGTCATCCGGACCTTCGGCGAAACGATCAACGCCGGCCGCATCATCGTCAACTCGCCGGGCTCGGTGGGGGCGCTGGGTGGGGTCTACAACGACATGGTGCCGACCTTCTCGTTCGGCTGCGGCACCGGCGGCGGCAACTCAACGATCGACAACGTCAACGTGTACCACTACCTGAACATCAAGCGAATGGCGAGAAGGACGCAGGCCCACATGTGGTTCAGGGTTCCGAATCAGATCTATTTCAACAAGAACGCGGTCGAGAACCTGCGTGAGTTCCCGTCGAACGCGACGGTGATCGTGTCGAACCCCTCGCTCGAGAAGCTCGGCATGGTCGACACGGTGCGGCGACACTTGCCGATGGGCACGCATGTCCACGTGCTCACGATTCCCGACCGCGAGCCCGACCGCGCCACCGTCGTGCACGGCGTCCAGACGCTCAACGCCTTCAAGGCGGATCAGATCGTCGCCCTCGGCGGCGGCTCGGTCATCGACGCCGCCAAGATCATGAAGCTGCTCTACGAGTCGCCTGAGGCGGATCTTGACGAGCTCTCGGCACCCTTCCTCGACCTCCGCAAGCGGGTGGTCGAGTACCCGTCGGCCGAGCAGCGCGCCAACCGGGCCCGCCTGATCGCGGTCTCGACCACCAGCGGCACGGGTACCGAGGTGACGCCGTTCGCGGTCATGCTCGACGACGCCGGCAGCCGCAAGATCACGCTTGCGGACTACTCGCTCGCGCCCGACGTCGCCATCGTCGACCCGCAGTTCGTCATCGGCCTTCCGCCGGCGATCACCGCCGACACCGGAATCGACTGCCTGACTCATGCTCTCGAGGCCGGGGTCTCGATCTTCGCCTCGCCCTACACCGACTCGCTCGCCCTGCAGGCCGTGCGGTTGGTCTTCCGGTACCTCCCGGTGGCGTTCGAGCACGGAGACAACGAGGAGGCGCGCTCCCAGATGCACAACGCTGCGTGCATCGCCGGGATCGCCTTCTCGAACGCGTCCGTGGGTGTCAATCACGCGCTCGCGCACGCGATCGGAGCGAGGTTCGGGGTTGCGCACGGCCGCGCCAACGCGATCATGCTGCCGCACACGATCGCCTACAACGCCTCGGTGCCGGCCAAGTTCATGCCTTCACCCAACTCCCGCGCCTACGTCGCGCACAAGAAGTACGCTCTCACCGCCGACCTGCTCGGGCTCGGCGGCGACACCGTGGAGGGTAAGGTCGCAGCGCTCATCGCCGCGGTCGAGTCGCTGCTCGACCTGCTCAAGATCCCGCGCTCGATCGCCGACCTCGGGATCCCGGAGGAGAGCTTCCGGGCGGCGATGCCGGACCTCGTCAAGGCGGCCTTTGACGACCCGTCGTGGCGCTCGAACCCGCGCATGCCGCTGCTCGCAGAGCTCGAGGAGCTGTTCCGGCGCGCGTGGCGGGGTCGCGGTCAGCAGCAGGCGGCGGTGAGGGCCGAGGAGCGTTCCGAGTGAGCCGGGAGGACCACCCGATGTCGACCAGTACCACCCTGTTTCGCATCGCGTCCGCCGACGTGGCAGGGTCGCTCGCCGAGGCTCGTGGGGTCGCCGCAGGCACCGAGCACAACGAGATGTTGCTCGACTTCGCCTCGGTCCGCCGGCTTGACGCGGCCGGGGTGACCGCATTGGCGGAGCTCTCTGCCGCCGCCTCCGAGCGCGGCCTCAAGCTCACCGCGCGCGCCGTCTCAGTGGGCGTGTACAAGGTCCTCAAGCTCGCGGGCCTGTCCGAGTCGATGTCGTTCATGAGTGACTGAAGCCACGGGAGGTGGGCTGGGTACGAGTGGGGGACGCGTCCAACTTCCGGCCCTGACGAGGCGGCTCGCCGCGTCGTCAGCGGCCGAGCAGACGCAGGATCCCGAGCGACATGGCATCGACGTAGGTAATCAGCAGTACACCGACGCCGAGGATGAGCAGGAAGGGCAGCACGGCGCGGTACAGCTTGGTGATCGGAGTCCCGAATCGGGATGCGGACAGGAACAGGTTGAGGCCGTCGACGTAGGTGATCAGCAGCACACCGACGCCGAGGATGAGCAGGAAGGGCAGCACCGCGCGGTACAGCTTGGTGATCGGCGTTCCGAATCGGGATGCGGACAGGAACAGGTTGAGGCCCACCGGCGGGAACAGGAAGCCGAGCTCGAGGTTGGCGAGGAAGATCACCCCGAGGTGCACCGGGTCGACCCCGAACGCGACCCCGAGCGGGGCGACGAGCGGGGTCAGCACCACGATCGCGGAGTAGATTTCGAGCACCGAGCCGAGCACCAGCAGGATCACGTTGAGCACCAGCAGGAAGACCACCTGCGAGCTGACGTGCGCCTGGACGAAGGCGAGCAGCCGGCTCGGGATCTGGGCGTCCACCAGGTAGGAGGTCAGGCCCATTGCCGAGGCCAGCAGCATCAGCACCGCGCCGACCAGGGCGCCGCCCTTGAGCAGCACCGCCGGCAGCTCGCGTACCGGATGGATGTCCCGGGTGACGAAGCACTCGACGATCAGGGCGTAGGCCGCTGCCGCCGCCGACGCCTCCACCATCGACGCCAGACCGGTGGCGAACAGGCCGACGACCACCACCGGCACGAGCAGCTCCCACTTCGCCTCCCATGTGGCGAGCGCGACCTCCTTGGGCGAGAACGGCACGGTTCTGCGTTGCTGGCGCCAGCCGATCAGGATGCCGTAACCCGCCGCGAGCGCCACCAGGAGCAGGCCGGGCAGCAGCCCGGCGAGGTACAGATTGTCGGCCGGCACATTGGCGACCACCGAGTACAGGATCACCGGCAGGCTGGGCGGGAACAGCAGCCCGAGGCTGCCGCCGGCGGTGACCAGGCCGAGCGAGAAGCGCTCGGAGTAGCCGTCCTCGCGCAGGATCGGGTAGACCAGACCGCCGAGCGCGATGATCGTGATCCCGGAGCCGCCGGTGAAGGTCGTGAACAGGGCGCAGACCCCGGCGACCAGCACCGCGATCCCACCCGGCATCCAGCCGAACAGAGCGCGGAAGAAGCGCACCAGACGGTGGGCGGCCTGCGACTCGGCGAGGATGTAGCCGCACGCTGTCAGGAGAGGGATCGCGGGCAGGGTAGGGGAGGCGACGAGGCGGTAGATCTCGGCCGGCACCGCCGACACTGGCGTCCACTCGGCGAAGAACAGCAGCATGCCGACACCGGCCATCGCTGCGTAGACCGGGCTGCCGAGAATCGTCGCCACCAGCACCAGGCCGAGCAGGAGCCATAGCGCGGGTCCGGCGGGCGGTACCGGCAGCAGTCCGAGCCCAAACGCCGCGGCAACCGCGGCGACGGCGGCCGCGCGACCCGGCCAGCGCGGCGAAGCACGCCACGCGAGGCGCCCCGCCATCAGGACCAGGCACACCGGCATCACCAGCTCCGCCACCCACACCGGCAGCCCGATCGAGAACCGCGCTCCCTGCTGCCGGTCGGCCATCACGACCTGGAACGCGCCCCAGGCGAGGACCGCGGTCACCGCTGCGGCAACCGACATCGCGAAGGTCTGCACCGCGCGCCGCGCCCGGCTGCCCTCGCGGAAGATCTGGGCGGTGGACAGGGTCAGGTGGGTGCCCTCGCGTACCGCGAGCAACCCGCCGAGGAAGGCGAGCCAGAGGGTGAGCTGCTGCAGGTAAGTCGCATTGCCGGGGATGTGGAAGCCGCCGAACGGGCGGCCGATCGCATCGACGAGCGGCAGCGAGATCGCGGCGAGGAAGGCCGCCACGATCAGCCAGCCCTCGAACCTCAGCGGCAGCTCGCGTACCTTCACGGGGCCATTCTCACCGATGAACGGGTTTGCAGCTACTCACTCTTGCCGGAGCGGTAGGCGTCGCGCAAGCGCATCGCCTGGTCGAAGATCTCGGCGGGCACGAACGAGCCCCGCAGCGTCGGGTAGGCGGCCTGGGCCGCGGTTCGCCACGCGGCCAGCGCTGCGGCGTCGACGTCGACGACGGTGAGCCCGTGGGCCTTCATCGCGGCGACGTCGTCGGTCTCTCCGGCGCGGGTCGATGCCGAGAGCTTCGCTACGGTTTCGCGGGCCGCCGCAATGAACGCCGGGCGCACGTCCTCGGGGACCTTGCTCCACGCGGCCTTGGAGAGCACCACGCCGCCGAGCAGCGGCGCCCACCGCAGGTCGGTCATGTACGGCGCGTGCCGGTACCACTGCAGCAGCACCGCGGCGCGCGACGTCGTCGGCACCGCGTCCACCAGGCCGGTCTGGAGCGCGGTCGAGATCTCGGTCGAGGGCAGCGGGACCGGCTTGAAGCCGGCCGCCTTCCACAGCTCGATCCCGCGATCGTCGCCGGCCCACGAGAACATCTTGAGCTTCTTGAGGTCATCCGGCGTGCGCACCGGCGAGGTGGCGAAGAAGTGCACCCAGCCGGCGTCGGCCAGGGCGAGCACGACGAAGCCCTTGTCCTCGTAGATCCTCTCGAGCTCCGGCGTGAGCTTCTCAGTGACCGCGTCGAGCTCCGCGTAGGAGTCGAACATCATCGGCACGCACAGGGCGAAGATCGAGCGGTCGATGTCGGCGAAGCCCGATACCGTGAGCACACCGGCGTCGAGCGTGCCGAGGCGCATCTTGCGCACCACGTCGGTGTCGTCGCCGGCCACCCCGCCAGGGTAGAGGCGGACCGTGATCTTGCCCCCGGAGGCCTGCTGCCACTTCGCGGTCATCTCCTGGAGGGCGGTGTGCCAGGCCGATCCCTGAGGCACCAGGGTCGCCATCTTGATCATGGCCCTCTGGGCCTCGGCCGGCCCGGCGGCAGCAAGCATCAGCAGGGCGATCGGCACGATCGAGCGGGCTCTCAGTCGGAGATTCACGCGAGGCTCCCTTTCGTCACTCGATGAACAGGTCGTCGGCATGCTCGAGCAGCCACCGGGCCCGTTTCTGGGTGATCAGGTTGGCGAGGCGCTGGTCGCCGGTGGTGTTGGCATCCACCGCCAGCGCGCGCTCGAGCAGGCTCGTGAACATGGCGCGGTCCTGGGTCGCCACGGCGACGTTCTCCGCAAGGCTGACCAGGGGCGAGACCCGTCGGCCGTCGGCCAGCCGCATCGCCTCGTCGAACGCCGCGAGGGCGCGGTCCACCGAGCCGCCGGCAGCCGCCGGACGACTCTCGTAGCTGATGGTGAAGTCCCAGATTGCGCCCAGTCCCCAGCTCGGGTCGAGCTCGCGCGCACGGTCGATCAGGGCGGCCGCGAGCGGCAGCTCGACGGCCAGATCGGGGTCGTCCTTGGCGAGCGAGATCTCGGAGCCCCACGCTGCGGCGGTCCAGTAGAGCAGCGGCACCTCGTCGCGCGTCACCGGCGCGAGGGCCCCGACGGGGTCGGCGGCAAGCGCGGCGCCGAGCCCGGGATGATCGACCTCGAGGCCGCGCATGCCGTAGGCCTGCGCGCGGCGGTAGAGGCGACGGGCCCGCCGGCGCATCGCAATCGCGGCGGCGAGGTCGCTGTCCTCGACGTAGTCTGCCTCGTTCTGTACGAACGCGTAGGCGTACTGGGTGAAGCCCGACGCGGCAGAGAGCAGCAGACCCTTGTGGCGGGGCGACTCGGCGAGCAGGCTCTCGGTGGTCTTGAGCGCGAACGGCATCGCGTCGCGGATCAGCTCGGGGTCGTCGTCGGAGGACCACGTCGCGCCGCCTTCGGCGAGCGCATTGCCAACCGAGTTCACCGCCATGCGCCGCACCGAGCAGCCGCAGGATCCCCAGCGACATGGCGTCGACGTAGGTGATCAGCAGCACACCGACGCCGAGGATGAGCAGGAAGGGCAGCACCGCGCGGTACAGCTTGGTGATCGGCGTTCCGAATCGGGATGCGGACAGGAACAGGTTGAGGCCCACCGGCGGGAACAGGAAGCCGAGCTCGAGGTTGGCGAGGAAGATCACCCCGAGGTGCACCGGGTCGACTCCGAACGCGACCCCGAGCGGGGCGACGAGTGGAGTCAGCACCACGATCGCGGAGTAGATCTCGAGCACCGAGCCGAGCACCAGCAGGATCACGTTGAGCACCAGCAGGAAGACCACCTGCGAGCTGACGTGCGCCTGGACGAAGGCGAGCAGCCGGCTCGGGATTTGGGCGTCCACCAGATACGAGGTCAGGCCCATGGCCGAGGCCAGCAGCATCAGCACCGCGCCGACCAGGGCGCCGCCCTTGAGCAGCACCGCCGGCAGCTCGCGCACCGGATGAATGTCCCGGGTGACGAAGCACTCGACGATCAGGGCGTAGGCCGCTGCCGCCGCCGACGCCTCGACCATCGACGCCAGACCGGTGGCGAACAGGCCGACGACCACCACCGGCACGAGCAGCTCCCACTTCGCCTCCCAGGTGGCGAGCGCGACCTCCTTGGGCGAGAACGGCACGGTGCTGCGTTGCTGGCGCCAGCCGATCAGGATGCCGTAGCCCGCCGCGAGCGCCACCAGGAGCAGGCCGGGCACCAGCCCGGCGAGGTACAGATTGTCGGCTGGCACGTTGGCGACCACCGAGTACAGGATCACCGGCAGGCTGGGCGGGAACAGCAGCCCGAGGCTGCCGCCGGCGGTGACCAGGCCGAGCGAGAAGCGCTCGGAATAGCCGTCCTCGCGCAGGATCGGGTAGACCAGACCGCCGAGCGCGATGATCGTGATCCCGGAGCCGCCGGTGAAGGTCGTGAACAGGGCGCAGACCCCGGCGACCAGCACCGCGATCCCACCCGGCATCCAGCCGAACAGAGCGCGGAAGAAGCGCACCAGACGGCGGGCGGCCTGCGACTCGGCGAGGATGTAGCCGCACGCGGTCAGGAGAGGGATCGCGGGCAGGGTAGGGGAGGCGACGAGGCGGTAGATCTCGGCCGGCACCGCCGACACCGGCGTCCACTCGGCGAAGAACAGCAGCATGCCGACACCGGCCATCGCTGCGTAGACCGGGCTGCCGAGAATCGTCGCCACCAGCACCAGGCCGAGCAAGACCCATAGCGCGGGTCCGGCGGGCGGCTCCGGCAGCAGTCCAAGCCCAAACGCCGCGGCAACCGCGGCGACGGCGGCCGCGCGACCCGGCCAGCGCGGCGAAGCACGCCACGCGAGGCGCCCCGCCATCAAGACCAGGCACACCGGCATCACCAGCTCCGCCACCCACACCGGCAGCCCGATCGAGAACCGCGCTCCCTGCTGCCGGTCGGCCATCACGACCTGGAACGCGCCCCAGGCGAGGACCGCGGTCACCGCTGCGGCAACCGACATCGCGAAGGTCTGCACCGCGCGCCGCGCCCGGCTGCCCTCGCGGAAGATCTGGGCGGTAGACAGGGTCAGGTGGGTGCCCTCGCGTACCGCGAGCAACCCGCCGAGGAAGGCGAGCCAGAGGGTGAGCTGCTGCAGGTAAGTCGCATTGCCGGGGATGTGGAAGCCGCCGAACGGGCGGCCGATCGCATCGACGAGCGGCAGCGAGATCGCGGCGAGGAAGGCCGCCACGATCAGCCAGCCCTCGAACCTCAGCGGCAGCTCGCGTACCTTCACGGGGCCATTCTCACCGATGAACGGGTTTGCAGCTACTTACTCTTGCCGGAGCGGTAGGCGTCGCGCAAGCGCATCGCCTGGTCGAAGATCTCGGCGGGCACGAACGAGCCCCGCAGCGTCGGGTAGGCGGCTTGGGCCGCGGTTCGCCACGCGGCCAGCGCTGCGGCGTCGACGTCGACGACGGTGAGCCCGTGGGCCTTCATCGCGGCGACGTCGTCGGTCTCTCCGGCGCGGGTCGATGCCGAGAGCTTCGCTACGGTTTCGCGGGCCGCCGCAATGAACGCCGGGCGCGCGTCCTCGGGGACCTTGCTCCACGCGGCTTTGGAGAGCACCACGCCGCCGAGCAGCGGCGCCCACCGCAGGTCGGTCATGTACGGCGCGTGCCGGTACCACTGCAGCAGCACCGCGGCGCGCGACGTCGTCGGCACCGCGTCCACCAGGCCGGTCTGGAGCGCGGTCGAGATCTCGGTCGACGGCAGCGGGACCGGCTTGAAGCCGGCCGCCTTCCACAGCTCGATCCCGCGATCGTCGCCGGCCCACGAGAACATCTTGAGCTTCTTGAGGTCATCCGGCGTGCGCACCGGCGAGGTGGCGAAGAAGTGCACCCAGCCGGCGTCGGCCAGGGCGAGCACGACGAAGCCCTTGTCCTCGTAGATCCTCTCGAGCTCCGGCGTGAGCTTCGCGGTGACCGCGTCGAGCTCCGCGTAGGAGTCGAACATCATCGGCACGCACAGGGCGAAGATCGAGCGGTCGATGTCGGCGAAGCCCGATACCGTGAGCACACCTGCGTCGAGCGTGCCGAGGCGCATCTTGCGCACCACGTCGGTGTCGTCGCCGGCCACCCCGCCAGGGTAGAGGCGGACCGTGATCTTGCCCCCGGAGGCCTGCTGCCACTTCGCCGTCATCTCCTGGAGGGCGGTGTGCCAGGCCGATCCCTGAGGCACGAGGGTCGCCATCTTGATCATGGCCCTCTGGGCGTCGGCCGGTCCGGCGGCAGCAAGCACCAGCAGGGCGATCGGCACGATCGAGCGGGCTCTCAGTCGGAGATTCACGCGAGGCTCCCTTTCGTCACTCTATAAACAGGTCGTCGGCATGATCGAGCAGCCACCGGGCCCGTTTCTGGGTGATCAGGTTGGCGAGGCGCTGGTCGCCGGTGGTGTCGGCATCCACCGCCAGCGCGCGCTCGAGCAGGCTCGTGAACATGGTGCGGTCCTGGGTCGCCACGGCGACGTTCTCCGCAAGGCTGACCAGGGGCGAGACCCGTCGGCCGTCGGCCAGCCGCATCGCCTCGTCGAACGCCGCGAGGGCGCGGTCCACCGAGCCGCCGGCAGCCGCCGGACGACTCTCGTAGCAGATGGTGAAGTCCCAGATTGCGCCCAGTCCCCAGCTCGGGTCGAGCTCGCGCGCACGGTCGATCAGGGCGGCCGCGAGCGGCAGCTCGACGGCCAGATCGGGGTCGTCCTTGGCGAGCGAGATCTCGGAGCCCCACGCTGCGGCGGTCCAGTAGAGCAGCGGCACCTCGTCGCGCGTCACCGGCGCGAGGGCCCCGACGGGGTCGGCGGCAAGCGCGGCGCCGAGCCCGGGATGATCGACCTCGAGGCCGCGCATGCCGTAGGCCTGCGCGCGGCGGTAGAGGCGACGCGCCCGCCGCCGCATCGCAATCGCGGCGGCGAGGTCGCTGTCCTCGACGTAGTCTGCCTCGTTCTGTACGAACGCGTAGGCGTACTGGGTGAAGCCCGACGCGGCAGAAAGCAGCAAACCCTTGTGGCGGGGCGACTCGGCGAGCAGGCTCTCGGTGGTCTTGAGCGCGAACGGCAGCGCGTCGCGGATGAGCTCGGGATCGTCGTCAGACGACCACGTCGCGCCGCCCTCGGCGAGCGCGTTGCCTACCGAGTTCACCGCCACGCGCCGCACCGAGCAGCCGCTGAAGGCTGCAACGGAGAACGCGGCGAGCGCGGCCGCCGCTAGCACCCGCCCGAGCCCCCCTTTCCGCAGACCACCGGACATGCCCACCTCCAGTGTCCCGACACGCCGAGCACATCTTAGTACTCCCCGCTGTGATGGCAGATCGGCGCCCGCGGTAGGGAGGTGCTAAAACTGCGATCCGATGTCAACTCGGCGCGTGGTCCTGTCGTTCTGGCCGGGTCGCACGGGGCGTGACCGTCCCGGTGCCGGTCCGCCCGTGGCACGGGTTATGCTCCATCTCCAGCCGTCCGGGGAGGAGTTCCCGGTTTCGCGAAAGGAGCGAAATCTATGAGGCACAGGTCCCTGATTGCGCTGGGAATGGTGTTCGGACTCGGGCTCGCCGTGGCCGCGTTCGCGGCCGACAAGCCTCTCGTGGCACAGGGCAAGATCGCCCACATCGACGCCAAGGCGAATACCTTGACCCTAGCGGCCGGAGAGGAGCATGTGACCTTCACTCTCGGAGCAAACACAGCCTACACCGCCTTTGGCAAGGCCTCGACGATGGCGAGGCTGCGCTCGGGTGAGCAGGCGATCGTGCACTACACGATGTCCGGTGAGACCCGCATGGCGACGACGGTCGAGGTGGTCGGGACCCAACCGACGGCCGCGCACGCCAAGCACAACAACGCGAAGCCCGCACCGACCACCCACTGACGACAGCTTCTGAAGACGGCTTCTGTCGGCGTCAACGACCGGCCGGCTCACTCACCAACCAACCAACAAACCTCGGGGCGCCGGACTCCTCCCGGCGCCCTTTTCATGCCCACAAGATCCTAGCCGTTCACGAACCGCATCGCCGCCTCCGGGTAGCGCAGCCCCTGCGCGAGCCCCGGCGGCAGGACCTCGTCGATGTGGACGAGATCGGCCTCGGTCAGCGTGACGTCCACCGCCGCGGCATTTTCCTCGAGCCGCGAGACGTGGCGGGTGCCGGGGATCGGCACCACGTCCTCGCCCTGTGCCAGCAGCCAGGCGAGCGCGAGCTGGGCCGGCGTGCACCGCTTGGACTCGGAGAGGTCGCGGATGCGCGCGACCAGGCGCAGGTTGTGGCGGAAGTTCTCGCCCTGGAATCGTGGGTTGGCGCGACGCCAGTCGTCCTCGGCGAAGTCGTCCGGGCTCGTGAACACGCCGGTGAGGAACCCGCGGCCGAGGGGCGAGTAGGGAACCAAGCCGATCCCGAGCTCGCGGCAGGTGGGCAGGATCTCGGGCTCCACGTCCCGCGTCCACAGCGAGTACTCGCTTTGCAGCGCGGCGATCGGGTGGACCGCTGCCGCTCGGCGCAGCGTGGCTGCGCTCGCCTCCGACATGCCGAGGTGGCGGATCTTGCCGGCCGCGACCAGCTCAGCCATGGCGCCTATGGTGTCCTCGATCGGCACTTCGGTGTCGACGCGGTGCTGGTAGTAGAGGTCGATGTGGTCCACCCCGAGACGCTTCAGGCTCGCGTCGCACGCCTCGCGAACGTACTCCGGGCGGCCGCTGATGCCGAGCATGCTGCCTCCGGGCCCTCGCCGGATGCCGAACTTCGTCGCCAGCTCGACCTCGTCGCGGCGCTCGTTGAGCACACGCGCGAGCAGCTCTTCGTTGCGGCCGGTGCCGTACATGTCCGAGGTGTCCCAGAAGCTGACGCCGACATCGAGCGCGCGGTGAAGTGTCGCGATCGAGGCGTCGTCGTCGCTTTCGCCATAGAAGTCGGACATCCCCATGCAGCCGAGGCCGATCGCCGAGACGCTGAGGCCGCTTTTGCCAAGCTCTCGTGTGTACATCACGCTCCTCCGTGGTCTTGAAGGCGGCGTCCGCGAGGTCGACCGCCGGGTGGTTTGGAAAACGATCCGCCCGCCGAGTTCGGCGGCGCGGTGCCTATCTGAGAGCAACCACGAACCGCCCCCGGGAAGTCCCTCGGTCTGTCGGCGATCCGGCGGGCCCGGCGTCATCCTTCGCTATACTCGGCACATGGCCCTCGAGCGGGAGCTGTTCGGAGTGTCGGCGGCGTGACGCTGAGAGCCCTTGCTCCCGACGACGTCACCCGGTTCGCGGTCGTCCTGCGCCGGGGCGCGACACGCCTCGCGCTTGGCCGACCCATGGAGCGGTAGCACGACCGCCTCGCCCCCGCTCGGAGGTGCCACCGGCGCCGCGCCGCTCGGGGGCGTACCCGCCATCTCGCTGGTAATCCCGGCCCACAACGAGGAGGTCCTCCTGCCGCGCCTGCTCGACACCATCGACCTGGCCCGCGAGCGCTTCGCTCGCGGACGCAATGCCGTCGAGGTCATCGTCGCCGACAACGCCTCTACCGACCGCACCGCCGAGATCGCGGCGACGCGCGGCTGCACCGTCGCCCTGGTCGCCGCGCGCTGCATCGCCGCTGCACGCAACGGCGGCGCGGGGGCCGCCCGCGGTGAGGTGCTCTGCTTCGTCGATGCCGATGCCCGCATCCACCCCGAGACCTTCAACGTCGTCGACCGCGCGGTCGCTGACGGACGCTGGATCGCCGGCGCCACTGGCGTGCGCCTCGAGCGGTGGTCCCTCGGTATCGCCGTGACCTACGCTCTCCTGATCCCCTTGGTGTGGCTGCTGCGAATGGACACCGGCGTCGTGTTCTGCCGGCGCCGCGACTTCGAGACCGTCGGCGGTTACGACGAGCGGCGCCTGTTCGGCGAGGACGTCCAGTTGCTGTGGAACCTGCGCCGCCTCGGCAAGCCCCGCGGCCAGAGCCTGGTGCGCCTCAAAGGCGCCAAGACCCTCAACTCGATGCGCAAGTTCGACCGTTGGGGAGAGTGGCACTACATCACTCAGATGTTCCGCCTGGTGCCGATGATGCAGCGCCGCCCGAAGGACGCCACCGACTTCGCCCGACGCTACTGGTACGGCGACGAGCGGTGAGCGGGCGCCCGATGGGCCGGATGCGAGGAAGCTCTGACCATTCCTGATCTTCGGTCTACCGGCGCCATATCTCACACCTCCCCGCGATGCTCACTTCGCGGGGGGCTCCCGACCGGGCCTCGAGGGATCGAGAGCCGCTCGATCGGGGCCGCGGCATGCAGCGCCCGCGCGGCGTCGCCGATCGTTCCCCGCCGGTGGCTGCTGGGGATCACCATCAGCGACAGCGGCAGCACGCCCTCGAAGCGACGGACCACCCGCAGCCACTGCTCGGCGTCGAGGTACTGGTGCATCGCCGAGAGCAGCGTCCGCCACTGCTCCGAGTCGGGGGTGACCGCCTGCAGCAGGGAGTCGAGGAGCGAGAGCACGTTCTCGATCGGCATGTAGGAGGCCAGCACGCCGATCAGGTGGGGCCGCTCGAGAATGCAGAGCTCGTAGGCGCTGGCGAGCATGGCCATGTGCTGCTCGAGGTCGAGCTCCGCGAGCACGGGAAGGAAGGTCGACTCCTCCAGGTCGAGGTGCGCGAGTTGGCTCTCCCTCATGGGCACGCACGCGGTGGCGAGCGAGACCAGGGTGTTTCTCCGTGCGCCCGGCGGCTCGCCGAGAGCGCGGTCGAAGTGCTCGAGGAGCGTGTTCATCGCCCCCTCCTCGTGATCGTGCTGCGCCAGGGCCTCGGCCGTGAACCGGGTGTCGCTCCTGGCCGCGTCGAGCGCCGGGAAGACCACCAGGTTCTCGAGCGTGGCGTGCAGCGACACCGCGCGGAACAGCAGGTAGCAGAGGTTGCGTGCCTCCTGAAGCCCTTCGTTGTCGAGGTCGTCGCCCGCCGCCAGGGCGGCGATGCGTGCGACCAGGTCTGCCCACATCCCGCGGAAGCCGGAGTGGTGGAGGCGCCCGACCTTCATCGGCCTGCCGTAGCTCGCCTTGGTGGCGTAGAACTTCCGCAGCTCGTGCCGCTCGGGTGCGATCTTCCGGAACGACTCCCGGTTGACGACCCGGTCAGCCCAGGCGGAGAGCTCGGCGTTGGCGAGGAACGCCTTGGGAACGTGGTTGCGGATCTCCACCATGAAGGGCAGCCGGTAGATCCAGGGCACGACGTGGCCGTCCGCCTGCGAGAAGTGGGTGCCGCCGAGGTACGGCCCGCCCGAGAAGGCCAGCATCCTCTCGACCTCCGTCAGCGCGAGATCGAGCTTCTCCCGGAACTCGGTCTGGATCGTCGGCTTGCCGGCGAGGAGGACCTTGGCGATGCAGGGTGGGAGGGCGTCGAGTCGTGCCAGGTCGTCGCTGCGGCTCCGGTAGGCTGCGCCGCGAGCCCCGCTGCTGTCGATCAGGTAGTCGACGATCTCGTTGGATTCCTTGAGGATCGCGCCGCCGTCCGCGAGAGCGAAGATCGGCCACTTGCCGCCGGTGTTGGCCTCGCGGACCGCATCGGGGATCGCGCCTGCGAAGACAACGTCGATCGCTGCCCCGAGCTCGTCGCTGGCGATCAGCACGCGATGGGTGTAGGGGCACAGGGAGCCGTCGCTGTACAGACTACCCAGGGTCATGATCGACCTCCAGCGGGCCCGGGACGGGGTCGGCCCGGCAAAGAAGATGATACACACTTTCAAGACGGCGAAGCGCTCGCACACGAGACCGGCGAACCTCAAGGGCAGCGGCGGCAAGAGGGGGATCCGGCGCAAGACGTGCGCCCTGTTCACCGGCTCGGCGGCCCTGACCTGCCTCCCGGGGCGTTCCCCGATGCCTTCTGGCTGCCAGCCCCGAGGTACTGCGAACGCGACAGGTCGGTGCCAGGCTTGGTGGCCTGGCGCACGCCTGGCACGTCTAAACGTTTAAAGCCTGGTGCGTGCATCGAGACGCCAGAAGTGAGGGCGACCTCGCCCTGACCGGGCGCGGGTGCGGTCTGGACGTTGCGGGGCACGACGGGCGATTGCGGCCGCTGGGCGACCGACGACGACCCCGAACGACGACTTGGATTGAGCCACGCTCCGTGGTGCTAACCTGTCGATCGGGTGGGCGAGTCACGAGCATGAGCGAGCGGGCTGATCATGAAATCCGGCATGGGGAGGCTCTTGCTGCCCGGGATCCAGACCTCGTGTGGGGATGGGGCACACCCGCCGGCCAGGTGCGTGCGAGACGACGTGCGAAGCTCATCGGATTGGGTGCGCGTCTCGGGCCCGGAGCGCGTGTCCTGGAGATCGGCTGCGGGACAGGGCTCTTTACCGAGATGTTCGCGCGCTCGGGATGCTCGATCCTCGCCGTCGACATCTCCGCTGCCCTCCTCGAGAGGGCGAAGGCGCGCGAGCTGCCGAAAGACACCGTTCGGTTGACATGCGGGCGATTTGAAGACTGTGGAGTGGGGGGAGCATTCGACGCCGTGATCGGGTCCTCGGTTCTCCATCACCTCGATCTCATCGACTCCCTGGTCAAGATCCATGGGCTCCTGAGACCCAACGGAATTCTCTCGTTTGCTGAGCCCAACATGCTCAACCCTCAGGTGTTTGCCGAGCGCAAGCTGAGGCGGCTGTTCCCGAGTGTCTCTCCGGATGAAACCGCGTTTGTGCGATGGACGCTCACGAACGATCTCCAGCAGGCGGGTTTTCGAGACATCGAGATTGTTCCCTTCGACTGGCTGCATCCAGCGGTGCCACCGCGTCTGATTCGACTGGTTTTGTGGACCGGGGGAGTGCTGGAAAGGACTCCGTTCCTGCGCGAGCTCTCGGGGTCGCTGCTCATCAGGGCGGTCGCTTGACCCCATCTCGAGCCTGGCGGAGAGAATCGAACGCGGCTGCCCGGCGACAATTACACCTGTGCGGCGCTCAGAAATAGTTGACGCCGGGCAGCTCGCCGCTTGGAGCGGGGAGAACAGCCGTCGCACGATGTTCACCGAGCACGGCGCTGCCAGCGTGCATGTTATGCGCAGCACCGACCAGCCCAATCTGGCCGGGCTGATCATCGCGGTGGCGGACCCGGACGCACTCCAGGCCTTCCTAGCGGCGCCCGGGACCCAGGCCGCGAAGAAGGCTGACGACGTGAAGGACGCCAACTTCCATGTCTTCACCGAGGTGAAGTAGGCGCCGCTCCTCAGTGCACCGCGAGGTGCTTCGCGAGCCGCTTGGCGAGGGCGACGATCGTCAGCGTCGGTGGCCGCCCCCACGCCTCGGGGATGACCGAGGCGTCGCAGACGTAGAGGTTGTCGAGCTCGCTTGCGAGGTCGGAGTCGACCACGTCGCCGATCTTTGCCGTGCCGCCGGGATGGGTGGCGGTGCACAGGGTCGTGTAGACGTGCCGGGCGCCGGCGTGGGCGAGGATCTCGCGCGCCCGAGCGGCCCCCTCGTTGAGCCGGGCGCGGTCCCCCTCCGACAGGCGCTTGCGCACGCCGCCACGCTTGGTGAGGTGTCCGCCGAGGTCGTCCCTCACCTTGACCATGATCGCCAGAGACCGGGAGTGGTCGAGCAGGCGGTCGAAGCGCAGCGTCTCGGCGGTGAACAGCATGTCCAGCCAGCGCGGCCAGAGGAGGTCGGTCAGCACGCAGCCGTCCTCCTCCAGACAGACCCCGGCGGCCATCGGGAACTCGCGTCCGTCATGGTGTTCGTCGGCCGCACCGATCACGAGCAGCAGGGGGTCGAAGAAGAAGTCGCGCCCCGCTCCGGGGATCCCGCTCGCTCTGAGGATCGCCGGTGTCCCGAGACCTCCCGCCGCAATTACGACGCGGTCCGCATGGAGGGTGCGTGCGGAACCCTCGTGGCGATACTCGACCCCCACCGCCGCGCCGTCCTCGACCAGCACCTTGGTGGCGCGGGCTCGGGTGATCAGGCGCGCCCCGTGGGCAACGGCCTCGTCGACCGCCATCCGGGCGGTCCACTTCGCGCCGTGGGGGCACCCGACGGTGCACAGGTCGCAGCCGGCCCTGCACTTCTCCTGATAGACGAGCTTCGGCAGCGGGCGCCAGTCGTAGCCGAGGTCCCGCGCACTCGCCATCACCCGTGTCGCCGCCGGGCCGATCAGCTCGTCGGCCAGGGGCGCGCAGGGCAGCTCCGCCTTCACCGCCGCGAGCTCCCCGGAGAGCTCGATGCCGTAGCGGCGGAACATCTCGAGGGGCGGGTCGAAGGCGGTCGCGTAGTAGTGGATGCTGCTGCCGCCGGTCGTAATTCCGCGAACCAGGGTGAGGAGCCCGTTCGTGACTAGGAGGCCCCGGCCGGGTATCAGCGCCGAGCCCATGCACCGCGTGATCGACCCATCGACGGGGGCGTTGCCGCCCCACTCGAGCATCGCGACCCGCGCGCCCTGCCGGGTGAGGTCCCTGGCGACCATGCCGCCCCCCGGCCCTGTCCCCACCACGGCGACGTCGATTCCACCACCACGCGGCGCCATACCAGCCTCCGTTCGATCGCGCGACGGGCGAATGCCCGAAGGACGCTCCAACGCGTCTCATGTGCTGACTGCCCTTGCCTACAATCTAGCGTTTGGCCCAGGCAGGCGCCACCAGCGTCCGCTGCAGCAGGCCCACTAGGGACCACGTCCACGGAGTTTCAACGTGTCGTGGGGGAGGAGCTTGCCTTCGCATCCGTGCCTGGTCAGGCGATTCCGACGATCTTCCAGAAATCGTCGGAATCGCCTGACCAGGCACGGATGCCGCCGGTGACCAGCCTGCGGGCGAACTCCATCTCGAGGAAGTCGTGCGGAATATCCCTCTCATACTCAGTGTTTTGGAAGCCCGTTACGGTCCCGTCAAGGAGGCCGAATGTCAAAGCTCCTCTCGTCCGCGCTCGTCTCGCTCCTGGTAGTGCTCGTCGTACCGGTCGCCGGAGCCGCCGATCCCTGCGCACTGGTTCCCCAGGCCGACGTCGCCAGACTCTTCGGCGCCGCTGTCATGGCGGTGCGCCCGTCCGGGCCCGAGGTCGACGAGGACAGCGGCGGGATGCGGTCGATGTGCGTCTATCAGCTGAGGTCCGCCACTGTCATGCTGAACTCCGTCGAGTTTTCGGCCGCCGCGGAGGCCCTCGCGCCATGGCAGGCCGGCCTGACCGAGGCCAAGGCCGACCCCGACACCAAGGTGTCGCTCGACACGACGGACGGAGGGTCGGCGTTCTGGGCAACCACCCAGGAGGGCACCGCCTACACCATGGTGCAGGGCCGCTACGTCATCCAAGTTGGGGCCGGCGGTCCGGGGTTCCACTCAGTGCCCGGACAGTCGCTACGGCTGCTCGCACTCGAAGCCTCCCGGCACCTGCAGCACTGACGCAGTCGTCGCGTTCCCGTCACGATCCGAAGACACGAGGAGAAATGATGAGACGCTCGACCTCTCTGCCAATTGGCCTGGCCCTCCTGGCGTGCGCACTGCCGGCGTCCGCCCAGGCGCCTTCCGCTGCCCCGAACACCGTGCGCCGGCTGTCGCGCGCCGCGCCGGAGGCCTCCGCGCCGAGCGTGGTGGCGGGCACCAACGCTCTCGCCATGAGCACGCAGTGGGAGCGCATGCCGGGCTGTGCCAAGCGGATCAGCATCGCGGCCCTGACCGAGATCTGGGTCATCGGCTGCTCTGCCGACCTCGACACCCTGATCTTCCACTGGCAGGAAGGCGGCTGGCACATGGACGGCAGGACCGCCCACTCGATCGCTGCGGTCTCCGAGCTACCGCTCAAGAAGAACAAGTTCCTCGCCAAGGTGTCCGGTGTCATCACGGTGTCGGACTACGGAAGCGTCGTGATCGACAATCACCCGCTCCCCGTCCGCTTCCAGGAGGTGGCGACCGGAGGCGGGTGGATCTGGGGCGTCCTGCGGCAGGTCGGGGATCACCCGGGAGGGCGGGTTGTCCGCAGCGACGGACTGCCGCAGACGACGGACTGCAGCAGCGCGGACATCCTCGTCGGCGAGATGGGCTACTGCACCGACTACTCCTGGTCGCCGCCCTTCGGCGAGCTCTTCGCCCGGCGCCTCGGCGTCGGCCTGACCGACGGCATCGCGTGGGCCATCGGCGAGGACGGGCGGATCTACAAGCAGGTCATGCAGGGTGAGGGCTGGGTGGAGAAGCCCGGCTGCGCCGTCGCCATCGCCAATGCCGGAAACGACGATGTCTGGGTGATCGGATGCGACGAGCCCGACAGCGAGGGCAACCGCGGGATCTACCGGTGGAACGGCGACTCCTGGAGCGGCGTTCCGGGTCGCGGCATCGAGATCGCCCTCCAGTCCGACGGCACCGCTTGGCTGCTCACCGCGGACGGCGGCATCTGGCGACACAGGACCGGCACCTGACCTGGCACGGATGAGGGCGCCCTCCGAGACCTCCTGAAGGGTTGAGGCGCCGAGTCTGAGCCGCCATGCCTCAGTCCATGCCAAGCTGAGTTTGAATGGCTCGTTCGACACCGGTGAGATCGGAGGCCGAGAGCAAGCCGATGTACTGATCGAGCCTGCCCTTGCTCACCGTCGTGAGCTGATCAGCCATCGCCTTGCGACGTTCGCCATTCAGCTCGACGTACGCCTCGCTCGGGAAGAGTCGAGCCACATTCCTTGTGAGAGGCACAACCTGCACACGGTTCAGATGCTGGTTTGCAGCGTCGTTGCTGACGATGACGGCGGGCCTGCGCTTTCGGATCTCGCCTCCAAGAGACGGATCAAAGCTGACCCACCAGACCTCACCGCGGTTCATCTGCGACATCTGGGGCTGTTGCCTCAGCCCATTCGAGGGCTTCGGCTTCTCGGGTTTCGTCCCGTGCCATCTCCTGGTATGCCGCTGCCAGGTCCTCTCTGACGACGTGAGGACGGACAAGTGATTCGATGAAACCGCTGATCCTCCGTCGTCCAACGACTCTGTGAAGACCCGCGTAGACCTGCTCGTCAACAGTGATGGTGAGCTTCCTCTGCATGAGGTCCTCCTACACGTATAGTATACGTGTAGCGCGAGTGCCTGACAACAGGAGACCGTGCAACGACTGCAGGAAGCATGGCTCGGCCATGCTCGGACTACGGAGTTATGGAAAGCTCGCTAACGCCGCCTTCCCACAGGCATTGGAGAACCCTCCGGGTTTCCCATAGCCTCACGGCCTCGACGAGTGACCCCTTGTGGAGGCACTGAAGGGATCTCCTCGGGATAGCGGACGAGCGCGAGAGGCACCTTTCCGGCACCTTTCTGGTTCGGCGGCACGGCAGGCGTGCGTTGATTCAGGAGGTGCTCCTCGTCTGGCCTATGTCGAAGTTCCCTGACCGCCGACGAGTCAGCAGCTCGCGGATATCCGTGGCCAGCGACGAAGCGACGTCATCGCGAAGCCTCCAAAGATGATTGCGGCCCATCTTCAGGACCGTACCGGGAAATACGACGGCGACGAAGGCAGCGCTGTCCGTGTTGGCAAGAGTGACGACGTGGCCAGTGGTGAATGTCATCGGCCCGCGCGCGCAGACGTCGTCGAGCTTTGCAGGCTCTGCGACGAGGACACCTGGCAAAACTGCACCACCCATTCCCGCGGCGAACATTGCCTGACCTGCTACGTACCCCGTGTACGCGTGAAGCGACACGCCCACCGACAGCGTGAGAGCAACCGTCGGGGCTTTGACCCAGTACACTGTAGTTGCCGTCACGAGAAACATGATGCCGCTCGCGGGCGTTCGGCAACTCAGAGTCCCGCTCCATCGTCGATCCTCGACCTCGACGAACGGCCCAACACCGGTGCCACTCTGCCTCTCCGACTGGTAGGTCTTCCGCGTTGTCATCGACCAGTCGCCTAGAACCTCGACTGGTTCGCTGGGGATGAGTCCATTCAGGGACGAATCGAGCAGTCGAAACCAGGGATCGTTGTGGACCATCTGCGACAAGGTGCTTTTCCCCATGGTGTCCGCCGAACGGACCGGCGATCAGCTGTGCCTGCGTTCGGCCGCAGTCCGAGCCGGCGCGGAGCTTGCCCCCGCAGGCGACGTGACGGGAGCAGGTGTCAGCTGCATCGGCCTAGGCACCATTCTCAGTAAACACAAGCGGTTGAGCATTCAGAACATCCCAGCCTTCTATTGCCCTGCCCAGCCTGTTGGCACAGGCCGCTTCGAGTTCGACGTAGAAGTGCAGTCTGGCTTCCGAGAGAGGCTCGCCCCTGCTGTCCATCAGGACCTCCAGGGCACAACTCGATGTGTCGAGGACGAATGCGCGCATGAGAAAGTGCCCATACCATTCGGACGCCACTCCCCCTGATTCAAGGGATACCACATGGTCCATGTCGGTGGGAAACGACTGTAAGTGGGCGCCAAAGGACCTGAGATCATCTGGATGGAGGTAGACCTCCATCGCGCCTGTCTGCCGTCCATTGGAAGCGCAGACGACGAGCTCGATCATCTCGTCGTCATCCGTCCAGAGGCGCTCGAAGCTGACCTTCATCACGTGTGCCCACCTACGAATATACAGAGATCTGCGCAACCCCCCTCGCGGCGCCCCGATCACCGTCAACGCTTGCCCCATGTACCCCCAGCCTGCAGCAACGGCCATCGCCGCCTGCTCCCGGCTCGGGTTGGAAACGCCCCAGGCAAGTCATGTGACCTTGCCGCGGTGCAAAGGCGCAATCGATCCGAAGCAGGGCAGGGATCTGCCTGAAGAGCAGTGCTCCCTCCCCTTGGTTGACCTCGTTCCCCGTCGTTGCCCGGCCCGCACACCGTTAACGTCACGTGACGTGCCTGGCACGGTTACGGTTAGCGGCTCCGGGGAAGTCTCGGAGTGTCAGGTGGTCGATGATGTGGCGGGCGGAACCGATCGTGTGAAGCGCAGCCCGTTCACCATCGACTCGACGATCGCTGAGGTCTCGGCCCAGTGCTCCGGTCCCGCGGTCGCGGTGACGACCACCTGCTGGTCGCCGCGAATGTAAATGCAGCACACGTAGTGGAGGGGATCCGCCTGGCCCGGGAGGAGCCCATGGTAGCGAAAATATGCAACCGGGCGATCGTCGATCATGCGCCGTTCCGCGGCTTCGATCGTGACCGATTCGAGAGCCTGCAGTTGCGCGACACTCCCCTCCATTACGTCACTCAGACCAAGGTCTCGCGAAAGGGGGACGGTCTGGACGTTGAGATTGTCGGTGAAGCCTCGCTGCTCGCGCGGCCTGATCAGGATCGACTGGCCCATCAGCTCGGTCATCGCCCACCCGTGCGGTGCAGGGATGGCGAGGCCGAGACCGGGGTGAAACCAGAAGCCCTGGCTCACGAACGGCCGCCCAGCTCTGCCGAACCAGCTCGCCAGGGATGCAGAGACCTTCATCGCGAGGTCCTCGGGCGTGCTGAAAAAGGCTACCGGCTGGTTGGAGAGACTCGCCTTGAACTCGACCAGGTGGTGTACGGCCTCGCCGATCCTGCGCACCTCGTCCTCGTCTCGAGCGCGAACTAGGTTCTCCTCTTCTCTGTGTTCAGTCCACAGCGCCTTGTCGTCCACGAGGAAGGCGAACACCGGAACGCCCGTCGTCATTGCCTCCTGCACCTCGAGCCAGGTGACGCTCTTCTTTCCGTCGCCGCCCTGCTCGACGCTCGGGATCCACCCGTAGCGATACGCGACGATCACGACCAACGCGTCACAGTCTCTGACCAGCTCTCGACACGCCTGCAGCGACCAGGTCGGGATCGCCCCGAAGGTCTCCATGTGCACCGCCTGGTACCCGAGCCGGTCGATGACCTCAAGAACCGACTGACGGTGCCGCCGGAGGTCCTCAGCGGTGGAGGAGATAAAGACCCGCTTGGTCGTGGTCATCGAGCGAAGGGTACCACGGTGGATAAGGAGACTCAACCGCTCGAATGGCTGTCGCCGTAAGCGATCCGGAAAATCTCGGGCGCGTACAACACCATTTGATGCTTTCGGTTGGCGTCACGCCTGCCGAGTGCCCTGGCGAGCGCCGACCACAGTCTCTCGCGCATCTTCCACACCTGCCCGGTACGGTAACGGGTCACCGGATTGGTCTAGCCGAAGAAGGTCCCGTGGTCGTCGCGCTTCACTTCGTCGAGCGCGTCTCCGAAACGAGGCTTGATGCCAATCCAGTCACACGGAAGCCAGCGTCCGTTGGCACGTTGCCACGACACCGACCAGCCGTTGACCTTCGGCTCGTAGCGAAAGCGAGCGATGGCCAGACGCGTCCATTCCCCACCGCGGCCGTCCCAGGGCGGACGGCGCTCGAAGAGCGTCACATCGTTTCCCCGGAACTCGAAGGTGTAGCGGATCTGGTCGCGGTAGGCCAGGGAGACGCGGTGTTCACAGAAGTCACGCAGGTCGCGGGTTGCTTCAGCTCGTTTGATCTCAGGCAAGGCCATGGCCAAGTGTAGCCCGCACGCGCCACCAGAGTCGGAGACGGAGAGCAGACGGGATGCCACGGTGATGAGCCCTCTGGAGGCATTCTTGTACCCCGTTGTAACCTGCTCGCCTCCCGAAGACGTCCATCGACGGGGAGCAGAGCCGGGACCTGCCCCAGGAGCCGGTTCCCCTCGTCAGGGTTTACCCTGTTCGCTGTCTCAGCCCGCCTGCACGCCGTTAACATCACATGACGTGCCTGGCGTGCGCCGAGCGAAGCTCGGGGGAGGGGGAAGAGATGACATGAGATGAGTCACTCGGAAACCTCCCGAACGGACCCTGCGGGTCGAGTCCCGCCCGGGTAGGGCTGGCCACCGCCCGGAAGCGAGTCTTGCGTGGTGCCCGGGCAACCGAGGCTGCGAAGCGTAGACAGCGAAGGCGCAGGCTGTGTGATAGAGCCCCGAAATCGTGAAATCGCGGGAGCCGACGTCGTGTCAGGAGCGGAAGGCAACACCTAGGGCGCCGAATGGCCTGGCGTCCTGGTCCCGCCGGGGTCTGATAAGGGCAGGGCATGCGCCGAGAGGGTCCGCCGGGAACTCGGGAGATCCTGTCGTCTCCGTGGTCCAGAGGTCGCGGCGCTGGAGGAAAGCTCAATGCCGCCGACCCGCGGGAGGCAACGCGCCAGCCATCGCGGGAGAAGGGAAAGGGCGCACCACGGTACCGGCGGGCAAGGCGACGAGCCCCCCGGGACGGACGACAGGAAGTCGGAGCGCCTCGTAGTACCGACGAGACCGGGGAACCGAGCCTGAAGGGACCCGGAGGAGGGAAGGGGGCGCCAGGAGCACGGAGCCGATGGAGGGGAAGATGTCGAGGGCATTGGACCTCGGGAGCGTCTCAACGAGACTGCATCGGATAGCCGAGCTGGCGAGGCGAGCGCCGGACATGGTGATCGTGACGTTAGCCCACCACGTCGACCTGGCGTGGATGTACGAGGCATACCGACAAACGCGCAAGGATGGTGCTGCAGGAGTCGACGAGGTCACGGCGGCGGAGTACGCCGAGAACCTCGACAGCAACCTGCGGGACCTTCTGGAGCGCTTCAAGTCGGGCTCGTACTTCGCGCCGCCGGTGCGGAGGGTGCTGATCCCGAAGGGCGATGGTCGAACGACACGGCCGATCGGGATACCGACCTTTGAGGACAAGGTCCTGCAGAGGGCGGTGCTGATGGTGATGGAGGCGGTGTACGAGCAGGACTTCTGTGAATGCTCGTACGGCTTCCGGCCGAGTCGGTCGGCACACGACGCGCTTGAGAGCCTGTGGCACAGGCTGACAGAGGTACGTGGGGGCTGGGTGCTGGAGGCTGACATCTCGAGCTTCTTCGACACCTTGGGTCACGGCACATTGCGGAGCTTCCTTGACCAGAGGGTGCGTGACGGTGTGATCCGGAAGATGATCGACAAGTGGCTGAAAGCTGGGGTGATGGAGGACGGGCAGCTACGGCGACTCAAAGACGGCACTCCGCAGGGTGGGGTGATCTCGCCACTTTTGGCGAACATCTACCTGCATGAGGTGCTGGACCGGTGGTTCGTCGAGCAGGTCCGGCCGCGGATGCGAGGGGCAGCCCACCTCATCCGGTATGCGGACGACTTCGTCATGGTGTTCGCCGACGAGTCCGATGCGCGGAGGGTGATGGAGGTGCTGCCGAAGCGATTCAACAAGCACGGGCTTTCCTTGCACCCGGAGAAGACGCGGCTGATCGCATTTGGCAAGCCTCGGGGAGCGAAGAAGCGTGGGGGAGGTGGCAAGCCGCCGACCTTCGACTTCCTCGGATTCACCCACTACTGGGGCTTGTCGCGTCAAGGAGCCTGGGTGGTCAAGCGCAAGACGGCGCGCGCCCGGCTCCGCCGAGCGCTCAAGCGTGTCGCCCTGTGGTGCAAGCGCAACCGGCATCTCAAGCTCGCCGAGCAGCACCGGTACCTGTCCGCTGTGCTTCTGGGCCACTTCTCGTACTACGGCCTGACCGGGAACGGGCGGGCGCTGGGCGAGTTTCGGCACTGGGTCACGCGGATCTGGCACTACTGGCTGCAGCGACGCTCGCAGCGCCGGAGCCTGGCCTGGGACCGCTTCCACCGCCTCCTGAAGCGCTTCCCTCTCCCACTGGCCAAGGTCGTCCACTCGATCTACCGCCATGCAGCGAACCCGTGTGCCTGAGGAGCCGGATGCGGGAAACCTGCACGTCCGGATCTGTGGGGGGCCTGGGCGGGCAACCGCCCGGGCCTACCCGCACGGTTGCAAAGCTCAGATAAACGGAATCCTCTCCTGGGGGTCAACGAACCCAAGCCCAGCGATGAGAGAGGCCAAAGCAAGGGCGCTTCCGAACTCAAAGAGAAACCCGTATAGGAGCCAGAACTTCAGGAAGCTGCCAACAGACATCACACTTCTCCTGGTGGTGGGCCTAACGCAGTGGTTCAGCGGCGGGCCGCGCAGCGGACCGTCCGCTGCACCGCTTGTTAGGCGTCCGTGCGCCCCTGGTGCCGTAGAACAACGTGTGTGGCCTTGTCCGAAGCTGCGAATTCAACGCACGCGTATCCCAGAGCCCGCAAGTCAACCCCTTCGAACAGCCGTTCTCCCCCACCGAGCAGGACCGGTGCAATCGCAACATGCAGTTCATCAATGAGGCCCTCACGAAGGTACTGCTGGATCGTATTTGGCCCACCGCCGATCCGCACGTCCAGTCCGCCGGCCGCCTCGCGTGCACGGTCGAGAGCCTCGCGAATGCCTCCCGTGATGAAGTGGAACGTCGTGTCGCCTTCCATCTCGATGGGTGGACGCGCATGATGGGTCAAGATGAAAACTGGAAAGTGATAGGGTGGATTGTCCCCCCACCAGCCTTTCCAGTTCATGTCCGGCCAGGGACCACGAACGGGTCCGAACATATTCCTCCCAAGAATCCAAGCCCCAACATTCTGGAAGCCACGCGCGGCGAAGTCATCGTCAACTTCGGTCGTGCCGCCCTCCTTTCCGAACAAGGCGCGCTGGAACGTGCGTGTTGGGATTAACCACTGGTGCAGATCCTCTCCGCCAACGCCGAGTGGATTGTCGATGTCTTGATTCGGACCTGCTCCGTATCCGTCAAGCGAAATGGTGAAGTTCTCAACTCGGACTCGCGTCATTTTCATGCCTCCGTTTGGATTGACGCCTAACTACAGATATACAGATCTGTGTAGCACGACGAAGTCGGGCGGGATGCTGTGTAACACCCCGCCGGGTCGCCGTGCGAGTGGGCTGGAAGTAACCCCATTGCAATACGTTGTCGGCGCATGATCGACTGAGCACGGTGTGTCATGCGGATCTGCATAGGCACCGATTCACAGCAGGCTTGAACAGCGATCAGGTGGTGCAGACTGCAGCCGGCTCGGTGAGGAGGATGTGCGAGATGCCTTGCGAACTGGAGATCGTGGGAGAAGGAACGTCGGTGCTCCGCCCGGATGGAGCGACCGACCAGGGTCACCGCAACGGCGTCAACGGAGAGCCGATCGCGCGTGTCGAGACTCTGTTCGCCCTTTGCCTGCCTGTACATTGACGGGCAGGATATCGTGACACCCCGTCTCCGTCGAGCTGGTGCGCAGTGCGATGAGCACCCTGCGGAGCTTTGGAGAGCTTACTAACGCCACCTTCCCTCAGGTATTGGAAAGCCCTCCAGGTTTCACCACAGACTCACAGCCTCGACGACGAGTTTCACGCCTTGACTGCTGATGGAGGCACCGATGTGGGGCTCACGTGGAGCCCTCGGCCTAGCGTCGAGCGCTGAGAGCATCTCTTTGGAGGACCTTGCCGTTCAGAATCACCTTCTCGATGGCGTCGTAGGCGCTCAGGTCTTCAAGCGGGTTCTTGCGCAACACGAGCAGATCGGCGCGCTTCCCGACTTCAACGCTGCCGACTTCGTTCTCGAGGCCGAAGGCCTTGGCGTTGTCGAGGGTGGCGGCGCGGAAAATGGCGGCGAGCGGTACTCCGCCGCGAGCCCATGCCTGCATTTCCCAGTAACCCGCAAGCCCCGGCGGATGACTCCAGCCGAAACCGCCGACAGCGGAATCGGTACCGAGAAGGAAGTGGGCTCCTCGCTGCTGCCAGCGGCCCATCTCCTTCTCGAAGCGCTGATTAACGAAGGCCAGTGCGCTTGCGACCTCGATCTCCATCTCGTCCTCGCCGAGTGAAGCGTCGCTGATCTGCCGGCCGAAAACCCGGAGGAAGATGCCCTTCTGCACCTGCGCTTCGGTACGCAGGTAGTGCACATATGCCGCCGGCAAGACGTCGAGAAGCGCCGGGTCGTCGAGCAGGGTGTCTTCGAAAAGGGTCGCGGTACCGCGCAGCGTCTGCGCCGTCGGCTGGATCCCGATGCCGCTCGCCGCCACCTCGTCGCCCAACGCCGCTATTTCGGGAGGGATACTCCCGCTGTTGCGAAAGCTCCCCGGCCATTCCCACAGACCGTGAGCCACGATATCGACGCCCGTTGCCAGGGCGAAACGGTAGCCGGCTGGGGTGGTGGCGTGCAACACAACGGGCATGCCGCGCTGGTGCGCCTCCTGTACAACTTCCCGGACGATCTGCTCTGAGGGCAGCGCGAAGCTCGGGCGATCCGGCCCCGGCCACCACAGGGCTTCCTCGTAGTAGAGCTTGACGCAGCGGCCTCCCTGCTCTGCGATCTTCGCCACCGTGGCGGCCGGAGTGTGGTCCGCGGGCTCGAAGCCCGGCGGCAAGTCTGGGGTCGTGAAGCGGTCGTGAAGAAAATTGGGATACGCGGCGAAGAACTCCCCCGCATTTTCGAAGTCGGTGGCCATGAAATCGTTCGAGAGCACCAGCCCTTGCCCGCAATGGTAGAGGTCGGGGTGCTCCGGCGCGGCCTCGAAGCCCTGGTTGGTGGCGAAATCGGCGTTCAGCTCGATGACCGAGGTGTAGCCGTAGTAGAGAAAGCTGCGCGGCAATTGCTCGCGGTAGGCGGCGATGAGTTCATCGTAGTGCTCGGTGTAGCGCCGCTTGAGGCCGGGCGCATGGTAAAGGTGGACGTGGCTGTCGATGAGGCCCGGAATCAGGAAGCGGCCCGACCCGTCGATCGTTTCCTTGGCCGCCCGCGCCTTGCCCACCGTCTCAATGCTGGTGATCCTGCCCTGGTCGATGCAGACATCGGCCTGAAACGGCTGCAGGGCGATCGGCCGAAATGACCGTCACGTTCTTGAGGCTAAGGTCCGCCGGGGGTGAGGTCCCGGCGCAGGCACCGAGAAACACCGAAATGGCGATGAGTATCATCTTCTTTGTCATCTGCAAGACGCTCTCTTCTTAGGGTGCCGTGTATCGCGTTGCCGGGTGAGGGTTCTCACTCTCCGGAATGATCGATGCCTTCAAGTGATACGTGGAACCCATCCACACGGTTCGCGGCACCGTCGCGCTCCAGGCGTTGATGGGCGCCGGCACCTGATGGGGATGGCACGATGTGAGCCGGTGGGTGCGCTGGGGAGCCGAGGGGCGCGAGACCGACGAGGCGTTTCGCGACGACTACGACCGGTTGGACAAGGCTCTGAGCGGTAATGGCTCGACCGACGGGAAGTGAAACCTCAGCGCAAAGTGCCAGGAGTGTCGGCACCTCATGTGCTCCCATTACATCTCCCAGGAACAGGGAGAGTGGAGTAGACGCTGTGCTGGGACACACAATCCCGGCGACTCGGCGGAGATCGCCGGAATCGTCTGTCCTAGCACCGGTGCTTCGCGGTTCAGCCGAAGAAGGTCCCGTGGTCGTCGCGCTTCACTTCGTCGAGCGCGTCGCCGAAACGAGGCTTGATACCAATCCAGTCACACGGAAGCCAGCGTCCGTTGGCACGTTGCCACGACACCGACCAGCCGTTGGCCGCCGGCTCGTAACGAAAGCGAGCGATGGCCAGACGCGTCCATTCCCCGCCGCGGCCGTCCCAGGGCGGACGGCGCTCGAAGAGCGTCACATCGTTCCCGCGGAACTCGAAGGTGTAGCGGATCTGGTCGCGGTAGGCCAAGGGAACTCTGTGTTCACAGAAGTCGCTCAGGTCGCGGGTTGCTTCAGCACGCTTGATCTCAAGCATGGCCATGATCGAGTCTAACCTGCGCAATCGACAGGAGACGAGGACGGATCATGGACGGCAGAACACGCCCACGGACCCACGAGAAGTCTGGCCTGCGGTGCCACTCAATTCAGGCGATCCTGCCGATTTCGTCGGAAGCCTCAGACCAGGGGTCCTATATAAGAAAGGACGAGCACGGGTATGGCTCTCGGTGCCAGCCTTGGTGGCTATACCTGGATCGCCGCCCGTGCTCGTTAGCCATACGCGCCGTCTGATTTGGGACCTCGCCGAGATGGCTCATAGAGGCTCGACAGCGCGCGGCATGGCCATTGTACGAGGGGAGGACCACCAGGTGAAAGGACGTGTCCGGGTCGTTGGGTTCGACTGCGCCGAGGATGAGCACGTAGCAGTGTTGTTGGACGAGGAAGGCGCCTTCGAGAAGAGGGTGAGGGTTGTGAATAGGCGAGACCTGGTCCAGGAGGCGCTGGCTGGGCTGATGCTCCGGGTCGGACCGGAGGCACAGCTCGTGGTCGTGGTGGAGTCGAAGCGCTCTCATGGTCGGGTCGTCAGCGACGTGGCACAGCAGCTCGGCTGCGAGGTGTGGCATGTGAACGACGTCGCACCAACCTTCGAGATGTCACGGGCAGCGCGCAAGGATGACGAGTGGGACGCCTACCTTGCTGGCCGAATGGTCCACCTGCGTCTGCGTGGGTGTCGGGTAGTGACGGAAGTGACCGAGGAGGAACGGGCGCTCTCCCGGCTGACCCGGGCCTATGAACGACTGAGGGAGGACAGGACGAGACAGCATGCGGCTTCGAGCGGTGCTGCTGGAGATTGCACCGGAGATGCTGCACCGCTCGTGGGAGGGGCCACAGCCGGAGAGCAAGGCGATGATCTACCTGCTGCAGCGCTGGCCTGGTTTCGAGGGGATGGAGAGAGCTCAGCTGCGCAGCATCGAGAAGATCCTCCACCGCTGCCGGTACGGTGGCAAGGCGACCAAGGTCGCCATGCTGCTTCGGGAGGCGGCGCGCAGAATCAGCATGGCGGTCGAGGAGCGCGCGGCGATCACTCTAGAGATGAGCCTTCTGGTCCAGCAGATGGCGGTTTGCGACGCCTCGCTGGACAGGCTCTTCGAGGAGATCCAGCACCGTGTCGAGAGCCACCCGGTTGGACTCAAGCTTCTCGAGGTGCACGGGATCGGCCCGGTGGTCGCGGGGACTCGGTTTCGGAGCTGCTGCGTGGCTCGTACGGCGACGGAGGCACAGTGCGCCACCTACGCCGGGGTCACGCCGATCGGCAGGAAGAGCGGCAAGTGGCGGGACACCTCGACCTCGCCCGCGGCGTCAACAAGCGAATCTGCACGCTTTCTACACCTCTGCAGTGGTCGCCGTGAAGCACAGTGCGGGGATCGGGCCTACTACCGCAAGAAGCTCGGCGACTACGCCGGCCACCCGAAGCCCCACGCGCCGCGTTCATCGCACTCTCGCGCCAGCGGCACAAGCTCATCTTCAAGCTGATGACCACCGATGCCCGTTACGACAAGGAGGTCTTGATCTCCCGCCATCTCGAGCGCCTCGAAGATGCGCGCGGAGCAGCCGCATGACGCTCGACGTCGACAGGCTGTGAGTCTGACGGCCTATGGAAAGCTGGCTGACGCCACCTTCCCACAGGCCTTGGAAAACCCTCCGGGTTTCCCACTGACTCACAGCCTCGACGACGAGATTTCCCTCTTGACTTCTTATAGAGGCACCGATGGAAACTTCAGACCAGGCACCGATGCGGGCACCGATGCCAACCTCTCGAATCGTCGGAATCGTCTGACTAGGCACCCAAGATAAGACTAGATCCATGTGCCCGGCATTTCAACAGCAATGGGCACCCTTGCGGTATCATGAGTCTGCCACGCTCGATCTTGCATCATGTCCCTGTCGCAGGGTGATCGTCTCGGCCGGTACGAGGTTCTCGACCCCATCGGGGCCGGGGGGATGGGTCAGGTGTGGCGGGCGCGCGACACCGAGCTCGACCGTGAGGTCGCAATCAAGGTGCTCCCGCCACAGGTCGCGGACAGTCCCGATTGGCGAAAACGCTTCGAGCGTGAGGCCCGCGCCACCGCGGCGCTCAACCACCCCAACCTCCTCACCGTGCATGACGTCGGCATCGACCACGATCAACCCTACATCGTGACCGAATTGCTCGAGGGAGAGAGCCTCCGCCGGGTCTTGAGGCACGGCCCTCCGCCCCCGGTCTCCGCTGTCGCCTGGAGCCTGGGCATCGCTCACGGCCTCGCCGCTGCGCACAACAGGAACATCGTCCACCGCGATCTCAAACCCGACAATGTCTTCCTGACCACCGACAACCGGGTCAAGATCCTCGACTTCGGGCTCGCCAAGATCCTCGTGACCGAGATCGCCACCGAGGAAGAAACCGCGGCCCTCCCCAGCGACACCGCCGCCGGCACCCTGCTCGGCACCATGGGTTACATGGCGCCCGAGCAGCTGCGCGGCGACCCGGTGGACACCCGGACCGATGTCTTCGCCTTCGGCTGCGTCCTCTACGAGATGCTCTCGGGTCGACGCCCGTTCGCGGGCGGTTCCTCCGCCGAGTACATTTCGGCGGCGCTCCGCGATGACCCGGCGCCTCTCGACGACGCCGTTTCCGTCACCCTGCGGGCCTGGTGAGGCGGTGCCTCGAGAAACAACGGCGGCACGCTACCAGCACGCGGGCGAGCTGGTGGCGGTGCTCGAGACCCTAGATCCGGACAGCCTCGGCACCGTGCCGGGTGCGCAATCAGCGCCACCCATCCAAGCCACGAACGCGGCGCCGAGCCGGCGGTGGCGGTGATGCCTTTCGCCAACCTGAGCAACGATGTCGAGCAGGAGTACTTCTGCGACGGGATGCCGAGGAGATCCTCGGCGCCATCGGCAAGGTCCGGGGGATCAGGGTCTGGCGCGGTCCTCGTCCTTTGCCTTCAAGGGCAGGAGGTCGACCCGCGCGAGGTGGGACGGACCATCGGCGCCGACCACCTGCTCGAGGGCAGCGTCCGGCGATTCGGCGACCGGGTGCGGATCTCCGCCCGGCTGGTCCAGGCCACCGACGGGACCCAGCTCTGGGCCGACCGCTATGACCGCACCATCTCCGACATCTTCGAGCTCCAGGACGAGATCTCTGTGGAGGTGGCCAACCAGCTCCGTACCGCGCTGCTGCCGGACGAGCTTGGCAAACTGCAACGCCGCCACATCCCGGATCAGGAAGCCTAAGACCTCTATATGCAAGGCCGGTTTCTGTGGAACCGTCATGCCGAAGGAGATGTCATGCGGGCGATTGCCATGTTTGAACGGGCAATCGCCGAAGACCCCGCGTATCCGGAACCCCATGTCGGCATCGCCGAGGCCTTCAATGTGCTCGGTGGATGGGGCATGATCCCCCCGTCTGTCGCTGTGGAGCGTCACGCAAGGAACTCGCGACCGCAGTCGAACTCGGCAAGCCGACGGCTGCAAGCCACGGTGCCTTGGGATTTATCGCCCTGTACTTCGACTACGACAAGGTGGAGGGGGAGAAGCAGGTTCGAATTGCGATGGAAATGGATCCCGGCTCGGGCCTCCCCCACACTTGGATGTCGAACATGCACGCCTTCCGGGGCAACACGGAAGAGGCGGCGACGGAGGCGCGCCGAGCGGTCGAGCTCGAACCGATGTCTCCGGTCGTAAGACTTTCGGAGGATTGAATCTGACTTTCTCTGGAGAACTCGAGGAAGGTCTGCACCACGTCCGCGAAAGCGTCTCGATGGATCCGGGAAACCCGCTCTTCAACGCGGTGCTGGGAACATGCCTCGGCGAAAGCCTGGGCCGCCTCCAGGATGCCCTCGATCCTCTCATCACGTCAGTCAAGGCGGGATGGCCCATCGCTTTCGGGCCCCTCGGTTGTTACCAAGCCCGGCTTGGCATGCTTGGTGAGGCCGCGAAAACCGCAGACCGGGTAGCTGCCATCGCAAAGGAACACTATGTTCCGGCCTATGTGCCCGCGTGGCTGGCGGCAGGGCGCGGCGATGTGGATTCGACCCTCGACGCCATCGAACGCGCGGTCGACGAAACCGGAGTTATTGTGCACTACCTTCCCCGCTGGGGTAGCTTTTCCTTCGTCCACGACCACCCCCGCTTTCGCGCCATGATGCGCCGTGTGGGGGGAGAGGTGTAGGGAATGGACTCGCGAGTTTCGGTCATACTATTCCGACGTTTCTCAACACATCGGTAGCAGGTCAGGCGATTCCGACGTTTTCTGGAAGATCGTCGGAATCGCCTGACCACCGGTGTGAGGACCCGGCACCGATGTGAGTGCCTGACAACAGGAGTCCGTGCAACCCTTCCGAGCCGACAGCATCCGGAATCGTCGGCATCGGCTGCCCGCCGAAGCTCTGGGCCCTCGCGAGCAGAGGGCGGAGGGCCTACGGCACGCGACGAAGGCCGAGCTGGATCATGACTGCACGTTCGACGGACTCAAGCTCCGCGGACGTCAGGGTGCCGAGGCGTTCGAGCAGTCGGCTTCGAGCGACCGTCCGGATCTGGTTGGCGACCACGCGGGAGGACTTGGAGATCCCGGACGATCCGGGTTGGATCAGCGCTTCATAGGGCCGCAAAGGCCTCTCGGGCGGTACCGTCAGGGGGACGATCTGGAGCACGGCATCGGCGCGGCATGCAGCGTCGTTCGAGATGACGACAGCCGGGCGGGTCTTTCGGATCTCGGAGCCTTCGGCCCGGTCGAGACGTACGACGACGACGTCACCCCGTCGCGGCGTCAGGCTCACTCGTCGATCTCGGCGTCGCTCGCCTGCCATTCGGCGGCGAGCTCGGCAGTCTCGTCGTGGTCCTCGCGATAGGCCATCTCCAGGCTGCGCTCGAGCTCACGCGCACGGTAGTCGCGGACGGCCTCGGCCACGATCGAACTTCGGTTCGGGACGGAGTCGAGGTAGCTGGCGACCTCTTCGTCGATCGAGACGGTGATTCTCTTGCGGACCACGTGTCGTCTCCTTCGTATGACAATTTATCATACTGATCCGCGTTACAACGGGTGAGAAGGCCGGTGTGAGAAGGTGGGAAGGGCCACGAATGGAAAGAAGCAAGGCCTTCGCGTACGCCACAAGCCTCGACCGCAGGTCCCGCGGGCACCGCCACTTCTTGCTCCGGCCCGCCCGGATCTCGGCTCGGACCCCGCCAGACAGCCGCTCGCACTACACCTCGAGGTCAACATCCGCCATCCCTCGAGCTTGACCACACTCCGCTACTACCGCAAGACGGGGTAGAGCGAGGAGTTACCTCTGAACTGTCGAACTGGGTGCGCCGAAACCACCACAACATCGGAAGTACGTGACTGTCACCTTTATTCGCACCCGAAGGCAGAAACGAGCTCGAATTCAATCTGGTTCCTGATGCGATGCAAAGCATGTACGACCTCATCCGTAACGATTTCCTCCCCGCATACATCACGGCCTACCCAGAGAAGTTCTGCGGAACCACCGTCAACGATATTGACCCGTGGTGCAACAACGACGCGACAACCTGGCGCAACGGCGACTAGCAGAAGCTTTAAAAACCACTTCTCCTGATGAAACACCATGGAGAGGTGGGTGATTCTATCTTGCAGTCTTGTGTTTCTGTTAATAGTCCCTGCACTTGTTATGGCTGCCTGTAATGGAAATGGAATTTGTGAAGACGGAGAGAATATGTTCTGCGAAAGATCGCACTTCTGCCTATTGTGGTGACGGCACCTGCGACTCTGGCCGCATCCGTGCCTGGACAGTCAATTCACGACCGCCTACCCCAAGATCGTCGGAATCGCCTGACCTGACACCGAGGCTTCTTCGTTAGGTCGCTACGAAACCCAAACTGACACTGGTTCCCCGGGCATCCAGAATCCGAGTACGAACCAAGCAGATCGAACTGTCCCACCCGCGGCAAGACCTCCGTGCCAATAGTAGTAGTTGATTCTGGCGTAGATTGGGCTCGTGAACTCGACTTCATAACAGTATTTGGCAAAGCCTCGCGTCGTTCCGGATTCGGTCTTCCACCCCGGGGGAGCTGCCGACTCTGGAATTACCTTGAGATTACGATCTTTGAGCAGATCGCGCAGGCGCGCTACGCCGCCCGGACCCAAGCGGTCTGCGAGTTTCTCGCACACCACGTAGGTTTCTGGGTTCGGGTTCTCCGGTATGTCCTCGCCCTTCTGAGCGAAGTATTCTCTTGCAGCCTCGATATCCAGTTCGATCATCCTGGGAATCTGACGCGGAAGAGACCATAATCCCACCAATAGCCAAAGCCCGACTTGGAGCGCAGCCAGCCCTGAGATCACGATTGTCGTGCGTCTCAGCATCCTTCGAATATCCACGCTGACTCCGTTTCGGCCTAACGTTTCGAGTTCAGCGGCCGGAGCGTTCCGACCGCAGGGGAGACGCCCCCCCTTCACCGGTTGATTCCGGAGAGCGATAGGAGTTCTTGCAGCAGCCTTCGGTACTTCTGTTTGATATGGTCAATGTCGCCCTGCCGCGTGATGTAGACCCGATGGTGGGCAGCCGTATCGCCCAGGCTTGATTCGGACATGGCTGCGGCGTGTTCCGGGTGAGCGTACTTGGTGGTCCACACGCCGTACGCGAGGAGCTTCGGTCCGCTGAAGAAAAGCACCGTCTTTCCGAATCTCCGCAGTTCGCTTTTCATGAATGTAGATTTCGATTAGTAGCGAGCTCGTTAGACGGCTCGTCAGCACCGCGGTCGAATCGTAGACGCCGAACTCTTAGCTACCAATGATCGATAGGCAGCCGCTCACGATACGATCGCTTACCAGTGACGTTGCTAGGCGATGATGTGGCCGGAGATGGACCTTCTTCAATTGACGATCTCGCCGTCTGTTGACGAGTGTCTTCCTTGTCGCGCGAATCTTGAAGCCTGCCCGCTGAAGGGAGACGAACGGCGTCGAGGTCGGTTGAGCCTGGTAGCTTCGGCACAGTCAGACCGCCAAGTCGATCTCGCGAGCTCCCGAGGGTCAATCTGAACTCCTGGCTATACGCGTATACCACAGACAGGTACTGCCCTCTCTGAGTGGGTCAGAGAAGACTCCTCGATTTGCTGAGCAAACTGGCCTCTATTCCTCGGAGTCGCGGCCCTTACGGACTTGAGGTACTTGACGCCCAGACGGTTGACTTGTAGCGAACAGTCGAACCCTTCTTCCGTGGGCGGGCGCCGATCTCGTACTTCGATGCGGTATCGTACAGGGTACTCAAGGCATTCGGCTGGGATAACGGGACGCTCAGAATAGGGTGGTGACCTTGGGAACGTCCCCTGAGGAGAGCGCGTGCTGGTTGTCGAAGTACTCGTGAACGATATACAAGGGGAGAAGGGTTCGATCGACCTGGCTGCTCTTGTCCAGGATTCGCTCCTCGATGTCTGCGGCTTCGTCGCAGCTCTTCACCTGGTTGACGATGTCGGTAAGGTCTAGAGTGCCTGACTCGGCGACATCCTTGGCTGCGGCCTTGTTCGCGGCCTCTTTCCGAGTCCCTGTGGAACCACCACCACCATCGTCGCCGCCGTAGAACTCTAGAAGCTCCTTGACCTCTTGGGTCGAGCCTTCGATCTCGACGACGGTTCCGTTGGGAAGGGTCAGCTGTGCCTTCACCATTCTTGCTCCTTCTGTCAGGTTCGAGGGCGGCTAACTACAGATATACAGATCTGTGTAGCACGACGAAGGCGGGCGGGATGCTGTGTAACACCGCGCCGGGCCGCCAATAGAGAGGCGATGGCGCATGTCGAGACTCGGTTCGCTCCTCACCTGCCTGTTCATTGACATCAGAATATCGTGACAGGGCGCCGTCGTCCAGGTAGTGGGCAGGTCGGCCTAGGGCCACTCGCTGGTGAGGGCATGCGATTCCCCCCTTTCGCGCCATCCCGAGACACGAAGGGCCGGCGTGAGCCGGCCCGGAGTCGCGAGGGGGAATCCGCTCATGCCGTCAGCAGCGATATGTGGCCCTGGCCGTGGGGGTCGGAGGCGCGGCGAAGCCGGGCCGGAGAGGGGGCTGGTCGGCTTAGGGCCACTCGCTGGTGAGGGCATGCGATTCCCCCCTTTCGCACCATCCTGAGACACGAAGGGCCGGCGTGAGCCGGCCCGGAGTCGCGAGGGGGAATCCGCTCATGCCGTCAGCAGCGATATGTGGCCCTGGCCGTGGGGGTCGGAGGCGCGGCGAAGCCGGGCCGGAGAGGGGGCTGGTCGGCTTAGGGCCACTCGCTGGTGAGGGCATGCGATTCCCCCCTTTCGCACCATCCTGAGACACGAAGGGCCGGCGTGAGCCGGCCCGGATAGATCTGTGTAGCACGACGAAGGCCGGCGGAATGCTGTGTAACACCTCGCCGGGTCGCCGTGCGAGTGGACTGGAAGTAACTCCCTCGCAGTGGGTTGCCGGTGTATGATCGACTTGCCACGGCGCATTATGCGGATCCGCATATGAACCCCTTCACAGCAGGTTTGAACGGTGATCGTTCGGCGCACACTGCGGGCGGCTCGGTGAGGAGCATGCTCGAGAAGCCCTGCGAACTGAAGATCGCGGTCAAGCGAACGGTTGTGCTCTGCCCGGACGAAGCGACCCACTGACCTCACCGCAGCGGCGCCAGCCGAGAAGCGATGACGCATGTCGGGACTCGGTTCGCTCCTCACCTGCCTGTTCATTGACATCAGAATATCGTGACACGACGCCGTCGTCCAGGTAGTGGGCAGGGCACCCTACGACCACTCGCTGGTGAGGGCATGCGATTTCCCCCTTTCGCACCATCCCGAGAGACGAAGAGCCGGCGTGAGCCGGCCCGGAGTCTCAAAGGGATGTGAGAGGCCGAGTCGGTTCCTCGCTTGATGGGCCCTGGTCGCGATGACCCCGAGGCGGGAGGGGGAATCCGCTCATGCCGTCAGCAGCGAAATGTGGTCGTGGGCGGGGGGGTCGCAGGTCCGGCGAAGCCGGGCCGGAGAGGGGGACGGGCGCCCTACGACCACTCGCTGGTGAGGGCATGCGATTTCCCCCTTTCGCACCATCCCGAGAGACGAAGAGCCGGCGTGAGCCGGCCCGGAGTCTCAAAGGGATGGTGCGAAAGGGGGGAATCGAACCCCCATGGGCGTAAGCCCACAAGATCCTGAATCTTGCGCGTCTACCAATTCCGCCACTTTCGCACGCGCAGGGCGAATCTTAGGTTCCGGCCGCCCGAGTGTCAAGGCGGCGCGCTATGCTCGGCGCTGCACGGAGGTGCTCGGTGCGCGACGAGAGCGAGATCGACGGCGACGAGCCGGAGACAATGGCCAACAGGCACGACGGTCGCTGGCCGTCCGACGACGCCGTGGCCGAACTGGTGCTTCAGCGCGGCCGCAAGGGCCTGACGTCGACCCAGCTCGTGGCCCACGCCCTCGACGAAGCCCCAGGAGACCGCTCCGACGCTCGGCGGGCGATGCGCCAGGCGCTCAACCGCCTCGAGCGTGCCGGCCGGGTCGTGGTCGGGCGCGGCAAGCGCTACTACGCGCCGGAGGCTTCGGACCAGGCGTCGGGCCGGCTGCGGGTCGGGGCCGGCGGACGGGTGATGGTCGACCTCGATGGCGCCACCGGCGCCCCGGTGAGCATCCCGCCGCGGCGGACCCGAGGTGCGCTCGACGGCGACCGGGTGCTGATCCGGCTCGAGCGGCCACGGAGTCGGGCGCGCGAGCAGAACCTGCGCGAGGGCGTGGTAGTCCGCATTCTGGATCGCGCGCGGCGCAGCGTGGTCGGACGATGGGTGGTCGAGCGCGGTCGGCGCGAGGTGCGGCCGCTGGACAAGCGCCTCAACGTCACCGTGCTGCCCTCGGTGCCCGGCGGAATGGATGAGCCGGCGGAGGGCGACCTGGTGGTGGTGTCGCTCGACGAGATCGACGAACAGGGCAATGTGGCACACGGTGCGCTGCTCGAGCGGCTCGGCCGGATCGGCGATCCCGGCGTCGAGGAGCGGGTTGCGATCCGCATGTACAACCTCGAGGAGGAGTTCGCGCCGGAGGTCCTCGCCGAGGCCGAGCGCCTGCCGCGGACGGTGCGCGCGAAGGACCTTGCAGGCCGGCTCGACCTGCGCGCAGAGCCCGCGATCACGATCGACGGTGAGACCGCCCGCGACTTCGACGACGCGGTGAGCGCCAAGCGCGGATCCCACGGCGCGATCACGGTCGACGTCCACATCGCGGACGTCAGCCACTATGTGCGCCCGAACAGCCTGGTCGGCGACACCGCGCAGCAGCGTGGGACGAGCGTCTACCTGCCCGGCCGCTGCCTGCCGATGCTGCCCGAGCGGCTCTCGAACGAGCTGTGCTCGCTGCGCCCCGAGGAGGACCGCCTGACGGTGACGGTGCGCTTCACGGTGCGCCCCGACGGCGAGCTGAGGCACCCCGAGCTCCACGTTTCGGTCATCCGATCGGTGCGGCGCTGCACCTACACCGAGGTCTTCGGGTGGCTGTCGTCTCCCGTGGAGGCCTGGCCCGAGGCGACCCGGCCGTTTGCCGCGTCGTTGCGCTGCCTGGCGGAGGCAGCCGATCGGCTCAGGCAGGCCCGTCAGGCACGCGGCGGCCTTGACCTCGACCTCGCCGAGCCGGACGTGCGCCTCGACACCGAGGGCCGGGTGGTGGAGGTCCGTGCAGGTTCGCGCAACCAGGCGCACCGGCTGATCGAGGAGCTGATGGTCGCCGCCAACACGGTGGTCGCTCGGCTGCTGACCGAGCGCGGTCTGCCGGCGTTGTACCGGGTCCACGACCGGCCCGACCGCGGCCGTCTCGAGGAGCTGGGCGTGGTGCTGGCGGAGCTCGGCCACCCGTTCTCCGCCGATCCGGGCACGGCCGATGCTGGCGACCTGCAGCGGCTGCTCGACCGCGTCTCGGGCCAGCCGGAGGAGCGCCTGGTCGCGACCTTGATCCTGCGCAGCCTGGCGCGGGCGATCTACAGCCCCGAGCCGCGCGGTCACTTCGCGCTCGCCACCGACGACTACCTCCACTTCACCAGCCCGATTCGCCGTTACCCCGACCTGGTCTGCCACCGAGCAGTCAAGGTGCTGCTCGGCGAGGAATCGCGCGAAGCGCTGCCGGACGGCGGCGAGCTCAACGAGCTGGCCCGGGCGACCTCTGCGGCGGAGCGGCGGGCGGAGTCCGCCGAGCGCATGGTGGTGTTGTGGAAGACGCTCACCTGGCTGTCCAGTCGTCTCGGCGACGAGCTCGGCGGGGTGATCACGGGCGTGACCTCGTTCGGGCTGTTCGTCCAGCTCGACGAGGTCTTCGTGGACGGCATGATCCACATCGCGGATCTCGGCGACGACTACTACGTGCACGACGAGCGCCGCCACCAACTGGTCGGGGAGCACACCGGGCGTCGGTTCCGCCTCGGCGACCGCGTCCGCACCCGGCTCGCCCGGGTCGACCTCGAGGCGCTCCAGGTCGGGCTCGTCCCGGCCACGGCCACGGCGAGGTCGGCCGACGGACGGCCCGCGGGGGACCGTCGCCGGGGTCCGCGCGATGGCGGGGGTCGAAGCCGAGGCGGCAGCGGCGGCGGTGGCGGCGGGAAGGGACGGGGGAAGAGGCGAAGGCGTTTGTGAGGGATCGCGTCTCATGATAGAATTTTGAGCGTAAAGCAACCGGGCGCCGCCCTTTCCGGGCAGGCCCAGTCCCTGACCGGCCCGCGATCGTGATTCTCGGTCCTCCGGCGCCCTCGGACGCCGCCGCCCCCCGGTGACAGCGCGTCACTGGCGTCCTCCCGTGCCGCAGTCCGGCTCGGGGCCGCGGGGCCCGGCCGGGAGAAAAACTCCGGATGAACGTGGCCTCTGCACAGTCAGCCTGCATATCTCACCAGCCTGACGGCTGCGGACCGATGGCGACCACAATCTGCGGCGCTTTCTTGAACTCGCTCGATCAACGTAGCTTGGCTACGCCTCACTCGCTCGTTCTGCGAAATCGCCACAGCTCACGGCCTCTATCGGCCCTCGCTTCGCCACGTGGTGAGACATACAGGCTAGACGAACGGCGCGGTGAAGGACCCGATCCGGAACCACTGGCGCTGCGGCCGGTGGGCGAGCGCACGCGCCCCGTGATCATCGGCGAAGCGCTGGTTGACGTCTTTCCGGGCGGCTCGCGTCGGCTCGGCGGTGCGCCGTTCAACGTCGCCTGCCACCTCGCCGGGCTCGGACTGGATCCGCTGCTTGTGACCCGGGTCGGTCAAGACGAGGACGGCGCCCGGGTGCGCACCGCGATGAAGGGGTGGGGGATGGACACCTCGGGCGTCCAGCTCGACCTGGAGCTGGCGACGGGCGAGGTCGAGGTCACGCTCGAGGGCGGCCAGCCGTCATTCGACATCGTGGCGAACCGGGCGTGGGACCGGATCGACCCGGTCGCGGCCGCCGGGGCCGCGGCACGGGCGGACGGCCTCCTGTACCACGGCTCGCTGGCGTGCCGCAGCCCATCCTCGGCTGCGGCCGTCGATGCCCTTCGGGCTCGCAGTCCCGAGCGGATTCTGGTCGACCTCAACCTGCGCAACCCGTACTGGAGCGCCAAGGGAGTCGGCCGCCTGCTGACCGGGGCGCGCTGGATCAAGCTCAACCAGGACGAGATCGAGCGGGTCGTCGCCGGCGGCAACTCGGTGTCTTCACGAGCGCGGAGGTTGATCGAACGTACCGGCTGCGAGGCTGTGCTGGTGACCCTCGGGGAGCGAGGCGCAATCGCCGTGCTGCGCGACGGCGGCGAGCTCACCGGCGTTCCGGTGTCGGTAGACGAGGTGGTCGACACGGTGGGTGCGGGCGACGCCTTCACGGCGGTCTTGATGATGGGGCTGACGAGGTCATGGCCGTTCGCCGTGACTCTCCCGCGCGCCCTCGAGCTGGCGTCCGCGGTGTGCGCTGTGCGCGGCGCGGTGCTCGACGACCGGGCTGCGTACCGGCGATTGCTCGAACGGTGGGAGGCAGAGTCATGAGTGCCGACACTGACGGCCTCGACATCCTCCTGATCAGCGTGCACGGGCTGATCCGCGGTCGCGAGCCGCAGCTCGGGCGCGACGCGGACACCGGCGGGCAGGTCCGCTACGTGCTCGAGCTGGCGCGGGCGCTGTCCGAGCAGGACGGGGTCGATCGCGTCGAGCTGCTGACCCGCCAGATCCTCGACCTTCGCGTCGACCCGGAGTACTCGGAGCCGCGCGAGCAGATTGCAGAGCGCGCGTGGATCATCCGCCTGCCATGCGGACCCTCCCGGTACGTGCGCAAGGAGTCGCTGTGGCCGTACCTCGACGACCTCGTGAACCAGACGCTGCAGTACCTCCGCCAACGCGGCCGGCTCCCGGACGTGATCCACAGCCACTATGCGGATGCCGGCTACGTCGGGCGCCGGCTGGCGGCGCTGCTCAACCGCCCACTGGTCCACACCGGCCACTCGCTGGGACGGGTCAAGCGTCAGCGCCTGCTCGACAAGGGCCTCGACGTGGCGACGATCGAGTCGCGCTACCACATCGGGCGCCGGATCGAGGAGGAGGAGCAGACGCTGGCGGCGGCCGACCTGGTCGTGGCCAGTACGCGCCAGGAGGTTGACGAGCAGTACGGGATGTACGAGCGCCACCGCCGCAGCCGCATGGTGGTGATCGCTCCCGGGGTCGACCTGTCGAGCTTCCGGCCGCCGCGCCGGGGCGACCCCAAGCCCGCGATCGCCGAGACGCTCGCCCGTTTTCTCCGCAAGCCGGGCAAGCCGATGGTGCTCGCCATCCAACGTCCCGATGAGCGCAAGAACCTGAAGACGCTCATCGGTGCCTTCGGAAGTCACGCGAAGCTGCGCGAGAGGGCGAACCTCGTGCTGCTGATCGGCAGCCGCGACGACATCGACGAGACCGATCGAGGTCAACGGCGGGTCCTCGAAGGCATGCTCAAGGCCATCGACCGCAACGACCTCTACGGCTCGGTGGCGTACCCGAAGGACCACGCGTCCGAGGACGTGCCGGAGCTCTACCGTCTGGCGGCCCGCCAGCACGGCGTGTTCGTCAACCCAGCTCTGACCGAGCCGTTCGGCCTGACGTTGATCGAGGCGGCCGCGAGCGGTCTCCCGGTGGTCGCTCCCGACGACGGCGGGCCGAAGGAGATTCTCGAGAACTGCCGCCACGGCGAAGTTGTGGACACGCTCGATGCGGACGCGATGGCGTCTGCCCTGGAGAGGATCCTGACCGATCCGCGCCGCTGGCGGATCCTCTCGCGGGCCGGCCAGCGCGGCGCCCGGGACCACTACTCGTGGCGTGGCCACGCCCAGCGCTACCTGAAGAGCGTGCGCCGGATGCTGGCACGCCGTGCCCGTTCGGGCGCAACCAGCTCCACGGCCGTCAAGCTGGCCTCGGTCGAGAGGCTGATGGTGGTCGACATCGACCACACGCTGCTCGGAGATCGCGAGGCACTGGAGCAGCTGCTCGAGCGACTGCGCGCCCGCCGTGAGGTCGTGGCGTTCGGGATCGCCACCGGCAGGGTGCTGCCGAGCGCCATGCGCGTGCTGAAGGAGTGGGGGGTGCCGACACCCGATGTCCTGATCACGGCGGTGGGCACCGAGATCCACTACACGACCGGGGGTCTGATCCACGATCTCAGCTGGCAGCACACGATCGACTACCGCTGGCAGCCGGAACGGGTGCGGGAGCTGCTCGCCGATGTCCCCGGCCTCAAACTCCAGCCGAAGAGCCAGCAGCGCCGGTTCAAGGTCAGCTACTTCATCGATCCAGATGCTGCCCCGAGCGTCGCCAAGGTGCGGGCTCGGCTGCGGGAGGCCGGAGTGACGGCGACGGTGATCGGCTCGCACGACGCCTACCTCGACGTCCTGCCGACGCGAGCGTCGAAGGGGAGAGCGGTGCTCTTTCTCGCCGGCCGCTGGGGCCTCGACACCGAGCGCATCCTGGTCGCGGGGGACTCCGGCAACGACACCGACATGCTGCGCTCCGGAGCCCGGGCGGTGGTCGTGGGCAACCACACGCCGGAGCTCGACTCGCTCGGCCGCGAGGACGACGTCTACATGGCGGACGGCCATCACGCCTGGGGTGTGCTCGAGGGCATCGAGCACTGGCAGTTCTTCGAGACCGAGCGACGCCCGGTCGAGGCAGAAGAGGAGACCACGTGATCGAGAAACTGAACGCGCTCGCCGAGGCCCATCGTCCGGCGCTCTACATGGTGCTGCACGCGTGGCTGTCGGACGGCCGCAGGTTCCTCCTGCGGTCCGACCTGCGGGACACCTTCGAGCGGCTCGCCGCAAACGAGCCGGCGGTGGCCCGCCTCGCCGACACCGTCTTCGCGGACATCATCGCGACGGTCCAGGAGGCCGCGGTCGAGGACCACAGCCTGTGCCTCGCGCTGCGGCCGCGGATCGGGCGCTGGACCCACCTGCGCTGGCAGGCGGATCCGCTGGTGTTCGAGGCGATCGGCGTGAGCGCGTTCCTCGCCCTCAAAGAGCGCATCGTGCTCGGGCCCGGCGCCGACCGCAACGCCTGGCCGCTCGAGATCGATCTCGAGCCGTTCGCGCGCGGCCTGCCGCGGGTCAAGGAGCCGCACTCGATCGGCCGTGGCATCGACTTCCTCAACCGGCAGCTCGCGAGCCAGCTTCTGGTCGACTCGGACCGCGGTCTCGACGAGCTCTTCCGCTTCCTGTCGGTGCACAGCTGTCGGGGCCGACACCTGATGATCAGCGAGGCGATCGGCGACGTCGAAGAGCTGCGCTCGGCCGTGCGATCGGCGACCACGCTGCTCGCGCGGGAGGACCCCGCCGCCGAGTGGGATGCCGTCGCCGGGCGGCTGCGCTCATTCGGTTTCGAGCCCGGGTGGGGACGCACCGCCGCGCGCATGCTGGAGACGCTGCGCCTGCTCCAGGACCTGCTCGAGGCCCCGGAGCCGGCCACCTTGGCTGCGCTGGTGTCGCGCATCCCGATGATCTTCCGGGTCGCGATCCTGTCGCCGCACGGCTACTTCGGGCAGACCGGAGTCATGGGGCTTCCGGACACCGGCGGCCAGGTGGTGTACATCCTCGACCAGGTTCGCGCCCTCGAGCGCGAGATGTCGCGGCGGCTCGACGCCCAGGGGATCGACTTCGAGCCCGAGATCGTCGTCCTGACGAGGCTCATTCCAGAGAGCCGCGGGACCAGCTGCGACCAGCGCCTCGAGCACATCGCGGGCACCCGCAAAGCGCGGATCCTCCGTGTGCCGTTCCGTTCCACGACCGGTGAGGAGGTCCCGCACTGGGTATCGCGGTTCGAGATCTGGCCCTACCTGGAGCGCTTCGTGCTCGACGCGGAGAAAGAGCTGGTGGCCGAGCTCACCGGCCGGCCGGATCTGATCATCGGCAACTACTCCGACGGCAACCTGGTCGCGACCCTGCTCGCCGAGCGGCTGGGCGTCACCCACTGCACGATCGCGCACGCGCTCGAGAAGTCGAAGTACCTGCTGTCGGACCTGTACTGGGCCGAAAACGAGGAGCGCTATCACTTCAGCTGTCAGTTCACTGCCGACCTGGTGGCGATGAACGCGTCCGACTTCATCATCACCTCGACCTACCAGGAGATCGCCGGCAACGACGACAGTGTCGGCCAGTACGAGAGCCACAGCTCGTTCACCTTGCCTGGGCTGTACCGGGTGGTGCACGGGATCGACGTCTTCGACCCCCGCTTCAACATCGTCTCGCCGGGCGTCGACGACTCGATCTACTTTTCGCACTCTGCGCACGAGCACCGGCTCGAGTCCCTGGTTCCAGAGATCGAAGAGCTGCTGTTCGCGCCGGGGCGTGCCGACACCCGAGGCTGTCCGGAGCACCCGGAGCGCCCGGTGGTGCTGTCCATGGCCCGGCTCGACCGGATCAAGAACCTGACCGGGCTCGTCGAGTGGTTCGCCGGCAATGAGCAGCTGCGGGAGCAGGCCAACCTCGTGATCGTCGCCGGCACCGTCGACCCGGGTTCGTCGGCGGACGCGGAGGAGGCCGCCGAGATCGAGCGCATGCACCACCTGATGGACGAGCACCATCTCGACGGCGAGATGCGGTGGATCGGGGCGCTGCTGCCGAAGCCCTTCGCCGGCGAGCTCTACCGGGTTGTCGCCGATCGCCGCGGCGTGTTCGTGCAGCCGGCGTTGTTCGAGGCTTTCGGTCTGACCGTCATCGAGGCAATGGCGACCGGGCTGCCGACCTTTGCGACCCGATACGGCGGTCCCCTCGAGATCATCGAGGACGGCGTGTCGGGTTTTCACATCGATCCGAACCACGGCGATCGTGCGGCGGCGGCCATCGCCTCCTTTCTCGAGCGTTGCGCAGCGGATTCCGAGGTATGGGCGGCGGTGTCGCGAGGGGCCGAGGCGCGGGTCGCGAGCCAGCTACACCTGGTCTCTGTACGCGGAGCGGGTGATGTCGCTGGCCCGAATCTACGGCTTCTGGCGCTACCTCACCCAACGCGGACAGAAGCCGACGCGACAGTACCTGCAGATGTTCTACTCGTTGATGTTCCGCCCCCGCGCCGAGACTGTCGGCAGGTAGCCCAAACGGCGGAGAGCCGTGACAGTGGCTGGAGATTCTGGAAGTGGCCGGAGGCCTCTGCCCATCGGTCTCCTTCCTGAACCTGCCCGCCAGGATTCGCGCAGCGAATTCAGAGCATTGCAGGTCGCAGGGCCCCTGAGGTATCGATGCTTGCTGGATGCTCCTCGCGGGGCCCTGCGACCTGCAATGCTAGTGTAGAGTTCCCCCGTGGTCGACGAAGTCAGAGACCTGCGTCGCATCCTACTGGTCGAGGACGACAGTGACATCCGCGCCGTGGCGACCCTCGCCCTGGAACGGGTTGGGGGCTTCGAGGTCGAGGCGTGTGCGAGCGGCGCCGCCGCGCTCGACGCGATCAGCGAGTGCCGGCCCGACCTCGTCCTGCTCGACGTGATGATGCCGGAGATGGACGGACCCGGCGTCCTGGAACGGCTGCGCGCCGACAGCGCGGGTCGCGACGTCCCGGTCGTCATGCTCACCGCCAAGGTCCACCACCTGGAGACCGCCCGCCTGCGCGACCTCGGGGCGGTCGACGTGATCCACAAGCCCTTCGACCCGATGGCGTTGCCGGCCGCGGTCCGCGCGATCTGGCAGCGCCTGGGCCGGTAGAGCGGCGGGAGCCGCGGAGATGCGGGGCGCACGGGTCTGGGCCGGGTGTGTTGTCGCGCTGCTCGCGACGGCCTGCGGGCCGCGATCCACGGCGGCCGTACCGACTCCCTCTCCGCTTCCCACGGGGGTGGTCACGCTGGGCTCCGTCTCGCTGACTCCCGGCCAGGAGTACGAGATCCTGCAGCCCTTCGCCGAGGCGCTTGCCGCGCGCCTGGGTTCGGTCGGCATCGGGGTCGGGCGCTCGGTCGTGGTCGACTCGGTCGGCGCGATGGCCGAGCTCCTCCAGGCTGGGGATGTCGACGTCTACATCGACAGCCCGCTGCCGGCCGCTTTCGTCGCCCGCCGATCGGGCGCTGAGCCGCTGCTGATGCGCTCGAAGCAGGGCGTCGCGGAGTACCACAGCGTGATCTTCGCGCGCAAGGACAGTGGCGTTCGGACGCTCGACGATCTCCGTGGGCGGGTGATCGCCTTCGGCGAGCCGTTTTCGACCGCCAGCTACCTCCTGCCCCGCGCCACGCTGCAGGCGCTCGGCTACCGCCTCGACCGGCTCGACGACTCGGCGGCGGCGGTGGCCGCGGAGCGGATCGGCTACGTCGTCTCCGGCGATGCCGAGAGCTCCGCGGTCTGGGTGCTCAAGGGCAAGGTCGCGGCCGCCGCGCTCAACGCCGACTACTTCGCCGAAATGGTGGGCGCACGCGCCGGCGAGGTCGAGATCATCGCGCGGACGGTCGATGTGCCGCGCAACGTGGTCTGCGTCCGACGCGGGCTGGCACCCGAGACGGTTGACGCGATCGTGAAGGCGCTGCTCGAGATGCACACCGACGAGGCGGGTCGGCTGACGCTCGCACGGTTCCGCGGTACGGAGCGCTTCGACCGCCTTCCGGGCGGGAAACGGGCGTTCTTCGCGCGGCTGGAGCCGCTGCTCGAGGCGCTCGGAGGCGACCTCGGAGGCGAGAGGGAGCAGCACCCGTGACCGGCTGGACCTCTCGGATCAGCCTCCGGTGGCGTTTTCTGCTGCTGAACGCCGTGCTGCTGCTCGCGATGTGGGGGGTGCTGGTCGCCTTCACCCTCGGCCAGGTCAGCGCAGCGTTCCGGCACGAGCTCGGCGAGCGCGCGGAGGGGCTCTCGGCGTTCGTCGCCTCGTCGGCCACTGATCCGCTCGCCAACCTCGACGTCCGTGCGCTGCGCACGCTCCTCGCGGAGCTGCGTGAGCGCGACGATGTGGTTGGTGCGTTCGTGTTCGACGACGAGATGCGGATCCTGACCGACGGAACCGTGGCCAACCCGAACCGGCAGGTAGTAGTCTCCGACGACATCAGGGCCGCGATGTCGTCCGGTCCGGCAGGTACGACGCACGTCGGTGGTGGTCTGGTCAGCGTGACCCGGCCGATCCGCTTTGGTGACCGGTTGCTGGGCGGGCTCCACATTGACCTCTCCCTGGCCCGGCTGGAGCAGGAGCGCTCACACTACATCACCCGCAGTCTGGCGGTCAGCCTTGCGGTGCTGCTGATCGGCGCAGCGCTGTCTGCGGTGGCGATCGGCGCCGTGGTCCGACCCCTGGCCCGCTTGACCGCCGCCACACGCAAGGTGGCCGATGGCGACTTCCAGGGCGAGGTCGCGGTCGAGGCCGGCGGTGAGATCGGCAGCCTCGCCGGCTCCTTCAACGAGATGACCCGCAGGCTGCGCGAGACGACCGTCTCGCGGGACTCGATCGACGCTGTGATGCGCAGCATGGACGAGGGACTGATGGTGCTCGACGAGCTCTGGGTCGTGCGAGCGGCCAACCCGGCGGCCCTCGAGCTGCTCGGCCTTACGGACGAGAGCGCGGCACTTGGGCTCAACGCCCGTCGCCTGCTGGGCGCGTCGGCGGAGGAGGCCGCGATGTGGCTGAGCGCCGCCCGGTACGGTGCGGAGACGTCGCTGGTCGAGTCCGTGCTCCGCCGAGACGACGGTACGACGGTTCCGGTCGAGATCTCGCTCGCGCCCGTGCTGCGGGGGGGCTCGCCGCGAGGCTTCGTGTGGGTCGCCCGCGACATTCGGGCACGTCTCGCGGCTCAGCGCTCGCTCGAGGCGAGCGAGGAACGCTACCGGCGCCTGGTGGAGCTGTCCCTCGACGCGATCGTGGTCGTCCGCGACGGCGTTGTCGTGTTCGTCAACCCGGCCGGCGAACGTCTGCTCGGCGGGAAGCCCGCGGCACCCGTGGTCGGCCGCACGCTCGGGTACTTCCTCGCCGCGGAGGGAAGGGACGCTTCGCTCGCCATGGTCGAGGGGGTGCTGCGGACCGGTATCGGCATGACCGCGCACGAGGAGGCGTGGCTGGATGCGACGGGTCGCGCCTTCGACGCCGAGGTGGTGATCACTGGGCTCGACTTCGACGGTCAGCCCGCAGCCCAGCTGGTGGTTCGCGACGTCAGCGAGCGGACCAGCATCGAGCGGATGAAGACCGAGTTCGTCTCGACCGTGAGTCACGAGCTGCGGACGCCACTGACGTCGATCCTGGGCAGTCTCGGTCTGGTCCTCGGGGGTGTTGCCGGCGCCATGCCTGGCGAGGCGAGACGGATGCTCGAGCTCGCCGAGCGTAACGGGCGCCGGCTGCTGCGTCTGGTCAACGACCTTCTCGACCTCGACCGCCTTGGCGCGGGGCGGATGAGCTTCCACCTCGAGGCGATCGAGCTGGCGTCGCTGGTGGAGCATGCGGTCGACGCACACCGGGGCTACGCCCGCTTGTTCGGGGTCGAGCTGCGATGCGAGGGAGAGCTCGGCGGTGCGCTGGTCGAGGTCGACGGCGAGCGTTTGCAGCAGGTGCTCGCCAACCTGCTGTCGAATGCCGTCAAGTACGCCCCCGAGGGCAGCGAGGTGAAGATCTCCCTGTCGCGCGTTGAAGGCGAGCTCGAGGTTGCGGTGTCCGACAGCGGACCGGGAATCCCCGAGGAGGTCCAGCCGAGGCTGTTCGAGAGGTTCGTCCAGGCTGACGGCTCCGACACCCGCCGGGCCGGTGGGACCGGTCTCGGCCTTGCCATCTCCAAGGGCATCATCGAGCGCCTCGGCGGCAGGATCGGTTTCGCCAGCGAGACTGGCGTCGGGACCACCTTCTGGTACCGTCTACCAGAGCACGTCGTGCGGGGGGAGCATTCATGAACGTGGTGGTGGTCATCGAGGACACGCCCGAGGTCGGCGACCTCATTCAGCTGGTGCTCGAGCAGGCGGGAGCGCGCGTGGTGAGGGCTGAAGACGGCGAGGCCGGGCTGGCCGCGATCCAGGCGGAGCGGCCTGCAGCGGTGGTGTGCGACGTGCTCCTGCCCCGGCTGAGTGGATTCGAGGTTTGTCGGCAGGTCAAGGCCGATCCGGACCTGGCGCGGATCCGCGTTGTGCTGCTCAGCGCGGTGTATCGCACCAGCCGCTACTCTCGCGATGCGGAGGAAGCCGGCGCCGACCTGTTCTTGCCCAAGCCGGTCGAGGCGGAGCGCCTCCTGCGCGCCCTCGAGCCGGCGCTGGGCCCGGCCGACCCGCAGGGTGAGCCGACGGACTTTGCCTCCGAGCTCGCCGAGGCACGCGAAAGGTACCGCGCCAAGGTGCCGGAGAGGCTCGCCCGGGCGGAGGCCCTGCTCGACGAGCTCGGCACCGGGAGCTGGGATCCGGAGCGAGCCGCCGAGCTGCGCATGCTCTTCCACGGCCTGTCCGGGGCGGGCTCCACCATGGGACTGACCCGGCTCGGCGAGCTCGCCCGCGAGCTCGAGGAGGTCATCGACCGGCGGCTCGAGCGGCGCCGCTCGCCGGACGCCGACGATCGCCGGCGCCTGCGCCGGACACTCGCAGTCATGCGTGAGGCGTTCGGGGGGTCGGGCGGCGCAAGCGCGGAGTGATTGACCGACCTCCGACGCGACACCCTGTGACGCTCTCCTTGGACTGAGGCCCGCCACCGCCGTCTCACACTTGCCCCGAAAGCCTTGACATGGCGATCGGTCGGATCTAGGTTATAGAACGAACGTTCGGTTTGTAAGTCAAGGAGGAGCGTGGCCGCCAACGGACGACAGGCCGAGAGGTCGGAAGCCTCGATGCACCAGGTCCTGGCGACGGCGTTGGAGCTGTTCTCCCACCAGGGCTACGGCGCGACCTCGATGCGGCAGGTGTCGGAGGCGAGTGGGGTCTCGGTCGGAAACCTCTACCACCACTTCGGTTCCAAGGAGGCGATCTTCCAGCGCCTCATCGACGACTACTGGGAGCGCCTGCTCGACCGCAACCACCCGGTCAACCAGGTTCTCTACCGGTTGCGCTTTCCCGAAGACCTCGAGGACATGGCGGCGGCGATCGAGGCCACGGTCGATGACAACGCCGACACCATCATGCTGATCTTCATCGATGTGATCGAGTTCCGCGGCGAGCACATCCGTCGCTTCTACGAGTCGATGGCGGAGCGCTTCCGGGAGGCCTACCAGGAGTCGTTCGAGACCCGCCGCCGCGAGGGCAGGCTGGGCGACGTCGACCCTGTGGTGGCGGTGATGGTCGCGACTCGGTGGCTGTTCTACTTCTACACCGTCGAAAAGTGCTTCGGCGTACCCATGCACTTCGGCATGAACGCATCGCAGGCAGTGGACGAGTTCATCCGCATCCTTCGTTACGGCGTGCTCCCCCGCGGTGGGGGTGACGACGGTCGGGCGAAGGATGTGGACTACGACCGAGGGAGGACTTCATGAACGAGCGAACGGGGAAGTGGGCGCGCTTGGTGGGGGTACTCGCCATCGTGCTGGGGCTGGCGATTCCTGTGCTGGCACAGGCTCCGCAGCCGCAGACACCCGGGGAGGCTCCGAAGACGGACGAGGCTCAGAAGAAGGACGAGACGGCGGCCAAGGACCAGGGCAAGCAGTTTGCCGGGGAGATCATCGTCACCTCGCGAAAGACCGAGGAGAACGTCCAGGACGTGCCGATCGCGGTCTCGGTGGTGACGGGCCAGTCTCTCCAGGACGTCGCCGCGACGGACATCTCGGCACTCGAGAGCTACGTCCCGAACCTCTCGATCTACCAGGGCCGCAACCAGTCGACCACGTTGACCGCGTTCTTGCGCGGCGTCGGCCAGTCGGACCCGCTGTGGGGCGTCGACCCCGGGGTCGCGCTCTACATCGACGACGTCTACATCGCGAGGCCCCAGGGCGCCCTGCTCGACGTCTACGATGTGGAACGAGTCGAGGTCCTGCGCGGACCGCAGGGGACCCTGTACGGGAAGAACGCCATCGGCGGCGCCATCAAGTACGTCACCAGGCCGCTCTCGGACACGCCTCAGGGCAACATCACCCTGAACGCCGGCAGCTTCGGCACCCAGGAGATCCGGGCCGGTTACGGCGGCGCTCTCATCCCCGGCAAGCTGCGCGCCAAGGTCGCCTTCGCGAAGCTCAAGCGCGACGGCTACGGGACCAACCTCTACACCGGGAAGGACGTGTCCGATAAGGACACCACCGCCTATCGTCTCGGGCTCGAGTGGCTGCCGTCGGACAACGTGAAGCTGAGGCTGGACCACGACTGGACCAAGGACGACGCCGAGCCCGTCGGCCTGACCCGTCTCGAGGCGAACCCCCTGTGCCCGATCTTCCTCGGGCAGGGCTGCCCGCCGCTGCCGAACCACTTTGACACCGAGAGCGGTCTCGCCCCGCTCAACAGCACGAAGTCCCGAGGCTACTCGGCGACCCTGACATGGGACGTCGACCCCGTGTGGCAGTTCAGGTCGATCACCGCCTACCGCAAGACCGACAGCGAGAACAACATCGACTTCGACACCACGCCGGCGCCGATCGTCGATACCGGGCCGGCGACCTACCGCGACCACCAGACCACCCAGGAGTTCCAGCTGATCCACAACGGGAGTGGGCGGCTGAACGGCGTCATCGGCCTCTACTACTTCGACGGCACGGCCGGCGGCACGGTCAAGGCCGACTTCGTCGGCAGCACGTTCACGACCACCGACGGCGACATCAAGACCAAATCGTACGCCCTCTACGCTGACGGGCACTACAAGTTGACCGACCAGCTGACCCTCAACCTCGGCATCCGGCCGACTCGGGAGAAGAAGTACGGGCGGGCGTTCAACGTGCTCAACACCGACGGCACCTTCGAGCACATCGCGTTCGTCCTGGCCGACTTCAAGGATGACGTGACCTTTACCTCCTGGGCCCCCAAGGCCGGCCTGGACTACCAGTTCACGCCCGACGTCATGGGCTACGTGACGGTGAGCCGTGGCTTCAAGAGCGGCGGCTACAACGTCCGCGCCCAGTCGACCGTTTACCCTGAGTCCGCCCTGCCCTTCAACGACGAGGTCATGACGATGGGTGAGGTCGGTGTCAAGTCTGTGCTGGCGGACCGACGACTGGTCCTCAACAGCGCGGTCTTCTACGGCGACTACACCGACATCCAGGTGAGCACCTTCGCCTCCTACGACTCGAACGGCGACGGCGTGGACGACGCCTTCTTCGGCAACTTCCTCAACGCCGGTGACGCCACTGTTAAGGGCTTCGAGCTCGAGTACGCCTACGACTCGCCGACGTGGTTCGGGCTGTCGGGCTACCTGGCCTACCTCGACGCCACGCCGAAATCGTTCCTCGACGCGAACCACGATGGTTTCGTCGACACCCAGGTCATCACCAATGCGCCGAAGTGGACCGGCGCGATCCGGGCGAACGTGGACTTCCCCGCGTACGGCGGTCTCATCACCGGGAGCGTCGGCTACAGCTACCGCGACGACTCGGTGCTCACCAACGAGGGCGGTCCCGACCCGCGCAACCCGACCAAGCCGCTGTTGCCCCTCATCCAGCCCGCGTACGGTCTCTTCGACGCCTGGATCTCCTGGCTGTCGCCGAGCGCTCACTGGCGGATCGGGCTGATTGGCAAGAACCTCTCAGACGAGGCCTACCTCACCAATGGCTACAATATTCCGGTGTTCGGTGTCGTAGTGGGATCCTACGGGGCGCCGCGGACCATTCTGGCGACCCTGGAGTACAGACTCTTCTGATGTTGACGCCCGGGGCGCCCCGCCGCGCGGGGCGCCCCGTGGCCTGCTTACCCTGCCCGTTCGTAAGGGCGGAGCTCCGACGCTTCGCCGCGTCGGGTTCGTTCGCAGACCCAAAGGAGAGAGCATGATCGAGACCGGACTTCGGGATCGAGTGGTGATCGTCACCGGAGCGGCTGCCGGCATCGGCCGCGCGACCGCCCTGCGTTTCGCCCGCGAGGGTGCGCTAGTCGCGGCATGGGACGTCGCCGAGGGCGCTGCGGAAGTGCTCCTGCGGGAGCTCGAGGCGGCCGGAGGACGCGCACTGTTCCACAAAGTGGACGTGTCGAAGGCGGCTGAGGTCGAGCGCGCGACCGCGGAGGTCGTCTCGCGCTGGGGTCGGGTCGACGTGCTGGTCAACAACGCCGGCATCGTGCGTGACGGCCAGCTGGTGAAGTTCAAGGACGGCGACGTGGTGTCGCGGATGAGCGACGAGGCGTGGGAGGCCGTGATCGGGGTCAACCTGCGCGGCGTCTTCAACTGCACCCGTGCAGCCGTGCCGCACCTCATCGCCAGCGGCGGCGGCGCGGTCCTCAATGCGTCCTCGGTGGCGTGCCTGAACGGCAACTTCGGACAGACCAACTACGTCGCCACCAAGTCGGGCGTCATCGGCATGACCAAGACCTGGGCGCGCGAGCTCGGCCGCTACAAGATCCGTGTCAACGCCGTCGCGCCTGGCTTCGTCGCCACCGAGATCCTCGCTGCGATGCCGCAGAAGGTGCTCGACGGGATGGTGGCCCACACGCCGATGGGCCGCATCGGCGACCCCAACGACATCGCCGAGGCCTACCTGTGGCTCGCCTCCGATGCCGCGACGTGGGTCACCGGTACCGTGCTGTCGGTAGACGGCGGTCTCGTCATCGGGACCTGAGGAGGTCACCATGGCACGCCACGCAACGATTGTCTCAACCGGCCGATACATCCCCGAGCGCGAGGTCTCCAACGACGAGCTCCGGCGGCGTTTCGCCCACCTGCCCGAGTTCGTCGACAAGATGGAGCAGAGCTCCGAGATCAAGACCCGCTTCTGGGCGCCGGAGGACTGGGCGACCTCGGACGTCGCTCTGCCCGCGGCGCGCCAGGCACTGGAGCGGGCCGGGCGGCGCCCCGAGGACGTCGACCTGGTGATCGTCGGCACCGACTCCCCAGACTACATCTCGCCCGCGACCTCGGTCGTGCTCCAGCACAAGCTGGGGGCGAAGAACGCGGGCACCTTCGACATCGGCTGTGCCTGCGCGTCGTTTCCTACCGGGCTTACGGTCGCCTCGGGCATGATCGCGACCAACCCCAACCTCCGCACTGTGCTCGTGGTCGGCGCCTACCTGATGCACAAGCTGGCCGCAGCGGATGACCCGATGCTCTTCTTCTACGGCGACGGCGCCGGCGCCGCGGTGCTCGAGCCCTCCGACGAGCCAGGGTTCGTGTCATCGGCCTTCCGCGCCGACGGCGCCTACCACCGCCACTGGGGCCTGTACGCCGGCGGCACCTTCGAGCCGGCGAGCGAGGAGGCCGTTCGTGCAGGGCGGACCACGGTCAAGATGCTCGAGCGCTATCCCCCCGAGATCAACCACGACGGCTGGCCGGCGGTGGCGCGCTGCACTCGCTGCCAACGGCGGCTTCGAGCTGTCAAGACATCGACCTCGCGATCTTCACCCAGGTCCGCAAGCCCTCGATCGAGCTCGTCATGGCGGACCTCGGCCTGCCCATGTCCAAGGCCCACACCGTGATGGAGAAGTGGGGCTATACCGGCTCGGCATGCGTGCCGATCGCCTTCGACGACGCCGTCGAGCACGGCCGCGTGAAGCCCGGCGACCTCGTGATCTTCGTCGGCTCGGGGGTTGGCTACAATCAGGCCGGTGCCGCGTTCCGGATGCGGTGACCCCGACCGGAAGGGAGCGTCGTCCATGCTGCCCAGCGCAGGCCTCGTCGGCAGGGTCTTGCTGATTCTCGCCCTGCTGGCGGTGCTGACCTTCGTCGGCGGAGCCATCTACGTCTTCCGCCATCCGCTCGCGGTCGACGCCCGCGTCAGCCGATACGCCCTGGGTAAGGCGGGCCTCGAGCGCGCCGAGGTCGTGGTCCCGTTCGGCAGGGTCTCGGTGTGGCAGGGCGGCTCGGGTCCGACGGTCGTGCTCCTGCACGGCGCCGGCGACCAGGCCGGCGCCTGGGCGCGCGCCGTCCCGCGCCTGGTCGAGCGCTACCGGCTCTTGATCCCCGACCTCGCCGGGCACGGTGCCAGTGACCCGCGCAGCGGACCGATCCACATGGAGCAGATTCTGGCCGGCGTCGAGGCGACCCTCGACGCCCGGGCCGCCGGCGAGCCGGTGGTCCTGGTCGGCAACTCGCTCGGCGCCTGGGTCGCCCTGCTCGAGGCCCGCGCCCGCCCGGAGCGTGTGGCCCGGGTGGTGGCGGTCAACGGCGGCGCGATCCAGGAGTCGAAGCCCGGGCTCACATTGCTGCCGCGCACCCGCGCCGAAGCCTCCAAGCTCATGGACGCCCTCACCGGACCGAAGACTCCGCCGGTGCCCAACTGGGTGCTCGCCGACATCATCCGCCAGGCCCGCGTCGGGCCGCTCGCTCGCTTCGCCGCGACCGCGGGCGAGATGGGACCGTACGTGCTCGACGGCCGCCTCGACGAGGTCACGGTTCCGGTCGACCTGCTATGGGGCGACGCCGACAAGCTGTTCGACCTCGACTACGCCCGGCGCATGCTCGACGGCCTGCCGACGGCGCGGTTGACGGTTCTCCCGGGCTGTGGCCACGTTCCCGAGCGGGAGTGCCCGACCGACTTCGACGACGCCCTGATCCGCCTGCTGGACGGGCCACCTCCGACGCCGCGGACGGAGCCGGAGGCCGCGGAGGCGGGGTCATGATCCACGGCGACGTCCTCGGAGAGCGCGCCCGCCTGACTCCGGCCGCGCCGGCGCTGGTGGAGGTCGCGACCGGTCGCCGCTTCACCTATCGGGAGCTCGACCAGCGCGCGGTCGCCTGCGCACGCTTGTGGCTCGAGAGCCTCGGCCTTTCACCCGGCGACCGCGTCGGGGTGCTGTCCGGGAACCGGGTCGAGTTTCTCGACGCCTTCTTCGCCGCCGGCAAGTCGGGCGTGATCCTGGTGCCGCTATCGACCCGCGCGACCGCCCACGAGCTCGCCGGCATCGTCGCCGACTGCGGGCTCGCGGCGTGCCTGTACGACGGCGAGCACGCGGGAGTGGTCGCCGAGTTGCGGCGCGCGGCCTCGGTCCCGCGCTGGGTCGCCTTCGACACGCCCCAGACTCCCGGCGACCCGCGCTACGCCGAGCTCATCGGTGAGCTCTCGCCGTCCGACTGGCGCCGCAACCCGTGCGATCCCGAGTCCCCCTACTGTTTGCTCTACACCTCGGGTACGACGGGAAAGCCTAAGGGCGTCATCATTCCTCACCGGATGGTGGCGTGGAACGGGCTCGACACCGTGATCGGCTGGCAGCTGCGGGCCGACGACGTGAGCCCGATCTTCACCCCGCTGTATCACGCCGGCGGCCTCGGCGCATTCCTGGTGCCGATCTTCACCATCGGCGGCACGATCGTGCTGCACGCCCGATTCGACGTCTCCGAGGTGTGGCGGACAATCGAGCGCGAACGCTGCACCGTCGTGCTCGGGGTGCCGACGATCTGGAAGATCCTCGCCGACGCGCCCGAGTTCCACGCAGTCGACCTGTCCGCGGTGCGGTGGTTCGCCTCGGGAGGGGCGCCGCTGCCCAAGCACCTGGTCGAGGTGTACGCCGAGCGCGGCGTGGTGCTGCGTCAGGGCTACGGCCTGACCGAGGTCGGCGTCAACTGTTTCGCGATGACCGACGAGAACGCGCGGCTCAAGGCAGGGTCGATCGGCACGCCGATGATGTTCACCGACGCGCGGGTCGTCGATGCAGACAATCGGCCGCTACCTTCGGGCGAGGTCGGCGAGCTCGTGTTCCGCGGGCCGCACGTATCCGCCGGCTACTGGAACAACCCGCAGGCGACCGCGGCCTCGCGCGATGCCGACGGGTGGTTCCACACCGGAGACATGGCGCGGTTCGACGAGGACGGCTACTTCACCATCGCTGGGCGCGGCAAGGACATGTTCATCTCGGGCGGGGTCAATGTCTACCCGGCCGAGGTCGAGAACGAGCTCCTCCAGCATCCCGGGCTCGCCGACGCTGCGGTGATCGGTGTGCCGGACGAGACCTGGGGCGAGGTCGGTGTGGCCTTCGTGGTTGCGGCCGAGGGTGCAACCGTGGACGCGACGGAGCTCTCCGGCTTCGTCGCCGCACGGCTGGCGAAGTACAAGGTCCCCAGACGGTTTGTCACCGTTGACGCGCTGCCGAGGACGCCTTACGGCAAGGTCATCAAGGCCGAGCTCGCCGAGCGCTGGCAGGAGCTGATCGAAAACGGCGAGGCGCGCGACGGCGGGAGCCGCTGACATGAGGGCGTTCCAAGGACACGAATCGGGACGAAAACTCTGAATTTCCCGCCGGCCGTGGCCGGCACCAAGGAGAAAGTGCATGAAAAAGGTCTACATCGCCGCCTACCATCAGTCCAAGTTCGGCAAGCTCATGGCCATGACGACCCCCGAGATCGTCGCGGCCGCGGTCACCGAGACCCTGGCCGAGATCGGCGCCGACACGGCCGCCGTCGACGTCGGCTCGATCGGCGCCACCTGCAACTTTTCGCTCAACAAGCAGGGGCTACTTGCCGGGCTGGTGGCCATGGTCCCGGGCATGGGCGCGAAGCCGATCGAGGCGGTGGAGAACGCCTGTGCGTCGGGCGGCCAGGCGGTGCTGTCGGTGATCCAGAAGCTGCAGTGCGGCCTCGGCGAGGTCGGTCTGGCGGTCGGCTACGAGAAGATGCGCAACGACGAGGGCAAGATGGACGGC
>CAWFFJ010000018.1:0-419165 GCA_963814875.1 uncultured Acidobacteriota bacterium
TGAGCAAACCGGCTTCTCGCGCAATGCGGTCTACCGATGGCGGCATCGCTATGAGACCCGGGGGGTTGACGGGCTGCAGGATGAGCAGCGCCCCGGTCGGCCGGTCGAACTCCCCCAGAAGAAGGTGCGTGAGATCCTGAGGCGTACCGTCCATGAGATCCCTCACGAGGCAACCCACTGGAGCCTCCGTCTGATGGCCAAGTACGCAAGCGTCAGCGTGCACCAGGTCCGTCGGGTGTGGGAGGCGGCAGACCTGAAGCCGCATCGGATCAAGAACTTCAAGATCAGCACCGACCCGGACTTTGCCGAGAAGGTTGTGGACGTCGTGGGCCTATACCTCAGGCCGCCGGACAACGCAGTAGTTCTCTCCGTGGACGAGAAGACCCAGATCCAGGCTCTCGACCGAACGCAGCCCTTGCTGCCAGTTCGACCCGGCCAGATCGAACGACGCACTCACGACTACACCCGCCATGGCACTCGCAGCCTTTACGCCGCCTTCGACATCGCCTCGGGCAAGGTGATTGGTCGTGTCACCAGAAAGCACAGGGCCAAGGAGTTCCTTGCCTTCCTGCGACAGATCGACACCTCCACGGACCCGAATCTCGACCTCCACTTGATCCTCGACAACAGCAGCACTCACACGACGCCTGAGGTCAGGAAGTGGCTGACCAACCATCCCCGGTTCCACCTCCACTTCACCCCAACGAGCGCCTCGTGGCTCAATGCTGTCGAAGGCTGGTTCTCGCAGCTCGAACGCCGAGCCCTCTACCGCGGAGTCTTCACCAACGTCACCGAGCTCAGGAACGAAATCCACCGGTTCATCTCAGTCCACAACCAGCAGCTCGCGAAGCCGTTCTGCTGGACGAAAAGCGCCGAATCGATCATCGCCACTCAGCAGCGGCTCACCTCTGAGTTATGACATGGGATTTATCAAACGGGACACTAGCCCCGCAAGGAAAACAAGCGAAGTACCAGATACGACTGGCACCAGAACATTCTCTGGCGTCAGAGACACCGCCAGAAGCGGCAAGGCTGCCCCTACAGCGAAAGTGCCTGCCGACGCGATCGCTGCTTGAACCGGTCGTGCGCTGAGGATTTCGGAAATTCCGAGTTCATCACGGGCGTGCGCACCTAACGCGTCGTGGGCCATCAGTTGTTGCGCGACCGCTTTCGCCAACGCCGGATCCAAACCACGATTTACGTAGATTGACGCCAGTTCCTCGTGCTCGTGTTCTTCGTCGTCTTCGAGTTCGCTGCGCTCACGTTCCAGGTCGGCCTGCTCGGTATCTGCCTGTGAGCTCACGGATACGTATTCACCAGCAGCCATTGACATCGACCCAGCGACCAACCCGGCGACACCCGCGACCATTATGTCTCCTCGCGATGCATGCGCGGCTGCAACGCCGACTATGAGGCTTGCTGTCGACACGAGACCGTCGTTTGCCCCGAGAACAGCTGCGCGGAGCCAACCAATTCGTGCAGTCCGGTGTAGTTCTCTATGACCCTTGGGCACAATCATCTTCCTTCCATTGAATGACAACGCGCCGATCGGCCGCTCGCAGCGTCCCTAACGCGCCGATGAGCCGCACCGAAGTGCGCAGCACGGAGGTGTCCGCTCCATTGGCTGGTTAGGCGTCATCTCGGGCAACATTACGGCTCAGGGGAGCCTGTATCCTTTGTGTCGTCATCCTGAGCATTTCGAGCGGCCTCAGCAAGGGCTTGGTACTTGCGGCGAAAATCGTCCAATGATTCTTCTTCCAGTTCTTCCAAATCCAGAAGGGCGTTGTGCGCCCCTTTCGTTGATCTGATCAATTCGTCGAGTTTGATTTGAATTGCTTCAGTATCTCTGTTCTGTGTGTTCTGGATCAGAAAAACCATCAGAAACGTAATTATTGTAGTTCCTGTGTTTATCACGAGTTGCCAGGTGTCACTGTATCCAAAGATTGGCCCGGTAACGATCCACACTACGATGACCGCAGCCGCTAGCATGAAGGTCCTTGGGCGACCGCAGAAGTGCGATGCGGACTTCGCGAATCGAGAGTAAACAGAAGTCTGTGGCATTCAACTAGTCCTCTATATGACGCCTAACTACAATTAGGCGGCCCAAAATTTGCGAGCGTTTAGGGCGACAGGAAAGTGGTACATAAAAACCCGCGAGGGACCGCAAGACTCGGAAGGCCATGGGTTCGTCCAATGGGCCGGTGTGTTATGCGACAGAAAACCACATCGCCTAGACCGATAAGTGAACACGACACCGGTCCAGCAAGCGTTCGACAGGGTCATGGTTTTGCTTGCTTCGTCGAGTCTACACCTACACGGGGGGCCGTCTTCGCAAAAGGAAGGCGACACTGGAAAAGCCAGGTATCACAATCTGAATGTGTTCAGCACATTGTGAGGTTGTGATACCTGACACCGTTCTGGGTCATCAGGCTTTGATCTTCTTGATCGTGGTGTTCGGCCGACCCGCTTTGATGACGACCTTCACAGCATCTTCCATGGGATCTTTGAAGGGCACCTCAACCCGGAGCAGACCGTGCTCGTAGATCGCTTCGGCTTTGGCAGGTTTCACTGGCCAAGCTAGAGCCAGTGCTGAGACATATTCGATGTCCCTTGCAGGCGCTGTCAGGTGAACGCTGTCTTCCAGGATCTTCAGATCGATTGTGTTCGTCGGCGCTCCAGGGATGGCAAACTCCACTACTAGCTTGAGGTTTTCCTCGTCAGCATACGCTACTGTATTTGGTGCAATCCTAATTCGGTTGGCCGGCATCGAAGCAACCTCCTTCTGGTTGAACACAACTCTGCCTTGTAAGGGGCTTAGCATAATGGGCGTTGAATGTCAAGCATCGGCATCGTGCCATCGGTGCCTCTACTTCGGCTTCGGTCCCTGGCTCGAAGAAGTTGGGAAGTTGCAGCATCCAGACGGCCTTGCATGAGCGCCACGACCGGCGCTTTGGGGCTTCTCGTGTGCGGCCCCGTGCGCAGCGACCCCACGGTTTGCGAGCGCACCCTGATCGCCAGAAAGGTGCCAGTCACGCCATTCCGGCGTTGTGTTAGCGTCGGGTGAGGAGGCGGCCGATGTCGAGGGCAGGGCGGGTGCACTTCGAGGGCGCGGTGTACCACGTGTACAACCGGCTGGCGCGGGGCGAGCAGGCATTCAGTGAGGAGGCCGAGGCGCAGTGGTTCCGGGGTCTGTTGCGGGAGGTGGCTGAGAGGGACGGTCTGACCGTCTTCGCATGGTGCCTGATGAGCAACCACTACCACCTCGCGGTGCGAACCGGTCTGGTCTCCTTGGATCGGCCCATGCGGAGCCTGCAACAACGGGTGACCCGCCGCGTGAACGCTCGTCGGAAGGTGTACGGGCCGTTGTGGCAGGGTCGCTACCGGGCGAAGCTGGTGGAGGACCAACGTTACCTCGACCGACTCGTGATCTACATCCACCTGAACCCGGTCACCGCGGGGCTGGTGAGTGATCCGGCGGACTACAGGTGGAGTGGGCACCGTGAGCTCTTGGGATCGGAGAGGAAGCCGATCGTGGATGTCGACGAGGTTCTCCGGGTCTTCGGGAGGACACGTCGCTCGGCGCGGGCTGCGTACGTGTGGCGGCTGAAGGGTGCGGTCGAGGAGGAGTGGATCGGCGAGCAGCCGGGTCGTCTGCCGTGGTGGCGGCTGGGCAGGCCTCCCAAGGGAGAGCTGGAGGATCCGGAGGACGTCATGCGGGCACGGCCTCAGCAGGGCGGAGGATTGCCGGAAGAGCGGCCGAGGCTGACGGCGGCAAGTTACGTCGAGCTCTGGGACTGAAGCCGTAGGCGTCTCGCTCGAAGACATCAGGAGCCGGTTTCGAAGCCGCGAGATCGTGCGAGCCAGGGATCATCTTGCCGTGGTGGGAGTGGAGCGCTATCGGCTGCGGGTGTGCGACCTCGCGAGGGAGATGCACAAGTCGCCGGATTCCGTGACCAAGGCGATCGCACGCGGGGTTCACGCCCGAACCGGGGACTCGGAGCTTGGCGGGAAGCTGGATCGCCTCGATGAGGAGATTGCAGAGAGGTCTAGCCTGGGCTCAGATGACAATGGCGGAATGGCGTGACTGGCACATTTACCGACAAGGCCAGCCGGTGGCGACACCGCTTCTTCCAGCTCGCCATGGTCCTGAAGGGGATCGATGGCGTGCTGGAGATCCTGGGCGCCGTGCTGCTGCTGGTCTTCGGCCCCGCGGGCGTCAGCGGCGTAGCGAGGTTCCTCACGCAGCACGAGCTGGCCGAGGATCCCGGCGACGTTCTCGCCGGCCTGCTCGTCCGCCACACGCGGGATATCGGCGTCGGCACCGTCCACTTCGCGGCCGCCTATCTCCTCTTCCACGGGCTCATCAAGATCTGGCTCGTGAGCAGCCTCATCCGGCGACGGCGCTGGGTGTTTCCTGTGGCACTCGTGTTCATGGGCCTGTTCGTCGTCTTCCAGATCTTCCGCCTCCACTACCACCCGTCGGGAGGGCTCGTCTTCCTCACCGTGGTGGACGTGGTGATCATAGTGCTGGTCTGGTTCGAATACCGGGCGCTGGGCCCTGCCCCGACGGAGTAGATCCTCGCCCGGGTGATCATGCACATCCCGGAGCCGCGGCGGCACCTGGTGCGGTACTACGGGTGGTACTCCAACGTGTCGCAGGGCAAGCGGAGGAAGGCGGACCAGGAACATGACAGGGCTGTGGACGCGGACACCAGTGCGCCCGCTCGCGCCGCCCAGCCCGAGATCCGAGACGTCCGCGCGTTACGGCGGAGCTGGGCGCAGCTGATCAAGCGGATCTACGAGGTCGACCCGCTGGTGTGCCCCTCGTGCGGCGGCGAAATGAAGGTCATCGCGTTCATCACCGAGCACGAGGTGGTCGACGCGATCCTGAGGCATCTCGAGCGCAAGGAAAGACAGGGGGCACGGGGACCTCCGGGTCGAGGCGTGGCCGGGGATCTCGGCGCGAGTCCGGCTCATGGCCGATGCGCGGTCGGGAGAGGTGTGGGCGGTGAGGGCGATCCGGAGTCCGGAAGGGCGGATGCGCCGGAGACCGGGCGCTGACGCCCCCGTGTCCGGCGCGACCGGCCCTCGGAGCGTGCCAATCGAGCCGCTTCAGGCGGCGCAGAGAGCCAATCCTCGCACCGATGGGGGTGGTAGCATCGAGGTGGGTGAAAGGAAATTCCTATTCCTCCTCGCGTGATGATTTCTCTCCCGGGCACCGCATTCCCGAGCCGATCTGGTCCACAATCCGCAGCATGAGGTTCTCCCGCGTCAGCCGGGCCTCGGCCCTCCTCCTCCTCGCGTTGCTCGTGGGTTGTTCGGCGCTATTTCGCGACCTCAAGCGCGAGCTCATCGTGGTCAACGCGGCGCTCTCGGGCGACGAGGTCGAGATCACGCTGCGGAACTCGTTCATCTCGGCCTACCAGAACCGGACGACGATTCGCCTGCGGCTCGAGGTCGAGAAGGCCGACGACGAGCCTCACGGAGCGGTGCTGGACGGCGACTTTCATCTCGCGGGTGAGTCCACCAAGATTGGCCTCCCGGTGGTGGCCGAGATCGCCAACGCGGCTTCCGAGCCCGGCGCCATCGACCGCATCCACCTGGCGGCTTCCACGCACCGGCCGATCCGGGTTGCCGGAGCGTGGAGGCTCTGGAGCGAGCACGTCGGCGACGCGACGGAGGTGCAAGGGGCCGCCATCGCGACGCTCGACGACGCGAGCCCCGGCCACGTCTTCGAGCTCCATCCGCTGACCTTCGTCGAGGAGCGCGATCTGCGGCGCACCTTCCGGCCCGTCGAGGGCTATCTCCCGCAGCGAGCCGAGTCGGTGTTCAAGACGCTCGAGAAGACGCCGTTCCGCATCGTTCCGAAAGGCAAGTCGACGACCCTAGTGACGCGAACCCGGCAGTTCAACGATGTGGAGTTCATCCTGGAGGTGGCCACCGGCCGACAGCTCGTGGTCGAAGACGGCCGCTTCGTCGTTGCGGCGGCGCTAGATCTGCACGGCAACCGGCTGGTCGACCGGCTGCGCATGGTGTTCGTCAAGGGCACTCCGCCCGAGCGGAACGTCCGGCATCTCAAGTCCGGCGATCGGATGCACGTCTTCGGATTGCCGAGGATCAATCTCGCGGCCGTGAATCAGCGACTCCGGCAGGCCGGCCGGAACCCCGCCCTGCTCGACCGGCCCCTGCCCTACGAGATCGTCATCGTCGGTGAGTATCCCAGCGAGCGCCGGCAGTAGGGAGAGGGCCTCCGGAACGGCCCGGCCCAGTCCTTGGGGTGCACCGGGATTGAAGGCTAACCACTCGAGGAGCCTGACCATGAAGACCCGCCTCCACCCAGCAATTTATTCCTTCGGCGCCGGACTTGAAGAAGTTGGGAAGTTGCAGCGTCCAGACGGCCTTGGATGAGTGCCACGGCCGGCGCTTTGGCGCGTCTCGTGTGCGGCCTTGTGCGTAGCGGCCGCACAGGGGCCGAAGCGGCTCGAGCAGCCTGCCAGGAGCCGGCTGATGCGGCTCAGCTCGCCTTGAGAACAGGGGAGGGGAGCTTGGAGAGGCTGCGCTGCGCGCGAAAGAGGTCCACGGCCTTCTGCGCGTTGAGCCAGAACTCGGGCGAAGTCCTGAACGTTGCGCCGAGCTTGAGAGCCACCTCGGCCGACACCGAGGTGCGGCCGTTGACGATCCGGTTGATCACCTTCACGTCGCACCCAATGTGATCGGAGAGCTCCCTCTGCGTCATTCCCAGGGGCACCAGAAACTCCTCGCGGAGAATCTCGCCGGGGCTTGTTGGTTCTCTCTTCCTCTTCATTTCGCCCTCAGTGGTAGTCCCGGATGTCGACGTCGGCCGGGCCCAGGCCTGTCCAGCGGAAGACCACCCTCCACTGGTCGTTGACGCGAATGCTGTGGTGTCCTTCGAGATCACCCTTCAGCGCCTCCAGACGGTTCCCTGGCGGCGACGCGAGATCGGTCAGGTGCTCTGCATAGTCCAGCATGTCCAGCTTCCTGGCGGCGACGCGGGCCACGTTGGCCCAGCCGGCGCCTCGTGGAATGGTCCCGTCAACGAAGAACCTCTCGATCGACCGGCACAGCGAAGTTCTGGATCGCCATCGAGCCGACTCTACCGTTCTCCAGGTATACCCAGTCATGGCAACGGAGCGGACTCTACGCATCGTGCGATGGCAGTGCCAGCCTCAGTTGACGGTGATCTGCTCAGCGGAGTCTTGAGTTGTTTGTCTAGGCGCAGTGGCACGGCGTTACACCGCCGCGCCCGCTACTTCGGCGTCACCTCGAACTGGATCTTCGCCAGTTGCTCGGGGGCCTTGCCGAGCTTGCGCAGGAACGGCAGCCAGCGCGGGTCGGTGTGCATGTTGTCGAAGAGCGACTCCACCACGATGTCGGAGAGGCCGGGGTCGCCGGTCCCGAACGCCTTGTCGAGCCACGCGAAGGCCTGATCGGCCTCGCCGCGAAAGGCGTAGACGTAGGCGATGTTGTAGGCCCAGTCGTTTTCGTACTTCGCGATCAGCGCGGTCAGCGCGGCATCGGACTCCGATTGCCGCCCGAGCGCGTGGTTGGCCAAGGACAGGCCGATCATCTTCAAGGGCTCGATCGTCTCCTGCTCGAACTCCGCGAGCGCATCCTTCGCCGCTCCCTTCTGCAGCAACGCCACGCCGAGGTAGTAGCGCGCGCCGGCCCGGCCCGGGCTCAGGCTCAGCCCGGTGCGGTACGACGTGATTGCCGCGTCGAACCGACCGGCACAGCGCTGAGTACCGGCCAGGTTGAAGAGATTCACCACGTTCACCGGATCGCGGCGCACGACGGCCTCGTAGACCGCCAGCGCCTCGTCCAGTCGGCCGAGAGTATGGAGCAGCACAGAGCTGCCGCCGAGCACGTTCAGATCCGACGGATCGAGCGCGAGCGCCCGCTCGTAGTGCTGCGCCGCACTGGCGAGATCGTTGTCATCGACCATCGAAATCCAGCCGAGGCCGGCGTGGGCGGGCGCGTACTCAGGATCGATCCTGAGCGCCTTCATCACCGCCTCGCGGGCCCGAGCGAAGGCCTCGTGGTTGGGCAGCAGGCCCATGCCCGTCTCATTGATGAAGTTGGTGGACAACATGTCCCATGCCGGGACGTAGCGCGGATCGATCGCCAGTACCCTGCGGTAGAGCGCGTCGGACTGCTGGAAAGCCTCGGCGGTGAACTGCCGTCCGAGCTGGACGGCCTGGAGGAAGAGCGCGTAGGCCTCGGGGTCGGTCTCGCGCGACTTCGGCGCCGCGCCAAGCAGCGTGACCTTCAGCTCCTTGACCACGTCGGCGGCGATCTCGTCCTGGATCGCGAAGATGTCGTCGAGCTTGCGGTCGTACGTCCGGGACCAGAGCCGGGTGTCGGTGGCGGCGTCGATGAGCTGCGCTGTGATCCGCACCTGGTCGCCCGCGTTGCGCACCGAGCCCTCGAGAACGTGCGCCACGTGAAGCTGCCGCGCGATCTCCGGGATCCCGATCTCTTTCCCCTTGAATGCGAACGACGACGTCCGCGCCGTCACCTCGAGCTCCGGGATCTTGGCCAGTAGATTCAGCAGCTCCTCCGAGATCCCGTCGGAGAAGTACTCCTGGTCCTTCCCCGGCGACATGTCCGCGAACGCCAGCACCGCGATCGAGTGCTCAGGGGCCGCAGCCGCTGTGGATGGAGTCGGCGCCCCAGCCCTCGCCCCCGCCGACTCACCCCCGTGCATCACCAGATACCCGATCCCGGCCAGAACAACGACCGCCGCGGCAGCCAGGCTGACCCACAGCCCGCGACGCCCTCCGGACGGGTCCTTCCGCTTCAACAGGAGCGTCTTGCTTCTGCTCGAAGATGCCCCCGCGGTCGTCGGCGTTGCCTCACTCGCGTCGCGCTCGAGCCGAAGGAGGTCGCGGCGGAGTCCGGTGGCCGTCTGGTACCTCAGCGCCGGGTCCTTCTCGAGCGCCTTGAGGATCACCTCCTCGAGCTTTGCCGGCACCTCGGCGTTCAACTCGCTCGGCGGAGTCGGCACGGTCGTCAAGATCGAAACGAGAAGATCCGCAGTGGTCGCGCCCTCGAACGGCCGCCGCCCGGTCGCCATTTCGTAGAGCACCGCCCCGAGTGAGAAGAGGTCGCTGCGCGCATCGACCGACTGCCCCCGCGCCTGCTCCGGCGACATGTAGGCGGCGGTGCCGAGGGTGGTGCCGACTTCGGTGAGAAACTCTGGGGCCACCGTCGGCGTCGCGGTATTGGCTTGGCTGCGGCTCGCCGTCGTGGCCATCTTCGCCAGCCCGAAGTCGAGCACCTTGGCGTCGCCGCGGTCCGTGACGAAGAGGTTCGCGGGCTTCAGATCCCGATGCACGATTCCCGCGCGGTGTGCCGCATCGAGTGCATCCGCGATCTGCTCGCCCAGGGAGATCACCCGATCGATCGCCATCGGCTGGTCGCCGATGACGTGCGCGAGTGTCTGCCCCGAGAGCCGCTCCATGACGAGGTACGGTTGACCCTCGTGCGTGCCGATGTCGTGCACCACGCAGATGTGCGGATGATTGAGCGCCGACGCCGCCCTCGCTTCGCGCTGGAACCGCTCGAGGGCGTCGGCGCTCCTCGCCGGTCCTTCGGGCAGGAACTTGAGCGCCACGTGCCGACCGAGTGCGGCATCCTCCGCCTCGTACACGACGCCCATGCCGCCGCCGCCGAGCTTGGACAGGATCCTGTAACGCGAGACGGTGGTGCCGATCATGGCGCGGTCATCGCGTTCGGCCAGCCCGCGTAGAACGCGACATGGGTGATGACCTCGACCAGTTCCTCGTGACGCGCCTCAGTCCGCCTTGAGCGAGGACATGTCGATCGAAAAACGGTATTTGACGTCCGACCTGAGCATCCGCTCGTAGGCCTCGTTGATGCGCTGGATGGGAATGACCTCGACGTCGGCGGTGATGCCGTGCTCGCCGCAGAAGTCGAGCATCTCCTGGGTCTCGGCAATGCCGCCGATGAGCGAGCCGGAGAGGCTGCGCCGGCCGAACAGGAGACCGAAGACGGCCACGGGAAGGGGCTGCTCCGGCGCGCCGACCAGGGTGAGGTTGCCGTCGCGTGTGAGCAGGTTGATGTAGGCGTTGAGGTCGTGCTCGGCGGCGATGGTGTCGAGGATGAAGTCGAAGGTGCCGGCGTGTTGCTCCATCTCGTCGGCGTTGGTGGAGATGACGACCTCGTGGGCACCCAGGCGAAGTGCGTCGTCCTTCTTGCTCGGGGAGGTGGTGAAGACCACGACGTGGGCGCCGAAGGCCCGGGCGAACTTCACTCCCATGTGCCCGAGGCCCCCGAGGCCGACGACGCCGACCTTCTTGCCGGCGGTGACGCCCCAGTGGCGCATGGGGGAGTAGGTCGTGATCCCGGCGCACAGCAGCGGCGCGGCTCCGGCCAGGTCGAGATTGGTGGGGACACGCAGCACGAAGCTCTCGTCGACCACGATGCTCTCGGAGTAGCCGCCGTAGGTGACGCCGCCGAGGTGCTTGTCAGGGGAGTTGTAGGTGAAGGTCGCGTTGTGGCAGAACTGCTCGAGCCCGTCCCCGCACTGGCTGCAGGTGTGGTCCGAGTCGACCAGGCATCCGACCCCCACCAGGTCGCCCGGCTTGAACCCGGTGACGGCGGAACCGACCTTGGTGACTCGGCCGACGATCTCGTGTCCAGGTATGCACGGGTACGTCGTGGCCATCACGCTGCTCCACTCGTTGCGGACCGTGTGGAGATCGGAGTGGCAGATGCCGCAGAAGAGGATCTCGATCTGCACGTCGCGTTCGGTGGTCTCGCGGCGCTGGATCGTGGTTGATGCCAGCGGGGAGGTCGCGCTGGCGGCGGAGTAGGCTTTGGTCTCGTTCATGGTTCTCCTCGTTCGAGCTGTTTCGGAGCCGCATGGGCCCGGTTGCTGTTGTGAGCTGGCCGGCTCCAGCGTTGCGAGCTGATGCGCCTGTGCGTCGTGGCCGGGGTCAGCGGCCGCTGAGCTTGAGCATCCCCTCGGGGAGGCGAGCTCCCTGTATGGTAATCCGTGATGCGGCGCCGTCTATTTCGCGGAGGTCGTCGGATGTGAGGTTGACGGCCGCGGCGCCGAGGTTCTCATCCAGCCGGCAGAGCTTGGTCGTCCCCGGGATCGGCACGATCCACGGCTGCTGGGCGAGCAGCCAGGCGAGGGCGATCTGGGCCGGTGTCGCCTCTTTTCCTCGTGCGATCACCTTGAGCCCGCTGCGGTTCCAGAAGCAGCTGCGCCTCCACGAAGCCCGGCGCCTGATGCTCGCGGAGCATCTGGATGCCGCAACCGCCGCGCTTCAAGTCGGCTACGAAAGCCCCTCACAGTTCAGCCGTGAGTACAGCCGGCTGTTCGGGGCGCCGCCGCTACGAGACATCACGTACTTGCGCCAAGTGGGCGCCAACGCTTGAGGAGCAGGGGGGAGCGTTCGCGCTCGCCTGTTCAGACATTTCAGGACCCGCGCGTGTTGCCCTGCCGGTCGGCTGGCTCGGCATCTCGAACAGCGGCGTCAAAGGTTACGCGCCCAACGGCTACGCGGTCGTCGGCGAGAGCGCCAACGGGACCGGTGTGTGGTGCGTGGGTCGGTTCCTCTGCGACGTGCTCGGGGTGTGACGGTGCAGGTCCGATACTGGCGTTGATGGTCGCGCATCTTGACAGCAGTTCGCTCAAGCATCATGATGTCTTGATGAGGACCACGCTCACCCTCGATGATGACCTTGCCGAGAGGTTGAAGGAGTCCGCCCGACAGTCTGGTCGGAGCTTCAAGGACGTCACCAACACCGCCATCCGCCGTGGTCTCAGTGTTGGCGATGCACCGACGGAAAACGCGAAACCCTTTCGCGTCGTGGCGAGGGTGCGAGGGTTCAAGGCGGGCATTGATCCGCTCAAGCTCAACCAAACCTATGACGATCTCGAGATCGAGGATTTGACAACCGACGTCGGGTTCGGGGTCCATGAACCGTGATCATCCCTGACATCAACCTGCTGGTGTACTCGTATGCCAGCGACGCGCCACATCACGACAGGGCGAGAAGTTGGTGGGAGAGCTGCCTCAGTCGCCCGGCGGTTGTCGGTCTGCCGTGGGTGGTAATGCTGGGGTTTATTCGAATCATGTCCAGCAACGCGGTGTTCAGGGATCCCATGCCGCCCATCGAGGCTCTCGCGCACGTGCGGTCATGGCTTGGTCGCCCGCAGACGCAGATCGTGATCCCGGGGCCGCGCCACCTGGACATCCTCACCGAGATCATGGCGTCGTCGCGCGCGCCCGGTCGTCTCACCACCGACGCACACCTGGCTGCCCTGGCGATAGAAACGCAGTCAGAGCTGTACTCAAACGACGTCGATTTCGCCAGGTTTCCCGGGCTCCGGTGGAGAAACCCGCTCGGCTGAAGTCCTCATGTCCGGAGCCGAACCGGATCCGTGAGAACCCGAATATCGGGTGCTCCAGCAAACAGCTCGTGCTCTGCGACGGGTCTCAAACGCCGTTTGAATCGCCAGGGCGGTGGGCCGCTCAGGACGACGGCGAGTCGTCCACGCCGTAGACCTGAGGCGGGCCGAGCAGCTCGGGGAAACGCTCGCGCAACGCGGCCCGTGCTTCGTAGCAGAGGTGGCAGGCGTCCACGTAGCCTTCGTCGTGCGGAAGATCGTAGCGGCGGATCAGCTCGGCGGGACCACCGGCGATGAGGGGTCCGATGATTGGATGTCGGTGCGGCTCGTAGCCGTCGATCAGTTCCTGCAGCGTGTTCTCTTCGACGTTGCCGAGCAGCAGCCCCTGGCAGATGTGGACGTTGCCGTAGCCGTCGATGTGGACCCGGCCGGGGTCGAGGAAGTCCTCGTCGGGACAGGTGTCGAAGCCGGCCCATGGCCGGCGGGGGAGACCCGCGGTGAGCTTCGCCGCCGCGCGCCCCCGCATCCGCACCGAGCCGCCGACGATCGGTCGGGCCTTGTTGTCCGGGGAGGCGCAGACGGTCGGGGGATCGATGGTGATGACCGCCTCGTCGAGGCCAAGGCGCCGCGCCGCAGCAACGGCGAAAGCGGGTCGCGGGTCCTCGACGTTGCCGGCGTGGAAGGCGTCGCTCGAAACGCTCAGGTCGGCCACCCCGAGCTCGCTGAGCGGCTGGAGCCAGAGCGCGGCGTCGGCCTCCGCGGTGGCCCAGTAGCAGTTGGTGACCACCCCGGTCGAAAACCCACGCCTCCTGGCCTGGCGGATCCCCTCGACCATGAGAGGGAAGAACAGGAAGGGCTCGCCACCCTCGAAGTAGATGTCCTCGACGCTTCCCAGCTCGTGCGCCTGGTCGAGGATGCTCAGGAGGGTCTCCAGGCGCATCGTGCCACCGGCGCGAGGACTGGCCCACACGAAGCAGTGGTCGCACTCGTGGGTGCACTGATAGCTGAGCAGGAAGTGGACGCCGGTCAGGGGCATACAGCCTCCCCAGATCACGATGGTACCGGAAGTGGGAGCTCTCAGGGCAACGGCCGCCGCGACCTTCCGTCGAGCCCGCCCACTGAGCGTCACGTCTCGTGCCGAGAACGGCCGTGGCATTCGACCGGTGCCAGAGCCCGGCGTTCCTCGTCCGTGATGCGCGCGCCAAGGTTCTGCAGAAGCGGCCGGCCAGCGCTCCTTCAAGAGGGAGCGGTCAGGGTTCCAGCCACTCGTACTCGTCGAGGGTAATCTTCGCCCGCACGGCCCCGGTGTGCGCGATCCCGGCCGGCTCGAACAGGATCAGCCTCACGAGCCCGTTCGGAACCACCCGGTGCTCGTGGCCTCGCCTGACAATACAGAGCTCACCTGGATGGAGGGTTACCGTCTGGTCGGGTTCCATCACGTCGAGCGATCCTTCGAGGACCCAGAACAGCTCGTCCTCGTCGTCGTGGGTGTGCCAGGGCACCTTGTCGCCCTCGAGCCGCACGACCTTGACGTGCTGGCCGTTGAGCTCGCCGATGATCTTCGGCGAGAAGGTGTCGGAGAACTTCTCGAAGCAGCGCTCGATCGAGACGGTCTTGAGCATGTCGACCCTCCGCGGCGTTCGACAAGAGTATGGCTCGGAATCGCCTCGGTTGGGCGCGGAACAGGTTCGGACCGGCACTGGTTCCGGCAGCAAGGCTGACAGCAGGGCGCCAACGTGATCGAGCCCGTGCGGTGCGAACCGAGCGGCAGTTGTACCCGTATGCTGTGAGGAGGCTGCCGAGACAGGATGCCTGATGGGTGGGGGGAATGATGGAGACGGAAGAGCCTATCTCCGAGGAGCCGGCGTCGGACTCGCCACCGCAGGCGGCGCGTTCGACCGTCGACAGCGGTGAGCTCGTCCCCGAGCGGCCATCTCTCGGGCGGCGCATCGTCATGTTTCCGCTGGTCCGCATCGTAGTCGGAGTCCTCCTGCTCGGTCTCACGGCAGGGCTGACCAGCTTCCTCGTCAGGCAGGGTCTTGCTGCAGCCTTCGGGCATGGGGTTGCCGGAATGTCGTTCGCGGTGGTGGTCCCGACAGTCATCGCGAGTGTCGGGGTCTACCTGCTGTTCGTGCACTGCGTGGAACGGAGACCCGCCCGTGAACTCGCGCTGGCCGAAGCCCCTGTCGGTCTGGCGGCCGGGGTCGGCCTCGGCGTCGGCATCATGGGGATCACGGTCGGGACAATCTGGGTGCTGGGAGGGTACGACGTGGCCGGGTGGAACGGACTCGGTGCGCTGCTCGCGCCCCTGGCCATCGCGGTTTCGTCCGGCTTCCTCGAGGAACTTGTCTTCCGCGGCGTGATCTTTCGCATCACCGAAGAGGCCCTGGGAACGTGGACGGCGCTTGCCATCACGGCGGCCCTCTTCGGAGCAGCCCACCTGATGAACCCCAACGCCACGACCTGGGGCGCGCTCGCGATCGCGCTTGAGGCGGGGATCCTGCTCGGAGCCGCCTACGTCGCCGCGCGCAGCCTGTGGTTGCCGATCGGACTGCACCTCGGCTGGAACTTTGCCCAGGCCGGCCTGTTCGGGGCGACGGTCTCCGGCGTGGACCTCCGCGGCATGGTCACCGCCCGGTTCGATGGGCCCGACCTGCTGACCGGCGGGGCGTTCGGTCCGGAGGCCTCGATCCCGGCGGTAGCGGTCGGTCTCGCCACCGCCGTCGTGCTTCTCGCCATTGCATCACGCCGCCGCCAGCTTCTCACGCCGTCCTGGAAGCGCCGGCGGGAGTCGTCAGCACCCCAGTAGTTCACCTATCGAGAGGCCGGGCTCGCCTGAACCGCGTTCGCGAGGCTCACCGGGACTCCTCGCACCTGCGCCGGTCTTCCCCGGAGCGAGCAGGAGGATGCCTTGGGTGCAGTGCGGTACGGGGTGTAGAGTTGATGTGCGGAATCCTGTGACAGGAGGGTCGGCTCTCACGATGAGGCGGTCTTTTCGTGTCGGAGAGTGGACGGTTGAGCCGAGCCTCAACCGGCTGTCTCGCGGCCATGAGTCGGTTCGCGTCGAACCGAAGGTCATGGACCTCATGGTCTTTCTCGCTGAGCGCCCAGGACGGGTCGTCGATCGCCAGGAGCTGGTCGACGGCGTGTGGGGCGGTGCCATCGTCGAGGACGGAACGCTGACGCGGGCCGTGGCGCGGCTGCGCGCGGCCCTCGGTGAGGCGAAGGGCTCGGCGACCTACCTCGAGACGATTCCAAAGCGAGGCTATCGCCTGGTGGCGGAGGTGACTGAGACCGAGCTGGAGCGGGCGGGGTCTCCGGAGGTCGGCGCCGAAAGGGTTCTGTGCGTCGGTCGCGAGGCAGAGCTCGCCGCGCTCGAGGCGCACCTGGATGCGGCCCGCTCAGGGGAGGGGCGGGTCATCCTGATCACCGGCGATGCCGGGGCGGGCAAGACCGTGCTGGTGCACGAGCTGCTGGCGCGCGCGCTCGCCCGCGACCCTGGGCTTGTGGCGGTGGTGGGCGCCTGCAACTTCTACAACGGGACGGGAGACCCGTTCCTGCCGTTCCGGCAGGTGCTTGCCCAGCTCACGGGTGATTTCGAGGGCGTCTGGCCGGCCCTCGACATCGGGACCGAGCAGGGGCGCCGGCTGCGCGGTGTGCTACCTGCGGCAGTGCGTGCAGTGCGCCACCGTGGGCCTGACCTCGTCGGCACGTTGCTCGAACCGCACAACCTGCGCCGCCGTCTCGAGCACGCCGTGGGCGGCCCAGGGCTGATGGACGAGCTGGCGCCGCTGCTGGAGCGCGCAACGTTCGGGGTCGGTGTCGGAGGCGGTCACCAGGGGGACCTCCTCGAGCAGGTCAGCCGTGTCCTCGAGGAGGTCGCCGCGACCCAGCCCCTGGTGCTCGTCCTCGAGGACCTCCACTGGGCGGACTCCGGGACCCTCGACCTGCTGCTCCACATCGGACGGAGGATCGCGCGATGCAAGATCCTGGTCGCGGTGACGTTCCGACCGGAGGAGGTCGCTCTCGGGCGAGCAGGGGAGCGTCACCCTGCGGAGCGGATCGTGAACGAGCTCCGGCGTCTGTACGGCGACATCGACGTCCGTGTGGGCTCCGGACGCCCGGAGGACTTCGTCGCCAGCCTGCTGGACAGCGAGCCGAATCGGCTGGACAGGGAGTTCCGCCGCGCCCTATGCGAGTGGTCCGGAGGGCATGCCCTCTTCACTGTCGAGCTGCTCCGCCATCTCCGCCAGACGGGGGCCGTGGTTCGCGCCGAGGACGGCTGCTGGGAGGTCGCAGCGCCGGTCCAGTGGCGGGAGCTCCCGGGGCGCGTCGAGGGAGTGATTGCCGAGCGGGTGGGCAGGCTCCCGGAAGAGGAGCGACACCTGCTCGAGGTCGGGTGTGTCGAAGGCGAAGAGTTCACCGCCGAGGTCGTGGCACGGGCGACGGGTCGAAGCCTTGCCGACACGATCCACCCGCTCGCGCGCGAGCTCGGGGGGCGTCACCAACTGGTGCGCCCTGCGGGCGAAAGGACCGGCGCGGGCGGCACCCTGACGCGCTTCCGCTTTTCCCACTTCCTGGTCCAGCAGTTCCTCTACCAACAACTGGGCGCGCAGGAACGGCGTCTCCTGCACCGCGGCGTGGCCGAGACCCTGCGCACGCTGCGCGGCGACAGCCCGGACGCGGCCGTGACACTGGCGAGGCATTTCCGGGAGGCGGGAATGCCGGGCGACGCGATACGGTACCTCCGGCTGGCTGGTGAGCGGGCGGCCCTGGTGTCGGCCCACGGTGAAGCACTCGGCCACTTCGACCGAGCGCTCGAGCTGGTGCCCCAGCTCCCTGAGTCGGACCGGAGCTCCGAGCTGGAGCTCGAACTTCACGTCGATCGCCTCGGACCGCTGCAGGTGTCCTCTGGTGTGACTTCAACCGAGGTCGAGAGCGCTGTGGCGCAGGTCGAGCAGCTGTGCCGCACCGCCGCCCCGAGCCCCGCCCTCGGGCGCGCGCTGCTCGTCCTGATGTGCCGTCACGGCACCCGCGGTGACGGCCCGGCTGCGGAGCGGCTCGCGCTCCAAGTGGTGACCGTGATCAGCGAGCACCCGGACAAGAGCCTCATCCTCGCGCTCCAGGCGGCGGCGACCTTCTTCGTGCACTACGGGAGGTTCGACGAGGCCCGCTCTGCGGCGGAGGCAGTGGTGGCGACCTATGACCCTGCTCGCCATCACCGTCTCAACTACCTGTTGGGCTGGGATCCCGCCGTGGCGAGCCTGGGCAACCTCTCATGGTGCCTCTGGTACCAAGGTCTTGCCGACACCGCGCGCGAGCGCTGTGCCTCCGCGCTCGAGCTGGCCCAACGGCTGGAGCATCCGAGCAGTCTCGTCTACGCCCACCTGTTCGCGAGCTATCTCGCGATCCTTGTGCAGGACTGGGAGGGCGGGATAGCTCACGCCCGCTCGCTCTCCTCCCTCGCCGAGGAGAACAGCCTGGAGCGGTGGGAGCTTGTGGTGCAGATGTTGGTCGCGTGCGCGCAGGTCGTCGCGGGCGGACAGGACGAGCTGCGCGAGGCGGAGTGTGGTCTGCGCGAGCTCCTGCGCATCCCGAACCTCCCGAACACCACCATCGTGCTGCGATACCTCAGCGAGCTGTTGCTGCGAACCGACAGAGTCCCTGAGGGCCTGGAAGCGGTCGACGAGGGACTTCGTCGCGCGCGCGAGCTCGGCGAGACGATGCACCATGTCGAGCTGCTCACACTGCGCGGTGAGCTTCTCGCTCGGCAGGGCCTCACGGGGGAGGCCGAGGGCGCGATGCGTCAGGCGCTGGAGGTGGCGGGCGAGCAGGGGACGCGGATGCCCGCGCTGTCCGCGGCGCTCGCGCTCGCGAGACTGCAGCATCAGGCCGGGAGAGTGACGGACGGGGGTGACCTGCTGGCCGCGGCCCTTGAAGCGCTGCCGGAGAGGACGGGCCATCCCGACGTTGCGGCCGCAGATTCGGTGCTCGGACGGCTCCGCACTCCTCGTTCGTCGCCGCCTCCCGAACCCCTCGTCTGATCGCCGGAAAACCCCAGGAAAACCGTCAGGACTTCCCCCTCCAAGCGACGCACCCTGGTACTAGAAGAGCCCGCAGGCGCCAGCGAGCGGACCGAGTCGACGTGGGGGTCGGTGGTTGGCCCCCGGGGAGGTTGCGATGCGGAAGATGTGGTGGGTCGTCGTGGTGTTGGTTGCGGTCACGGGACTTGCGTGGGCATCCGATCCGGATCCGGAGCACGATGTCAGGGTCTCCGGGACGATAGATTGGAGGTACGCGCCCAGCCAAGACTGCTCGATCGCAGGTGTCTGGACGGGTGAGCGTCCGGACGGCAAGTTCGTCGAGGTCTTCACCCCGCTGGATCCGTCGGAGCACTGGCTGTCGATGACCCTCGAAGGCATCGACATGGACGCGTCCTTCTTCGGTATGTTCCCGGGTGCCAAGTACACGGTCGGACATGGCGAGCTCAAGCGCATCGGGGCCAACAGATTTGCCTACTCGGTCCTCGCCTGGGCGGTCACCGACGAGGTGGATCCGACCACCGGCCGTCTCGTGATCGCCTACAGCATGGTGATCGGCGGAGAGCTCAGCATCGGTGACGGGTGTTCGACCGTTACCCCGGAAGGGCTGGTCGGAATCTACGGCGCCGGGCAAGATCCTTTCGGTCCGGAGGCACCTGCCTATGGTGTCTTCCCCCTGGGAGGGGAGACTGCCACTCGTCAGCCGTTCTGGTCGCCGCCCACCGAGTGAATGACGTCCAAGCGGACCGCACCCGAGCCGGCGCGTGATGCGCCGGCTCGGGTGGCGTGTCGACAGTTCGGAGGATGCCTCGGGAATGCGACGCGAGCTGCGAGGTCGGACCATGGCCGGGAAGTAGGCGAGAGTCGGTCATGTTCCCCTCCGCCATACGGAGATCTGGCCGGATGACGAGGTCGGGCGGACTCGGTGGTTGGAGGTCGGAATGAAGCTCTACTGGTGTGCGAGGACGCGGTCGGCGCGGGCGCTGTGGATGCTCGAGGAGATCGGTACGGACTTCGAGCGGGTGGTCGTGGACCTTCAACAGCCGGTCGCGAGCCGAGGCGCGGACTTCCTCGTCGCCAGCCCGATGGGCAAGGTGCCAGCGCTCGAGGACGGTGCCGTCCGGATGGCCGACTCCGCCGCGATCTGCCTTTACCTCGCTGACCGCTACGCCGCGGGAAGTCTGGCCCCAGCGGTCGACGATCCGGACCGCGGCCGATTCCTGTACTGGATGTTCTTCTGCCCCGGCGTGATCGAGCCGAGCTTGGCGGAGAAGGCGGGAGGCTGGACGCCGCAGCCTACGCACCACGGCTGGGGGTCCTTCGAGGCCATGATCCGCACCCTTGAGGGCGGTCTCGCCCCCGGGCCATGGCTGCTGGGGGACCGCTTCAGCGCGGCCGACGTGATGGTCGGCTCGAGCGCGGTGTTCATGCGCCTGTTCAAGATGCTGCCGAGTTCGCCGGTGATCGAGGCCTACGCGGATCGATGTCTGGCTCGGCCCGCTTACCAGAGGGCACTCGCCGCAGAAGCCTGAAGAACCGCGAGCGGGTGTGGGGGGCCTTCCCGCAGCCCGAGCTTCAGCCTCGTGCTGCGCGGATCATGAATGGGACCGCAAGAACCACGAGCGTAAGAGTCAACACCGGGCGCAGCAGGTTTCGCAGGTTTCGGTTGCCCTCGGCAAAGGCTGAGTAGGCGTGATTCGCCGCCGAGAAGAGCAGAAAGACCAGCAGCACGCTCATCACGGTGATCTCCGCCCATGTTCCCCAATGGAAGCAGCTCACCGCTGCGGCCACGAGGGCGAGGGCGAGGTTGTTCATCCCGGACTGGCGCTGGTAGGGGCTAGGTGCGTAGCCCGACAGCTCGCTCGCGGCCCGCGATAGGAAGACGGATTCGACCCCCGACAGGCCGGCGAGTGAGATCACCACCCACGGCATGAGCAGGGAGAGCTGCTCCTGCGGCGCGCCGGAGTGGAAGTACGCGAGCTGGAAACCGATCACGACGGCCGCCCAGCGGGCGATCTCGAGGACATGGCACACGGTGCGTGCATTCATGGCAACCCCACTCTTGACGAGGGTATCAGCACGGACCCTTGATGAGTGAGCAGGTATACGAAGGAACGTCCGGCGTCGTTGGGAGAGAGATCAGCCTCACCGACGCCTGAGGAAGAGGGCGAGGGTCGGCCCGAACAGGGTCGTGAGCCAGAGCAGGATCAGTAGGCGACCGGCGCCGAGGTCGTAGTCGGCGAGAAGCTCGGACCACGGCCGTCCGGCGACGTAGTGGAAGAAGCCGAACTCGAAGGCGAGCGCCATCCCGAGCCACAGCGCCCCGATCCCGAGTGCCTGGAGCGATGTCGGCCGCAGCCACGGCAGGGTCAGGACGATGACCAGGAAGACCGCAGCGCAGGCGAGCAGGGTGCCGATCTGGTGTGCCCTGAGCTCGCCCATGCGGGGCTCGAGCAGGGCCTGCCGGAGCGCACCGGTCAAGACAACCGTGATCAGGATCAGGAACCAGACCGCCACGGCGCGCAGGATCATAGTGGGCCGCCCTCCGGGACGCTCCGGCCGTCAATCAGGGCAAGGAGTTCGGAGGGTGAGTGTGCGATGAGGTCCGCCCCGGCAGCAGTCAGCTCGGCCTCGCCTCCGAAACCCCATGTGACCCCGCAGGCCCGGACCCCGTTGGCGTGCGCGCCGATCACGTCGTGCTCACGGTCGCCGATCATGACCGCGTCATAGGGGTCGATGCGCTCGGCTTGGAGGACATGGGCAATCAGCTCCGGCTTGCCGCTGCGGGTGCCGTCGAGCTCGGAACCGTGGATGGCGCGAAAGTAGCCTTGAAGTGAAAATCGACGTGCGATCTCGAGGGCGAACACCGTCGGCTTGGTGGTGACCATGAGTAGGACTGCACCGTGGTCAGCGAGCCGCTCGAGACAGTCGACGATCCCCGGGTAGACCACCGTCTCGTCGATCCCGAGTCGCTGATATCGCTCACGGTAGGCATCGAGTGCAACGGCGAGACCATGCTCGGACAGGTTCGGGATCAGCTCCCGAAAGCTGTCCGCGAGGGGAGGGCCGATGCACCACTCGAGTGCCGACACAGCCGGGGACTGGTGGCCGAGCACCCTCAGCGCGTGGCGGATGCTCTCGGTGACCCCGACCCGCGAGTCCGTGAGCGTTCCGTCGAGGTCGAACATGAGGCGGCGAGCGCTGGGAGTCGGGGTCCCCGTCGTGGTCGGATCTCCACCCACCGCCCGCTCTCATCCCTCGCCGAGAAGTGCTCGCAGCCTGCCGCAGACGAACTCGACCGACGGGAGTCCCGGCACGGGAGGAGCGCCGGTAATGACGTGGGTGCGGGCCCACTCGAACAGGACTGGGCCGTTCACCGGTCCAGGCGACGCTCCGGTCGCAGTGAGGTACGCCTCGAGCAGCGCACGGCTGCGGGGAAAGAGGTGGAAGTGCAGGGTCCGGTCGATCTCACAGAACGACAGGCAGTAGACGCGCTCTGCAGCGGTGACCTGCTCGATCGCTCGGGCCGTGCGGGACAGCAGGGAGGCGAGAGCGTGTGACTGGTCGGGGCTGAGCTCGCCGAGGCTGCGAGGTCCCCCGCTCATCCGGACGATCAGGTACCCCGGCACGAGGCACTCGTCGGTGTGGTCGACCGTGAACTGGGAGTCCTGCCAGATTCGCAGGTCGCGCGGCTCTGCCGGGTCCTGGGCATCGTCGATCACGAGGCCGACCGCTGCGGCCCACTCCAGCAGCGCGTTGCGGGTGCGGGCTGCTTCGAACGTGTGCCACGACGTCTGCAGCTGTTGCTCGTCGAGAAAGTCCTTGAACCGGCCGTAAGCGCCGCGTCGGCGGAAGAAGCCCCGGACCCGCTCGCTGTGCTGCGGGACCTCCCGTTCCACGAACTCCCACACCAGACGCTGACCGAGGTCGAGGTCGTTGCGATGGGGAACCTGGACATAGTCTGGATTCGACTCTATGTCCTCGGGCAGCTCGTCCTGATCGCCGAACTGGGTGCGGAAGTAGGTCTCCCCGGTAGAGCGGGACAGGTAGGCCGCGTTCATCAAAGGCGGGAAGCTGCTGACGAACTCGAATGCCATCTCGAGGTCATCCAGCAACATGGCTACAGCCAGAGCATACTGACCGCGTCGAGAAGGCGGGTCGTGATGAGGCGGTTGTGGCGCTCGATCTCTGGCCGCCTCGGGATCGGGTCGAAGGCGGGGAGGGGGTCGTGCAGGGTGAGTGGCTGAGGGTCACCGAGTACCTTTGCCCAACGCTCGAGCCATGCTGGGGGAAGCCGGTCGACAACCGGAAAGTCGAATAGAGCGAGGCACAGGAGGGTCCAGATTCGGGGAGTCGCGCGCAGCGAGTAGCCGCCGCCCAGCGTGAGCAAGATGCGCCCGTTGGTGTAGCTGTCGGCAAAGTGGAGCAGCCGGCTGAACAGGCGCTCGTAGTCCTGGGTGGTCAGCATCAGGTCGGCGAGCGGGTCTGAAAAGTGTGCATCGGCTCCCGCCTGTACGACGAGGACGTTGGGCCGAAAGTAGTCGAGTGCGGGCACCGCGACGGCTTCGAGGGCGGCAAGGAAGCTCTCGCCCTCGGTGAATGGCTCCAGAGGAACGTTGAGCTTGAACCCGCGGCCCATGCTCCGACCGAGCTCGTGGATGCCGCCGGTGCCGGGAAAGAGGTACTCACCGGCCTCGTGCAGGCTCAGCGTCATCACTCGCTCGTCGTCGTAGAGGATCTGCTGCACACCGTCCCCGTGGTGGACGTCGATGTCCAGGTACGCGACGTTCCAGCCGCGCCCGGTGAGCTCCGAGATCGCGATGGCAAGGTCGTTGTAGAGGCAGAACCCGGACGCGAGCGACGGCATCGCGTGGTGGAGCCCGCCACCCAGCTGCAGGACCCGCCGCGCGGATCCATCGGCGATCAGTCGGGCACCGAGCAGCGTGCCGCCGACGACGCGGCGGGCTCCGATGTCGATACCTCCCACGATGGGGTTGTCAGGGGCTCCGAGCCCGTACTCGGGGATCGGCGCGCCACCGCTCGAGCTGGCACGCACGACCGCCTCCACGTAATCCGGCGAGTGCACGCGCAGCAGCTCCTCGTCGGTCGCCGGCTCGGGACTGACCGTCTCGATGTGGTGGCCCAGCGCTTCGAGCAGATCGAGCATCATCTCGGTACGGAGCGGACTGAAGGGGTGGTCACCTGCGAAGGCGTACTTCGCGTACTCGGGGTCGTAGATCGCTACTGGCATGCGTGATGTGGAGGCCAGACGACTTCGATGCCGGCTTTGCACAGCTCGGTCGCCAGCAGCCGAGTATCGATCGACGAAACCCGTAAGACCAGACGGGTATGACCGTTCGGATCCGGGTAGCTGAGGATCGACTGGATGTTCACCTGTTGTTGGCTGAGAATCGTGGTCAGGCGAGCCAGCTCGCCCGGGCGATCCGGCAGGCGGACCTCGAGTCGAGCGGAGGGGCGGTACACCCCGGTGAGCCTCAGCATCGCGTCGAGGAGGTCGATGCCGGTCACGATGCCGACCAGGTGGCCATCCTCGAGCACCGGCAGACAGCCGATCTTGAGCTCGCGCATCGTGCGCGCGGCGTTCTCCACGGGATCGAGCGGGTCGGCGGTGTGCACGGGGCTGCGCATGACCTGGTCGAGGGTAGCCGATGACGGGAAGGGTGTCGGGCTCAGCGTGCTCGTCGCCAAGCGCAGGTCGCGGTCGGTGACGATACCAACGAGCCGGCCGGCCGACTCCACGGGGAGGTGGCGGACGCCACGGTCGTTCATGGTCCCGTAGGCTTCCTGCAACGTTGTTCCGGGCGCAGCAGTAATCGGATCGGGGTGCATGATCTCACGTATGAGCACGGGTTCCTCCTGGGCTCATCCGACCGGGTCCTTGGGCGCGACTTGCGCGGGGTGGAAGCCGATGCGTACGTCATTGGCCACCGAGCACGCCGGTCCGTCGGCGGGCGGCAGGGTCAGACGAGCCCGCATCGCCGCAATCCACGGAAGCTCTTCGATCAGCTGCGAGACGCGTCCGAGCAGCTCGGGAGCGGCGTACTCGGCGGGAACACCCGCGTTGGCGACGGTGTCCTCAACGTCCTGATCGGAAAGCGGCGTGATGCGAACGACAGGTGGCCCCTGGGGTCCGATGAGCTCGATGTGAGGGCCGAAGAACCGATCGGAGCGGATCTCCAGGGTGATCTCGCGGGCATCCTCTGCGGCCTCGCCGCCGGTCGCGATGCCGAAGTGTCGGAGAAGGCTGGCGGCCGAGTCGCCGCTCACCCAGACCAGCCCGGTTTCGTCCGGCGGTGCCTTCAGGGATTCCGTCACGTGCTGGCGTGCGGCGCCTGGATCGACGTCCTCGTACCAGACGAGCCTGCCGAGCTTGCGCTGGCGGAAGGCGGCGTAGTGGACGACCTTGGCCAGCGCGCGGGGTGCCGACTCGGGGAAGAGGAAGAGCGGAAAGACGGGCCCCTCCGTCTCCTCATCGGCGTGGCAGGCCGGCGTTAGCCCGATGGCGTCCTCCAGGCCCATCATGCACAGCAGAACCGGCTTGCCGACGGTCGTCGCCGCGTGGGCCGCAAGGTATCCGCGGCAGATTGCCTTCGCGACCGGGTCACCTTCGCCGTTGCCAACGCAGGCGAAGGTGACCAGCAGCGCGTCGACCTCGTCGTCCTCGAGCGCACTACGTACCGCCGTCTGGTAGGACTCCGGTGTCGCCAGGGAGCCGAGGTCGACGATGCCCGGTCCGCTCAGGACGAGATCATTGGCGGTGCACGCATCGGCGAGCAGTGTCGCCACGCCCCGCGAGTTGCACACGATCGCGACCCGGTTACCTCGCGGAAGCGGCTGGTGCGCGAGCAGGACGGCCACATCGAAGAGCTCGTCCAGGGTCTCCGCTCGGATCAGGCCCGTCTGGTGGAACAGTGCCTCGACCTCGGATTCACTACCAAAGGTCCCTCGCGATCTTCCCCAGGCCGAGTGCTGTCCCGCAGCGCTGCGGGCGCTCTTCACGCAGAGAATCGGCTTGCGATGCGCAAAGCGTCGCGCGATGCGCACGAACCGGCGCGGGTTGCCGAAGGTCTCGAGGTAGAGGAGGGCCATGTCGGTCTTGGGGTCCTCCTCCCAGTACTCGAGCAGGTCGTTGCCGGAGACATCGGCGCGGTTGCCGGCCGAGACGAAGGTCGAGAACCCGATGCCGCGGCGTGCGGCGTGCTCGAGGATCACGAGGCCGAGCCCCCCGGAGTGGGAGAAGAAACCCACCCGCCCGGCCGGAGGCATGGTCGGCGCGAGGCTGGCATTGACATGAACGTCCGGGTCGGTGTTGATGACGCCGAGGCAGTTGGGACCAATCAGCCGCACGCCGTGCGCCCGGACGAGCTCGACCAGGCGGCGCTCCCGTTCCTGCCCCTCATCGCTGGCCTCGGCGAAACCGGAGCTGACCACCACCAGGCCCTTGGCTCCGGCGCGAACGGCCTCTTCGGCGACCCCGATGACCTTGTCGGCGGGTACCGCGACAACTGCAAGATCAACCGGCTCGGGGAGCTGCGAGAGGGTCGGGTAGGCACGAACGCCGTGAACTGACTCCGCCTCGTGGTTGACCGGGTAGACGGTCCCGTGTGAGGGAGCGTGGAGAATGTGGCGGAAGACCATGTTGCCGATGGCGGACGGGTCGCGCGATGCGCCGACGACCGCCACGGTCCGAGGCCGGAGGAGAGGAACCAGGGAGTTGGCGACGGCGATCCGCTCGCGCAGCTCGCCGCGCTCGTGGAGAGCGAGAGCGCCCCGTACTGGGAGCTCGACGTGGACGACGCCGCCTTCAACACCCCGGTGAAGCTCAAAACCGGAGCTCTTGAAGACGTTCATCATCGCCTGGTTTTCCCACAGGACTTCGGCCTCGAACTCGACATACCCGTGGCCGGCGGCGAGGCCGGCGAGCCGCTCGAGCAGGAGAGTGCTGATGCCTCGTCCCTGGAACTCGTCGGCGACCAGGAACGCGATTTCGGCCGTCTTGCCGTTGCCGAGGCCGATGTAGTTGCCGATTCCGGCGACGCGCTGCTCCTCGTCGTCGCCGATGATGGCGAGCAGACATCCCCGCTCCGAAAAGTCGCCTCCGCACATGTCCTGGAGCGTCGACTCGGGCACCTCGGAAATGCTCGCCATGAATCGCATGCGGAGGTTGTCGACCGAGGTCGCCTGGAACAGCCTGCGGACGGCAGCAAGGTCGTCGTGAGTGCCGGGCCGCAGCAGCACCCCCTGCCCGTCCTTCAGGAGAACGTGCTCCCGAAACTCGGCTCCGTCAGTGATGACTCGAAACATAGATCCCCAATGGCAAAAGTACCACTCTCGGCGACGCCCGGCCACTGCCATGGCGACAGATAAAGGGAAGGCCGGGCCCACAGGGCCCGGCCTGAAGCAACGGCTCACCGCGGTCAGGCGAGCTGCTTGATCTTCTCGACCACCTCGGGATTCGCCAAGGTGGTCACGTCACCGGTGTCCTGATGATTCGCGACCGCTGACAGGACACGTCGCATGATCTTGCCGGACCGTGTCTTGGGCATGTCTGGCACGATCCAGACGCGTCCCGGTTTGGCGATCGGCCCGATCTCGGAAGCGATCATGTCCATGACCTTCTGCTCGATCTCCTTGCTCGGTTCGATACCCGGCTTGAGGGAGATGAAGACGTGGGGGACTCTGCCCTTGATGGGATCCGCGACCGGGACCACTGCGGCCTCGCCGACCTCCGGGACCATCAGGGATGCCGACTCGAGCTCCTTCGTCCCGAGACGATGGCCGGCGACATTGATCACGTCGTCGATGCGACCCAGGATTCGGAAGTAGCCGTCAGGCGCCTCGACCGCGCCGTCGCCGGCGAAGTACGGCCAATCGTGCCAGTCCGTGCTCTTCGCGTCTTTGCAGTAGCGCTGGTAGTACTGCATGACGAAGCGGTCGTCATCCCGCCAGATCGTCTGCATCAAACCCGGCCACGGGTTGCGGATGCAGATGTTGCCGGCTTTCCCGCAGCCCGCTGGCAGGGGTTTCCCGTCATCGTCGAAGATGATGGGGTGAATCCCCGGCACTCCGGGTCCGGCGCTGCCCGGCTTCATCGCGTGGAGCGCGGGGATCGTCGAGCACAGGAAGCCGCCGGTTTCGGTCTGCCACCAGGTGTCGACGATGACGGCCTTCTCTTTGCCCACGCTCTTGTAGTACCAGCGCCAGACCTCGGGCTCGATCGGCTCGCCGACGGTCGTCATGTGCTTGAAGTCGTAGTTGTACTTGGCCGGTTCGTCCGGACCCACGCGGCGGAGAGCGCGGATCGCGGTCGGCGAGGTGTGGAAGATGTTGACGTCGAGCTCCTCCGCCACACGCCACGGCCTGCCGGCATCCGGATGGGTCGGAACGCCCTCGAAGATCACCGAGGACGCAGCCAGCGCCAGCGGGCCGTACACGATGTAGGAGTGTCCGGTGATCCACCCGATGTCGGCCATGCACCAGTAGACGTCCTCGGGATGGATGTCCTGGATGTACTTCGAGGTCCCGGTGACGTACGCCATGTAGCCACCGGTCGAGTGCTGGGCACCCTTTGGCTTGCCCGTGGTGCCCGACGTGTACATGAGGAAGAGCACCTCTTCGGAGAGCATCTTCTCGGGCTCGACGCGGGCACGGTGGTACTTCTTGAGAACCTCGTTGACGAAGACGTCGCGGCCCTCGACCATTGGCGTCGCGGCCGAGACCTTGCCGGGGTAGCGCTGCCAGATGAGGACGTGATCGACCTTCTGTCCCTCCTTCTCCGCCTCGGCCACCGCGATATCGGCCTTCTCCTTGTGGTCGATGAGCTTGCCGCCACGGTAGTACGCGTCCTCGGTGATCAACACTCTGCTGCCGGAGTCCACGATTCGATCGGCGCAGGCCTTGCCCGAGAATCCGGAGAAGACCTGCGAGTGGATGACGCCGAGGCGGGCGCACGCGAGCATGACGATCGGAAGCTCGGCGGTCATCGGCATGTGCAGGGTGACGCAGTCACCCCGCTTGAGCCCGCAGAAGTCGCGCAGCAGGGCCGCGAACTCGTTGACCCTGACGTACAGCTCCTGGTAGGTGATGTGCTCGATGCGCTCGTCCTCGGGTTCCGGCACGAAGTGCAGAGCCGTCTTGTTCTTGTACTTGGGGAGGTGGCGATCGACGCAGTTGTAGCACGCATTGAGTTTGCCGCCGACGAACCACTTCCAGAACGGCGGTTTACTGTGGTCGAGCGTCGTGTGCCAGTACTCGTACCAGTCGAGCAGGTCGGCATACTCCTTGAAGCAGTTCGGGAAGTTGTCGAGCCCGAAGCGCTCGAGGATGCCCGCGTCGGTCAGGTTCGCCTGGGCGATGAAGCTGCCGGCCGGCTGGTAGGTCTCCTCTTCTTTCCAGTGCACTGCAATCTGAGCTTCGGAAACATCGTCGTTTCCTGTCGGGTTGATTTCGCTCATTCGGGTTCCCTCCATTTCATCCAGGTGCTCCCCGGGGGTTGACCATTCGCATCTCGCTGGCCCCTAGAACTTGTACAGCCAGCTCGCCGCGATCTGGTTGCCGGAGAGGGAGTCGCCGTGAGTCCCGATATCCACCTTGTCGTGGAGCCACTCGAGACCGAACGAGTAGGGACCGACCGAGTAACGGAGGTGCAGGTTGTACATCTCGTTCTTGGTACGACCGTTGGCCCCGACCCATGTGATGACGTCGGCGTCATTGGGATTCTCGAAGCCGAGGAACCCGAAGAGGCTCCAGGTCTTGGTGAAATTGTAGCCGACCTGTGCCCAGGCGCCGTAGGACTCGATGTCGCCGAACTGGGTGATCGCGCCGAACTGCTGGCCGACACCCTTGCCCCAGTAGGCGTTGCCGTGGAAGAGCCAGTTGCCGGGGGCGATCGAACCGCCGATCTCTGCCGCGGTGCCGGTGATCGAGTCCTGGATTGGCGGGTTGGGGTTGATATCGTTGGCGCCCTTGAGGTCCTTCTGGTCCCAGTGCCCGACGATGTACAGCTTCCAGTTCGCCTCGTGGAAGTTCAGGCGGGCCTCGACCTGGGGCCGGAACCCGACGTTGCCGGCGGTCCCTGCGTCGACGTTGTTCCCGGGTCCGCTCCACGACCCGTCGAAGATGCCGAGCTGGAGCTGGGTCACCTTGCTCAGGTCGTGCCAGAGGTAGAAGCCGGGGAAACGCCAGCCTACGAACCCTGCCGAACCATAGCCCAGAGGGAATGCGATGTGGGACGAGGACGCCGGAACCTCGCCGAAGAGCGGGCTCCAGTCCTGTCCGACGTGGATCTTGGTGCCGGGCTTCGTGAGCTCGACGTAGGCCAGGCGCAGCCGCAGGTAGGGCTGCTGCTGGCTGAACGCGCCGGTGCCATTGAAACCACCGAAGAAGTCGGCCTCGACCAGGGCGCCCGAGTCCCAGTTCTGGAGCTGCGGGCCGTTAATCCCGAGGTCGAGTCGAGTGTTCCGTACGTCGCCGCCGGAGAACCACTTGTTGTCGGTGAACTTGGGCCCGGTTGGCCACTCGGCATTCTGCCCGTTCGAGAACGCGAAGTTCTGATCCTGGGCGAAGAAGGTGGCGTTAAGGAAACCTTTGATGGTGATGGTCTCTTTTCCGCCGGTCTTGACCGGGGCACTCTTCGCAACCGTCTCGGGGATCTTCTTGATCTCCTCTCCCTGTGCCTTCTGGTTGTCCACCAGCTGCGCGACTGCCCCCTGGAGCTGCTGGAGTTGGCTCTGAAGGGCCTGGTTCGCTTGCTGTTGGCTGGCCAACTGCTCCTGGAGCTGCTCAATCCTCTTCAGCAGGCTCTGCACATCTGGGTTCGTCGCCTGCTGGGCCGAGGCCGAAGCGGCACACAGAGTGAGTCCGACAAGAACCGGGAGCACGAGCATGAGAGACAGCCACTTCCGGAATACCATTCTCATCTCCTCTCTCGAGCACGCTCGGTTGTGGAAGGGTCGCGGTACTCCCTGATCGGCCCTTCCCTGTGGATGAGGGTGATCAGCCGACTGGCAGGACGGTCTTGCCGTAGGTCTCGTTGAGTACCTGAGCGAGCGCAAGATAGATCGCGGACGCTCCGCAGACGATGCCTTCCCAGCCGGCGAAGTGCTTGATCGCCGCGTTGCCGGTGGCGTCGCCAATGGCAAGAAGCCAGAACAGGATGAACAGGGTGAAGAACACCACCTGCAGCGCCTTGCCGTGCTTGAGCGTCGCAATCCACATCACGAACGTGAACAAGCCCCACATGAACAGGTAGGCGACCATGCCGGTTCCCGAGGCAGCATCAAACCACCCCCACTTGCCCATCAGGATCAGGAAGACGAGGGTCTGCCAGAACAACCCATAGGACATGAATGCCGTGAGACCGAAGGTGTTGCCCTTCTTCCACTCCATCCAGCCGGCGAAGATCTGCGCCATGCCGCCGTAGAAGATCCCCATCGCCAGGATCATGGTCCCGAGCGGGAAGATCCCTGCGTTGTGCAGGTTGAGCAGCACTGTGGTCATTCCGAAGCCAAGCAACCCAAGAGGAGCGGGGTTGGCGGTTGTGTCAGCGATCTGTATCGTTTCGGCCATGTCTTATCCCTCCTCGAGGTACATCTCGGTACATCTAGGTTGGTAGATCGAGGCAGTGACTCGCCGATCTCGATGGTCGCTAGGCTGTCAATGGAATCCTTGCCAGGGAAGCAGCGCCGCGGCAGTGGTCGGGCCGGACGCGAGGTGTGGCTCCGAAGCGGTCAAGAGCGACCTCCTGGAGTGAGAGGATGTCGTTCTTGGGCCAAGCCCCGTTGGCTCGGACGCATGGTTGGGTTTCCCGCAAGAGGCATAAGATCGGGTCTCTGACGCCAGGCTCTCTCGTCATTTCTGAATTGTCAAGTGTTTATCTGCTCTGACAAGAGAGGATGGCGTCCTTGGTCGCAGCAACTGTTGAAGCGACGCGACTTCGCCCACCGCGCAAGGCCATGGTGCGTTCGATGGGCGGATTTCCGGGGTCCCCGGAGCAACGGACGGTGCCCGGTTCAGCGCGAGGTGGTCGCTCTCGTTGTGATGCGGACGGTATCCAGCGGACGGCTTCGCGGCGGGTGCTTTCACCTCACCTTAGGGAATTCCACCCATCGGGTTGGGGGCGGTTCTCAGTCCCAGATCGAGACCTCTCGGCGGCCCGAAGAGTCCGCGAGGGCTCGCAACATGGCCGGGGTGGAGTAGAGCAGCACCAGCTTTCCGGAGCGGGACACACCGATCAGACCGCCGTCGCCTGGGCGCAGGATGTCAAACAGGACCTGATGCGCCGCCTGCTCGAGGTCCATCCCGCCAAGCTCGACCCGTGCGGCCACCGAGCCGGTCACGGTGTGGCGGATGAACTGCTCACCCTGACCGGTGGCGGACAGCGCGCAGCTGGCGTCGTCGGCGAAGGTCCCGGCACCGATCACCGGGACGTCGCCGACCCGACCCCAGCGCTTGTTGGTGAGCCCGCCGGTCGAGGTGGCGGCGGCGAGGTGCCCGGCGCGGTCGAGGGCCACGGCACCGACCGTTCCCATGCCTTCTCGAGCGGTCTCGTCTGCAAGTGCCTTCTCGAGCTGCTGGCGGCGTTTCTGGGTGTCAAAGAACGAGTTCTCTACCGGTTCGAGACCCATCGAGAGAGCGAACGCCTCGGCGCCGGGGCCGGCCATGAAGACGTGGGGCGAGCGCTCCATCACCAGTCGCGCGAGGTGGATCGGGTTGCGCACGGTGGTGACTCCGGCAACCGACCCGCACGAACGGTCACGCCCATCCATGATCGCCGCGTCGAGCTCGTGTCGGCCCTCGTGTGTGAAGACGGCGCCGCGCCCCGCGTTGAAGTGGTCGTTCTCCTCCAGCGTGAGCACGACCCTCTCGACGGCGTCGAGGGCGGTCCCGCCGCCGTCGAGGATCTCCACGCCGCGGCCGAGCGCCGCCGTGAGCCCAGCGAGGTAGGCGTCCCGATCGGCCTGCGGAAGATCGCGCGGGATGTTGCCGGCGCCGCCGTGGATCGCGAGAGCCCAGTGCCCGGCTTGGGGTGCGGTGGCCCGGGCGGGCTGCAGCGAGCGTCCGGCACAGGCAAGAACGGCGACGAGGAAGACGGCGATTGAGCAGAAACGACGCACGGTCATGCCCCTTTGAGAGGTAGTGATCGGGAAGATATTGGGGCCGAGCTCGAGAGCTCGACCTCGAGACGGCCCTGGACAGCCCCTGGCACGGGGCGCTCGATCCTCACCGGAACGATCTCATTGGTGAGCTCGAGGCCCAGGTCGCTCCACGCCAGGACTCGGGCGTAGTTCCCCGTCAGGCCGCTCCACCGTCGTCGGCCGTCGAGCGTCTCCGAGGTCTCCCAGAGGACCGGCATGGTGCGACCGACAAGGGTCTCGTGAAAGCGTCGTTCAAGCCGCGCGCCGAGCTCGTGCATCCGGCGGCTGCGGCGCTCCCTGACCTGTGCCGGGATTTGATCGGGCATCTCCGCGGCGCGGGTGCCTTCGCGAGGCGAGAAGCGGAACACGTGGAGCCGGGAGAACGCGATCTCCTCCACGAACTCGATGGAACGTTCGAACTCGGCGTCGTTCTCGCCCGGGAAGCCGACCATGACGTCGGTCGACACCGCGAGGTCGGGTATCGCTCGGCGGGCCGCGGCGACCAACGATGCGAACTCGACCCGGGTGGTGCGCCGCGCCATGCGGCGCAGGGTCGCGTCGCATCCGCTTTGCAACGGCAGGTGGAGATGTGGCAGCAGATGCGGATCGGCGAAGAGGTCGAAGAATTCCGCGTCGAGGTCCCACGGCTCGAGCGACGACAGCCGCAGACGCGCGATGTCGGTCTCGTCGAGCAGCCGTCGGACCAGGTTCCCGAGACCGGAACGGTCGTCGCGGTCGTGACCGTAGGATCCCAGGTGCACTCCGCTGAGCACCGCCTCGCGGTAGCCAAGAGCGACCAGCTCCCGGACCTCCGTCACGACCTGGTCCCCCGGACGGCTGCGTCCCTCGCCGCGGGCGACGGTGACGATGCAGAAGGTGCAGCAGTTGTCGCAGCCGTCCTGCACCTTGACGAACGCCCTTGTGCGGGAGGGAGCATCGAGCACGGACGGCGTCGGAACGTCGAAGGTCTCGTGAGCAGAGGCGGCGCCGGTGAGCAGGCCCGCCTCATCGAGCGTATCGGCAAGGTTGTCCTTCGCGGGGTTGCCGACCACGAGGTCGACGCCGAGCTCGCGGACCGCGTCGGGCGCCATCTCTGCGTAGCACCCGGTGACGACCAGGGCGGCGTCCGGATGGGCGCGTCGGACCTGTCGGATGAGTTGCCGCGACTTGCGCGACGCCAACCCGGTCACGGTGCAGGTGTTGAGGACGCACAAGTCAGCGGGCTCGCCGGCCGCGACAACGCAGTGGCCGCGGGCCGCGAAGCCGCGTGCGAGCGCTTCAATCTCGCCGATGTTGAGTCGGCAGCCAATGGTCTCGAGTCGGATGCGCATGGCGGTGAAGGGGGCCCCGGCCGCGGGGCTCACATCAGTTGAAACGGTAGACAGGAAAACCGGCCGCGTCAAACAACGCGGGCCGGTGAGAGGCTGCCAGGCGGCGAAGGATCAGCCCCCGGCGGTGTTGCCGAGCAGTCGCCGGATCCTCTCCTGGATCCGCTTGCGCTGCTCCTTCACGTAGCGTTCGTAGTTCTGAACCTGGCCGTCCTTCACAATGAACATGATGGGCGGGTGGCGAACGTCGCCGCGCTCGTCGAACTGTATGACGCCGGTGACTCCCGGAAACTCCTCAAGTTTGAACTGGAGCGACTTCTTGATTTCCGGGGTCTGGAAGACCGGCGTGATCTTGATGATCTGAAGCACCACCCGTATGGTGTCGTAGGCATGGGCGGCGTAGATGTCGGGGTCGGTGTGGTAGCGGGCGCGGAACGCCTTCACGAAATTGCGGACCAGGTCGCGGTCGTCCTGCACGTCGAAAGCAGGCTGCGGGAAGTAGATTCCCTCCACCAGCTCGGAGTGGTCCTTGATCATCTGGCCGGAGTAAGAAGCGGACGTCACGCAGATGGTGCCCTGATACCCCTTCGCGCGGAGCTGGCGAAGTACCTTCAACGTGTTGTCGGCGTACGCGATGATGTACACGGAGGCAGGCTGGCCGGACGCGAGCAGGTCGGCGGACTCCTGCTCCCAGTTGGGGCTCCCGATAATGACCTTGCCGACGACCTTGCCGCCGAGGGCCTGCTCGAACATGTGGCGGAATGGGGGCTCGATGCCTCGGGCGTGCTCGCTGTCACCGGTGTAGATCAGGACCGAGCGCTTGTCCTGATCCTCATAGAGGAACCGTCCGGCGCGCTGTCCTTCGTACTCGTCCGATGCGAACACGCGGTAGAAGAGGTGGCTCTTCTCGGTCAGCACCGGTGCCGAGGCCGAGGGGGAGAGGCACACGGTGTCGGTCTGATCGAGGACCGGCAGCAGCGCCTTGGCCTCGCCACTTGTGACTCCGGCGATCACGAGGTGAGCACCCTGCCCGACCAGGTTCCTGAACTCGCGGACAGCAGTCTCAGGGTCCGTGGCGGAGTCCGCCCAGACGAACTGGGCTTGGCGCGGAATACCGCCGTCGGCCTTCGCCTGGTCGAGGGCCAGATCGATGCCCTCCTTCATCGACTCGCCGTAGCTTGCCGCCTCGCCGCTCGAGGCGAGCAGAACACCCACCATCGGCTTACCGCCGCAGGCGACGACACAAGCCGCAGCCGCGAGGAGGATGAGGAGCTGTGGAACACGCGTTCGGGTCTTCACTGGACCACCTCCAGGCGATGCGGTCACGCGGACTCTACCGCTCCCGGCGCCCTGCGGCAACCCACGCGAGAAGGGCCGCGTCTCCGTCGTGGGCAATAGACTCACGCGTCATTCGCGAGAGCCATGATAGCCGAAGAAGGACCAGACAGCCGGGACGGATCGCGCCGCGTCACCGGGAGGGGTCATGGTGCGTCCTCTCGTCCACGGTCGTGCTAGGAGTATGTAGCCCATAGCGTACATGGCGTCTTTCGGGCGGCGTGAAGCCCTGTTCTCGTTGCATCCTCGGCCCGTACTCGGAGTACTGCTCCTCGAATGCGCCTCAACAGGCCCTTCACGGCGCTCCGAAATCCACCATCCATCTATGAGCTACACACTCCTAGTGGCCCCGCCCCACGCGAAGCACCCGCCGAAGCGACTGCGAGCTCGGCTTCTACATCTCGTGAGCGTCGAGTCCCCATGAGACGATTGCGACGCGGTGTGAGAGACAGGTCACGGTTTTGCCCGAAGCAACGTGCGCGGAGGGAACGCGCCTCCGATTTCAGGTGTTAGGTTTCGTAGTCCCGGATCGGGGCAGGGTTCGTCCGGAGCGTGTGCCTGCGACAAGCCCAAAGGAAAGAAGGAGACAGACGATGGCTGATTCACGGTGGAAGCGAACGCTGGTGGCGGGGTGCGTGCTGCTCTTGGCTCTCGCCACGTTCCCGGTGACCGCGGACGAAGATGAGGACGAGCAAAGCTGGGACCAGGCGAAGATCGAGGCGAAGCAGAGTGTGATCAATGCGATGGCCAGGGAAACCCTCGACACGGTCCTGACGAACAGGCCCGAGGCCAAGGCGCTGTTCGAAAAGTCCTATGGGTACGCCGTGTTCGACAACACCAAGGTGACATTGGGCCTGTCCGGCGGCGGCGGGCGAGGGCTCGCCGTGGTTCGTTCGACCGGAGCGAAGACCTACATGAAAATGGGGACCGGCGGGCTCGCTCTTGGGCTCGGGTTCAAGAAATACCAGGTCGTGTTCCTGTTCGAGACCGAGGCGCGCTTCCGCCAGTTCGTCGACAACGGCTGGCAGGCCGATGCCGGCGCGAGTGCGTCGTGGGGTCACAACGCCACCGGCACCCAGGTCAACTTCGTCAACGGGATGGCCGTCTACCAGATCACCGAGAAGGGCGTCTCGCTCGAGGCCGACATCGCAGGCACCAAGTACTGGAAAGACAAGAAGCTCAACAGCTGATTCTCTGCCGGCATGAGAATCTGGGACGAAGCAGCGGTCTCGGCGCAGGCGCATGTCACCGCCTGGAAGTCAGGCAGCGACGGGGAATCACCGAGCGGCAAACCGCGTGAACCCGGGATCAGATCGGAAGTGCGCGCGGGTGATTCTGTCCACCTCGCGGTTTCCGGGACAGCTGATGATCTCAAGGTCGGGCGCCGAAAAGCGGCCGGGGCTTCTGCTCAGGGGAGCGAGAGCGTGGTCTGAACAGCCGCGTCGAGCGCATCCGGTTGCAGGCACGGCGCGCTGCACACCGACTTCGACGTCCCACCACTCTCCGACGTACAATCGACCTGGCTCCAGCCTTCCCGGACCGTGGTGTTTCCGCAGTAGGTCTTGCCGGTGCCGTTGATGTCGTTGAGGTAGTTGAGGATGGAGCTGCAGGTCTCGCCTTCGCCCGGGGCGACCTGGCAAATCCCGGCATAGCGCGGGTTGGCGAAGCAGCACGGTGTCGCCTGTGTCTCGGCATCCGCCGCGGCCCAACCAACGACAGGCGCGAGCAGGCCGAGCGCGAGAGTGATGATCATGACGGTCAACCTGGGCATGGCTGATCTCCTTTACCTATGATGCCTTCCAATGTATTCAACACCGGCTGTGAGGCAAGCGTTCCCGCCGTGCCGTGGATCGGTCAGGGCTCTTGCGCCGGCGTACACCGGGATACAGTCGCTGGCGTTCTCTAATGAACTCGGATCGGGTCGCCACAATCGGTCTGGAGCGCCGCCTGCCCGCGCCAGTGGGTTGCAGGCAAAGCACGCACCGGGTCTCTGTGGTGATGAGACTCAGCCGCCGGAGACTGGGTCCTCGGCTTCGGGTGGGGGAGGGGTCGCGTCCGCTGGGTCGTCGAGAAAGCCGGGTGGCAGCACGACCCGCTGAGTGCCCGACCGTTTGCCGCGCTTGGCCGTTTCGGCTGCCGGCGGGTAGGGCTCGCTCCGGTCGACCTCGGACAGGATGTTGTCGAGCTCGGCAAGGGTAGTGACCGTCATCAAGCGGGCACGGAGCTCGCTTGAACCGTGGAACCCCTTGACGTACCAGCTCGCGTGCTTGCGGAACGACCGCATCGCGGGGACCTCTCCTGACCACTCGACGAGCGCCCTGGCATGCTCGCGCATGACGTCGGCGACCTCGCCGAGCGTTGGTCCGGGCTGGGGCGGGCGGCCATGGAATGCATCGACCAGGTCGCGGAAGAGCCACGGGCGGCCGAGGCAGCCGCGTCCGATCACGACGCCGTCGCATCCGGTGTCACGAATCATGCGGAGCGCGTCGAGGGCCTGCCAGATGTCCCCATTGCCCAGCACCGGGATCGTCGCCACCGCTTGCTTGAGCTCAGCAATCGCCTCCCAGCGGGCGCTTCCGTCGTAGAGCTGGGCGGCGGTCCTGGCGTGCAGGGTGACAGCGGCGCAGCCTTCCCCTTCGGCGATGCGGCCGGACTCGAGGAAGGTCAGGTGGTCGTCGTCGATTCCCATCCGAACCTTGATCGTCACAGGGATCGGACCGGCGCCCTGGACGGCTGCTGCCACGATAGCCTGCAGTAGACGAGGCTTGGCCGGAATCGCCGCCCCGCCTCCGCGGCTGGTGACCTTGCGGACCGGGCACCCGAAGTTGAGGTCGACGTGGTCCACGCGCCCTTCTTCCACCAGGCGTCGAACGGCAGCTCCGACGTAGGTCGGGTCCACCCCGTAGAGCTGGAGCGATCGCGGGCGCTCGTCGGGGCCGAAATCGGCGAGCTTGAGGGTGCGGGCGCGGCCCTCCACGAGCGGTCGGGCGGTGATCATCTCGCTGACGTAGAGCGCCGCGCCGAATCGCCGGCACAGCGCCCGGAAGGGGTAGTTGGTGACTCCCGCCATGGGAGCGAGCACGATCGGCGGCCGGACCGCGAGCGGGCCGATGCGAAGACTAGCCTGCATTTCCCATCACCTCCCTACTGCGGGCGCCGATCTGCAAGCCATCGCCGGCCCTTTCGCGACTCGGCGTCTGCGACGTATGTGCGCATACGACTCGGCACCTCGCCGCTCAATGACTCAGCGCTGACAGGCACCCCGGCGGCCTCGTCACGTGACGTGGTGAGAAGTGCAGGCTGGCAACAGAGACGACGTCGCGGCCCATGCGCCCAAGACGGTAGCATGCCGTAACAGGGCACAGACCACTCGCCGACGGGCGAGACACTTCGGAACGGATCTTGCGTATATACAGGATCATGATCACGCGACACACCCGGAGCGGCAGGGGTTTCACCCTGATCGAGTTGCTTATCGTCGTGGCGATCATCGGCATCATTGCCGCCATCGCGGTCCCGAACCTGCTCCAGGCGTTGCGTCGTGCCCATCAGAAGTCGACCATGGTTGCGATGCGCACGCTCGGCCAGGCGGTGCAGATGTACGCGCAGGACAACGCGTACTTCCCCCCCTTGGCGGACTCCCCGGCGAGTGCCCTCGGGGCGTTCCTCGTGCCGACCTATATCGAGGTCGCCCCGGCCTTTGACGGTTGGAACCAACCGCTTTACTACGAAGCGGACCAGCGGACCTACACCATCGTCTCCTACGGTTCCAACTTCACCGGAGACCTGCCCTACAGCATACGCACCACGAGCCTCATATGGGAAGACATCGTCCTCGTCGACGGCACCTTCATCCAGTGGCCCGACGGGCCTCAGTTCGATTAGGGGGAGTCCGGCGGCAGGTGGCCGGTCCACAACCACCGGGACCGCGGTTCGTTGTCGCCTCTGGGGTGCGGGTGGCGAATCCGGCACGAGCTGCGGCAACGAACCTCTCGGATGACGAAGAACGTCACTCGAACCGATTCGGGTGACCCCTGGCGTCGACGGCCGAGTACCACGAGCAGGGCTGCACTGCCGGCGGAAGGAGCCGTGTTGTCGCGAGCGACTGAAGCGGGTCCACCGGATCCGCGGGCTTTGGCTGCGGCGGGTTAGAGCGGCGTTGTCGGAATCCACTCGGGGAGGCGGTCCGCGAGAGCTGCCAGTATGCGCCCGGCCTCGGCGCGCTCGCCAAGGTCAGCGGCGGCCCGTGCTCGGGCGCGCTCGGCGGTAAAAGGGTCGTGAAGCGCCGCGAGCTGAGTCCGCTGGGCGCTGGCGAACGCAGAATCGCCGCTGCGAGCGGCGACCTCAGCTGAGAGCGCGAGCACGGCGGCTTCGCCCGGCGCCTCGCTGCGGGCCGTCGCGAGGAGATCCGGCACCGATGCGAGGTCGCCGAGGTGGAGACGACAGCGGGCGCGTTGGTAGGCGACAGAGCTCGTCAGCTCGGCTCCGCGACGTGGCCGATAGCCCTCCTCAGCGAGGGCGGTGAGAATACGGTCCGCGACCAGCCAGTCTGCCACTCTGATGGAGGCGATAGCGAGGTCGAAGTGCTCAGCCGGCGAAGCGGGCCGGGCCAGGCGGGCAGTGACTGCGGCGCGAATCGCGCTCCCCGCAAGCTTGGGGTCGATCGGACCGAGGTGAAGGGCGGACTCGCACCGTGCTGCGGTCGCGCGCCCGTTGTCGCCCTCCGATGACGCCCGCTCGGCGGCGATGGCGGCGGTGCGCACCGCAAAGGTCGCAGTCCAGGCGTGGGCGTCTTCGCGCTGCGCCGTCCCCGGCAGACCGAGTCCAACGGCGAGCGTGGCAGCGGCGAGAGCCGTTACGCCTGCCTGGCCGCGCCGTCCCTCTCGCCATGACTCGATCAACACGGTGGCGCCGACCCCGGCGAGCGCGGCCACTGCCGGCAGGAGTGCGTTGCGCTGGCGGGACGTGACGTAGAACAGGACCATGACGGACCATTGCGCGGCTGCGAAGGCGGCCAACGGCAGGACTCCCGGGCGACGGCGACCGAGCACAACGGCGACGCCGGCAAGTGCGACAAGGAAACCGAAAGGCACCCAGAACTGCCCCGCGAGCTCGCGGTCCTTTCTGACCATGGTCGCCAGATCCCACGCGTTGTAGCTGCACAGAGCCAGCCATGCCTTGCGGGCGGCGAGTGCAGCCGAGCGCAGCGGCAGGCGGCGCAGGGCTTCGATCCCGAGCCCGCCCCAGAAGTGGTTGGAGTCGGGCACCCCGGTGGCCCGCTGGGCCACGAGACGATAGGCGATGTGGAGCGCGTCGGGCTCGGACAGCGTTCGCTCGAGGTCCTTGACCACCCGCGGCGCCTCTCCCAGATAGCCGGTGGCCTCCGGGTTCCAGCCCTCGTAGAAGACGGTTCCGGGGTTCATCAGCCCGATCGGACCGATGACAGGGAACACGATGGCGAGCACCAGAAGTGGCGTCAACACACCGACGACGATCGGGACTGGAAGGGCGCGCCACACCCGTGCCACCATCGGGTGCCGCGGCTCCTTCTGCTTCCAGACGGCGACCCAGCGCCAGGCGATCAGGAGCCCGACGGCGGGCAGGATTGTCGGCCTCGTGGCGGCGGAGAGACCGAGCAGCGCGCCGCCCAGAAGGTCACGCCACAGCTTCCGTCCCCCCAAGATCACTGCGAGACCCGCGGCGTTGAGAACCAGGACCAGTGTCTCCGGTTCGATCTCACTGGCGTTCACCCACGCGCCGCGGCTCGACAGCAGGAGCAGCGCGGCGACCCACGCCGCAGTCTCTCCGGCGAGCCGACGGGCGATGGCGGCGGCGGCGAGCGCAGCCAAGCCAAGCGCGGCACACTGCACGATGCGGATGCCCGCAACCCCGAGGTCAAGGGGACCGGTGAGGCCGACGATCGCCCACAGGTAGCCTGGACTGAGGTCGCCGAGACGACCGACGGGCGGTCGGCCCGCGAGAATCTGCTCGGCGAATACGGTGTACTTGGCGAAGAACCCCTGGTCGCTGAGGGCGAGCAACGACAGGGTCCGCGCTGCGGTGATGGCGAGCGTCACAAGCGCCAGCGGCACTGGCCGCCATACCTGTCCGTCGGGCCGGGCGCGGGGCAGGTGAAACGTCACGGCCGGGATTGTACGTCGCCCCGGCTGACGGCAGGGCGCGTGCTGGCCTGCACTTCTCACCACCTCCCTGCCGTGGGCGCCGATCTGCCAGCCAGCGCGGGCCCTCTCGCAACTCGTCGCCTGCGACGTATGTACCCATGCGACTCGGCGCCTTGCTGCTCGTTCGTTCCGTGTCGACGGTCATCTCGACGCCCTCGCGACGTGACGTGGTGAGAAATGCAGGCTAAAGTGCTGATGCCCGCCGAGAGGCGGTATGTCCCGCCGCGCGGTGCTGCGGCATGGAGGGAAGGTATGGCAGAAGAGCGGCTGCAGAAGATCATTGCCGGATGCGGTCTGTGCTCGCGGCGCAAGGCCGAGGAGCTGATACGCGACGGCAAGGTAACGGTCAACGGTCGAATCGCGGTGTTGGGCGAGAAGGCTGACCCGGCAAGCGACCATATCAAGGTCGGCGCCAGGATGCTGAAGGCGGCCGACTCCCGGCGCTACATTCTGCTCTACAAGCCGCGCGAGGTCATGACCACCTGCGACGATCCCGAGGGACGTCGAACGGTGATCGACCTGCTCGGGGGCGAGGTCCGGGAGCGGGTGTTCCCGGTCGGCAGGCTCGACTACCACTCCGAGGGGCTTCTGATCCTGACCAACGACGGCGACTTCGCCGCGCGGGTGACCCACCCTCGTTACGGTGTGGTCCGGGAGTATGTCGCCAAGATCCGCAGTGACCTCACGGACGAGGAGCTCCGACGACTGCTGCGCGGGACCCGGATTGAAGGCCAGATGGTCAAACCGTTGAGCGCCCGCCGGGACCGCGTCGCACGCGACGGTTCGAACAGCTGGTGGCGTGTCGAGATCGCTGAGGGCAGAACCCACGAGGTTCGAGAGCTGTTCTTCCGCGCCGGCCATCACGTCCAGCGCCTCAGGCGGGTGGGGATCGGTCCGATCCGGGAGCCGATGCTCAAGCCCGGTCAGTTCAGGGAGATGGAGCCGCGCGAGGTCAAGGCCCTGCTCGCAGCCACCCGCCGCCAGGCGACGGCCTCGCCGCAGCCCAAGGGGACGCCGCCCGAAAACAGCGGTCGTCGGGAGCGGCCGTCGTCGCCGCCAAAGGACCCGACCAAGCGGAGTTCCTCGGGCTCCGGCAGTGCGCGTTCGCGACCGCGCGACAGGAGGCGACCTCAGAGGAGCAGCTGAGCCCGGCGGCGCGTCCTGCCCCTCATTGGCACATAACTTGTTCGAAATCTTGTAGTTATGGAATTCTACGCAGGAGAATTCCATGGTACAATCCCGCGCCGCGGGAGGTGGGAGTGACCGACAGCAACGCGCTGCAGCCGATCGAGCAGCTGATCGCCAACCGGGCCGCCAAGCTGGAGGCGCTGCGGGCTCTCGGAGTGGAGCCGTTTCCCGGCCGCTTCCGGGTGGGCACCTCCATTCAGGCCCTGCGCCGTGATCTCGACGACGCCACGGCCGAGGCGCTCGAGGCGGATCCCCGCTCGGTACGGATCGCCGGCCGCATCCGCGCTCAGCGCGGTCACGGCAAGGTCTCCTTCATCGACGTCTCCGACGGCGCTGCGCAGATCCAGCTCTACCTTCGACGCGATCGGCTCGACGAAACCGCGTGGAACGTCGTGCAGCAGCTTGATCTGGGGGACTACATCGGTCTCGACGGGACTGTGTTCCGCACGCGATCCGGTGAGCTCAGCATCGCCGTCCGGGGCGTCACCGTGCTCGCAAAGGCCCTGAGACCGTTACCGGAGAAGTACCACGGCCTCTTGGACCGGGAGGCCCGAGCGCGTCAACGCTACCTGGATCTGGTCGCGAACTCGGCCTCCCGCGAGGTGTTCGAGGCACGAAGCCGGATCGTCTCCGCGATCCGCAGAGGGCTCGAGAGTGCGGGCTTCCTCGAGGTCGAGACGCCGATGATGCAGCCGTTGGCCGGCGGAGCGACGGCGCGACCGTTCACGACCCACCACAATGCGCTCGACCTCGACCTCTACCTTCGGATCGCACCCGAGCTGTACCTGAAGCGTCTCATCGTGGGCGGCTTCGAGCGGGTCTTCGAGCTCAACCGCAACTTCCGCAACGAAGGCATCTCGACCCGGCACAATCCCGAGTTCACGATGCTCGAGTTCTACTGGGCCTATGCCGATTACGAGCTCCTGATGGACTTCACCGAGGAGCTCATCTCGGGTGTCGCCCAGGCGGCGGTCGGGGGGACGGAGCTGCCATGGGGAGAGCACACGATCGACTTCGGTCGTCGGCCCTGGAGCCGGCTGACGCTTCGCGAGGCGATCCTCGCGCACTCCGAGCTCACCGCCGAGGATCTTTCGGAGCGGTCTCGAATGGAGGCTGCGGCCCGGCGCCTCGGTGTGGAGCGGATCGAGGAGCGCTCCGACGGGAAGCTGCTTGCAGAGCTGTTCGAGGTCACGGCCGAGTCCCGCCTGGTGCAGCCGACGTTCGTGACCGACCTGCCGCGTGACATCTCCCCGTTGGCCAAGGCGCGCTCCGACAATCCCGACGTGGTGGAGCGGTTCGAGCTGTTCATCGGAGGGATGGAGATTGCAAACGCCTACACCGAGCTCAACGACCCGATCGAGCAGCGGCGCCGGTTCGAAGAGCAGGCCGCTTTGACCGGTGGGGCGATCGACGAGGACTTCCTGCTCGCCCTCGAGCACGGGATGCCGCCAACCGGTGGTGAGGGCATCGGTATCGACCGGCTGGTGATGCTGATGACGGGCCAGACCTCGATTCGTGACGTCATCTTGTTCCCGCTTCTGCGGCCGCGCGAGGGAGCCTGACCGTTGCGGGTTGAGCTCCACCTGGCGAGGCGGTATCTCGTCGGTGTAGGGCGTCGCACCCACGTTGCAACTGTGACACTGATCTCGTTCATCGGACTGACGCTCGGCGTGCTGGCGCTGGTTGTGGTTCTGGCCCTGCTGGAGGGTTTCCAGTCGGGCATCCGGGCGGAGCTCGTGGCGCGCACGGAGCATGCACGCATCGAGCCGCGTCAGGGACGGCGGCTCGATGATCCGGACGGCCTGGCCTCGCTCTTGCAAGCGCAACTGCCCGATGCTGAGATCGTCCAGACGGTTCGGGGTACCTGCCTTGTCGCCACTGGCGGCGATGCCGTTCCGGCATCCTTGGTCGGTCGGTCTGACGTGTCGGAGGCGGCGATCGACCGCGTGTTGGCCGTCCGCCTTGCGGTGGCGTCGGGTGACGACGTGGAGGTGATCTCGGCTCGCCAACGGCTCACTCCAATGGGCCCGCTGCCGGTCAGGGGGAGGGTCCACCTGAGCTCCGTGCAGGCTGCCGAGCCGGGCCGCGAGGGGGGCAGCCTGATCGTTCCCCTCGCGACCGCGCAGAAGATCCTCTGGGGCGCGCCCGTGGTCGAAGCGATCAATCTCCGCGACCCCGCCGACCCCTGGCGGCTCGGGCGCCGCGTCCGCGAGCTCATCGGCACGCGTCGCCCAGACCTTCGCGTCGCCGGGTTGGAAGAGCTGCATCGTCCCCTGTTGCTCGCGCTCACCCTCGAACGGATCATGATTTTCGCCGCCGTCGGCCTGATGCTGGTCGTTGCGGCGCTCAATCTGCTGTGTAATGTGGCAATGCTCGCAGCCGAAAAGCGACGGGATCTCGCCGTCCTGGCCGGACTCGGCCTTGCACCGGTGCGCCTGCGTCGGCTGTTCCTGGTGATGGGGACGTTCATCGGTGCAGCCGCGGCGACCGTCGGGTCGATCGTGGGCACCGCCCTCGCTATCGGCCTCGACCGTACCGGTGCGCTGCCTCTTCCCAGGGGTGTTTTCGTGGTTTCGGCCGTGCCGTTCTCCGTCCGTCCGGTCACAGTCGTTGTCGTGATCGCCTTTGCACTCAGCCTCGCGCTGCTCGTGTCCTGGCTCCCGGCACGAGCCGTTGCGCGCCGCGAGCCCGCGGAAGGGCTGCGTTATGAGTGAGTCGGTAACGATGGTGAGAATGCGGGGCGTCGTCAAGGGCTACGGTGAGGGTGTGACCAGGGTGGAGGTCTTGAGCGGCCTCGACCTCGACGTCGCGCCGGGTGAGCTGCTGGCGGTGGTGGGCCCATCGGGCGTTGGCAAGAGCACACTGCTGCAGCTTGTCGGTCTGCTCGACAGGCCCGAGTCCGGGACTTTGGAGCTCGACGGCTCGAACGTCACCGAGGCCTCGGTGTCTGACCGGGCATCGCTGCGCAACCGGCTGATCGGGTTCGTCTTCCAGCACCACCACCTGCTCGACGAGCTGACCGCGCTGGACAACGTCGCGCTGCCCCTGCGGATCGGCGGATGGCCCGCCAAACGGGCTCGGGAGCGCGCCGCAGAGCTGCTGGAACGAGTCAGTCTCTCCGATCGAGCGGACCACTTTCCCGATCAGCTCTCGGGTGGAGAGCAGCAGCGCGCTGCAGTTGCCCGCGCCCTCTCCATGCGGCCGCGCTTGCTTCTGGCCGACGAGCCGACCGGGAACCTCGACGTGGCGAGCTCCGAGCGGCTGTTCGAGTTGGTGCGCGAGCTTCATTTGCTGGGGGGTCTGACTTCAATTATAGTGACCCACAACGAAGAGATGGCCCGCCGATGCGACCGGGTCGTCGGCCTGGTACCCGGAGGCGGCCGAACCGATCATGTTCGAGAAGTTTAACGAGCACGCGCGGCGAAGCCTGTTCTTCGCCCGGTACGAAGCCAGTCGCTCGCGCAGCCGTGCGATCACGCCCGAGCACCTCCTGCTCGGTATCCTGCGTGAGGGTGACGAGGGCATCTCGGAGCTGCTCGAGCACTTCGAGCTCGACGTCCAAGAGCTGCGCGAGGAGGTCGCCGGTGAGATCGTTGCACTCGATCAGGCAACGGCCTCGCCTGACCTTCCGCTCGCCGAGGACACCAAGAAGGCCCTCGCCTTCGCCGTGCACGAGGCCGACCAGATGGGTCAGGCGCAGGTCGGGACCGAGCACATCCTGCTCGGCATCCTGCGCATGGACGGCGGCGGCGGCGCCCAGTACCTCGCGGCTCACGGGCTCGAGGCGTTCCAGGTCCGCGAAGAGGCCGAGCGACGGGGACGCGAGCGCGAACGCCAGGCCTCGGCGCGGGCGACACCGCACCTCGCAGAGTACTCGCGCGACCTCACCCTGCTAGCTGGCGAAGGGGCATTTGACCCGCTGATCGGGCGCGATGGCGAGGTCGAGCGCGTGGTCCAGATCCTGTGCCGACGCACCAAGAACAACCCACTCCTCCTCGGCGAGGCCGGTGTCGGCAAGACCGCGATCGTCGAGGGTTTGGCGGCCCGGATCATCGAGGGCGACGTGCCGATGCTCCTGGCCGAGCGGCGGATTCTCGCACTCGACCTCTCGCTGCTGGTCGCCGGGACCAAGTACCGCGGGCAGTTTGAGGAGCGACTCAAGGGCCTGCTCAAGGAGCTCCTCGAGCATCCCGAGATCATCATCTTCATCGACGAGCTGCACTCGCTGATCGGTACCGGCTCTGCCGAGGGGTCTCTGGACGCGGCCAACATCCTCAAGCCGGCCCTGTCTCGCGGTGAGATCACATGCATCGGCGCGACCACCGTTCGCGAGTACCGGCGGTACGTGGAAAAGGACCGCGCCCTCTCGCGGCGGTTCCAGGCCGTCACAGTCCGGCAGCCGAACGAGGCGGAGACGATCACGATCCTTCAGGGCGTTAAGGCGCGATACGAGGAGTTCCACGGTGTGCAGTTCAGCGACCAGGCGGTCGAGTCCGCGGTCGCGCTGTCAGCTCGCTACATTGCGGATCGTCACTTCCCCGACAAGGCGATCGACGTGATTGACGAGGCCGGCGCTCGGGTCAAGCTGCGGCAGGTGAGCTCGACCACATCGCTGCGGCGTGTCGAGGCCGAGATCCGCAAGGTCGTCGGGCGCATGAAGAACGCGATCTCGCGCAAGGAGTTCGAGAAGGCCGTTGCGCTGCGCGAGGAGGAGCTCCGCCTGCGCGAGGAGCTCGAGATGCTCAATCGCACACAGGCGGACAGAAGCTCGGAGCACGTGTCGGTCGAGCGCGGCGACATCGAGGAGGTGGTCGCCTCGTGGACCGGCATCCCCGTCACCGCCATCAAGGAGGACGAAGCCGAGCGACTCCGGCGTATGGAGGAGATACTCCGCCAGAGGGTGGTCGGCCAGGATGACGCCATTCGGGCCGTGGCACGCGCCATCCGACGCAGCCGGCTCGGCGTCACCAGCCCCAACCGACCGATGGGCTCCTTCATCTTCCTCGGACCGTCGGGGGTCGGGAAGACCGAGGTCGCGCGGCAGCTCGCGCAGTTCCTGTTCCAGGATCCCCGTCGGCTGGTGCGCTTCGACATGTCGGAGTACATGGAGAAGCACACGGTCTCGCGCCTGGTCGGCTCTCCTCCGGGATACGTCGGTTTCGAGGAGGGCGGGCAGCTCTCCGAGCAGGTTCGCCGCAACCCCTACGCGGTGGTGCTGCTCGACGAGATCGAGAAGGCTCATCCGGACATCTACAACCTCATGCTGCAGGTGTTGGAGGACGGCCGCCTCACCGACAACATCGGCAACGTGATCGACTTCACGAACACGCTCATCATCATGACCTCGAACCTGGGCAGCCGCAGTATCCTCGCTGCCGACAGTGTCGGGTTCGGAAGCCGCAAGGACCCGATTTCGTCCGCACAGCTGCACGACGTTGTCGACCGCGAGTTGCGGCGACACTTTCCACCCGAGTTCCTCAACCGTCTCGACGACGTGATCGTCTTCGAGCCGCTCGGCGAGCCAGACCTGCTGGGGGTCGCCGCGTTGCTTCTCCAGGACACCGCCGGCAACCTCAAGCGGCAGAACATCGAGCTCGACTACGATCCGGCCCTTCCGGCATGGCTGGTCGAGCACAGCCGGCTCGACCCCCATGCCGGGGCGAGGCCGCTGCGGCGGCTGGTCCAGCGTGCTGTGGAGGATGCCGTGGCCGACTTCCTGATCGAGCATCGGCTGGCGCTGCCGGCATGCCTCGCGGTCAAGCTGGTCGACGACCGAGTCGTCATCGATGCCAAGGACACCGTGGCTCACAACCAGGAGAATCTGTGAAACGTCTTGTACCGCTGGCCTTGGTGTGCCTGCTCGCGCTCCTCGCGGTTCCTGCGGCGCCCGACGACGAGGGTCCGGTGATCGCCGACATCATCGTTGAGGGGGGTGTCACTCTGACCGCCGACACGGTCTACTACTACCTCGGCCTCGAGCCGGGCGACGTTCTCGATCGCAAGGCCGTCGACGAGGGCTTTCAGAGGCTGTGGGACTCGGGCCTGTTCGAGAACCTCAGGATCGACATCGAGGACCTGCCCAGCGGACAGGTCAACCTCTACGTCGTGGTCGACGAGCGCCCGTTCGTGTCCTCGGTAGTGTTCGAAGGCAACAAGAAGCTGACCACCTCGACGCTGAAGGACAAGCTCGACGAAAAGGGGATCGAGCTGCCACGCAACGTCCCTCTCAAGATGGCGAGCCTGAGCCGGATCGAGACCGCCATTCTCCAGGTATACGCCTCGGAGGGCTACCGCTCGGCGCAGGTGTCCCACCGGATCGAGGATGCCGGCCAGAAGGCGAAGCGGGTGGTCTACACGATCAACGAGGGCGGCAAAGTCAAAATCGGGAAGATCGACTTTGTCGGCAATCAGGTGTTTTCGGATCGGCGGTTGCGCGGTTCCCTGAAAAAGACCAAGGAGCTCAGCTGGTACCGCTTCATGGGCGACAAGATCATCTTCTCCGAGGAGAACTGGGACGAAGACCGCGAAAACCTCCGCAAGTACTACTTGAATCACGGCTACAAGGACGTCAAGGTCGGCCAGCCAGAGATCACCCTGGTCGCCAAGCACCCGAACGCGGAAACGCTGAAGAAGAAGAAGTACAGGGTCGAGATCAAGATCCCGGTCGAGGAAGGCGAGCCCTATAAGCTCGGTGACATCACGATCAAGGGCGTGACCGTCTTCAAGGTCGAGCCGATGCAGAAGGCCTTCGAGGTCAAGCCTGGGAAGCGCTACGAATTCAAGGCGATCGACGACGGAATGGAGCAGATCCGGGACCTCTACCAGAACACCGGCTACATCTACGCCTACGTCAACCAGGTGCTGACCGATCGCGAGGGTGCCGATCACGTGGTCGACGTCACCATCGACGTCTTCGAGGGCGATCGGTACTTCCTCGGCCGCGTCGAGTTCGTCGGCAACAGAGTCACGCGGGACAAAGTGCTGCGGCGCGAGTTCCGGGTCTCCGAAGGCGGCGTGATGAGCATGGGCGGGGTCAAGAGCTCGGTGTACAAGGTCAACGCCCTCGGCTACTTCAAGCTCGAGGACGATCCGCTCGAGTTCTCGTTCGACGAGGAGAAGAAACGGGTCAACATCGATGTCAAGGGCACCGAGGTCGGGCGCAACGACATCCAGTTCGGCGCCGGCTACTCCGAGCTCGACGGTTTCTTCGGCCAGCTCGTGTTCAACACCCGCAACTTCCTCGGGCGGGGCGAGACCCTCGGCGTCTCCCTCCAGAGCGGCCGGCGCACCGACTACTACACCCTGTCCTTCACCGAGCCGTATCTGTTCGACCGTCGCATCCTCCTCGGCGGCTCGCTCTACAGGACCAACCTCAGCTACACCGACATCCAACAGCCGTTTACGCAGGAGCGCACGGGCGGTGCGCTCACGCTCGGTCTCGGCGTGGCTGCATTCAGCTCGGTGTCGGCGCTGATCTCGCTTGAGGACGTGAGCGCGAGCTACGCGGTGTCACGCAACGGCGTGCCCGGCGACCAAACTGGAGGGCACGTCCGACCGGTGGAGCCGCCGGGGCTCAAGCCGGTGGTCAGGGACCTGTCCTATGAGAGCTACAGCGGCAAGACGGCGTCGATCACCCCAGGCTTCGCCTATGACAGCCGGGACGACCCGTTCGACCCCAACCGCGGTACGCGGTTCACGGTCCGCCCACGCTTCGCGGGCGGACCACTCGGGGGTGACTTCGACTACATCCGGCCAGAGGTGAGCTTCTCGCTCTTCAAGCAGCTCAACAAGCGCAGCGTCGTCGCTGTCCGCCTCGAAGGCGGGCAGTTCTTTGTCTACAATGAGTCGCAGATCCCGATCTACGAGCGCTACCGCTTGGGCGGCGACCGTTCGATCCGCGGCCTGCGCTCGTACTCTCTGCTGCCGCGCACTCCGACCGGCGGCTACTTCTACAGCACCGGCGGGTCAGCGCTCGGCGGTGACCGCTACTGGATCGGCAACCTGGAGTATCACTTTCGTCTCGGTGGACCGGTCAAGCTGGTGTTCTTCACCGACATCGGCAACACCTACTTCGAGACCCAGGGGTGGAACTTGTCGTCGTACCGCCAGACCGCGGGCGCCGAGCTGCGGATCTTCCTACCCATCTTCCAGGCTCCGATCCGGTTCATCTACGGCAAGGCCATCAGCGACGTCTTCCAGGACGAAAAGGGAGACGGATTTGAATTCTCGATTGGAACCACCTTCTAGGAAATCAGGAGGAAGAGACCTATGCTTCGTACTCTCACCCGCATCATCATGGTTGCTGCTCTCGCCGCGGCAGCGCTACCCGCAGCCGCTCAGCAGGTCACGGTGGCAGTGATCGATGTCCAGCGCGTCGTGACCGACTCCGATCCGGGCAAGGAAGCCCTGCAGAAGCTGCAGAAGCTCCAAGCCGACCGCGTGGAGCAGGGCAAGCGGATTCAGACGGACCTTGAGTCGTTGCGCGACCAGTTGACCAAGCAACAGCTGACGCTCGCCCCCGACAAGCTCGACGAGCTAAAAAAGAAGATGGAAGACAAGCAGATCGAGCTGAAGCGCTTCCAGGACGACGCCCAGCGCGAGCTCGAAGATGCGCGCCGCAAGACCCTCGACGCCCTCGAGGCGAGGATCATGCCGGTCATCGACAAAGTCGGCAAGGAAAAGGGCTATACCCTGATCTTCAACAAGTACCAGTCCGGCCTGGTGTACGCCGACGACGCCGTAGACATCACTGACGAGGTCGTGCGGCGCTTCAACACCGGGCAGTGACCTCGTTCCGTCTCGACGAGCTTGCCGGGAGAATCGGCGCCCAAGTCGTCGGTGATCCGGCCAAGAGGGTCCGGGCCGTTCGACCTCTCAACGAGGCCGGCCCGGACGATCTCTCGTTTCTGCACAACCGCAGGTACGCGGCGCAGGCGGAAAGCTCGCGGGCGGGCGCCATTCTGACTGCTGACGCCAAGACCCTCAGGGGCCGAAACCTGTTAGTGACTCCAGAGCCCTACCTGGGATTGGCGAGGGTGCTGGAAGTGATCCACCCGCGAACGCGTCCCGCGCCCGGCGTGCACCCGAGCGCGATCCTTGCCGATGGCATCGAGGTCGGGGAGGGCGTCACCGTCGGGCCCGCCGCGGTCATCGGCGAGCGAGCCCGGATTGGCGCCGGTTCTGTGATCGGCCCGGGGTGCGTGCTCGGCTCCGATGTCGTGCTCGGTACCGGCTGCTTGCTCCACCCACGGGTCGCCGTTCTTGACGGGTGCCGGATCGGAGATCGGTGCATCCTGCAAGCGGGCGCCGTGGTCGGCTCAGACGGCTACGGCTATGCGACGGTCGACGGTGTTCATCACAAGGTGCCGCAGGTCGGCATCGTGGTGCTCGAGGACGACGTCGAGCTCGGCGCCAACGTCTGCGTGGACCGCGCCACCCTCGGCGAAACCCGGATCGGCCGCGGAACCAAGATCGACAACCTCGTCCAGATCGCTCACAACGTCACGGTGGGAGAGGGTTCCCTCCTGGTCGCTCAGGTCGGGATCTCCGGCTCGACCCACCTCGGGCACCACGTGATCATGGCCGGCCAGGCCGGCGCTGCCGGTCATCTCCGGATCGGCGACCGGGTTGTGGTGGCGGCGAAGAGTGCGGTCATCAAGGACGTTCCGGACGGTGGTTTCGTGGCTGGAATCCCTGCCCAGCCCCATCGCGACTGGCTCAAGTCCGGTGCTGCTCTGCGACGCATGCCGGCCGCCCTGGAGCGACTGCGGGCGCTCGAGCGGCGCGTTGGCCTGCTGACCGGCGATGCTGGAAATGAGGATTGATGTACGACATCCATGAGATCCTGAAGGTCATGCCGCACCGGTATCCGATGCTGCTGGTCGATCGTATCCTCGAGGTCGATGAGCGCCGGGTTCGGGCGCTGAAGAACGTCACCGCGAACGAGCCGTTCTTCATGGGCCACTTTCCGGAGCATCCGGTCATGCCCGGCGTGCTGATCGTCGAGGCCATGGCTCAGGCGGGGGGGTTCATGCTCCTTCGCACCATCGAGGATCGCGAGGGGAAGCTCATCCTGTTCACCGGAATCGACGCCTGCCGCTTTCGCCGACCGGTGGTCCCGGGCGATCAGGTCGTCTTCGAGGTCGAGGTTCTCTCCCGCCGTCCGAGGTTTGCCAAGCTCGCTGGAACCGCGAAGGTAGATGGAAATCTCGTGTGCGAGGCGGAGCTGATCTCCGCCATGGTGGAGCGTTGATGAACGCCCAGATTCATCCCACCGCACTGGTCGATTCCCAGGCGGTCATCGGCGACGACGTCGTCATCGGTCCGTACTGCGTCATCGAGGCCGACGTCGCCATTGGCGATGGCTGTGTGATCGGACCCTACTGCCGGTTCACCGGCCACACCACGATCGGTCGCGGCAACCGGTTCGAGAGCCACTGCTCGATCGGCGCGCCTCCGCAGGATCTGAAGTACGCTGGCCAGCCGACCTGCCTGGTGGTCGGCGACGGCAACTTCTTCCGCGAGTTTGTGACCCTGCATCGCGGGACACCGGGCGGCGGTGGCGTCACGACGCTGGGAGACGGCAGCCTGTTCATGACTGCGGCTCATGTCGCGCACGACTGCCACGTTGGCAGCCGCACGATCTTCGCCAACGCGGCCACCCTGGCCGGCCACGTGGAGATTGGGGACGACGCCAGCATCGGCGCTTTCTCCGCGGTCCACCAGTTCTGCCGGGTCGGTCGCCACGCCTTCCTCGGTGGTTTCACGGTCGCGACCAAGGACTGTCTTCCGTTCATGAAGACCGTCGGGGGACGTCCTGCCCGCTGTTTCGGCCCGAACTCGATTGGGCTCGAGCGCAAGGGCTTCAGCGCCGACGCACGCGAGGCGCTCAAGCGGATGTGGAGACATCTCCACAACCCGAAGCTGCCGACCTTGGATGCGCTCGAGACCTGCCGCCGCGAGCTCGCCGGCCAGACCGAGGTGGAGGAGGTGCTCGCGTTCATCGACGTCTCCCACCGCGGTGTCATCTTGTCCCGCGGGTAAGCGGCTGCCGTGGATCCGAGCGACGCGGTCGAGATCCTCCCCCACGAAACCTCGTGCCGAGTCAGACTTCGGGTCAAGGCCGCCGCCCGGCGTGCACGGGTCATCGGTGCCCATGGCGGCGCACTCAAGGTTGAGGTCCAGGCGCCTCCCGAGCGCGGGCGGGCCAACGAGGCGGTGCTGGAGCTGCTCGCGGACGTGCTCGGGGTGGAGCGTCGCCGTGTCGAGCTGATCCTCGGGGCGACCTCACAGGACAAGCTGGTGGAGATCAGCGGTGTGGCCGCGTCTCGGATCGTGGCCGCCCTGAACCGTGCAGGGGTTGCGGCGCACGAGTCACCGAAGCGGCCGGTTCGAGCCGGAGGCGTCGGATCCTGAGGCTCAGAGGACGCACGTCGAGCGAGCGCTCGAGCTCGAACGGCGACCGCGCCCACGCCGCCTCGAGCTCCACCACTGCGATGCCTGGAGCGGTGCCGTAGGGCATCGCGAAGCGGTACCAGGCGAAGGCGTCCGGTTCGAGAGAGGTCGTTCCGGCCAGCCTTCCGTCGACGCGCACGGTCACCTGCTGGGCGCTGCCGGCGACGGCGTGCGGCGCGAGCTCGAAAGCGACGATGGCAGCTTCGCTCGGTTCGGACACGGGGAGCAGGATGCGGCCTCGGCGGCCGATGATCCAACGGTACCCCTCCGAAGCGGAGCCCTCCGCGGCGTCGAACCCGTCCAGCAGGTACGCGGATGCGGCCGGGCTGCCAAAGGCGAGCTCCGCCGCAGTCAGCGGCTGCGGCTCGAGCCGGACCAGTCGCGAGCCGTCGAAGGCAGCCAGTGTGACCCCGGGGACATACGTGTCGGTGGCGACCACAGCGAGCCGGAGATCCTCCGGCCGCGGGAGGCGCAAAAGCCCGAACATCTCGCGCCATCGAGAGCCGACTGCGACATCGTTCCTGGCCGACAGCAGCCTCGCGGCGACGGCCGCCGCGAGACCCCAGCGGTCGGACTCGACCGGAGTGATCGCGATCCCGGCGGTGCCAGGTCGAGCCGCCTCGGCGAGCGCCGCGTCTCCCAGCAACCGATTGACTGTGAACCCATCCGATGACTGGAGACGCTCGATGTCGTCCCAGGTCAGTGTCGCACGCCAGCCGGCGACCGCGGCTACGGCGAGGGCGAGCCCGAGAGCGACAGACAGCATCCGCCGGGTGGGAGCACGGGTCGCCTCCGGACGAAGGGACTCGCCGATCGCGATCAGTCCGAGTGGGGCGAGCACGGTCACCCACCGCAGCAGATACTCGTGCAGCGGTCCCACGAGGGACATTGTGGCGAATACCGCGGCGCCGACGGCGACCAGTTCGGTGCCTGCGAGCGCGGTGCCCAGAGTGCGGCGTCGAAGCCTGGCGACCACCAGGGCCGCAGCGGTGGCGAGAACCACTGCGAGCCCGAGCCAGACCGCCTGCCCGCCTGGGACGTTCCGCGCTGTCGCACCCCACGGCATCAGCAAGGGCGCGCCAAGGTGTGCCAGCACCGTTCGAGCTGAGGCGGCGAGCGGCTGTCCCGGGGGACGGTGGATGAGAAAGGACGCGATCGCCGCCAGGTTGCCTCCGCCGTGGAGAGCGGCCTCAAGACCGACCGGGAACCAGGCAACTCCCGCGATGACGGCCGCGGCCGTCCACCCTAGGCGTACCGCGGCGTTGTCGGGTGCGGCGGCTGCCGGTGAGGACCTGCGCACTTGGGCGAGGACCACGAGGACGGCAGCCGCGGCGAGCACCGGGAGCAGGGCGAGATGGCTCTGCAGGACGAGCGAAGCGCCGGCAACCGATACCGGAAGCCACCCGTACCGACCCGCCATGACCGCGGCCGCTGCGACCAGCGTTGCCAGCAGAGGCAGCAGGATCGCGTGCGGATTCCACGGCGAGACCAGCACGCTCGGCTCGAGAAAGAGCGCGTACCCGGCGAGCACGAGCGAGGGCCAGGCGAGGCTCTCACTCCGCATCGATCGGGAGAGGACGCCGAGAACGACGGCGAGCGAGGCGAGGTCGAGGACCACCACGGCGAGGCAGACCGCCAGGTAGCTCCCCCCAGAGGCCGCGAAGAAGGGCGCGAACAGGTAGAACAGTGCCGGGCCGGGGTGGTGGAAACCGAAGCGGGAGTACGGTCCGAGGAGGCGCCCGCCGGCCGCCGCTTGCCGAGTCGCGATCTCGATCAGTGCATGGTCGCCGTCGACCGGGAAATGCGGCAGCCCAGAGGCGATGAGACGGATGCCGAGGCCGGCGACGGGCAGCAGCGCTGAAGCGGCGAGCAGCCCGATGACCACCGATCCCAGGCGCGAGGATCGCGCCGCTGCCGTGTCGGGTCGCCGCGCCGTCACATCTCCTACGGTAGCAGGCCGCGTATCATGACGGCGGGGCCTCGATCTCCAGCGGGGAGGCCGCGATCGGCAGCGGGGGGTGGCGATCCATGGACAGTCTGACCATCACGCGACCGGATGACTGGCACCTGCACCTCCGGGACGGACGAGCTCTCAGGGACACCCTGAGCCACAGCGTGGCGGTGTTCGCGCGCGCGGTCGTGATGCCGAACCTGCGGCCGCCGATCCGCTCTGTGGACGATGCCATCGCGTACCGCGATCGGATCCTCGCTGCACGACCGGCGGGTTCGTCGTTCGAACCGCTGATGACCCTCTACCTGACGGACCTCACGAGCCCCGATGAGGTGGCACGCGCTCATGCGGCGGGGATCGTGGCGGTCAAACTCTACCCGGCCGGAGCGACGACCAACTCCGAGGACGGAGTGAGCTCGCTCGAACGTGTTGGCGACGTCCTCGGCACAATGGAAGAGCTCGGTCTGCCGCTGCTGGTCCACGGCGAGGTGACCGACCCGCGGGTCGACGTCTTCGACCGCGAAAGAGCCTTCATTGAAACGGTTCTCGTGCCGCTGCGAGAGAGCTTTCCAGGCCTGCGTCTGGTGCTGGAACACGCGACCACCCGCGAGGCCGTGGACTTCGTGCGTGGGTGCCCGAACGGGGTCGGTGCGACCATTACCCCACACCATCTTCTGATGAGCCGCAACGCCCTCTTTGTCGGCGGCCTCCAGCCGCACCACTACTGCCTCCCGGTCCTCAAGCGGGAGGCGCACCGTGTCGCCCTCGTCGAGGCCGCGACCAGCGGCGACGCCCGGTTCTTTCTCGGGACCGACAGCGCCCCTCACGAGCGGGCAACCAAAGAGTGTGCCAACGCCTGTGCGGGGATCTTCAGCGCCCACGGAGCTCTGCCCTTCTATGCAGAGGTATTCGAAGCGGCAGGTGCGCTCGACCGGCTGGAGGCCTTTGCAGGTTTCCACGGCGCGGACTTCTATGGCCTCGCCCGGAACCGGACACGGATACGCCTCGAGCGGAAAGCGTGGACGGTCCCAGAACGTTACCAGCTTGGGGACGGCGAGGTCGTTCCGCTGCGAGCGGGATCGACCATGACCTGGCAGGTGGTGGACGTCTGAGATTCGGCGTCGATTGCAGGCGCTCGAGCGGCGTCCCGGAAAGGTCCTTTGCATGGCGACTCAGACCACCATCCGCGGCACGATCGGCATTCTCACCGGGGGCGGGGACGTTCCTGGGCTGAACCCTGCGATCCGTGCCATCACCGTGCGGGCGTTGCGCGAGGGCTACCGGGTGTTGGGCATCCGCCGCGGTTGGGCTGGACTGATCGAGATCGACCGGAACAACCCGACGAGCTTGAGTCACTGCGTCCTTGACCTCACGGACGAGGTCGTGAACAAGGTCGGGCGGACCGGAGGAACGTTTCTCCACACCTCGCGAACGCGCCCCAGCCACATCCCTCGCTTCAACGTCCCGGAGCATCTCCAGGAACGGTACGCGGAGGACGTCAACGACCTCACTCCGGAGGTGCTGGCCAATATCGAGTGGCTCGGCATCGACACCATGGTCCCGATCGGCGGCGACGACACGCTGTCGTACGGCGTCCACCTCCACCACCTGGGCGTGCCGGTGATCGCCCTGCCCAAAACCATGGACAACGACGTTCCGGGCACCGACTACTGCATCGGCTTTTCCACCTGTGTCACTCGCACCATCGAGATGACGCACGCCCTTCGGACGTCCGCAGGGAGCCATGAGCGCTTCCTGGTGATCGAGGTCTTCGGCCGCTACGCTGGGTTCACGGCCCTGCTGCCGACCATGGCGGGAGCTGCCAACCGGTGCGTGATCCCGGAGCACCCGTTCGACATCGAGCACCTTTGCGACCTACTCTCGGAGGATCGCCGGCGCAACCCGTCGAACTACAGCGTGGTCCTGGTGTCGGAAGGCGCAACCTTCACGGGTCTCGAGGAGATGGTCTTCGCCGAGCAGGAGAAGGACATGTTCGGGCACAAGAAGCTCGGAGGCGTCGGCGATGTCGTTGCGCGGGCGCTCCGCGAGGCCTCTCCCAAGTTCAACCGCGGGCGACGGATCAACGTCATCAATCAGCGCCTCGGTTATCTGGTCCGGTGCGGTGATCCCGACGCGATGGACTCGATCGTCCCGATGGCCTTCGGCAACCTGGCGATGGATCTGATCCAGGAGGGACGATCGGGGCGGCTGGTAAACGTCCGCAACGGGCGCTACGACAACGTCCCGATCGATGTCGTGAGCAGCCGCAAGAAGGTAGTCGACGTCGGCAAGTTCTACAACAGGGAGCGCCTGCGCCCGTTCTACAACCGGTTCGACGGAGCCCCTGTGTTCATCATGACCTCGGACTACTAGCCTGCAAGGGAGCGATGCAATGAGAGTTTTGCACACCATGATCCGGGTCGGCGACCTCGAACGCTCGATCCGCTTCTACACCGAGGCCCTCGGCATGCGCGTGCTGCGGCGCCAGGACTACCCGGGCGGGCGGTTCACGCTCGCATTCGTGGGCTACGGCAACGAGTCAGACTCCGCCGTCATCGAGCTGACCCACAACTGGGACACGACGAGCTACGACCTCGGAAAGGGCTTCGGCCACATCGCCATCGGTGTCGCCGACATCCACGCCGCCTGCGATCAGGTGCGCCGGTCGGGCGGCGCGGTGGTGCGCGAGCCCGGACCGATGCAGCACGGATCGACGGTCATCGCATTCGTCGAGGACCCGGACGGCTACAAGCTCGAGTTCATCGAGAAGTAGCGACTCGATAGGTGCCGGGTCGGGCGGCCCGGCTCCGATCTCCGGGTGTCACGATCGTGGGCGGAACAGAGCGATCGAGCTGGTGTATCCATGAAGGTAGGTCCGGCCCTGGACCTGGCCGATCTCGCCGTTGCAGAAGAAGCCGCCGATCGGGATCGGTCCCAGCGCGGTCGCCAACTCCCGGCTGTCATGGTCCGGAACATGGTACAGCCCTGTCCCGCGGCCAAGGCAGGAGAACAAGAGCGCACCGAGGGGCGACGGCATCCTCCGGCTGCGGTAGGCCGCGAGGTGTGATCTCAGGTCATCGGCCGAGGTCTGCGCGTCGCGAAGGTGGAACTGGATCACCTGGTGGGGAGTCAGCGTCGCGCCGACCGCCAGGACACCACTTTCCGCGTCGATTCCGATCACGTTGCGAACCAGAAAGTCGCCGTGGCTGTAGGTCGACTGCTCTCCCTGCATGACGAGGCCGAGAAACAGTGAGTACCGCAGCAGCCCCTGGTCGCGGGGCGAGAGACTCTCGAAGAGCTCGTGCAGGACATCGATAGGGCGCCTGCCGTCGATCTCGAGCAGCATGCTGCCGTCGCATCCGGTCACGAACATCGGGTTTCCGATCGGTCGGCATCCCTGGGCGACGATCGAGTCGACCGCGACATCCCCCGACAGCGCGACTCCGACGACACCCTCGCTGAGCAGCCGATCGTCGTGGAGGAGAAAGTTCTCACCGACATGACGGGCTCCTGACGCCATCCCGCCGACGACGGTGGTGGTCGGGAACCTACCGTCGATCGCCGCCAGTAGCTCTTCGATGTCGCCACGAGAGGGCTCGCCCAGTACGACCAGCGCCACGGGATCGGCGTCTCCCACGTCGAGACCGTCGAAGGTCGCCCCTTCGTCAAGGATGAACGAGCGGATTCCGACGTTCGGTAGACGGGCAGCAGTCAGACTCACGGCGGCCCGGCCCTCGATCTCGTGCCCCGAGCCAATGATCCCCCCGCCGGACGCCCCGAGGCGCACCGCGGAGGGAAACTCACCAGCCAGCAGGCGGGGGAGGGAGTCCCAGACCACCCGGTGGTGGGGAGACACGAACGCGAGGACTAGATCGGGGTCGTCGCTCTCGAGCTGGTCGCGAATCTCCCGCGCCGCCGAGGCAATCGCCTTCAGGAAGCTGTCATCTGTGGCTATGGCCGAGGCCCATCGCATGGTGACGCCGGGAATGGTCTCCATGTCCCTCCCTTCCTTCCCGCAGCGTAACAGCCCACCGTGAGCTCCCGTTCCCGACACACGACGGCCCGGGGCGGCGATGCAGCCCCGGGCCGTCGGCGGCTTCAAATGGGTCAGTCCTCAGGCGAGATCGGCGAGCAACGCCGTGAGGTGCTTGTAGAACTTCTGGACCGATGAGATCTGAACCATCTCGTCCGGGGAATGCGCATTGCGGATCTCGGGTCCGATCGACACCGCATCCATCCCCGGGACCTTCTCCAGCAGGAGACCGCACTCGAGGCCCGCGTGGATCGCCTTGATCGCGGGCTTCGTACCGAACAGGCGCTCGTACACGTCGACGGTCCGGGCGACGATCGCCGAGGACGGGTTCGGCGCCCATCCGGGGTAGGGCTCCTCCCACTCATAGCTGGCGCCGGCGAGGGAGAGGATCGAGGCGACCCCTCTGCGCACCGCGAACAGCGCCGGCATGACCGAGGATCGGTGGGACTGTACCAGGTGCACCCCGTCAGGCTCGGTGGAGACAACGGCCAGGTTGGTCGACGTCTCGACCAGGCCGGGGACGTCGCGAGACATCGAGAGCACGCCGTGGGGCAGGCCGTCGAGGGCCTCGAGCAGCCGGTCCCTGGCGTGAACGTTGACGGGCATCAGGGTGTCGTCGGTCTCCTCGACGGGCTCGACCGCGACCTCCATGTCGGGCTCCGCGGCGCCGAACTCCACCTTGAAGTCCCGAGTGGCCGATGCCACCGCGGCGCGGAAGCCTTCGAGGTCGCCTTCGAGCACGCGGCAGACTGCGAAGCACTCTCGCGGAATGGCGTTGTGCTTGGAGCCGCCGTCGATCGACACCAGGTCGACGTCGAGTCCCTGGTCAATGGCGGCAATGATGGCGCGGGTTGCGAGCTTGATCGCATTGGCCCTGTTCTCGATGATGTTGAGCCCGGAGTGCCCCCCGCGGAGGCCGCGGACGGCGATTCGCACTGGAACGGATCCGAGCAGGGCGCGCCGTCGGGTGGCCGGGAATCGGGCCGAGGTGTCGGCGCCGCCCGCGCATCCGATGTAGACCGCGCCGTCCTCCTCGGTGTCGAGGTTGAGCATGATCGTGCCGTTGACGATGTTGGGGTCGAGCCGCTTGGCGCCGGTCAGCCCGGTTTCCTCGTCAATGGTGCACAGGATCTCGAGCGGTCCGTGGACCGTTGCCGGGTCGTCGGCGACGGCCATTGCCGCCGCCAGCCCGATGCCGTTGTCAGCGCCGAGCGTGGTTCCGACGGACTTCACCCAGTCGCCGTCCACCCGCACGCGGATCGGATCGGTCATGAAGTCGTGGTTCACGTCGGAGTTCTTCTCGCAGACCATGTCGAGATGGCCCTGCAGGATGATCACGGGGGCCTTCTCGTGCCCTGCGGTCGCCGGAACGGCGATCACCATGCTGCCGGCGGCGTCGACGCGGACCTCGAAGCCGCGCGACTTCGCCCACTCCTTGACGTGCTCAGCGATCTTCTCCTCGTGTTTCGAAGGTCGCGGGACCTGCCGGATGCCATCGAAATGCCGCCACAGGTGGGCGGGTTCGAGCGACTGCAGTGGACTGGTCATTGGTCACCTCCTGAGGTTGGGGCTGGCGAACCAGCCGGATCATCTTACTGGATTCTTCGGTTGTGTTCAGTGGGTGGCGAAACCGCCAAGGGATCCGCCGAGCAAGCCCGCGAGAAGCTCCAGCGCGGTGAGCGCGCCGCCAATCCGGAGCCCGTCCATTGCGCAGGTGAGGCTGATCCTCCGCCCGTTCCTGGAGACCGTCGGTGCGCCGACGAGGACCGCGTTCGAGCCGATGGTCACGTCCAGACCGAACGGCCCCTCGACACGTCGCAGAATCGTGCTGTTCTCGAACGCGGTTTCGATTTCACCGAAGCTCGCTGGCTCGGCAAGGTGCACTCCGAGCTGGGCCAGATGCCCGTGAAAGCACCCGCCGAGAATCCGTGACGCCGCCGTGTCAAGGTTCGGCAGCATCCTCGCGAGGTCGCCGTCGAGGCGCTGATCGTCCGGGTCCACGAGCAGATTGAAGGCTCGCACACCGTCGTCGAGCAATCTGTCGACATCGGAGCCCTGGAGCCGCTCGAGAGCCTGCGCCGCGAGGGTCTCTATCGCGTCGCCGCCGAGCTCCGAAACCGGGTCGATCGCAACAACCGATACGCCGACAGGAACCAGCTCCGCGAGCGACGACACGACGGCGGTTGCGGCCACGAGCGCCGGGTGAGCGACCCGGAGGTGCCGGCCCTGGAGCGACCCTGCGAGCGAAGGCGACGTCACGGTGAGGTGCTCGCGCAGCCGACCGAGGCGACCGGCATCGACCACCGCAACCTCGCTGTGGGCTGCGAGGAAGGCCTCAACGTGGGCGGTACGGGCAGTGTCGAGGTCGGCCGCGAGGACGACCGCTTCCGCGCCCTCGAGCTGGGTTGGGTCGGCGAGTGGCGGAACCAGCCCGGCATGACCGACGAGCTCGGCAATCTGATGCTCGTCGTCATCGGCAGTGTGGACGTACCGCACCTCGCCGGAAAGCTCGACAAAGCGCGGCAGGAGCTCGAGCAGCTCCCTGCCGACCAACGTCAGCGGGTCACTCAGGACGATCATCCGGCTCGGCGGGGTCATTCTCGAGTTCTTCTTCCTCCGCACCGTTTGGCGCGGGGCTGGGGCGATGGTGCAGGCGTCCGGAAAAGACGGCCACAGGGGCGGACAGTATGTAGAGCGCGAGCAGCACGGACAGGACGTGCGGCGTGAGCGTGATGAGCGAAAACACGACGGCGATGAGGAACAGCGTCGGGACTGGCCACTTCCGTCGCAGGTTGAGGTCCTTGAACGAGCGGTAGGGAAGGCTGGAGACCATCAACAGCGACAGCGCGAGCACAAATCCGACAACGACCGGGATGAACGCCGGATGGCGCACGGGTGTCGGCGAGACCAGCACGAGGAGTGCGATCGCGCCGGCTCCGGCAGGGATTGGAAGACCGCTGAAACGATGAGGGTCGTGTGCGGTCGAGTTGAACCGGGCAAGCCGGATTGAGCCCGCCACCAGGAACAGGAAGGCCACAGACGTGCCCAGGCGCGGCTGCTGCCACAACCCCCAGTGAAAGGCGAGCAGAGCGGGAGCAGCGCCGAATGACACGACGTCGGCGAGAGAGTCGTAGGCCTCTCCAAAGGACGAGGTCGTCCCGGTCAGGCGCGCGATCCTGCCGTCGAGCACGTCGGCGAAGATGGCAGCCAGAATCAGAATCGCGGCGCGCTCCATATAACCTTGGCTGGACGAAACCATCGACATGAAGCCGCCGAGCACGTTCGCGACGGTGAACAAGGACGGAATCAGGTAGATCCCACGGCGCAGGCGGGGTCCACCCTTGCGGCGCGGACCGAGTCGACCTCTCATGCGACCTCCGGAGCGGTCCAGTCGGCGATGGGGGTGCAGCCCGCGCGGACCCGGTCGCCGACCTTGACCAGCGGCGTCGCGTTCGCTGGGAGATCGACCTCGACCCGCGCACCAAACCGCATGACGCCGACCCGTGCCCCGCGTTCGACGTGGTTCCCCGGCGAGTGATCGAACACGACCCGACGCGCAAAGCGGCCGGCGACCTGGCGCAGAGCGAGGGTCCCTCGAACGGTTGTCCAGATGGACTCGAGCACCTCGCGCGGCGCTTCGGCCGGGGCCTCGAGCCGGTCAACCTCGACCAGCGTCGCGGCGAGCGGCAGCCTGGTGATCTGAGCGGCGAACGGTGGGATTCGGACCCGCAGGCGGAGACGATGCGTTGGGCCTTCGTCGAGCTTCTGAATCAGATCGACCCGGCCGTCAGCGGGCGCGCATGCGACACCGACCGGCGAGGTACAGGAGCGTGGCGGGTTGCGAAAGACGACCATGCAGATCGCACCGATCGTCACCAAGATCCACCCCGCCCAAACCCAGCCAAGAACGGCGCTGGCGACGCCGACGCACGCAGGCACAAGGACGAACGGCCACCCCTCCGGGACAATCATCTCCACCGCAGCGTGTGCGTTAGGACGCGGACCGACGGAGGTCTTCCATCTGGTCCTTCAGGTGCAGCTTGAGCTTCTTCAGGCGCTTCTCTTCCAGCTCCTCGGCCGAAGTGAGCCATGCCTTGTTGTTGAGCTCCGCAAGCCGCTGCTCGTGCTCCTGATGCCGTTGATGGAGCTCCTCATAGGTCGGCCGCGACCGCTCAAGCTGCCCGTGGTCTGCACTCATTCCGTCCCTCCTCGGGACCTTCTGGTCCATGCAATTTCATCGTAACACCGACGTGCAAGAGCAACGACGCAGGGCACCGCGGGTCCCTCGCGGATGCAGCCGTGCCGGCGGGTCAGAAGTATGGCCGATACCCGATGTCCTCCTGGTCGATGGGCCCCTTCTGGCGCAGCTGTTCAATCCCGACGACGGCTTCTTCACGGTTCGAAAACGCCATTTCGTGCTCGCGGCTCATGATGATCGCCTCCTTGGGGCAGGCATCGACGCAGTAGCCACAGAACACGCAGCGGAGGAGGTCAATCTCATAGACCTTCGCCTTCTTCTCCCACTCGACGGTAGCGTTCGGATCCTCCTCGGCCACGATGTGGATGCAGTCCGCCGGGCAGGCCGTCTCGCACATGAAGCAGGCGACACATCGCAGCGAACCGTCATCCTTGGTGGTGAGGATATGACGGCCGCGGAGGCGATCCGAGTACTGACGCTTGACCTCGGGATACTGGATCGTCGCGATGTCCCTCTGACCGATCAGGTTGCGCCAGAAGTGGCGGAATGTGACGGCCAGGCCTTTGAGAATCGGCACCAGGTAGGTGCGTTCCGCGAAGGATGGCGCAGGGCGATCGACGTTGACGGTCGGGACCTTCTTCATCGGTCGAGCTCTCCCGCGATGATGTTGAGGCTGCCCAGAATCGCGATCGAGTCCGGGATCATGTGGCCGATCAGCATGTGCGGATAGGCTTGGAAGATCGCGAAGCACGGCGGGCGCACCTTGATCCGGTAAGGCTTGCCGCCGCCGTCGGAGACGATGTAGTAGCCGAGCTCGCCGTTCGCACCCTCGCACAGCGAGTAGGCGTCGCCGGCCGGCACCTTGATACCCTCGTAGATCAGCTTGAAGTGCCAGATCAGGGACTCCATCTCGGTGAAGACCTTCTGCTTCGGGGGCAGCGCGACGTGGTGGTCGTCGGTCAGGGTCGGACCGTCCGGCAGACTGTCGATCGCCTGCTTGACGATGCGCAGGCTCTGGCGCATCTCCTCCATCCGCACCAGGTAGCGAGCGTAGGTGTCGCCCCCCGACGCGATTGGAACGTCGAACTCGTATCGGTCGTACCCACGGTAGGGATACGCCTTACGGACGTCGTAGGGGACTCCGCAGGCACGAAGACACGGCCCTGTCCAGCCCCAAGCGACAGCCTCCTCCGCGGTGATCGCCCCGATGCCTTCGGTGCGGTTACGGAAGATGGTGTTCGAGGTGACTAGGCGCTCAACGTCGTCAATGAACTTCGGGATGTAGCCCAGCAGGTAACGAACGCGCTCCTCGAAGTCCGCGGGGACGTCATGCACGAGCCCACCGACGCGAACGTACGAGACGGTCAGCCGGCCGCCCGCACAGGCCTCGAGCAGGCCGTAGATTTCCTCCCGAGGTTGGAAGAAATACCAGAAATTGGTCAGCGCCCCGAGGTCTACCAGATTGGCGCCGAGGCAGACACAGTGATCCATGATCCGGGACAGCTCGGACAGAATGACCTGGATCACCTGCGCCCGCGGAGGCGCCTCGATGCCGAGCATGCTCTCGACTGCGGTCACGTAGCCGACGCCGTTGATCATGCTCGAGCAGTAGTTGAGGCGGTCCGTGTAAGGCACCACCTGGTTCCACGCGTGGGTCTCCGACATCTTCTCGAAGCAGCGGTGGAGGTACCCGATCTCACACTCCGCGTTGGTGATGACCTCGCCGTCGAGCCGGACGACCGTGCGCAGTGTTCCGTGCGTGGCGGGGTGCGACGGACCGAGGTTGAGGACCTGGGTTTCGAAGTGGTCATCATCGTCCCGCGTTTCGGTAGCCCAGGCAGGGACCATCTCCTCGGGCTCGGTGAGCAGCCAGCGCTGGCCTGGATCGTAGTCCTTGCGCAGCGGGTGCCCCCGGAACGCTTCGTGGGTCAGGATCCGTTTGAGGTTCGGATGGCCCTCGAAGCGGATCCCAAACATGTCCCAGGCCTCGCGCTCGAACCAGTCGGCCGCCTTGTAGAGGCCATACGCGGTGGGAACTACCGGATCGGCCTCGTCGAGCGGCACCTTGACGCGGAAGCGCTGGCCATTCTCCAGGCTCGCCAAGTGGTACACGACCTCGAACCGCCTCTCGCGGTTCGGGTAGTCGACGCCGCACACGTCGACCAGCAGGTTGCAACGCAGGTCGCGATGCTCCTTGAGGGTCCGCAGCACCTCGAGCAGCTGCCCGCGCTCGACCGTGATGACGGTGTGGTCGTCCGATGCCTGCTCGACAGTCGCCTTGACCTCACTCGGCAGCAGCTTGGACAGCGGGTGCGACTTGATCTTTCGAGGACTTGAGACGGTCATATTGGGTCTCCCCGCGCTGGATCATCTCCTGGAGCTTCAAGATGCCGTAGATCAGGGCCTCCGGCGTCGGCGGGCACCCCGGAACGTAGACGTCCACCGGGATGAACTCGTCGACCCCTTGGACCACGTGATAGGCGCGGTAGAAGCCGCCGGTGCAGGCGCACGCGCCCATCGAGATGACGTACTTGGGCTCGGCCATCTGGTCGTAGATCCGCTTCACGATCGGCGCCATCTTGTCGGTGATGGTGCCGGCGACGATCATCATGTCGGACTGCCGGGGCGAGAACCGGACCACCTCGGCACCGAACCGAGCCAGGTCGTAGTGAGCCGAAACCGACGACATGAACTCGATAGCGCAGCAGGCCGTGCCGAACGGGAGCGGCCACAGGCTGTTCTTCCGCACCCAGCCGAGCATCGCATCGACCCGTGTCGTCAGCAGCGTGGAGCTTCCGTCAGGTTGGCGCATGGTCACGTCCTCCGCTTCAGCGAGCCCATCCGTTCCATGCAACATCGGCGCCCTCGCATCTCGTTCCCGTCGAGACGCCAAGTCGCCGACGCCGGCGCATTATACTTTCTTTCACAAGCTCACGGCCCCAGTCGAACCTCACCAGATCAGGTTCCAGAAATCGGCGAGCCAGCTCGCTCACGGAACCACGTCGAGGTTCGCGCGATGCCCTCTGGCAGGGGTGTCGCCACGGTCACGCCGAGGTCACGCTCAAGACGGGCCGAGTCGATCGCCGAGCGGGCCTGCTCCCCGGGTTTCGCCGGTCCGTGAACCGCGGGGCGGCCGACGCCGGCGCTGCTCCGGATCAGCTCGAACAGTGTGTTGACGTCGGTTTCGACACCAGTACCGACGTTGTAGACGGCAAACCCGGGTCGTCCGAGCGAGGCGAGGATCGCCTTCACGACGTCTCCCACCCAGACGTAGTCCCGTGTCTGCAGGCCGTCGCCGTTGATCACCGGCTGCTCGTCGCGCAGGAGACGGTCAAGGAAGATCGCCACAACGCCAGCCTCACCGTGCGGGTTCTGGCGAGGGCCGTAGACGTTGGCGAAGCGCAGGCAGGTCGCGTCGAGGCCGTACTGGCGATGGTAGAAATAGAGGTACCGCTCGCTCGCCAGTTTGGCAACGCCATATGGTGACAGCGGCTGCGCTGAGTGGTCCTCGTCCGCCGGGTAGTGCTCCTGGTCGCCGTAGATAGCGCCACCGGTCGAGGCGAGGACGACCTGCCGCGTGCCCGCTCTCCGCGCTGCCTCAAGAAGGTTGAGTAGTCCGACGAGGTTGACCTCGGCGTCGAAAACGGGATCCTCGACCGACCGGCGAACGTCCATCTGCGCCGCAAGGTGGTACAGCACGTCGAACCTCTCCCGCTCGACCGCGAGCGCGGCCGCCGAAGAGCGAATGTCGACGATGCGGAGATCCGCTCCCGGCGGCAGATTCTCCTTGCGACCTGAGGAAAGGTCGTCGAGAATGGTCACCTGGTGTCCGACTGCGAGCAGAGCATCGCAGAGGTGCGAGCCGATGAAGCCGGCACCGCCGGTCACGCAGACCTTCGAAACCATGATTTCCTCCTTCGTTCCGAGCGATGCGGTCGCCGTCGGACGCGCATTCTACCAGCGCCCGACCGAGACGGTCGCGCGGGAGCTGGTGGGCAAGCTCCTGATTCGTTCCTCCGGCGACGGCGACGTGGCCCTGCGGCTCACGGAGGTCGAGGCCTATCTCGGACCATCCGATCGCGCGAGCCACACCTGGGGCAGCCGAACAACGGCGCGCAACCACTCGATGTGGGGCCCTCCCGGGCACGTCTATGTCTACCTCATCTACGGGCTGCACCACTGCGCGAACCTGGTGACGGCGGAGCAGGGGAGGGGAGAGGCCGTGCTGTTGCGCGGCGGAATTCCGGTCCTCGGCCGCGAGCTGGTGCGCACTCGCCGAGGCCTCGGTGTCGGCGAGAAGAGCCTGTGCGACGGACCGGGGAAGCTGTGCCAGGCGCTCGCTATCGATCGCTCCGACGACGGGGTCGACCTGTGCGCGCGCGGAGCTCTCCTTCGCGTGCTCGACGATGGCGTCAGGCCGGTTGAGGGGTCCGTTCTCCGGACTGCCCGCATCGGAGTTCAGTCTGCCGGGGAGGCCGCAGGCTGGCCGCTCCGCTTCCTGTGGCGCGGTGAGCGTGCAGGCTAGGAGCCTGTAGGGCATAGGCCCGGCGGGGCTCGTAGCGTGTGGAAGGGTTCGCGTGGGCCTCTGCCCCACAGCCTCCTTTAATGCGCTGCGCGCATTGCTGAGGAGGGTGCAGGAGGGCCCTGCCGTTGGGCGGACGATTTCGCCATTCAGATCATCGTCGCTGAAGCGGTGACCAACCAGCCGCCGGACTGCAACCTCCTCAAGCGCGTCGCCAGCGGTCCGATGTCCTCCAAGTTATCCGTCACAACGACTTAGGGGCAACCCGCACGATTTGTACAGGCTACTCGGCTATGGCAACACGCCATTCGCCTGATCGCCGCCCGTAACCGGCTTGTCCGTGTCAAACAGATCGCCCTGCGCGACGTCCGCGGCGAGAACGACCCGGTTCTTTCCGAGGGCTTTGGCACGGTAGAGCGCCGCGTCGGCGCGCTCGATGAGGCGGCGCGCGTCGCCGCCGTCGCTCGGGAACAGCGCGACGCCGATGCTGACCGTCAGGGTGACCGGGTGGGAGAGCTCGCTGCGGGCGAAGCCATAGGCTTCGATCGACATCCGGAGTCTCTCGAGGACCTGCTCGGCCTGGACCAGGCCGAGACCGGGAAGGATAACGGAAAACTCCTCCCCGCCGTAGCGCGCAACAAAGTCCATGGTGCGGACGCTCTGGGCGAGCTGCTGAGCGAGCTCGCGAAGGACCACGTCGCCGATCCGGTGACCGAACTGGTCGTTGACGGCCTTGAAGCTGTCGGCGTCGATCATCCCAAACGCGACACCAGTCTCGCGCTCGCGCGCTTCTCGCAGTGTCCGGTCGAGGTGCTGGTCGAGACCCCGGCGGTTTGCGATCCCGGTGAGTCCGTCGACCTGGGTCTGTCGGTAGAGCTCGGCGACCTGGAGCGTGGAGGAGAGAGCAGGCGTCACCTGCTCAGCAAGTATCTCGAGCACGCGCAGGTCATCGAGGTCCGGCAACTCCGTCTCACGTCTGGGCGCCGCAACCAGATAGCCAACGCGGCGCTCTTCCGACCCCAGTCCGAGGACGAGCAGGTGGTCGATCTCGTCGCCATTGCGCAGAGGCTGAGGCCATGCGTCGGACGGGACGACGACGGCGCGCGACATCGACGTGCCAAGAGACAGCGCAGCACTGAGCGCCGTCATCGTGATCTCGTCTCCTTCGCTGCTGATCCAGCCGCCCGTGCCGTTCTGCCAGCTCGCGACACGCCGCAGCGAGTCGCCGTCGCCCGCGTCGAGCAGCAGCTCGCAAGCACCAAACCCGAAGACCTCGCAGACCGTTCGCGTCAGGTTCTCGGTGACCCTCTTCGGCTCGTTGGAGGAGCTCACAGTGTTGCTGAGCTCGAGAAGCTGCCGGAGGCGATCCCCCTGGCTGTTCGCGCGTTGGGCAAGCTGGGCGACCCGGGACGTGAGCTCGCGCTGCACGAGAATGCGGTCGAGGATCGCTGCAGCGGAGTCCGCGAACGAGCGCTCCGCCGGGGCTGAAACCAGCGGCGTGTCGCTCAGGAACGCGAGCAAAGCGATCAGCTGCTGCCCCCGTCGGAGCGGTACGAGCAGCTGGTGGGCGAAGGCGGGGTGGAGGTGATCACGTTCCTCGAGGGTCGTAACGCGTACGCCGACCAGCGAGTCCCTGCGCCCGGATTGCAGTGCATGGCGAGCGCGCTCTCGGATCCTGGACAGGTCGTTTCCCGCGGGAGGATAGCAGCTGACCACAGACGTGCCCTGCCCGAAGGCAGGATTCAGGGCCACGATCGTCGCACGGTGACGAAGGAAAGGGGCGTAGGTCTCATGGAGGAGTTCGGCGAGGGACTCGATCGGATCGGTTGCACTCGAGATGAGCGCTTCCGCGACAGCGCTGGAACCTGCGACCATGCCGTCGACCCTGGCGCGTCCCGCGGCGTTGCGGACGACATCCTCAATCAGCGCCGGTAGCATGGCCGGCGTCGAAAAACCGAGAATCGTCAACAGCGGCAGATCGAGCGTGAGACCGCAAGCCAACAATGTTGCGCTGGCCAGGAGGAGGAGGGTCGCGGCAAGCTCGTTCCAGACGGCGTGACGGTAGTGGTCGCGGCCGGGAAGAAACCGGCGGATCGACAACGCGACGAAGAGCGCACCGAACACCAACGCCATCAGCCGACCCAAGGTGCCGGCTATGTCGGTCTGCGCCATTCCAGCTGCTGCCACCGCCAACAACGCGACAGGGACAACGTCGCGCAACGCCCGCCACCTGCCTACTCCCTCTGCGGCGACCAACAGGACGGCGAGACCCGCGACCGCTGCGACTCCGGCACCCATCGCAGCCGCTACCACTAGAGGCACGATTCCCCAGGGGAGCACCGTCGTCCGCCATTGGCGCGATGCCAACGACAGGACCAGGCACGCCACGGCCAAGGGGAGGAAAGGCACAGCACTAGACATCAAGCTGACCCGCCCGTTCCGAGAAACCTCCAGCAATCGGCTGCAGCGTTACTATACACCGGCTCACGGCTTCGGTCATGCTCGGCACGACCGATGCCGATCTTGAGAGAATGTGCCCTTTGCGCGGAAACAGGCCACTCCACTGTGAGGGAGTCGCAGGGGGTCACCCGGTCGTGAGCGGGGCGCACGGAAGCCGGGCTTTCAGGAACCACTCCTCCTTGATCGCGGTGGGGTCGATTGCTACAGTGTTCCGGTTCGCCCCGGGGCCTCACGACCGGCTCCGCATTGGAGGCGCCATGGCCAGGCTTGTCGAGGTCTCCAGCATCGCACCGCAGTTCAAGCGCTTCGTCGTCGAGGCGCCCGAGATCGCCCGGAAGCACCGGGCTGGGCAATTCGTAATCGTACTGCTCCACGATCACGGAGAGCGTATTCCGCTGACCATCGCTGACTCCGACGCCGCCGCCGGGACGATCACCCTGGTCGTTCAGGAGGTGGGAAAGTCGACCATGGAGATGGGCTTGCTCGAGGCGGACGCCGACCTCCGGATTGTGGGACCGCTCGGCACTCCGACCCACATTGAAAGGCTGGGTACCTGCGTCTGCGTCGGCGGTGGCGCCGGAATTGCCCCGTTGCTGCCGATCGCGCGGGCTCTCAAGGAGGCCGGCAACCGCGTCGTATCCATCCTCGGGGGGCGGACGGCCGAGCTCGTGATTCTCCGCGAGGAGATGGAAGCGACCTCCGACGAGACCATCCTCACGACGGACGACGGCAGTCTCGGTCGCAAGGGCCTCGTGACCCACGCACTGGAAGCGTTCGTCGACGAGCACGGGGCGCCGGCGCAGGTGATCGCGATCGGACCAGGAGTGATGATGAGAGCAGTCGCGGACATGACGCGCCCGCTCGCCATCCCGACCGTGGTCTCGCTCAATACCATCATGATCGACGGAACCGGGATGTGCGGCGGTTGCCGGGTCGCCGTCGGCGGCGAGAGCAAGTTCGTCTGCGTGGACGGTCCCGAGTTCGACGCGCACCAGGTCGATTTCGATCTGCTTCTGAAGCGCCAGCGCATCTACCTCAAGCAGGAACAGCTCGCCCGCGAGCGCTTTCTCGCCGCGCATGCCTGCCAGGCGATGCCTGCAGGGGAGGTGAAGTGATGGCCCGGGAGCTGACGCCCAAGCAGCGGATGGCGATTCCCCGGCAAGAGATGCCGGTGCAGGACCCGGTCGAGCGGCGGAGCAACTTCGCTGAGGTTGCGCTCGGCTTCACTGATGAGCTTGCAATCACCGAGGCCGAGCGGTGTCTCGCGTGCAAGAAACCGAAGTGCATCGCGGGCTGTCCGGTCGGGATCGACATTCCGGCATTCGTCGCTGCTGTCGAGGACGGCAGGTTCGAGGAGGCACTTCGAATCGTCAAGAAGGACAACACCCTGCCTGCAATCTGCGGGCGCGTGTGCCCGCAGGAGGACCAGTGCGAGAAGGTCTGCGTGGTCGGGAACAAGCACGAGCCGGTGGCGATTGGCCGCCTCGAGAGGTTCGTCGCCGACTGGGAGCGGAGCAGCGGCGAGACTCGGATGCCGGAGCCGGCTGCAGCAACCGGATTTAGGGTTGCAATCGTCGGTTCCGGGCCGGCTGGGTTGGCGTGTGCGGCCGACCTTGCCATGCGCGGTCACTCGGTGACGATCTTGGAGGCGTTGCACAAGCCCGGGGGTGTGCTCATCTACGGCATTCCGGAGTTTCGTCTACCCAAGGCGATCGTGGACGAGGAGATCTCCAACCTGCGTCGTCTCGGTGTCGAGATCCGCTGCAACTTCGTGGTTGGGAAAATCGCATCGGTGGCGGAGCTGTTCGAGGAGTATGGGTTTGACGCAGTATTTGTCGGCACAGGCGCCGGTCTCCCGTATTTCATGGGGATACCGGGGGAGAACGCGATCGGCGTGTACTCGGCGAACGAGTTTCTGACTCGTGTCAACCTCATGAAGGCCTTCAGCTTTCCGGATTTCGACACACCAGTGGCGATCGGCAAGAGAGTCGCCGTCGTCGGCTCCGGCAACGTCGCCATGGACTGCCTGCGGACGGCCTTGCGGCTCGGGGCGGAGCAAGTGGTCTGCCTCTACCGTCGCACCCGAACTGAGTCTCCGGCACGGCTGGAAGAGCTCGAGCACGCCGAGGAGGAGGGGATCGACTTTCGCTGGCTGACCTCCCCAGTGGCCATCCATTCCAACGACGACGGTCTCGTCACGGGGGTGCGGGTCATCAAGATGGAGCTCGGCGAGCCTGACAGCTCTGGTCGTCGACGTCCGGTTCCAGTGGACGGCAGCGAGTACGACATCGAGCTCGATACGGTGGTGATGGGGATCGGCCAAGGGCCCAACCCCCTGGTCACCAAGAGCACTGAAGGCCTCCACCTCAACCGTTGGGGGAACATCGTGGTCGACGAGGCGACGATGATGACCTCGATTCCCGGTGTCTTCGCCGGTGGTGACATCGTCACTGGGGCGGCGACCGTGATCTTGGCCATGGGTGCCGGGAAGACCGCCGCGGCGGGTATCGACCGGTACCTGAGGGAGGAGGTCCGGACGCCTCGGACACCGGGCCAGGCTGCTTCCTGAGCTTCTCCTAGGCGCAGGTTGTTGTCGGGAAGTTACGGAGCCGTCGAGACTTCCCGCGCGACTGCTGCGGCGGCCGTGGTATAATCTGGCGAGGGAATCGCAACTTTCTTCTTGCCTATGGCTTGCGTCTGCTGCTATCGATTGACCCGGGCCGTCCGGCGGCCACGCTGCCGACATCGGCGCGGACGATGCGGGAGCGTCTGAGTGTCGATCAGCGGCAACCTCCGCACCATGCCGTTCGCCGACCTGTTGCAATGGGTGTCGCAGAGTCGTAAGACCGGCACACTTGCAGTCGAGGGGCCCGAGTACAACAAGAAGGTCTACTTCCGCGACGGTTTGGTGGTCGCCTCATCGTCCGAAAACCCGAAGGAATACCTCGGCTACTACCTGGTGGGGTGGAACTACCTCAATGAAGAGGAGCTTCAGGAGCTGCTCGACATGCAGGACCGCCACGGCACCCTGCTCGGAGAGCTCCTGGTGATCATCGGTCGCATCTCGCGCGAGGACCTGACGCGTATTCTCCAGATCAAGACCGAGGAGACCATCTTTGAGCTCTTCCTCTGGGAGGAAGGCGACTTCCGCTTCTTGGAGAACATACTTCCCGCGAAGAAGTTCCAGCCGCTTGGTCTGGCGATCGACATGATCATCCTCGAGGGTGTTCGGCGTAAGGACGAATGGCTCCGGATCAGGGACAGCATCTCGGATCCGCAATGGATCCCCAAGTTGGTCCGAGCCGTCGATGTTCAGGAGATCGGTGCCACCGAGCTTGGCATTCTGCGCGAGATCAACGGCCGCAACAGCATCGAGGAGATCTCACTCGCGTGTCGGCTGCCGCTGTTTCACACGCTCCACTTCGTCTACTCAGGCTTCGAGGCCGGGTTGTTCGAGCTCAAACCGCCGACGACGACCGAAACCGTGATTCCCGGCTTTTCGCAGGGAGCGTGGCGGGTCCTGCTCAAGGAGGCCGAGAGGGCGATAGCCGCTGGTGATCTGATGCGGGCCTGGCAGCAGCTGCGGGAGATCAGAGAGAAACACGCCCAGCAACGCGAGGCCAACGAGCTGGGGACTGGAATCGAGCGCAAGATCCTCCAAGAGCTCGATCAGCAACACCTCGACGCCAGCGCCGTTCTCGAGCTGGCCGTGCCTCCAGCAGCTCTGTTGTCGCTCGAGTGCAGCCCCGAGGAGGGCTTCCTGCTGTCACGGATCAATGGCGTGTACACGGTGCAGGAGATCGTCCGCCAGATGCCCGGACCCGAGGTGGAGACCCGCCTGCTGATCGACCGGCTGCTCCGGCGCCGGGCACTGCGCGTCAAACACGACAAGACCGGCTCTCGCGACCTCCGCGCAGGCTGAACTGCAACGAGGCACGGAGACCGCGAACAGAGTCCGTCTGCACGATCAAGAGGAAGGGACCACCCGGGTCCCGGGGTTCACACCCCTCAGGTGAAGCCACCCCCGCCACAACCGGCTCCTGCACTGCTCGCCGCGCCACCGCTGGTCGATGCGCTCGCGAAGGTGGAAAGCTGACGGTCAACCTCGGAGGCGCCGCAGTGCGGGCAGCGAACTTCGCTGGAATCGGCCCCGATTCTCTGGAGCTTCTGGAAGATCCGCTGACAGTGCGCGCAGCGATACTCGTAAATCGGCATTGTTCTGTAACCTCAACTGGCTCACGGAGGTCTCCGGCCCAGCGCCACGGTCACCCCTCGGCTGACGCGCAGTCTGGCGTCTTGTCCGGGATCGCTGGCTAACTGCTGACGACCTCGACCTCTTCCATCTGATATCGTCCCTCGACAATTGCCTGGTGCTCGCGATCGACGCGCTGCTCCAGGGAGTCGCAGACGTTTCGGCAGATGGTGAAGACACCCTCGTCGATGATGCGATAGAAAACGTTCAGTCCATCGCGGCGACAGTCGACGAGGCCCGCACGTTTGAGCACCGAGAGGTGCTTTGAGACGTTCGCCTGACTCCCCCCGACGACATGCAGAATGTCCGACACGCAGCGCTCGCCAGCGTGCAGGCTGTGCAGGATCCTCAGCCGGGTAGGATCGGCCATCGCCTTGAGAACCTCAGCGATCCGGGTCAGCAGTTCATCTCTTCCTGGCACGGCGCCTCCCTGTTGACGTCCGTTCATCTCACACTATCACTAATTAGTAATTTACTCCAGCGGTACAATTTCGTCAACCCTATTCCTGCTGATTTCTGAAAAGATGCTGTGTTGAGAAGGGATCTTTGCGAGATTGTATCGCCAAATCACAAGCTGCAGGACGGTCGACACCGCGCACCGCGAGCCGCCGGCTTGACCAGCGACACTGCTGAACGGGACAATACCGTGGCGCCGGAGTGGCGGAACGGTAGACGCGGGGGACTCAAAATCCCTTGGAGGCAACTCTGTGAGGGTTCGATTCCCTCCTCCGGCACCATCTGTCCTGTGAGGGTGAGTTGCGGCCGGGTGGCCGCAACGCCACGCCCGAGCGAGGCGAGTGGTCCTACGCCGTCCACCGCCCTCTTCGACCCCCTCGGCAAGGACCACGTCGCCTCCAGACGGGCGTGGTCGATTCCCTCCTCCGGCACCATCTGTCCTGTGAGGGTGAGTTGCGGCCGGGTGGCCGCAACGCCACGCCCGAGCGAGGTACGTGGTCCTGCTGCCCACCGCGCAACCGGCGGCTCAGCGCCGGGAGGGCCCTGCCTCGGGGTTTGGAGGGCCCCCAGCGGGCGATGCGTGGCTGGAGTGTGCGTCACCGGAGCAGGGAGAAAGGAGATCTGCGCGGTCGGCGGCCCAGTCGATCTGACGGCAGATTCCGCGCAGGGTTGCGACCTCGTTGTCGGTGACTCCGGCCCGGCCGAGCAGACGTCGCAGCTTGCGCAGGATGCGCGCCGGGTAGACCGGATCGAGAAAGCCGATCCGTGCGAGCGACCGTTCGAGGTGTCCCATCAGCCCGTCGACATGAGTCTGGCTCGCGGGGGGCGGCATCAGCACGGGCGGCGGCTCGACCTCCATCGTGAGGTACGCCGCAAGGATCGCCGCCGCCTGGGCGAGATTGAGGACCGGGAACTCGGGTTCGGTGGGCACGCGGACCACAAGGTCGCAGCGGTCGAGATCGGCCTTCGACAACCCGCGCGTCTCGTTGCCCAGCACGAGGGCAGTTCCGGCGAGGCCGCGCCTCGCCACCTCCCGCGCGGCTTCGCGTGGTGTGACGAGCGGTTGCCTCTGGCGCCCGCGACCGCTCGCGGAGGCCACCGAAGTCGTATAGTGAAGAAGGGCGTCTGCGAGCTCGCGGTGACAGCACACCTCGAGCCGACTGTCACCGCCACATGCCCAGTTGCGGACCTCGATGTCCTCCGGCGCGACGCCCGGCCGAACCAGATCGACGCGAGGAATGCCGAAGTTGGCGGCGAGTCGCAGCGCGGCGCCGAGGTTTCCGGCCAGTGAAGGTTCGACGAGGACGAGCGCGGCCAACGGCATGGCCCGGCTATACTACCCGCGATTCTCGAAGCCCCAGCGGGAGCGCGCGATGATCCTTCCTTACGGCCACGAGCAGACGTCGGTCCGACGGCTGCCGTGGGTGACTTTTGCCCTCATGGGCTTGTGCGTGGTCATGTTCGTCGGGACACTTCCGGCGATCCACACCGCACAACGGCGGATCGTCACCCGAATGCAGGAGGTCATCGAGTTCTTCTTCGAGCACCCGTACCTGGAGCTCGACCCCGCACTCAGGCGGGTGCTGATGCGGGGGCTCGGGGATGATGGAGCTGCCGCCATGACCGAGGTCATGCGGCAGTTCGGCGGCAGACAGCCGCGGGATCAGCGCCAGATCGATCGCGAGCAGGCACATCTCGACGACCTGAGCGGAGCAGCGCTCGGTAGCTTGACGTCGACGCCGTACTATCGCCTCGGACTCGTACCGGCGCGAGTGCGCCCCCACGGCTTCATCACCCATCAGTTCATGCACGTGGGAGTGTTCCATCTCCTCGGCAACCTGTTCATGCTCTTCCTCGTTGGGCCCTTCATAGAGGACGTCTGGGGACGCCCACTCTACGTCGGCTTCTATCTCGCTGCCGGAACCGTCGCAGCGCTGTTCTTCGTGCTGCGCTACCCCCACTTCGACGGGCCACTGCTCGGCGCCTCGGGCGCGATTGCCGGCGTCATGGGCGCGTTCCTGATCCGCTACTGGCACACCAACATCAAGTTCCTGTACTGGTTCTTCGTCTTCGTCGGCACCTTCACCGCCCCAGCATGGCTGATGCTGCCTTTGTGGTTCGCCAGCGAGCTCATCAGCGCCCATGGCGCGGACGCGGTCGCCCCGGGCGGAGGTGGCGGCGGCGTCGCGTACTGGGCCCACGTTGCCGGTTTCGCCTTCGGTGTCGGCGTGGCCATTGCCATCCAGCGCTGGCGCATCGAGGAGCGCTTCATCCACCACGCCATCGAGGGCAAGATCACCCTGGTCGACAACACCGTCGTCGAGCACGCACTGGCGGCGCGTGACGAGGGCAGGAGCGAGGAGGCCGGAGCGATGCTGCAGGATCGCCTGGCGCTGGATCCGGACAACGTCGATCTCGTCATCGCGGCGTGGAATCTCGCAGTTGAACGCGGCGAGGCGGAGCAGGCCGCGCCGGCGATGCTGCGTGTGATCCGAAAGGCCCTCCGCAACGGTGATGCCGAGCTCGCGTGTCTGTACTGGCCGGAGCTGCTGGCGGCGGCCCCGAGCACCCCGATCGATCTTGCGACCGGCACTCGGATGGCGGAGCTTCTCCTCGAGCGTAGTGAGCTTGTCCTCGCCAAGGAGACGGTCGAGCGGGCAGCAGGAGTCGTCGATCTCGAGACCGTGCCGCCCGGAATTCTGGTGCGCGTCGCACGTCTCGCCTCCCAGCTCCGCGCCGAGCCGGCCGCGCGCCTGCGAGCGGTTGCTCTGGCCAGTCCCGAGCTGCCTGCCGAGACCCGCCTCGAGCTCGAGGGCCTGGCGGCCCATGCGGATGAGGCGCCGTCCGAGGGCGTTCGGTCCGCAGCCGTCGATGTCGTGGAGTCGGATCAGCCGGTGGGTACCACCATCGAGGGACCTGCCCCCCCTGATCATGTCCTCCGACTCGTCCAGGCGGTTCCCACCCGCCTGCGCTCGGCAGGTATCGATCTCGAGGTCGGCGGCGGCCCGAGGACCCTGCCCCTGGCCGACATCCAGGCGATCGCCGTCGCCGGCATCGCGCGGCCCGAGGGTCGCCCCTACCTGCTGGTCGACCTGCTGCTGGATGCGCCGTGGAGCGGCTCGCAGACCGTGCGTGTGGTCCGGTTGCTGGGCTCGGCGTTCGATCCTCGCAAGGTCGTCGGGGGAGACAACGCGCTGGCGGCGTTTCGGACCTTTCTCGATCGCTTGCTCCGGGCCAGTGAAGCGGTGCCCTTGCCCGACCCGGAGTCCGCGCGCGGCACCCCGTTCCGGGTCTTCGCAACGCTCGAGCTGTATGAACGCGAGGCCCTTGGCGGCTCCAGCGGACAGACGCAATGATCGTCAAGCTCCCACGCGGTCGCAGCCACCTGCCGTTGGATCTGCGCGGCCTCACGGTCCGCCATCTGAAGCCCCTGGCACCACCGGGCGCGGGCGATGCCGCCGCTCTGGTCGCTGCCGCGCTCGACGCGCCGCTGGACGGCCCGCCGCTCGAAGCCCGCTGCCGCGGTGCCGGTTCGGCCACACTGGTTGTGCCGGACGCCACGCGAGACGCAGCCCTCCCGGAGGTCCTTCCGGTCGTGCTCGCTCGGCTGTCCGCCGCCGGTCTCGATCCGCGGCGAATCACTGTTCTCGTTGCCTGCGGCACACATCCCGCGGTCGGCGAAGCCGAGCTCGTGGCACTGCTGGGCCCCATTCCCGACGGCGTCAGCGTTCGTCAGCACGACGCCCGCGACGGCCCAGCCCTGGTCACGATCGGGGAGCTCGAGCCGGGCGTCCCACTGAGGGTCGACCGTTCCGTTGTCGAGGCCGGGGCAGTGGTGACGGTGGGGACGGTTCGGCACCACTACTTTGCCGGCTTCGGTGGCGGGCCGAAGATGGTCTTTCCCGGCACCGCGGGCTATGCCGAGATCCAGCGCAACCACTCGCGTGTCATGAACCGGCCGGCCGGAGGCGGCCCCCCCGAGCTCGATCCCCGCTGCGCACCGGGGCGTCTTGTCGGCAATCCGGTCTCGGAGGAGATCGCCCGCGCCGCCGATCTCGCGCCGCCGGCGTTCGCACTGTGCATGGTGTCCGGAGCAGACGGCCGCCCGGCCTGGGCGGTCGCGGGTTCGTGGAGGACGGCCTTCGAGGCCGCGGTGGAGAGAGTGAGAGCATGGTTCGAGGTCGACTGCGGGCTGCACCGCCTGGTCGTTGCCTCGGGAGGGGGCTCGCCGTCCGACGACACGCTCATTCAGGCTCACAAAGGCCTTGACGCAGGTTGCCGCTTCGCTGCTCCCGGAGCGGAAGTCCTCTATGTGGCGGCCATGAACCGCGGGTTGGGGTCGGCCGACATGGAGCCGTTTGTCAACGATCCGCGCCCGGATTCGATCCTCGCACGGCTCGCCGAGCGCTGGGTCCAGTACGGGCACACCACGCTGCGGATCATCGACAAGACCCACCGGTTCACCGTGTACCTGTGCTCCGATCTCGACCCCGCAATCGCTCGGCGCCTGGGGTTCCGTCTCAACCATGACCCCTCCGACGTGATCGAGAGCTGGCGGGAGCGGTTCCCTGGGGAGGCCGTTGCAGTACTCCCCGGGAGCCCGGTTTTCCCGCGCTCGGGTTGACCTGGGTCAAGGCGGCCTGGCGGCGCCCAGGGCACACTTGAAGCGACGCGAGGGAGGTTTCATGCCCACAGCTCGAAGCGACGATCGTAGCGACGACTTCCGTCCGGCGACGGCCTATCCACTCGGTGAGCTCGCGGCGGTCGCCCCCGGTGCCATCGTGAGCCGCACCTTGGTGCGATCCGGGGGCGGGACCGTGACCCTGTTCGCATTCGACCAAGGGCAGAGCCTGAGCGAACACACAGCGCCGTTCGACGCACTCGTCCAAGTCGTGGACGGCGCACTCGAGCTGACCATCGGCGGCGAGGCAGTGCACGCGGCCGCCGGGCAGGTCGTGCTCATGCCGGCCAACGTGCCGCATGCGTTGGCTGCGGCGAAGCCCACTAGGATGCTCCTGGTCATGCTGCGCGACCGCGGCGCGGGCGCCTGACCGATGCCGCTGAGGGATGTGATCACAATCGACGAGTCCTTGTGTGACGGTTGTGGTGACTGCGTCACCTCCTGTGCCGAGGGTGCTCTCCGGGTCATCGATGGCAAGGCCCGGCTTGTGAGTGAGGTCTATTGCGACGGCTTGGGAGCGTGTCTCGGCCACTGCCCACAGGGCGCGATCACGGTCGTTCAACGCGAGGCCCCACCCTACGACGAGGCGGCCGTCGCCCGCCATCTGGTTCGCTCGCCGGTCTCGTTCCTGCCGATCGCGCGAGAGAATGACTCGGCCTGCCCCGGAAGCCGGCCGATGTCGCTTCCCGTGGTGACATCGGCGCCTTCCTCCGCAAAAGCGCTGCGTGCGACGACCTCACAGCTTCGCCATTGGCCCGTTCAGCTGCATCTCGTCTCTCCCACGGCGGCCGCATTCGACGGGGCCGACGTGCTGCTGGCAGCGGACTGCGTTGCCTTCGCTCACCCGAGCTTCCACGACACGCTTCTCGCCGGACGTTCGCTGGCGGTGGCGTGCCCCAAGCTGGACAGTCACCAGGACGTCTACATCGAGAAGCTCGTGGCGATGATCGACCATGCGGGGGTCAGGAGCCTCACCGTGGCAGTGATGGAGGTTCCGTGCTGCGGCGGCCTCGTTCGCCTCGCGCAAGCGGCAGCCGAGCGCGCCGCTCGGAAGCCTCCGATGCGCGCGGTGGTGGTCGGAGTCGGTGGAGAGATCCTCGGCGAGCGCACCCTGTGATTCACCAGCGGCCCATAGATCGCGCTGTAAGGTGAGGTGGCGAGCGGTGCAGGCTACAATGACTCGTTGCGTCTCCCGCACCGGTGGGAGGAACGGGGGTTGAACCATGCATCGTGCCGTCGCTGTCAGCGCGCTGCTCGCCTTCGCGGCTGCAGGTACCGCGCTGTCCGGAGAGCCGACCTGGGGATCCGTGAAGTCGAACCTGCATGTGGCGTCAACCAGCGTCGAGGTCGGACTGGTTCGGGCCGGCCAGGACGCGGTCGCCACCTTCGCGCTGAGCAATCCGACCTCGCGAGAGATCCGGATTCTCGCCGCGCACCCTTCTTGAGGCTGCACCATCGCCGAGGTCGACTCGGTGATCCCGGCAGGTGGGTCGGGAAAGCTCGTTGCGAGGGTCCACACCGGATCCAACCAGAACGGCCATTTCTCCAAAGGGGTCACGGTGCATACCGATGAGCCCGGAAGCGAGGACATCAGGCTGTCCTTCTCGTACCAGGTCTTGGCCCCGGTCCTGGTCCGACCGCAGGGTCGTCTCATCATGGCTGGGATCGAAGGGCGGCCGCTCGATCGTTGGCTCCGGCTCACGGGGCATGGTGAGACCCCGCTCGAGGTGACTCGGATTGACAACCCGGCGCCGAAGAGGCTCCTGATCACTTCGGGGCGTGTCGGTGAGGGTGAACGTCCGCAGGGACTCTCCGACGTCAGGCCGGGCGACATCTGGATCCACCTCCAGGTTCGGTCAGAGGCGACCGCCAGCGACTTCAGTGGAATCCTGAAGCTGGCAACGAACAACCCGGAGCGTCCGCTGATCGAGGTCCCAGTCCAGGTGCGTATCCGACCTTTGATCTCCGCCTCTCCGACGACCGTGGAGCTGACAGTGGGAGACGATCGACACGAGCCCAAGTCGATCGTGGTCAGGCTCGGCCACAACGGCGGCAAACCTTTCCGTATCACAGGTATCCAGTCGTCGGAGCCAGACCTGATAACGGTGACGCAGCTGAGCACAGGCTCGCAGGTGTCCCATCTCGTCCGCCTCACTCTCGTGGCTGCCGCAACGTCGAAGGTGCCGCCGGCGGGAGTCACCGCGACGGTCCGAGTTGCGACCGACGAGCCCGTCCGCCCAGAGGTCACTATTCCAGTTGAGGTGCATGCCGCGAACCCCTGAGGTATTCAGGCTGGCACAGGGGGCTTCAAGAACCGCCGGGTTCCTGTAGAATGTGCGCCCCGGAAAGGACCCGGCAGCCACGTGACCCCAGCACCCGATTCCCGACCTCAACGACCCCTCGTGATTGCCATAGACGGTCCGGCTGGTGCCGGAAAGTCGACCATTGCACGGATGTTGGCCTCTCGACTCGGCGTGCCATACCTGGACACAGGTGCAATGTACCGAGCGGTCGGCCTTTTGGCGCGCCGTGCCGGGATGACGCCGCCCTTCGGCCCAGACGACGTGCCGAGGTTGGCAGCGCTCGTCGACGGGCACCAGATCGAGGTCTGTTCCGGCGCAGGTGACACGATCGTGACGATCGACGGCGAGGACGTCAGCGTGGCCATTCGCGCGCCCGAGTGCTCGACGATGGCCTCGGCCGTGTCGGCCGTTAGCGGCGTCCGGCGAGCGCTGGTGCCGCTGCAGCGCGATCAGGCCCGTCGTCACGGCGGCGTGCTGGAGGGGCGCGACATTGGAACGGTAGTGGCGCCGGATGCCGATCTCAAGGTCTTTCTGACTGCGACCGCCGGTGAACGCGCCCTGCGGCGGCAGCGCGACCTCTCCCAGCGGGGAATCGAGGAAGGCCTCGACGCGATACGGCAAGAGCAGGAGCGGCGCGATCATCAGGACAGCTCGCGCGCCGACTCGCCCCTGCAGGTCGCGGGGGGCTCGCTGGTGGTCGACACCACCATTCTGAGCCCGGACCAGGTGGTCGACCGGATTCTGTTCGAGCTCTCTCAAACCGCCCAGGGAGAGCTTGACACTCTAGGGCGAACGCCGTAAGGTCACGAAATCACGGAGGCTAGGTGTGCACCCGAGGTGCGCCCAGCGAGGAGGGAAGGTCTTGAACATCGACTCGGACATGAACGGTAACCGGGAGAACCCAGAGAACATGGATCAGCTGTCAATGGAGCAGCTGATGGAGAGCTCCCTCCAGACCCTCCGTGAAGGTGAAGTGGTTCGCGGAACCGTGGTCGCGGTAACAAACGACGAGGTCATGGTCGACATCGGCTTCAAGTGCGAGGGCTCGATTCCCATTTCGGAGTTCACCGATCGCACGACAGGCGAAGTCATGATCGGAGTGGACGACGAGATCGAGGTCTTCGTGGAGCGGCTCGACGAGCACGAGGGCACGCTTCGCCTTTCCCGCGAGCGAGCAACCAAGCTCAAGACCTGGAAATCCATCGAGGACGCGTTCAAGAGCGGCGAGCCCGTTACCGGCCGAGTCGTGGAACGGGTCAAGGGCGGGTTATCGGTCGATATCGGAGTCCGCGCGTTCCTCCCCGGTAGCTTGGTCGACATTCGGCCCAACCGCCGCCTCGAGGACTACCTGAGCGCAGAGATCGAGGCCCGGATCATCAGCTTCGACCGGCGTCGCTCAAACGTCGTGCTGTCGCGCAAGGCGATCCTCGAAGAGGAACAGCAGCGCGCCAAAGAAGAGACGATGGTCGATCTCGAGGAAGGCAAGGTCGTGACCGGCGCCGTCAAGAACATCACCGACTACGGTGTGTTCGTTGACCTCGGCGGGCTCGACGGCCTGTTGCACATCACCGACATCTCGTGGGGACGGGTGGGACACCCCAGCGAGTACTTCCGAGTCGGCGACGAGGTCGACGTGGTCGTGCTGCGCTTCGACCGCGAGAAAGAGCGCGTCTCGCTCGGCTACAAGCAGCGGTTTGAGGATCCGTGGATCCTGGTGCCCGAGAAGTACCCGGTCGGAAAGCGAGTGAGCGGTAGCGTCGTCAGCATCGTCGACTATGGCGCTTTCGTAGCCCTCGAGGAAGGCGTCGAGGGGCTGATCCACGTCAGCGAGATGTCGTGGACCAAAAAGATCAAGAACCCCCGTTCGCTGCTCGAGGTTGGCCAGGAGGTCGAGGTGGTCGTGTCCGAGGTCGATCCGGACAAGCGCCGCCTTTCGCTCTCCTTGCGTGCCACCGAGCCCAATCCCTGGGAGCAGGTCGCCGAGACCTACAGTGTCGGCAGCAGAATCCACGGCGTTGTCCGCAACCTGACAGACTTCGGAGCGTTCGTGGAGATCGTGCCCGGCGTCGACGGTCTCGTACACATCTCCGACATGTCCTGGACACGGAGAATCAACCACCCGTCAGAGGTCGTCCAGAAGGGTCAGGAGGTCGACGCGATCATCTCCGCCGTCGACGTAGTCAATCAACGCATCTCGTTGTCGATGAAAGAGCTCCTACCGAACGAGTGGGAAGAGTACGCGAACCGGCACTCGGTCGGCGACGTTGTCGGCGGTGCGGTGACGAACGTCACCGACTTCGGCGTGTTTGTCGAGCTGTCGCCGGGCGTCGAGGGGCTGTGCCACATCTCCGAGATCGACCGTGATTCGGGCCTGTCTCTTCAGGACGTCTTCGTGTCCGGCCAGAAGGTGCGCTGCCGGATTCTCCGCATCGACTGGAACGAGAACCGGATCGGATTGTCGATGCATGGGGTGGATCAGGAGTTGGACAGCTACGGTGGCGACGAGTCGGTCGCCGAGGACCGCACGTCGATACTGCCTGACACCGCAATGGCTGCGGCTCTGCGCGCCGGAGGTGTGCTGCCAGAGCCAGAGCCGGAGTCCGACATCGAGGCTGCTGCCGTAGAAGCTGGAGAGGAGTTGACCGAGCCGGAGGCTGAGGCCGCTGAGCCGGAGGCTGAGGCCGCTGAGCCGGAGGCCGAGGCCGCTGAGCCGGAGGCTGAGGCCGCTGAGCCGGAGGCCGAGGCCGCTGAGCCGGAGGCTGAGGCCGCTGAGCCGGAGGTCGAGGCCGCCGAGCCGGAGGTCGAGGCCGCTGAGCCGGAGGCTGAGGCCGCTGAGCCGGAGGCTGAGGCCGCTGAGCCGGAGGTCGAGGCCGCCGAGCCGGAGGTTGAGGCCGCCGAGCCGGAGGTCGAGGCCGCCAGCGAGGACGAGGCGACGACTGAAGCGACTGCCGAGGCGGAGACTGACGACGAGGCGGTGACCGAAAACGAGGACGACATCAAGTCGGAGAACTGACCACCGTCATCCGCGTCTGGGCGCCGGACGCGACAAGGGAGACTCGGGCATGACGATGACCAAGGCGGACCTGGTCGAGTTGGTTGCGAATCACGCCGACATCGCGAGAAAGCAGGCGGACGAAGTTGTGCAGGTCGTCCTGGAGAGCATCGTCTCGGCCCTGCACCGGAGCGACAAGGTCGAGCTGCGGGGGTTCGGCTCGTTCCGGATCCGTCAGCGGGGCGAGCGCGTCGGCCGCAACCCGAAGACCGGTGACCAGGTCGAGGTGCCGTCAAAGAAGATCCCGTTTTTCAAGCCCGGAAAGCACCTGCGCGAAGAGCTCCTGCAGCGGTGAGGCGGCGGTGAGCGGTCGCGTCGCCACACAGGCCACTCCGCGGCGGAACGGCCAGCGCACGGGACTACCCGACGGTGTCCTCATCCTGAGGACCCAATCAGTGGGCGGACGAGGGCCGGCCGATGAGTGATCCTCAGCGCTCGTCGGACCAAGCCACCGAACGCGAGTCCGTACCGTTCGGCCTCCTCCTTGCCGCGTGGCTGGTTCCGGGCCTCGGCCACCTGCTGCTCGGCCGAAAGGTCCGCGCCGCGGTGTTCTCGAGCCTTGTGGTAGCGGCCTTTCTGACCGGAATTGCTCTTGCCGGCGAGCTTGCCGTACCACTGGCGGGGAACCCCTTCTCATGGATCGCAACCTTCGGATGCCTCGGCAACGGGGGTCTGTACTTTGCAGCCAAGCTCCTGGGCCTAGGGCAAGGGGACCCAACCGCGGTGGGATTCCTCTACGGCAAGACGTTTCTCTACACCGGCGGTCTGATGAACCTCCTGTGCGTCCTCGACGTGTCGGACATCGCGCGGGGGGAGAAGGACTGAGATGGACCACCTCCTGCTCCTCGTCTGGCACGCCCTCCTGGTGTCAGTCTTCTTCGCCTTCCTGTGGCGCAGCGACGGCCCTGCGCGGCGCAGGCTGTTCCTCAAGACATTCCTGATCATGGTCCTCGGGGGCCTGGCGCTCGGGTGGTTGATGTACCCCGTCCCGTGACCGCCCGCGCTGACCGCCTCCTGATCGTGGCTGGCGAGGTATCGGGCGACATCCACGCCGGCAATCTCCTCCGCGAGCTCGGTGCGCTGCGTCCTGGGCTCTCCGCCTTCGGAGTCGGGGGCGAAAGACTGCTTGCCGCAGGGCTTGATCCGATCGCCCACGCTGACGAGCTGGCGCACATGGGTCTGGTTGAGGTCCTGCGCGAGCTGCCGCGCATCCGAGGTGTGATGCGTCGCCTGGTCGGCGAGACGACTCGGCGTCGACCGACACTGGCGGTGCTGGTGGATTCGCCCGACTTCAACCTCCGGCTCGCCGATCGTCTTCGCGGCCTCGGGATTCCGGTCGTGCTCTACGTCTCACCGCAGCTCTGGGCGTGGAGGAGGGGCCGCGTTCGAGTAGTCCGCCGCGTCGCACGCGAGGTGCTCTGCATCCTCCCGTTCGAGGTCGAGTTCTACGCCGCCTCCGGAGTTCCTGCCCGCTACGTGGGCCATCCGCTGGTCGACGACCTGGCTCGCGAGGGCCTGTTTCCTCATTCCGATCTGGCACAGGACGGCTGGCTTGCGCTGCTTCCTGGATCCCGCCGCATGGAGGTCCGCCAATTGCTGCCTGCGATGCTTGAGGCCCTCGCCTTGCTGCCGTCGTCAAGAGTGGAGCGGGCTGTGCTGGTGGAGGCTCCCGGCGTCGGCACTGAGATCGACCGGGTCCTGGCCCGATACCCGACCGATTCGAGGCTGGCTCGCGTGGCCGGACCGGCCCGGCGCGGGCAGCTCGCGCAGTGCAGCGCGGCCTGGACGGCTTCTGGTACGGCGACCCTTGAGTGTGCACTCCTGGGCGTTCCGATGGTGGTCGGCTACCGGCTGCAGCCGCTCTCCCACCTCCTGGCACGGATCCTGGTCCGGGTTCCTCACGTCGGCCTCGTCAACCTCATCGCAGGGCGTCGGCTGGCACCGGAGCTTCTGCAGGGAAGCTGGAATTCCGGTGCACTCGCAGCCGCGGTCACGGGTTTGGTAGGTGTTGAGGGCGATGTTCAGCGGGCCGGGCTCGCCAGCGTTCGCAGCCGATTGGGAGAGCCGGGCGCCTCCCGACGCGCTGCGGAGGCCGTGCTCGAGCACCTCGAGACAGCCCTCTGATCAGCGCCGCCGCGGGGCCCATCGCTGCCGTTTCAAACAACCCAGTGCCGGGCGCGTGTGGAATCAGCGGCGATTGGCTCCGGTGGTACAATTCGCAGCTTGGAGCGGGGGATGACTGAGAATCGGTTTCAGAAAAAGGACCAGCCTGCGAGCGGTCCCCGGGTGGGGATGATCGGTCTCGGGTGTGCCAAAAACCTGGTCGACGGTGAGGTGATGCTGGGGCATCTCGCGCGCGCCGGAGCGACTGTGACGGCCGACCCAACGGCGGCCGATATCGTGGTGGTGAACACCTGCGGCTTCATTACCGATGCCAAACGGGAGTCGATCGAGGCGATCCTCGAGGTGGCAGAGGCCAAGCGAGCCGGCCACGTCAGCCGCCTCGTGGTCTCGGGTTGCATGGCCCAGGCCTATGCCGTCGAGCTGCAGCGCGAGGTTCCTGAGATCGACGCCTTCGTCGGCCTTGACGAGCTCGAGAAGATCGTCGAGGCGGTTCGGGGCGAGCTCGACCGACACATTCCCGACCAACGAGGAGCGCTGCGGCTCTATGATCATTCCAGCCCGAGGCTGGTCTCGACCCGCGAATACGCCTTCATCAAAGTCGCAGAGGGATGCAATAACCCGTGCACTTTCTGCCATATCCCGCGCATGCGCGGCGAATTTCGCTCGCGCCGAGTCGCCGACCTGGTCAGTGAGGGTCAAGCGCTTGTCGACCGCGGCGCTCAGGAGCTGGTGCTGATCGCGCAGGACACGACGCGCTATGGTGAGGATCTTGGTCTCGAGAACGGGCTCCGCGTTCTTCTGGAGGCTCTCGCAGCGGAGACCGACGCTCCCTGGATCCGCTTCCTCTACGCCTATCCGGCGACCCTCGACCAAGAGTTGTTCGAGCTCATGGCAGCGCAACCGCGGATCGTGTCATACCTCGACATCCCACTCCAGCACGCCAGCCGATCCGTGCTCAAGGCGATGCGCCGGGGCGGCGACGCTCGCTCCTACCGGGCGATGATCGAGCGCGCCCGCTCGGTCGTACCCGACCTGGCGATCCGCTCGACCTTTATCGTCGGCTTCCCCGGAGAAGGCGAGCGGGAGTTCGACGAGCTGCTCGAGTTCGTCGCCGCCGCCGAGCTTGATCACGTCGGCGTCTTCGCCTACTCCTGGCAGGAGGAGAACCCGGGCGCTGCCCTCGGCGACCCGATCCCCGCAACGGTCAAGGAAGAGCGCCGGGTGCGGCTTATGGAGACGCAGCAGCGGATCTCCCTGCGCCGAAATCAGGCGCTCGTCGGCCGGCGACTCCCGGCGCTCGTAGAGGGTCCACTGGAGGAGATGGAGCTGCTCACGGCGGCCAGGCTCGCACGTCACGCGCCCCAGATCGACGGGCGGCTCCTGATCAACGACGGCGCCCCGAGTGCGGGAGCCCTGGTCGAGGTCGAGGTGACGGAAGCCCATCCCTACGACGTTGTCGGCCGCGTGATCCGCGAGCTGAGCCCCTCGCGCCTCCAGTCTCGGACCCGTCTGCCCGTGCTCACCTGAGGGATGAAGGGTGGAGATTCTGCGCGATCCGCTGGGCGTCGATCATCCCCCCCGGGGGAGTGTGCTCAGTGTCGGCAACTTCGACGGCGTTCACCTCGGCCACCGGGCGGTTCTCCGCCACCTCGTCGAGCGCGCCCGCACTCTCGACACCGTCGCCGCCTTGATGACCTTTGATCCCCACCCGGTACGCGTGCTGCGCCCGGATGTCGCTCCGCCGCTTCTGACCACCCTCGATCAACGCCTCGAGCTGGTCGCCCGCGAAGGCGTGGACGTGGCGCTCGTCGTCCCCTTCACCCGGGAGCTTGCCCGGATGGAGGCGGAGGCCTTCGTCGCGGAGATTCTGGTTGGTCGGCTCGCGGTCAGGGAAGTGTATATCGGCGCCAATTTCCGCTTCGGGGCCGGCCGAAAGGGCGACGTCGAGCTGCTTGTCCGAGAGGGACGCCGACTCGGATTCGTGGCCGCCAGCGCCCCAGTGGTGCACGCCGCGGGCGGCGTCGTTTCGTCGACCCGGGTCCGTAGCGCAGTCGAGCGCGGAGACGTTGACGAGGCGGCAGCGCTCCTGGGGCGGACGGTCTTCGTCGATGGCGCGGTGGTCGAAGGCAGGAAGTTGGGTCGTACCTTCGGCTTCCCGACCATCAACCTCGATCTTGCCAACGAGCTGCTTCCGAGCCGCGGGGTCTACGTCACTGCGGTCTGGATTCCGTCCCAGCAGCGGCTGTTTCCATCGGTCACCAACATCGGCATCCGACCGACCGTCTCGTCGCAGCACACCGTCACCATCGAAAGCCATCTTCTCGACTTTAATGGAAACGTCTACGGCGAACGCGTCAGACTGTTCTTGTTCTCCCGAATCCGCACGGAGCGTGCATTCCCGACACCTGCGGAGCTCATGGTCCAGATCCGGCACGACGTCGAGGCGACGCGTCGGTGGTTCAGATCTTCGACTGTGGATCTGCGAGAGCTGCCCACGCCGTGCCGCTGAACGTCCTCTCGTTCGCGGCCGTGGCAGTCGTCGCGGTCTCGGTGACGGCGCCGCTAGTGGGCCTGCTGTGGTGGTACGACCGCAGACTTGGACGGCCATGTCTACGGGTCGTCGTGGCCTTTGGTTGGGGCGGAATCGGCGCCTTCACCTCCGGGCTGGCGGCGGCTCACGGGTCATTCCCCACCGGCGTGGCCGCCACAGCAGGAATCGACGGTCTGATCGCGGTCGCCGTACTGCTGGCAGCGGCGCTCATGGTGCGCGAGCTCGACGCTCCGGCCGACGGCGTGGTCGTGGGGCTGGCGGCAGGGTTCGGATGGGCTGCGTGTGCTGCGGCGACCGGGGCCGGGCTGACGGCGATGGTTGCTCCTGTCGCCGGTGCGGTGCCCGCAGGCGCGGCCGTCGCGACAGCATTCATCGACCGGGGTGCGGCTCGGCGTATTCTCTGGGTCGTCCTCGCGCTGGCCGGATGGCTCGTAGGCGTCGCGGCGGTTTACGTCGGGGTGGCGGCCGTGAGCGGCCTCGGTCCACGCTTGGCGATGGCCGCTGGAACTGCCGCGGCCGTCGTCGCGACGACGCTGACAGTCGTTCTGCTGGCAGAAAGCCGCATTCTCGCTGGCGAGCTCACCGACGAGGTCCGCCTGGGGACCCTGCCCGGGTGGGTCGCGACGGCGATACCAGCCTTCGCGGCGCGTGTCCGGGGGCGCTGGCGGGAGAGCGGCGACGAGCGGGCAGTTCTGGCGCGGCAGCTCACGCGGCTCGCGCTCCGCAAGTGGTCTTTGCGGGGACTTTGCGCGGAGGAGCGTAGGCTTCCTGGCCTCGAGGTCGTGCGCCTTCGGCAGCTCCTCAGAACCGAGCTGACCGAAACGCAACGTGGCAATGACGATGAACCGAACTGAGCTCGAACGTTTGCCCGGCGCGTTGCGCACCGCCGACAGCTGTGGTAAAAATGTCTGTAGACGCATGAGGGTTCGGCGCACCATCCACCCGAGCAGCCAATGAGCTATCGCCCAACTTACTACGATGTCCTCGGCGTCGGCTCTGACGCCAGTGAGCAGGAGATCCGAGCTGCCTTCCGCGGACTCGCTCTGGAGAACCATCCCGACCGCTTCTCCGGTGCCGAGCGCCAGCAGGCGGAGGAGCACTTCCAGGCGATTACCGAGGCGTTCAACGTCCTCAGCCGTCCCGATGCCCGCGACCGCTACGACCGCGACATCTACGTCGGATCGAAGTCTAAGGCGATGGACCCGCGGGAGATTTCGCGTCGCCTGTCCGGGAAGGGTGCCCAGGCAATCCGTGACGGCAAGCTGCACGAGGCCCTCGAGCTGCTCGAGTCTGCAGTGGATCATGATGACTCCAATGCGCGTGCTCACTACTTCCTGGGAGGCGTGTTGTCGCGGGCGAAGGGGCATGAGCGTGAGGCGCTGCGCCACCTGGAGCGGTCCGCACAGCTCGAGCCCAACAACCCGACCATTCTTGCCGAAGCCGCCACGCTCGCCGCCGCCGCGAAGATGAGCAATCGGGCGCGGCGTCTCGCCGAAGAGGCGTTGGGCCTGGATCCGACCAGCAGCAAGGCCCTCGAGGTGCTGGCGCAGCTCGACGCCGAGGAGAAGGCCCAGCCCGGCGGCGGGTTGCTCGATCGATTCCGACGCAAGGGGTGAAGGGGGACAGGTGGAAGCGTCCGTGTCGAGCTTGGCCGTGGAGGCGTGGGGCATCAGCGATGTCGGCATGAAGCGGCGGGTCAACGAAGACACGTTCGTGACGAATCCCGAGCACGGGGTCTTCTTGGTCGCTGACGGCATGGGAGGTCATGCAGCCGGCGAGGTCGCGTCTCGACTCGCGGCGGAGGAAATCCTGCACACGTTGTCCGTGCGGGCTGGGGGTTCGAACCAAGAAACCTGGCCCGACCACTGGTCGCCTGAGCGCAGCCGTACCGCTAACCTCGCGGTCGACGCCGTACTCGCGGGGCACCAGCGAGTGACGGGCGCAGTCACCCGGGACAGCAATCTCAAGGGAATGGGCACGACGGTGGTGGTGGCCGTCCACACCGCGGGAAGCTCTGTACTGACCATCTGCCATGTCGGAGACAGCCGCGCGTACCGACTGCGCGGTGCGAGGCTCGAGCTCCTCACGGAGGATCACTCGTGGGTGCACGAGCAGGTACTGGCGGGCTTCCTGTCAGAGGAGGCGGCACGGTCACACCCATTGAAGAACGTCGTAACGCAGGCACTGGGGGGGTCGACCGAGCCCCGAGTCGACATCCTGGAGACCGAGATGGAGGATGGCGACCTCTACCTGCTCTGCTCGGACGGCCTCAACTCGATGCTCACCGACGATGAGATCGGCGCGATTCTGTGCACCGACAGCAGCCTCAAGGACCTCGGTCAACAGCTCGTTGTCGCGACCAATCGGCAGGGTGGCAACGACAACGTCACGGTGATTCTGCTGCGCTGCGCGAAGGTCGCCTGATCGTCTCTGGGTGGGTCCGTTCGATTGACCCCCCTATCGGGCCTTTGTTACTCTCCGTCGGATGGCCACTCCACCGCTGCCGTTTCTGGAGCCGATCGAGGCAATCCGTGCTCGGATCCGTGATCTCGAGGCGGAGGCGGGCGCCAGTTCGCGGACGCGCGCGCTCGAGGAGGTGCGTCAGGAGCTGACGACCACAACTCGCAGGGTCTTCGCCAACCTCACGCCGTGGCAGCGGTGCCAGCTCGCTCGGCATCCCGACCGGCCCTACACACTGGCGTACATTCACGGGATCTTCACTGACTTCACCGAGCTTCACGGCGACCGACGCTTCGCGGACGATCCGGCGATTGTCGCCGGATTCGCGCTGCTCGACGGCGAGCCGGTCGCGGTGATGGGCCACCAAAAGGGCCGCGACACCTCCGAGAAGGTCCGCCGCAACTTCGGCATGCCGCGACCGGAGGGGTACCGCAAGGCGCTCAGGGTCATGGAGCTTGCCGCGCGCTACGGGCGCCCCATCGTGACCTTCATCGACACTCCGGGGGCGTATCCGGGAATCGACGCTGAGGAGCGCGGGCAGGCCGAGGCGATCGCCACCAACCTGATCACCATGGCCAGCCTGCCGGTGCCGATCGTGGGCGTCGTCACGGGCGAGGGGGGCTCAGGTGGCGCACTCGCACTCGGCGTTACCGACCGCATCCTGATGCTGGAGCACGCCATCTACTCGGTGATCTCGCCGGAGGGCTGCGCCGCCATCTTGTGGAAGGACCAGGCCCGGGCCGAAGACGCAGCCCGCGCACTGCGGCTCACTGCACAGGATCTCAAGGAGTTCGGCGTGGCCGACGAGATCATCCCCGAGCCCTCAGGCGGCGCCCACACCGATCCGGCAGTGATGGCAGAAACCGTGGGCCGTCACCTGCGCGTGCACCTTCGCGCCCTGTCTCGGCTCAAGCCGCAGGCGCTCATCGCGCGGCGAGCGAAGAAGTACCGGGACCTCGGCGTCTTCACCGAGCGCTGACCGAGCAACCATGCGCCTCACTACGCGAACCGCCGCTGCAGCCGGCACACCGGGCTGTGCGCTCGGGCGCCGAACGTGAGCCGAACGTCGAAGCTCCTGCTGCGCAGATTCTCGGCACTCCTTTTGGTGCTGGCAGTTGCGGGGGTCGCAGCGCTCGCAGTGATCCGGGCACGCGCTCTGAAGGGCCCGGTCGGGGGCGTTTCCCCGCCGAGCGCCGGGGAGGATGCAGGCGGCGGCGGCGAGGCGGTGAGTGTCTACTCGGGATTCGAGTATACCGAGAGCTTGGCGGGGAAGATCCTGTTCGCGCTCAGCTCTGCGCGGACCCTCGGACTGGCCTCCGGTTGGCACCAGATCGAAGGCGTCCGCCTCCAGTTCTACAACCGGGGCATCGGCGGCGCTGTGTTGACCTGCGACTCGGCGAGCTTCAACAAGGACACTCGGGACGCCAAGCTCTCGGGCGCGATCCACTTCGAGTTTCCCGACGGTGGATTCGTGACCACGGAGAGAGGAGTGTTCGATGCTTCGTCTCGGGTCTTCTCGACCGATGCCGAAGTCATGTTTTCGGGTGGCGGCGCCATCGGCCGCGCGGAAAAGGCGATCTACCTCCTCTCCGAGGACGTCATGACCCTGGAAGACGTTGTGGTCAGGCTCGCTGAGGGCGGAAGCCTGCGCGCGCCGGAGGTAGTGTACCGGCGCGGCGACCGTCGAGTCGAGCTGCCGAAAGGATGTCGACTCGACCGCGACGGGTCCCGTCTCGACGCCCCGCGAGCATCGATCACACTTGAGGGCGCTCAGGGTCCTCCGGTGCGCTTCGATTTCGCCGGTGGCGTGACCCTCGCGGGGCCCGCCGGTGAGCAGCAGGGCACACTGGGCGGGTGGGCCCGGGAGCTTGTTGCGGTTCGGGACGGCGAGACCCGATGGCAGGTCACGGCAACCACCGACGGACCATGGGTGGAGCTGCTGCTGCAAGGCGGGGACCAGATCCTCGAACGCCGCCTCCGGTGCTGGGTGTTACGGGCAGCGGTGAGTGAGAAGGGACTGCAGAACGTTCGAGCGAGCGACGGTGTGTGCCTCACCGATGTTCCGATGACAGGCGCCACGAGGAGCGCCTCTGCGGTCACTGCAAGGCTGAGAATAGGGGAGTCGGGTGCTGGCGACGTCGATCTCGACGGCAATGTCGTGCTGTCAAGCGAGGACATCCGCGCGACTGGCCACCACGCTCGGCTGGTCGCAGCCACCGGACTTGCGATCCTCAACGGAGACCAGTCCCGCGGCGTGCGTGCGACCCTGGTTTCCGGCCAGTCGGAGATCGTCGCCGACCAGGTACACATGTTCGAACGCGAGAAGCGCGCCGAGGCCCGGGGGAACGTCCAGGGCAAGGTACAGCGGATGGAGCTGCTCGCCGGTCAACCGAACGCGGGTGACATCCCGTTGCACTTCGCGGCGGAGGTCCTCGACGTTGAGGCAGGGGGAGAGGACCTGCACCTGAGGGACAACGCCCGCGCATGGCAGGGCGACCGGCTGCTGTTCGCGGACGAGATCCACTACCGGCGATCACGGGAGACGCTCGAAGCGTCCGGTCACGTTCGCACGACTTTTCCTTCGATCGCCGCTACAGGCGCTCCTGCCGCCGGCGGCGGTGGGGAGGTCCTGATCGTCGCCAAGTCACTAACTTACGAGCGGCAAGCACGGCGCGCGATCTACCAGGGCGATGTCCGCTACTCCGACGGCGAGTACGTGCTCACGGCCGGTGAGGTCAAGATCCTGTTCGGAGAGGACGACACGGTGAGTGTCGTCGAGGCTACCGGGGCGGTCGACATTGTCGAGCCGGCAACCGGCCGGCGGATGAAGGGCGACCACGCGCGCTGGCAGTGGTCCACCCAAACCGTCGAGCTGACTGGCAACCCAGCCCAGCTCACCGATGACAAGGGCAATGTGACGAATGCCGGCTCGTTGACCTGGGATAGGACCAGTGGTAGGGTCACGGTTTCCGGGGGCACGGAAACGATCTACCATCCGGAGGATAAGCCCTGAGTCCCAAGGCTCTCGACCTCGCTGGCAGGGGTCTGCGAAAGTCCTACCGCGGTCGATGGGTGGTTGACGGCGTCACGCTCAACATCTCCCCGGGCGAGATCGTCGGCCTGCTCGGCCCCAACGGCGCCGGCAAGACCACCACCTTCTACATGCTTGTCGGACTGGTTGAACCCGCGGCAGGAGAGGTACTGCTCGGTGACCGCGACATCACCGACCAGCCGATGTACCGCCGCGCTCGCATGGGTGTCGCCTACCTACCACAGGAACCGAGCGCCTTCAAGCGATTGTCAACCGAGGACAACATCTGGTTGGTACTCGAGTCGCTTGGCGTTGACGGGGTAACGGCCCATGAGCGGATCTATGACCTGCTTCAGGAGTTCGGGCTGTGGGAGCGGCGGGAGCAACGGGCCGAGACGCTTTCCGGCGGGGAACGACGCCGTCTCGAGATCGCTCGCGCACTGGCGATCGACCCCACCTTCATCCTTCTCGATGAGCCGTTTGCCGGCATCGACCCGATCGCGGTGCTCGACCTCCAGCGCATTATCCGCCACCTCAAATCACTGGGAATAGGTGTTTTGATTACCGATCATAACGTCCGCGAAACGTTGAAGATCACCGACCGCGCCTATATAATCAAGGACGGCAGGATTTTTGCTGCCGGACCTCCGGATGAGCTTGCCGAGAACTCGGACGTCCGGCGGATCTACCTCGGCGAGGATTTTCGACTCTAGATCATGGCGCTCGAACAGAAGCTCCGCCTCAAGCTCGCCCAGCGGCTGGTCATGACACCGTCGCTGCAGCAGGCGATCAAGCTGCTACAGCTGTCGCGGCTGGAGCTCGATGAGGCCATCTCGCAGGAGATCCTCGAAAACCCTATCCTCGACGCCGAGGAGACCGGCGAGGAGACGTCGCCGCAGGACGGAGAGGCGGCAGCGGCCGAGGGGCCTCCAGAAGCTCCCGACGGTGGCGCCGAAACGGCGGAAGACTGGGACGGCGTGGGAGAGGGCGCCCCATCGGGAACGGACGAAGAGCCGGTCCTGCCGACCAATCGGGACGCGTACGACGACATTGACGTAGAGGCGTTCTTTGCGGACTACCTCGGCGACAGCCACTTCGAAGGGCCGTCAATGACGCGCTCTCTCGATGACGAGAGCGTTCCCCTGGAGAACGTGCTCTCCGCCGCTGTCGGGCTCTACGACCACCTGGTTTGGCAGCTCCACATGATGAGCTGCCCAACGCAGCTCGTCGAAATCGCGGAGTTCGTGATTGGGAACCTTGACGAGGACGGTTTCCTCCGAGCGTCAGACGAGGAGATTCAGCGGGCCACCGGCGCCTCAACGGGCGAAGTCGAGCAGGCACTCGCCGTCGTGCGCTCTCTGGATCCGCCGGGCATCGCCGCACGCACGCTCCAGGAGTGCCTTCTCGTCCAGGTCGACGTGCTGCTCGCTACCGGTGGCAACGACGACGAGGCCGCCCTCCTGGATCGCGTCCGTATCGTCATCGCAGACTACTGGGACGCTTTCCTTCACCAACGATGGGAGTCGCTCGCGGGCGTGCTCGACTGCGAGCCCCAGGAGCTCAGGCCAATCCTCGACGTCATCCATCGGCTCGAGCCGAAACCGGGCAGAATCTACCGCAGCGAGCGTAACGTGTACATTGAGCCTGACGTCTACGTGCGCAAGACCGACGGCGAGTACCTCATCACTCTCAACGACGACGGGTTGCCCCGTCTGCGGATCAACACCCGCTACGCCAGAATGTTGGAAGGGGCCACTCTGGAACCGCAGGTCAGCTCCTACCTCAAGGAGAAGATGCGCAACGCGTTGTGGCTGATGAAGAGTATCGACCAACGTCAGCGCACCATCTACAAGGTCGCACTGAGCATCGTGGGCTTTCAGCGCGGGTTCCTCGACCATGGTATTGAACACCTGAAACCAATGGTGCTTCGTCAGGTTGCCGAAGACATCGGCATGCATGAGTCGACCATCTCCCGGGTGGTCAGCAACAAGTACATGTACACACCGCGCGGTCTGTTTCCGATGAAGTTCTTCTTTCACTCGGGCGTCGACTCTGCCAGGGGCGACAATGTGTCGTCCCTGGTCGTCAAGGAACGCATCAAGAAGCTTGTTGAGGCCGAGGACCCGGCCCATCCATTGTCCGACTCGAAGATCATGAAGATGCTCCAGCGGGAGGGAATTCGTCTCGCCAGGCGAACGGTCGCCAAGTACAGAGAGGAGCTACAGATCCCGTCATCGGACAAGCGCAAGAGGTTTTTCTGACCGACTACCACCGAGGAGTGAACGGATGAAGATCGAGTACATCGCGCGCAAGGTGAACCTCACTGAGCCTGTTCGAGAGTTGACCGAGCGCAAGCTGGCGAAGGTGGAAAAGTACTTCAACGACATTATTGATATCCGCGTCGAGCTGGCCCAGGAGCGGCACCTCTATGGCGTTGACGTCTTCATCAAGGGCAAGGACTTCGATATCAGATCGACGGTCCAAAACAAGGACCTGACGACCGCCATCCACGAGGCGATCGACAAGCTCGAGATGCAAGCCCGGAAGGCCAAGAGTCGGCTCAAGGACAACAAGCGGCACGCTGAGGTCGTCAAGGAGTCTCCGGACTGGAGCGAGGACGTTCTGGAGCCTGACTCGGTTGCAGCCGGGGAGCCGGTCATCGTGACCCGCACGTCGATCCCGGTCAAGCCGATGACGATCGACGAAGCGATGATGCAGCTGCAAGGGTCGGGCAACGACTTCATTGTGTTCCGCAATGCGAGTTCGGACCGGGTCAACGTTCTCTATCGCCGGCGCGACCACAACCTCGGGTTGATCACGCCCGAGTTCTGACGTGAAGCTCCAGGATTTGATCGGCGTCGACGACATTCACCTCGGGCTCGAGGCTGATGACGTTCCGGGCGCGCTCCAGGCGGTGGCAGACCGCCTCGCCGACGGTCTCGGCGTGCCGTCCGAGAGGATCGTGTCAGCGCTGCTCGAGCGGGAACGGCTCGGCTCGACCTCGGTCGGCGACTCCTTTGCGATTCCTCACTGCAAGATGAATGGGATCAAGGAGATCGCAGTCGCGCTCGCGCGCCTGGACGAGGGCGTCGACTTCAACTCGCCCGACGGACGGCCGTCGCGTTTCCTGTTCGTCGTTCTGTCGCCCCCGGACCAGCCCGCAGCCCACCTCCAGGTGCTGAGCCAGATCGCGCGCGTGCTCAAGCGGACCGACCTGCGCACCGAGTTGCTCGAGGCGCCGGACAACGATGCCGTCCTCGCCGCTCTGCGCCGCACCGCCGATGCCGAGGGCCTGTGACCGTTCCACCCCCCCTGCCGGTCCGCCTTCTCCTCCACGAGAAGGCCTTGCAACCCCTCGGGCTCGAGGTCATTGCCGGAGAGGCGGGCCTTGACGACCGGGTGGTCACCAACCCACGGATCCAGAAGCCGGGACTCGCTTTGGCCGGCTACCTGCCGTACGTCAAGCCGGGACGGCTGCAGATCCTCGGCGAGTCCGAGTTCGCCTTCCTGGCGACCCTCGCGGAGCAGGACGCCGACACCCGACTCGCGCAGCTCGTCCAGATGGACGTGCCCGCGCTGGTGACTACCAAGGGAAACCGCCCGCGACCGCGAGTCGTCGAGTGCTGCGAGCGCGAGAACGTGCCGTTGCTGTGCACCGAGGCCAATACGTCGGAGGTCATCGAGTCTGTTTCGGCGTATCTGGAGGATGCACTCGCGCCCCGGGTACAGCGACACGGTGTGTTGGTGGACGTCTTCTCGATGGGTACTTTGATCATTGGGGACGCCGGCATCGGGAAGAGCGAGTGTGCCCTTGAGCTGGTCTATCGGGGCCACCGATTGGTCGCGGATGACCTCGTCGTGATCAGGCGAACCCACAACCGGGGCTTGCTCGGCACGGCCCACGAGCTCCTGCACAACTACCTGGAGCTGCGCGGCGTCGGCATCATCGACGTTCGCAAGCACTTCGGCATGACCGCGACCTCGCCGACAGTGGTCGTTTCGCTTGTCATCGAGCTCACCAAGCTGAGCCCGGAGACCCTGGAGCGCGAGCGGGCCTGGCGTGAGTCGCTGCTCGACCGCCCGCGGGCGTGGACCTCGACGGAGTTGATTCTGGGCGTCGAGGTGCCCAAGTACACCATGGCGGTGGCCCCAGGACGCGACGTCGCCATCATGGTCGAGACCGCTGTCAGAAAGTGCCTTCTGGCCGAGCGCGGAATCCAGGACGAACGGACCTTCCTCGAGGCCATCAACCGCCGTGCGATGGGCGATGCCGAACCTCCGGCCGAGAGCGATGGCTGAGTTCGCCTTCCGGGGTCCGTTCGTCATCACCGGGCTTTCCGGATCGGGCAAGACCGTCCTCAGCAGGGGGCTCGAGGACATCGGCTACCAGTGCGTCGACAACATCCCGCTCGACCTCGTCCAAGCCCTGTTCGAGCGGTCGGCCGCCGACCTCGCCAGGCTGGTCGTGGTTCTGGACGTGCGGACGAAGGGCTTCACCGATGCTTTTCCAGCGGTCTTTCAGGAGCTAAAGGGCGCCAGTCCGACCCTGCAGCTGGTCTTTGTCGAGGCATCGCCGGAGGTCCTGTTGCGGCGGTTCTCGGTCTCGCGGCGACCGCATCCCCTTCGGGACCGCAACATTGAACGGGCGATCGCGGACGAGGCGAGATCTCTCGCTCCGGTACGAACCCTCGCACACCTCATCATCGACACCAACCAGCTCTCGCCCCACGACCTGCGGCGCCACGTGCTGGATCTGGGCGGCATTGGCGAAACCGCACAGGACCTTCTGTCGGTGGAGGTGCAGAGCTTCTCGTACCTCCAAGGCGTCCCGCCGACAGCGAGCCTCGTATTCGACGTCCGATTCCTCCCGAACCCCTACTTCGAGGAGTCGTTGAGGGCGTTGGCTGGCGACGATCCGGCCGTCAGCACGTGGCTCGATCGTCATGGCGAGGTCAAGGAAGCGGTCACGCGGATGAGCGACCTCGTGACGTGGCTCCTGCCACGATACGGCGCGGAGCTCAAGACTCATGTCACCATCGCCGTCGGCTGCACCGGCGGACGGCATCGTTCGGTCTACGTCGCCGAGCGTCTCGCTTCATCGATACGGGATGCGGGCTACCGGGCCGTCATCGATCACCGCGACAAGGATCGTTGGAGGTTTCCATGATCCCGATCCTGGTGCTCACCCACGGAACCCTGGCGGAGGAGCTGCTCAAGGCGGCTCAGACGATCGATCCTCACGTCGCCGAGAGTTCGATGGCGCTCTCACTGCCCTGGGACGTGGACTCGGACGATGCAGGGCGAACTGTGAAGACCAAGATCAGAGAGCTCGACCAGGGAGAGGGCGTCCTGATCCTGACCGACATGTTCGGTGGCACCGCCACCAACGTTGCATTGCCGCACTTGGTTCCAGATCGGGTGGAGGTTGTGACCGGCGTCAACCTGCCGATGTTGGTCAAACTGGGCTCGCTTCGTCAGCGTGGAATGCCGGTCAAGGAGCTGGCCGAGCACGTGACCAAGGCGGGCCAGAAGAGCATCCGACTGGCAAGCGAGTTCCTGCGAACTCCGGCACCGAGCTGAGCGCGGTCGCGGACCGGAGCGCGTCGGAGACTCACGGTACAATAGCCGAGCGCAGCCACCGCGTGACAAGGCGGATGCCGCGGCAATCGTCCCTTCCCGTGAACGAAAGCGCAGCGGAGCGGGTCCCGAGAAGAGAGGGCGGAAATGAAGGTTGAGCAGGTTCGGATCACCAACCGGCTGGGGCTGCACGCGCGAGCTGCTGCCAAGGTGGTCCACACTGCCAACGAGTTCGAGTCCGACATCTTCATCGGCTCCGCCGATGAGGAGGTCAACGCCAAGTCGATCCTCGGCCTGCTGACCCTGGCGGCGACCAAGGGAACCCCCTTGGCGGTCCGCGCCGAGGGGCTTGACGAGGAGCAGGCGGTTCGGGCGATCGTCGAGCTGTTTGCCAATCGGTTCGGGGAGGGTGAGTGAGCATCCACCTTCGCGGGCTGGGCGTGAGCCCGGGGATCGCGATCGGCGAGCCCGTCGTGCACGAGACCCGTCCCATCGCCACCCTCCGGATTCCGATCGCTTCGGGTGACGTCGAGGCCGAGATCAAACGCTTCCAGGCCGCCGTTTCGGAGACCGTGACCCGAATTCTGGACCACCAGGAACGAGCCGTTCGACAAATGGGGGAGGAGTACGCCGCGATCTTCGAGGCACACTGCTTGATCGCCTCCGACCCGTCGCTGAAGGGGCCCGTGGAGCAGATCATCCGCGACGAAAGGGTCAACGCCGAGTGGGCCCTGGACCAGGTGGTGGAGCGCCTGGTGGCCCGGTTCGCGGCGCTCGAGGACATTCACCTGTCGGAGCGACGCCTGGATGTGATTGATGTCGCCACCCAGATCATGCACGCTCTGCGCGGTCATGACCTCCACCAGCTGCGGGAGCTCGAGCGTCCGGTGATCCTGGTTGCAGATGACCTGCTGCCGTCCCAGGCGGTCCTGCTTCCCCTCGACAAGATTCTCGGCTTTGCCTTGGAGACCGGTGGGCCCACGGCCCACACGACGATCATCGCGCGCTCGTTCGGTATTCCGGTCATCGTCGGCGCGCACGGCGTGTGCGAGGCGGCGCGCCTCTCCCGCATGGTGACCATTGACGGGTTCGAGGGCAAGGTGGTCATCGACCCCAACCCTGCCGAGCTCGCTGAGTACACGTCTCGACAGCGCGACTACCAGGAGCAACAGGCGCAGCTCGCTCAGGTCCGTGCGCTGCCGACCGTGACCCGCGACGGTCACCGCCTGTTTCTCCTCGCGAACATCGACCTTCCGGCCGAGGTCGAGCAGGCCCTGCAGTGGAATGTGGTCGGCGTCGGCCTGTACCGCTCCGAGTTCCTGTACATGCGCATGAGCCCGGCGATGCCGACCGAAAACGACCACGTCGAGTACTACCGCGCGCTCGTTGCTCGTATGGAGGGGCGGCCGGTCACCATTCGGACCTACGACCTCGGCGGCAAGAAGCTGGGTAGAGAGATGATGGGTAATGTCGAGGCCAATCCCGTCTTGGGACTGCGCGGCATCCGCCTCTGCCTGCACAAGCGAGAGTTCTTCCGCACCCAGCTCCGTGCTCTGCTCCGGGTCGCCGTGGAGTTCCCGGAAGGCGTCGTGAGGGTCATGTTCCCGCTGATCTCCGGAATCGAGGAGGTCCGGCTGGCGCGACTGCTGGCCCGTCAGCTCGCTGATGAGCTGCGCAGAGAGGGAATCGATATTCCGTTCCTGCCGCCGCTCGGTGCCATGGTCGAGGTTCCATCGGCTGCAATCATGGCGGAACAACTGGCGAAAGAGGTCGACTTCCTATCCATCGGTACCAACGACCTGATCCAGTACACGCTCGCGGTGGACCGCGGCAACGACCTCGTCGCGGACCTCTACCGTCCGACCAGTCCGGCCGTCCTCAGTCTGATTGCTGACGTGATCGCCGCGGGCGACGCTGCGGGCGTCGACGTGACCATGTGCGGTGAAATGGCAGCCGACCCGCTCATGGTTCCGGTGTTGGTCGGGCTCGGGCTGCGCCGCTTCAGCATGAACCCGCTCGCCGTCCCGGTCATACGCAGCCTCATCCGGCAGCTCTCCTACCGCGAGACGGTCCATATGGCGCAACAGGCTCGTCAGATGGTAACTGCCCGCGACATCGAGGAGTTTCTGCTCGAGCAGCTTGCCATCTCCCTGGCGAAAACCAAGATTCGTGTGTAGGGAGCGTCGAGTGATGGGTCACAGACCAGCCCGATTCGTCGAGAAGCCTTGGGGACATGAAGAGGTCTTCGCCGAGACCGACGCCTATGTCGGCAAGATCCTCTTCGTCCGCGCCGGCGAGGCCCTCAGCCTCCAGTACCATCGGGTCAAGGAGGAAACCCTGCGAGTGCTCGACGGCGAGCTCGAGCTGTGCGCTGGTTCCAACCAGGACGCGCTCGAGACCCACCTGCTCGCTCCTGGGGCGGTGTTCCATGTTCCCCCAGGTCTGCTGCATCGCATGACCGCCCGCACAGACTGCTCGATTCTGGAGGTTTCGACGCCTCAGATCGACGACGTCGTCCGTCTCGAGGACCGGTACGGACGAGAGGGCACGAGCACGCCGTGACACGGCCTGCGTGGCGCCGACCGAACGCGCTGCCACAGCGCGATCGTGAAGCTACGGTGGGGAGGTGACCATGAGCGATCTCAGCGCACGAACGAGGGGCCTCGCGATCGCAACGGCCGTTATCCTGGCGGCCATCGCACCGGTCGCCCTGACGGAGGCACAGTCCCGGGCAGGGTCTGCGCCGACCCCCACTCCCAGACCCAGGTCGAACTCACTCTCCGACCTGGCGAAGCGCATCACGCTCCGTCCCGTCGCGAGGGACGCCGAGGGCAGGATCATCATCTCCAACTCGAGCTTGTCAGAGCTCTCCGAGCAGGGCTCCGTCACTACCTCGGAGGGGGCTAACGGAAGTCGCCCCGGATCCCGAAGATACGTCGACGTCAATCGCGTCACCGACCAGCCAAGCACCGACGAGAGTCCAACAGAGACGATGACTGACGAGCAGAAGCGGAACTTCTGGCGCAGCCGCTACTCCGGTCAGCTCAAGGCGGTCGAGATCCTCACGAATCGAATTGCCGAGCTCGACTCAGAAATCCCAAAGCTGTGGACTCAGTTCTATGCCTGGGACGATCCCGCGTATCGAGACGGCGTCATCAAGCCCAACCTCGACCGGGCGCTGGCAGAGTCGCAGCAGCTCAAGGATCGTCTTCCGAGCGAGCAGGCCAAGCTCGACCAGATCCGCGAGGATGCTCGCCGCGACGGTGCCCTGCCAGGCTGGTTTCGCAACCTCGGACCCTAACCGTCGCGCTGCCTTGCCGTCGTTGTCTGTGGCGGTTCAGCGTTTGTCTGGAGAGACTACGGATGCAAACCTATCTCATTGAGACCTGGGGCTGTCAGATGAACCAGCACGACAGCGAGTACCTCGAAGGGCAGCTGCGCGCGCTCGGTCTCTCGCCGGCATCCTCCTCCGCCTCGCCAGATCTGGTGCTCCTCAACAGCTGTTCGGTGCGGGAGAAGCCCGTCCACAAGATCATCTCCCGCATAGGGGAGCTGGCGAAAGCTCCGGCACCTCCGGTCATCGGCGTCTGCGGCTGCGTGGCGCAGCAGGAAGGGGAGAAGCTTCTCGCGCGCTCGCCTGCAGTGGCCTTCGTCCTCGGGCCCGGTCAGAACGGCCGCCTCGCCGACGCACTGCGCCTCGTCTCGCAAGGGCGCCGGCCGGTGCTGACGGGCTTCGACGCGGAGCAAGAGTACAGTTTCCACACCATCTTCCGGACCAGCTCCACCCGCGGCATGATCACCGTGGTCGAGGGCTGCAACGAATTTTGTACGTTCTGCGTCGTCCCGTACACCCGCGGCCGCGAGATCAGTCGCTCTCTCGAGGACGTGCTCGCCGAAGCCCAGCACCTCGCCGCCACCGGCCTCAAAGAGGTCGAGCTGCTCGGCCAGACCATCAATGCCTACCGGTGCCCGCTGTCCGGGGCGGACTTCGCGGAGCTCCTGGACCGGGTCGCCTCCGTCGCAGGTCTCGAGCGCGTTCGTTTCATCACGTCCCACCCTCGCCACTTCTCCGACCGACTCATCGACGTTCTCGCCCGGCACTCCAAGGTCTCGCGTTATCTCCACCTGCCAGTCCAGTCCGGTTCCGACCACATCCTCGGCCGAATGCACCGGCGCTACACCCGCGAGCAGTACGTGGACCTGATCGATCGGCTCCGTGCGCGGGTCCCTGACGTCAACATCTCCACCGACGTCATCGTCGGCTTCCCTGGTGAGAGTGACGCCGAGTTCACCGACACGCTCGATCTGCTGGAGCGAATCCGCTTCGGCCAGGTCTTCGCGTTTGCGTACTCCCCTCGACCGCGGACGCCCGCGGCTCGTTACGCCGCCCATGTCCCCGCCGAGGTCGTCAGCCGGAGACTTCGGAGCCTGTTCGCGCTCGCCGACACGATTTCGCTGGAACTCAACCAAGCCCTGGTTGACTCGGTTGTCCCGGTGCTCATCGACGGTCCGAGCCGGCGCGGCCAAGGACAGTGGCAGGGCAGGGGAGAGGACAACCGGATGGTCAACTTCCCTCGCCTCGGCGCGGAGCGCGTCGGGGACATCGTCCGAGTCCGAATCGACCGGGCCGGGGCCCACTCGCTGGTTGGCGAAATCGTTGCCGACGCCGCCTGCCTCCCGACCCTGGGCGCCCGGGCCGAGACTGCCGCATCTTGACAGGCATCGCGCCACCCGACACATTGAAGATATGGCTGACGTCACGATTCCGACACCCGCGTCGATTCGCATGGAAATCAAGGCGATGATGATGGACCCGGTCTCCAAGATGCCGGTGGTCGTTCTCCAGGAGCCCGGCTGCGAACGCTACCTTCCAATCTGGATCGGAGTCTGCGAGGCCAACGCCATCGCTCTCCAACTCGAAGGTGTTGTCACACCCCGCCCGATGACGCACGATCTCGCCCTCTCGTTGCTCGAGGCGACTCAGCACGCCGTCGACCACGTCCACATCCACACTCTTCGAGAGGGCGTGTTCTTCGCTGCGATTCACCTCAACAACGGCGATCACACCTCTGTCGTCGACGCCCGTCCCTCAGATGCCATTGCGATCGCCCTGCGCGCTGAAGTGCCCATCCTGGTGAGCGAGGAGGTCCTCGAGTACGCGCATCATGACGACGGCCGGACCGAGGAGGTTCTGCGCGCGGTTCTCGAGCGACTTCGGCCGGAGGACCTGGGCGAGTACGAAATGTAACCTCTTCAGTACCTTCAAAGTGACCTGAATAACGCCGAAGGCGTCCCTTGCGTTGACAGTCCTCCTCGCGGCCGTTACAGTTTGACCTCCACCGAAGCGGAGGGCGACGCTCGCCATGATCCTCGCTATCGCAAACCAGAAGGGCGGAGTGGGCAAGACCACCACCGCCATAAATCTTGCTGCAGGGCTCGCCCACAAAGGCCTCCGGACGCTGCTTGTCGATCTCGACCCCCAGGCCAATTCGACGATGTCGAACCTCGATCTGGAGGACGTAGGCGACAACATGTTCGACGTCCTCACGGGACATGCGCCGATGGACTCGGTGATTCGACCGTCGTCGACACCCAACCTCGACGTGGCTCCGTCGCGCATCGCCATGGCGAAGCTCGAGGTCTCCCTGGTCGGCGAGCTGGATGCTCCCTACCGTCTGAAGGACTGCCTCGACGGCGTTGCCAACGCCTACGAGGCGGTCATCATCGACACGCCGCCCACCCTCGGGTTGATCACGCTCAACGCCATGGTCGCGTCGAGCCACGTCCTGATTCCGATCCAGTCCTCGTATTTTGCTCTCGAGGGAACGGATGACCTCCTGGAGACCATCGACAAGATCAAGGCGAGACCCAACATGGAGCTCCGCATTCTGGGCGTCCTGGTCACGATGTATGACAGACGGACGCTCCTGTCGCGTCAGGTCTATGAGGAGATCGTGGAGGTCTTCCACGAGCTGGTTTTCGAAACCCTGATTACCAAGTCTGTTCGCCTCGAGGAATCACCCGCCCACCGACAGAGCATCTTCTCCTACGCGCCGGACTCGAGCGGCGCTTGCGAGTACTACGCTCTGGCTGAGGAGGTTCTGCAACGTGTCGGCAGTTAAGCGCGGCCTACCCGAGCGCCGTCGCATGCGCCATGATCGGCACTACGTCGACGAGTTGACGCAACGAATGGGGGAGGGGCTCGGACGGATGATTCCCGTCGCGGCCATCACCTCGAACCACGACCAGCCCCGGAGCACGCTGGGTGATCTCGCGAACCTGATTGCGAGCATCAGCAAGTACGGCGTTCTCGAACCCTTACTCGTGCGCCGACGGGACGACGGACCGAATAGCTACGAGCTCGTCTCGGGTGAACGTCGTTTCCATGCGGCCCTTCAGGCAGGCCTTCCCGAGGTCCCTTGCATCGAGCTGACAGTCGGGGACGAGACGGCACTCGAAATAGCTCTTGTCGAGAACCTCCAACGCAAGGATCTGACACCCTTCGAGGAGGCGGACGGCTTCCGGACGCTGCTAGAGAAGTACCGGTATACCCACGACCAGATCGCGACGGCCGTCGGTCGGTCTCGTGTAACGGTGACCGAGACCCTCCGTATCCTCGACCTGCCCGACAGCGTTCGAGAGAGATGTCGGCATGCCGACATTCTGGCCAAAGGGGTCCTGCTCGAGCTTGCTAAGGCGCCGGACGAGGGATCCATGCACACGATGTTGGACGCTATCGAGCAAGCGGGGGCCGATCGTGCCGAGCTGCGCCGTTTGCGAGCGGCGCTGTCCGAAGCGGAGCCCCATGGGTCGGTCGGCGGGTCGACTGACGGCGACGGGGCTCCCGAGTCGTCGCCTGCGGTGAAACGCAGCAAGCCGTTCATCGTCCGTTTGAGCCGTCCCGATCGACCGTTCACACTGTCGCTCGCGTTCCGGACCGAGAGCGAGCCTGCCACTGACGACATCATTGCCGCACTCGAGGAGATGTTGCAGGAGCTTCGCGCCGCGAACGGTGGCGGCGGCTCGTCGACCTGACGCAATCCTCCGAGGCGAGTGACGCGATGACGGGGCAACCTGTCGTTTCCCAGAAGAGTGCGCACAGCAAGGAAGAAGAGGTACAGAGCAGAGCTCCCGCCAGTGGCCTCGGGCGCTGTCTGTCGTGTTGTAGGTTTACATAATATATCTTATCGGACATTGAGTCTGCCGCAACGGCTGTGGAAGGTCGGAGGCCCTGTGGAAAACTTGTGGACGGCCTGGTCCCTCCCCCCGTAGCTGTGGAAATTCCCTGCGCAGAGGCTCTCGCTCTCCGCCGCTCCTCCCAGCGAAGCTCGCGTACACCCCCTCGGCGTGCGTTCCGATCGATCGGGATTGGATTCCGCTCGTGTAGACTTCCGCGGTGATATCGGCTCGGAAGCGTTCATCGTGAGACGTCGTCGTCTGCGGCTGCCGGTTGGCGGCGTTCTCGACCGCTTCCTCGTGTGGGAGGTTTTGGGACCGACAGCGCTCGGTTTTGGCACCTACACGTTTTTCCTCCTCATGCGCCCGATCTTCGGCCTCATGGAGCAGGTCTTTGTCCGTGGCGTGCCCTTCGACCAGGCGCTTCGCTTTCTCTCGCTGACGGTTCCTCACGTCGTCGTACTGACGATCCCGATGAGCTACCTCTTCGGCGTCCTTCTCGCACTTGGGAGGATGAACGGCGACAACGAGATCACGGCCCTCCAGGCGGCAGGAATTTCGATGCGCAGAGTGCTGGTCCCCGTGGTTGGCCTGTCCCTGGTGTTCGGTGGACTGAACGCGTGGCTGACCCTCGTCGTCATGCCTCGGGCGAACCGCGAGCTTCGCGTCATGAAGGTGGAGATGTTCTCCTCGGCCAAGAGCCTCGGCCGTGTCGAGCCACGAGTGTTCAACGAGAGTTTCCCCAACCTGCTGCTCTACGTCGAGGACGTCGACCCGGTCACGGCGGTCTGGCACCACGTACTGCTGTACGACCGCAGCACCCCCGGCGAGGAGCTCCTGACGCTCGCCCGCAGCGGGCGGCTTCTGGCCGAGCGCCCGAACGACACTGGAGCCGGCCGCAGCAGCAATGCCCCACCGCCAGCGAGCAACGGCGAAGGCTCACCGTGGCTCCTCCTGGAAGAGGTGACGACCCATCAATTCTCGTCGAGCCACCCGGCGACCTACCGGCGCAACGTGAACCAGACCCAGTTGGTCAAACTGATGCCGAACGAGAGGAGCACGGTCGAGGTCAGCCTTGGAATGCGCGAGCGATCCACACCCGAGCTGCTCACCCTCGTCGACCAGCTCGCGGCCCACAACCCCGATCCTGAGGGCGAACGGCGACGCAAGGAGACCCTCATCCAGGTGCTCATGGAGCTGCACAGCCGGCTCGCCCTGCCGGTGGCCTGTGTCGCCTTCGCGCTCATCGCCCTGCCCTTGGGGATCGGGTCCCGGGGCGGAGGGCGAGGGCGTGGCTTCATCCTGTCGATCGGCGTAATTCTCGCCTACTACATCATCTTCAATCACGGTCGGCTCCTCGCTCAGGAGGGGCGGGTTCCGGTCTGGGTCGGCTCGTGGCTCGCAAATGTGCTGGTCGCCGGAGTTGCGCTTGTCATGATGCGCCGAATGGGGCGGTGGCTCGGCGAACGAAGGCGTGGAGAGAGCGTCGTCTCCCGCCTGATACGGCTGTGGCGAGCGCGACGCCAGGCTGGCCAACCGCGACCAGCTCGGGAGGCGCCCGGGCTGCGGCCCCAGCCAACAGGGTCCATCCCGCTGTCGCTGCAGAAGCGTCGGTACGGGACCCGCTTCCCGTCGATGCTCGACCGCTACGTCGCGACACGGCTGGTGACCCCTCTACTGCTCGTGTTGCTCACCGCTTCAGCACTCTACGTGGTGGTCGACCTCACCGACCGCGTCGACGAGCTTGCGAAGAGCTCAGCGTCCCTGTCCGTGGCGGTGGCGTACTACGCCAACCTCATCCCGCAGGTGATCCTCGATGTCACACCTTTGGGGCTGCTGATTGCTGTTCTGATCGCGCTGACCATCATGGAGCGCCAGGTCGAGCTCACCGCCTTCAAAGCTGCCGGAATCTCCCTCTTCCGGGTCATGGTGCCGGTCCTGCTGCTCGCCGCGGGATCGGCCACCGGGCTGTGGTTTCTGGGCGAGTCGGTGGTTCCACAGGCCAATCGAGACGCGCAGCGCCTGCTAGACCGGATCAAGGGCCGCGAGACGAGTCGTTCTTACGGGGCTGACCGTCTGTGGCTCCTGTCGAGGGACGGGTCGACCCTCTACAACTTCCTCCAGTTCGACCCTCAGGCCCAGACCATGGTGAGGTTCTCGATGTTCCGGCTCGATCCCAACTTCCAGCTCACCTTCCAGCTCTTCGCCGACCGCGTGCAGTACCGCAACGGGGGCTGGATCGCGGACTCGGGCTGGTTCCGGCAGTTCAGCCCCGACGGGACCGACGTGTTTCACAGGATCACCGAGCCGTTGGAGTTGGGCGTACCCGAGGCCCCGAGCTACTTCGGCCAGGAGCACCACCAGCCGGGTGAGATGAGCTACCGCGAGCTCGAGACCTACATTCGCGAGCTGACCGAGTCGGGCTACCGGCCGATCAAGTTGGTGGTGCGTTGGTACCAGAAGATCACCTATCCCCTCTCGGCCTTCGTGATGGTGCTGCTGGCGCTTCCGTTCGGCCTCAACCGCGGTGGCCGCAGGATCACGACCATCAACGGTGTTGCACTCGCACTCGCTCTGGGCATCGGCTACTTCGTGATGGTCGCAGTGTTCGGGAAAATGGGCGAGGCCGACATCCTGCCTCCACTCCTCGGTGCATGGGCCCCAATCGGCATAGCCGTTCTCCTCGCCTTCAACCGCATGACCACCTTGCGCACTTAGAGGCCCGGCCGGAAACCCCCTCACGGCTGCGAATCGCGACTGAGGTGCAATCTACTGCGCCGGAATCAAGAGTGTCGGTAGGCTGTGCAGGCGAGGCTGTGGAAACGACGGCGCAAGGGGTGGAGGTCGACCGGCCTCGGGTTCGGATGGTGACGGTTACCGAGCAGTACCAGAACTGCGTGCTGGGACGGGTCGACCCACACCGAGGTGCCGGTGAAACCGGTGTGGCCGTACGCGGTTCCGGCGAGAGCCGGACCGGCAGAGCAGCCGCGGCTCGCCGCAAGCTGCCAACCGAGTCCCCGAGCCTGCTCGAGGCCCGGTGTGTGGTTCCGGGTGGCAAGCTCGATCTCGTCGCCCTCCAGCAAGCGTCCGGGCTCCAGCCACACGCTGGCAAGGCCGAGCACTCCCGCAGCAGTCCCGAAGAGACCGGCGTTGCCCGCAGCGCCGCCAAGAAACCTCGCGTTACCATCATCGGGGAGTCCAGGAGCCGGGTCCGGGATCCTGTCGCCGCCGAGCCCGAGACCTGCCGCGAGCCGCCGCTCCCAGGTCGTGTCGGTGGCGCCTCCGACAAGCTCGTGAGTGCCGGGACCAGGCCGGAAGCCGAGCTGGCCTGTGAGGCCCAGTGGGTGCGCGATCTCGCATGTGAAGGCGCTCGCCAAGTCGGTGCCCAAGCAGCGCTCGACGGCCGCCCCGAGGACCACGAAGCCGGCGCATGAGTAGACCACCGAACGACCGGGAGGGGCCACCAGCTTGACCTGCAGCAGGCGCTCCAGAGCGCGCGACGGGTCGCCCTCAGCCAGGGTCGCCAGCGGTAGCCAGGCGGGCAGGCCGGAGGTGTGGGTCAGGAGCTCGAGAATGGTCGCGTGCCCAATCCCGCCGGTCCCCTCGAAGAGGTCGCCCAAGCGGCACGACAGGTCGAGCAGACCGCGACGTCTCGCGATCAGCACGAGGGCCGCTGTGACCAGTGGTTTCGTCAGTGACGCGAGGTCGAACCAGTGTGACGCGCTCACCGCCTCCGCTCGGGGCCGCAGGCGAGCGCAGCCCGCAATCGCGACGCGTGTGGCGTCCTCCCCCACCCGCCACGTTGCGACCGCGCACGGGAGCAGGCCTGCTGCCGTCGCCCGCCCGAGGAGCGTGTCAACCGTCTCCGTGCGCACCACGGGGGCATGTCTCCTTGAACAACAGAGAGCCCGTGCCGCGCCGGAGCCGGGCAGGGCAGCGGTCCTGGCTTGCGTTGATGGACGCGGCGACCTCACCATCGAGGAGTATGCCAGCTGACTGCGTGCCACGCGGCGTCATCACCTCCGAACGCTCCACGAGGCTGCGATCGTTCTGCACTCAAGTCTCCTTTCGCCTGCTGAAGCGAGCATAGCGCACTCCCCGACCACCGCCCTGGGGTGGACTCGAATCCCGTGACACCCTACCCTGGCAACGATGCGGTGGATTCCCGAGATCGCGCGGTGGGCGCCGGCGTCGGCGCTGACCGTGCGCTACGCGGTCTTGGACGCCTCCTTGCCGATCGATGCTGTGGACCGCATCCACACGGCGCTTGCCGCCTCCCACCTCTCGCCACGGCTTCGCGACAACTTGAGCTGGACCGTCGAGCTATCCGGCAGGACCCTCGTCTACGGTTTCATCTCACGAGAAATCGACGAGAGCGTCGAAATTGACGTCGCAGCCACGCCCGAAGGCGGCGAGGTGACGGTGATGTGTACGCCTCAGGAGACTCACGAAGCCCACGCCGCGGGAGCCGCGGGCGTGCTGGTCCTTGCCGCGACGGCGTGGCTGACCGGAGGATGGCTCATCGGCCTGCCCATTGGTGCGGCGACGCTCGTTGCGGGATGGATGTGGGCCGACGCAGCCCGCACCCTCGAGCTCCAGCGCCTCGAGCAGAGGATCCGCGGTCTCGCCTTCGACCTCGGGCGCGCCCTGTGGCCGCACCAGCCAGGCCAGGTGACGCCACTCCATTCGCCGTCCCCGCTCCTCGGGCGGTGAAGAACCGCGTGGCGCGCCTCTGATCATTCGACCAGGGCGGAGTCCTCTTGCACGAGGCTCTCCGGGTCGGGGAGGTCCTCGATCCGGTCAAGCCCAAAATGGATCAGGAAGTCCTTCGTGGTTCGGTAGAGGAAGGGCTTTCCCACCACCGCCTTACGTCCGGCGAGGCGGACAAGTCCACGATCGAGCAGCGTCCGCATGACCGCCGCCGAGTTCGCGCCGCGGATGAAGTTGATCTCGGGCAGTGTCACCGGCTGCCGGTGCGCCACGATGGCCAATGTCTCGAGTGCCGCCTGCGACAGGCGCTGGCGAGCGCTGAGGCCGTGGAAGGCGCGCACGTAGGGGTCGAGCTGTGGTGGCGTGACCGCCCTCCAGCCGCCCGCAACCCGTTCGAGCTGGAGACCGCGGGCAGGCCCGGACCACAGTTGGCCAAGCTCCTCGAGCGCATGTTCGGCGCGCTCGCAGGTGACATCCTCCTCGGCGATCGCCTCGACCAGCGCCGCCGCTGTGACCGGGGCGCGCGATGTCAGCAGCACGCCCTCGAGCACCGCGATCAGCGCGTCATGATCCACCGCGAATCCCTTCTTGCAGCAGGGCGTCGACATCGAGCAAACGCGGGCCCGGCCGCAGGTAAATCTCTGCAAAGGCCCGCCGCTGGTCGGAGACGATGCCTCCGAGGCGCGCAAGCTCGAGCGCGGCCACCACCAGCGTCACGACCTCCTCCGCGTCGCCGCGGCCGCGCAGCAGCCTGCGCAACGGAAACAGCCGTTCCTCCAGGACTCGGCGGTACAGCTCGCGCATCTTCTCCCCCACCGTGAACCGCAGCGGCGCAACCCGCATTGGAGGTGGGTTCGCGGCGGTAAAACGCTGGAGTGCATCCAGGTAGCTCCGGGCCAGGACCCTCAGATCGACATTCTCCCAGTCGAGCTCGACCTCTCGCGGGGCGACCGTGCCCGGCTCCAGCGCGGGCTCCCACAGGCAGCGGCGGACCACGTCCTGCTCGTACAGCACCGCCGCCATCTCTTTGACGCGACGGTACTCGAGCAGCCGCTCGACGAGCTCCGCCCGAGGATCCGCCCCGCCCTCCTCGCTCGGCGTCGGCAACAGGGTGCGAGACTTCAGATAGAGCAACCAGGAGGCCATCCACAAGAACTCCCCGGCAACCTCGAGGTCGAGCTCTGCCATGGCTCTCAGCGTGGCTTGGTACTGGTCGCAGATCACGATGATCGGGATGTCGGTGATGTCCACCTTGTTGCGTCGCACCAGATGGAGGAGCAGATCAAGAGGGCCCGAGAATGCCGGCAGATCGACCGGCAAGACCGGCCGCTCGTCCGTGCCCTCGTGCAGAGGCGCCACTCCATCGCTCATGACGCCGTGGAGTATAGCCGAGAGTCAACAGCCCGCGAACTGCGATGCCGTTGCTCACAAGATTCCTGGAGTTGCGATATCTATTTTTATAGAGTGTCTATAGATGAGAATGTTGCTGTGTCATCGGACCCGCTAGAGCCTTTCACCCCGAGAGCGCCCGGGTCGTGGCAAGGTCTCCTTGGGTGGGTATCCGTTGGGCCGGAGAGTAGTCGGCACCGAGCTCAGTCACGGGATCTCGATCAACCTGTCGCTGCGTGGGGACCCCCGCCGCGGCTGTGGACAGATCCCTCAATCGGACGGTCCGGCGCAGCCGGATCGCAGCAGATCCTCGTCCGCGATCAGGAGGCCGGCCTCGAGTGATCGCGCGGCGCTCTCGGCGCTGTCGGCCGTCCACGACTCGAGGTGCCCCATGACCCACCCCAAAGCCTGTGCGAGCTCTTCGCGCGCGGCCCGCCTCCTTTCGAGCTCCGACCGCCGGCGCCAGGGAAGCCGTGGCAGCGGAGGCGCCTGCACGCGGTCCAGCCGTCGCTGCAGCTCCGGCTGCAAGACGCTGTGAACCCGGCGGCGGAAGCCGTCCTCGGTCTCGCCGAGCTCCGAGACGAGATCGAGCTCGGAGAGTCTCCAGAAGGCTGGCCGCCACGCATGGAGCCACTCCTGGCTCGAGGCTGCGATCTGTTCGCGCAGTCCCTCGGGCTCCTTCCCCCCGGGGATGACGACCAGCGGCCTGCGCGCGAGATCCACTGCGACAAACCGGGCGCCATCGGTCAACGGGCGCAAGAGGTGGAGATGGCCTTCGCGCACGACCCGCCACGGTTCGATCTCCAGGCGTACCCACAGTCGGAGATGTCCGTACAGCCACTCTGTGGACGACCCGGGAGCCACGCCACCGCGGCCGCGAACGGCAACGGGAGGGTGCCAAGTGAGCTCCATGGTGCCATGCTACACTCCGGCCCCGACCGAGCAGTATCGACGCACTGGGGAGGCGCAGCGGTGGAGACGTGGGACGGGCAGATGGGCCTTTTCGACGACAACCCGAAGCGGGAGGTCCCTCAGAATCGACTGATCGTGGTCTTTGACCTCGAGACCCAGCGTTCGTTCGACGATGTTGGCGGCCGCACGCAACTGCATCGGCTCGGCGTCTCGGTGGGCGTCGCCTACCGTTTCGACCGCGACGAGTTCCTCGTCTACACCGAGGACCGCATCACGGAGCTCATCGACCTGCTGTGCAGTGCGGACCTGGTCGTCGGCTACAACATCCGCGGCTTCGACTACCACGTTCTGCGCGGCTACACGGATCGCGACCTTCAGCAGCTGCCGACCTTCGACCTGATGCTGGACCTCGAGGAGAGGCTCGGCTTTCGACCCAAGCTGGACAGCGTTGCGGCACCAACCCTCGGCGAGGGCAAGTCCGCTGACGGCCTCCAGGCCCTCGAGTGGTGGCGCCTCGGTGAGGTTGACAAGATCATCGAGTACTGCCGCGACGACGTGCGGGTCACCCGCGACCTTTACGCCCACGGAAAGCGCAATCGCAGCGTGATGGTCTCGCGTTTCGGGGGCAAGCCGCGCAAGGTCGCCGTCGAGTGGTGAAGGCCGCCCCGGCGCGGTGGACCCGGACACGCGCCGAAACCCCAGACATCCCCCCTCCTCCGGCGCAGCGGCAATGCCATCGCGACCCTGGCCACCGCTTCCTTCAGGCAGTGCACCGTACGCAAGCGACGGGTTAGGATAGATAGCGTGAACGGCATGTTCCGAGCCAGGGTCTTCTCGTGCCTGTGTCTCGCCTCCGTGCTGGTGGCCTGCGGCGGCGGCCGCACCGAGGTCGGCGCCTCGGCCGCTGGGACCGCGTCTCCCCAGCGCGGCGGGACCGTCGTCGTGGGCGTGCCTTCGGACGTCCAGAACTGGAACCCATACCTCGATGACACCGCGTTCGGGGACGACGTCCTGTCGCTGCTCTACCCCAGCCTCGCGGTCGAGCAGGTGGACTATCGCGAGCATCCGCCCTCCTTCGCCCCGGGTCTAGCGCGCTCTTGGGAGTGGTCCGACGACCACCTCACCCTCACGGTGCACATCGATCCGCGGGCGCGCTGGAACGACGGTATACCGGTCACGGCGGACGACGTGGTGTTTTCGTGGCAGGTGCAGACCGCACCGGAAATCGCATGGTCGGGTGCCACCATCAAGGCCGACATCACCGCGGTAGAGGCCATCGACGAACGGACCGTCCGCTTCCGGTTCACCCGCGTGTACCCATATCAGATGATGGATGCCAACGACGGTCCCATCGTTCCTGCACACCGCTGGCGCGCGATCCCTTTCGAACGATGGCAAGAGACCGACTGGTCCGAGACCGCGGCAAGCGCAGGGCCCTTCGTGCTCGCACGCCACGCACCGCAGCAGGAGATCGTGCTCGAGCGCAACCCCTCCTACTGGCACGAGGGCCTGCCTCGGCTGGATCGCGTCGTTTTTCGCATCGTCCCCAGTCAGAACGGGCTCGTGACCCTGCTGCGCTCGGGTGAGATCGACATGATGTCCGGGGTTCCCCCTCGCGACGCCGAACGCCTCGCCGATGATCCCCGCATCGAGCTGGTCGCTCTGCCAGGCCGCAGCTATACCTACGTCGGCTGGAACACCCGCGACCCGCGCTTCGCAGAACCGCAGGTACGCCGCGCGCTCGGCCTGGCGATCAACCGACCGGCAATCGTCGAATCGGTGTTGCGGGGCTGGGGGCGACCGAGCGTCGGCCCCGTGCTCTCGGACATGTGGGCATTCGACCCCACGCTCGAATCGCTCCCGTTCGATCCCGAGGGTGCCCGCCGGATCCTCGCCGCGGCCGGATGGCGAGACGGCGACGGCGACGGCGTGCTGGAACGGGCCGACGGAACCCGCTTCGAACTCGAGCTGATGACTAACCACGAGAGTGACCAGCGTCAGGATGTTTGTCTTCTGGTCGCGGCGGATCTCGCCCGCATCGGCGTACGCGTGGAACCACGTTTCGTCGACTGGGGCACGCTGCTCGACCGCCAGGAGCGCGGTGACTTCGCCGCCTATGTCTCGACCTGGCGCGAGGGCACCCAGGTCGATCTCTGGGATGTCTGGCACAGCTCAGAAGACCCGACCGAGACCTACAATTATGTGCGCTACGCCGATCCGGAGGTCGACCGGCTGCTCGAGGCCGTCGCCAAGGCGCCCGACGCGGCGATCCAGAAGCCTCTGTTGTTCGAGATCCAGGAGCGCATCGTCGCCGATCAGCCCTACACGTTCCTCTACGAGGCCGAACACCTCGTCGCCGTGCGCCGCCGGATCCGCAGTGCCGAGATCAACGATGCCACGCCGTACTTCAACATTGAGTCGTGGTGGGTAGCGGCACCCGCCGGGACGGGCCGGTGAGCGGCGCGGGAGCGGGATCGAGCCAGGTATGACCCGGCAGGCGCTCAGCCGCTGCCTCGCCCTGATCCCGCTCGTCTGGCTGATCGTCACGCTGACCTTCGTGGCCGTCCACGCGGTGCCGGGCAGCTACGCGGAGACGCTCGACAACCCCCGACTGACTCCGGCCGCGCGGGAGATCATCCGCCATCGCTTTGGCCTCGACCAGCCGCTGGGGCAGCAGTACCTCCTGTGGCTGAAGGCCGTGGTCCAGGGTGACCTCGGGGTCTCCTTTCTCTATCGCAAGCCGGTGGCCGAAGTGGTCGCACAGGCCCTCCCTGCCACGGCACTTCTTGCCGCGACAGCCCTGACCATCGACCTTCTGCTCGGGCTGGCGATCGCACTGGCATCCGTACGGCGGCCTCACGGTCGGCTCGATCGGGCTCTCTCCGCAGTGTCCCTGGCGGTCTGGGGCATGCCGACGTTCTGGCTCGCCGGGATCGCGGTCCTGGTTTTCTCCGTCCAGCTGGGCTGGCTGCCGGCATCTCACGTCCACGACGTCGGCGCCGAGGCCATGGCTCCAGCGGCACAACTGCTGGATCTGCTGCGTCATCTGCTCCTGCCCGCGGGCTGCCTCGGCGTGGTCGGAGCGGCCTCGACCAGCCGGTACCTGCGGTCGAGCCTGCTCGAGCTCCGCTCGGCACCCTTCCTGCTTGCGGCCCGGGCCCGCGGCATCGGCGGGCTCCGTCTCGTCCTCGTTCACGCGCTGCGCCCCGCACTGCTGCCGATTGTGACCCTGACCGGGTTGTCGCTGCCGATGCTGGTCTCGGGTTCGCTGGTGATCGAGGTCATCTTCGCGTGGCCGGGAATGGGCCGGGTCCTGTGGACCGCGGCCTGGGCCCGAGACGTACCGGTCGTCCTCGCCGTCACCCTGCTTGGCGCGGTGGCGGTGGTGCTGGGCAACCTCGTCGCCGACCTCGTCTACGGGTTGGTCGACCCGCGCGTCAGGGCGGCACGATGAACCCCTGGCGCGGCAATCGCCGGCTTCTCTCCGGCCTGATCGTCGTCGTGACCATCTCCATGGCCTGCATGGTCGGCCCGTGGCTGCTCGGGGCCCCACCCTCTGCGGATCCGGTGCGAGGCTCTCTGCTGCCGCCACTGACCCGCGTGGAGGTCATCGTGACCGCCGACGGCGAGACCTTGGTCGGACGCCGTGTCGAGGCGAGCTACGGCGTGCTGACGATCTTCGGGGGACGAGAGCCACTGGTCGTTCCGGCGGACCGTGTTGTGAGTCGCGGCAGCTACCGCTACTGGCTCGGTACGGACCTGCTCGGGCACGACGTGCTGTACGATCTCCTGCGCGGCGGGCGCGTGTCCCTCGCCGTGGTCGCACTCAGCCTGCTCCTCTCGTTGACGGCCGGACTGTTTGTCGGCCTCACCGCCGCCACCGCCGGGCCGGTCGTCGACGGCGCGCTGATGCGGTGTGTCGACGCTCTGCTCGCCTTTCCGGTGCTGTTTCTCATGATCCTGGCCGCGACCCTCGTCCGGCCCGGGATCGGGGTGCTGGTCGCCTTGCTGGGCCTCACCTCGTGGATGGGGCTCGCCCGTCTCGTGCGCGGCCAGGTGATGGCGATGAAGACGCGCCCTTTCGTGCTCGCGGCACGGCTCGCGGGGACCCATCGTTTCGGCATGTGGTGGCGTCACTATCTGCCCAATATTGCTGGGCCTGTCGGTCAGGACGCCGCGCTGCGGATGGGCGATCTGGTGGTCGCCGAGGCGACCCTGTCCTTCCTCGGACTCGGCGTGCCGCCGACCGTCGCAACCTGGGGTTCGATGGTTGCGGACGGCCAGAGGGCGCTGTCCGACGGGTGGTGGCTGGCGACCCTCCCGGGGTTTGCGATCGTCGCCTTGGTGGTCGGCCTCGCGCTGGTCGCTGACGGGCTCCGAGAGGGGCTCGACCGGTCTGGGCCTAGAGAGCGGCTCGGCTGGGAGAATCGAGCACCGACGCTGCGCTGATTGGTGAGATTGATCACCGTCACAACTTCACACCAGCTGGGTGGAGGGTATACTCGAGGTGGTGACCACCGCATCATCACAAGGCCGCGTTCTCGTTGTCGAGGACGAGCCGTCGCTACGCACCGTATTCTCAGCCGCCCTGGAGCTGGAGGGGTTTGTCGTCCACGCGGCACACGATGGCGCAAGCGCCATGCAAGCCGCCGAGACCTTCCTGCCCGAGATGGTGCTGCTCGACCTTCGCCTTCCCGACGCCCACGGTTTCGATCTGATCCCGCGCTTGCGCGGGCTCGACGAGCTGGTCGGGATCGTCGTTTTGACCGCGATCCACGAGGTCTCCGTCGTGGTTCGCGCGATGCAGCTCGGGGCCGACGACTTCTTGGTCAAGCCCACCGACATCGACGCGCTCGTCGACACCGTTTCGCGCCACCTCAAACGTCGGCGTGTCGAGCGTCGCTACCGTGCGGACAGGGCGCGGTCTCCGCGCTCCCAAGGGTTGGTCGGCGCGTCGCCCCAGATGGAGCGAGTCAACCAACTCATCGCCCAGGTTGCCGACACCGACGCCACGGTTCTGCTCGAAGGCGAATCCGGAACCGGAAAGGGGCTGGCAGCAGAGCAGATCCACCGTTTGAGCGGGCGGGCGGGCGGTCCCTTCCTCGATCTCAACTGCGCCGGGCTTTCCATCTCGCTGCTCGAGTCGGAGCTCTTCGGCCACGAGCAGGGCGCGTTCACAGATGCCTCCCGCGCCAAGCCGGGTCTGCTCGAGATCGCGAGCGGCGGAACGGTCTTCCTCGACGAGATCGGCGACATGCCGTTCGAGGTCCAGAGCCGATTGTTGAAGGTGCTCGAGGGCCGGCGATTCCGCAGAGTCGGCGGACTGCGCGACCTGACCGCGAACGTGCGCCTGGTGACGGCCTCGAATCGCGACCTCAAGGCGATGGTCCGAGCCGGTGATTTTCGCCAGGACCTCTTCTATCGACTCCACGTGTTCCTGATCAACATCCCACCCCTGCGCGAGCGACCGGATGACATTCTTCCCCTTGCCCATCACTTCTTGAACGAGTTCAACCACTCCATGGGGACGGCCATCGAGGGGCTCGAGACGACTGCGAGCGAGCTGCTGCTGAGCTACCCCTGGCCGGGCAACGCCCGTGAGCTGCGCAACGTCGTCGAGCGGGCGGTGATCCTCGCTCGCGAGGGCCGCATCGGCGTGCACCACCTTCCGAGCGACCTGTCCCCTCGCCTGCACCGCGGATCGTCCGGAAACAGCGGCGCGCTCAAGGCCCTGTCCGAGATGGAAAACGACCACATCGAGCGCGTGCTCGAGGCGACTGGCGGCAACATCAAGCGGGCTGCCGAGATCCTGGGCGTGTCGCGGACCACGCTATACAAGAAGATCCGCACCTACGACATCACGGTGCCGTCGTAGCCGCCTGCAGGGAATAGGCACGGGAGAGCGCAGGCGGGGCGCGCGAGGCGCCAAAGGGGGTGTCTACCCCTCAGGCGGCTCTGATGTACTGCGCGGATCGGGCCGAGTGTGGCCCTGGGGCCGGAGTCGTCGGAGATGAGCTCGGCACCGGCGCCTCTGCTATCCTGACGGTTCGCCGCTTCGGCCGCGGCGAAACACCGGAGGATGCATGCCCTCCCCGAGACCAGAACACAGTGAGCGCCGGCTGCGTCCGACCGCGCGACTGCTCGTGGGCGGCGTGGCCAGTCCTCCTTCACCTTCCTCCCTCAACCCGGCGGCCACACCCGCTTCTCGCGGCACGAGCATGCGGGAGTTGTGGGCGTGACGCGCTGCCGGGTCGCGATCGTCGGCGCCGGCATCACCGGGCTCGCCGCGGCCGCCTGGCTCGAGCTCGACGGAGGCGTCAGCGAGCTCCGGGTGCTCGAGGCCGACACGCGTCCGGGTGGCAAGGTTCGCTCGGACGAGGTGGACGGGCACGTCCTCGAATGGGGACCGCAGGGCTTCCTCGACTCCGCGCCCGACACTCTCGAGCTGGTGGACGCGGTGGACCTCGGGGCCGCGCTCGTCCGGGCGGACGAGCGTGGCGCTGATCGTTTCATCGTCCGGGGCGGGCGTCTGCGTCGTGTTCCGACCTCGCCGCTGGCGTTCCTGACCTCGGACATCCTCGAGCTCGGTGGCAGGCTCCGCGTCCTGGCGGAACCCTTCGGTCAGCGGCGGCCAGAGGGCGACGAGTCGGTCTTCGACTTTGCCCGCCGGCGCATCGGACGTCGAGCGGCGGAGATCCTGGTCGACGCGATGGTCACGGGGGTCTTCGCCGGCGACTCCCGGAGCTTGTCCCTGTCTGCCACCTTTCCGCGCATGGCGGCGATGGAGGCCGAGCACGGTTCGCTCACCCGCGCGATGGTCGCTCGTATGGTCGCAGCGCGGCGGGAGGGACGGCACGGCGGCGGCCCCGCCGGGCCGGCCGGAACCCTGACCACCTTTCGCGGGGGCATGAACCGCCTGCCCGAGCGCCTCGCCGAGCGCCTCGGCGACCGCCTGCTGCTGAATGCCCGGCTGTCCCGGCTTGAGCGCACCGCCGACGGCTTTCACCTCCGCGGCGAGGGGGTCGATCTGGTGGCCGATTCCGTTCTGCTGTCGCTCCCGGCTCACGCCACAGCGCGGCTGGTGGCCGAGCACGCCCCGGCGGCGGTGCCCGCGTTGGAGGCGATGACGACCGCGCCGATCGCAGTCCACATGGCGTCGTACCGCGACCGCGCAGCGTTCGGGCGGCCTCTGGATGGCTTCGGGTTTCTCGTCCCGGGTGTCGAAGACCTCGGCATCCTCGGCACGCTCTTCTGCCACGCCATCTTCCCGGGGCAAGCTCCTGAAGGCAGCCTCTTCCTGCGCACGATGGTCGGTGGTGCTCGGAACCCGAACGGAGCACGACTCGCCGAAGACGCTCTGGACGGAGTCGTACGGTGATGCACTCGACCAAGTCCTCGGGGGCCGCCCGAGCCCCGACCGGCGGTGGATCGTGCGCTGGCCGGAGGGCATCGCGCAGTATCGCCTGGGGCACCTCGATCGCGTGGCTGTGGTGGAGGGCGCAGTTCGTAAGGCGGGCCTTGAGGTGGCTGGCTCGCCTTACCGTGGCGTTTCGGTCAATGACTGCATTCGCCAGGCCCGCGAGGCCGCCCGCCGAATCACCGCACGGTTGTCCTGAAGGAGAGGTCCGCGCTCAGCCCTTCTTCTCCAGCGCTGCCATCAGCTGGGCGCCGAACCCAGTGACCGTGTTGCTCTGGCGGTCGCCGCCGCGGTCCATGTGCTGGGCGTACTCCTGGCGCTCCTGGTCGCGCAGCTGCGCCCGCACAGAGAGACTGATCCGACGGCGCTCCGCATCGACGGAGAGCACCTTGACGGCCACGGTGGCGCCGGGCTCGAACACGGTACGCGGATCGACGTTGCGGTCCTCGCCCAGCTCCGAGATCGGAATCAGGGCACTGACGCCGGGTTCGAGCTCGACGAAGACGCCGAAGTCGGAGCCGTTCTCGACGACTCCCTCGACCGTCTGGCCCTCCTGGTAGCGCATCTCGATCCGCTCCCACGGGTCGTGGTCGGGCATCTCACGCAGAGTGAGTCCGATGCGGTGGTTTTCCGGATCGACCTCACGGATCCAGCCTCGAACCTCCTGACCCACCTCGAAGGTCGGGCCGTCGAGCGCGACTCCCGGGGGCAGCTGGCTGACGTGGAGCAAACCGTCGATGCCGGAGGCGAGCTCGACGAACGCGCCGAACGGGGCCTTCCGCACCACGACCCCTTCGAACGGGGCACGCACTGCGAAGGTCTCAGCCACCTCGGACCAGGGGTCCTTCTCGAGCTGCTTGATGCTGAGCGAGATCCGGTTCTTCTCCCGATCGAGGTCGAGGACCTTGACCGTGACCGGCTGGCCCTCTTCGAGGACATTTCGCGGGTTGCCGACGCGGCGATGGCTGATTTCGGTCACGTGAACCAGACCGTCGACGCCGCCGAGATCGACGAAGGCCCCAAAGTCGGTCAGAGACCGGACCTTGCCTTCGACCACGGCGCCGACCTCCAGACGCTCCCACGCCTCGCTTCGCGCCTGCTCCTTCTCCTCCCGCATCAGAGCCCCGCGGGACAGCACCAGCTTGCGATCCTCGGTGCTGTACTCGAGGACCTTGAAGCGGTAGGTCTTGCCAAGGTGCTGGTCGAGATCGTCCGACCTCATGTCGGAGATGTGTGAGGCCGGGCAGAATCCGCGCATGCCGGCGACGGTGACGTCGAAGCCGCCCTTGCGACGGCCCACGACCTTGCCCTCCACCGGGAGGTCGTTGGAGAGGGCCTCGCCGAGCTTCTCCTTGAGGCGCTCCTCGAGCGCGAGGCGACGTGACACTCGGACCTCGTCCTCAACCGATATCACCACGACCTCGACCGGGTCGCCGGTTCCCAGCTCGTCGAGCTCGGTGCGGTCCAGCACTGCCTCTGACTTGCCACCGATGTCGACCAGGGCAACGTCGCCGTGAATAGCGGCGATGGTTCCCTGGACCACGGCACCGACCGTGACCTCCTCGGCGAGGTTGTCCATCAGAGCGTGCTCAAATTCCATCATGTCGCGGGATGTGTCGTTCATGGCAGGCCTCTTGGTCGGAACGCCGCCGCAGGCGGCGTCCAGCGGGCCGGAATAATACCACACAGGGACCCCCGCTCTCGAGCGTCACGGGGCAGCACATTGGCGTCGTACAATCGCGCCATGTGGCAGGCGCGTCTCGCTGGTGAGCTCCTCGGCCTGGTCTTCGTCGGCTGGCGCAGAAGCCTGAGAGCAGAGATTCGCGGCCTGGAACGTCTCGACGAGCATCCGCGGGCGGTTCTGGCGGTGTGGCACGGACGCATGCAGTGCCCGATCTTCTCGATAGCGAATCGCGGAGTTCTCACCATGGCGTCGCGCTCCGCAGACGGAGAGATCGCGGCGCGGGCGGTTGCCCGCCTCGGCCTCGTCCCGGCTCGAGGGTCAGCGTGGAAGGGCGGTGCAGAAGCTTACGAGCTGATCCGCACCTGGCTTGAGGAGGGCCGGGGGGAAATGGTCGGGCTGACGGTCGATGGGCCCCGTGGGCCGATCGCCCAGGCCAAGCGAGGGGCCATTGAGCTTGCTCGGAAGCTCGGGATGCCGCTCATCCCCACCAGCTTCTCGAGCCGACCGTTCTGGAAGCTGCGATCGTGGGACCACATGATCATCGCTCCCCCGTTCTCCAGGGTCCTCGTGGAGTTCGGGGAGCCGTTGTGGGTCGCGGCGGACCAGCGTCCGGCCGCGGCACGCGCCGCTCTCAAGGACCGACTCGACGAGATGACCGAGCGCCTCGACATCGAGCTCCACGGGCGCTCGCTGTGGCCCGAGGTCCCGACTCGGCGCTAACCTGTCCTCGAGCCATCCCCGCGAGTCCGCGTCCCTCTGGCATCCGGTGAGGTTACGAGACACCGTGATGGCCGGTGCAGCCTGCACCACACTTTGGCTGCGCTCAGCTATCTGGGCCTCGCCCTGCTTGCCCTCCGGCAACAGCCCCCCGACGTGCGCGGCAGGCTCCTGTTCTGGTTTTCGGCCGCAGTTGCGCTTGAGCTCTCACTTCCGGCGCAGCTGTCGGACGGCACCATGGCGGAGGTGGTCGGCTCGAGCCTGTTTCTCCTGCTCTCCGGGCTCGAGATGGGTCTCGAGCTCGATCGGCCTTGCTCAGGTCGGCGGCCGTCACACCGGGAAGCAGGCGACCCGGATGCTGATCGCCGACGCCGATGCGGCGCTGCTGCGCGCTAAGCGCGCCGGCCGGAAACCGGGTGGTCCCCCTCCACGCGGTGACGTCGCCACAGCTTGACGTTGGCTAGGAACCTGTAGGGTCTCGGCCCGGGACGGCGAGTAGAGGTTTCGAGGCGTCTTCGGGGGCCTGCGCTCTACAGCCTCCCTTGATGTGCTGTGCGCATGTGGGTCCTCTTGCCCTAGGGGCTCCGTAGTACGCGTTGCTTGAAATGCGCTGTGCGCCGCGTGTTAGACGAGGTCTTCGAGCTCGTCGGCGAGGGTGCGCAGGCCGGCGACCACACGCCGAATCTTCATCGCCCTTGCGTCCTCACCGGATGCCCCGCGATAGACGCGCTTGAGCGCTTCGAAGAGCGCCATCTGCGGCGCGACGACTGCACGCACTCGAGCCCCGGAGATGGCGGCGATCTGCTCACGTGCGGCCTCATTGTGCGGTTCAGTCATCGCGACCACGAGCTCGCCGTCGCGCATCTTGAGCGGCAGACACCCGAGCCGCATTGCGTCCGTGAACGAGATCAGCGCGAGCGCGTCGGCCTCCGGGAACTCCGTTGCCGGATCGACCGCCTCCACCTGAAGCTGTTCGCCGAGAATGCGAGCGAGCGAAGAGCTGTCGACCAGACCGAGGCGAACCAGCGTCGAGCCGAGGCGCTCTCCGGTACCGCGCTGGACCTCGAGCGCTGCGTTCAGGGACTCGTCGTCGACCAGCCGGTTCTCGCGCAACATCTCTCCAAGCCGCTTCGCATTCATCGCTCTCTCCTCCAGGTTCGCGAACGAGATGGACATCACTCCGGATTGAGGTCCGTCATGTCGAATGGTAGCGCGGAAACCGGTGCCACGAGCGGTGCCCCGGGGGCGTGCTCACTGTTCATGGAGCTCCGCTACGGACCGCGATCTCCATCCGCCGTCCATGGACCACGAGTGGCTCGACCTTGACTGCGCTCGAGGCGAGGTCCAGGACGATGTGCAGCTCGGCGAGGGCCCGGTCGTGGTGAAGTCCAACCCGGACCCGCACCAGGTCCCTCCGTCCGACGTCCATCGCCGCACTCCCGCGGTAGCCGCCCACGCCGAGAATGCGGACGATGTGGCGCGGCGGTTCGCTCAACCAAGAGGAGTGGACGGCATCCTGTGGGATCTCGCGGTCCGCCTCAACGGTCACAACGACGCCGCCGGCGTCGCGGCGCCACGCAACCCGGTCGATAATCAGCGGCGTCTGGGTTGCGCCGTCCCGATACCGGTCCGCCCCGATCGCGTCTGCGCCCGCAGGGCTCGGGGAGGGTCCGAGGACGGGGGTCGGCGCAGGTTCGGACGAAGGAAGCGCGTGCACGGCGGTTGGGGTCAACGTTGGCGACGGCCCCGGTAGGAGGCGGTGCACGACCGCGGAGCCGAGGTGGACTACCATCCCGACGAGGTTGAGTGGTCCGAGATAGAGCGCGACCAATGCCGCGCACAGGACCGCGACGGCGATCAGGACGTTGCGGACCGGGTTCGGTGGCCGCAGCTCGGGCGGAACCTGCTCGGTCTCCCATGGCGGCAGCGTGAAGTCGAACTCCGAGCCGACCTCGTCAGTGACACGAATGTCGGCTGCACGGGTCGGTTCGCTTCGCACCGGCTCGCCGCTAGTCGAGGCCTGGCGAGGGTGCCCGGTCCACTCCCGCACAGTCGCACGGGAGAGCGGGTGCGTCTCGCGCGGTACCACAGGCAGCGAGTCGGGGCTCTCTCCCAGCGGCAGGCTCCGCTCGACCGCAACGGGAGTGGTCTCGGAGGCTCCTTTCGCTTTGCCCAACCGGACCCCTCCAAGCCGCACGGCGCCCCCCTTGTCGTCCGGGTGCTGCTCGAGCAGGCGGGTGATGAGGTCTCGGCCCTGGGCACTCAGCCTGCTGAACCGGATCGCCACCCCTACGGGCAGGCCGGCCGTGACCTCCGCCCGTGCCCAGACCACCTCGCCCTCGCCCCGGATCAGGCTTGAGCCGTCTCTGAGGCGCGCCTCGAAAGACAGTCGGGTGCCGGCCGGAACCGACTTTGGGACAGCGAGGAACATGCCACCACGGGAGAGGTTTCCAGCGGCCGCGCTGAGGAACGACGAGAACGAGTCGTACACGAGATCGACGTGCAGCTCCGCGCGAGGATCCTGGCGACGTTCGCGATCGAGATCCCGAGCTCCATCCATCTCGTTGACACCCTCCGACCGAAGAGCCGAATCTCGGTTTGCTCGCGGCCGGCCGCCTCCAACGATGCAGAATACACCACAGTGCGCGCAGCGGTGGCGGCCGGAAGGACCGGCAGCGGAGAAGTGATCAGCTCTGAGTCAGCCGCCGGGCGCCGCCCTCAGCGCCTTCGCCCGCTCACGATGGCGTTTCGCGGCGGCGTGGTCGCCGACGGTGGCTTCGAGGCGGGCCATGGCCTCCCACACCTCGGGCTCGTCGCGGTAGTTGTGCCGCGCCTTGCGGAGGTAGTGCTTGGCCTGCCGCACGTCGCCCTGCGCCAGCTCGCTGTCGGCGAGGGCAATGAGCGTGAACGGGCTCGACGACCCCTTGCCGGCGGCGCGCAAGGCCGCAGACGCTTGGTCGTCGAGACCTCGACGTCGGTAGAGGTAGGCTAGGTTGGTCAGCGCGGACGGGTTCCCGGGCTCAACCTCGAGCGCCTGCCGGTAGCAGTCGAGCGCGCCATCAAGGTCGCCCTCTCGATACTGGGTCACTCCGAGCCCTATCCACGGAGCAGCCAGCTCGGGTCCGAGCACGGTCGCAATCCGAAAATTGCGCTCGGCGGACTTGAGGTCACCGTCACGGATGGCGTCGCCGCCGAAGTTTGTGTGGAACAGCGCACTCGCCGCAAGGTCGTCGACCACCCGGGTCTGCATGTATGGGATCTCGGAGCTCTCATAGAAATCGAACAGGTAGAGTCGGCTCGCCTCGGAGTAGCCGGCAACGACGTGGCGATTCACCACCACGACATCCTCGACCCGTTCCACCGTTGGTGAGCGCTGCACCATGACCAGGAAGCCCGGGAGCCCGAGGCTCCGGGCGAGGGTGACGAACATGGACGTGAAGGCGAGGCAGTTACCGCGGCGCTCCTGGAAGGCTCGCTCCGCCGGGAGCGTGACCCTCTGGTCGTAGCTGAACGGGAAACCGTCCGGGTCGAAGAGCGCCGCCTGGAGCTTGTTGAGGCGGCTGACGGTGCCCGTCTCCCGCACAGTCGCGGCTCGTGCCCATGCCTCCATTTCCGGAGTGATGTTGAACGGGTAGACGATGTCCGCCGGATCGAGGCCGCGTTCGACCACCGCAGCGGTCCAGGATGTGCGGCCGAAGTAGATCGGGTCGCGGCCGCCGCCGGCGGACGTTGTCGCACAGGCGGCCAGTAGGACGACCAGGATCAGAGGGAGCGCAGTCCAACGCTTCATGCCCTGCATCTTACGATATAGGTCGGGTGAGGTTACACCGAGCCTGCCGACCGCCTCTGCCCAGTGACGTGGCTCGGTGGACGGTCAAACTCAGGCCCGCCGTCTTGAAAGCTCCTAGAATGGCGCCGTGGCGATTCTGATTGACCTCGAGTCGCGCTCGTTCGCTGCCAGCGTGAGCGACCTCGCCGGCGAGTCCGGAGAGCGCGCGATCGGCCTCAACGGGTCCGGTCTCTCGCGCCTGTGGATCGGCCAGGAGCTCCACCGCCGTGTTCAGCAGGAGCTCACCGCCCTCGAGCCCGGTTACCAGGCCGAGGTTCCCGTGCGCCTGGAGACCGTCATCGACGATTGGCGGGTCACCGTCGTGGGTCGCGCCGACGGAGTGGTCCGGGGCGGGGACGGTGTGATCCGGGTCGACGAGATCAAGACTCTCCACTTCGCCGTCGACCTGCACAATCTCTACGCCTCTGAACGCCTCGACCGCTTCCGGCGGCAGCTCAGCCTCTACGCCGCCGTGCTCTCCGGCGACGGCCCGCCCTCCGCGGCGCGGCTGGTGCTGGTTGACATCGTCACCTTCGAGGAGCGCGACGAAGAGGTCGTCTGGGACCGCGACTCGGTCGACGCGTGGCTGCGCCAGACGGTTCGGCGACTGATCGCGATCGAACAGCGTCGGCTCGAGCGACTGGATCGGCTGCGCGCCGAGGCCTCCGACCTGCCGTTCCCCCACGCCCAGCCACGGCCTGCACAACTGCCGATGGGCGCAGCGGTTGACACCGCTCTGGGCGAGCAGCGCCATCTGCTCCTCGCCGCGCCAACCGGAGCCGGGAAGACCGCGGCGGCGCTCCACGCCGCCCTGCGCCGGGCGCTGCTCGACGGGCACAGGCTGTTCTACCTGACCGCCAAGACGCTCCAACAGCGGCTCGCAGTCGAAACCGTACGGTCGATGCAACGCGGCGGGTTCCGCAGCCTCCAGCTACGCGCCAAAGGCAAGATGTGCGCGAACTCGGAGATGGTCTGCCACGAGGAGTTTTGCCCGTACGCCCGCGAGTACGGCATCAAGCTGATTCGCTCCCAGCTGCTGCCGACGCTGCTCGACTCCGGCAGCCACCTCGACCCGGATCGGATCTTCGACGCGGCACGCCAGCACGAGGTGTGCCCGTTCGAGGTCTCGCTCGACCTCCTGCCGGACGTCGACGTCGTGATCTGCGACTACAACTACGTCTTCGACCCGATCATCGGGCTCGCGAGCCTGCTCGGCGGTGGAGCACTGCAGCGCGCCGTCCTGGTGGTCGATGAGGCCCACAACCTGGTCGAGCGCGGCCGGGAGTACTACTCCCCTATCCTCTCCGCGGCGGCCCTCGAGGCCGCGCTGGCCGTCCTCGGCAACCGCGACAACGCGCTTTTCCGCCGTCTCTCCGAGGTGATCACCGCGCTGGCAGAGCTGGTCGAAGGCACCGTCCGAAACGCGCTGGATGAGCGCCGCGACTGCGAGACGCCGGTCGAGCTCCCCCGCCATGAGCTCACCGAGATACGGATCGAGCTCGACGGCGCCATGCTGCAGTACTTCCTGTACAAGCGCGAGAACGAGCTGTGGAGCGCCGACGACCCGGTGCTCGACGTCTTCTTCCAGCTCACTCACTTCCACCGGGTGCTCGGCCTCGGCGGCGAGGAGTTCGTACATCTCGCGGCCCGGACGGCGTCCGGAGAGGCTCGTCTCCGCATCGTCTGCCTCGACGCGTCACGGTTCCTCGGCGCGGTGCTCGAGGCCAGCGGTGGGTGCGTGGCGATGTCGGCGACACTCGAGCCGTTCGAGTTCTACCGCGACCTGCTCGGATTCGACCGCCGTCGCACCGACACCCTCGCGGTCCCATCTCCGTTTCCACCCGAGAACCGGCTCGTGCTGGCCATCGACGATGTCGACACGACCTGGCGGCGGCGGCTCGAACATGCCGACGCGATCGCCGGGTGGATCTCCCGGCTCGCGGAACCCGGACGCAACGCACTGGTGCTGTTCCCAAGCTACGCCTTCCTCGAGACTGTCCTCGACCGGCTGCCGCCGGTCCCCCACGAGATTCTGGTTCAACAGCGCGGTGCCTCGGACGCCGAGCAACGGGAGCTCCTCGACCGCCTGTCCTCGGGCCGCTCGCAGCTGGTCCTCGCGGTCCTCGGCGGGATATTCGCCGAGGGCGTCGACTATCCAGGAGACATGCTGTCGCAGGTCATGGTCGTGTCGCCGGGGCTCCCGCAGTACAACCTCGAACGAGAGCTCCTCAAGGCCTACTACGCCGAGCGCTATGGCCGCGGCTTCGAGTACGCCTATCTCGTACCCGGCCTGACCCGGGTCGTCCAGGCTGCCGGCCGGCTGATCCGCTCGGCCAGCGACCGCGGCACGATCGTGCTGCTGTGCCGTCGCTTCCTCGACCGCCGCTACGCCGCCCTGCTGCCCGACGACTGGCTCGAGGACGACGCCGCCAGCCTGCTCCGGCCGGATCCGATCGCCGCGGTACGCGCGTTCTTCGCCGTCCCGACAGGTCTCGGCGGTAGAATGCCGGCGGAGGATCCATGCGCGGACAGCTGATCGCCCTGCTGCTCGGGCTGCCGGCGCTCGCGCTGCTGAACTCATTCTGGTTCGGCCGCGAGCTCGAGCGCGCAGTCCGCGAGATCGGCCGGTTGGAGTCCACCGCCGACATCGAACGCTACAAGCGAGTGGTCGCTCGTCAGATGGTCGCGGCGCTGGTGCAGATCGCGTTGCTCGCTGCGCCTGCCTTCTTTTTCGGGATCGGCATCGTGACCGGCGTCCTCGCCGGGAGCGACCTGCTCTACGTGATCCTGCCCGCCATCGTGGTCATCGCGGCGGCGGCGCGTTTTCGTCCGGTCGAGGCGGCTGCGCGCCAGATCCCCGCGGCGGACGAGCAGATTGCCCGACAGCGCGACGCGATCGTCCGCACCTGGCTCAAGCGGCCCCTCCCCGACTGGTGAATCCCTCCGAGAAACCCCGTTCGCTCCGAAGGCCTGGAGCGGATCCAGCAGTTGATGCGCCGTTACCGTTCAGCGAGCCCGTGCGGACGTGGTTCACCGCCCGGCTCGGCGAGCCGACACCAATCCAGGCCGCCGCCTGGCCCCGGATTGCAACCGGCGAGCACCTGCTCGTCACCGCACCGACCGGCAGCGGCAAGACGTTGACGGCCTTCCTGTGGGCGATCGACCGACTGATCTCCGGCGACTGGAGCACTGGTGCGGTGCGCGTGGTCTACGTCTCGCCGCTCAAGGCGCTGGCCAACGACATCCGGCGCAACCTCCTGGTCCCGCTCGCTGAGCTGCCCGAACACTGCCGGAGCGCGGGCCTGCCGATGCCCGAGATTCGAGTCGCGGTGCGATCCGGCGACACCAGCGAGGCGGAGCGTCGGCGGATGCTGCGCCAGCCGCCCGAGATCCTCGTCACGACGCCCGAGAGCCTCAATCTGATGCTGCTCTCCGGTCGCTGGCGGCGGCTGCTCACCGAGGTGCGGACGGTGATCCTCGACGAGGTCCACGCGCTGGTCGGCGCCAAGCGAGGGCTCCACCTGATGACCGCGGTCGAGCGCCTCGTGCGCATCAGCGGCGAGTTCCAGCGCCTGGCCCTTTCGGCAACGGTCGAGCCGGCTGCACGGGTCGCGAGCTGGGTCGGAGGTCGCCTGCCCGACCACGACGGCGCGGCATCCCTCCGCAAGCGGCCGGTCGGCGTCGTGGCAGTCCCGTCGGATAAGCGCTACGACCTGGAGGTGAGGACCACTGGCGCGCTCGTCGGCCCGCGGGGGGACGAGGACGCGTGGGCGGCGCTCGCCGCGGAGCTGCGCACAACCATCCGGCGCAACCGCTCCACACTGGTTTTCGCCAACAGCCGGCGTATGGTCGAGCGCCTCGCCCGGACCCTCAACGAGAACGCGGGCGACGCCCTCGTCTGGTCCCACCACGGGTCGCTCTCGCGTGAGGTCCGCTCCGTGGTCGAGGAGCGCCTCAAGGCCGGTGAGCTGCGCGGAATAGTCGCCACCAACTCGCTCGAGCTCGGCATCGACGTCGGGGCCATCGACGAGGTGGCACTCGTCCAGGCACCACCGACCATCGCGTCGACGATCCAGCGGATCGGACGCGCCGGCCACGCGGTCGGCGCCGTGAGCCGGGGACGGCTCTACCCTACCCACCCGCGGGACCTCCTGCAGGCCGCGGTGCTGGCGCAGGCGGTGCTCGACGGCGAGCTCGAACCGGTGCGACCTGTGGCGGGCGCACTCGACGTCCTCGCCCAGGTCATCGTCGCCATGTGCGTGGTCGAGACCTGGCGGGTCGAAGACCTCTACGCCGCCGTCCGCACCGCAGACGGCTACGCTGATCTCCCTCGACGCCACTTCGACCTGGTGCTCGACATGCTCTCCGGGCGCTACGCCTCGACCCGGGTGCGCAGCCTGCGTCCCCTGGTGACCCTCGACCCGGTCGACGGCACGGTGCGAGCCCGCGCCGGCGTCGAGCGTCTGCTCTACCTGTCGGGCGGCACCATTCCCGACCGGGGCTACTTCCAGCTTCGGATCGAGGGCTCGGGCGCACCGCTGGGCGAGCTCGACGAGGAGTTCGTCTGGGAGCGGGCGGTCGGCGACACCTTCACCCTCGGCATCCAGAGCTGGCGCATCGAACGCATCACCCACAACGACGTCGTAGTGGTTCCGGCCCGGGGCCAGGCCTCAATGGCGCCCTTCTGGCGCGCCGACGAGCGCGATCGCTCGTTCTTCCTCTCCGAGCGGGTCGGACGCCTGCTCGAGCGAATCGAAGGTTCAATTGACAGCTCCGATGCCGCCGACCGCCTCGCCGCCGAGTTGCCGCTGGCGCCGGCCGCCGCCGCCGAGCTGGTCTCGAGTCTGCGCGCCCAGCGCGCCGCCACCGGTTCACTGCCGCACCGACACCGGGTCATCGTCGAGCACACCTCGGCGGCGGATGCCGGCACTGACCACCGCCGGGTCGTGCTCCACACGCTGTGGGGCGGTCGGGTCAACCGCCCCCTCGCCTTGGCCCTCACTGCCGCATGGCAGCAGAAGTTCGGAGCACGGCCGGAAGTGGTCCACGACGACGACTGCATCGCCCTGACTTTTCCGGCGGGCCAGCGACCCGATGATGTCCTCGGCCTGGTCGACGGTGCCGGCCTCGACGAGACGCTGCGCCGCGCACTCGAAGGTACCGGGTTCTTCGGCGCCCGCTTCCGCGAGGCCGCCGGGACCGCTCTGCTGCTGCCCAGAGCCGGTTTCAGACGCCGCACGCCGCTCTGGCTGCATCGCTTGCGTGCCAAGGAGCTGCTCGATGCGGTCTCGCCGGCAGGGGACTTCCCGCTCGTTGTCGAGGCATGGCGGACCTGCCTTCAGGACGAGTTCGAGCTCGAGGCCCTGCGCGGCCTCCTCGACGAGGTCCGTGACGGCGTGATCCGCGTCCACGACGTGCGCACGGAAACGCCCTCCCCGTTTGCAGCCAATGCACTGTGGAAAGAAACCAACACCCTCATGTACGCCGACGACTCGGCGTCCGGAGCTCGTCGCGGCGTGCTCTCGCGAGACCTGGTGCGAGAGGTCGCGACGTCGTCGGCGTTGCGCCCACGCATCTCGGCCGATATCGTGGCGCGGCTCGAGGCCAAGCTGCAGCGCACCGCCCCCGGCTGGACGCCGGGTGACGCCGACGACCTCGGCGACTGGGTCCGCGAGCGCCTGCTCATTCCCCTCGTCGAGTGGGTGGCGATGATCGACGCGATGCGAGCCGATCACGGCGCCGAGGCCGACGACGCCATTGCCGGGTGCGCAGACCGCGTCGTCACCGTGGCCGAGGCCGGGGATGAGACACCCTGGGCAGTGGTTCACATCGCCGAGCTGCCGCGCATCGCTGCCGCGCTCGGCCGCGATCCCCGTGCGCTGCGCCTCGGGCCGGTCGTCCCGCACAGCGAACCGGCCGCCGCCGAGGCACTGGCCCGGCTCCTGGACCGCCACGACCGCGCTGACCATCGCGGCGCGGACCTCACGGCCGTGGTCGGCGAGTGGCTGCGCGCCTACGGCCCGCGCCCGGTCACGGCCGTCGCCCGCGACCTGCGCCTCGATCAGCGCCTTCTCGCAACCGCGCTCGCGGCCCTCGCCGAGGAGCACGAGGTCGTCCTCGACCTGCTCACCGCCGATGCGGTCGATACCGAGGTCTCGGATCGCGAGAACCTCGAGCGCGCGCTCCGCATGGCCCGCTCTGCCGCCCGCGCCGTGCTGACCCCGTTGGCCCCCGCGAGCCTGCCGCTCTTCCTCGCCAGCCACCAGGGCGTCGGGGTCACCGACGCGGGTGTCGAGGATCTTCGCGCAGCCCTCGAACCGCTGCTCGGCATCGCCCTGCCCACTGAGCTCTGGGAGACCGAGATCCTCCCGGCGCGGGTGTCACCCTATCTCCCGTCCTGGCTCGACGCCCTGCTCGCTGAGACCGACCTCGAGTGGTTCGGAACCGGGCCACGCCGGGTGGCCTTCACCCTCGGCGGTGAGCGCGAGCTGGTGCTCGAGCCGGGCCCCGGAGCGCCGGCTGAGGCCGATCCGCTCTTCCCCCACCCTCTCGGTCGTTTCGGTCTCGAGGAGCTCGTCGCCCACACCGGACTCACTTCGGCCGAGGTGACCACGCGTCTGTGGGCCGGAGCCTGGCGCGGCGAGCTCTCAACGGTCGGCTTCGAAACGGTCCGACGCGGTATCGCGAGCCGCTTCAGCGCCGGCGACGTCGCACAGGCCGGGGCCGACCGTCGACGTCGCCGCGGGGCCTTCGACCGCTGGCGCTCGAGCCGGCCCTTCTCCGCCGCCTGGTACCGGCTGCCTCCGATCGAGCCCGTCGATGATCCGCTCGACCGGGAGCAACGTGACGCCGAGCGCGCCCGGCTGCTGCTCGAACGCTACGGTCTCCTGTTTCGCGAGCTGCTCGATCGGGAGCTTGCCGCGCTCTCGTGGGGCGGGTTATTCCGCAGCCTGCGCCTGCTCGAGCTCTCCGGCGAGGTCGTCGCGGGCCGGTTCTTCGAGGGCATCCAGGGGCTGCAATTCGCGAGCCCCGCTGCCGTACGGCGCCTGCTCGACGGCCTCCCCGAGGACCGCGTGTGGTGGCTCAACGCCGCCGACCCCGCGTCGCCCTGCGGGCTCGCGATCGAGGGCCTCACCGAGAGCCTCCCCCGCCGTGTCGCCACAAGCCACATCGTGTGCCACGGTTCTCGGGTGGTGGTCGTCTCCGAGGGCCGCGGGCGCCGGCTCGAGATCCGGGTCGCGCCCGACCACCCCGCACTGACCCGCTACCTGGAGTTCCTCAAGGTGCAGCTGGCCCGCTCCGAGCGGCCTGCGTCGTCGCTCACCATCGAGACCGTGAACGGCGAGCCGGCGGCGACCAGCCCCTACCGTCCGACCCTCGGCGCGCTCTTCCACACGAGCCGCACCGCTACCGGGCTGCGGCTGTCGCGGAGGTACTGAGTCCAGGTGCGCGCAGCTGCGGTTTCCCTCAGCGAGGTGCGATCGCTGCCGGCCGCCGCGTCCGGGAGTCGCGGAAGACGCCCGCGACGCCGGTGATGACGAGTGCCGCGCCGATCACGGTAGTGACACGGATCGGCTCGCTCAGCACGAGCCAGCCGAGGGCGACGGCGATCACCGGGTTGACGTAGGCGTACGCAGGCGCCGAGTCGCGAAAGAGCCGGCGATGGCTGGCAGATCGCCGCCCGCGGTCGGGAGATGGTGAGAAACGCGGGCTAAACTGGTGGACGGAGGCTGAGCGCTGATGACACGCCTCAACGATCTCACCGCCAACGTCACCGTCCTCATCCTCGGGGGCGGCCGCGGAACCCGTCTCGATCCCCTCACCCGCCTGCGCTCCAAACCGGCGGTGCCGATTGCCGGGAAGTACCGCCTGATCGACATCCCGATCTCGAATGCGATCAACTCGTCGATGGAGCGGATGTACGTGCTCACCCAGTTCAACTCGGTTTCACTCCACCGGCACATCGGTCGCACCTACCGGTTCGACGCTTTCTCTCGCGGTTACGTCCAGATCCTGGCCGCTCAGCAGACGCCGCGGGCGCAGACCTGGTTCCAGGGCACCGCGGATGCGGTCCGCCAGAACCTTGGATCGTTCATCGAGCTGCCGGGAGACCACGTCCTGATCCTCGCGGGCGACCACATGTACCGCATGGACTACCGCGCCCTACTCCACGACCACGTCGAGCACGGGGCCGACCTCACGGTCGGTGTGATGCCGTGCTCGGAGGAGGAGATCGCCGGCTTCGGAGCGGTCCGGGTCGACGACGACAACCGGATCCGCGAGTTTCGCGAGAAGCCAGCGACGCCCGAGGCGCGCGCGGGCATGGAGCTGCCGGAGGAGGTGATGCGCCGGGAGGGGCTCGGCACCACGGAGCCGTACCTCGGCTCGATGGGCATCTACATGTTCCGAAAGCGGGTCCTGCTCGAATGTCTGGCGAGCGACGCGATCGACTTCGGCCGCGACATCATCCCCGCAGGGGTCGATCCGTACCGCGTCCAGGCCCACTTCTTCAACGGCTACTGGCGCGACATCGGGACAATCCGGGCCTTCTTCGAGGCCCATATGGATCTGGTCGGCGACCACCCGCCGTTCTCCTTCCACGACCCCGAGTGGCCGTTCTACACCCGGCCCCGCTACCTCCCCGGCGCCCAGCTGCGCCACTGCAGCTTCGACCACGTGCTGCTCGCGGACGGCACCAGGATCCAGGACTCGGCGATCACTCGCTCGGTGGTCGGGCTGCGCTCCGCAGCCACGGGCTGCAGGATTGATCGCTGCCTGATCATGGGTGTCGACGCCCACGTACCCGACGCCGCGGCCGGTGCGCCGCCGATCGGCATCGGCGAGGGAACCGAGATCACGAACGCGATCATCGACAAGAACGCCCGCATCGGACGCGAGGTCCGCATTGTCAATCAGCACGGCCTCGACCAGGCCGACGGCGACGGCTGGGCGATCCGTGACGGCATCGTGGTGATTCCGAAGAACGCAGTCGTGGCCGACGGTACCGTTATCTGATCACCGTGCAGCCGAGGCGGCTCGGTGGCCTTCGGTCAATCGATGGGGGCTACTTCCGCTTCCCGCTCGCACCTGCCACCCGAAGCTGTGCCTTCCGGAAGTCCTTGTTCATGCGGGCGATCGCGGAGATGGAGATCTCTTTCGGACACACTGCCTCGCAGGAGCGGTAGTTGGAGCAGGCGCCGAAGGCTTCGGCCTCCATCGCCGCCACCATCGACCTCGCCCGAGCGTCTCGCTCGGGCTGCCCCTGGGGGAGCAGCCCGAGGTGCGCAACCTTGGCACCGACAAAGAGCATGGCGGCACTGTTCGGGCACGACGCAACGCAGGCGCCGCAGCCGATGCACTCTGCGAAGTCCATCGCCAGATCGGCCGTGTCCTTGGCGATCGGCTGCGCATGAGCGTCCGGCGGCGCGCCCGTGCGCACCGAGACATAGCCCCCGGCCTGGATGATGCGGTCGAACGCGCAACGATCGACGATCAGGTCCTTGAGCACGGGAAACGCCTTCGCCCGCCACGGTTCGAGCACGAGCTCGTCGCCGTCGGAGAAGTGCCGCATGTGGAGCTGACAGACCGTGCTCCCGCGCTGGCCGCCGTGGGCGAGGCCGTTGACGACAAAACCGCACGAGCCGCAGATGCCCTCTCGGCAGTCGTGCTCGAACGCAACCGGATCCTCGCCCTTCTCGATCAGCTCCTGGTTGAGCACGTCGAGCATCTCGAGAAACGACATGTGGGTGCTCACGTCCGCGAGGCTGTAGGTTGCGAAGCGACCCGTGTCCTTGTGGTCCTTCTGGCGCCAGATGTGCAGCGTCAGCTTCATTTGTAGCTCCTCTGCGACAGGTGCACGGCCTCGAACTCGAGCGGTTCGACGTGGCGTTTCGGCGCCTCGCCCTCGCCGGCGTACTCCCACACCGCGACGTGGCAGAAGTCTTCGTCGTTGCGCAGCGCCTCGCCCTCGCTGGTCTGGTACTCCTCACGGAAGTGCCCGCCGCACGACTCCTCGCGTGTCCGCGCATCGCGGCACATGAGCTCGGCGAGCTCGAAGTAGTCGACAACCCGGCCCGCCTTCTCGAGCTCCTGGTTGAGGTCGGCGCTATCCCCGGGGATCCTGACGTCCTGCCAGAACTCCGCCTCCAGCGAGCGGATCTTCTCGAGTGCACCGTCGAGGCCCTCGCCGGTCCGCGCCATGCCGCAGAACTCCCACATCACAGCACCGAGCTCACGGTGGAAGTGGTCGACCGTGTGCCGGCCGTTGACCCCGAGCAACCGCTTGACGCGTTCCGCCACGGCCGTCTCGGCCTCGCGAAACTCCTGCTGGCCCTCGGCAACTGCGGGAAGTCGGGTCGAGGCCAGGTAGTCGCCGAGGGTGTAGGGAATCACGAAGTAGCCGTCGGCGAGCCCCTGCATCAGAGCGGATGCTCCGAGACGGTTGGCGCCGTGGTCGGAGTAGTTGGCCTCGCCGAGCACGAACAGGCCCGGAATGCTGCTCATCAGGTCGTAGTCGACCCACAGCCCGCCCATGGTGTAGTGGGGCGCCGGGTAGATCCGCATCGGCACCCTGTATGGATCCTCTCCCGTGATCCGCGCATACATGTCGAACAGGTTTCCGTAGCGGTCGCGGATGACGTCCTCACCCAGGAGACGAATGGCATCGGCGAAGTCCAGATAGACCCCTCGTCCACCGGGGCCGACTCCCTGACCGTCATCGCACGCACGCTTGGCCGCGCGCGAGGAGACGTCTCGAGGAGCCAGATTGCCGTAGCTCGGGTAGATCCGTTCCAGGTAGTAGTCGCGCTCGGAATCCGGGATCTGGCTCGGAGACCGATTGTCGCCGGGCTTCTTCGGCACCCAAACGCGTCCGTCGTTGCGCAGCGATTCGCTCATCAGGGTGAGCTTCGACTGGTAGTCACCGGCCTGGGGAATGCAGGTCGGGTGGATTTGCGTGTAGCACGGGTTGGCGAAGCCGGCACCCCGGCGGTAGGCGCGCCACAGGGCAGTCGCGTTGCACCCCTTGGCGTTGGTCGAAAGAAAGAAGACGTTGGAATAGCCACCGGTGGCGAGCAGGACTGCATCGCCGACCCACGACCTCACCTCGCCGGTCACCATGTCGCGGGTGACGACGCCGCGGGCGTGACCGTCGACCACGATCAGGTCCAGCATCTCGGTGCGCGGGTTGACACGCACGGTCCCCGCCGCGACCTGCGCAGACAGCGCCGAGTACGCTCCCAGGAGCAGCTGCTGGCCCGTCTGGCCGCGGGCGTAGAAGGTCCGCGACACCTGCGCGCCGCCAAACGAGCGGTTGGCGAGGTAGCCCGAGTACTCACGGGCGAACGGTACGCCCTGGGCCACCGCCTGGTCGATGATGTTCACGCTGACCTCGGCCAGCCGGTAGACGTTGGCCTCGCGTGAGCGGAAGTCGCCGCCCTTGACCGTGTCGTAGAACAACCGGTACACGGTGTCGCCGTCGTTCTGGTAGTTCTTCGCCGCATTGATGCCGCCCTGTGCGGCGATCGAGTGGGCGCGGCGAGCGCTGTCCTGGTAGCAGAAGGTCTCGACCCGGTAGCCGAGCTCGCCCAGGGAGGCGGCGGCGGAGGCGCCGGCGAGCCCGGTACCGACGACCAGAATCGTGCGCTTGCGCTTGTTCGCCGGGCTCACCAGCTTGAGGTCGCGGCGGCGCAGGCTCCACTTCTGCTCGAGAGGACCGGAGGGAATGCGGGCGTCGAGCTTCATTGGCCGTTCCTCCTCACAGGTGCACGACGCCGGTCAGCACGGCGAGAGGCATCGAGATGTTGCCGGCCCCGATGGCCACGGCGAAGAGCACCGCGGCGCGGCGCCGCCATGGGTTGAGCTTTGGGTGGTCCCAGCCGAAGGTCTGGAACAGGCTCCAGAGCCCGTGGTAGAGGTGCATGGCGAGCAGCGCGTTGGCAAGGATGTATGTGCCCGCAACCAGCGGATTCTGGAAGCCCGTCACGACGTTGTGGAAGACGTCGCCCTGGATGAAGCCGGGGTGCACCGTGCCGAGTGTGAGGTCGAGGATGTGGAAGACGACGAATGCAGCGATGATTGGACCGCTCCACGCCATGGTCCGTGCCGCGTAGTCGACCGCCGGCGGACGAAAGACCTTGTACTTTACGGGTCGGCTGCTTCGGCTGCGCAGCCACACCTGGACCGCCGCGATGATGTGGACCGTGACGCAGAACAGCAGCACCGAGCGCGCGATCCAGAGCAGGGCGGGGTTCTTGCGCAGCAGCTCGGCATAGTGGTTGAGCTGCTCGGCTCCGAGGTAGAGCTGGAGGTTGCCGAGCATGTGAACCACGACAAAAAGGAAGAGGATGATGCCGGTTGAGGCCATCATCCACTTCTTGCCCAACGTCGATTCGTAGAAACCGAGAATCCTGGTCATGGTCCCCTTCCAACCCTCCCGGCGTGTGGTTTCCTCATGAGGCGGCGGGCGCTTCGGCCAGGTTACGCCCGCCGCGGAGAATCCTCAATCCGAGCCGCAGTCCCGTCCCCTTTCCTGCGCGGCGGGGCGCCGGGTCCGGCGAAGGTGAGGGGTGGCGCGAGTACCACCCCGCAGCGCGGGCATTCGGCTGCTCGAATCACCGGTATCCGAACAGCATCGCGTACAAGATCAGGAAGATGAGCGTCAGCCCGATGCCGAGAGCGATGAAGCCGAAGATCCGGAACGCCCTCTCAACCTTGGGCGGGGCTGGTCCAACGACCCGCTTCGCCCGCTCCTCCTCGGACGCCTGCTCGACAAACTCCTCGTACTCGGCGGGCTTGTCGTGCCGAAGCTCTTCGAGCGAGACGCGACCGGTGAAGATCACCGGGTCCATCGGGAACTTGTCGGGACGGAAGTGGGTGTTGAAGAAGTGAATGGTGAAGATGAAGCCGACCGCAAGCAGCGCCTCATCGCTGTGGATGATCGTGGCGACGTTGATCGCCCAGCCGGGCAGAAAGCGGGTGAAGAACTCCGGGAACCACAGCAGCAGCCCGGTCGAGCCGATCACGAACACGCCCCAGAACACCGCGAAGTAGTCGAACTTCTCCCAGTAGGTGAAGCGTCCGTACTCGGGCCGCGGTCCGCGCCCGATGAACCACTTCGCGCTCTTCCAGAACTGCTTGACGTCATCGAGATTGAACATCAGCGAGCTGGTTCCGAAGATGAACTTGAACCAGCTCTTGCCCGACGCCCCTTTGGCGCGGAAGACATCGCGGATGTGGTAGACGAAAAGCGCCATCAGGGTGATCGCCCCGATGCGGTGGAGCGTTCCCATGGTGTCGAACCCGCCGAGGGCTCTCGACAGGCCGTGCGCCCACGTCATGTAGGAGAACTTGAGCGTCATGCCGGTGAGTGCGAGGGTGAAGAAGCTGAGCAGCATCACCAGGTGCATGGCGCGCTGTTTGCGTGTGAACCTCATGTAGTAGCGCTCGGCCTTGCCGTTCTTGTGGACCCGCCACTGATCGCGGGTCCGCCACAGGCGGAACAGCCACAGGAAGGTGTGGAACAGGAAGAAGGTCAGCGTCCCCACGAGGAGAATCGTCATGAACCAGAACGAGTAGAAGAGGAACGGGTACTTCTCGGGCTCGTGGTGGGTGGCGTGGGTCAGGTAACCGGCGAACTGGCGGTGGGCCCCGGGGTGGCACTTGGCGCAGGTGTCGACCACGTTGCGGCGGCTGAGCGTCGAGTTGGGATCCTCGACCGGCAGGATGTTGTGGGTTCCGTGGCAGTCGTAACACTTCGCGGCACCGGACGAGCCGAGCTGCGTGACCTTGCCGTGGTAGGTCTCGAAGAAGGTCTTCGCATAGTCCTCGTGGCAGCGGCCGCACTGGTTCATCATGGCGAAGCGGAAGTCCGAGGTGTCCACTCGGCCGATCGAGTGTGAAGTGTGGCAGTCCTCGCATACCGGGAGCTGCTTCGTGGTCACTACGTTTCCGGGCCAGTGGATGCTGGTCTTGAACTGCTCCTCGATTCCCTTGTGACAGGCGCCGCAGGTGTCGGCCAGGTTGTTTCGGTTGACCGACGAGTTGGGGTCGTCCGGGGGCAGTGCCTTGTGCGCGGTGTGGCAGTCGATGCAGCTCGCGGACACGACCAGGCCGCTCTCCATCAAACCCTTGCCGTGGGCCGACTTGAGGTAGCTCTCGACGATGTCGGGCACGTCGGCTCTGATCCGGGCGGCGGCGACTCCTCCGGCCGCGTGGCACTGTCCGCACAGCTCCGGTATGTTGCGCGAGAAGGTTCGTGCGGTCGGCAGCCGGTGGCTCTGCGTGGCGTGTTTCTCGTGGCAGGTGAGGCACGTCGGAACCTGGGTGTCGCCCGCAGCCGCGAGGCGCCCGTGCTTGGACAGCTCGTGCTCCTGTACCTGCTCGGCGTGGCAGATGCTGCAGTCCACCTTGTGCGTGATGGTGGCGCAGGCCCGCTCCGGGTGGTTGACGGTGACCTCGTTGTGGCACTGGGCACAGGCCACCCGGGCATGGGTCGAGAGGTCGTAGGCCTCCGCATCGACGTACAACGAGATCGTCTCACCGTTTCGGACCATGGTCAGGTCTTGCTTACCGTGGCAGCGCATGCAGTCCCGATTGGCGGCACCGCCGACGCTCTCCACCGAGCGGGCGCGGATCTTGTGCGGCTGGTGGCACTCGACGCACGAGGGAATCTTGTGCGGCTCCTTTTCCCACAGCCGGCCCTCGATGACCTTCACGTGGACCTGTTCGATCCGGGCGTGGCACTGCATGCAGGTCTTGGCGACGTTCGCCCGGTTGATGCTGGAGTCAGGGTTGTTATGGTCGAGGATGTCGTGGGAGGTGTGGCACGAGGTGCAGACCGCGGTGACCGTCAAGCCCTTCTTGTACAGGCCCTGGCCATGGACCGACATCGAGAAGTTCTCGAGGATGCGATCCTGCGGGATATCGTACTGCTTGGTGACCGCGGTGCCCTCGCGGTGGCAGCGGCCACACAGCAGCGGAATGTTGGTCACGTAGGTCGGGGCCTTCTCGTCGGTGTGGCGCAGGATCGCGTGGTTTCCGTGGCAGGTCACGCAGCTCGGCGCGAGCGGGTCGCCCTTCACCGCGGCCCGTCCGTGGAGGCTGCGGCGATGGGCCTTCGCCTGCGCAGCATGGCAGGTTCCACAGGTGTCGAGCTGCCGGATCGGGTCGGCCGGCGCAGTCACCGAGTGGCCGCGGTGGCAGTCGACACAGCTCGCGGCCGGCGCTCCGGTGCCGCCACCGATGTGCGGGCTCGTCTTCACCGCGGTCAGCTCTCGGATGTGGCATGTGCCGCAGAGGTTATCTACCCGGGCGCGATTGACCGGCGAGTCCGGCGCCTTCGGCGACAGCACGTCGTGCACGCCGTGGCAGCGCTCGCACGCGGCCGACGGGGAACCCGGCACCTTCGGCCACTTGCCGTGCGGCCCTTGGCTGTGCTCCGCGGCGACGTCGTCGTGGCACGAGGCGCAGTCCACCGGCTGGAGGTCCTCGGCGTGGGGCAGCTCGGCACCCTCGAGGTCGGTGTGGCAGTCGATGCACGCGAAGGCGCTGTGCACCGAGCGTGCGAACGCCGCCGGATCGACGTAGACGGAGATCTCTTTGCCTCTCCGCGTCCCGGTCGCCTCGGAGTCCTCATGGCAGCTCAGGCAGTCTGCGTTCTCCTGCCCCAGCGCCACGCCACTGACGACGAACAACAACAGGCCGAGAATGACGGAGCCGAGACCAACCCGGCGCGCTCCCGGCGCTGTGATGTGAGACTTGAGCCGTCGAGCCATTCCCCTCGGCCTCCTCGACGTATAACTCTATCCACATGTGAAGAAAATCGCAAGCTCGCGATTCCGTCTCATTCTGAGATTGAAAAATCGCGCAAACCGTTCGCCTTCAGACCCCTCGCCTCCCAATCAGTCGCATCCGTCACACCTCCCATCGGCTCCGGCCTGCCTTCCGGTCTCACCACCGACCGGCGATCTCGGCGTCGCACTCCGGACAGCGGCCGGCGCCACGGATAAGGTTTTCGGTGACTGAGAATCCGTGCCGGCGAACCAGCACCTTCCTGCAGCTCGGGCAGTGCGTGTCCTCAGCTCCGTCCAGCTCGCCGGGTAGGTTGCCGGCGTAGACGTAGCGCAGCCCGCTCTCATGGCCGATGCGCCGCGCGCGGCTCAGGGTCGCGGGCGGAGTCCGTCCCCGGTCGGCCATCCGATAGTCGGGGTGAAAAGCGGTGACGTGCCACGGAATGTCTGGGGAAACCGCAGCGAGGAACCCCGCGATGTCGGCAAGCTCCTCGTGGTCGTCATTGAAGCCTGGCACGACCAGCGTCACCACCTCGATCCAGAAGCCGAGGCGATGCAGCTCTGCAATCGAGTCGAGAACGGCCCGCAGGCTGCCGCCGAGCGATCGGTATGAGCTCTCCCTGAAGCTCTTGAGGTCGACCTTGTAGAGGTCCGTGACGGGCCGCAGGTAGGCGAGCACCTCGGGTGTTGCGTGACCGTTGGAGACGAAACCGGTCATCAGGCCGGCTTTGCGGGCATGTCGAAAGATCTCGACCGCCCACTCCGCTGTGATCAGAGGCTCGTTGTACGTTGAAACGAGAGCTCGGCAGCCGCGGGCAAGCGCACTGGCCACGAGCTCGCTCGGTTCCGCCGGGTGCGCCCTCGTCACCGCCTGCTCGTCACGCAGGCTCTGCGAGGTCAGCCAGTTCTGGCAGTAGGCACAGTGCAGATCACAGCCGAGCATCCCGAATGACAGCGCCGACGCTCCCGGTGCAACGTGAAAGAAGGGCTTCTTCTCGATCGGGTCGACCGCCAACCCCGCGACGTAGCCCCACGGGACCCTCAGCGAGTCACCCTCTCGGGACCGCACTAGGCAGACCCCGCGGCGCCCCTCGCCCAGCCTGCATCGATGTGCGCACGCCCGGCATTCCAGCTTCCCAGAGGAATGGACGAACGCGAGATCGCTCCGCAATGCGGTCTCGGCTTTGAACCCGCGTGTGGACCGTGCCATCGCATTCCCTCCCGGAGGCTGACAGACCCTGCCGTCGCCGGCAGCAGCAACTGCTACACTTCGCCCCAGCACCATGGTAACCTCGAGTTCCGGCATGCAGTCCGATCGACATCCAGCCGTCGCGCGCCAGGGGAAGTGTTCATGGATTGGCTGCAGCAAAACTTAGACGCCTACCGAGTTGTCACCGAGATTCTCAACGATCTCCGCACGACGGTCCGTCAAGAACTCGAGCTCAACAAGGGGAAGCTGTGGTATCGCACCGGCCTGCCCCAAGTCGTACTGGACCGGCTCATCGAGCGCAAGGAGAAGGAGAAGGCGATCGACTGGTACGAGAATGAGTACCAGCAGCTGATCGACTTCGCGAGCTTCGTGGACATTCTCGAGATTCTCGAGTTCAACACCGCGCTCGTGCCGTCGTTACGGCGACTTGCCCCCAACACCGCCCTCCTCCACGCGCGGTTCCTCGAGCTCGAGGTGATGCGCGAGAAGCTCGCGATGACGCGACCGATCAGCGAGGCCGAGCTCGGTTTTCTCACCACCTTCCACACCCGCTTCCGCAAGGCTCTGGAGCAGGTCAAGGCACAGGAAGAAGCTGCTACTGAGCCGGTTGCCGCGAGTGCGGAAGGAGAAGTGGACGAGGACTCCACCGCGGTCGACGCCGAGGCGGACGGCGACCTTTCGCCGGCGGAGCCGCGCGATGACTCCGCGGGAGAGACCGAGTCTCGCGAAGACGAGGATGAAGCCGACGAGCAGGTGGGGAGCGCTCCAACCGAGTCGGACCGGGCGAGCGGGCAGGAACCAAAAGGTAGAGAGTCCCGGCCGCCATCGCGCTCCGCCTTCGTGCCGCAATCCTCTACTTCGACGCCACCACCGCCCAAGGCTCCCAACCGGGCGGCCGCCCGCGGTGCGGCAGCCGTTGCCGAGCCTGCGGTCAAGGCCGACAACAGACGATCCGTCCAGTCGCAGCTTGAGGAGAGCGATACTCGGGGGGTCCTGCGCTCGCTGTACCGCGAGGTCACCACCGTCGCAGAGGGACTTTGGACGAGCGAGATTCCCCCCGCCACAGCGGTCTGGAATCAGGTCAGCGCCCACCCGTGGTACGAGAAGAACATCTCCAAGCTGGGATTGAAACCGCTTTCGGACTTCTACGAGATCATCTTCAAGGTCGAGGAGAAGATGAACGGGGGAATCGCCCGGGACCAGCTCCAGGACTTTCTCAAGGAGAGCAACTTCGCCAAGGTCCTGCTCTCTCTGCGCGACATGTTCCAGCACAACGGGATCTGACTGGAACCGCACGCATACCGGATCATCGCTCGAGGAGGGACCCCGATGACGAAGAGCCTTAATTGGCGGCGCGGTGCAGTCGCGCGCGTCGTCAACTTTGCGAACAACGCCATCACCATCGCCGGGGTCGTGCTGACCACGCTCTCAGGGCTCATGCTGATCGTGTTCATCTCCATGCAGGCGTTCGGCGGGCTGCGCAACCCCTACGTCGGCATCTTCGCGTATCTCGTGCTGCCCGCGATCTTCGTCCTCGGGCTGGTGCTGGTTCCGATCGGCATGTGGCGACGTCGCCGCGCGCTGATCACCGCAGGCGCGACGACGGAGGAGATGGAGACCTTTCCCAGGCTCGACTTCAACGACCCCGCATTGCGGCGCGTCATGTGGACCATCATCGGACTGACTGCGATCAACGCCGCAATCCTCGGTTCGAGCTCGTTCTTCGCCGTCCACGAGATGGAGACGGTGTCATTCTGCGGTACGACCTGCCACACCGTGATGCAGCCCGAGTACACGGCCTATCAGGAGTCGCCGCACTCCCGTGTCGCCTGCGTCGACTGTCACATCGGCCCGGGCGCCTCGTGGTTCGTGAAGTCCAAACTGGACGGTCTGCGTCAGGTCTGGCATACGGTTCTCGGCACCTACCACCGGCCGATCATGACTCCGTTGCGGACCCTGCGCCCCGCTCGCGAGACCTGCGAGCAGTGCCATTGGCCCACCAAACACCACGGTGACAAGCTGGTCACGTTGGCCCGCTTCTCCGAGGACGAGGCCAACACACCCGCCTACTCCGCAATGCTGCTTAAGACCGGGGGCGGCAGCCTCGACGCCGGACAGCACGGCGGCATTCACTGGTGGCACATCGAAGCGGACAACCGGATCCGCTATGTCGCGTCGGACGAGCGGCGCCAGGAGATCGCGTGGGTCGAGCTGCGCCTTCCCGACGGTACGATCCAGACCTTCTCACGTCCGGACGCCAAGCTGCCGCCGCCAGCGGAGCTCGACGCCCGCGCCCGGGTCATGGACTGCATCGACTGTCACAACCGGCCCACACACCGATTCCCGTCCCCGGAAAAGGCCATGGACGACGTGCTCGAAAACCGGCCCGAGCTGCGTGCTCTTCCCTATTACAAGAAGATCGCGGTCAAGGCGATCAAGGGAACCTATGCCACGCGTGGGGGTGGTATGGAGGCCGTTCGGGAGGCGGTTCTCAGTGCCTACCGTGATAGTGGAACTCCTGGGCCCGCCGCCAACCCGGCGCTTGTCCCTTCGGCGGCCGATCAGGCCGCCGAAGTCTACGGGAGCATCGTTTTCCCGCAGATGGACACCAATTGGACCACGCACCCGAACGACATTGGTCATGATGACTTCCCCGGCTGCTGGCGCTGCCACGACGACGAGATGGCGACCGCGGACGGCAAGCACGTGATCCCGCAGGACTGCGAGACCTGCCACGTCTTCATCGCCGAGGACAGCCCGACCCCGCCGAACCTCGCCGGCGCCCTCGGCGGCTGACCGGAATACCACCAAGACACAAAGACACCAAGCCATCACAGGGGCAGGAAAGCGGTCCGACAGGTCCCGGCGGCTGCCGGGCGCGCGGCGGGGCATCACACGGTCGATGGCAGTGCCTGATGCCCAGTGCCCACCGCCAAGCCAAACCTCTCGATCCAGTAAGCGCCCCAGTTTGGACCCCGCCAGGATCCTATTTGTGTCTTGGTGTCTTGGTGGTAAGGAAACGTGGCGCCCGGCCCTCGCCGAACCGGGAACGCGCCCGCGCTCCAACCAGCAGCGACCCCGCTACGTCTCGCTTCTTGCTTCTCGCGTCTTACGCCGTTCAGCTCGGGGGAAACTGCTCGGTGTACGCGCGGTAGCGGCGCAGGATGCGGCGGGCGTACGTCGCGGCGCGGCGGCAGCGGCAGATGCCAGCCGGAAACCGACGCGCGACCTCGGGATCGTCGAGCAGCACGAGCGCGGTTTCCACATTGCCGCTCCATCGGTCAGGATCGAGCCCCATTTCGCGGGCGAGGCTGCGCGCATCCGACACGTGCCGCGGTCCGACGTTGAAGGCGGCGATCGCCATGGCCACCCGGTCGGCGACGGGCGCATCTGCAAACTGATCCATGAGCTGACTGAGGTACGCCGCTCCGGCGTCGATCGCCTCTCCCGGCGCGTGGGGGTCCTCGACGCCGAGCTCGCGCCACGTGAACGGCATCAGCTGGAACAGCCCTGCCGAGCCGCCGGGACCGGTGGTCTCCGGGTCGAAGCGAGACTCCTCGTACATCACCGAGGCGACCAGTCGCCAGTCGATACCGTGCTCGCGGGCCGAAGCGCGCAGGTTGCTGTCGAAGGGTGACAACGCACCAGGCGTCACCCGAGGGGCATCCGGGGGTGTCCAACGATGTCCTGGCACGAGCTCGCTCAAGGCGAGCTCGGCGATGAGGCCCTCGCTGTCCGCCCAGGCGAGGAAGCCATCCACTGCGGTATGGAGACGAGGGCTCGACGGGTTGAGAACCCAGGTCAGCGGGGCCGACGGTACGACCAGTGGCCCGATCGCGAGCCCCGGCCGCCCGGCGAGCTCGATTCGAGCGGTGTCTTCGTCGATCACCGCCAGATCGGCTTCCCCCCGTGTCACCATCGAGAGCGCGGTCAGTGCGTCCGCACCGGGGCGCATGGTTACGAGGTCCATCGGTTCCGGCAACGGCAGCAGTCGACACCACGCCGCGACCGCCGGACTTGCCGCGACCCGCGCGCCGTCGAGGTCTTCCACTGCCGTCGGGATCGGATCGTCCGAAGGACCGACCGTCACGAGATCGACTTCGCGGTAGACCCGACTGGTCAGGAACCGGCCCGTGAGGCTGGGATCGAGCGGTTCGTGCAGTGCGGCCAGGTCGCCGTGGCCGGTCTCGAGCCAGTCCAGAGGCTCGACTCCAGGGGGCGGGATGGCGAGCTCGAGGCGCAGCCTGAGCCGACGACCGAAGCTGACCACGAGGTCGTACTCGAAGCCCTCGAGGCCTCCTCGTTCGACCGTACAGGTGGTCGGCGAGTTTCGTGTCACCAGTCGCAGCACCCCGACCTTGCGGATCTCGGTCAGGTCGCGGCAGGCCGCGGTCTGGCTGGTTCGTGCCAGCACCTGCTCGGCGAAGAGGAAGTCGTTCACCGCGGTCAGCAGGTGCGGATTGGTCGCCCGTACCGCCCACACCAGCGGTCGCCGTTCCGCAGCCGGTCCGATCACCCGGAAGCCGTTCCCAGCACCCATCAGATCGACCAGCCCCGAGTCGGCGATGGTCAGACCGTAGCGACCCGAGCGGACCCTCTCCAGAATGCTCTCCAACGGCACCTCTTCCGGTACCGGTACCAGGTCGGGCGCGCCCCCGGCACCACCCAAAGCCTCCGGCAGCAACCAGTCCGCATCGGACTGGTGGAGGTGGAGCGGCCGACCTCCCAGGTCATTGAACCCGCGCACCGGAGACCTTTCGGACGCGACCAGCTCGTCCTCGACCCAGTCGACCGCCGCCGTCGCAGCCAGCTCGCTGCCACGCAGGGCTGCAGGTGCGAACCGTCCGACGGCAAGGTCGGCCCTCCCGAGAGCGACCGCCTTGAGGAGCTGATCGGCCCGCGCCGCCTCACTCAGCTGCAAGCGGACGTGGAGCCGCGCCGCAAGCTGAATGAGCAGCGCATGCTCACTGGTCCCGCCGGACACCGGAACCGCGTAGCGCAGGAAGCCTGGTCGGACCACGACCCGCAGGCGACCCGAGCGGACAATCTCGTCGAAACCGCCGCGGTGCAGCGACGGCTGCTGGCAACCCGCGACGCCCAGGAGGGCGAAAGCGATCACTGGGGGCCGCCAACGTGGGCCGAGCCTCATCGCGCCACTCTAGCGTGTCTGCTGCGCCGCTCTCAACGCCCTCGGCGTTGTGGGTGACAGGGAGCCCGGCTCGGCGTATCATTCCGTCGCGGCGAGGCCGGGGTCCTCGAAGGCGCCGGCGCCCAGTATGCTCGTGCGGTTTCCGCTGGTCTGATCTGGGTTTGTCGCCCATGGGCCTAGGAGGAGACCGGTCGCCCGCAGCGCTGCAGAACCCGGACGGGACATCACATCGAGCGTGAGCGTCACGCGGAGTGGAGGGCCGATGACGCAGTATGGTTCCATTGTGCTTTGCGCCTGCATGGCCATGGCGGCCTGCACGGCCCAGCAGGGTGATCCCACGCCGCCGCTCGAGGTCCGGCAGGTCCGTATGATGCCGGTCTCGACGTCCCTCGCTGAGCGCACCCTGACTGCCGTGGGCACCCTCCAACCCGTCGCCAGGGTCTCAGTCGCGGCCCAGGAGGAAGGCGTCGTCCACCAGGTCCTGGTCCGCGAAGGCGACCTCGTCCGGGCCGGGCAGCTGCTGATTCAGCTCGACGACCGCCAGCTCAGGGCGCAGCTTGCCGAGGCGGAGGCATCGACCGAAGAGGCGCAGGCGCGGTGGCAGCGCACCCAGGCGCTGCGCGCCAACGGTCTCCTTTCGGCGGCGGAGGAGGACACGTCGCGTGCCGCAGCGCGGATCGCGGAGGCCCGCGGCGACGTGCTCAAGACAAGGCTTGGCTTCACCCGGATCGCCTCACCGGTCGACGGCGTCGTCATTGCCCGCCACGTCGAGGTCGGCGACCTCGCGTCACCCCGATCGCCGCTGCTCGAGCTCGCATCCGGACACGGCCTGCTCCTGCGCGTCCCAGTGTCCGAGCTCGAGGTCGTCCACATCGCTCCTGGCGACCTGGCACGAGTGACGGTCGACGCCCTCCCCGATCTCGCGCTCAAGGCCCATGTCACCCGCATCTTTCCGTCCGCGGATCCGATTTCGCGCCAGGTGACGGTCGAGCTCCAGGTCGATGACGCGCCGGCGGACGTCAGGATCGGCTTCCTGGCCCGTGCGCACCTGGTCCTCGAACGGCGCCCCGACAGCGTCGTGATCCCCGAAGATGCTGTTCAGCGCGGGTCCGAGATTCCGACCTTCGTGTGGATCGCCGACGGTGACCATGCCAGCATGCGTGCAGTCGAGCTCGGATGGCGGCTCGACGACGGGGTCGTCATCTCCTCCGGGCTCGCCGCGGGCGACGAGCTGATCGTCGAGGGGCGATCGGGTCTGCGCGACGGTACGCCGATCGAACGCATGCCGGACCGGACTCCGGCCGCTGCCAGCGGAGCGGGCCCATGAGCGCCGACGATCGTCGCGGCCTCGTCCACTGGGCCATCGCCCATCCGGTCGGCACCTCGATCATCTCGGTGGCGATCTGCGTGGTCGGCGTGTCGATGATCGGGCGGCTCGCCGTCGACCTGTTGCCGCGCATCATCTATCCGCAGATCCGAGCCTCGGTGTCCAACGAGGGTGTCGACCCCGAGGTCATGGAACAGACCGTCGCCAAAGTGCTCGAGTCGCGACTGGCCACGACCGAGAATGCGACCCTGGTCGAGTCCGAGTCCAGCGAGGGCCGCACCGGTGTCAACCTCCACTTCTCCTACGGCACCGACATCGACGTCGCTCTCCGCGATGCCTCGACCAAGCTCGACCAGGCGCGAGGCGCCCTGCCCGAGGAGGCGGATCCGCCGGTTATCTTCAAGTTCGACCCCTCGCAGATTCCGGTCCTGCAGTTCGCGGTGTCGTCGGCTTCGCGGGATCAGGCGTGGCTGAAGCGCTGGTGCGAGGACCAGCTCGCGCCGCAGCTGCTCACCGTTGCCGGCGTGGCATCGGTGGACGTCGCCGGCGGGCTCGACCGCGAGATCCAGGTCGTGGTCGATCCAGAGCGCTTGCGCTCGTACAAGCTCACCGTGTCCGAGCTGCTGTCCCGTCTTCGCGACGAGAACCAGGACATCGCCGCCGGTCGCCTGCGCTCGGCTGGTCGTGAGGTGCTGTCCAAGACCAAGGGCAAGTTCCGCGGCGTGGACGACATCCGCGCGACTCGCATTCCCCTGCCCGGCGGTGGCGACATCTCGCTTGGGGACGTTGCCCAGGTGATCGACGGGTTCAACGACGAGCGGGTCGTCACCCGCATGGACGCCCAGGCAGCGGTCCAGGTCGCGATCTCGAAGCAGCCCGACGCCAACACCGTTCGGGTCGTGGACGGTTGCCAGCGAGTCCTCGAGAGGCTCCATCGGGACGGCTTCTTTCCCTCCGACCTCACCTCGCGGACGATCCAGGACCAGGCCTTCTACGTCCGCTCGGCGGTCTCCGGTGTGGCGTCGGCAGCCCTCGTCGGCGGTGGTCTCGCGATGCTGGTGGTCTTCCTGTTCCTGCGCTCATGGCGCCGCACCCTGATCATCGGCACCTCGATCCCGATCGCCCTGCTCGGTTGCGTTGCCCTGATGGGGGTCGGCGACCTGACCCTGAACATCATGTCGTTGGGCGGTCTCGCGCTGGGCATAGGGATGCTGGTCGACAACGCCATCGTCATGCTCGAGAATGTGGACCGCCATCAGCGCGAACAGCCAGACGCCATCGAGGCCGCCCACGAGGGGGCCGGCGAGGTCGCCTCGGCGGTCACCGCCTCGACCATGACCAACCTCGCGGCGGTGGTCCCCTTCTTTCTCATCGGCGGGCTGACCGCCCTGCTGTTCAACGAGCTCCTGCTGACGATCTCGTTCGCCATCCTGACCTCGCTGGTGGTCGCGCTCACCCTGGTCCCGATGCTCTCCGCCCAGCTCTTCCGCGGCGGCTCGACGTCCCGTCTGGAGCGATTCAGACCCCTGCAGCTCGTTCCCACCCTCGTGACTCGGCTGGAGTCGCTCTATCGACGCGTGCTGCCGCGGGTCCTCGATCGGCGCGGCTGGGTACTCGCCGGTGCGGCGGCGGCGTTCGTCGTTTCGGTGTGGGGCTTCGGCCGGCTCGGCGAGGAGTTCTTGCCCCCGGTCGATGACGGCCGCTTGACGGTCTACATCCGAATGCCGTCCGAGACGCCGCTCGACCTGACCGTGCAGGCGGGCCGAGCGACCGAGGAGGCGATCAGCGCGCTGCCGCACGTCGTGCATGTGTTCAGCGCGTCTGGCGGATTCGTGTGGGGCCGGAGCACCTCCTTCAACCCGACCCGGATCTCGCTCAACGTCGAGCTCGAGCCGCGAAGCAAGCGCGCGATGTCGGCGACGGACTGGCTCATGCTGGCTCAAGACGCCTTGGCCCGCGTACCAGAGCTCGCCAATGCCGAGGTCCGGATCCGACCGCCGCGCATTCGCGGCCTGAGGACCTCGACCGGCACCGAGGACATCGAGGTGAAGGTCTTCGGCCCGGATCTCGGCGAGCTGCGCCAGATCGGCCTCGACATCGGCAGCCGGCTCCAGGCCCTCGAAGGACTGTCGAGCATCGAGTCCTCGTACGAGGAGACCTCACCGGAGGTCCGGGTGGTGCTCGACCGGCGCCGCGCCGCCGATCTCGGCCTCGACGTCGGTGAGGTCGGCCGCACCGTGCAGACGGCCGTCGGCGGTTCGGTACCGACCCGCCTCACCGAGGGTGACCGCGAGTTCGACATCCGCGTCCGCTTCGATCGCGACCGGGTTCGCACCTCAGCCGACCTCGCCGACCTTCCGTTGTTTCCGGCAAGCGGAGCGCCGATCCGCCTGCGCGACGTCGCCGATGTCAGCGAGGGCCTCGCCCCGCAGTCGGTCGAGCGCGAGAACCAGAATCGCGTCGTCCGGGTGACCGCCTCGGTGCTCCCCCAGTTCTGGTCCGTCAGCGAGGCGACCGACGCCGTCCGACGCGCGGTGACTGAGCATCCCCTCCCCGAGGGCTATACCGTGCGATTCGGCGGTCAGGACGAGGCCATCCGCGAGGGCCGCCGCGCACAGCTGACCGCGATCGCGCTCGCCGTCTTTCTGGTGTTCTCCGTCATGGCCGTCCAGTACGAGTCGTTGGTCAATCCGCTGGTGATCATGATCGCGATCCCGCTCGCGATCATCGGCGTCGTCGCCGCCCTCGCCGTGACCGGCCTGCCGGTCTCGGCGCCGGTCATGCTCGGACTGATCCTGCTCGCCGGCATCGTGGTCAACAACGGCATCCTGCTCGTCGAGTACATCGAGATTCGGCGCCGCCGGGGCGCTCCGACCCGCCGCGACGCGATCCTCCAGGCGGCGCCGCTCCGCCTGCGGCCGATCCTGATGACCGTGTCGACGACCGTCATCGGCATGCTCCCGCTCGCGTTCAACCCCGCCGAGGGCGCGGAGCTGATGGCTCCCCTCGCGGTCGCCGTGATCGGCGGCCTGACGGTCTCGACGGTGCTGACGCTGTTCGTCGTGCCGAGCCTCTATCTGGTGCTGACGACTGCCCAGGACCGGCTCAGTGCCCGGTCCGGAGCGCGAGCCGCGGTCGTCCAGGGCGCGCCGTCCGGCTAGGAGTGTGTAGCTCATAGATGGATGGTGGATTTCGGAGCGCCGTGAAGGGCCTGTTGAGGCGCATTTGAGGAGCAGTACTCCGAGTACGGGCCGAGAATGCAACGAAAACAGGGCTTCACGCCGCCCGAAAGACACCGTGTACGCTATGGGCTACACACTCCTAGCCTGCACTTCTCACCACCTCCCGATCGGGAGCGCTCGTTCGCCCGAGGCAGCGGAGGGCCGCGTCTCGCCTCGGTGCCTCCCGTCGTGGGCTACGGGCGAACGCCGCGATGCGTCACCCGCCGGCGCGGTCGAGCGCTCCGCTGCACGAGCTCCCGCAACCGGCGGTACACCCGAAGCAGTGCCGCCCGACGACCACCGGCCGGCCCACGAACCGGGTTGGGTCGAGCTCACTCACGTGGGCCCTCGCACCATCGCCTGGACGACTCGGGAGGTCGAGCATCTGGTTGAAGTCGCAGTCGAAGATGCGGCCGTCCCACGACACCGAAAGGGTGTTCCGGCACATGAGGCCGTGCACGGTCCCAGGGTTGAACGCGCGCAGCAGCAGGTCCATGTACGACTCGAGGTTGCCGCTGTCCTCGAGCCACTCCAGGTAGCGGGCGATGGGCATGTTGTTGAGAGCAATGAGCCGGTCGAAGGTGACGTCGTGGGCTCGCGCGAGGCCCGTCCGCCACTCCCGCTCCAGGGTCGCCTGCTCGCCGGCCAGGAATGCGCCGACCGGGTTCACGACCAGCGTCAGCCGGCGGCGGGGATCGCCGTGGCCGTAACCGGCGGCGTTGAGCCGGCCGAGCGCCTCGATCGACCGGGTAAAGGCGCCGTCTCCGCGCTGGGCGTCGGTGTTGCGCTGCCTGAAGTGCGGCAGCGAGCACACCACCTCGACGCCGCGCTCGGCCAGCCAGCCCGGCAGGTCACGGCACCGCGGCAGGAGCAGAACGGTGAGATTGCAGCGATCCAGCACGTGCAGGCCTCGCGCCACACACTCGTCGACCAGGTCGCGGAAGTGGGGGTTGAGCTCCGGCGCGCCTCCGGTGAGGTCGACGGTCGACGCGGACGTACGGTCGAGGGCCGCGAGGCAGGCATCCACCGTCGAGCGATCCATGACCTCCGCCCATCGGTCCGGACCTGCATCGACGTGACAGTGCCGGCACGTCATGTTGCAGAGCTTGCCGAGGTTGATCTGGAAGATCTCGATCGCGTCCGCGCGCAGCTCGCCGCAGCCGCTGGTGCGGACAGCGATCGCGAAGTCCCCGCCGAAGGGCTCGGCCGACAGGTCGAGGTCCCGGAGGACGCCGATCTGCGCCGTTGGTGCCGCCAACGGGGAATGGCGGGCGTGCAGGGAGGTCGTCCGGCGAGGTCCGGCCTCCGCCCGAGAGATCTCGGGATCAGGACCGGAGTCGAACAGCGGAAGCTCGCGCGCGTCGGTCATCGCTCCACTCCTTCGTTCATCGTCACATCGACGCTTTATGGACGTGATCGAGCATCTGCAGGCCGTGGACGAGAGAGGCTCCGCCACGGATCGCGGTCGCGACGTGCAGTGCCTCGGTCATCTGCTCGAGGTCGGCCCCCTGGCTGAGGGACTCGTGCGAGTAGGCGTCGATGCAGTAGGGGCACTGTACCGCGTGGGCCACAGCGAGCGCGATGAGCGCCTTCTCGCGTTTGCTCAGGGCGCCATCGGCGAACACTGAGGCGTAGTAGTCGAAGAACTTCCGCGCGAGCTCGTCGTTGCCTTCGGCGACCTCTCCGAATCGCCTCAGATGCTCGGGATGGTAGTAGTGCTCCATCGAACCCCCTCCGTCATGTCGAGTGTTCTGTTTGCCGACTGCGAGACCGAGGTCACCTCTCAAGCCCGCTGACGCGGGTACCGAGACTGCCCTCCTCATTCACCGCGTGCACGCCGTCGAAACCCGCGCTCGCAAAGCCTGACCGCAGCCGACTCAACCGGACGGGGCGGCACCGCCCTTCAGACCGCGAACCCCTCCGGTGGCGAGAACAGCTTCCGGAACGCATCCCGGGTCTGCTGAGCGAGCTCCTCCGGCGCAACCTGCAGCTCCGACGCGGCGCGCCGCCCGACCAGAGCGACCCACGCTGGCTCATTCGACCTGCCACGGTGCGGAACGGGTGCGAGATATGGCGTATCCGTTTCCACCAGCAGGCAGCCGAGCGGCACGGCGCGGACCATCTCCCGGATGTTGTCCGCAGCCTTGAAGGTGACCATTCCCGACACCCCGACCACGAGGCCGAGCTCGGCCACCCTTGCAACTTCCTGCGGTCCTTCGGTGAAGGAATGGCACACTCCCCGCAGCCTCCCCGCTCGCACAGCCAGGAGCGGTTCGAGGTCCGCCCACGACTCCCGGTTGTGCACCACGACCGGCAGATCACGATCCAACGCCAGATCGAGCTGCCAGGTCAGGGCACGTAGCTGGTCCTCCCGTGGCGAGCTCATGTAGTGGTAGTCGAGCCCGATCTCCCCTACCGCGAGCACCCCCGCCCTTTCCAGGCCCGCCTCAACCCTCCGCTTGAGCGCGGCATCGAGTCGGTTCGCGTCGTGAGGGTGGAGCCCGACCGCGGCGACGATCCGGTCCGGGTAGCGCTCGGCAAGAGAAACGGTCAGGTCGAGGTCTTCCGGGCCGGTAGCCGGCACCAGCACGCCGCCGACACCCGCCGCGAGGGCTCGCTCGAGGACGCCCTCGAGCTCGTCTTCAGCGACCATCGTGAGGTGGGCATGGGAGTCGATCCAGCGTTCGCTCATCACGGCGGCGAGTCTACCGCAACGGTCGCTCACCAAGGCCTCCGGCGAGACCCTCTCAGATCTCGAGCGGTCGCTGCCGGAGGTCGTGATCGAGAACCGCATGCACCACTGCGGCGCCAACCACGGCCGCCGTCTCGGCCCGAAGCACGTGCGGGCCGAGCGCCACGCGACGCCAGCCACCGGCGTCGAGCAGATGCAGCTCGTCGTCGCTGAAGCCGCCCTCCGGGCCCACCAGGAGCAGCGCATCCCGTCCCACACCCGTCAGCCCCATCGCCGGCTCGCCCTCCGGGTCGGCGAGCAGACGGCATTCGGGCCGTGCGATCCCGTCCAGATCTGCAATGCCGGCCGGCTCCGTGACCTCCATCTCCCACGGGCGGCGACACTGCTTCAGAGCCTGGCGCGCCACCCGCCGCCAGTGCTCGAGCCGGCCGCGTCCCGCGGCATCGCCCCCCTGGCTCCGCTCTGAGACCACCGGTGTGAAACCCGCAGCGCCGACCTCGACAGACTTCTGCACCGCCCAGTCCATCGCCGCGGTGTGGAGGATCGCGAGCGCCACGCGGACTGCCGCCCCGTCGGGTCGGGCTGTGGTCTGGACACTCAAGACATCGACCTCTACGCGGTCACGATCTATCCGGCGCACGACGCCGTCCGCCACAGCACCGCAACCGTCGGTCAGGGCCACTGACGCGCCTACCGGACGACGCAGCACGGAAGCCAGGTGACGGCCCTCTTCCCGGTCGAGGAGACACATGGCGCCTGCCACGAGCGAGCCAGACTCGGCCAGAAGCCAGGGTTCGGACGCCACCGCTCAGCCTCCGAGGAGATGGACGACCAGGCTGGTCCACCCGTCGAGCAGGGTACCGGCGCAGACCTCAAGACCAGCCTCGGCGAGCCTACCGGAAACGACCTCCAGTTCGCTCTCCAGAATGCCGGAGAAGAGCGCCCGGCCGCCGCGGCCGAGGCGAGCCGCGATCTCGGGAACGAGCGGGAGAAACTGGGAGGGCACCATGTTGCACAGGATGACGTCGAAGCACTCGGGCGAGAGCGCCTGCACCGAGCCGACGAAGTAGTGCGGCCGAGCGACCCACTCCTGCTGAGTCACGGTCTGGCGCGCCACCCACACCGCGTCCGGGTCAAGGTCGAAGGCGATGACCGGATGCGCACCGAGCCGATCAGCGGCCAGCGCGAGAATCCCGGAACCGGTGCCGACGTCGAGCACCGAGCGGCCGGTGAGGTTCATTCGCTCAAGCTCGAGGAGCAAAAGTTGGGTCGACTCGTGGGAGCCGGAGCCGAAGGCCATGCGAGGCTCGACGGCGAGCCGAAGACGACCGGCGTGGGCGGGTGTCGGCCGATCCGGGTGCGGGTCGATCCACCAACGCCGCCCAACCGGAAACGGCGTGACCTGGAGTCGGTAGGCCTCGAGCCAGTCCTGGTCCGCGAGCACGCTGCAGCGAACACCTCGGACGCCGGCCGCAGCCAGCCGCTCCGCCGCGACCGCCGCTTCGTCGCCCCGCTCGGGAGCCAGAAAGACGTCGAGCGCCTGCATCTCCTCGTCCGCAGGCGACAGCTGGCAGCCGAGCACCGGGAGTCCATCGAGGAGGTCGGCCAGACGGTCTTCGAGCTGGTGCGGAATCAGGCCGCTGACCCTGGGATAGATCGCCATCGGATGGTTCGAGCTCTTCCCCGCCCGTTCAGTTCTCGAGGCCCACCCAGCGCTTCAGGCCCTCGAGAAAGCCACCCGAGTCGCCCTCCTCGGGCACGAGCCCCGCGGCCTCCTCGATGAGCCGGCGCTGCTCCGTCTTGAGGCGTTTTGGAACCATGACCTTGACGTGAACGTAGAGGTCACCGCGCCGACGTCCGTCAACGTCGGGCATGCCCAGCCCGCGCAAGCGGACGACATCGCCCGGCTGCACACCCTCTTCGACCTCCGCCTCGGCATCCTCTTCCAGGATCGTGGTGATAGGCAGCTTGGCGCCTAGCATCGCTTGGAATACGGAGATCGGCGCCTCGATGTGGAGGTCACGGCCATCCCGAGCAAAGAACTCGTGGGGCTTTACCGAGATCGCGACGTAGAGGTCGCCCGACGGGCCGCCCAGGGTTCCGCCCTCGCCCTCCCCCGCCAGGCGCAGGCGCATGCCGGTGTCGACGCCGGCAGGGACCTTCACCCGCATCGTCGTCTCCCGCTCCACCCGACCCGCGCCGTGGCACTGGGTGCAGGGATGCCGGATGACCCGTCCCTGCCCACCGCAGCTTGGACAGGTCTGGGCGACCGTCAGGAAGCCGCGCCGGAACATCACCTGGCCCCGGCCGTGGCACGCCGTGCACGCCTCCGGCTCAGTCCCGGGCTCGACACCGCTACCCTCGCAGGCGGAGCAGGTCTCGAGGCGCGGTATGCGGATCGAGCGCTCACCGCCCAGAGCCGCATCCTTGAGAGTGAGCGCGAGCGTGTACTGGAGGTCGTGCCCACGGCGTGGAACCGACCCGCCGCCACCTCCGCCGCGGCGGCGGCCACCGAAGATGTCCCCGAAACCGAACCCGAAGAGATCACCGAGGATATCCGCGAAGTCGCCGAATGCGTTGGGGTCGAAACCCGTAAACGCCTGCCCGTCGACGCCCCGGTGCCCGAACCGGTCGTAGGCGGAACGCTGGTTGGCGTCGGACAGCACCGCGTAGGCCTGCGACGCCTCCTTGAACTTCTCCTGGGCATCCGGGTCTTCGGGATTGCGGTCGGGGTGGTAGCTCACCGCGAGCCGGCGATAGGCCTTCTTGATCTCGGCGAGATCAGCGTCGCGGCCGACACCGAGGACCTCGTAGTAGTCCCGCTTGGCTTTGCTTGCCATCTGATTCTAGTTGTCCTTGTTGTCGTCCAGGTCGGCTCCGAGCTGGCCGGTCACACCGAGGGCGGCGAGCGGGTTGACCATGATCACTTGAGTTAGGATCTGGGCGACCTCCTGGACGGCCAGGATCGCCTCCTCGAGCACTGACCGCTCCTCGGACGTCACGGCCTTTCTCGCACGGTTCAGAGTTGTCCGCACCTCGTCCCGCTCGTCGGGTTTGAGGCCGGCGCCGAACTCGCGAACGACCCGCTCATTGGTGTACAGCAGCCCCTCGAGCCGGTTCTGGAGCTGGCGGACTTCTCGTCTGAGCTCGTCGTCGTGACGGTAGCGGTCGGCCTCGGCGATCAGCGTTTCGATCTCGGACTTCGAGAGCCCGCCCGCCGGGTTGACCTCGATCCCTTGCTCCTTGCCGGTCGCCAGGTCGCGCGCGGACACGTGGACGATACCGTTCGAGTCGATCGAGAAGGTCACCTCGATCTGCGGTACTCCACGTGGAGCTGGCGGGATGCCGACGAGGTCGAAGCGGCCGAGGGAGCGGTTTTCATTGGCGATGCCACGCTCTCCCTGCAGAACGTGAACTTCGACGGTGGTCTGATTGTCGGCCACCGTGGTAAAGATCATCGACTTCTTGGTCGGTATGGTCGCATTGCGGTCGATGATCTTCGTGAACAGCCCACCATGGGTCTCGATGCCCAGCGAGAGCGGTGTGATGTCGAGCAGGATCAGGTCCTTGACCTCACCCTGCAGAATGCCGGCCTGGATCGCGGCTCCGATTCCCACGACCTCGTCGGGGTTGATGTCCTGGCAGGGAGTGCGACCGAAGAACTCGGTCACCGTGTGCACGACCAAGGGCATTCGGGTCTGTCCACCCACGAGGATGACCTGGTCGATATCCTCCGGCTGCAGGCGCGCTGCCTCGAGGGCATTGCGGCACGGTTCGAGAGTTCGCTCGACCAGATCCCGCACCAGCTCCTCGAGCTGGCCTCGGGTCAGTCGGACCTGCATGTGTTTGGGACCGGTGTGGTCGGCTGCGATGAAGGGCAGCGAAATCTCGGTCACCTCGCTGTTCGACAGGTCGCACTTCGCCGCCTCTGCGGCCTCCTTGATGCGCTGGACTGCCATCATGTCGGACGACAGGTCAATGCCCGTGTCCTGCTTGAAGATGTCGAGGAGGTGCTGCATCACACGCGAATCGAAGTCCTCACCGCCAAGGAACGTGTCACCTGCGGTCGACTTGACCTCGAAGATCCCGTCCCCTATTTCCAGGATTGAGATATCGAAGGTACCGCCGCCGAGGTCGTACACCGAGATGATCTCGTGCGTGGACTTGCCGAGCCCGTAGGCCAGGGACGCTGCGGTCGGCTCATTGATGATTCGAAGCACTTCGAGCCCTGCGATCGTCCCCGCATCCTTGGTCGCCTGGCGTTGACTGTCGTCAAAGTAGGCGGGCACGGTGATGATCGCCTGTTTGACCTCCTCGCCCAGGAACTCCTCGGAGAACTCCTTGATCTCGCGCAGGACCAGAGCCGAGATCTCTTGGGGCGAGTACTCGCGGCCCTGCATCTCGACGTAGGCATCCCCGTTCGGAGCCTCCACGATGGCGTACGGCACCAGGTTGCGCGCCCAGCGCACCTCCTCGCAGTCAAAGCGGCGCCCGATCAGGCGCTTGACCGCATAAGCGGTGTTCTTCGGGTTGGTCATCGACTGCCGGCGAGCGATCTGACCCACGAGCCGCTCGCCGCTCGAGGTGAAGGCAACCACCGAAGGCGTCGTCCTTGCGCCCTCCCGATTCGGGATCACCACTGGCTTGGTCACGTCGACCACGGCCGCACAGGAGTTCGTCGTCCCGAGGTCGATCCCGATGATCTTGCTCACGAGCGTTCCTCGCCTTCCGCGGCCGGTCCACTGTCGGCCGGCGCCCCCTCAACGGCGACGCTGACCAACGCCGGCCGGATCAAACGCCCCCCAAAAACGTAGCCCTGAGCGAGCACGTCGACCACGGTGCCAGGCGCCACATTGGAGCCCTCGACCCGTTGCACCGCCTCGTGAAACTCGGGATCGAACGGAACGCCAGCGGGCATGATCGGCTCCAGTCCCTGGCGCTGGAGACTCTCGCGCAGCTGCCGAGCGATCATCTCGACCCCAAGGCGGAACGCCGCCGGGTCGACGTCGTCACCGTGCTGCAAAGCACGGTTGAAGTTGTCGAGCACCGGTATCAGCTCACGGATGAGGTTCTCCCCTCCGATCCGCTGGAGCTCCTCCTTCTCGCGCTCGGTCCGCTTACGGAAGTTGTCGAACTCCGCCAGCTTGCGCAGGTACACATCGCGCAGGCTCTCGAGCTCCTGTCGAACGCGCAATGTCTCCGCGCGGGCGGCTTCCATCTCAACCGCGGCCACCGCATTCTCAGCGTCTGCCACGGCCTCCTCCACGTCCGCCTCCGTAAGACCATCGGCGTCAGCATCCAGCTCGTACTCGACCGCCTCCGACGGGCCGGTCCGCTCCCGGTCGTCGTCGTCGCGTATTTCACGCATGCTCTGCTCCCGGCTCCTCCAGCATTCTCGTCAAGCTGTCGCCAATGTACTCGACCACAGGTACAATTCGCCGGTAGTCCATACGGCGGGGACCGACCACACCGACAGCACCGGCTCGGCGGCCGTCGCGATAGAACAACGTGGCGACCATCCCCAGATTCCCCGACGCGGTCACCTCGGACTCCCTGCCGATGATGACCTGCGTTCGCTCATCCTCCAACACCCGCCGCCATTCATGGACGATCCGCCGGCGATTCTCGAGCAACCCGAGCAGCGAGCGAAATCGCTCGATGCCCGAGAAGTCATTCGTCGCCAGCAGGTGCTCCGCACCGGCGACGAGGACCTCGCCCTCGCCATCGGCGTCCGATAGCAACGCCCGTGCCACTCCCAGCGCGCGCTCGCCGCAGCGAGAGCGTTTCGCCCCGGCGTCGTCGCAGCCGGTCTCGAGCCCGTCGATTGCGCTCCCGAGCGCGTGGCCAGCGACCGCACGCGTGAGGTAGTTCGCCGTTTCCTGCAGGCAGCGTTCCGACACCTCCTCGCCCAGAGCGATCACCCGCTTGACAACGGTTCCGTCGGCCATGACCACGATACCGAGCACCCGCGCGCCACCGAGTCCGACCAGCGAAATCGCGCGCACCGTCGGCTGCTCGTCGAGCGGCCGAACCGCAACGCCCGCCTCGTCGGTCGCTTCAGCCACCAGGTGGGCAACCCAGCTCAGATCCTCCACGAGGTCGCGGCGCAAGCCAGCAAGGCGGGCGGCAAGCCGGTGGCGGCGCCGAGCGGGAAGCGGGCAGCCCCGCGCGACGGAATCGACATAGACTCTGAAGCAGGAATCGGTCGGACTGCACCCCGCGGAGGGGTGCCGCCGCGCCAGGAGACCACGCTCCTCGAGCCCAGCCATGACCGCGCGGACCAACGACGGAGACAACCCAACCCGCGGCGAGCGCGCAACCTGGACGGAGGCGACAGGCTCACCGTGCTGGATGTAGGTCTCGACCACCTCGCGAAGCACGACGAGCTCTCGTCGCGTCAGCTGCATCGCGCTCATCTCCCCGCAATTCCATGCCGTTCCGGCCGTGCGCATTGTAGCATTGGCAGATGTGCGGCTCAGATTTTGCACTGATCGGTCCCGGGCGGCTCGGCCGGGCGTTGCTCGCACGCCTCATACAGGTAGGTTGGAGGTGCGTGGCCGTTCGAGCCCGCGAGGCCACCGACCTGCAAGTACCGGAGCTTTCCGCGACCACGATGGTCGACGACTGGCGCGCCCCGAAACCGTGGACCCCGCCTCCCCTCCTGCTGATCACGGTGCCCGACCGCGAAATCCGCGAGGTCGCCGCCAGGATGGCCGCCGAGCTTGACCTCTCCGGTCGGGTCGTCCTGCACACATCCGGGCTGCTCGACGCGGACGAGATCGGCGCCTGCCGAGCGGCGGGCTCGGCGGTCGGCTCGTGGCATCCCCTTCTAAGCTTCGGCGAGCGGGCCCCGGCGGCCAAAGCCTGGGAGACCGCCACCTGCGCTGTCGAGGGCCAACCGGCTGCGGTCGAAGCCGGCCATCGCCTGGCGGCCGCGGTCGGCCTGCGGTCGTGGACAATTCGGCCGGCCGACAAGGCGCGCTACCACGCGGCTGCCGCGCTCGCCGGCAACCTCACCCACCTGTGCATTGTCGCCGCCCGTCTCGAGTTCGAGGGTTGCGCACTGCCGCCGCGCGCGCCCGTCCACCCGCTACGACCCCTGGTCGAGTCCGCAGTCGACGCCGCGTTTGCTGCCGACGGTTTCGAGGGTCTGACCGGTGCGATCGCGCGCGATGACGCCGCCACGGTTGCTCGGCATCTGGAGGTCTTACCCCGCGACATCGCCGACGCCTACGCCGCATTGGCCCGCTGGTTTCGGGCTCGTCGCGAGACCGATTCCGATTGATCGCCGCCACCTCAGTGTGGTAGTTTGAGCAGGCTGCGAGGCAGGAGCGCGGATGGTTTTCTTCAACTGGGCGACCATGCAGATGGCGGCCAAGATCGTTTACTACGGTCCTGGTCTGTGTGGGAAGACGACAAACCTCAGCTTCATCTATGCGAGGACCTCGCCCACGTCACGCGGTGAGATGGTCTCGCTCGAAACCGAGTCCGATCGCACTCTGTTCTTCGATCTCCTCCCGATCGAGGTCGGCACGATCGGCGGCTTCAAGACCCGCCTGCAGCTCTACACGGTGCCAGGGCAGGTCTTTTACAACACGACTCGGAAGCTGGTATTGAAGGGCGTCGACGGGGTCGTCTTCGTCGCCGACTCGCAGCGTCCGATGCGCGAGGCCAACATCGAGAGCTTCGCCAACCTCGGCGAGAATCTCGCCGAGCTCGGTCTCAGCGTCGGAGAGCTCCCGGTCGTACTTCAGTTCAACAAGCGGGACCTCAAGAACATCCTCACGCTCGACGAGCTCAACGCGGACCTCAATCCCAACGCCGAGCTGCCCTTTCATGAGTCTTCGGCGGTCAACGGGCAAGGGGTTTTCGAGACTCTCAAGGAGATCACGAAGCTCACGCTGAAGAAGCTCCGCAAGCGTATGGCGGCTCCGCAGTCCAGCCTCGGCCCGCGCCGGATTGCTGCTCCCGTCCGCCCGGCGCCGCCGGCCGCCCCGTTCCGGCCAAGCACGATCTCGGCAGCCGCCCTCGCGCGAGCCGCCGAGGAAGGTGTGGAAGCTGGCGAGATCGAAGCTCCACCGGCGCCCGTGGTCGACGCCGAAGCCCAAAGCCCCGGCCTTGAGGACAGTGCCGCCGTCGGCACACACGTTGCCACGTCCGACGAGCCTTTTTCCGAGCCGGAGCCAGCTCTTGCCGCAGAGAGTGCCGAACCCGAGTTCGGCGAGCCGATCGAAGTGGGCTCCGCCGAGCCGCTCGGACCCGGCGACATCATCGACGCGGACAACTCTCACGAGGATGTGACGCCGACAAGCCCGCTGAGCTCGGACGGCAGCGAACTCGAGATGCGAGTCGAGTTCTCTCAGTCCGATGACGAGGTGCGGGAGGCCGAGCCGCCGCCGCTCAAACGGGTCCACGTCTCCAATCAGATGGACATCCTGGCGGAGCTCGACAGCCTCCGCAAGCAGGCCACCATGGGCGCCGGTGGGCGCGATCGGCTCAGCTCGAGGCCGTCGCTGGACATCGACGCGTTGCTGGGCGGTGGCGAGCAGCGTTCGCGCGAGCTGCGCCGCCGCCTCTCGGAAGGTCTCAACTCGGACATCTTCAAGCGCATGCAGGGCCTCCAGGTAGCGATCCAGATTCAGGACGCCGAGGGTGCCACGATCCACACCCTTGAGCCCGTCCACATGATGGTCGACGGAGCCGGATCGCTTGAAAGGCTCTCGCTTCAGCTGACCCTCGAGCTGGAGAACCATCAGTGAGACGACGGACGGGCGGCAGTCTGACGCTTGCCGCCCTTGTCCTTGCGGGAGCGGGCACGTCCTGTCGGACCGCCGAGCTGTCACGCGCCAGCTCGGGCGCGCAGGCGATCGTCAGACTCCCCGAAAACCCTGCGCCGCCCGGACCGGAACAGCGGATCTTCTCAGCGTGGGAGCAGTCTGCGCGAGACGAGGCCGACGGCCGCCTCGACGAGGCCCAGAACCGCGCCGATGCCGGGGAGCCGGCGGACGCCGAGGCGTGCGTCGACGACGCGCTGCGGATCCTCCTCGATGCACCTGTCGGTTACCCCAGCGGCCACGCCTACCTCGACTACCTCGCGGCGGTTCTCGACGAAGCGGAGCGGCTCGGAGGCGCGCTCGCGAAGCTGGACGCCGCGACAGCAGATCAGGATGTCAGCCTCGTTCCCAGCTTCGACGTACCGGACGAGAACCACACAGGCGAGGACGCTCTCGGCCCGACGTTGCCGAAGAGCGATTACCCCCTCGTGGTCAACAGCGCCGTCGAGACCTTCCTCGACGCGTTCACCCGGCCGGGCGAGTACCGCCACAGGATCGTCGTCGGTCTCTCCCGGGCGGGGCACTATCTGCCGATGATCCGCGCGCACCTGGAAACCGCGGGGCTGCCCGAGGACCTTGCCTACTTGCCGCTGATCGAGTCGGCCTACTCCGAAACTGCGACCTCCCGCGCCCGAGCACAGGGGATGTGGCAGTTCATCGCCGGCACCGCCCGCCAGTATGGTCTCGCAGTCAACGCGCTGGTCGACGAGCGAAACGACGCCGAGCGCGCCACGCAAGCAGCGGCCGCCCACCTCGGCGACCTGTACGCGGAGTTCGGCGACTGGAACCTGGCCCTCGCGGCCTACAACTCCGGCGCCGGCAATGTCCGCCGCGCCGTCCACCGCGCTGGGTCGACCGACTTCTGGTCCCTGCGCCAATACCTTCCTCGGGAGACTCGAAATTACGTGCCGGCGTTCATCGCGGCGGTCCTCGCGGTCAAGGCCCCCTCACGGTACGGGCTTCCGGAGGTCGGCGAGAGCGCGTGGCAGTACGACAACGTCGAGGTTCCGGATGCGCTGGATCTTGACGTGCTGGCACGCGGTCTCGACCTGGGCCCCGAGGACCTGCGCCGACTCAACCCCGCCCTTCGCAAGGGCCTGACGCCCGCCGGAACCGTGACCCGCCTTCGAGTGCCAACTGGATCCGGGGTGCGCGCGAGTGCGGTGCTCGCGCGGCTGCCCAGGGACCAGTGGGCGCCGCGCACGCTTCACGCCGTGCGATCCGGCGAGTCGCTTTCGGTGATCGCGCGTCGCTACGGCTCCAGCATCGAGGCGATCCGGGTCGCCAACGGCCTGCGCGGCTCCCTGATTCGGCCAGGGCAGTCGCTGGTGGTGCCGAGGTTCGGGAGCGCTGCCGGTTCTCACACTGAGAGTGCGTCCCGCAGCCTCGCGAGCGACGGCTCCTACGTGGTTCGAAGCGGCGACAATTTGTGGGCCATCTCGAGGTCCTTCGGCGTCGGCGTCGAGGTGCTGCGCGCCGCCAACGGGCTCGACCTCCAGTCTGAGATCCGCCCTGGGCAGCGGCTGCGAGTTCCCACTGCTGGCAAGATGGGTCGCGCGCAGATCGTCGACAGGGCGGCGCCACAGACCTATCGCGTCCGTCCGGGAGACACTCTGTTCGAGATCGCGCGGCGCTTCGGCACCACTGTACGGGAGTTGCGCCGCAGCAACGAGCTCACCGGCACCATCATTCAGCCGGGCGATCTGCTCCGCATCCCGTCGCCCCGTGGCGCTTAGTTCATGCCCGACCCGATACGGCTGGTCCTCGTTCGCCACGGTGAGGTCGATGCAAATCGGGAGATGCGCTACCTCGGACGAAGCGACCCGGACCTGAACCCTACCGGCCTCGAGCAGGCCCAGACACTGGCAGCGACCCTGGCAGAGGTCGGCCTGCAGGCTGTCATCAGCAGCCCGCTGGCCCGCGCGCGGGACACCGCGGCGGCGATTGCCGCCCGTGTCGGGCTCCAGGTGGGTCTCGAGCCGCGCCTGCGTGAAATGGACTTCGGCGACTGGGAAGGCATGACCCGGGGGGAGGTTCGAGCTCGTGGCGAAGAGGCAGCACGCGCGCTTGCGGCCTGGGAGACAGATCCGCAGACGGCACCGCCGCAGGGAGAGTCGCTGGCGGCCGCGCAGGCCCGTGCTCTCGAGCTGACGACCGAGCTCCTCCGCGCGATGCCGGGCGCGACGGTCGCACTCGTCAGCCACGTCGGTCCGCTGAAGGCCCTGTTGTGCGCGGCTCTCGATCTCCCCCTCTCCGCGACGCGACGGATCTTCCTCGACCCTGCGACGGTGAGCGTGGTCGACTGGGCCGAGCTACCCGTGCTTCGCCTCCTCAACTCCCCATCCGGTGCACGTCTGGCAGGTGCGCGGTGGCTCGGTCGAAAGCACTGACGCGACGGACCCCTCTCAGGAATGTCGGGCTCGCACCCGGGGTTGGCCCGGGCAAGGAGAGGTAGTGCCATGGATTCGAGCTACGTCCTCATCAAGGAGCTTCCAGAAACCGACTACGACGCCGCCGTCGAGAGGGTGACTACCCTGCTCGCCGAGGAGGGTTTCGGCGTTCTGACTGAGATCGACGTTCGCGCCACTCTGAAGAAGAAGCTCGGGGTCGACTTTCGCCGCTACGTCATCCTCGGCGCCTGCAATCCCTCCCTCGCTCACAAGGCCCTCCAGACCGAGGTCCACATCGGCGCGCTGCTGCCCTGCAACGTGGTCGTCATGGAGGGCGACGCGGGCGGCAGCGTGGTGTCTGCGTTTCGCCCGACCACCGGTTTCGCGATGGTGGGCAACGCCGCCATGTCACCGATCGCCAAGGAGGTCGAAGCACGCCTCGAGCGGGTCCTCGCGCGCCTTCCCTGATCGCGCCCCGCCGTGGGGTGCGGCACCGCGACATGCTATCGTGAGCCCTCCCCGGCGGCGGCCGGCGGTGCCCCCTCGTACCCCACGGGCCTGAGCAGAGAGGACTCATCATGGTTCACAAGATCGACACCGACCACGTGGTCGTGTTGCAGTATCGGATGACCGACGAAACCGGGACCGAGATCGACTCGAGTCAGGACAGCGGTCCGATCAGCTACCTTCACGGCCACGGCCAGATCCTTCCCGGGCTCGAGGAAGGCCTCACCGGACGCGAGGCGGGTGACAGCTTCACGGTCGAAGTGCCGGCCGGCGAGGGATTCGGCGATCACCACGCCGAGCTCGTGATCGAGGTTCCCCGCGACCGATTCGAGTTCGAGCCCGACCTCGGAGGAGTCGTCTCCGCTCAACACCCGGACGGCCGCGTCCAGCACCTCAAGATCCTCGAGGTGTCCGACGAGACAGTCACCCTCGACGGCAACCACCCCCTCGCCGGCAAGGGCCTGGTGTTCGAGGTGACCGTCGACAGCGTCCGCCAGGCCACCCCCGAGGAGATCGTCCACGGACACAGCCACGACGGCCACGAGCACGAGGACTTCGAGGCGCATTGACCCTGGGAGCCTGTGGAGCATAGGCCCGGGATGGCAGTTGGGGGGTTCGAGGCGGCGTCGGGGGCCGATGTCCCACAGGCTCTCTTGCAGCGCTGCGCGGATCCGAAGAAACTCCCGGTCAGAAGCCCCGAACACTCTCAGAGGCCGTATTCATGCTCGCCCGGGGCTCGCTGTGCCGCCGGTTCACGCCTCCCAGCGCCGGAAGAAGAGCGCCTGCCGATGGACGGGCCTCGTGCGCTCCTCGAGCTCCGCCATCTGGGCTGCGCTCATGGGCGTGAACGTCCTCGCGATCTGGACGTTCTCCTCGAGCTGAGCGATGGTGTCGCACCCCACGATCACTGTGCTGACCGGCAGCGAGAGCACGTAGCGCATCGCCTCTCGCATCGCCAGTATTCCCTGCCGGTTTCCTGCAAAGCGGGAGCCCGGATCTGATGGCGGAGTCCATGACGACAGAAGCCGCCCGCGCGCCGGAATCTTCATACCGATGATCGCCATCTCGCGCTCCACCGCCATCGGCAGGAGCTTCTCCGCGAAGCTCAGATGGTGGCGGTCGGCGGCGTTCAGCGCGAGCAAGATCGAGTCAAAAGCCGTCCGGCGCAGCGCTTCGATAAGCACGTTGGGATCGGCGTGGCCGGTCACTCCGATGTGCCGCACGACCTTCTGCTCGCGCATCTCCTGGAGCGCCTTCACTGCACCGTCCGGAGCGAAGATCTGGCCGATCTGCTCCATTCGGTCGAGGTTGTGGATCTGCCACAGGTCGAGGTGGTCGGTGTGGAGCAGCTCCAGCGAGCGCTCGAGCAGCCTCAGGGAGCCGTCCCGGCTGCGGTCGTGGGTCTTCGAGGCGAGGAAGACCTCGCCCCGGCGGCGCTGCATGACCTGGCCGATGTGGCGTTCGCTCCAGCGCTCCTGCACGCCCCCGTAGCGGGCCGAGGTGTCGATGTAGTTGACCCCGAGGTCGATCGCGCGCTCGATCAGCGGGACGGCCACGTCGGCGTTGTCGGCCTGCTCAAGTGCGGCCTGTCCGCCGAGGCTGAACGCGCCGACTCTGTAACCCGTACGGCCGAGGTTCCGCGTCGGCATCGCGTCCGGCGTGCGTGGGTTGTCGGGCAGCGGAGGCAGGCTTCGAGGTGCCTCGCCCGCCAGCGCGTTGCGTGCCAGGAAGCCCGCCGCCGCGGCGCCGCCCAGCTTGAAGAGGTCGCGTCGCTTGATCGTCGGCCTGGCGTCGTCGCGCTCGTTCATGGCGTCCTCCGATGATTGCTTCTGCGAGCCTAGCGAATCGAACCCGCGCCTGCAACCCGGTTGACACCTCACTCCTACACCTACTCATTGAGTCGTACATTATCGCCGACGCCATCGCCGCGTGGCTCGCGACTGGAGGTCAGCAATGATCAGATCCGAGGCGCTGCGCTGAGAGTAACCCGGGCTCGGAGCCTGTATCATCGGGCGCGAGGATGTCCACAGGACGTCCGGACAGCCTTGGAGGGCTCCACCACGGTGACCTGTTCCAGTTTGACACGTGTGCTCGTCCTGCTCCTCGCCGCGACAACCCTGATCGCTGCGGGTGGGTGCCGCTCAACCTCTTCCGAACCCGCTCCCCCGCCGAAAGTCGCGAGCGACCAGACCCCGGCGGCGGTCACTTCGACTCCCCCGGAAGGAGCGGTCGTGCAGGCCTCCCCGGTGCCGGAGACGACTCCCATCGCCGCCCCCGACGCGGAGCTCACAGACGAACCCGAAACCGAGGGTGACCTCACTGACGGCTCGGACACTCCTGGCCCGCAGCAGGCTCAGCAGGAGGCTCTCGAGCTCTGCCAGTCGGCCTCGGAGTTCCTCGACCAGGGTGAGATTGACGACGCTCTCGCGGCTCTCGACCGGGCGTATGAGCTCATGCTCAGTCTACCCAGCGACGGCGACACGACCTACCTCCAAGCGCGCGAGGACATCCGGCGGCTGGTCGCAGAGCTCATCGTGCGCACATACGACTCCCAGCGTGCGGTCGCCGCACCGCCGACGACGTCCTGGGACCTCGCTCTTCCTATTGTTGAAAACGAACACGTCCAGCGCGAGATTCGCAGCTTCACCAACGGTGAACGCGGCTCATTCCTCGAGGGCTACCGCCGCTCCGGGCTGTATCGGCCCATGATCCTCGCCAAGCTCGAGGAGGCGGGGCTGCCCAGTCAGTTGAGTTGGATGCCGCTGGTCGAGAGCTGGTTCAAGGTCCGCGCCCTGTCCCGGGCCAGCGCGCTCGGGATGTGGCAGTTCATCGCGTCCACCGGGCAGCGCTACGGTCTCGGGCGCGACGCCTGGGTCGATGATCGGATGGACCCGGAGCGCTCGACGGATGCAGCGATCGCCTACCTTGTCGAGCTTCACAGTCTCTTCGGAGACTGGCCGAAGGCGCTGGCCGCTTACAACTGCGGTGAGGCCAGGGTGATGCGGTTGAATCGACAGCGTCCCGAAGAGTACCAGGACTTCTGGGATCTGTACGCCCAGCTCCCGCAGGAGACCCGCCGTTACGTCCCGCGTTTCTTTGCCGCGTTGCTGATTCTCGACAACCCGGCCGCCTACGGGATCGAGCTTCCAGAACCGCTGGCCCCGGTCGACGGCGTGGCCACAGTACCCGTGGATCGCTCGGTCAAGCTCGACCGACTCGACGGCACCCTTGGACTGGAGGCGGGTACCCTCGCCGCGCTCAATCCAGCCCTTCGCCACGGCGCCACCCCCAAGCGTCCCTACGATCTTCGGGTCCCAGTGGAGGTCGAAGGGGCAGTCGACGAGCAAGTCGCCCAGCTGCCCGAGTACAGCCCTCCACAGCCGTTGTACGTGACGCACAGGGTGCGCCGGGGCGAGACGCTGTCGGGTATTGCAGGCCGCTACCGCACCAGCGTCTCGGCTGTCATGCGCGCCAACAACCTCCGCAGCGCCAACCGGATCTCGCCCGGGCAGCGTCTGCGCATCCCGACCGGTTCCCGCGGTGTCGTTGCGACGGAACCGGCATTCAACCCTGCCGAGGGCACCCAGACTGTGCGGCCCGGCGACTCCCTCTACAGCATCGCACGCCGCTACTCGACCACCGTCGACGACCTCAAGCGCGAGAATGGCCTGAGCTCAAACACGATCCTCCCCGGACAGAAGCTCAAGGTCCACCCAGGATCCCGCGACGACCTGCGACGCTACCAGGTTCAGCGCGGCGACACCCTGAGCGACATCGCGACCCGCAACGGAGTGTCTCTGAGCGCCCTGCTGCGTGCCAACGGTCTCGGCTCCCGCTCGACGATCTTCCCCGGCCAATGGCTGGTCATCCCGAGTTGATCGGCCCGCCTCCCGGGCCTTTCTCTATCCCGCAGGCGTCGGTACGTGGTGCGCCCCTTGCCGCATAGCGGCAAGGAACCCACCTTGGCGGGTATGAACATCCTGGTCCTCAACTGCGGCTCGTCCACCGTCAAGTTCCAGATCATCCAGACCGATCAGCAGCTCATCGCAGAAGATCGTGACCGCTGGCTCGCGCGCGGCATCATCGAGCGCGTTGGAAGCCAGGCCTTGATCACATTCGAGGCCAGTGGGCACCCAAAGGAACGCCACGCGGAGCCGATTCGTGACCACCGCGCGGCGATCGACCGCATTCTGCGCTGGGTGATTTCGGCGGAATCAAAGATCGACGACGTGACCTCCCTCGCCGACATCGACGCCGTCGGCCATCGAGTCGTCCACGGCGGTGAGCGGTTCCAGCGGTCGGTGCGGATCGACGCCGACGTCTTGGAAGGCATCGAGGACTGCATCGATCTCGCGCCGCTCCACAACCCGGCAAACCTCAAGGGGATTCGCGCCGCGACCGAGCTGCTCGGCCCCGGAGTTCCGCAGGTGGCCGTGTTCGATACCTCGTTTCACTCCACGATGCCAGAGGAGGCGTACCTCTACGCCCTCCCCTACCAGCTCTACCGGCGCTATAAGATCCGCCGCTACGGCTTCCACGGTACCTCGCACCGGTACATCGCCTTCCGCTACCGGATGCTGCACGGGCTCGAGCCGGAGCAGGTCACGATCATCACCCTCCACCTCGGCAACGGGTGCTCGGCGTGTGCGATCCGGGAAGGCCGCTCGGTGGCGACATCGATGGGCTTTACACCCCTCGAGGGGCTGGTGATGGGCACCCGGTCGGGCGACATCGATCCGTCGCTGATCGAGTTCCTGATGATGAAGGAGGGCATCGACGTCTCCGAGGTCGATACCTTGCTCAACAAGCGCTCCGGTCTGCTCGGCCTCTCCGGCCTGACCTCGGACATGCGCGAGCTGCTCGAAGAGGAGGCCGAGAACCACGACCGCCGCGCCTGCCTGGCGATCGCCATCTTCTGTCGCCGGGTGCAACACTACATCGGCGCCTACCTGGCCGTGGCCGGGCCCACCGAAGCGGTCGTGTTCACCGGCGGGATCGGCGAGAACGCGGCGCCCGTACGCGAGCGCATCCTCACCGGTCTGGAGCACCTCGGCCTCACCCTCGACCGCGCCCGCAACGAAGCCGCCATCGGCGGACGGGTCGGCGAGATCACGGCGGACGGGTCGCCGATCCGAGCCTGGGTGATCCCGACCAACGAGGAGCTGCTGATTGCGCGCGACACGTACCGGGTCGTCGAGGACATTCCGCGCCGCTGGTAGGTCACAAACCCGCAGCGGCGCACTCGCCCGGGAACGGAGTCCGCGGGTCAGCGGTTGCATCGGGTCACACGTCGCCGCGGAGGTTGAGAAACCAAAGCCCCCGGTTTGCCGTACGTTGTCTGGGGGATGAGGACAATGCGCCGCGACGTGCTGGGGCTTCTGGTGGCCGTGACGTTTGCACCGCTGGCTGGGTCCGCGGCGCCGACGATTCCCGGCGTGCTCTCCTCGTCTGAGCAAACCCGGCTCCTCGACGTTGAGTCGTCCTCGGGCGAGGCGCACTACGAGCTCCAAGCTCCAATCTTCATCCCTTCGCTCCGCGTCGAGGCCTTCGGCCTCAGCTGTCGACCGGAGACACTGACCGGTCACATCGACCAGGGCGGTACCTTCACCCACACCTTCGACCTCGAACACGCCGGCAACCTGATCGTAACCCTGATCGGTCCCCTGGCCGCGGACCTCGATCTCGCCGTCTACGGTCCCAGCGGGTGCCTGGTCGCGATTTCGGACCACGCGGATTCCTCGGCCGAGCGCATCACGATCCGCCTGCCCGCCGACGGACGCTGGAGGATCGAGGTCGTGGGCCGCGATGTCCCGGCTGGATGGGCGGAGTTCGACCTCTCGGTGGATGCGATCGAGGGTCGAGACCTGGAGGTCCTTCCGGTAACCTTGGGTCCCTATGCGCCCGGAGATCGGATCACGGTCGAGCTCCGGCTGACAAGGTTCGAGCATGAGTGCGCTGCACCCCGTGCACTCCTCGTGTGGGGCCCCGAAGGTGACGCAATCCTCGACGAGCCGGTCACGCTGCGGACTCGGCGGGCAGTGCGACGCGTCGCGCCCCCGATTCGGCCACGCTAACGGGCGGCGAGTTGTTTCGTTCGTCGGTGTAACATCCCCGATGCTGCGAGGCCTGTACTCCGTGCCGATCGGCCTCTCCGGGGGACCGGCACAGTGACATCAGATCGACAAAGGAGGGTAGCGATGCGTCATCCCGTCATGGCGGCTGCAGGAGCAGCCGCGGTCCTGCTCGTCGCCTGCTCGGCCAGGACACCCGAGAGCCTGAAGATCACCGGACCGTCAGCGAACTACACCATGGACCAGTTCCTCAAGACCACCACGATCGGGGGCAGCTCGTTCAGCCCCGATGAGACCCGTCTCCTGGTGTCGTCGAACGAGACCGGCGTCTTTAACGTCTACGAGCTCGATCTCGCCACCGGCGCGAGGGCCCCCGTCACCGAAGGCGACCAGACCACCTTCGCGGTCGCCTACCTGCCGCCCGACGGCCGCATCCTGTTCAGCCGCGACTCCGGCGGCAACGAGCTCGACCACCTCTACCTCCGCGAGCTCGACGGGACCTTCCGCGACCTCACCGAGGGGGCGCAGACGAAGGAGGACTTCGCCGGCTTCGCTCCCGACCGCAAGAGCTTCTTCACCATCAGCAACGTCCGCGACCCCCGCTTCTTCGACGGCTACGAGTGGGACGTCGCCACCCTCGACAAGCGGATGATCTATCGCAACGAGGCCGGTCTCGACCCCGCCGGGATCTCGCCCGACCGGCACTGGATCGCGCTCCAGAAGGCCAATACAACCAACGACACCGACCTCTTCGTCCTCGACCTCACCCGAGGCGGCGAGCCGAAGCGGATCTCCGAGCACAATGGCGAGGCGACGTTCTCGTTCCAGGACTTCAGCCCCGACGGCCGCTGGCTCTACTACACGTCCAATACGGACGGCGAGTTCGCCGCGCTCAAGCGCTACGAGCTCGCGACCGGCACCCACGAGGACGTCTACTCGACCTCGTGGGACGTCGACTTCGCCTACTTCAGCCGCAACGGCGCCTTTCGCGTAATCGGCACCAACGAGGACGGCTACACCAAGGTCGCAGTGACCCGCACCGCGGACGGCCAGGCGATCGAAATTCCGGACCTGCCTCGCGGCACCGTCAGCGGCGTCGCCTTTTCCCCGTCCGAGCGGCTCATGAAGCTCACGGTCTCGAGCGACACCATGCCCGGCAACATGTACCTCTACGACCTCGACGGCCGGAAGCTGACCCAGCTCACCGACACCCTCAACCCCGAGATCAAGGCCTCCGACCTCGTCGCCGGCGACATCGTCCGCTTCACCGCCCGCGACGGCATGGTCATCCCCGGTCCGCTCTACAAGCCCCTCGGCGCCGGCCCGGACCATAAGACCCCGGTCATGCTGATGATCCACGGCGGCCCGGGTGGTCAGAGCCGCCCCGGCTACTCCGCCGAGCGCCAGTTCCTGCTCAACCACGGCTACGCGCTGTTTGCGGTCAACAACCGGGGGTCATCCGGCTACGGCAAGACCTTCCTCGCCGCAGACGACGGCAAGCACGGCCGCGAACCGCTGTGGGACTGCGTCGATGCCAAGGAGTGGCTCAAGACCCAGGACTGGGTCGACCCCGAGCGCATCGGCATCATGGGCGGCTCCTACGGCGGCTACATGACGCTGGCCGCGCTCGCCTTCGAGCCCGACCAGTTCGCGGTCGGCGTCGACCTGTTCGGAGTCGCCAACTGGATCCGCACCCTCGAGAGCATCCCGCCCTACTGGGAGAGTGGCCCCTCGCGCTCTACAAGGAGATCGGCGACCCGCAGAAGGACCACAACTTCCTCTACAAAACCTCGCCCGTGTTCCACGCCGACAAGATCACCCGGCCGCTCCTGATCCTCCAGGGCGAGAACGACCCGCAGGTGCTCAAGGCCGAGAGCGACGACATGGTCGCCGCGATCCAGAACCACGGCGGCGTGGTGGAGTACGTCGTGTTCGACGACGAGGGCCACGGCTTCACCAAGAACGCCAACCGCATCCGCGGCTGGGAGACGGTGCTGCGTTTCCTCGACACCCACCTCAAGGGCCAGCCCGTCACGCCCGCCACCAGCTGACCGCGCCACCGCGCAGAACTCGACGGCCCCCGGGAATCCCGGGGGCCGTTGCATCTGTCCCGACGAGGACGCAGGCGGCACTCGAGCTACAGCTCGCGCGTCCGCCACTCGTCGCCCAGCCGCGCCACCAGTGCGGCGTAGATGGCGATCCCATCCCACAGGTTCTGGAGGCAGAGGTTCTCGTCCGGGCCGTGCTGGTGATTATGGTGATTGGACGCCGGCGCTGATCTTCACTGCGGAGCGCCCGGCAGAGCGAGGCCTCGGCGTGCAGCGATCCTGGCCACGACGCCACCCTCCAGCCACTCGCGCAGGCATTCTGCGACCAGCTCGTGTCCCTCGGCTGTGTAATGGTCTTGGTCGAGGAAAATGCGTGCACTCCACCGCCGCACGACGGCCGCGCGCTCGTCCTGCGACCGCGGCGGCTCGGAGACTGCCTCGCTCACAGCGTCCGTCAGGATCGCGTGCTCGAAGACGGGCGTCAGGTCGAGCACTTCGAGGCCGCGTTCGGCAGCATGGGTCGCGAGGATGCGCTGCGGGTGCTGGAGGTCAGGCTCGAGGAGCTGGAAGGTCGCGGGAGACACGACGAGGAGCAGCTCGAGGTCTCGGCCGCGGCAGCTGTCCTGGATCGTGTCGAGCGATTTGAGCACCAGCTTCCATCCCGGCGCGAGGATCGGGTCCTCTCGGTCGTGGGTGGCAACGTACCGATCGTCCATTCGGGCCCACCGTTCCTGCACCCGCTTTCGGGTGGCGCTGCGCCGGATCCAATACGCGACCCGGCCGAAGCCGGTCTCGTTCAGCAGCCAGCTCGCGACTTGGGTGCGCGCCTGGGTGACACCGTGGTAGTCGATACCGGTACCGCCCAGATCTCGGTCGATGACGAAGGGCTCGGTCACGTCGTTGAGGTAGAAGCAGAGCACGACAAAATCCGGTTCGAAGCGCAGCGAGCGCTCGAGGACAACCGCCTCCTGAACGGTCGAGTAGCCCTGGACTCCCGTGTTGATGACCTGGGAGCTCGTGAACGGCGCGGATCTCCCTGTAAGCAGTCGCTCGAGCTGGTTGGCAAAGGTCTCGTCTCTCGAGACACCGTGCCCCATGGCGATAGAGTCCCCGAGCACCAGACCGCGGAGCTCTCCCGCCGGTTTGGCGAGCGGAAAGTCGTCGTCGTGGTGCCCCCAGCGGTTGATGATGATCGGCGTGTTGCCGTACTCGGATCCCCAGCTCCGAACCGCTCCCGGCCGCTGGCGGAACAGCGTTTCAGGGTCCGGGACCCACAGCGGTAGCCCAAAGCAGGCCACGATCAGCCGATCGGTCAGCAGCACCGCCGCCAGGCTCACCAGGAGCAGCGTGGCCCGCGCGGGGATTTCGGTCCGAGGTGTCCGACGGCGCAGTGCCGCCCCCGCCGCGAGCAGCACGCACCCGACAATGCAAGAGATCACCGTGTAGGCCACCACCAGGTCGCGCTCGCCGCCGACGCCGCCAGGGCGCCACAGCCGCGCGACCCACGGATTCACGACCGCGGCCGATGCCAGGGCGAGTGTTCCGGCGGCACTTGCCAACCGGGCCGCAGCCGGCTGCGGCCCGCTCATCGGCACGGACGGTCCAACCTGCCTCACCCGGCCACATCGTCCGGTAGCGGGAACCACCGCAGCGCCTCGAGGTCCGGGCGCAGCGGCTCGAAAACACCGGCGTGCGGCCGTCGGGCGGCCGCCTCCGACAGGATCTCCCGCGCCTGGTCGAGGTAGCCGGCAAGGGCGCTCTCCGGCGCTTCCAGCCGTGGTACCCGGCAGTCCAGCCCTCGCGCCGTCAGCTGCAGCTCGTCCAGGCCGAAGGTCTCGTGGCTGGCCGCATCGCGGTGCCACCAGACGCCGGCTTCCGGGTCGAAGCGGTAGTCGTGGAGGAGCCGGAAGCCCTCGTGGGCGATCAGGCGGACCGCCTCGATGATGAACTGAAAGGTCCGCTCGGAGATGAAGTAGTTGAAGTTGACCCGAACCCAGCCCGGCTTGATGCCCTCGCAGCCGCTGTCGATCGCCCGCCGGAAACGGTCCGAGCGCGCTAGGCCGATCCCGAGCAGTCGGTGTCCGTAGGGTCCCGCGCAGGAGCACCCGCCGCGCGCCTGGATCCCGAACAGGTCGTTGAGCAGTGCGACCACGAAGTTGTGGTGTAGGAAGAGCTCGCCGTGGCGCACCAGGAAGCTGACGATCGACAGCCGCTTGGCGCTCAGGCTGCCGAGCACGTGGAGGTTCGGCTCCGCCGACCAGGCCGCGATCGCTCGCTCGATGAAGGCCCGCTCGCGCGCCTCGATGACGCCTTCGCCGACCGCCCGCTTGACGTGGAAGACCAATCCGGCACGGATCGACTCCAGGATCGCGGGGGTTCCCCCCTCCTCCCGGTGCGACGGCTCGTCGATGTAGCTGTGATCGACCTCGCTGACGTAGGAGACCGTGCCCCCGCCGGGGACCGTCGGTACCCGGTTGGTGAGCAGTCGCCGCTTGACCACCAAGATGCCCGGAGTTCCGGGGCCGCCGATGAACTTGTGCGGCGAGATGAAGACGGCGTCCTTCGCGAGGGTGTTGTCGGCGCCGCTCGGGCCGGGACGATTCATGGCGATCTTCACGTATGGCGCGGCAGCCGCAAAGTCCCAGAATGCGAGCGCCCCGTGGCCGTGGAGCAGGGCGGTGATGCCGGAGGCGTCCGAGACGATCCCGGTGACGTTTGAGGCAGCCGAGAAAGAGCCGATCTTCAGCGGACGGTGGGCGTACTCCCGCAACCGGTCAGCCAGGTTGTCCTGGTCGATCCGGCCGTCCGCGTCCTCGGCGATGACCACCACGTCAGCGATCGTCTCCCGCCACGAGATCTCGTTCGAGTGGTGCTCGTAGGGTCCGATGAACACTACCGGCCGTTCGTTCTCCGGAATCAGCTGGCTCAGGCCGTAGTGGGCATCGAGGTCGGCCGGGATGCGCAGATTCAGGATGTCAATCATCTTTTGGATGGCGCCGGTCGCCCCCGATCCGCAGAAGATGACCACGTCCTCGTCGCTGCCTGCCACCGACTCGAGGATCAGTCGTCGCGCGCCCTCGCGGAAGCGTGTTGTCTGGGCCGCCGTCGCCGAGGTCTCCGTGTGGGTGTTGGCGTACATGGGCATCACCTGGTCGCGCATGAAGTCCTCGACAAAGGTGAGGCAGCGCCCGGAGGCCGTGTAGTCCGCGTAGGTCACCCGTCTGGGGCCGTACGGTCCGTCCACCGCTCGGTCGGCCCCGATGAGGCTGCGCCGAATCAGCTCGATGAGCTCCTCGGGTTCCGCGTCCTTCATGGTGTTCTCCCACGGTGTTTCCCCGGTGGGCGAGTGGCCGGTAGCACCGCGTTTCCAGCTCGCGGAGAGACAGCGTCTCCGCCACCGCAGTATAGACCCGCCGGGCTCATCGCACGGAACAAGCGGAACGTGCTAGCCTGTTTCGTTCGTGGGACTTCCCCGCGAGGTGAGCGCGGCGACCCGAGCGCAACGGAAGCTCGCTTCCTGTCTCCCCAGAACGGGGAGCGGATGACGCGGTCTTTCAAGTCGCGGCCCGACCCGCTCCAGTGGGAGGCTGTCATGAAGTTCGACGCAGTCCGGATCCTCAGCATCGCCCACGAGGACGCGCCTGGTACCATCGGCTCAGACGAGATCGAGGCTCGTCTCGCCTCGACCATGCGCCGCCTCGGACTGCCCTCCGGGATCATTCGCAAGCTCAGCGGCATCGAGTCTCGGCGCGTGTGGAACGAAGACGTGCGCCCGAGCCAGGCGGCCACCGCCGCCGCCGAGAAGGCGCTCGCCTTGACCGGTGTCGACCGCAGCCGAATTGGCGTCGTTGTCAATACATCGGTGTGCCGTGACGACGTCGAGACCTCGACAGCCAGCGTCGTCCACCACAATCTCGGGCTCTCGCACACCTGCGTGAACTTCGACATCGGCAACGCCTGCCTCGCCTTCATCAACGGCATGCAGACCGTCGGCAACATGATCGAGTCGGGCCAGGTGGAGTACGGCCTCGTGGTCGACGCCGAGAACACTCGCTACGCCACCGAGAGGACCATCGAGCGACTCCAGCGCACCGATGCCACCTGGGAGAACTTCCGCGACAACTTCGCCACACTGACGCTCGGCTGCGGCGCCGCAGCGATGGTCCTCGGGCGCGCCTCGGGCGCCTCCGGAGAGCACCGCTTCCTGGGTGGCGTGACCCTGGCCGCGACCCAGTACAGCCGCCTGTGCTGCGCCCAGGTCGACGAGATGATCACCAACACCAAGAAACTCTTCCACCACGGGCTGGAGCTTGCCTTCACGACCTGGGGCCGAGCGCGCGAGGTCCTCGGCTGGACGGCCGACGGGCTCGACCACTTCATCATCCACCAGGTCGGCAAGGCACACACCGAGACCTTCGCCCGCATCCTCGGCCTCGACGTCGGCAAGATCTTCCGCCTCTACCCTCGCCACGGCAACATCGGCCCGGCCGGGGTCGCCATCGTGCTATCGAAGCTCGCCGAGGCCGGCCGGCTCCTGCCCGGCCAGCGCATCGCCTTGATCGGCATCGGTTCGGGCATCAACTGCTCCATGGCCGAAATCATCTGGTAGCCGAGCACTCCGAGTCCGAGCCCGCACTATTCACCAGACTTCTCCTGCGACCGGCGATGCGCCGCACTCAGCGGTGCTTTCTCACCTCGGGGTGCTCAACGTACTGTCAAGTACGCTTCCGCGCCCCTCGGCTCGAAAACCCCACTGCGCACGGCACCTCGCCGGTCTCGCGACGAACCCAGGTGAATAATGCGGGCCAGCCCGGCGTCGTGTTGATGATCTGCGGGCAGCTCGACTCGTTCTGGCCTGCATTCCTCACCACCTTCCTACCGCGGGCGCCGATCTGCCAGCCATCACCAGCCTCCGCGACTCCTCCCGATCGAGCCCGGGAACAGGGCAGGTCCTGCGACGTGTTCTCTAGGGCGGATCGACCCTGGAGGTGTCCCGTGGCGAGAAGACTCTTGACCAGCCTCACCATCTACAGCCTCGGCGCCTTCACGGCGTTCCTGGGTTTCTCTGTTCTCGGCCCCTGGCAGCCCCACACCTCAGCATCGACCACCGCTACCGCGCCTGACCTCATCTACGCGATGGCCTACGGCTCAGGATCCACCTGCCCGTATGTCCACGCTCTCTCAGGCTCCGACGCCTGTCCCTATCTCGCGGCGCGTTCTCATGCTTCGAGTCCGTCTCTCGATCCATTGCCAGTGCCTTCGAGCTGTCCCTACCTCGGAGATCGTGCTGCGGCTGTGTGCCCGTTCCTCGCCCGTCATCCGGAGCGCGCTCGGCGGGCCGGTTCGCTCTGCCCCTATTCGGGCCGCGAGACCGACCACGGCAGCACGGTCCCGCGCAGCGGTCGTCCCCGCCGGGGAGCGGTCACGGCCGAGCTCTCGACTGCGGCATCGGTCACGGCGCTCAACGACCCGACCTGAGCTGCTCGGGGCGACGTTCAGGCCGCACCGCGACACTCGGGTACCCTTGAGGCATGAAGGCCAAGGCTCCGCCGCGCACCGTCTACTCCACCGAGAGCCGCTCGACTTGTCCGCGCTGCGGATGGCCCGCGTCGGACTGCAGATGCGCTCGACCGGGCGACGAGCCGGTCCCCGGCAAGATCGTCGCGCGCCTGCTGATCGAGCGCTCGGGGCGCCGCGGCAAGACCGTGACGGTGGTGTACGGGCTACCCAGGAACCGCGAGTTTCTGCGCGCACTCTGCGGCGAGCTGAAGCGCGCCTGCGGTTCCGGGGGGACCGTGCTGGAGGACCGGATCGAGGTCCAGGGCGACCACCGGGAGCGGCTGCGGACCCTGCTCGCCGGCAAGGGTTGGATCGTCAAGGGCTGAGTCGGTTCTCGCCGAGGAGACCCGCCGCGAGCTGCTGGTGGATCTGGGCTGACGGCGTCGCAGGGCATGGCTGTGGCTTGCTCCCTCAGCTCCCTGGCCGAGGCGCACGTTGCCGGTCGGTCGGTCGGCGGCATCACCAAGCCCTGAGGCTGTGTGCCCGACCACCCCGTGAGGCGAAACGCGGTACGATCGGGTCATGGGCGAGAGTGACGACGCAGCGGTGCTTCTCGAGACTCTGTCTCGTACGCTTCGCCACTCCGGCGAGCCGCTTCGACTCGTGCTCCATCGCGCCGCCATCCCGTCCGAGCTCGAGCGACGGCTCGACCGGCTTGCAAACGACCTCGCGGTCTCCTGTGCCGGCAGGATCGAGCTCCTGAACGGCGACGGCTCGGGGCTGCCGGACCGTCCCGCTCTGACGCTGCGCCAAGGCGCGCGGAACGCGGTCCACTATCTCGCCTTTCCCGAGGGACCCGAGGCGGCCCCGTTCCACGAGGCCCTCATCTCCCTGGCGGCTCCGGCCCCGGCTCGCGGGCGAGATGGCCTCACACAGCCGGTGGACATCCTCGTCTTCATCGCTCCAGGCTGTCCGAACTGCCCGCATGCCGTACGCGCGGCGACCCAGCTCGCGGCCACCAATCCACTGGTAACGACGACGGTGGTCGACGCGACACATTTCGTGACCATGGCCGAGTCGTTCGCCGTCCGTTCGGTTCCGACCACGGTGGTCGACGGCGACCTCACGCTGGTCGGCGTGCTCTCCCTTGAAGACCTTGACGAGTCGATCACGGAGGCCCTGGGAGAGGACGGCGAACGGCGTATTCTGCGTTCGCTGATCGAGTCGGGACGCCTCGGCGACGCCGGGCGCGGGCTGGCCGCGGGGCGTTTCGTCGAGGACTTTGCCAGTCTCTGGCTGACCTCCGGCATGGAGTCCAGGATCGCGCTGCTGCTCGCGGCCGAGGAGGCGCTCGCCGTCGAGCCGACCGCGCTGGACCGGCTCGCCACCATGCTCCTCCCCGCAACCACGGGTCCGGACTCGGCACGCCGCGGCGACACCGCCGACCTGCTCGGCAGGATTGGCTGCCCGGATGCCAGGAACGCCCTGAGAACGATGCTCACCGACCCGGACCCGGAGGTCGCGGAGGCCGCGTCGGACGCCCTCGAGAGCCTCGAGCGCCGCGATGGGTGAGTTGCCCAGACTGGGGAACCTCCGGGCGCCGCCTTGGGGCGGTGCCGGAGGGTGCCGCGGGCCGCACGGGCCCATACTGTTCATCGACGAGAGCGTGCGTCGATCCGGAGCATCGGCGCCGCCGTCAATCGAGGAGGCCCAGGATGGCCCGTAGGAATGTCGCTTGCAGCACAGAGATCCCGAACGGTGGGATGAAGCAGACAACGGTCGGCTCGACCGATGTCCTGCTGGTGAGGTTGGAGGGGCGGGTCGCGGCGTACAGCGCCCACTGCCCCCACTACGGGGCACCACTCGCTGAGGGCACCCTGGAGGGGTCACGACTTCTCTGCCCATGGCACCAGGCCGTGTTCGACCTCCGAGACGGCGAGGTCCTCGAACCTCCGGCGCTGGACTGCCTGGCGGCCTATGAGTGCGGCGAGGCGGATGGCCAGATCTGGGTCGATCTGCCCGCCGACCCGTCCCCGTCGCGCCGACCCCGGATGGCGTCGAGGCAGCCGGGCGAGGACCGCACGATCGCCGTCGTCGGCGCCGGCGCCGCCGGCCTCGCGGCCGCACAGGAGTTGCGACGGGTGGGATTTACCGGCGGGCTGGTCCTAATCGGTGCCGAAGCCGATGCGCCCTACGACCGACCCAACCTCAGCAAGGCCTACCTTGCTGGGGAAGCCCCAGCCGAATGGCTGCCGCTGCGACCGCCGGAGTTCTACGACGAGGCCGACATCGAACGACGCGTCGCGGTGGTCGAGTCGGTCGCGGTGACCGAACGGGCCCTGCGCTTCGGCGACGGGAGCTCGGAGACCTACGACGGGCTCATCCTCGCCACCGGAGCGGAGCCGCGCCGCCTCGACGTGCCCGGGGCGGATCTCGGTTCGGTGTTCACGCTGCGCTCGCTTCGCGACGCCGAGCGGATCGCCGCCGCGGCCGACGCCGCGCAGCGCGTGGTGGTGGTCGGCGCGAGCTTCATCGGCATGGAGGTCGCTTCGAGCCTGCGCGAGCGCGGCATCGAGCACGTCACGGTCGTGGCACCCGAGGAGGTCCCCTTCGCTCGCCTGCTCGGCGAGGTCGTCGGGCGCGCCGTGCTCGGGCTCCACGAACAACACGGCGTGTCCTTCTGTCTCGGCACCACGGTCGAACGGTTCGACGGCGATGACCGCGTTCGCAGCGTGACCCTCGCAGACGGGAAGCGGCTCGAGGCCGATCTGGTCGTCGTCGGGGTAGGTGTGACGCCGCGCACTCGCATGGTCGAGGGCGCCGACCTCGCGGAGGACGGGGGTATCAACGTCGATCCACGGCTCCGGGTGGCGGACGGTGTCTATGCCGCCGGCGACATCGCACGCTTCCCCGACCCCTGGACTGGGGCATCAGTGCGGATCGAGCACTGGCGGGTTGCGCTGCAGCAGGGCCAGACGGCCGCCCGCAACCTCCTCGGCGCGGAGCGCAACTACCGCCGGGTCCCCTTCTTCTGGACCCGTCAGCATGGCACCTCGATCGGCGTCGTCGGGCACGCGGCGAGATTCGACGCGATCCGCGTTCACGGACGCCCGCAAGAGATGGACTTCGTTGCCTATCTGCTGTCGAATGGACGGGTCCATGCCGTGGCCGCGGCCGGCCGCGGTGATCGACTCGCCGCCTTCCACGAGATGCTCCAACGGGGAGATCTGCCCTCGGCGTCCATCGCCGATTGAGGCGGGTCCTACTTCCCGCGCGAATCAAATCGAGCGATCAGACGTTCTATCAGATGGGCGTAAATCCCGTCACCCCGGAATGGAGGCGAACCATGAGCCACAACTCAACGCTCAAGACGGTCGGTGAATCGGCCGCATACGGTGCCGTGCGCGAAGTGGCGCACGACCAGATGGAGCATGTCAAAGAGCGGCTTGAAGCCGGTGCCGAGAACCTCACGGAACACGCCGCGGACCGTGTCGAGGCCCTCGCCGACCAGGTGCGCCAGTTGGGCAACCGTCACGACCGACGCGACGAGGCGCAGGCCATTGCGCGGCGTCTCGAGCGGAGTGCGGATTACCTTCGCTTCCGTCCCCTCGGCAAGGTCCCGGGCGACGCCTGGGAGGCGGCGAAACAGAGCCGCCTCCTATGGGCGACGGTTGCCGTCACCGCCGGGTTGCTGACCTACTCGGCCGTTCGCCGACACCGCCGGGGGACCTCGTGATGGGCCCTGCAGATTTGCAACTGCCGCGACGTCAGGAGGGCGCCGCGTGCGGCGAGCACCGTTCGACGTCCGATCGCCGCCAGCGTTGCGACCGGCGAAAGACCACCGAGTTCGCTCGGCGGACGGCAGGGGTCGAGAACCGTCGCACCGTAGCGGATCGCCGTACAGGTCAGCGCCGCGGTACGGGGCTGGGAGGGACCGCCCGAATGCTGCGCGACCTCGGCTACTGAGAGCTCGGTCAACCGCCGAGATCCGCAGGAACGGCCCGAAGCGGCACGTTGAGACTGTCTCTTTGCACGGTGACCGCCGCGTCAGGGATCCAACGACGCCTGACACCGCCAGGTGACCCCCCACCCTCCCCCCGTCCTGGTCCAGTGGTAGCATCCCCCCTGAAGCACGTGGAGGAGGGCGCCATGAAACTTCATCTCAGAATATTGGTGGGTGTTGGTGTCGTCGGCGCCGGACTGGTCTGGCTCGGGTCGGACGCAGCGGCGTGCACGAACGTCCTGGTCACCAAGGGTGCCTCGAAGGACGGCTCGACGATGATCACCTATGCCTGCGACGGTCATTTCCATCCCCGCCTCGAGCGCAAGGCCGCCGCCGACCACGCCGTGGGGGAGACGCTGCAGTTGAAATCATGGAGCGGCACCGTGCGCGGTGAGATCCCACAGGTGCCGCACACTTATGCCGTGGTCGGCCTGATGAACGAGCATCAGCTTGCGATCTCGGAGACCACCACGACCGGGCGCGAGGAGCTCCGCAACCCGGACGGACTGCTCCACTACTGGGACCTGATGCAGCTCGCGCTCGAGCGCGCCCGAACCGCGCGGGATGCAATTGCGGTCATGACCACGCTGGTCGCCAAGCACGGCTACAGTTCGACCGCCGAGAGCTTCTCGATCGCCGACCCGGAGGAGGTCTGGCTGATGGAGATGACCGGCAAGGGGCCGGGCCGGACCGGCGCCGTCTGGGTCGCGATGCGGGTGCCGGACGGCTCGATCGCGGCCTACGCGAACGGCATGAGGATCCGGAGCTTTCCGACCCACGACCGGGCCAACTGCCTCTACTCTCCCGACGTCGTCGACTTCGCCGTCGAGCGCGGCTACTGGGACCCGGCCTCGGGCGAACCGTTCGACTTTGCTGCCGCCTATGACACGCCGACCGTGCAGTCGCGGCGGTACACCGCGACCAGAGTCTGGTCGATCTTCCGCCGCGCCGCGCCGTCCCGAGCCGCTGAGTTCGATCCAGGCTTCCACCGGGGTGAGCCGGAAGCGAGGCCCTACCCGCTGTGGATCGAACCCGACCACAAGCTCTCTGTCGCGGACGTCATGGCCCTCATGCGCGACCACTACGAGAACACCCCCTACGACATGACCTCCGGGCTCGACGCGGGTCCGTTCGGCAGCCCGATGCGCTCGCGCCCGGTCGCCTGGGAGGTCGATGGCGTCAGCTACTCGTGGGAGCGACCGATCTCGACCCAACAGACCGGCTTCTCGTTCGTCTCACAGTCGCGTTCGTGGCTACCCGATGCCGTCGGCGGCGTGTTCTGGTACGGCGTCGACGATACCTACACGACGTGCTACCTGCCGCTCTATGCAGGGATCGACCGTCTTCCGGAGTCTTTCACCGGGGGCGCGCTGGACCGATTCAGCTGGGACGACGCCTGGTGGGTGTTCAACCTCGTCGCTAACTACGCCACGGTCCGCTTCGACGCCATGGCACCCGAGATCCTCGCCGTTCAGCGCGACATCGAGGGCAGCCTGCTCGCCCTCCAACCGGCGGTGGAGAAGGTCGCGGTGGAACTCGTGCAGAGCGACCCTGGCCTCGCGCGCCGGTTCCTGACCGACTACTCAGTGAGCCACGCGGAGGATGCCGTGAGACGCTGGCGCGAGCTCGCCGAGCGCCTCATCACGCGGTTCAACGACGGCTACGATACCGAGGCCGGCCCCGAGGCGGAGCGCGGTTATCCGGAAGGCTGGCTGCGCGAGGTGATTCGCGCGGACCCCGAACGCCATCGGCTCGCACAACCCGGCAAGGCCGAGACTCGTTTGCCCTACTGAGCGTCTCCGATCAGCAGGGACGAGCTGCCTCTTCTCATGGCTCCCACCGTACCACTGACGCGCCGCGTCGTGCGACATCTGCACGTTTGAACGAGTTTACACCAGTGCTATGCTGAAGTCGGACTCTCAATCATCTCGACTCCCCAGGAGACGTGGTCGCAGGAAGCCACCATGGACGAACGCATAGCAGCCCTGGAAGTAGCCGTGACTTCACTCCAGGACGAGGTCGAGCAGCTCCGTGCCCGGGTCAGCGGGCTCGAGGGCGCACCGCGGCCCGTCGAGTCCGAGGTCGCGGCTGCGGCACCGCCACCGGTCGCCCTCGAGCCGATGATCCCCTTCGACCGCGCAGCACTTCTCTCCCTTCCGGTTCTCGTGGGGCGGACCCTGATCATCCTGGCCGGTGCGTTTCTCCTCCGAGCCCTCACAGAGGCGGGCGGAGTGCCCATGCCCGTGGGGATCGGCGCCGGTCTGGCCTACGCGTGCTTCTGGATGCTTGCCGCATGGCGGGATGCGCGGGCGAGCCAGCGAACGAGTGCTGTGTTTCATGCAATCTGCGCTGCGACCATCGTCTTCCCGCTGGTGTGGGAGGCCACGGTCCGCCTCCAGGTCCTCCAACCGACCCCCGGCTCCCTGGTCACGGCGGCTTTCGCGGGCCTCGGCCTACTGTTGGGGGCACGCGCCCGGCTGCCGGTCGCCGCGTGGGTCTTCGGCCTCGGCGGGATTCTCACCGAGGCGGCCCTGCTCCCGGTCGAGAGCCCCGGGTTTTTCGCAACGGCCGCCGCCGTCGCCATTGCTGGCGCGGTCGCCTCGATGTCTGATGACGCATGCTGGTCACCTCTCGAGTGGCTGCTGGCCTTCGCAGTCGACGTCATGGTGCTCCGGATCGTCGCCCTCGCAGTCGCGGCGGGCGACCCCGGCCGCCACATCGGCCCCGTCGACCCCGGCGCCGCCGCGGCGGTAGCGCTCTCACTGCCCGCCATGTTCGTCTTTGCCGTTCTTTGGCGTACTACCCGCGACAAACATCCTGTTCGCGTCTTCGACCTGCTCCAAGTGGGCGCAGCCGCCGCGCTCGGATTCCTCGGTGCAGTCAGGGTCGTGACCTCCTCCGGACACTCGGCCTGGTGGCTCGGCGTGGTCATCCTGGTGACCGGCGCCCTGGCGCTCGCGTCGAGCTTCTCCTCGATCGAGCGCCTACCAGGGCGAGGACGCCGCTTCGTGCTGCTCTCCAGTCTTGGGCTCGCGTGTGCTCTGATCGGCGTCCCAGCCCTCCTCGGCCGTCCGGGCGCCGCCGCCGTCTGGGCCGTGTTCGCGGCCGTCACGGCCTTCCTCGGAGGGCACTTCGATCGCATTTCGCTGCGGGTGCACGCCGTCCTCTACGGGTTCTGCGCTGCAGTTGCCAGCGGCACGCTCGAGCGCGCGGTCCGCGCTCTCGTCCCCGGCCAGACATCGCCGCTCACGTCGTCTGCCGTCTCGCCTCGGCTGCTGGTCGAGCTCGTGCTGATTGCGACTGTCATCCTGATGGCGGTTGATCCCGGGCGGATGCGCCGCACTCCCCGCACCCGGTTGCCCTTCACGGCCTTGGTTGGATTCACGACCCTGGTGCTTGCCGGAGCTTCAGTGGCCGCGCTCGCCACCCTTCTCTCGGCCGCAGGCGCCCCTGAAGGCGGATCACTCGCCAGCGCACGTACGGTCATCCTGGCGGCGGCCGCAGTCCTTCTCGCTGTCCTCGGACGGCGACGCATCGTGCTCGAGGCGGCATGGCTCGTCTATCCCGTGCTGGCACTGGCGCTGCTCGAGCTCGTCGTCGGCGATCTCGCCCAGGGCTCCGCCCGAACGCTCTTTCTCTCTTTCCTGGTGTGCGGCGTGGCCCTTGTGGTCTGTCCGTGGCTGCTCCGGGGAGCCCGCGACGGCCGGACCGACTCCGCGAGTCCCGCGCGCTGAGGTCTACCGCTCCATCCCGCCGTCAGGAGGTGGCTCGGAGCTCCGCTCCCGCTCTATACTCTCCGCACTCGGAGGCCCTCCCATGAGCCGTCCCCCATTCCGGGCGGTGTTCCGGAAAACGCGATTCAGACTGCTCGCGATGCTCGCCACGGCGGCTCTTTCTGGCGGCCTTGCCTGTACTCTTGCGCGGCACGCCACGACCGGACCCGAGCTCGTACAGGAACTCACCGCCAGGGTCGCGAGCTCGGAATTCGGAATGGTCGCGAGCAGCGCGCCCGAGGCCAATCGAATCGGTCTCGACGTCCTCGCGAACGGTGGCAACGCCGTGGATGCCGCCGTTGCTATCGCGATCGCCCTCGGCGCGGTCGATGCCGGGGACTCCGGCCTCGGAGGAGCCACTTTCATTCTCTACCGGAAGGCCAACGGCGAGTCCATCGCCATCGACGGCTCCGCTCCGGTTCCGATCCACGCCTCACGCCCCGTGCTCCAGAGGCTGGCCGCTGAGGATCGGAGGTACGGTCCCGAGCTGGCCTGCACACCCGGCTCCCTCGCGGCTCTCGAGTACGCTCGGGCACGCTACGGGACACGCCCACTGCGCGAGCTGGTCGAGCCCTCGATTCCCCTTGCCGAAGCGGGTCTCGTTGTGACCCCGTTTCAAACTGCAACAGTGGTCAAGTATCTCGATGACATCCGCCTGAGCGATCCCCTCTGCCGGGTTCTCCTGGGTCCAGACTCCGAAGCGATCCGACCGGGCACCGTGCTCCGCTGGCCGGGCCTCGCGCACACCCTGCGGGCCATTGCGGACGGCGGCGCTGCCGAGTTCTACCGGGGGACCATTGCGGCGGAGATCGAGACCGACATGATCCGGCACGGAGGTTTTGTTCGCCGCGACGACCTCGGTCTCATGCGGGCGCGGGTGCTCGAGCCGCTTCACGGCAGCTATCGCGGGTTAGACGTACTCAGCTTCCCGCTTCCCAGCAGCGGTGGTGCGGTGATCGAGGGGCTGAACATCCTCGAGAACTTCCCAGCGGAGACGCTGCAACGCGACGACGCCGAACGTCTCCAGATCATGGCCGAGGCGCTCCACCTGGCGCTCGAGGACCACCGGCGTCTCAGCGGCGACCCCAACCTGCCGCAGCGATTCCAGGACGTTGCGTACCAGGGCAAGGCCTACGCGAGCACCCGGGCCGAGCTGATCGTTCCTGGTCGACCCGTGCCCGAGAGCGCGTACGCGAGCTCCCGTCCACAAGCCCCGGAGCTGGAGAGCCAGACGGTCCAGGTGTCGGTCATCGACCGCGACGGAAACGCGGTCGCACTGACCCAGAGCCTGGGGCGGTTCTACGGCAACAAGGTCCTTGCCGAGGGACTCGGCTTCCTTTACAACACCTTCCTCTCCGCGATCGACCCCAACCATCCACAGGCTCTGCGCCCCCGGGCGATCATCCCCTGCGATGCAGCGCCCACCATCGTCGTGAAGGACGGCGCCCCGATGTTGGTGCTCGGCAGCGCGGGTAGCTCGAGGATTCCGGGCGCCGTGGTCACAGTGATCAGCAACGTCGTCGACCGTGGCATGTCGCTTGGAGCCGCGATCCAGGCGCCGCGCGTTCTCTGGAGCAAGGGCACGAAAGCCCGCGGCTTGATCATCGAGGTCTTGCCTCCGGTCACCGAGGACCAGGTTGCGCAGCTCGAGGCCATGGGTTATACGCCGGGCGCGGTGGCCCGCTTTCCCGCCGAGCAACTCGACCTGTTTCGCTTCGGAGGTGTCAACGCCGTCCTGCGCGATCCCGTGACGGGGAACATGACGGGCGCCGGCGACCCACGTCGCAACGCGGACGCCCAAGGGCTAACGGCTGAGGGGCCGCCCGCAGAATGAGGGCACATGCTCGGACCCGGCGGCCCAGCGGATGATGACCCGGTGACCTCGTCCGAGGTGCTCTTCGGCCGCCGTTGGCTGGTGCTGGCCTCTGCCGTGGTCAGCTTCTTCGCGGTCGGCGTCACCTTCTTCGCCATTCCGCCCCTGGTCCCCGGCTTGACCGAGCGTTTCGCCCTCAGCCACCTCCAGATCGGCCTGCTGATGGGGGCGATTGCGGTCCCAGCGATCTTCCTCTCGATCCCGCTCGGCGCGGCAGTCGACCGCTGGCCGGCTCGGGCTGCCGGCAACACCGGCCTTGGGCTCATGGCCGTCGGTGCCGCACTGTTCGCGCTCGCCCCGAGCTACGCGCTCTTGCTGCTCGGCCGGCTCCTCTTCGGCGTCGGCGGATTGGTGATCAACCTTGTGCTCGCCCGGCTCATCTCGACCGCCTTCGAAGGCCGTCAGCTGGCCCTCGCCATGGGCATCTTCATGTCGGTCTACCCCGCCGCCATGATCGTCATGTACTCGCTCCACCCCCGCCTTGAGGGCGCTCTTGGCTGGCGCGGCGAGCTTGCGGTGCTCGCCCTCACGGCGGTGGTCGCAATTCCGATCCACAACCTCGTCGTGCCTGCCGGCATGCGCGGGACCACGGGTTCGGACCGGGTCGTCGTCGGTGCGCGGGTACCGTCGTCACTGCTCGCCCTCGGCTGCTCCTGGCTGCTCTTCTTCGCCGTGTTCGCCTCGGTGCTGACCTTCGCACCGGAGTGGGCCGGAACCGGCGCGCGCGGCCTCCTGACGGTGACGATCGTGATGTGGGTGTCACTGATCGCGAGCCCCGTTGCCGGAGCCGTCATCGACCGCACCGGCCGCCCGGAGCGCTGGGTCGCGGTCGCCATGACGGCATTGTCAGGCGTGCTGCTCGCGATGGCGTTCGCGGATTTCCCCGCGATCGCCGCAATGCTCCTCGTCGGCTGCTGTGCCGCCGTCATCCCAACCGCCACCTACGCACTGCCCGGGAGGCTGGTTCCGGCGGAACGAGTCGGGTTCTCGTTCGGCTTTATCACCGCCCTCTCCAACCTTGGCACCGTGGTCGGTCCGTCGCTCGCCGGTGGCCTGCGCGACGCCACGTCGTCGTGGTCTCTGCCCTGGGTGGTGCTCGCCGGGGCAGCACTTGCCGGCGCATTCGCGTCGCTGCCGATCCGAAGCAGATCCTCATGAAAGCATGCCGCGTTCGTCATATCTTGGCGGCGAGAAGAGTCTGGGCGACAATCGTTGCGGCGTGAACCTAGATCCGCGCCGAGGGAGGACGCAATGACCATGCTCCGACGGTCGCCGACGACGGTGCTGGTGCTGCTCACCGCTGCCCTGCTCACGACGGCAGTCGCTCACGGAGAGGACTCCAAGGACCAGCCCGTCGGGCCGCACTACCGACTCGTCGGCCCCGCCGCCGGCGGCCGGGTCGCCCGCGTCGCCGGGGTCATCGGTGACCCGCTGACCTACTACGCGGCCACGGCTGCGGGCGGCGTTTGGAAGTCGGTCGACGGCGGCCTCGAATGGAAGCCGATCTTCGACGACCAGCCCGTGTCCTCGATCGGATCGGTCGCCGTCTCCCCCTCGGACGAGAACGTGGTCTGGGTCGGCTCCGGCGAGGCCAACATCCGTGGCAACGTCGCCGAGGGTAATGGTATCTACCGCTCGACCGACGGCGGCGAGACATGGCACCACGTGTGGACGGGCGAGGGGCAGATCGGTGCGCTCGCCATCGACCCGCGCGACCCGGACACCGCTTTCGCGGCCGTTCTCGGCAGCCCGTTCGGCCCCGGTTCCGATCGTGGCGTTTACCGTACCGTCGACGGCGGCGTCTCGTGGACCAAGGTTCTCTTTGTCGATAACGACACCGGCGCCTCCGACGTGTGCCTCGATCCCTCGAACCCGCGGATCGTCTTCGCCGGGATGTGGCAGGCCCGACGTACCCCGTGGTCGCTGACATCGGGCGGACCGGGCAGCGGCCTCTACCTCTCCCGCGACGGCGGCGACACCTGGAAGCGTCTCTACGGCAAGGGCCTGCCCGACGGCATCTGGGGCAAGATCGGCGTCCGCGTCGCGCCGAGCGACCCGGAGCGGGTCTACGCTCTGATCGAGGCGGAGGAGGGTGGTCTGTTCCGCTCCGACGACGGCGGCGGCACGTTCACCCGGGTCAACGCCTCCCGCGGGCTCCGCCAGCGGGCCTGGTACTACTCCACCCTGACCATCGACCCGACCCACGCGGACTCGGTGTGGTTCCCTCAAGTGTCGATGCTCAAGTCGATCGACGGCGGCGCCAGCATCCGATCGGTGAAGGGCGGGGGCTGGGACTACCACGACGTGTGGATCGACCCGGCAGACCCCCGGCGAATGATCGTCGGCAGCGATGCGGGCATCTCGGTGTCGCGCGACGGGGGCAGGACCTGGACCCGCCCGCCGGTACCGATTGCGCAGTTCTACCATCTGTCCGTCGACACCCGCACGCCGTACCGCGTGCTCGGCAGCCTCCAGGACTGGGGCACGGTCTCGGGCCCGAGCAACAGTCTCCACGCCGACGGCATCTTCCGCACCGACTGGTACCCGGTCGGGGGCGGTGAAGCCGGGTGGGTGGTCGCGGACCCCGCCGATCCCGACATCGTCTGGGCCGGCGAGTACGGCGGCTACCTGTCCCGCTGGGACCGTCGCACGTCAACTGCGGCTAGCGTCGGCATCCTGCCCGACAACCCGTCGGGCCACCCGGCGTCCGACCTCAAGTACCGCTTCCAGTGGACGGCGCCGATCGTGGTCTCGCCCCACGACCACAGGGTCGTCTATCACGCCGCCAACGTGCTCTTCCGGACCCAAGACGGCGGCCAGCACTGGACGGCCATCAGCCCGGATCTGACCCGCAACGATCCGACCAAGCAGGCATGGTCCGGCGGCCCCATCACCGGCGACATCACCGGTGTCGAGACCTACGACACGATCTTCGCTGTCGCGGAGTCCCCGGTCGAAGCCGGCGTGATCTGGGCCGGCAGCGACGACGGTCTGGTCCACGTCACACGGGACGGGGGCGCGGCGTGGACCGACGTCACTCCGCCCGGCCTCCCCGACTGGGGGACGGTGGAGTGCATCGAAGCCTCGCGATGGGACGCCGGGACCGCCTACGTTGTGGTCAACGCCCATCGGCTCGACGACGAGCGGCCGTTCCTGTGGAAAACCACCGACTACGGCCACTCGTGGAGCGTGCGGAGCGCGGGCCTGGACCCCGAGACTGCCCTCCACGTGGTCCGCGAGGACGCGCGGCTGCGAGGCATGCTCTACCTCGGCACGGAGCGCGGCGTCATGGTCTCCCGTGACGACGGCGGAACCTGGCAGTCGCTCTGCCTCAACATGCCCACGGTCTCGGTGGTCGATCTCGCGATCGCAGGCGACGACCTGGTGGTCGGCACGCTCGGACGCTCGGCGTGGATCCTCGACGACCTGACTCCGATTCGTGAGCAGTCCCCGTCGACTGCCGCCGAGCCGGTCCACCTGTTTCCTCCGACATCCGCGGTGCGCTGGCGCACGGCGCCTGCTCCCAGCGACCAGAGCGCAGGTGCCGGCGACAACCCGCCCCGGGGAGCCGTTCTGACGTACTCTCTGGCAGCAAAGCCGGAGGGTGAGATCTCGCTCGAGGTGCTCGACGCGGCAGGAACCCTTGTACGCCGTCTGTCGAGCGTCCTGCGGCCGACGTACACCGCCCCCGACCACCCGAACTGGGACCCTGATAGCTCCCCACCGAAGCCAGAGCTCTCGACCGAGCCCGGGCTCAACCGTGTCGCGTGGGACCTCGCCTACCAGGGACCGCGCTGGGTCGTGGGAACCCGCATGGAAGGCAGCGCGCCGCCAGCCGGCCCGTTGGTTCCGCCCGGTGACTACACCCTTCGGCTCACTGTCGACGACCACACTGTCGTCCGGCCCCTGCGGGTCGAGCCCGACCCCCGGTCCGACCTCGCGCCGGAGGACCTGCAGGCCGGCGTCGTCTTCGCCCTGAAGATCAGTGACCGCCTGACCGCGATCGCCGACATGGTCGCCACGACCCGCGACCTCCGAGCCCAGCTGACTGCCATCAACAAACGGTTGACAGGAGATCCGGACCAGGCCGACCTCGTCGCCTCGAGTAGAGACCTCGTGGCACGCCTTGACGCGATCGAGGGGACAGTCCATAACCCCGATGCCGACGTCGACTACGACATCCTCGCCGGTCGCCACGGCGGCGTGCGCCTGTACTCGCGGCTCAACTCCCTTTTCGACGCCGCCAAGGGCCACGACGGAACCCCGACTCAGGGCATGCTGGAGGTCGATGCCGACCTCACCAGCGAGATGGACGCGCAGACTGCGGCGCTCGACGAGCTCGTTTCGCGCGAGCTCACCCGTTTCAACACGATGGCCCGCGATCGGGGCCTTCCCTACGTCGCCCGAGGCAACGGAGGGGCCACGACGACGGTCGGCGAGACCGCATCAGCCAAGTAGAGCGACTCGGCGAGGGCCGACCGATCACGCGGACGCGCTCAGGCGCGCGTTGAGCTCTTTCTGCTACCGAGGCAATACGAGCAGATCGCGACGTTTCTCACAGGCACAGCACGTCGTCCAGCGTGAGAGCCGGCACTGTGCAGCGCGGGCTCTTGGCCCGAAACGAAACTCTCAGCCGTTCGCCCGTCCCCAGTTCGACCTCCTGCGTGGGAATCTCGATCCACTTTCTTGCAGGGAAGATCCGGGCTCGACGCGGGCCTGGAGCAGTGCAGCGGTCGTTGAAGATCATCCGCCCTCCCCAAATGCTCCACAGCAGGTGACATGCCAGGCGGAGAGAGGGAGGCCGGTTGACTTTATGCCTCATGTACACTACATTCGAATCGGGATCCGACGTGATCCGGACGAAAGGAGCCAAGCCATGACCGCCGCAGACACTCACGAGACACCCACGACGCGGGCCGCGGCGTGCAGCGGGCTCCCCCACGATCACAGCGCCTGGCCAGTCCCTGCTCAAGCGGCATACCTGGATCTCCTCCGACAGCTCGACCGGGCGTCCCGCGACCAGGCTCTGTCCGCTCTCAACAACCAGTGGATCGCCGACAGAGCGGTCCGCCAAGCTTGGGAGGGCACGCAGGCGTTTCCTTCGCTGCCCCCGTGGCCCTCGGTCGAAGACCGGGGTCCTCTCCCACTCGAGCTGCGGCGCTGGCCCGCCGCCTGGCGCTATCGGGTGGCTGATCTCGAGAGATCCGGCCGCTCGCGCGAGACAGCGATCGGCATCGCACGCGCAGAGCACACGCGCCATAGCTCCGAGCAGGCGGCGCAGAGCAGGCGGGCCGCCTGAAGCCGCGATTTGTCGCTGGACACTGCTGAGAAACCTCTCTCGCGCGGGGCGATGCCATCGAACCGCGGGGCACTTTTTCCGTACAATCCGTGGGTGCGCCTCGTGCGCGTTTCTCGCAGTCTTCCGGAAGAAGGAGTGTTCATGAGAGTCATCCCGAGAATCTCAGCCATCATCGCCGTGGCAGCGATGCTCGCGACCGCGAGCTTCGTGAGCGCTGGCGAACCCGCTCTCTGGCTGCGCTACCCGACCATCTCACCAGACGGCCAAGCCATCGTGTTTGAGTATCGCGGCGACCTCTGGAAGGTCTCGTCGTCCGGGGGACTCGCGACGCCGTTGACCGTTCACGAGGCCTACGACTTCATGCCGGTGTGGTCCCCCGACGGCAGCCACATTGCCTTCGCTTCGGACCGCGCGGGGAACTTCGACATCTACGTCATGCCCGCCATGGGCGGCACCGCGACCCGTCTCACCTTTCACTCCGCCAATGATTTCCCGACCAGCTTCACACCCGACGGAACGGCCGTGCTGTTCAGCTCGGGACGACTCGACGCCGTGACCAACGTCCAGTTTCCCCATCGGCGCGCCCAACCCGAGCTCTACCGGGTCGACCTCGATGGCGGCATGCCGACCCAGGTGCTCACGACGCCGGCGTTGTACGCAGTCTGGGACCGGACCGGTCGCCGCCTCGCGTACTCCGACAACAAGGGTCTCGAGATGGAGTGGCGGAAGCACGACAACTCCTCGTTCGCCCGCGACGTGTGGATCTACGAAGCCGAATCCGGCCGCCACACTCGCCTCACCCAGCCTGGCGCCGACGACCGCCAGCCGGTCTGGAGCCCGGACGAACGCTCGTTGTTCTATCTCTCGGAGCGTAGCGGGAGCTTTAACGTGTGGCGGCTCGACCTCGATGACACTTCGCAGCCGGAGCAGCTCACGAACCACACCACCCATCCGGTGCGCTTCCTCTCCGCGTCCCGAAACGGCGACCTCTGCTACACCTGGGACGGGGAGATCTGGGTCCGGTCATCCGGCAAAGCAGACAGCCGCAAGCTCAACATCGAGGTTGCGACCGACCGTCGCCATGGCGGCGTGGAGTGGACCGACGTCGGACGGGACCTCAGTGAGTTCGACGTCTCGCCCGATGGAACCCAAATCGCCTTCATCGCTCGCGGCGAGGTCTTCGTGACCTCGACCGACTTCGACACCACCCGCCGCGTCACCAATACTCCCGAGCAGGAACGGACGGTGAGCTTCAGTCCCGATGGACGCAGCCTGGTCTACGCGTCTGAGCGCGGCGGCAGCTGGAACCTCTACCGCAGCGACCTGAGCGATCCCGACGAACCGGCCTTCTTCAACGCGACGGCCGTCTCCGAGCACCCCGTGCTTGTGGCCGCCGCAGAGGCCTTCCAGCCGCACTTCTCTCCGGACGGCAAGGAGATCGCCTACCTCGAGAACCGCACCACTCTCAAGGTGATGAACGTCGCCACCGGCACCAGCCGCACGGTGCTTTCCGGCGACCTCAATTACTCCTACGAAGACGGCGACCAGTGGTACGAATGGTCTCCGGACGGTCGCTGGTTCCTGGTTCAGTACTTGAGCCCCAAAAGGTGGTCCTCAGAGGCAGGCATGGTGCCCGCGTCAGGCGAGGGTGAGGTGACCAACCTCACCAAGAGCGGCTATGAGGACAGCTTCCCCCGATGGAACTCAGACGGGACCATGATGTACTGGGCGACCGATCGCAACGGGATGCGGCGCCAGTCAGGATGGGGCTCCGAGGACGACATCTACGCCATGTTCTTCACCCGGGACGCGTGGGATAGATTCCGCCTCACGGAGGTCGAGCTCGGCCAGCGCAAGGAGCGTGAGGACAAGGCCAAGAAGGCGGAGAAGCAGGAGGACAAAGGCAACGGCGAGAAGGCGGAAGCGAAGGCTCCCGAACTCGCCAAACCGGTCGACATCCTCCTCGACGGGCTCGAGGATCGCACCGCGCGGCTGACGCGCGCCTCGGCCAGCCTCGCCGACTTTCGCCTCACACCCGACGGAGAGACCCTGCTCTACCTCGCACGCTTCGACAAGGGTTTCGACCTGTGGAGTGCGACCCCCCGGAAGGAGGAGGTCAAGCTCCTCGCCAAGCTCGACGCGGAGCACGTCAACGGGCTCGTCATCGACCGCGAGGGCAAGAAGGCGTTCCTCCTCGCGGATGGCCGGCTCACCACGGTCGAGATCGACTCGGGCAAGGTCAAGCCGGTCTCGATCGAGGCCAAGATGGAGCTCAATGGGGACGCCGAGCGGGCCTACATCTTCGAGCACGCCTGGCGTCAGACCAAGGAGAAATTCCTGTTCGAGAACATGAACGGCATCGATTGGGACCTGTACAAGCGGTCCTACGAGCGGTTTCTCCCCCACATCGAGAGCAATCGCGACCTCGCCGAGCTGATCTCGGAGATGCAGGGCGAGCTCAATGCGTCGCACACGGGGTGCTACTACCGGCCGAAACCGGAGGGAGCCGAGGAGACTGCGGCCCTGGCCTTCTTCCCGGACCTCGACTACACCGGGGCGGGAGTGAACGTCGCGGAGGTCATCGAAGGCAGTCCGCTCGCGACTGCTGGCAGCAGGATCGTTCCCGGCGTCGTCATCGAGGAGATTGAGGGACAGCCCATAGCGGCCGGTCAGAACTGGTACCCGATGCTCGACCACGCGGCCGGGAGGCTGACCCGCCTGTCTCTGCTCGATCCGAAGACCAACCAGCGATGGCACGAGACCGTGAAGCCGATCACCCAGAACGAGGAGTCGGAGCTGCTCTACCAGCGGTGGGTGCGGACCCGACGTGCCGAGGTCGACCGCCTGTCCAACGGGCGACTCGGCTATGCCCACATTCGATCGATGAACGATCGCTCCTACCGTGAGATCTTCGAGGACGTGTTCGGGCGGGCTGTCGAGAAGGATGGCATCGTCCTCGACACTCGCTTCAACAACGGCGGCAACCTGGTCGAGGCCCTCACGGTGTTCCTCACCGGCAAGGTCTACGCACGTAACGTCCCGCGGGGCCGCCAGATCGGGGTTGAACCCTCGCTGCGCTGGACCAAGCCGTCGATCGTCGTCATGAACGAGGGCAACTACTCCGACGCCCACTGCTTCCCCGCCGCGTACACCGCGCTCGGCATCGGTGAAACCGTCGGGATGCAGGTGCCCGGGACCTGCACCTCGGTGTGGTGGGAGCGGCAACAGGATCGGACGCTGACCTTCGGGATCCCGGAGGTCGGTTTGGTCGACAACGACGGCGACTTCCTCGAGAACAAGCACCTCGACCCGGTCCACACTGTCGACAACGATCCTGCACTGGAGGCCAAGGGACAGGACCAAGAGCTCGAGACCGCGGTCGGCGTCCTGCTCGCGAAGCTCGACCCTGCCAAGTAGTCGCGATCGGCGCGATACACGGGGGCGGGGCGATCCGCCCCCTTTCCCACACCTGCGAGCCCGCAGGTCTCACCAGATCCCTACTGCGGCCACGGGTACACCAACCCTCGCGGGCTCTCTCGCAACTCGACACCTGCGACGTGCTCGGGACACGCCTCGCTCTCTCGTCACTCGATAGCTCCCACACTGACAGGCCTCTCGGCGCCCTCGCGACACGACCTGGCGAGACATGCAGGCGAGAAAACAAGCTCCCCGAGATCAGCCGCTGCGACCCTTGACCGGGCTACTTCAGACGCGTCCCACAGCCGCGCAGGGTCTTGCCGGCGTGCTCGATGACGACTGCGATAGAGAACGTCTCGCCGCTCATGTCGTCTCGGCAGGGCTCGTCCTTCAGCGTCGCGACGAACGGCACTCCGTCAAGCTCCGCACGGTAGACCGTCGCGCCAGAAGCAGGCTCGGTGTCAGGCGATCCCACCGCGAGCTCGACGCGACTCTTGCCGAGGTCAGTGGTCCAGACCAGTCTCTCGCTGTGGACCTCGAGCGTCCAGCCCGGCTCGTTTCCAGAAGCCAGCACGAGCGCTCCCGCGGTCTTCGCTCCAACAAGCTGGCTCTGCTGCGAGTTTTCGTTGCACTGGATGCGGCGGCCGTCGAACCACAGACTCGCTTCGGCGCCCTGGCCCCAGAATGTCACGCCGCGGTTCGAGTACTTGGCACCCGACGCAGCCTCTTCTCGGGCGAGACGAACGTATCGTCCAGGAAGAGAAACGAGAATGTCTTTCCCGTCGCGCAGGACCTCTGTGACCAGGGTGCTTCCGTCGCTGCAGTCGTAGACCACGACGTGGCGCAATGGAGCCGCCTGCGTCTCGGCCGGCGTCCGGGCAGCACCCGGCCCGGCGGTTCCTTCGATCCCGGGGGCAGTCGCAGGACCGACCGGCCCCGGCTCGGGGGTCCGACGCCCGCAGCCGCCAAGAAACAGCACGGCCACGAACAGGCTGACGATGACTCCGGCACGCATGATGTTCTCGTCCCTTCGCGACGGCGACTCGCCCGTCGAGTACCAGCAAAAGGTACCATGCCTCGGCACCGCCCAACCCTGCGCTGTGCTCTCGTCGCTGCCTGGGAGATGGCGATGTCAGTACCCCGGAAGTTCCCACTTCTCGGCCGCCAGCCGAGACGGCGAAAAGACGACGCCCCTCGGGCCGAGCTCCGAGGGGCGTTTCTCGTTTTCTTCGTCCAACTACGCTGCGGCGCTCGAGATCAGCTGCTCGACCGCCGTCCCTGGGCCCGGCCGCGGTGCATGCCCGCGCCGCGCTGCCCGCGGTCGCCTGCACACATACCGCGCACCTCTTTGAACTGCTGGTACTTGGTCTGCTGCTCCGCGGTCAGGAGAGCGATGAAGGAAGCCTGGTTGGCGTCCCGCGCAGCGCGCACCTGATCACCCAGAGCGTGAGCCTGGACCATCAACTGCCCAACCGCACAGGCGTCCGTCCCGCCGCTCGTCAGAGCCGCCTGGATCTGCTCATGCAGGGCCACGCGCTGCGCGCGGATCGGCTCGAGCGTGGTGTGGAGCTGATCGCGCAGGTTCTGCCATGCTGTCGCCTGCTCATCGGTCAGGTCGAGGTAGTCGATCAGGCAGCGCCCGTCGCGCGTTCCGATGCCCATCCCGGGCCCCCCTAGGCCCTGAGGACCGTCCCCTGAGCCGAATCCCGGGCCCGGACCACGGCCCGGTCCCTGTGCGGAGGCAGCGGCGGCGATCAGCAGCAGGGCGGCTGCAAACATCGAGGTCAGGTTGCGTGTCATGTCTTGTACTCCTTTCGCTCCTTAAGGTAATCCAGGCCCAAGCGCGAGTCTGCCGGTGGAACGCAAAGAGCTTGTGACAAATGTAAAGGCTGAGCGGTCAGCGTCACCATCGACAACCAGGCCGTGGCCACGGCGGGTGGGTTGCAGGGGGAGATCGCCTACCGGGCCAACCGGTAGCCCCGCCCGTGAACCGTCAGGATCAGCTCCGGGTGGGAGGGGTTGCGCTCCAGCTTGGAGCGGAGCGCCGCCACGTGGACGTCGACTGTTCGGGTCGAGGGCGTGGCGTCGTACCCCCAGACTTCGTCCAGCAGGCGGTCGCGCGAGAGGACCTCCCCTGGGTGCTCGACGAGGTATCGCAGCAGCTTGAACTCGAGCGCCGACAGCGAAACCTCCTCGCCGGCCCGAGTCACCACCGAGCGCCTCAGGTCAATGCGGACCTCGCCCAGCACGACGGTGTCCGGGCTTCCCGACATCGGATCGCGAGAGCGGCGCAGCAGGGCGTCCATTCGAGCGAGCAGCTCCATCATGTCGAACGGCTTGGTCACGTAGTCGTCGGCGCCGAGGCGCAGGCCGACGATCTTGTCGACCACCTCGCTGCGCGCCGTGAGCATGAGGATCGGCACACCGAGGCCCCTCTGGCGTAGCTCGCGGCAGACCTCAAAGCCGTCGCGACCGGGCAGCATGACGTCCAGCAGCACGAGGTCGAACGGCTCCCGCAGAGCCAATGCGACCGCCGTCTCGGCCTCCCCGGCGGTCGCCACCTGCCAACCCTCCGAGCTCAACCGATCGCGGAGAGTCCGTACCAGGCTCGGCTCGTCCTCGACGAGCAGCACACGTCGTTCGGAGGTCACGGTGCTCTGACCCTCACTGCTCCAGGCTCTTCCTCGCCCGAGGCGGAGTCGGCCGCTGCCTGAGCAGCCGGCAGCCAGAGCGTGACGGAGGTCCCGGAGCGGTCGCTTTCGAGCTTGATCCCTCCCGCGTGCTGCTCGACCACGTGACGGACCACTGCCAGGCCGAGCCCGCTACCCGACGCCCTCACGGATCCCGCCTCGCGCCCCCTGACGAAGGGTTCGAACACGCTGGACTGCTCACCACGCGGAATACCGGGACCGCGATCTGCCACCGTGATCGCTACTCCAGCCCTGCTCGCGCGTGGCACTGCCGTCGCAGTCACCCCGACCCAGCCACCGCTCGAGCCGTAGGTCGCTGCGTTGTGGATCAGGTTGTGGAGTGCTCGCCTCAGCGCCGAGCGCTCGCCGAGAATCGGTGGCACGTCGCTGGCGAGATCGACCTCGACCTCGACACCAGATTCGTCGAGGGTCCACTGGCAGTCCTCGAGCGCCCCGTGGACGACCTCCGCAACCGTCACAGGGCCCAGCACCGGATCCCGACGTCCCCCCTGGAGGCCGGCGATCTCGAGCAGCTCGGTCACCATCTCGGAAAGGCGTCGGCCCTCACGATTGACCAGCTCCCCGTACTCACGGACACTCGGCTCGTCGCTCACGATGCCGTCGGCGAGGTTCTCCCCTGCCGAGCGGATCGCCGCCAGCGGGGTTTTCAGCTCGTGCGTCACTCCGGCGACGAAGTCGACCTGCTGGCGCGCCATACCTCGCGCGCGACGGGTCGCCAGCAGCGACATGGCAAAGCTTCCGGCGAGCAGCACCAGGACCGCTGACGCGACCGCCAGGTTGCGCGTGCGGGCTGCCTCCACGGCAGCGTCGAGAGAGCCGGCTCGGTGGGCGACGTCCACGACCCAGAACGGCTCTGCCTGTGCCAGAAGCCCGTCGCGGGCCGCACCTGCCCGCTGCCCGCCATGCCACGCCGGTCCGTCCCCGACCATCGAAGCGCCCCGAGGCCGGCGGCGCCCGCCCATCCCCATCGCAGTGGCAGGCATCTGAATGGGCACCTCGATCTCGGCCGATCCGGACCAGTCGATCGCCGGATCGGATGCCCACACCAGGTGGCGGTCTTGCGGGGAAGCATCGAGCAGCGCGACCGCGCCTTCGAGTCCGCCGGCCCCCCCGAACCAGCGGTCCGCAAGCTCCGGCAGCACCTGGTCGAACATGACTCCGTGGTCGAGTCGGATCACGACGACGGGCGCGAGGTTTTCGACCCCCGGCGATCCGCCTGCGCCCCTCATCATTCTCCCGCCGATGGGCTGGACGAGCGCCGCCAGATCCCTCTCGAGGCGCAGCGGGTGACCTGCGGCGACCTGTGCGAGCAGCGTCCGTTCGGCCTCGCCCGAAGCTACGGGGCCGAACTCGCCTCGCGAGGGATCCAGGCGGACGACCCGTTCCGCGGAGCCGTCCCTCGAGAGGTAGACAATCGACACGTCACGGACCAGCTGGGGCTCCCGAGCATCCTCCGAGTACTGGCGCCAGCGAGCCACGAGGCGATCCTCGACAGCGTCGGGCGCGGCGCCTGCCGGTACCCGAAAGGCCTCTCGAACCGCTGCGATTCGGGTCGCCAGGTCAAAGCCGAAACGTCGCGCGGCCTCTGTAAGGTGGCTCCGTGCGCGCTCTCTCTCGGCGTGGCTCACCTCGTCGATCCATCGGTACTGGAGCATCGCCAGTACACCGAGGAGGACGGCCGGGACGATCACGGCGGCCGCGGAGCGCAGCTCGGCTCGCATTCATGCGATGGTACCAGCGGTGTGCCCGACGTCCATCCGCTTCTTTACACCGGTTACATGAGCGTGGGGGCTGGGAGCATAGATGGTGGGTTCCGGAGCGCCGTGAACGCTACGAGTTCCACAGCCCCAGGCCGAGCGCGTTCGCGTGACGCAGGAGCGCGGCGTTGGTCGCGGCACAGACCTCGGCCCGCGGCCGACCGGGCTCGAAGTGGCTCCCAAGAACCTCGAGCCGACCCTGGCGGCGATCGGCTCGGAGATCGACCCGGGCAACCAGGGTATCGCCCGCGAGGACCGGGAGGCAGTAGTAGCCGTAGACCCTCTGGGACGCCGGTTTGAAGATCTCCAGGACCTGTTCGAAGCCGAACAGCAACCGCACGCGTGAACGGTCCCAGAGCACCGGGTCGAATGGCGAGAGCAGCACCCCGCGATCCCGTCGGAAGCGGGCCCGTGCCAGGCTCGCCGCGAGCTCGAGATCGGCTGTGCGGACCCAGCCGTTCACATGTCGGCCGTTGTCGACGCTCACCGCGCACTCGCGGACGAGTCCGGCGTCGCGGAGGTCGTGAAGCGCCGCCACCACCGGGCGGGCCAACCCGCGCAGCCGCCAGGTGGCGACCAACGTGCCTGCGGTCGCCCAGCCGTGACCCTCGAGGCCTCGCAGCAGGAGGAGCCGCAGCGACTCGTCGACCTCCAGCGGCGCCGACCGAAGCGGCTCCGGAATCACGCGCTCGACAAGGTCCCAGGTGCGCTGAAAGCCCGTCCTCTGGCACACCGCGAGTGAGCCCGAGCTCCACAGCGCGCTCGCCATCTTCTTGATCTTGCCGACGTTCCACCAGCCACCGCCGCCGTCCCGGCGTGACTCGAGCTCGGAGGCACGCAGCGGACCCTCGCGGGCGACGCGCTCCAACAATCGTCGAGCGAGGCCGGGATCGTCACCGATCAGATCTCCCCACCACGGGTGGGTGGCGAACTCCCGGCGCCGGAACTCGAACACTGGATAGAGCTCGAGCGGAATCCAGCTCGCCTCGTGGCCCCAGTACTCGAACAGCGGCTCCCCGGGCGCGAGCAGGCTCTCCCCCAGGGCCGGGTCGAACCCTTCGAGACGGGACATCAGTACCAGGGTGTGGCTGCGCGCTCCGCTGACCGAAACCGTGTCCAGCTGGAGGTACCCGAACCGGCGGATCACGGCGTGGGCGGCGGCCCGCGAACCCCGGGGGTTTGCCGGCGCGCGCCGCGGCATCCCCGTCAACTCGGGCCGCACCAGCCCCGCGCGAACCAGTGCGAGCCGACGGGCCTCGGTGACCGAGAGGGTTTCCACGGCCGTCCGTCAGCCGCGCGCCAGCGTCCGCGCCGTCGGGAGGTACACGAATGCCGCCTCCTGCCGCTCGCCACCGCAGGTCCACACCTCGACCTCGACGCGCTCGTAGAGACCTTCGGCAACGCCTTCGTAGGCGTCGATCCGCTCGAGGTCGCGCCCGTCGAACCCACGGTGGATTCGTCCCACGACCACCTCTCCAGGAGCCGCGACCAGGACCGGCCAGTCGAAGCGAACGAGGGTCTCAACCCGGTATCCGACCAGGCTCGCCGGCTCGCTCGGGACCGGATGCTCGACGAGCCGAACGAGAAACGTCGCGTCGAGCAAGGTACCGTAGGCGAAAATCGGGAGGGGCCGCAGGTCGGGCGCTTCGGCCCGGAGGATGAGCCCACGTGCGGGTTTCGTCATGGCTTCTTCATTATCACCCGGCAGCCCGGCTCGCTCCTCCCCCGCCGGCTGGGCTGGCAACCTGCTCATAGATTCGGTTCAGCGTCGGCTCGAGCCGGTCGCGGGCGAAGCTGTGCACGACCGCTGCGCGACCTTCTTCCCCCAGACGCCGCGCGTCGTCAGGCCTCCTCGCCAGGCGATCGACCGCCTGCGCCATCGCTGCGACGTCGCCGGCCGCCGCGCGCACGCACCCGGCCCTTGACCACTCGCGCGTACCGCCGACGTCCGCGACGACCACCGGAACGCCTCTGGCGAGTACCTCGAGACCGACCATCCCGAACGGTTCCTGCCACCTCGCCGGCAGGAGCAGTGCACGAGTCCGATCCAGCACCTCCTGCATGCCGCGGGATCCCAGCCAACCGAGACGGCGAGCGCCCGCGAGCCGGACCGCCAACGGACCCTCCCCGGCCACCTCGAGAGGAAGCGGGGCCCCCGCGGCCCGCCACGCCCGCCACGCGTCGAGCGGCGCCTTGTGCCGGACCAGACGCCCGGCCAGCAGGAAGACGCTGCCCGTACCGGGTCGCGCTTGCCCGTCCTCCACCCAGGGCGGCACCACCTCGGCACCCGCACAACCAACCGCTGCAAGCTCGTCGCGCATGTAGGCCGACAGCACGATCAGCCGTGCGCCGTGCAGCGCGTGGCAACGCGCCCAGGTCAGCGCAAGCGTTCGCATCCGGTACCTCGGGTCGACGAGACACGCCCGGCACACCTCCTCACCCATCACCTGACGGCAGCGACTTCCGTCCGGCAAAGTCTTCCCCGCAGCCGGGCAGAACATTCGATGATCCTGCACGGTCACGACCGCACGGCCGGTTGCAGCAGCCGTCGACAGCACCACCGGGTTCAACACGTTCTGGAGGTGGATGACATCGGCGGCCGCGAGCAGCTCACGCAGGCCGCTCAGGCGCGAGGTGCTCGCCACCCGTGCGGCGAGTCCTCGGAGCCGTACCGCCTCGACACCGGCTGGAAGCGGGCAGCCCTGCTCGGCGCGACCGAAGCCCATCGTCACCCGCGCCCCCGCCGCCACCGACGCGGCGACGACCTGACGAAGGTGCAGGTCGGCCCCTCCGCGCAGCGACAGCCGGTCAGTCAGGTACAGGATCCGCACGGACGTGATGGTAGCGCGCCCTGCACTGCGTCTCCTGGACGAGAAGGGGCCCGCCCGGAGACCGGGCGGGCCCTCCAATCACGTCCTAGATCGAGCGCTACGGAGTCTTCAGCCACACGGAGTAGCTGCCGCTCCCGCTGTACGAGGTCACTCTCCAGTAGTAGTAGCCGGAGGTCCCGTTGTAGGCGATGTGCTCGGACGAGCTGCTGCTCGTCGAGCTCGCCACGCGGCTCCAACGGGATCCTGACCACTTATAGAGATAGAGGTCGAAGTCGGTCCCCGCCGGGCCCTCGAGCCAGCCCTCGTGGGTGCCGGACGACCCGACGTAGTAGTAGGTGCCGTTGGGCTGCACGTCGGCGTCGCCGGCGCCGCTCAGGCTGCCGGTGTACTCGGTGCAGCTGGTGCACGGTGCACCTCCGCCCGACGGCGCGGTCACGGTGACCGACTTGGTGGCGCTGGCGGTGGCGCCGTCGTCGTCCGTCACCGTCAGCTTGACGCTGTAGGTGCCGCCCGCCGCGTAGGTGTGCGACGGGTTGCGGGTGGTCGAGCTTGCGCCGTCGCCAAATGTCCAGCTCCACGCGACAACGCTGCCGTCCGAGTCGCTCGAGGTGTCGGTGAAGGTCGCTGCGAGGTCGGCAGTGCTGAATGTGAAGTTGGCGGTCGGCGGCGTGTTGGGCGTCCCGCTCTGGTAGCTGCCGCTGAGGCTCACGCCCGAGTACGTCGAGTACGCCCGCAACATCACGAACCAGTCGCCGGTTGACGGTGAGGCGAAAGAGCAGCTTTCGCTGTTGCCGTTCTTGTAGGGCCGGCAATCGTAGGCCGAGGTGGTCGGCATGCTGCCGTAACGCACGTAGAGATCACAGTCGCCGGAGCCGCCGGAGATGGCAAACACGAGGTTGCTCGAGCCGGAGGGTACCGCGAGCTTGTAATAGGCCTCGGCCCCGGTCGAGCCCGACAGGTTGCCGACCGGTACTCCGTTCGACAGCACGGTGATGCTCACGGCGCCACCGGGGGCACCGACCGCGTCCCACGCCGCCTGGACGGCGTTGATCTCGGTCTGGCCGTAGAGGTCCTGGGCCGCCTGGGCGGTCGCGTTGCGGGCGCCCTGGAAGTTGGTCGACGAGGTCATGTAGACGGTCAGCGCGCGATAGAAGATCTGCTCGGCCTTGGTGATCCCGATTCCGGGCACGTTCACCGTGGTCTTGCCGCGCGGGTGGGTGCCGCCCTGGACGAGCAGGACGTAGGCGAGGTTGGCGATGCCCGAGTTGCCGTGCACGCCGCAGTAGTCGTTGTTCTGGGTCGGAGTGCAGGGGTCCGGGTAGAGCCGCTCGGGCCAGTAGTCGGCCGAGTAGCCGTCGGCGGTCGGGTTGTTCATGTAACGCAGCGCGTCGCCGGAGGTTGAAGGCGTGTAGATGTCCTCTCCGAGCTTCCAGCTGTTGGAGCTGATGCCGCCATCGCTGTAGATCTCGGTCGACGCGCCCAGAATGTCCGACATCGCTTCGTTGAGCGCGCCGGACTCCTTCTGGTAGGTCAGATTGGCGGTCGTATCGGTCACCGCGTGGGTCAGCTCGTGGGCGACCACGTCGAGGGCTCCGGACAGCGGGCTGAACGTGCTGCCGTCGCCGTCGCCGTAGACCATCTGCGAACCGTTCCAGTAGGCGTTGTTGTAGCTCGAGCCGTAGTGCACGGTCGAGGTGAGGGTCGCACCGCTGTTGTTGTACGAATCGCGTCCGAACTTCTGCCAATAGTAGTTGTAGGTCGTGCCGGAGTTGGTGTACGCGTCCATTGCAACGCCGTCGCCCGACGAGCCGCCCTCGTTGAACAGGAGCGACCCCGGCAGCGAGGTGCCGTTGTTGGCGGTGTAGATCTTGCGGTACAGACTGGTCTGGATCAGCGGGTGGATGGTCGCGAAGCGCCCGTCCATGGCGTCGGCGAAGACGATGTCGCGCGCCTCGCCGATCGGACCCATCGAGGTGACCTCGGCGCTCCAGGCCATACGGACCCGACCCGCCGTATCCACGACGTACACGAGTGCGGGCTCGCCGAGAACCGTTCCTCGGATTCCAATCTCCTCGAGTGCCCGCCCCAGGGCCTTGTCGGCATCGACCTCTGGCCGCTCGGGCAGACCCGCCACCGAGACCATCGTGCCGGTGATGGCGAGCACTTCGCCGGTCGCGCGGCCGGCGTGGAGGACGACGTCCGATCCGATCACCGGAAGGCCGCGATGGGACTGCTGCATCCTGACGTGGATTTGACCGATCGCATCTTCGTCGGTGGCGAGAACTCCCCACATCTCGCGGCCCGACAGCCGGTACACACCGGCCATCGAGCCCAGGAAGCGCGGCGCAGACGCCTCGATCGGCCCGCCTTCGAGGCGCCCGAGACGCCCCGCAAGGAAGTCGGGCCTGCCCTGGCTGTCGAACGAGGCCACCTGGACCTCCGGCAGTCCGGCGATCGCAGCGATCTGCGCTGCGGTCGGTGCCACCCGCCCTGAGGTGCCGGCCTGGTCCGCCGCACCCGCCACGAGCGGAACGGCCATTGTGAGACAGAGACAGAGAACGAGTAGACGACTCTTGGCCACGATCTCTCTCCTCCTTCGCGTCTGGCGGTCACGGGGCATCCGTACCGCCGCTTGTGGACCCTGGGACCCTAGAGAATGGAAACGATGGAGAAAGGGATACCACGCCCAAAAAGGAGCCGTCAAGGGCAGTTTGAAGAGAGATCCGGAGGCGGCGAGCGAGCTCGGAACTCAAAACTCTCAGGTATAAGGACTATATTCATGAGTTCCTCGCAGAAACAAATCGCGCAAGAACCCTCAACCTTCTCCTGTCTTTCAACCAACTATTACATAACTATGACAACAGATCTCGCCTGCACTCTCCACCGCCTCACGTGACGAGGGCGCCGAGGTGCCTGTCAGCGCGAAGTCATTGGGGGGCGAGGCGCCGACTCGTATGCGGACATACGTTACAGGCGCTGGAGGCCCGGCCGGGAACCCCCCGCGAAGCGAGAATCGCGAGGTGGCGTGAGATGTGGCGCCGGAAGGGCGCAGATGTAGTCCTTCTACTTCAAGAACTTCCGGCGCAGCAGATTGCACCTCTGTCGCGATTCGCAGTCGTGAGGAGGTTTCCGACCGGGCCTCGAGGTCGCGAAAGGGCCGGCGATGGCTGGTACTTCGGTGCCCGTAGCCGGAAGGTGGTGAGAAGTGCCGGCCGGGTAGGCACGGCGGGCCAGCGACCCTGAACGCCGCCAGCCGAACTAGACAGGGATGAGCACCGACCAATTGGATCCGTCAGTGCAGGCATTCCGCGGTGGAAGACCGGAGACTCCCGTCGTCCGATCAGTGGCTCGTGCCGAGGGCGAACCGCAGGGCGCGCTTGAGCTCCGGCACTAAGGGAAGCGAGCCAGTGAGCGCCGCTCCCGTTCGCCCGCACGCCGTAAGCGCAGGCCAGGGTAGCGGCCTGCCACCAACCCCGGGCGAGCGAGCCCGCCACAACGCGCGCAAGGGAAGGGGAAGGGAGGGGGGGAGGGGGGAGCCACACACCCAATGCACCGTGCGATTCCACGCCACCACGGTCCTTCCGCCCGGCTCACGCGTGAGGCCATTGCCATCATGGCGAGATCCTACGAGATCTGGCCGCTCGGGTTGCGTTCGGAACACGGCGCTGGGTCACCGCAGAGCTCAGAGTCGGTCCACCCTGCACGGCGAACCCCGATCGGGGTACCCTGGCATCTCGGAGGGCCTGATGACCAAACCGCTCGACGACCTCCTGCAGCAACTCGAGCTGGAGCGCATCGAGGACACCATCTTCCGCGGACCGAGCCAGGACCTCGGCTTCGGCGCGGTGTTCGGCGGCCAGGTGATCGGCCAGGCGCTGTCGGCGGCCGAGCAGACCGTCGTCGACGAGCGCAGCGTCCACTCCCTGCACTGCTACTTCCTGCGTCCCGGGGACGTCTCGAGGGACATCGTGTACGAGGTCGAGCGGATCCGCGACGGGCGCAGCTTCACCACTCGGCGTGTCCGGGCGATCCAGCATGGTGACTCCATCTTCTTCATGGCGGCGTCGTTCCACCATGTCGAGGACGGGCTCGAGCACGCCGACGACATGCCGCTCGTCGCCGAGCCCGAGACCCTGGAGTCGGACACCGACTTCGCCCGCCGCAACCTCGATTTCATCCCCGACGTGATGCGCGGCACCTTCACGGGCGACAAGCCGATCGAGGTCCGGGCGGTCCAGCACATGGACCCCCGCGACCCGCAGCCGATGCCGCCACAGCGCCAGATCTGGATCAGGACCAACGGGAGGCTACCCGACGACCCCCGCGTGCACCGCTACCTGCTCGCCTACGCCTCCGACTTCAACTTCCTGATCACGGCCCTGCAGCCCCACGGGCGCACCTTCTGGCAGCGCGGCCAGAAGCTCGCCTCGCTCGACCATGGGATGTGGTTCCACCGGCCCTTCCGCTTCGACGACTGGCTGCTGTACTCGGTCGACAGCCCGAGCGCCTCGGGCGGACGCGCCCTGGTCCGCGGCCAGCTCTTCAGCCGCGACGGGCGCCTGGTCGCGTCGACCATCCAGGAGGGCCTGGTCCGCGTGCGCTAGAGCGCTCGCAGGACTTCGCCGCTGCCGATGCCGCCGCCGACGCAGCGGCTGGTCAGGCCCACCTTCGCACCCCGGCGCCGCAACTGGTGGACCATGTCGACCACCTGGCGGGCGCCGGTCGAGCCGACCGGGTGGCCGAGCGAGATCCCGCTCCCCCACTGGTTGACTCGCTCGTGACGCAGTCCCGACAAGAAATGGAAGGCGGCCGCGACCACCGCCGCAAAGGCCTCGTTGATCTCGAACAGGTCGACGTCTTCGAGGCCTACGCCGGCCCGCTCGAGCAGCGGTGGGATGACCTTGAACGCGCCTTCACCCATGTACTCGCGCTCGACGCCGACATTCCAGAAGCCGACCAGCTCCGCGAGCGGCTCGAGCCCGAGCTCGGCGGCATAGGCTTCGGTGGTCAGCACCACCGCGGCGGCGGCGTCGTTGAGACTGGACGCGTTGATCGCGGTGATCGTGCCGCCGTCCTTCTTGAAGTACGGGCGGGCCGCGGCAAGCTCCTCTCGAGTCACCGGTCGGGGCCCCTCGTCGCGCGCGACCACCTTCGGGTTGCCCTTGCGCTGCGGCACCTCGACCGGGATCACATAGCCGTCGAATGCACCCTGCTCCCAGGCCGCGATGGCGTTGTGGTGGCTGCGGTACGCGACCTCGTCCTGCTCCTCGCGGGTCAGCCGATAGCGATCCACGATCCGCTCGGTGAGCAGCCCCATCAACTCGCCCGTGCCGACGTTAGTGTCGGTGAGAGCGCCGAAGAGGCCGTCGACGAGCTTCATGTCGCCGTAGAGCTGTCCCTTGGTACGCCCAGAAAAGAGATAGCGGGCGACGTTCGACATCGACTCGACGCCGCCGGCGATACCGAGCCGCACCTCGCCGAGTCGGATCCGCCGCGCGAGGCTGTGAATCGCGGCCCCGCCGGAGGCGCAGTTCTCGTGAAAGGTCGTCCCGGGCGAGGTCGGTGGCACGCCCGCGTACTCGGCCGCGGTCTTCGCCAGGTTGGGTGAGCGCGGATCCTGCATGACCCAGCCCATACACGTGTACTCGACTCGCGCGGGGTCGAGGCCCGTCTTCTCGAGCAGGGCCTTGAGACACAAGGTGGCGAGGGGACGCGCCTCCAGGGCGGCGAGACCCCCTCCGATGGCTCCGATCGGGGTTCGGACGGCACCGGCGATGACAAGGGGCGACGTCTCCATCAGGACCTCCCAGTCCGGCTGGCGTTACCCCATTCTGCCACAGCGCGGCAACGCCGTCGCCACGCCGCGGCAGATTTGGAGTTCGAAGTCGCCCCGTATGATCCTCGGCGCCCGCAGTGCGCCTCATCCCGGCTTGGCGGGCCGACCTGCACTTCCCAACGCGAATCACCGGCCTCGGATCTCGGTCCGGTTCAGTCGACCGCTCCGCACAGCGCAGCCGGCGCCGTCGACCCAGCTGCACCGCCCCCCCGTACCCCGAGAGGCCCGGCCGGCGACCCCACCCAGCAGCGACGCGACCAGGTGAACTCTCGCGCCGCCGGCAAGTCCGTGAAGTGAAGTGCCGATTTCGGCGCCGTCGGGGCCGCAGGTGCAGGTCCAGTGATGCCGACGACGTCTCGGAGGTGTTTCGCCCGAGTGCGGAACCCGTACCCGTCCGGCGTGAACATCCGAAGCTTCTCGTCCAAAAACGACGACCGGCGCCCGAAGGCGCCGGTCGTCTCGATCGCGTAGTCCGGGTTCAGCGGCCCGAGCGGATCGGGTTAGGCTCCCGCGTCGGGGGACTGTTCGGGTTCGTCTCGAGGGCCTTCACGACCTCCTGGATCGCCCGCTCGAGCTGGGGATCGCCGCCGTCGACCATGAGCGCCGGGTCGTCGACCACGTCGATGTCGGGTTCAACGCCGTGGCCTTCGACTGTCCACTTGCCGTTGACGTCGTAGAAGCTGAAGGTCGGCACGGTGAGGCGACCGCCGTCGACCAGGTCTGGCGAACCGGAGATCCCGATCAGCCCGCCCCAGGTGCGCCTGCCGATCAATGGTCCCACCTTCTCCTCCCGGAAGAAGTACGGGAAGCAGTCACCGCCCGAACCGCTCCATCCGTTGATGAGCATGGCCTTGGGGCCGCCGTTGGAAACCGGCGGCCACTGCCAGTCGTGGCCGTCGCGCACGCCCCAGTAGGCCAGCGCCTTGCGCGCAAGGAGCTCGACAAACCGGTCCGGAATCTGACCGCCGGAGTTGAAGCGCTCGTCGATGATCAGACCCTCTGCCGCGTACTGGCCGTAGTACTGGCGCGCCAGCTCCTTCTGACCGTTGAGGCCGGTGTCGGGAACGTAGATGTAGCCGACTCGCCCGTTGGTAGCCTTCTCGACCATCAGCCGCTTGTGGTTGATCCAGTCGAGGTTGCGGAGACGGTAATCGTCTGCGAGTGTCTTGACCAGGATCTCGTGCGCCCCCGTCATTGTCGGCTTGTCGTTGACTGTCAGCGTGACCGTCTTGTCCGCCAGGCCCTGAAACGCCGCCCACGGATCCACCGAGACGTCGAGCGGCACGCCGTTGACCGCGAGCAGCCAATCGCCTTGCCTGACCTTCACCCCCGGCTCTTTGAGCGGCGAGCGGACCTCACTGTCCCACGGGGCACCGTCCAGGATCCGCGCGATCTGGTACGCGCCCTGCTCGAGGGCGAAGTCGACACCGAGCAGTCCGACGCCGCGTTCGAGCCCCTTCTCGACGTCGCCGCCGCCGCGGTAGGAATGTGAGGAGCTGAGCTCGGCGATGAGCTCGCCGATCACGTAGTTGAGGTCCTCGCGGGTCACCACGTCGTCGAGCAGGGCGCCGTAGCGCTCACGCATCGCGGGCCAGTCGACGCCGTGCATGTTCGGGTCGTAGAAGTAGTCGCGCTCGATGCGCCAGGCGTCGTTGAAGATCTGCCGCCACTCTGCGACCGGGTCGAGGGACATCTCGAGCTCGGCGGTGCGCAGCGGTTTGTCGATCTTCTGTTTCGGGGCCGGGTCGACCAGCGCGAGCTTGCCGTTGCTCATGACCAGGAGCTTGGTGCCGTCCGCCGAGACCGCGAAGCCGTCCGCGTCGTCGAGGACCGACTTCTCCTCGCGCTCCTTGAGGTCCCACAGCACGATCGTGCTCTGCTTGTCGGCAGAGCCTGCCCGAGGCCTGCGCAACACCAGTACCTTGCCGCTCACCGCGGCCAGATTGCGGTAGTTGCCGGGATCGAGCGGCAGCTCGACCAGACGCTCCTCAAAGCCGTCGAGGTCGATCGTAACCGGCTCCGGCGCCTTCTTCTCGGCAGGTTCGGCATCGGCCTTTCCGTCGCCATCCTTGGGACCCTTCTTCGCCTTCGCGTCGTGGGCCTTCTTCTCCCCCTCCTTGGCGGAGGCGTCCTCGTCCTTGCCCTCGACGTCGTTGCGCGGTGTCAATGGGGAGGCCACGTCCGTGCGCAGCGGCACCGCGGCGACCGTGGTCGCGTTGGCGTAGATCCAGGTGTTGTCGTAGCTGCTGTAGCTCGGGTCGAAGCTCCGGTCTGTCAGAAGGTAGAGGTACTTTCCGTCAGGGTCGAACACGGGCGCGCCGGCGTCGTAGAAACCGGTCGTGACCTGGTGCCGTGTCTTTGTGGTCATGTCGTAGAGGAAAACCGCCCCGGTCCGGTGACCGACGGCGCGCGCCCACGCAAGCCAGCGGCTGTCTGCGGACCAGCTCAGAGTGAAGTTGCGTAAGGCGCTTTCCATCAGGTAGAGGCCTTTGTCGATCGCAATCACGTTTCCGGTAGCGACGTCGCACAGGTTGATGTTCATCGCCTGGTCGACGAAGGCGACATGGGTCGAGTCCGGCGACCAGAAGATGTCGTAGCGGAAGCCCGGGCCCATGGAGGTGACCTTGCGCGCCTCGCCGCTGCTGTCCGCCGGCCGCAGCCAGAGCTCGTACTCCCCGCTCTCGTCCGAGAAATAGGCCACTGTCTTGCCATCGGGAGACCACGACGGATTGCGCTCGGCAAAGCCCGAGGTGCGCGTCATGTCGAGGATCGGGCCGTGCTCGGCAGGCACGCTGAAGAGCTCGCCGCGGGCCTCGACGATGACCCGCTTGGCCGATGGCGACACCGTCGCGCCGTGCACGAGATCGCTCACGTTCACGATCCGCGGCCGTAGAGTGGAACGGTCGGTCACGACCTCGACCTTGACCTCGCGCAGGGTCTCGCTCGGGAGCTCAAGCCGATACAGCCTGCCCGCCGCCTCGAACACGATGTCCGTCGGCCCGATCGCCGGGAAGTGGATGTCGTACTGCTCGAAGTGGGTCACCTGGCGCAGTGCGTTGGTCTTGAGGTCGAGCGCCCAGATGTTGGCGCGCATCGCCTCGCCGCGGTCGGAAAGAAAGTACATCGTGTCGCCATACCACATGGGCTGGCTGTCGTTGGCAACGCTGTCGGTGAGGTTCTTGGAGGTGTGCGAAACCAGGTCGAAGAGCCAGATATCCGGCGCCATTCCGCCGCGGTAGCGCTTCCATGTGCGAAAGTCGCGGCTGATCGGCATGTAGGCGAGGCGATGGCCGTCGGCGGCGATCATGCCGAACTCGCCGTAGGGCAACGGCAACTTCTCCGGCAGTCCACCGTCCTTCGAGACCCGGTAGAACTGGTTGAAGCGGTCCTTGCCGCTGGTCATCCGGGTGGCGAACAGGAGTTGCTGGCCGTCCGGGTACCAGTCGATGACCCGGTCCGGGGCCGGGTTGTGGGTGACCCGAACCGGAAGCCCGCCCTCGACCGGCATCGTGTAGATGTCGAGATTGCCGTCGTAGTCAGCGCTGAACGCGAGGGTGCGCCCGTCGGGTGAGAAGCGTGGAAACATCTCCTCGCCGGCCGGGGTGCTCAGTCGTTGCGCGACCCCGCCCTGCTTGGCGACGGCCCAGATGTCGCCGGCGTAGACGAATGCGATCTGGTTCGCCGACACGTCCGGGTAGCGCAGCATGCGGGCGTCAATCTGCGCGAACGCCGTCGACGCGGTCAGAAGAAGCGCGCCGACGAGGGCGCGGGTAGGAGTGACACGCATGGACCTTTCCTCCTCCGTGATGGGCTCGGGCCGTGGCACTGCCGTGCCAGCGACGCCGTCAGGATACCTGTTCAGTACGTCCCGTTGGCCTTGGGGGTTCTCTCCGATCCGCAGTTGGGTCCTAGAGGCCCGGCCGGAAACCTCCTCACGACTGCGAATCGCGACTTGGGTGCAATCTGCAGCGCCGGAAGTTCTTGAAGTAGAAGGACTACATCTGCGCCCTTCCGGCGCCACATCCCACGCCTCCTCGCGATTCTCGCTTCGCGGAGGGTTCCCGGCCGGACCTCTAGCGCTCTGCTAGCATGGGCCTGGATGACCAGCGAACCCACGTCTGGCGACGACCGCCTTGCGGTACGGGTCGAACGTTCCCTCGAACGCTGCCTCGAGTGGAGCACACTCGGCCGCCACAGGCGGGTTCTCGCCGAGGTGGAACGGCTGCTGCCGCTGGTCCACCAGCGCGAGTCGATCGAGGCGCATCTTCTGATCTGGAAGGCGACCGCTCTCCTCGCGATGAGCCTCGCAGAGCGCGCGCTCCAAGCCGCTCAGCGGTCATGGGAGCTCGAACCCTCGCCCCATTCGTGTCATCTGATGGCCGCCGCGAGCTCCGCCCTCGGCGAGGACGAGCACGCCGAGGAGACGCTGCGCATGGGCTGGGGTGTCTTCCCCGATGCCGGGCACCTGCCAGTCCAGCTCGCCATGATCTTCACCGACCAGGGGAGAGTCCCTGAAGCGCTCGACCTCCTCGAGTCGATACCGAGGTTCGACCTCCCCGACGAGCTCGAGGTCTTCCTCTTCGGCCTCAAGGCCAATCTGCTGGCGTCGGTCGGCCGGCCCGCCGACGCCGAACAGCTGCTGCGCGAGGCCGTTCGCCGCCACCCCGACGCCGAGCTCTTGCGCGACGCCACCCAGAGCCTGCACCAGGCCCGCCAGAGGGCTGCCGCGGAGGATGCCCTCGTCACTTCCTGGCGGGCCGGGCTCGAACCCCTCAGCGCAGGAGAGGCCGAGGTCGACCTGACAATCACCCGGGTTGCCGCGGTGCTCGAGATACCCGAGCTCCTCCACCTTGCGGCCCGCCGCCTGTGGCGTGCGTTCGCGGCCAGCGAGGCCGCTCGTCCACAGGCGCTGGAACCGTGGGCGATCGCCGTGATCCTCGCGGTCGTCGAGCTCGACGGTCTCGAACCCTCGGCAGCCGCCGCGTCACGCTCGCTGAACGTGAGCCCGTCGACTGTCTACGCAGCACTCCGGCGCATTCGCCGTTGGCTCGACTGCCTCGAACCGGAGCTCGCCGCGAGGTCCTTCGCCGCCGCCACCAACCCCCGCCTCGAGGAGCGACCCGCTCCGCCCCGTCGAGCCTCGCGACGGGGCGCTGTCATACGCTTCCCGACGCCCGATGCATTTGGAGGGCCCACGTGATGCGGTCCAGCCTGTCGATGGCACTGCTCGCCGTGACTGTCCTGTCCCACCCCTTGGCTGCAGCGCAGAAGGAGCTCAAAGAGACCCACCGCTACCCCGCACACGAGGGCAAGCGCGTGGTCATCGACGCCGCCACCCTGGACGTTTCGGTGCGCGCAGCAGATGTACCCGACCTCGAGATCACGACTGAGCTGCGAATCAGCGGCATCAGTGAGGAGCGCGCAGCTTCGTGGGTCGAGCAGCACACCCCCGAGGCCGCCGACGGTCAGGATCGGCTCACAGTTGCCGTCCATCCCGGCCACTCGGGCTTTCTCGGCTTCGGTCTCCTCACCGCCCGCGCACGCCTTGGCGCGGTCGTGCCGACGTCGGTCATCCCGGACATCACCACCACCAGCGGCTCCATCACGTTGCGCGGCGACTTTCCCGGCGCCGACCCGCTGATGCTGCGCACCTCCACCGGCGACACGGAGATGACCGGTGCGGCGCGCTCGGTCGACATTCGCTCGGCCTCCGGAAGCTGCCGACTCGAGATGGTGCGCCCGCTCGACAAGTTCTTCGCCCGCAGCTCGTCCGGCGACGTGACACTCACCGGCGGTACCCGCCACCTCGAGGTCGACACCTCCTCCGGGAACGTCTGGATCAACAACCTCTCGGGCCCCGCCTCGGTCGAAACCTCGAACGGCAAGATCACCCTGCGCTGGGATCGCCTGCCGGACGGCAGCACTGTGAGGGTCAGTACCGCCTCCGGCAAGGTCCAGATCGTGCTCCCGGCTGCAGCGCGGCCCGCCGGCACGCTGCACACCACGACCGGTACGATCCGTTGCGATCTCCCCGGCACGGTCAACGAGGCCGGCGACACGGTCACACTCGACGGCAGCGGCTCGACGCTGGACGTCGAAAGCGCTTCGGGCGAGATCATCGTCAGCCTGGCGGACCGCTAGCACCCCGCGGGGCGCAGAGGCCCGGCACGGCGTTCGCGATCTCGGGTCTTCTCGTCGCCTTGGGCCTGTACCTCGCGGGCTGCTTTCAAGCACTTCGTGCTTCGTGACACACCAGAAGAGAGGGACTCACGCCGTCAGAAAGGCGCAGTGCGCGGAGGTACTTCAAGAGCTCCCAGACGCGCCAAGCGCGTCACAGGAGCCCGCAGGGCAGAGGCCCACGGCGACGTCTCGACGTGCCCACGGCCAACCCGAGCCTCTGCCCGGCGAGCTCCTCGGTCGAACCTTTCGCGCCGCACTGCGTTCTTCCCAACGACGATCCCTTCTCGGGTCGCACCCGGAGGATGCGCATGCACAGGAACCTCGCACTTTCCGCCGCTCTCATTGCCATCACTTCGCTGCCCGCGCAGGCCGTCGAGACCCGGACGCTCTCCGGCAGCGCGGACGCCGCCAATCTCACGCTGGTCTCCCTCGATGCCGGGGTTGGCGACATTGAGGTCATCGGCACCGAAGGTGACACCGTGTCCTGGGAGGTCGTCCTCAAGCCGCGTCGGGGCGGGATCTTCTCCTCCTCCCGACGGGGCGAGCAGGAGGTCCGCGAGGCCCGGCTCGACGCCGACGTCCGCCGAGGCGAGCTTCGCCTCGAGATCGACTCGCCCTCCCGCGACCAGAGGTTCGAGGAGCGGTGGACGATTCACATGCCTGCACGGCTCGCTTTTGAGCTCGACTTCGGGGTTGGCGACGTGCGCATCCGCGATCTCGCCGGGGGCATCAACCTGGACGCCGGTGTCGGCGATGTCACCCTGCAGATCGCGGGTGGCAGGGTCAAGGTCGAGGTCGGCGTCGGCGACGTCGACGTCCGCGCCCCGACTGGCGCCTACGGCTCCGCCGAAGCCTCAGCCGGTGTCGGCGACGCCACGGTCACGGTCCGCGGCCGCTCCACCGACCGCGGCGGCTTCATCGGCGGTTCGGCGTCGTGGCATGGCGACGGTAGGGATGATATCAGTGTCGAGGTCGGTGTCGGAGACGCGTCGGTCGTCTTGGACTAAGTGTGTGGAGCCCGAGCCCGCCGAACCCGTGACGCAGCGGGCAATGCACGCTACAGTACGGCCCATCGCTTTTGTGGTGGATTGGGCGGCCCGCGCCGCGCGCGCCCTCGATCTCCGCCGCGTCCAGGGAGGGGCCTCGTGGAGACCAGCGACCGTCCGAAACTGACCCTGCCGGAAAATGCCTACCGTAAGCTGAAGGCCGGCGAAGAGTACCAGCCGATCGTCCCGGCGGACCGCCCCCTGCCCGAGGCGACACCCTACTCGGTCGGCTGGGGCCTGTTCTACGCCGTGCTGTTCTCGGCCGGCGCCGCCTACCTTGGGCTCAAGATCGGCCAGGTTTTCGAGGCCGCCATCCCGATCGCGATCCTCGCGGTCGGCGCCTCGGCCGCCCTCGGCCGCAAGAACGCCCTCAGCGAAAACGTCATCATCCAATCGATCGGCGCTGCCTCAGGGGTGGTCGTCGCCGGGGCGATCTTCACCCTGCCCGGGCTCTATATTCTCGGTCTCCAGGCGACCTACATACAGATGTTCCTGTCGTCGCTCTTCGGTGGCTTTCTCGGGATTCTGTTCCTGATCCCGTTCCGGCGGTTCTTCGTCAAGGACATGCACGGCGAGTTCCCGTTCCCGGAGGCGACCGCGACCACCGAGATCCTGGTCGCCGGCGAGACGGGCGGCAACCAGGCCAGGGTCCTGCTCGGCGGCGCGATCGTCGGCGGGATCTATGACTTCCTGGTCTCCGGCATCGGCGCCTGGAAGGAGGTCGTCTCGACCACGGTGTTCGGCTGGGGGCAACGCCTCGCCGACACCATCAAGTGGGAGTTCAGGATCAACGTCGGCGCGGCGGTGACCGGCCTCGGCTACATCATCGGGCTGCGCTACTCGGCCATCATCTGCGCCGGCTCGTTCACCGCGTGGTGGGTGCTGGTTCCACTGGTCTACTTCATCGGCAGCCACGTCGGCGAGCCGTTCGCGACCCACAGCGGCCTCACCATCGCCCAGATGCCGCCGCGACAGATCTTCGCCGACTACGTCCGCCACGTCGGCATCGGCGGGATCGCGGCAGCCGGGATCATCGGCGTGCTCAAGAGCTGGCGGATCATCGTCGGCGCCTTCAAGCTCGCGCTGCGCGAGTTCACGGGAGGAATCCACGCGGCCAGTGGACAGGTCGAGCGTACCCAGCACGACATCGCCATGAAGTGGGTCATGACCTTGATTCTGGCGACGATCCTTGCCATCTTCGCCTTCTTCCGTTTCGGTGTCGTGGACACCCTGTCCCACGCCCTGGTCGGGCTCGTCGTGGTGACCGTGATCGCCTTCCTGTTCACGACGGTTGCCGCTCGTGCGATCGCGATCGTCGGCGTCAATCCGGTCTCTGGCATGACACTGATGACCCTGATCATCTCGTCGGTGGTGTTGCTTCAGGCCGGAGTCACGGGACGAACCGGGATCCTCGCCGCGCTGATCATCGGCGGCGTGGTCTGCACCGCGCTGTCCATGGCCGGGGGTTTCATCACCGACCTCAAGATCGGCTACTGGCTCGGCACCACGCCGCGGACACAGGAACGCTGGAAGTTCCTCGGCACGCTCGCCGCTGCCGCATCCGTCGGCGTCGTGATCATGATGCTTGGCCAGACCGACGGTTTCGGGGCTCCGACCGCACTGCATCCCCATGCGCTTGCAGCTCCCCAGGCATCGGCAATGGCGGCTGTGATCGAGCCCCTCATGACCGGCCAGCCGGCGCCGTGGCTGCTGTACATCGCCGGGATCTTCCTCGCAATCGTGCTCGAGATCGTCAGGGTCCCGGCGCTCGCCTTCGCCCTCGGCATGTACCTGCCGATCGAGCTCAACACGCCGCTCCTGTTCGGCGGCCTGGTCGCCTGGTACGTGGCGAGCCGTTCCAAGGACGAGAAGCTCAACACCGAGCGCCGCGAGCGTGGAACGCTGATCGCCTCCGGCTTCATCGCCGGCGGCGCGATTATGGGTGTCGTCGCGGCGACGATCAACTTCATCGGGGACAAGAAGATCGAAGCGGGATGGCGACTCAACGGCGCCCTCGGCCTTGCCGATTGGGTGGAGCACAACCCCAGGGCCGAAATGCTGGGTTTCGGCATGTTCACGCTTCTCCTCATTTACTTCGCCTGGGCGTCGATGCGCAACACGTCGCAGCAGGACTGAGGCCGCGAACTTACCGACCTCGGAAGCGCGCCTCGAGCGCACTGAGCAGAGAGTCCGGGTCGTTGAAGATGCGGGCCGCGATTGGGCTGGCGTCTGCGGGCGCGGTGAGGCCCCACGAGCGGTAGCACCACAGCTCTCGGCCCTCTTTCAGAGCAAGGGCAATCTCCGACAGCGTCCCGGTACCGCCTCCGAGGGCGAGGCAGAGATCGCCCGAGAGGACGTTGAAGGCGTTACGTGCCGACCCGGCGCCGGTGAAGATGGCGATCCGCACCCACGGGTTCGGGTAGCCTCCGTGAGGGCTGGCGACGGGCAGCACGCCCACCGTGAGCCCGCCCGCCTCGACTGCCCCCCGGCACGCGGCGGCCATCACTCCCGGCCCGCCGCCCGTCAGCACCACCCAGCCGCACCCGGCGGCCGTACGGCCGATCCGGGCGGCGAGCATCTCAAGCGCCGGAGATGCGTCGCCTGACCCCAGCACCGCGAGAATCGAAAGCCCTGCGCCGCGAGCCGTCGCCTCCACTTTGACCTCCCGCCGTGCTGACGTGTCCAACGGATGATGTCCGCCAGCCTATCATCGGCATGTCGTAGGTGCGGTCGCGCTCGGCCGCGGCACAAAAAAGCGGCCCGAGCCGACGCCCGGGCCGCACCTGTCGATAGATTGACTGCTGCTATTCCATCACAACCAGGGTCACGCGGCGGTTCTGCGCCCGACCGTCCTTGGTGGAGTTGTCGGCAATCGGCTTGTACTCGCCGTACGAGATGACGTTCATGCGATGCAGCGGGAGACCGCCCTGCATGCTGAGGTAGCGCATCGCCTGCTCGGCACGCTTGTAGCCCAGCTCGAGGTTGTACTTCTCGCTGCCGATGTTGTCGGTGTGGCCCTGGATCTCGATGAACACGTTCTTGTTCTCGCTCTTCACCTTGTTGGCGAATGCGTCGAGTGCGGCCTTGGCCTCGTCCGAAACAGCGTACTTGTTGAAGCCGAACTGCACGTCGTTGTCCGACAGCGTGACCTCGTAGAGGAACTTGCCCTTGGCCAGCTTGCCGGCCTCTTCGGCGCGGGTGAGAGCATCGCGGGCGGTGTCCGACAGCTTGTTGATCTGGCTCTGAAGGTCGGCGTCTGTCGCCTGCAGCTTGCCGATCTCGGCCTGGTTCTGTTCGACCTGGCCCTGGATCTCGCCGACCTTGGCCTCAGTCATCTTCTGAGAGGACTGAACCTGCTCTTGAACGTAGGTCTTCGTGGCGCAGCCAGTCACCGTCAGACCAGCGGCAAGCATGACGATCAACGCCGGGGAAAGGAACTTCCGCATTCTCCACCTCCTCAATTCGTGGGCCCTCGCAGAGTGTTCGATGCCTTCGTGCACCGCGGCCGAACTATAGCATATAGGCCGCAAATCGGTTCGGCAACCTCTTCAACCGCTACCATGTGACGCACTGCGGCGCCGTCGGATCCTCCTCATGAGCGCAGTCGACGATGCCGTTGGTCAGGCGAACCACGACAGGTGTCTGGAGCAGCCAGTCCACACCAGCCGGCAGCTCGGCCTCCCGGCACGCCGTGCAGGGCATCGGCTGGAGGCCCACGGTCGGGAAGCCGCCCTTCTCGGGAACCGCGACGACCGTCGTCGGCACCGTCAGCGCTCCCGAGAAGTACAGGTCGAGCAGCTCGTGGCAGTGCTCGCAGTCCTTGCGGTAAAAGACGATAACCTGCTGACCCCGGTCGAGATCCGAGGGCGCGCCCTGCACCCAGTGCGAGATGTCGATCGACTGCCACGGCTTACCGATCCAGGTCGAGTAGTCGGGCAGGTAGTAGTTCTGGGCCGGTAGGGGAACCGATATCTGGGCGGCGGCCGTCGGCGCGGCGCCGCCCGATGATCCCGTCGCTGCCGCGGGGGCGGGCACCGCGCGTCCGAAAGCCACGGCCATCGCCACCATGCTGGCCATGGCGGCCGCCACCACCCGCCAGGTCGGTTGCGTCGCAGAGCACCTGAGTGACTGAGCGCGACGTCCGAACAGGACCACGCCGAGCAAAAGGCCGCCGTCGATGATCAGGGTCACAATGGGGTGCACTTTCACCTTTCCGAAGCAACCGCAGCTCGACGCGCCGAGAAAGAGGTCGCCGATCAGGATCACGAAGAAGACGGCGAGCATCACCGTGGCCACCGGGCGAGCCAGGGTCGGCAGGAGCCAGATGATGGCCACGGCGGCCAGCTCGACGGCAATCGAGAAGCGGAGCACGATACCCAGGTCGAGCCCCGACGCACCCACCAGCTTGACCAGGAGCGTCGGCAGGCTGGCCGGGCTGAGGTCGACGAGCTTGGTCAGTGCCCCCGCCAGCAGCCACAACGGCACCAGCACCCGGGTCACCACCTGCGCGGCACGGTCTATGAGATCCGACTCCCCTACCCGGAGCATCGGTTCGACTCCGCTCGCCATCGGCCCTCCCCTCTCCTCAGCAGCCCCTGGTCCGGTCCCATACCCCCTACCAATCCGGTTCTCGGGTCATTGGCGCCCGAGGTCCGCCCACACCTGGGCCTCCAGCTCACCTGCGCCCAGTTCCGTCTCGGCGACCGCGCGGTCTGCACGCTCGATCATCGCCGCCGCCTCCGGGCCGTCCGCCATGTCCTTGAGGTTGATGCGGACGTTGAAGGCGGCCCCGATCGCCGCCGCGCGTGCCATCGCCGCACCGACTCCGGCGTCGGAGAGCGACGCCTTCATCCCCAGCCGAGCGGCCGCGGCGCACAGCTCCACGATCCTCGGGCAGGACTCTGCCACTGTGAGCGGGACGCGCGCCGCGCCGAAGGTGGCCTCGCGAAGGCGCGCATCACGCTCCTCCGCGGGCGCTTTGGCCGCCTCCATCAGCTTCTCGAACGCCCAGGTGTCGTCGTCGATGGCGTCGAGCAGGCGCTGCTTGATCAGCTGACCCTCCACCGCGACCGCCTCGAGATCGTCCCGGTTGTCGGCGTGGCTCGACTTCGGGTGGGCCAGGTTCGCCACCATCGCCGCCAGCGCCGCACCCAGGGCGCCCGCCAGCGCCGCCACGGAGCCGCCCCCGGGCGCCGCCGAGTCGCGTGACGTCTCGTCTGCAAAACCCTGCAGTGTCATCCACGCCAGCGGGCGGGCGGGCGCGAGAATGTCCTCGATCACCTTCTCCTTGGCCACGAAGGGTGCGACCTCGTTGAGCCCGAGCGAGCGCACCGCCGTGTGCACCAAGTCCGCCTCCGGAACCCCGGTGGACCGCTCCATCCGCCGCAGGTAGTGACGGCCTGCCTCCAGCAACGGCGTCCGCGGGATCAGGCCGACCAGCTCCGAGCCCGTGACGCGCAGGCCGCGGCCTCGAGCACTCTGGTCGCAAGCGTCGAAGGCGACGTGGACCGGCGTCACGTCGAGGTCCACGAGGTTCATCGAGACCTGGGCGCAGCCGTACTCCGGGATCGTCCAGCCGACCGCCCGGACCGCCTTGAGCATCCCGGGCTGCTCGACCTTGCGACCGCTGTCGTCGGTGACCGTGCGGCCCGTCTCGCGAACGTCGAACGCGACCCGGTTCGCCCACCGCTTGTCGGTGGTGTTGAGGTTGACGTTGTAGGCGACCAGGAACTTGCGCGCGCCGACCACGACCGCGCCGAAGCGGGGTACGAACTCGGCCGGGCCGAAGTCCGGGGCGAACGAAGGGTCCTTGAGCTTGTCGGCCAACGCCTCGTACTCGCCCTTGCGGATCGCCGACAGGGAGCGCCGCTCGGGCCGGGTCGCCGCGAACTCGTAGAGGTAGACCGGCACCTCGAGCTCGTCGCCGATCCGAGCACCGAGCCGCCGCGCGAGCTCGGCGCACTCGTCCATGGTCATGTCGGCGACAGGGACGAAGGGCACGACGTCGGTCGCCCCCTGACGGGGATGGGCGCCGTGGTGCGTGGACATGTCGATCAGCTCGAGCGAGGCCTTGACAAGCTGGAAGGCGCCCTCGAGGACCGCCTCCGGCTCGCCGACCAGGGTGATGACGGTACGGTTCGTCTCGCGGCCCGGGTCGACGTCGAGCAGACGCACGCCGGGGACCGCCGAGGCCGCACCCGCGACCGCCCGGTAGACGCTCTCGCGCTGTCCTTCTGAGATATTGGGGACGCATTCCACCAGCTTCATGCGGACCTCCCGCGGACGCCCATGCTAGCCGTCTCAACAGGCCGCGGCAACCGACGGAAGGTGTCGATCAGGCGCATTGAGGGGAAACCGCCCTCGCGCGGCCCTGGATTTACAGCCGCGTTACCCGGAGCGGCAGCTCACCGCCCGTGGTGCGGGCCGTCGATGCGCGATGGCTGCCCGTGTTCGGCTCGAGGACGATTGGCGGAGGCCCCCTCCCGACGCGCTCTGGCACGACAAATGCCAGATCTGGAATCGGAGGCCTCCTGATGTCAACCGAACCGAGCTACTGGTTCCCGGCAAAACGCTACGGCTGGGGTTGGGGTCTGCCATCCCGATGGCAGGGCTGGGTCGTCCTCGCGGCCTTCATCGCCCTGGTCGCGGCCGGCGGGTTCATCTTCCCGCCGGCCCGAGGAGCGGGGTTCTACCTCGGGTATGTGACAATCCTCACTCTGGTACTGATCGCCGTCTGTTGGGCCAAGGGTGAGCCTCCACGGTGGCGCTGGGGCAAAGACTGAATCGTCGCCGGCTGGCAGATCGCCTTGGACTGGCCCTGTCGAGAGACCCCCCGTTTCGAAGACGAAAGCGAGAGGCGAAATGAGAGGGGTATGATCGAAGGAGACCTTGTTGGCTCGTAACTCACCCACCGCGGTCATGGGGATCCTTGGAGATGTTCCGACGCACGGCGACTACGCTCGAGCTGGATTTCGTCGGCCACGTCGTTGGAACGGCCGATGAGCGAGGCGAGGTGCTCAACGACACCCTGGCAGTGCGCCACGCCGCTGAGCTGGGGATGCAGCCTTGAACCGTCACCGCCCCGTCGCCGCCGCCGACTCTGGGCCAACCGTGAGCCTGCAGGCCCCCTCGAAACAGTCGGGTTCAGGCGCATGACGTCCCTTGTCCTGGCGCTCGTGCTCGCCGGCGTGTTCCTGCTCCTTTCCCTGCTCCACTGGTTCTGGGCGTTCGGCAGCAGCCGTGGGTTCGAGGCCGTGCTGCCCACCACCGAGGCCGGCGAGCTCGTCCTCTCGCCGGGACGGCTGGCGTCCGCCGGAGTCGCGCTCGCGCTGCTCGTCGCGATGGCGCTGGTCCTGTGGCGGCTGTGTCCGTACGCCGCCGGTCCACGCTGGCTGCAGCGCGGCGGAGTGTGGGCGATCGCCGCGGTCTTCGCCGCCAGGGCGCTCGGCGACGGACGATACTGCGGACTCCTCAAGAGTGTCCGAGGCACCCGCTTCGCACGCCTGGACACGCTGGTCTACTCGCCGCTGTGTGTGGCGATCGCACTGGTCGCGCTGTGGCTGGCTGCATCACGCCCGTGAGCGCGGGCCCTTCTCGGGAGGGAATCATGAAGCTCCGGCAAGCACTGTGCCGCCTCCTCGTCGTCGACGCGCCGACCAGGCGGATCGTGCTCGAGAAGTGGCTGGTCGATCCACCGGGAGGCTATCCCCCGTACCTGATCGTGCGCGATCTCACCCTGTCCGACGACGGGCGTGAGGCCACCTACCGTCTCTGTCCGCGGCGGGATCAGGTCTCTCGACCTCGAGGCGGCGCGGGTCGCGACGGCGGGCTGATCGAGGCCGCGACGGAGCTCCAGGGAGTGTGAGAGGTTCAGATGGGCCGGCAAGCATGAGCCAAGAGATCGTCTACCGTCCGATCGGCATCGTCCACAGCCCGTTCACCGAGCGGGAGGGCACGCCGATCCAACCCTCTCGAGCCGGGCATGCGATCGGGACGGTCGAGGTCTACCCGGAGTTCGTCAAGGGACTCGCGGACCTCGACGGGTTCTCGCACATCATCTTGCTGTGCCACCTCCACGCCTCGTCGGGCTACCGGCTCAAGGTCGTCCCGTTCCTCGACACCCGACTTCGCGGCCTCTTCGCCACGCGTGCACCCAATCGCCCGAACCCGATCGGGCTTTCAATCGTGAGGCTGGTCGCCATCCAGGGCGGCATCCTGTCGATCGAGGGCGTCGATCTTCTCGACCACACTCCGGTGCTCGACATCAAGCCCTTCGTGGGAGAGTTCGACCACGTCGCCGATGCCCGGTTCGGCTGGCTCGAGGCCGCGCGCCGGCGCACCGACGTCCCGACGTCGCCGACGACAGGTTCAAATAGACCGTGTGCTCCGGCCGGGCCGGCGCGCGCGGTCTATCTGAGGCTGTCCACGAACTCGGCCATCTTGTCGAACGCTTCCTGGATCGAGGTCACGGACCACAGCAGCGGCTGGTAGGTGGTGATCGGATAGGGCGTGCTCTTGGCGACGGCGGGGTCGAAGGGCCTGATCTCGACCCTGCCCGAAAGGGCGTGCTCGAGCTCGCCGTAGCTCGACAGCAGGCCGGCACCGTAGGCACGCAGCTGCCCCGCTTGCCACAGCACGCCGTACTCGATGGTAAACCAGTAGAGGGTGGCGAGCTGGTCGATCTGGCGCTCATCTGCAATCCGTGAGCCCTCGCCGAACTTCTGGGACAGATCGGCGAACTCGGGAATGGCGAGCATGGGCGCGTGTCCCATGAGCTCGTGGACGATGTCCGGCTCGGGCGTGTACAGGGGTTGCGAGTAGTGCCGGATGTACTGGGTGGCACAGAACACCCGCCGTCCGAGGTTGCTGAGGAACTCCCGAGCCGACACGAGACCGGCGACCGGGCGCAGCCGGAAGCCGGTGCGCCGCTCGAGAAACACGGACACGTCCCTGAGCTGGGGAATCTCGTCCCGCGAGTAGCCGAGCGCCCGGAAGACCTCGTTGAACTCGCGGCAGGCGTGGGTGGGATAGAGCTGCGAGAGGTGGTCGAAGACGGTCGCCCAGGTCCCGGCCTCGGTGTCGCTGTACGTTACGGTCTCGGGTGCGGAGTCCACACCCGGAGGAGGAGCGAGGCGGGCGATCTCGTTACGGCGCAGACGGTACTCTGAGTCGTGAAACCCGGGGTGGTCCGCCTCCAGCTCCACGATGTTGTCGAACTCGCTCATTCTCTCCCCCAGCGAAGACGGATCGGACTATGCCACGACCCCGCGCGGAGACGCAAGCAGGTCGAACCACCGCGTGCGACCGCCGGAGCCCGGGCCGGATCGTGGTAGCGTGGCGCTCCAGTCCCGACCTTGGACGGGGCTCGACGCACGATGTCGAACATCGCAGTGCTCGTCTCCGGCGGGGTGGACAGCTCGGTCGCCCTCACCCGTCTCCACCGTTTGGGAGGTGACTCCCTGACGGCGTTCTACGTCAAGATCTGGCTCGAGGACGAGCTTGCCTTCCTCGGCTCGTGCCCATGGGAGGACGACCTGCGGCTGGTTCGGGAGGTGTGCGGACGGCTCGACCTTCCAATCGAGGTCGTTTCGCTGCAGCAGGAGTACTTCGCCCGGGTTGTCGACGAGGCGCTCGCCGAGCTACGAGCCGGCCGGACTCCCAGTCCAGACGTGCTGTGCAACCGTCGCATCAAGTTCGGCGCCTTCCTTGACCGGATCGGGCGCGATTTCGACCTCGTCGCCTCCGGGCACTACGCCCGCACCCGGAAGGCTACCGACGGCCGCACCCAGCTCCTACGCGGCGTCGATCCCGTCAAGGACCAGACCTACTTCCTCAGCCGCCTCGACCAGTCCCAGGTCTCCCGCACGCGGTTTCCGATCGGCGACCTAGCAAAGCACGAGGTCAGATCCCTCGCCCGTGAGCTCGGACTGCCCAACGCCGACCGCCCCGACAGTCAGGGCATCTGCTTTCTCGGCAGGGTCCCTTACCCCGAGTTCATCCGTTTCCACCTCGGCGAGAGACCCGGCGAGATCCGGGACATCGACACCGGAACGCGTCTCGGAACCCACCGCGGGCACTGGTTCCACACCGTCGGTCAGCGGCGCGGCCTCGGTCTCGCCGGCGGCCCGTGGTATGTGGTCCGCAAGGACGTCGACGACGACGTGATCTGGGTGTGTCACAGCGACCGCCTGTCCAACTGGGTTCGTCGCAGCTTCCGCGTGCCCCAACCCCGCTGGATCGCTGGCCCTCCCAGGCCCGGTAGGTTGGAGGTCCGCCTCCGCCACGGCCCCGTCACTGTCCCCTGCACGCTCGGTTTCGACGGAGAAGCCGTTGCGGTCGAGCTCGAGCGGGGCGATCCGGGGATCGCCGCCGGACAGTTCGCGGTCTTCTACGGCGGCGAGGTCTGCCTCGGCGGCGGCGCGATCGGCTAGAGGCCCGGCCGGAAACCTCCTCACGGCTGCGAATCGCGACTGAGGTGCAATCTGCCGCGCCGGAAGTTCTTGAAGTAGAAGGTCTACATCTGCGCCCTTCCGGCGCCGCATCTCGCGCCTCCTCGCGACTCTCGCTTCGCGGGGGGTTCCCGGCCGGGCCTCTAGCCCGCGCGGCTCATCGGTCGGTGAACGCGGGACGAGAAGCGAAGACCAACCGTCATTCACAGGGAGAAAGACACGCGCTATGCTGGTCTCGACGGGAGGCCTGCGATGGAGTGGATCTACCACTGCCCACACTGCCGCGGAATGCTCAACCCCGATGAGACGATCATCCTGATCGCGCTTCGAGAGGGTCATCAACTCCTGGTCGGTTTGCACCCGGAACCGGGCAACTACCACATGCACCTGCCGCCTGGCGCCGTCATGGATCAGGGCAGCCGGTGGAGCTTCCATTGCCCTCTCTGCCGTATCGCTCTCACCAGCGACCTCAACCCTGACCTGTGCGGCCTCGACCTGACCAGCGGCGGCAGCCGCCATCGCATCTTCTTCTCGCGCCTCGCGGGTGAGGAAGCGACCTTCATCCTCAGCGCCGAGGGTCTGCTCACCAACTACGGCACCCACCGCGACAAGTACGTCGAGGAGCTGGTCCAGCGCATGTACACCTAGCATTTCGTGATGGGTTGACCCAGGAGGTGTTGCCGGTCAGCTTTTCCGGGGTCAACCCATCGCGAAATGCATAGATGCGCTGCGCGCATCCTGAGTCGGGTCTGAGGATTCGCTCCGCGAATCCAAAGCAGTGCGCAGCTCAGAGCCCCCGGCCCGCCAGCGCCCCCTGGATGCCGTTGATGGGGCTCTGGACTGTGCACTGCTAGGGCTGGCGGTCCTGGCGCTTGTCCTCGAGAAGCCGGCCGATCCGGTAGATGTAATTGAAGCCGGACACGATCACCAGGACGAACGAAGTGTAGAAGCAGGTCGCGGGGAGCCAGCCCGGTACCACCGCGAGGTTGGCGAGCAACACGACGGTGATCGTGATGACCTGCATCGTCGTCGTCAGCTTGCCCAGAATCGACGGTGGAAAGTGCCGTAGGCCCTCCACCAGGTAGAGCACCAGCGCAACCACCATGATCAGGAAGTCACGGAACAGGGCGATGATGGTCAACCACAGCGGGATCACCACCTCCTGGCCTTGGGGCACGGTCAGCGCCACGTAGGCACACGTGATGAGGATCTTGTCCGCGATCGGGTCGAGATAGGCGCCGAAGCGGGAGCGCATCTTCAGCCTTCGAGCAAGGTAGCCGTCCAGCGTATCGGTGAGCCCGGCGACCACGAAGGTCCACAGCGCGAGGCGGAAGTCGTGCTCGTTGACCGAGATCACGAAAAACGGCACCATCGCCATCCTGAGCATGGTCAGGAAATTCGGCAGCGTCAGCGGGCGCAGGGAACGCTCGACTCGCTGGCGAATGCGCCCCCGCCCGGCGGCGCCGTTGCCGTCGTCGTTCACCGGCGCTCCTCGCCTCGGTTCTTCAGCCACAGGAGCCTGAGGCCCTCGAGCGTCAGGTCGGGCTCGACGTGATGAATCAGCACGAGGTGTCGAGCAACCTCGCTCGCGAATCCGCCGGTGGCTACGACGGTCGCGCCGGGAAGCTCCTCCAGAACGCGGCGGGTGATCCCCTCGACCAGCCCCAGATAGCCGTAGAACAGTCCCGATTGGATGCTGTCCACTGTGCCCTTGCCGATCACTCGGGCCGGAGGTTCGAGGGCCACGCGCGGCAGCTTGGCGGTGCGGCCGAAAAGGGCGTCGGCGGTGATACCGGGACCGGGCGCAATGACGCCGCCCAGATACTCACCGCGCTCGGAGACGACCTCCCACGTCACGGCGGTCCCAAAGTCGATCACCAGGCACGGCCCGCCGAAGCGCGACCAGGCCGCGACGGCATCGCACAGACGGTCGGCTCCCAGCTCTTGGGGCGCGTCGACTCGCAACGGCATGCCGGTGCGGATGCCGGGCTCGACAAAGAACGGTGGCCGACCCAGGTACCTTTCCACACCCTCCGCAAGCCGAGGGTCCATCGGCGGCACGACGGAGGCGACTGCCACGCCGCCCAAATCTTCGGTGTCCACGCCTTCCCAGCGCAGCAGCTGCAGGAGCCACATCCCGACCTCATCCGCGGTGCGCTCCTCATGTGTCGTCAGCCGCCATCGCCGGCGCAAAGCGTCGCCTACAAACAGACCGACCACGGTGTTGGTGTTGCCCACGTCGAGGGCCAGAAGCAGATCGCCCACAGCGTCCTCCCGCGGCGCTACACTGCGATTCGCGCTCAGAACCGAGCCCATGCCGGTCCAGGGAGGCCATTCTATATGACGATGTTCACGGTTGACGGACCCAACGGGCCCGTGGCCGGAATCGACGAGGGCAACGGTCCGGCGGTGGCGTTGCTCGCCGGTTTAGGGGCTACTCATCGCTTGTGGGGTGAGCTGCCAGCCCTGATGGCGCGGCGCTTCCGCGTGGTCGCCCTCGACCCGCGCGGAGTCGGCGGATCGCGGGGCGGAGCGACCTTCACCGTGGAGCGCGCAGCCTCCGACGTCTGGACAGCCCTCGACGCTCTTGGCATCGATCGAGTCGCTCTGGTTGGAGCGAGCATGGGTGGGCTGGTCGCCCTCGCCGCCGCTCTCGCCCAGCCCGACCGCGTCTCCCATCTGGTTGCGATCTCCGCGGCCGCACACCTCAGCCGGCACGGACGCCGGGTGCTCGGAGCCCTCGCCGAGGTGCTCGAACGGCTTCCCGCCAAGAGCTTCGGGCGCACACTGATGACGTTCGGCTTCGCCCCGCCGTTCGCGGAGCGCCATGGCGACTTCGTCGACGCCGCCGCCGAGCTGTACGGCCCTACACCCGAGGACGTCCCCGGCGCCCTGGCACAGTTGCGCCACCTGCTTGAGGGCTGGGACCTGCGCCCACGGCTGCCCGTGCTCACCGTTCCGGCCCTCGTGATGGGGGGTGGACGCGACCCGATCGTGGCGCTCGAGGACACCCGCGAAATCGCCGCGGCGCTCCCCCGCGCACGACTGGTGGTGATCCCAAATGCCGGCCACTCGGTGCTTGCAGAGGGCGGTCTGGAGGTCCTCGAGGAGCTCACCAGCTTTCTGGCCGACGCGGAAGACCATGATCGCCAGTGACAGCACCCGGCAACCGGCTGTGGCATCATCGCGTACCTCTGCCGGAAGCCGAGGCCTGCATTCGGCTGAAAGGAGTCCATTCATGCACGTCCGTCACACGGTCACCGCGCTCGGCGTGTCCGCGGCACTGCTCGCCGCAGCCGCACTCGGCGCTGAGGAGGCGCGGGTCCCGGTTCGAGAGGTTGCCCTTGACAACGGTCTCAAGCTGCTCCTGGTGGAGCGTCACGAGGCGCCCGCAATCGCGGCAGGGTGGGTCGCCCACGTGGGCTCCGCCAACGAGCTCCCCGGCCAGACCGGCATTGCGCACCTGTTCGAGCACATGATGTTCAAGGGATCGACGACCATTGGCACCCGCGACTCGGCGGCCGAGACCGTCATCATGACCAAGCTCGACGCCGTCCGCTCCGAGATGGAGCATGAGTACTCGAACCTGCGCGAGGCCAAACGTCGTGGTGGCATCACCGGCAGCATTTACGACCCCGCCAACCAGACTCCCAAGCTGGCTGAGCTGCGCCAACAGCTCGAGGAGCTTCAGGCCGAGCAGGCCAAGCTGATCGTGAAGGAGGAATTCGAGACGGTCTACGCCCGGGAGGGCGGATCGTCGCTCAACGCCTTCACCGACTACGACATGACCGTCTTCTTCTGCAACGTGCCGGCCAACAAGCTCGAGCTGTGGTTTTGGATGGAGTCCGATCGGCTCCTCCACCCGGTGTTCCGCGAGTTCTACTCCGAGCGTGACGTGGTGCGCGAAGAGCGCAGGATGCGGGTCGAGTCCGACCCGACCGCGAAGTTCGAGGAGCAGTTCGACGCGATGTTCTGGCAGGCGCTCCCCTACCACCACCCGGTCGTGGGCTGGGCGAGCGACGTCGAATCGATCAACCGGGAGCAGGCCAACCGGTTTTTTTCCACGTACTACGCTCCCAACAACCTCACCGCCGCGATCGTGGGCGACTTCGACCCCGACCAGGTGATTGCCCTGGCCAAGCGCTACTTCGGCCGGATCCCGCGCGGAGAGACGCCGCCGCCGGAGATCGTCACCGAGTCGACCGAGCAGCTCGCACCGCGGCGCATGTCGGCGGAGGCAGAGACCAACCCCTCAGTCTCGTTGCGCTGGCACGCGGTTCCTTTTGTGCACTCCGACGCCGCCGCACTCGACGTGATGTCGGACCTGCTGTCGGGACGGACCGGCCGGCTCTACCGTTCGCTCGTCGAAGGCAAGGGCATCGCCAGCGGAGAGCCGTACGCGTCGATGCGCCCGCTCCGCCTGGGCGGGTACGTCGAGCTCGGAGCCGAGATTGCCGACGGCCACACCCACGACGAGGTTGAGCACGCCATGATCGCGGAGGTCGACCGTCTCAAGAACGAGCCGGTCACCCTCCATGAGCTGCAGAAGGTCAAGAACCAGAGCCTGGCCAACTCGTTCCGCCGCCTCCGGTCTAACTTCGGTCTCATGTTGCAGCTCTTGATCTACGACGCCGAAGGTGATTGGCACTACCTCAACGACGCCTACCAGAAGGTGCAGGCGGTCACCCCAGAGGACGTCCAGCGCGTCGCCAGGACCTATTTCCCGAGCGAGGGGCTCGACGTACTCTGGTACAGCCGCAAGGAGGGAACGGCCGAGGATCCCGAACTGGCCGCGCTCCCGCCACAGGCCAAGGCGTACGCCAAGGGAATGCTCGCCCAGATCGCGAAGGCTTCGGACCCGGCCAGCCTGCGCAAGGGCCTCCAGCAGATCCAGGCCCAGGCCAGCGAGGCGCCCGATGAGTACCGTGCCGCGCTTCTGCTGATCGCGTCGCGGATCGAGGCTCGAATCGCCGAGCTCGAGACCGCCGGGAAGGAGAACTGAGATGCGCCGCGCGACACTCGTCACACTGGTCCTCCTCGTCTCCGCCTGCCTGTCGGCGGTCGCGGCCGACATCCCTGCCCGACCCGACGACCTCAAGTTCCAGCCGCTGAAGTTCGAGCTTCCCGATCCCGCCGCCCTGCGGTTCGTGCTCGACAACGGCATCCCGGTGTACGCCAAGCCCGCGACCGACCTGCCTCTGCTCTCACTCACGGTCTTCTTCCGAGGCGGTCAGTACCTCGAGCCGGTAGGCGCCGAAGGCCTCGCGAGCCTGACCGGCGACGCGTGGCGGACTGGAGGAGCTGGCGACCGCACCGCGCAAGAGCTCGATGAAGACCTGGATTACCTCGCAGCCATCGTCAGCACCAACATCGGAGACGTCACGGGAAGCGTCTCTCTGAACGTCCTCGCCAAGGACCTCGAACCCGCGATGAAGATCTTCATGGACGTGCTTACGAAGCCGCACTTCCAGGAAGACCGGTTCGCCAAGGCGAAGGACGACCTGCTGCAGGCGATGAAGACTCGCAACGACTCCTCAGCCGGCATCGAAGCCCGGGAGTGGAATCGCTTGATCTACGGCGATGACTTCTGGATGAACCGGCTTCCGACCAAGGCATCCCTCGCCGGCCTCACCCCGGTCACGAGCCGGGCCTTCGCGAAGCGCCTGATCGGCGCCGACAACCTGGTCGTGGCGGTCTCAGGCGATTTCACCATCGACCAGCTCAAGGCGCTGCTCAACGCGACCCTCGGCACCCTGCCGCAGCTGGAGCAGGCGCTGCCGGCCATCCCGCAGCCCGACCATCAACCCACGGGAGGAGTCTGGGTGGTCGACAAGAAGGACGTCAACCAGGGCCGCGTCTCGATCGGCGAGGCCGAGCCCAAGCTCGGCGACCCCGACGAGATTCCGCTGCGAGTCATGAACTACGTGCTCGGCGGCGGCGGCTTCACGTCGCGGATCACCCAGCGCGTGCGCTCGGACGAAGGCCTCGCCTACTCAGCCGCCTCATCGATCGACTTTCCGGTCACGATTCCGGGCGAGTTTCGTGCCTTCTTCCAGTCCAAGTCGAACACCGTCCCGTTCGCGGCGAAGATCACCCTCGACCTGATCCGAGGCATGCGCGCCGCACCGATCAGCGCGGATGAGCTGCGTACCGCCCAGGCCGCGTTCATCGAGACCTTCCCGCGCCGGTTCGAGTCCGCTGCCGCGACGGTCGGGATCTTCGCCGTCGATGAGCTGCTCGGCCGCGACCACAGCTACTGGACGACCTACCGCGACAAGATCAGGGCGGTGACGGTCGAGCAGGTCCAGGCCGCTGCTGAACGCCACCTCCACCCCGACCGGATGGTCATCTTGGTGGTTGGCAACCTCGACGAGATCATGGCGGCTCATCCGGACCACCCCGAGAAGCTCAGCGACTTCGGCGAGGTCCACCACCTCCCGCTGCGCGACCCGATGACCCTCGAACCGTTACCGCAATAGCTCCCCGACTCCATTTCCCCCGCGGCCCGGGCGCCTCGCCCGGGCCGTTTCTTTGCGATCCCCCGATGCGCGCAGCGCATCGCCAGCATTCGGCGTTCAGAGGCCCCCCGCAAGCGACCCTCCGTCGGGACCGCGCTCCAGGGCCTCTGAACCTCGGGACCTCCCTGCGATCCCCCGATGCGCGCAGCGCATCGCCAGCATTCTGCGTTCAGAGGCCCCCCGCAAGCGACCCTCCGTCGGGACCGCGCTTCCGGGCCTCTGAACCTCGGGACCTCCCTGCGATCCCCCGATGCGCGCAGCGCATCGCCAGCATTCGGCGTTCAGAGGCCCCCGCAAACGACCCTCCGTCGGGACCGCGCTCCGGGCCTCTGAACGCAGAATGCTAGGAGTACGTCCAGGGTGTGTCGTGGATCGTCATCGGGCGCCCAGCGTGGAAATGCTGTCCGGTCAGCACATCCGCAACCGCCAGGACATGATCGCCGACCTCGAGGAACTGGGCGACGCGGCAGCCGATGTAGCCGAGAGCCTCGGTCAGCACTGGCGCCCCGGTGACCGGGCATGGGCGCCACTCGAGCCCGCGAAGCCGGTCCCCGCCGTGCCCGAAACCCGCCTGTGCAAGCTCGACCTGGGAGCTCTCGAGGTAGTTGACCGTGAAAGCCCCGGTGGCCTGGATTAGTTGATATCCGCTGTGCTCGGGTCGAATTGCAGTCGCAACGCGCGGCGGCCGCGAGGAGACCTGGCAGAGCCAGGTCGCGGTGTACAGGAAACGATCCCGCCCGTTGGCGGCACCAACCAGGTAGACCCCGTGCGGAATCAGCTGCAACGCCTCCCGGATCGCGTCCATGGCCCCCCCCAAGAATCCCGATCCAGAGTACCAGGGCCGAGTCTCCAATCAGGTTTCCCTCGCCTTGCGGGCTTGTGAAGAACGGTGCACAATGCCGCGACCCGCCCGTCGCGGGACCACGACTCAAGGAGGCGGTATGAAGGTCCACGAGTATCAGGCCAAAGAGATCCTCGCACGCTACGGCGTGCCCGTGCCTCGCGGCATCCTCGTCACCCAGGCCGAGGCGGCGCGCGCGGCGGCGCAGGAGCTCGGCGGCCGCGTGGTCGTCAAGGCGCAGGTGCACGCCGGCGGCCGTGGCAAGGCGGGCGGCGTCAAGCTGGCGTCCTCGCCCGATGAGGCCGTCGAGGTCGCTCGCTCGATCCTCGGCATGCGTCTGGTGACCAAGCAGACCGGGGCCGAGGGCCGCATCGTCGGCAAGGTCCTGGTGGAAGAGGCACTGCCAATCGAGCGCGAGCTCTACCTCGGCATCGTGCTCGACCGCGCAGAGGGATTCCCGTGCGTCATGGCGTCGCGTTTCGGCGGTATGGAGATCGAGGAGGTCGCCGCCACCAATCCGGACGCCATCATGAAGGCCCACTTCGACCCCGACGTCGGCCTCCACCCCTACATGGCGCGGCGGCTGGCCTTCGGACTCGGGCTCGAGGGCGATGCGTTCAAGGCCGGCCTCAAGTTCATGAGCGCGCTGGTCCGTGCGTACTCCGACACCGACGCCTCGCTCGCCGAGATCAACCCGCTCGTCACCACCACAGACGGTCGGGTGATCGCGCTCGACGCCAAGATGAACTTCGACGACAACGCGATGTTCCGTCATGCCGACGTGCATGCGATGCGCGACCTTGCCGAGGAGGACCCACTCGAGGTCGAGGCCTCGGAGTTCGACCTCAACTACATCAAGCTCGACGGGACGATCGGCTGCATGGTCAACGGCGCCGGCCTGGCGATGGCGACTATGGACATCATCAAGTACTACGGCAGTGAGCCGGCCAACTTCCTCGATGTCGGCGGCGGTGCCTCTCAGGAGCGCGTCTCGGCCGCGTTCCGGATCCTGCTCTCCGACCCCAACGTCAAGGGGGTGCTGATCAACATCTTCGGCGGGATCGTGCGGTGCGACATGATTGCCCGCGGGGTCATCGAAGCGGCACGCGAGGTGAAGGTCGAGGTGCCCCTCGTCGTCCGCCTCGAGGGCACCAACGTCGAGGAGGGCCGCCGGCTGCTGGCCGAGTCCGGCCTCGACCTGACCGTCGGCGACGGCATGGCCGACGCTGCCGAGAAGATCGTCGCCGCCGTGGCGGGAAAGTGAGGGGGCTGCGATGAGCATCTGGGTCAACGAGGAGACACGAGTCATCGTTCAGGGTCTGACCGGCAAGGAGGGCCGTTTCCACGCCGAGCGTTGCCGCGAGTACGGCGCCAAGATCGTCGGCGGCGTCACCCCCGGCAAGGCCGGCTCCGAGGTCGACGGCGTGCCGATCTTCAACACGGTCGCCGACGCCGTGGGTGCGACCGACGCCACGGCTTCGTTGCTGTTCGTTCCTCCGCCGTTCGCGGCCGACGCGATTCTCGAGGCGGCTGACGCCGGGCTCGAGCTGGTGGTGTGCATCACCGAGGGCATCCCCACCCGTGACATGGTGCAGGTACAGCGCATCCTCCAGGGGCTGCCGACGCGCCTGATCGGCCCCAACTGCCCGGGGATCATCTCCCCCGGCAAGACCAAGCTCGGCATCATGCCGGCTCACATCCACATGCCGGGTCCGATCGGGGTCGTGTCGCGCTCCGGAACCCTGACCTACGAGGCGGTCGGCCAGCTCACCAAGCTCGGCCTCGGCCAGTCGACCTGCGTCGGCATCGGCGGCGACCCCCTCCCGGGGACGAACTTCATCGACTGCCTCGAGGCCTTCGAGGAGGACTCCGAGACCGAGGGCATCGTGATGATCGGAGAGATCGGCGGCACGGCCGAGGAGGAGGCCGCCGAGTTCGTCAAGCAGTTCGTGTCGAAGCCGGTGGTCGCGTTCATCGCCGGTCAGACTGCTCCCCCGGGACGGCGCATGGGCCACGCCGGCGCCATCATCTCCGGCGGCAAGGGGACCGCGGCCGAGAAGATCGCGGCACTCAAGGAGGCCGGGATCGCGGTCTGCCCCACCCCCGCCGAGATCGGCCACACGATGAAGAACCTGCTCGACTCGAGCCCGCTCGAGTAGCCGCCTCCACTCCGAAGCACCCGAGGGCCCGGCATCCGCCGGGCCCTTTCTCTTCCCTCGAACTCAGCTTGCCGCCCTCGTACCTCCTCACCTCCTCACCTTCTCACCTTCTCACCCTTCGAACCGCACGATCTCGTCCGCGGTGAGGAACCAGAGCTCGCAGGCTGGGACCCTCTCGAGGTTGAGGGCTTGGGCCAGGGCGCGGGCGTAGGCCGCCACCTGCGGCCGATAACGCGCGACCCGCTCCTCAACGCCCGCTCCCGGAGCGACCGCGTCCGTCTTGTAATCGACCACGACCAGACCACCGTCGCCCGGGTCCACTGCGACGAGGTCGACCGCCCCGGTCACGAACCCGAGCGGTCCCTCATCTCCCTCGGGCGGGATCAGGAGCGGCAGCTCGCGCGCCACCAGCGACGGTGCGAGAAACTGCCATCGGCGCAGGCAGCGGCCGCGGTCGAGACCGCCGAGGACGGACTCCAGTCGCTCCCGGGCCGGCTCGAGCCAGCTCTCGTCGAGGCCGGCGGCGGCGAGGCGCGCGCACGCGAGACTGCGAACCTCGAATCCGGGGTGAAGGGCCTCGGGCGAGAGTTCCTCCATCGCTTCATGGACCGCCGTCCCGACCGCGGCAGCGACGCCCGCCTCGCCTCGGACGAGCACCGCAGGCGGCCCCTGGCCCGGCTCCGGCCCCTCCTCGGCGGACTCCTCGAGCAGGCGGTGGGCCTCCCCGCTCACGGTACCCGACCAGGCCCGGGCCATTCTCTGACGGGCACGCTCCCATCCCCGCTCGAGCGCTGCGGCATCGACAGCCTCGGTCAACCCCGGGGAAGGATCCCGTTTCGGGTGCTCGCCACCGGCCTCTTCGATCACGCCGGCCACCGTGCGCCAGCGCAGCCCGTGCTCGTCCTCGACCGCGTCGACGCCGTCCGCGAGCAACGCCTCGGCGACATCCGGCGGCAGCCGATGGCGGGCCAGATCGAGCAGCGAGCGTGCGCGCTCGGGATCGGCCGCCGCGGGTCCCTCGGACCAACCGCCGGAGAGCACGAGCCGCTCCCGCGCACGGGTCATCGCCACATAGAGCAGGCGCACCCTCTCGCACTCCTCGACCGCCTCGCGCTCACGTTCCGCCGCCAGGTAGTCCGGACTGGGCCAGCCGAGGAGGCACACAACCCGGCGTCCGTGGCTGGGGAGCAGCCCGGACCGCCGGGTCCGGCGGCCACCCCCGCTGCCCTTGTCGAGCTGCATCAGGTAGACGTGGTCGAAGTCGAGCCCCTTCGCGCCGTGAATGGTCATCACCTGGACCGCGTCCTCGACGACCGCGGGCGCGGGGGCGACCGGGCTCTCCCTGGCCTCCTCCACCGAGCGCCGCAGAAACCGGGCGATAGAGGCCGGTTGGTCGCCGTGGGCATCGAGAATGGCCTCCAGGTCATCCCAGAACCGCTCCAACCGCGTGACGCGAAAGCCACCGAGGTAGCGCGCCGACGCCATGAGCTCCAGCGGCCACAGCGTGCGGGCGCGCTCGACCAACACCGACGCAGGTTGGTCGCGGAGCTCCCGGTGGAGGACGGCAAGGACACTGACCCCGTGCCGTAGGACCTCGCGCCAGCCATCGATGCGGTCAAGACCCGGCACCTCGCGCGGCACGTCGACGCCGGCGATCAGGGCATCCAAACGCGCGGCCGCCTCCTCGTCGCCTCGAACCGACCCCGCGAGAAGCTGCGGCAGGCCACCCCGCCACAGGGGTAGCAGGGCGGCATCGGGAACCGCGACCGCCTCCGACCGCAGCAGCGCGAGCTGAGCGAGCCCATCCGACGGATCGAGCAGGACCCGCACCAGCGACGCGGCCCCCACGACCTCCCGCTGGCGGTAGTAGGCACGCTCGCGCGTCACCGCGAACGGCACCCCGGCCGCCCGCATCGCCTCCAGGTAGACGTCGAGGTCTGAGGTCGAACGCAGCAGGACCGCGATCTTCGCCCACTTGACCTGGTGCCGATTGTGGACCGCCAACAGGTCGGCGACCAGGGCCCGCGCCTCAGCCTCGAGTCGCTCGGCCGCTCGCGCGTCCGTTCGCAGCCCGCCGCCTTCATCCACCGGCCACGTGAGCCACGCCTCGACCGGAGCCCTGGCATGGTCCCGGAAGACCCCCGCCAGCAGCCGTTCATCGCTCGCCACCAAGGGCTGGAACTCCGGCTGCAGCCCGGGGCGGCGTTGCATCACGGGCGCCACCGTGCGCTCGACCTCGGCGAGCACCGGCGGCACCGAACGGAAGCTGACCGCGAGCCGGACCACTCTCCCTCCGGCCCGTTCCAGCTCCGACCGGAACGCTTCGTAGGCCGCGAGGTCGGCGCTGCGCCAGCCGTAGATCGACTGCTTGGGGTCGCCGACCACGAACAGGCCCGGCCGGTCCTCGCCCTCCAGGCCGAGCCGGCGCACGATGTCGCACTGCAGGCCGTCGGTGTCCTGGAACTCGTCGACCAGCAGCTGACGAATGTCCTTCCTGATCTCCTGCGCCACCTCGGGGTGCGACGCGAGCAGGCCTTGAGCGCCCCGGAGGAGATCGTCGAAACCCATGACCCCTTGCTCGACCAGCCGTCGCCGGGCGGCCGAGACAAGCGGCCCGAGGACCCGGGCGGCCGCGCGATAGAGCTCGGGCTCGAGGCTCTCGAGGTCGGCGGCGTTGTGCGCGACCCGCGCCGCCGCCGCGCGCAGCAGACCCGGGTCGACTCCCTCGAGGGCTCGCGCCTCACCCTGGGTCAGGTCCCCTTTGGCCCACTTCTCGACTCGACTCCGCGGCGCTTCCCCTCGCCGCCCGAAAGGTCGCGCCGCACCGAGCCAGGGTGCATCCGACGACGCCGCGAGCACCTCGCGCACGCCGCGCAGGAGCGCGACGTCCGCGGACGTCGCACTCCGCGAGACCGCGTCCAGGCGGTTCCCGACGACCGCGAGCAGGCCGTCGACGGACGCCACCGCCTCCGCGCGCAGCGAGGCCACGGCCTCCGGCGAGAAGGGATCCTCGTCGAGCTCCTCGCCGGCGCCGGCCGCCGCGAGCGCGGCCACCGCCTGCACCAGGCGGTCCGGTCCAGCGCCGCCCGCGGCGAGGAACGCCCAGTCGGGATCAGGGGGGTCGGCGAGGGCACTCCGCATCGCCTGCTCGACGACCTCGAACGCCGCCGCCTCTCTCAGCGTCCCGTCCGCGTCAACCTCGAAGCCGGGGGCGACGCCGGCCTCGATCGGCCACCGACGAAGCAGCGACGCGCAGTACGAGTGAATCGTCCGTGCCTCGAGCCGGTGGGTCGCCGCTGCCAGGAGCCGGGCGCGCTCCCGTGCGAGCGGCGGCAGCAACTCGGGGTCGACGCCGAGAGGGATCGCGCCTCCCACCACCGTGGCCATCGCGCCCGCGACCCGCCCGGCCATCTCCCCCGCCGCCGCCTCGGTGAACGTGATCGCAACGACGCCTTCGAGGGTGCATGCGGCGATGTCACGGGCCGGAGCGTCCGGCCCCAGCTCCACGGCGGCGCGCTCCCACCCCCGGCCCAGACACCACACCACCACGCGAGCGACCAGGACCGCTGTCTTTCCGGTCCCAGCGCCCGCCTCGACCGCAATCGGGAGCTCGAACTCGTTCTGCGCGAGGCGACGCGCCGCCGCGTCGTCCCGGACCAGGCGATCCGCCCCGGCGCTCACTCCGCTCCCTCCTCGACCCCGGCGCCCAGTCGCCACAGACCGACGGCCGCCACGTCGAGCTCGCCGCCCGTTCCGCTCCCATCGAGCCAGGCCTCGAGCCGACCACGCAGACCGGAGTCGTCGCGGAGGCACGCCTCGCGGACGCTGCAGCTACGGCACCAGTTCGACTCCCGGAGGTCGAGCGCCGGTGCCTCTCCTTCCTTTGTGGCGCGGACGACGACCCGGCTCGTTCGGGGCACCACCGCCCCCGCGCTCCACGCCCTGCGCAAGGCCGCGACCGCTCCGTTCAGCCGCGCGGCCGCCTCCTCGTCTGTGCTCTCGACCCGGACCTCGATGCCACCGTCGTCGACCTCGGGCTCGAGGAACAGGTAGCGGCCCGAGGCACCCGGCTCGGCGGCGGCGTAGGCGGCCGCCTGCAGCAGCTCGCCCCGGGCGATCCGGTCGAGCAGGTGTTTACGACGGCTGGAGATTCTCTTCAGCCGGGTCCACGAAGGTCTGCCGGTCTTGTAATCGGTGAGTACGGAGCCGGACTCAGCGGCATCGACCCGATCGGCCCGGAAGTGGAGGTCAATCCCGCCCGCTTCCGCATGACCGTCGGCCTCCACGGCGAGCACGTCGACACCCGCGTCGAGGTCGAGAGCGGCCGCCACGAACGGCCGGGCGAGCACCGCGAGGACCGGGGCAAAGCCCGGGTATGGCACCCCTTCCCGGCGCACGGCCTCGACCGCCGCATCCTGCACGCTCGCGTCGATCCAATCGTCGTCTGCCGGCATCAGCCTGGCGGGAACGCGTCCCCGCGCCTCCAAGAGTCCGAGGTCGCGGCCGGCGCCGCACGCGACCGCCCGGCGGGCGAGCACGTCGTGGACGACCACGCCGACCAGGCGACGGTCCACCGCCGGCAGCGCGAGCATCGGATCCGCCATCGGCTGAACTCTGAGAACGCGGGTCACGAACGCCTGCCACGGGCAGCGCGCGAAGGCCTCGAAGCCGGTCACGGTCGCCGCGCCCGTGCGAGCGAGGGCGCCAGGTCCGATCACTCCCAGAAGGGGCCCCGCGTCCCGGACCGGGCGTTCGAGCTCCTCGAGGACGCGGAAGAGGCCGTCGGCGGCTTCCGTGCCGGCCGATGCGACTGCGCTGGTCCGCCGCCAGCCCTCGCCCAGGGCGCCGGCCATCTGGGCCGCCCAGGCTTCCCGATCGCCCCTGATTCCGCTCGAAACAGCGCGCTCCCACGACGTCGTGGGTGTGCCGGCGAGCACGCCCCGGCTCACGGTGGTGGCGGACCCCACCACGGCCCTGACCTCCTCCACGAACGGCGATGCGGGGCTCGACCCCTGCCCGCCGTTCGCTGCCCATGACAGCGTGACCTGCGGCGCAGCGGATGCGAGCTGGCCGAAGAGGTACCGTTCCTCGACGTGCCCGCGAGCCTTGATCGGCACCTCCGGCAGCACAACGGCGAGACGAGCCCGGACACCGTCGGGCAGCAACGGGTCCTCTACTACCCGCCGCGGAAAGGCGTCGCGCTGCATCCCGACCACGAAGAGGTGTTCGAAGGTCCGCGCCCTCGCCTCCATCGCACCCAGGACCTGCACTCCGCCGCCGCGGCCACCCACCACGATGCTGCCCAGCTCACGTGTGACCTCGGCGAACGCTCTCGCCCACTCCGGTCTCGACACCGCTCCGAGCGGTGCGAGGCCGGCGGCGCATGCCTCCAACGCCTCGTGCAGTGCGGTCTCGGGCCCTGCCGGCCAGCCCCCTTGACACTCGAGCAGCCGCGCGGTCTGGATCGCGTGCACCGACGGCCGTGCGCTCTCGGGCCAGCGAGTCAGGAGGTCGACCGCCGCTCGCGCGCCGTCCCGCTGGGCCGCGAGCTGCCCGGCCGGGACTCGCAGCGGCTCGACGCCCGACTCGTCGCCCTCGTCGTCGGGCTCGGTTGCGACGCCCAGAGGCAGGCGTACCCCTTGACGGGGTGGCTCGAGCCCGGCAAGGTCGATGAGACGGCTCGCTCCGAGCACGCGCAGCGCCGCGGCAACCTCGAACGAGGCGTCGAGACCCGACACGGCTTCGCGCCAGCGGTCCACCGTCGCGTCCTTGCCCGCCGCGAGCACCGCCAGCAACCCTCCCAACCGGACGCGCAGGCCGCCGCCGGGCGCAGCCAGCGACACCCCCGAGAACGGCACTCCGAGGCGGTCCAGGTGGCGCGCCAGAAGTGTCAGCCGAGTCTCGATCCCGCGAGCGACGATCCCGATCCGCTCCGGCTCGACACCGTCGTCGATCAGGCGTCCGGCCCGCTCGGCGACCTCGCGCGCCTCCGCCTCGGCGTCCGCAGCCTCGAGGAGCTCGAGATGGCGCGGGGTGACGGAAACCGCCGACCTCTCGACGTGCGTCACCCGCGACAGCCGGTCGACGAGTCGGCCCGCGAAGGCGCCCGCATCGTCGCCCGACGCATCCGGCGGCAGGTCCACGATCACGACCGCGCCACCCCCACGCACGAGGGCCTCGACCAGCTCGCCCGCCGCTCCCGTGGTCTCGGCGAAGCCGTGGACCACCACGGCGCGGGCCGGCAGCACGGCACCACGGTCGAGAGCCTCGGCGGCACGCACGAGGGCTCGCGAGGCGAGGTCGACGCCGAGCTCGTTGGCCGCCACCGCGACCCGCGCGGCGATCCGGACCACCGCCCGGGACCGCTCGACGACCACCGCCCGCAGCTCACGCGCTGCACCCGTCGACAGCAGCTCGAGCCCGGCCTCGGACTGCTCGGGGCCGAGCCCGGCATCGAGCAGGTCCCGTACCGACGCCACCACGGCCGAGAAGGGGTCGGCGAAGCCTGCCAGGCTGGAGGCCAGCTCCGGTTCCTCCGCGGCGAACCGTCGCGTGAGCACCCCGAGCACGGCATCGGCCGAGCGCACCGGAGCCCCGCTGCGTGCGAGCACGCCGCGCGCAAGCCCGGCCAGGGTTTCGACCAGCACGCCGGCGACAGGACGCCCTCCGGCAGCGAGCCGGGCCGCGACGTGCAGGCGCAGGCTGCGGGAGGGGACGATCACCCGCACAGGCTCCCGAAGGTCCTCGAGACTCCTGGCCCGAAGCGCCTCGAGCGCCCCGAGGAGCTCCTGCTCCGCGGCCCGCGGACCCGCGGCGGTGATTAGACGCGACGGCGGTTTTCGGACCATCGTGGAGGGCATCGCATCATCGTCGGAGGTCCGGTGTCAAGCATGCCGGCGTCTCACGCTCGGTACCGAAAGGCGATCGGAACGTGCGTACCCTGTACGATACCGGATACGACGACCTGGGGAGGTGCGATGGCTGCTGCAAACCCGGTTCTGGATCGCTGGCGGTCGCTCGGGGGCAGCGCCCTCGGCCGCCTGGTTTTTAGCCGCGCAGTGGGTTGGATGGCGCCTTACTCGGCGACAATCGGCGCGCGGGTCGAGGTGCTCGAGCCCGGCCATGCGCGTATCGAGATGCGCGATCGGCGCCGGGTGCGCAACCACCTGCGGTCCATCCACGCAGCCGCGATGATGAACCTCGCCGAGCTGACCGGCGGCCTGCTCGCGACTACCTCTATGCCCGACGGTGCCCGTATGATCGTCACCGGCCTCTCGATCGAGTTCCTCAAGAAAGCGCGCGGACGGATCGTGGCCGAAGGTCGCTGCGACGTCCCTCAGCGGCCGGACCACGGTGAGCTCCCGGTGGAGGTGGTCCTTCGCGATGCGGCCGGCGACACGGTTGCCCGTGCCGCCTTCACCGCCCTCGTTGGACCGGTCCCCAGCTCACGCTGAGCCTCATCCGAGAGTCTCGGTACACGGCGCCCCCGCTCAGTCGTCGTCGGACACGAGACCGCCGGCACCGCCGAGGGAGGCCTGGGGGGCCGCGGTCGAGGCATCGAGCGGGAGCATGACGTGGACCCCGTGCTCGTGCACCAGGAGACCGCCATGGTGGGCGGTGTTGGCGAGCAGCACGCTGCCCGCCATGAAGGCGCCGAGAAACACGACCTGGGCGCCCACGGTGACCGCTGCGGGTATCCGGCGCGGAACCCACGCGTGCGCTGCGAGCAGGGCCGCGAACACCACAGTCAGCCCGGTGAAGACCGCCCGTGTAGTTTCGGCCAGCTCCTCGTGCTGCTCGATCGCCGCGTTGATGACCGGGGTGCGGTCGGCGAGCTCGGCGGAGGCCTCACCGGTGGCAACCGCGACCCAGGTCCCGGCCGTGCCCAGGACCATCAGCGCCAGGGCCACCGTGGACAGGGTCATGGCGCTGCGGCGGACGAGCAGGCCAGCAGCCACGAACAGCGGCGCGACCAGGAGCAACGCGATGGGAAAGTGGACGATCAGCGGATGCAGGGCGTCCCAGTCTGGAATCGGGGGCAGGCTCATGGCTCCTCCTCGGAGTGTCGTCGGCCAGGGTCGCGATTGGGAGGATCAGGCCGGTCGACGGCGCCGGCCGCCGCGCAGACCGCGGCGACCGGCCCGGACCGGGGTCAGCTCACGGAGATGAACTTCTCGTTCGGGGTGAAGCAGACCGGGCACTTCTCTCCGTCGAGGCTGGTCACGGTGCGGCCGCACTCCGGGCAGACCTTGAGCTCGAGCGGATCGCCGGTCATCGTGTCGAGATTGGCCAATGCCTGAGTGTAGAGCTCGGCGTGTCCGCCCTCAGCCTCCTTGGCGAAGTTGAACGAACGCAGCGCGTCCTTCTGGCGCTCCTTCTTGGCGGTCGCGAGAAACTCCGGGTACATCGTGTCGCGCTCGTAGGACTCGCCGTCGATGGCGGCACGAAGGTTCTCGGCGGTGCTCTTCACCACCGGGGTCTCGATGGTCGCCGTCGGCTCGGCACCGAGGGTGCCAATCACCTGAGCATGGTTGTTGGCGTGAATGCTCTCCGCGCGAGCGGCAGCGCGGAAGATGCTCGCGACCTTGGTGTAGCCTTCCTGGTCCGCCTTCTCGGCAAACGCCAGGTAGCGGGCGTGGGCGTTCGACTCACCGTTGAAGGCCTCCTGCAGGTTGGCCAATGTTCCGGCGGCCGGGGCGGTGGCAGCCTGGGAGACTCCCGCGGTCCAGCCAAGGATCGCGAGACCGACGAGCACGGCCCCGGTCAGGGTGAGGGTCTTCGGGTTGCTGAAACGATGCGACATGGTGTCCTCCTTGTGATTCGCGACCGGCGGTCGTCCAGGGGCGCCGCGGTCATGCGACGCTGATTTGAATACAAGTCTCGTGCCAAGTGCTAAGCTATTGATTCTTCGAAGCCTCGTTCGTCGTTGGGTGCGCAAGAGCTGCGCACGTTCGGCTCCGCCGAGCAGATCTTGCGCAGCGAGACGAGTCTCAACTGAGGCCGTAGCGCTTGATCTTGTAGATCAATGTCCGCCGGGAGATACCGAGCAGCTCAGCCGACCGGGTCCTGTTGCCGCCGGTCTGCTCGAGCGCACGTGCGATCGAGTCCCTCTCGACCTCGTCGAGCGGGATGACACCACCGCTCGCTTCGGCTGCGTTCCCGTGCTCCCTGTCAGGGTCGCGTTCGGCCGCCTGTCGGACCGCTGGGGGTAAATGCTCGGGCAGAATGACCTCGGTGTTGGCGAGGATCTGCGCACGCTCGATGGCGTTGGCCAGCTCGCGGACGTTGCCCGGCCACCCATGTGCCATCAACGCACGCGAGGCGGCTGGTGAAAGCCGCCGGCCCGACCCGTTGCGGTGCAGGAAAGCCCGGGCCAGCGCCAGGATGTCCTCCGGGCGCTCGCGCAAGGGTGGCAGCTCGACCGCAAAGACGTTGAGCCGGTAGTACAGGTCCTGTCGAAAACTCCCGTCACGCACCGCCTCCTGAAGGTCGCGGTGAGTAGCGGCAATGAGACGGATGTCCACGCTCTGTTCGCCGGTTCCGCCCACCGGTGTCACCCGACCGGTCTCAATCGCCCGCAGCAGGGCCGGCTGGAGCCCGATCGGCATGTCGCCGATCTCGTCGAGAAACAGGGTCCCGCCGTCGGCCTCTCGGAACCGGCCGGGCCGGCGCGCGAGAGCTCCCGTGAAGGCGCCCTTCTCGTGGCCGAAGAGCTCGCTCCCGAGCAGACCCTCGGGCAGCGCGGCGCAGTTGACGGCGACCAGCGGGCCACGGCGGCGCGGACTGTTCCGGTGGATGAAACCCGCCACGACTTCCTTCCCCGAGCCGCTCTCTCCGGTCACGAGGACGGTGGCCTCGCTGCCGGCCACGCGATAGGCATCGGAGAGCACGGCTCGGAACGCGGGGCTCTCGGCAACGATGCCCTCAAGTGCGGCGTCCGGCAGTCCGACTGCGCGCTCACCGACCTCGAGGCCGATGATGTCTGCAGCAGCCGCCGCCAGCTCGTCCAGATCCACCGGTTTGGCGAGGTAGTCCACGGCGCCGAGCCGCAGTGCCGCCACCGCCTCGCGCACGTTGGCGAAAGCCGTGACGAGCAGGAACGGCAGCGCGGGACAGCACTCCCGCGCCTGGCGCAGGAGCGCCAGGCCGTCCTCTCCGGGCATGCGGACGTCGCTGACCACGAGAGAAGGAGCCTGGCGGCGGATTCGCGCCACGGCCTCGGCCGCGTCGGCCGCGGTCACCACCGTGAAGCCTCTCTCCTCGAGCGTCTGTGCGTACAGCCGGCGGTGGGCCGGCTCGTCGTCGACCACCAGGACGAGGGGCCTCTCTGCCGGGGCGTTCATGCGGCCCCTCCTTCGGCGGCGAGCGCGATCCCGCCGAGCGCAACTTCGGTGCCGACGCCATCTGCCAGGGGGGAGCGAATCGCAACCGTCCAGCCGTGCATCTCGGCCAGTCGTCCGACAATCGCGAGCCCGAGTCCGTGCCCCCCTTCGCGACCGGTGACATAGGGTCGGAAGAGGTGAGCTCGCAGCTCCTGCGGGATGCCGGAGCCCTGGTCCACGACCCGGACGATCGCCCCGTGCGACCCGCGCTCGACACGGACCGTCACCACCGTCCCGGCGGATGACGCGTGGAGGCTGTTGAGCAGCAGGTTGACCAGAATCTGCTTGAGCATGTCGATATCCGCCCGCACCGACAGCTCCTCACCCGCAACCGTCAGCACCACGCCCGCACCGGCATACTCGGGTTTGAGGAGCTCGGCCACGCGGCGGACCAGCGCGCCGGCGTCGACCGCCTCCAGTCTTGGCGTACGGGTCGATGCGTAGGCCATGAAGTCGCCGAGACGCGCGACTGCGGTGTCGACCTCCTCGAGGATCGACTCGGCCTTCGCGCGGGCCTTGCTGGGGACCGACGGGTCCGAGGCAACCTGCTGAGCAAGCCCCCTGATCAGTCCGAGCGGGTTCTTGGTCTCGTGGGCGAGGCCGGCGGCCGCCTGCCCGAGCTCACCGAGGTGCTCGGTGCGGACCCGCTCGCTGTCGAGGCGGGCGGCGAGCAGTCGGTTGCGGATCGACTGCGCCCATGCGAGGACGAGGGTCGCGATGCACAGGGTGCCGATCAGGGCCGTCATCCACAGTCGGGCCGTCGCATTTGCGACGTGACGGTAGTACGGCTCGGCGTCGATGCCGAGGGCCAGGAGCTGGTCGCGGCCATCCAGGTCGAGCTCGCTCGCGCTGCGTTCACCGTCGCCGAGCCAGTCGAAGTCCGGGTAACGGTGTCGCAGCGGCAGCGGGGAGTTCTGCAGGCGGACGTCCTCCCAGTGGACGAACAACGGCCCCTCGAGCCGGGCGCCATGCGTCCCTTCGAGATCCAGATGCTGCGGCGCGGGACCCGAAACGATCTCCGGCCTTCCCTCGACCAGAAGCACGATGAACGCCACATCGGTGGTCTCGACCACGTTGTCGAAGATCGCGTGGACCCGGTCCCGCGCCAGATGACCTCGGCGCACCTGAGCCTGAATGCTGGCCTCAATGGTGTCGGCGACCTCGTGTGCCGCCTGACGCACCTCGCGCAACCCGAGCTCGTGCGCCCGGGCTCGCTCGTCCAGGGTCCACCCAGCGAGCAGGACCAACAGACCAAAGCCGGCGAGCAGCGGCAGGCGGATGATCGCCAGGGTCGAGCCCTGACGCCCGTCCGAGCCGGCCTCCCCGATGGTTCCCTGCTGCCGCTCGGGACCAGCACTCAGCGAACGGTGATCGGCGGCATCCACGCAACACCCGGTAGCGGAAGCTCGCCGGTCGCGAGCGCGGTCGCGACCATAGAGGCCGCCTGATCGATGGCGCTGCCGTTGTCGCGGCCACGCTCCAGAAGGCGCTCCCACAGCGGTACGGGCTTGGGAAAATCGACCAGCTCGACCTCTGTCGTCGGATCGAGCCCGGCCAAACGCTTGGCCTCGTCGAGCGCCACGTCGAACCCGCCGAGTGCGTCGACCAGGCCCTTGTCCAACGCCTGCGCGCCGGTGAAGACCCGACCACTGCCGACCTCGTCGACCGCTGGGACGCTCATGCCGCGCGACGCTGCGACGCGCTCGAGGAAGCTGCTATAGATGCGGTCGAGCTGGCGGTTGATGACCGCTCGCTGGGCGTCGGTCCAGTCCTCCAGGCTGCCGTACAGGTCGGCGTTCGCGCCACGGTCGATGCGCCCGAAGTTGACGCCCAGCCGATCGGAAAACAGCTCGTCCATGTTGAGGTGACCGGCAAAGACGCCGATTGACGCGGTCAGGGTCGACGGGTCGGCGACGATCTTCTTGGCGCCACAGGCGATCCAGTAGCCGCCCGAGCCCGCGACGTTGGACATCGAGACCACCACCGGCAGGCTCTCGGCGGTCCGCGCCATCTCCTGGCGGATGATCTCCGAGGCCACCGCACTGCCACCGGGGGAGTCGATGCGGAACACGACCGCCTTGATGCCCGAAGCATCGCGCACGTCCCGCCACGCCTTGGCCATCGTCTCCGAGCCCATCACCTCGTCGCCGAGCAGGGGGTTGAAGCTGCGTCCGCTGCGCCCACGCAGGATCGTCCCGGTTGCGGTGACGACGGCAATCCTCGGTCCGGACGTCCGGCTCTCCACCTTGTCGGCGTAGTTCGCCACGCCGATTGCCTTGACCTCTCCGTTGTCGCGGTCTTTCAGGCGGGCGACGAAGTCCGACCAGTCCTCGAGTCGATCGACGAGCTTTGCGTCCACCGCCTCCTGGCCGAGGAACGGCGCCCGGTCGATGAGATCCCGGACCTCAGCCGGCTCCAGACCACGCCCCGCTGCGACGCCGGTCACGAGCTGGTCCATGAGGGAGTCGACCAGCCACCCGGTCATCTCCCGATCCTCCGGGGTGAAGCCGCGCTCGGTGTAGAAGAAGCGCGCGGTCTTGTAGGCCCCGCGGCCGGGAAACTCCGGCCGGATGCCGAGCTTGTCGAGGGTGCCGCGAATGAACGGGACCCGCGCCGAGAGGCCGACCAGGTTGACGTCGCCCATCGGGTTCATGGAGATCTCGTCGCAGGCCGAAGCGAGGAAGTACTCCCCGTTCCCGGGCGCGAACTCCCCGGCCGTGTCCATGTAGGCCGCCGTCCACTTGCCGGCAGCACGCACCTTGCCGAGCAGCGCGCGGATCTCCTCCCCGGGCGCCAGCCCGAGCGAGCCGTCGATGCGCAGCCGCACTCCGACGACCCGCGCATCGTCCGCCGCCGCGACCAACGCCGCGCGCAGATCCCGCAGCCCGAAAGACGGACCACCCTGCAGCTGAGCGAACGGGTCGTCGGGCACGATCTCCGGCAGCGGCCCGGTGACGTGCACGGCAAGCACGAAGCGACCCGGTAGCGGAGGCGAGGAGATCCCGCGCACGAGAAGGGCGCCGATCAAGAGCAGCGCCAACACCACCAGACACCCGAGCCCGAGGAACCAGGACCTCCCGCGAGACATGCCGACCTCCCCTCGTACCAAGCCGTTTCCGTGACAGCAGTACCATACGCTAAGCCGTCCTCGAGACGAAAGAGGCGTCCCGTTCCGGCGCCCGTTAACAGGGAGATCGGAGGACCGTTGTATGAGTGACGAGCACGAGGAGGACGGTGTGCAGGCGACCATGCCCATCCACGACGACAACGCGGTTCCGGCAAGCTGGCTCGAGCACAGCTACCGCGAGCACGCCGCTGCGGTCTTCCGGGCGGCCTACCGCATCACCGGCAACCCCTCCGATGCGGAAGACGTTCTGCAGACGGTGTTCCTGCGTCTTTCGCGGCGTCTGGACACCCCACCTGACCTGTCGCACGGCGCGGGCGCCTATCTGCGCCGCGCCGCGACCAACGCGGCTCTCGACGTCGTGACCTCGGCCCGCGCACGGACCACTGCCGCCCTCGAGGATCTCCCCGACCACCTCGCGGAGGATCCGTCCCCACGACCCGACGCCGTCCATGCCGGGCGGGACCTCGCGAAGCGTTTGCGCACCGCCCTGACCAAGCTCAACCAGCGCGCAGCCGAGATGTTCGCCCTGCGCTACTTCGAGGATCTCGACAACGCCGCGATCGCGCGGCTCTACGACACCACTCCGGGCACCGTGGCGGTCACTCTCCATCGTGCCCGCAGCCGTCTTGCCGACGAGCTGCGACCCTCCCTGGGAGGTCTCTCATGAACGACCGCATTCCGTCCCACGAGCCCCTGATCGATGCCGCGGTTGACGCGGTGCGCACCGACCAACCCACCCCTGAGACCGTCGAGGCCGCCACCGCCAGGGTGTGGCAGCAGCTGGCCGCCGAGTCGGCGCCGCTGCGCGGCTGCGCCGATGTCCAGGCCCTACTGCCGGGCTTCGTCGCCGGAACGCTCGGCGAGCGGCGCGGCCTACTCGTCAGCGACCACACCCGGGAGTGCGTCGCCTGCCGGCGCGCCCTGATGGAGCTGCGCCGCGGGGCGGTCGCATCGTTGACGGCTTCAGCTCGACCCAGCTGGCGGGTCCCGACTTTCCTGCGCGTAGCGGCGGTGGCCCTGCTCGTCGTCGGGGCCGGTGCCCTGACGTTCAAGCTCGGTGGCGACCTACTGGCCGACCGCCGGGTCGACGCCGTCGTCACGGCGGCTGACAGCGGGCTGCTCGCGGTTGGACCCGACGGTTCGCAGCCGCTCTCGGCCGGCGACCACATCCGGGCCCACGAGCACATCCGCACCGAACGCGACGGCGGCGCCATGTTGCGCCTCGCCGACGGGTCGATGGTCGAGCTCGACGCCCGCTCCGAGCTGAGCCTCACCGCCGACCGGCGCGGGACCACCATCGACCTCGCACGCGGCAACGTTCTCGTGCACGCCGCCGACCAGGGTTCCGGCCGCCTCGCGGTCCGCACCAACGACTGCGAAGTGCTCGTCAAAGGCACGATCTTCTCGGTTTCCAACGGGCTCAAGGGATCGCGCGTGTCGGTTGTCGAAGGCAAGGTCGAGGTGCGCCGCGGTGGCGCGCGAGACCTCCTGCTTCCTGGTGACCAGATCACCACCGACGACTCGCTCGCCCAGGTCTCCGTCGAGCGCGACATCGCGTGGAGCCGCAATGCGGACGCCCACATCGCCCTGCTCAAGGAGCTGCGGTCCCTGCGCCATGACATCGCCGTCGCGGTCGAGGGCGACTCGCAGCGCAGCACCTCGCGGCTCCTCGCGCTGGCCCCGGCCGGTACGGTGCTCTACGCCGCCATGCCCAACGTCGCGCAGGGACTGGCGAGCGCACGGTCAATCCTGCTCAACCGGCTCTCGTCGAGCCCCACGCTGCGCGGCTGGTGGGACGAGCAGGTCGCCTCGCGCGGTTTCGACACCGAGGTCGAAGCCCTGCTGGAGCATCTGCGCCCGCTCGGCAGCGCGGTCGGCAACGAGATCGCCGTCCTGCTGGGCGAACGCGTGCTGACAGGCTCCGGCGGACCGGTCCTGGTCGCCGAGCTCGCCGACCCTGCCGGGTTTGTGTCCTTGCTGCAGACCGAGATCGACCGGCTCCAGGCCGAGGGCCACCCCGGTCTCGTGCTCGTCGATGACCCGCTTGCCGCCCCGCCCGCGGGAGCGCAGTGGATGATCTGGGTCCACGGCGACATCGCGATCGCCGCGACGACAGCGGACGACCTCCAGGCGGTCGCGCGGGTCGCGCTCGATCCCGCAGAAGCGGCGCCGTTCCAAGACTCCGACCTCTACAACCGCCTCCAAGCCGCCTACGCCGACGGCGTCGGCTGGCTGTTCGGAATCGACGTCCACCGCATGCTGACCGAGGCCGCGACCGGGGACGAGGCCCACGACACGCGCTTGCTCGAGCAGCTCGGCCTGCTCGATGCGTCCACCCTCGTGGTCGAGCACCACCGGGAGGGCGAGCGTGCGAGCACCCAGGCCAGCCTCGACTTCTCCGCCCCACGCAAGGGCATCGCCGCCTGGCTGGCCGCTCCGGCGCCGATGGGGAGCCTCGAGTTCTTCTCGCCCCAGACCACGCTGGTCTCGGCTGCGGTCGCCAAGGACGCCCTCGAGATGTTCGACGACCTGGTGGCGATGCTGGCCACCGCGGCGCCCGACGCCGTCGGCGCGATCGACAGCTTCCGCACCGAGCACGGCATCGATCTCAGGACAGACCTGGCCGCCGCTCTCGGCGGCGAGGGGGCGTTCGGCATCGACGGGCCCGTGGTCCCGGTCCCGTCGTGGAAGCTGGTGCTCGAGGTCTACGACCCGGTGCGCCTCCAGGCCACCCTCGAGGCCGCGGTAGTCGAGATCAACCGCGCGCTGGTCACAGAAGGCAAGGCGCCTGTCACGCTCGCCCGTCAGGATGTCGGCGACCAGACCTTCTGGGTGCTCACGAGCCGCGACTCGCCTGCCGGCGCCGCTTGGGTCATGAACGACGGCTACATCGTCGTAGGGCCGAACACCGCGGTGCTCCGGCATGCCCTGATGGTGCGGTCGAGCGGCGTCACCCTGCCGCAATCGAACGTTCTCCGCGACCTCCTGCCGACCAACGGCTACAGCGACTGCTCGGCTCTCTTCTTCCACGACTTCGGGGACCTCGCGCAGACCCTCGCCGGAACCGGAATGCTCGGCGAGCTGCCGCCGGGAGCGGATCTCGGCGCCCTGTCAGAGCCGAGCCTGTTCTGCGTCTGGGCCGAGGAGCGCCGAATCTCGGTCAGCGGCACGGGCGCGAGCCTGCTCGAGGCATTCCCGCTTGCCGGTCTCGGCCACGCCCCGCGGACGGGCGCGGCCGGGCGGGTCGGGTCAACGGGCGCGGTATCATCCCAGGGATGAGCGCCCCCGCGCCGGACCGAAAGCCGGTCCTGACGCTTGACGGCCTGTCGGTCCGGCTCGGATCGCGGACCATCCTCGCCGACCTCCGCGCCTCCCTCGGGGGGCGCGCGATCGGTCTATTGGGACCCAACGGCGCCGGCAAGACGACCCTGATTCGTACCCTGCTCGGCTTCCACCCGCCGTCCGGGGGGTCGGCAACTGTGCTCGGGCTTCCGCTCGGACGGAGCACCGAGCGCGAGGTCAGGGCGCAGGTCGGCTACATGCCGGAGAACGACTCGTTCATCGCCAACATGACAGCAGTCCGCTTCCTGCGCCTGATGGGCGAGCTCGGAGGACTGCCCCCCCAGGCTGCCCTGGAGCGCGCCCACGAGGCGCTGTTCTTCGTCGGCCTCGGTGAGGCTCGGTACCGGGCGGTGGGGACGTTCTCGACCGGTATGAAGCAGATGGTCAAGCTCGCCCAGGCGATCGTGCACGGCCCGCGGCTGCTGATTCTGGACGAGCCCACCAACGGGCTCGACCCGCCCGCGCGCGCACGAATGCTCGAGCTGGTTGCTGAGATCCGCGACCGCGGCGACTGCCGGGTGCTGCTGTCCTCCCACCTGCTGCGCGACGTTGACCTGGTCTGCGACGAGGTGCTGATCCTCAAGGAGGGCAAGGTAGCGGCCTGTGCCGACCTGGACGAGGAGCGTCGTGCCAACCGCTCCTTCGTCGAGCTCGAGCTGACCGCCCCCAGCGAGCCCTTCGTCGCCGCCCTCGGCGAGCTCGGCTGCGAGGTCGCGGTCGGCCCGGGACCGCGGCTCAAGGCGGTCCTGCCCGTCGGGCGCACCGTCCACGACATCTACCGCGCCGCCGTCGACCTCGGGGTCGTGATCCGGCGGCTCGACTGCAAGCGGACCTCGCTGCAGGAGATCTTCCTCAAGGCCATGGAGGACAACCGTGGCGGTGTATGAGCGTACCTGGCGCCGTTGGGAGGGCGCGGCCACGCCGCTCACCCGGCGCTTCCTGGTCATCACCCGGTTCGCCCTGGCCGAGGCGTTCTCGTCGCGCTTGTTCGCGATCTTCTACGCCGCCTGCGCATTGCCGACGCTGATCGGGCTGGTCCTGGTCTACCTCGCCCACAACGCCTCCATGCTCGCGCAGCTCGGCGTACCCGGAGACTTCGTCGCGGCGCTGACCCGGCTCTTCTTCCAGAAGCTCTTCGTGTGGCAGGCGGTGCCGGCGTTCTTCGTGGCGCTGATCGTGTCGCCCAGCCTGGTCGCGCCCGACCTCACCCACAACGGCCTGCCGCTCTACCTGAGCCGCCCGATCACGCGAACCGACTACGTTCTCGGCAAGGCCGCGGTGCTCGCTCTGCTGCTCTCCCCGATCACCTGGATCGGGGGGCTGGCGGTGTTCGCGCTCCAGGCCTCGCTCGAGGGCGGCGGGTGGTGGCACGCCAACGCCCGTCTGGCCCTCGCTTACCTCGTCGGACACCTGACCTGGATCGTGGTCATCACCCTGCTGTCGCTGGCCGTCTCGGCGTGGGTCCGCTACAAGCCCCTCGCGCGCGGCGTCCTCCTGGGCGTGTTCTTCGTGCTCGGCGCGGTCGGCCACATGGTGAACCTCATGACCGGGAGCTCGTTCGGCGACGCCCTCGACCTGGTCCAGGCGATCGTGACCGTGGTCGCCCACCTCTTCGACCCGTCGGTCCAGACGCCGATGCCGGTCTGGCTGGCGTGGGGCTCGCTCGCCGGCGCGTCGCTGCTCAGCCTCGCGCTGCTCCGCACCAGACTACGCGGTGCGGAGGTGGTGCGGTGAGCACCGACCGCATCGTCTTCCGAGGGGTCTCGAAGTTCTACGGCGAGGTGCTCGGCGTCAACCACGTCAGCCTCGCCATCGCGCCGGGTCTCACCAGCCTGGTCGGCCCCAACGGCTCGGGCAAGAGCACCCTCATGCACCTGCTCACCGGCCTCCTGCGGCCCACCCAGGGTAGCGTCAGCGTGCTCGACGTCCCTCCCGACAGGCCTGACCTCCTGTTTCGTCTGCTTGGCTACTGCACCCAGTACGACAGCTTCCCCGCCGGCACCACCGGTCTCGGCCTGCTGCGCGACTCGCTCGCACTCCACGGCCTCGACCCGGCCGAACGTGACGCCCGGGCCTGGGAGGTGCTCGAGCTGGTCGGCCTCACCGAGGCCGCTCGGCGCCGCATCGCAGGCTACTCCAAGGGCATGCGCCAGCGGATCAAGCTCGGCCAGGCAATCGCCCATGACCCCAGGGTGCTGGTCCTCGACGAGCCGCTCAACGGTCTCGACCCGATGGCCCGCGCGGAGGTCATCGACCTGATGCGGCGCTGGGCCGACGAGGGCCGCCACGTGATCGTGTCGTCGCACATCCTGCACGAGGTCGACGCCATCTCCGACGGCGTCATCCTGATGCACGGCGGATCGGTGGTCGCCGAGGGTGCGATTCGCACGGTGCGCGGAGAGATCTCCGGGCACCCGATGCAGATCCTCCTCCGCTGCCGTCCGGTCCGCTCAGTCGCGCCTCGCCTGCTCGAGCTCGCTCACGTGGTCGAGGTCCGCCTGATCGAGGAGGACGACGTGGTGCTGGTGAAGACCCGGGACGCGGACGCCTTCTTCCGCGACGTCGCGCCGCTGGTGCTGGCCTCCGGAGCCGACGTCGAGACCGTGGCACCCGCCGACGAAGACGTCGGTGCCGTCTACGACTACCTCATCGGCTCCGCGGGGGGCACGACATGACCGCCTTCGATCCCGGCGTGCCGGTCCCGCCTCGCGTCCAGATCGTCGTTCTCGTCCGCCGCGAGCTCGCCCGCACCCTGCTCGGGCGGAGGTCCCTGCTGGTCTGGCTGCTGCTCTGCCTACCGCTCGTCATCGCGCTCCTGCGGCTGCTCTTCATGCCCACGGCCATGCGCGCCGACATCGCCGGCACCGGTCGCGATTTCGCCGAGCTGTTCCACGCCTTCATCCTCCGCTTCGTGGTCTTCTTCGGCTGTGCCGGCCTGTTCATGAACCTCTTCCGTGGTGAGATCCTGGATCGCAGCATCCACTACCTGCTGCTCGCACCCGTTCGTCGTGACGTGCTGGTGGTCGGCAAGTTCCTGGGCGGTCTCGCCTCGACCGTGATCGCGCTCGGCGGCGCCACCCTCGCGACCTACTTCCTGATGTACCTGGCCCACGGTGTCGGCCCCGGCCTCGGCTTCGTGCTCTCGGGCGCCGGCATGAGCCACCTCGCCGCCTATCTTGCGACCGTGGTCATGGCGTGCGTGGGCTACGGCGCCCTGTTCCTGCTCGCGGGCCTGTACTTCCGCAACCCGCTGCTGCCCGCCGTCGCCCTGCTCGGCTGGGAGCTGCTGTCGCCGTTCCTGCCGCCGATGCTGAAGGCGCTCAGCGTCAGCCACTACCTCGCATCGCTGGTGCCGGTCCCGGCCTCGCTCGGCCCGCTCGCGATCATGGTGCCGCCGGTGGCGGCGTGGAAGGCGGTGTTGGGCCTCGGCGCACTGGCCGTCGTCTCGGTGGGCCTCGCGGCGTGGCGGGCGCGCACGCTCGAGGTCAGCTACGCCGCGGAGTGAGTTCAGACCACCAAGACACCAAGACACCAAGACACCAAGACACCAAGCCATCGCGATCAGAGAGTGAGCTTGAGCACGAACACAGATCCACGTGTCAAGGTTCTCTCAGACCGCGAGGCCTTCTCAGCAATGGCCTTCCCAGTCTGCATCGCAGCAGACACCGCCCCTTGGTGTCTTGGTGGTGTATTCCCAGCGCCCGCTCACCCCAGCGGGTCCGACGTGGAAAAGCCGAGGAAGACCGGCTCGGGCTTCAGAGTCACCCCAAAACGAGTGCGGACTGCGTTGCGGATGTCGCGGGCGAGCGCGATCAGCTCGGCCGTGTTGCCGCCGCCGTGGTGCACAAGCGCCAGCGCGTGGCGGGATGAGAGACCGACTGCCCCGCGCCGGAACCCCTTGCGGAAACCAGCCGCCTCCACCAGCCACGCCGCAGGGATCTTGACCCGGCCTTCTCCGGTTGTGAACCGCGGCACCTGCGCCGCATCGGCGACCACGCCCAGGGCGAGCGCCCGAGCAGCGAGCTCGTTGGCCCTTTCCGGGTCGAGCACGGGGTTGACGAAGAACGAGCCCGCCGAGCGCCGGTTGGGGTCGTCGGGATCGTCGAGCACCATCGACTTGTCCCGGCGCAGCTCGAGGACCGTCGCGCGGACATTCTCCAGCGTCGGCTCCGCAACGCGCTCGCGAACCCGCCGCTCGAGCTCCGGGTAGGCGATCGTCGGCGTCCCTCGCGGGCGCAGACGGAAGCGAACCTCGAGCACCATCCAGCGGCCAGGGGCGCGGCGCAGAGCACTGGTCCGGTAGCCGAAGCCGCACGCCTCGGCCGGGAGCTCACGCTCGGCGAGGCTGCTGCAGTCGAGGACGCGGACCGAGCTGATCGTGTCCGCCACCTCCTGGCCGTAGGCGCCGACATTCTGGACCGGCGCTCCGCCGGTTCTCCCAGGGATCCCCGCGAGGCACTCGATTCCGGCGAGTCCCTCGCCCACCGCGCGTGTGACGAGCGCGTCCCACGGCTCCCCTGCCCCCGCCGAAAGCGACACACTCGCCGCACCGTGCTCGATCGTCATCCCCGTCATCGTTGGAACGACCACCAGCCCCGGAAAGCCGTCGTCGGCCACGACCACGTTCGAACCTCCGCCGAGCACCACCGCAGGCACGCCCCGACTGCGCGCCCATGCCAGCGCTTCGGCCGCGGCCCGAACCTCTCTCGCCTCGATCAGGAAGCGTGCCGGTCCCCCGAGGCCGAGAGTCGTCCGCACCGCCAGCGGGACGTCACGCTGGAGCTCGAGGGGTGCGGACGCCCTCGCGCTCGGCGCTGCCTTCGGCGGGTCGTTGTTCACGCTCCGCAGTCTGCCGCAGCCGGGACCCAGGTGCAACGACGGCCGGTACCGTGCGGTACAGTTCTGTCATGAGCGCCACCGCGCCTTCGTCTCCTGTTCTGTCGCGTGAAGCGCGGCACTCCGGCATCGACCGCCGACGCTACCGGCGGGTGCTCCGGTTTCTCGCCGGCGTGCTCGTCCACGCGCTGTGGTGGGATGTGCTGCTGTCGCGCCCCGTCCTGCGTCGTCTCAGGACACCGCCGCTCGAGCGGTGGCGCGCGATTGCCCGCCGCTACCGAGAGCTCGCGGTCGAGCTCGGAGGCGTCCTGATCAAGCTCGGCCAGTTTCTCAGCACCCGGGTCGACCTGCTCCCGGAGCCGATCATCCGTGAGCTTGCCGGGCTCCAGGACGAGGTCCCCGCCGCACCGTTCCCGGCCGTGCTGGCGACCCTCGAGGCGGACCTCGGCCGTCCGTGGCGGGAGGTCTTCAGCGCCCTCGACGAAGAGCCGGTCGGAGCCGCGTCGCTCGCTCAGGTCCACGCCGCGAGCCTCCCGTCGGGCGAAGAGGTGGTGGTGAAGATCCTGCGGCCCGGCATCGACATCCTGGTCGAGACCGACCTTGCAGCGCTGCGCCGGGCATCGCATTGGCTCACATTCTCCCGGACCATCAGGCGGCGCGTCGACGTGACCTGGCTGGAACGCGAGTTTCGCACCGTCACACGGCGCGAGCTCGACCTCGTCGCGGAGGGCCACAGCGTCGAACGCTTCGCGGCTGACTTCGCCGACGATTCCCGCGTTGTCATTCCGCGAGTCTATTGGGCACAGAGTGGCCGACGCTGTCTGACGCTCGAGGACGTGGGCGCCATCAAGATCACGGACCGCGCCGCCATGGTCGCGGCCGGGATTGACCCCGGCGAGGTCGCCCGGCGGCTTTACGCCGTGTTCATGCAGCAGTTCTTCGTCACCCACTTCGTCCACGCCGATCCTCACCCTGGGAACATCTTTGTCCGCCCGATCCCAGCGCCCGAAGCGGCCGAGTCGGAACCCTCTTCCCCCCAGGAGACCACACCCTTCGTGCTCGCGTTCGTCGACTTCGGGATGATGACCGAGATTCCGGAGCGGCTCCGGGCCGCGCTGAGGGAGTTTGCCATCGGGCTCGGCACCCGCGACGCTCGCCGGATGGTGGCCAGCTACGTCCAGGCCGGCACCCTGCTCGACGAGGCCGATATCGAGCGTCTCGTAGCCGCCCACGAGGATCTGCTCGAACGCTTCTGGGGCATCCGGATCGGCAGCATGCGCGACGTCGCCTTCAATGAGGCGCGCGATCTCATGCGGTCGTATCACGATCTTCTGCTCTCCGCGCCGGTTCAGGTGCAGGCCGACATGCTCTTCGCACTGCGCGCCGTCGGTCTCCTCGCCGGCCTGTGCACTTCGCTCGACCCCGACTTCGATCCCTGGGCGGCGACCGTGCCGTTCGCTGAACGATTCGCCGGCGAGGCGGTTCGGGTCCGGATCCGCGAGCGGGTCGAGGAGCTCCTCGGCCAGATCGGACGCATTCTCCGGCTGCCCGACCAGCTCGACGCCCTCCTGGCGCGCGCCGACCGGAGCGCCTTTGGCGTCAGAGCCAACCTCGGTCCGGACGCGGCAAGGCGGCTGGACCGACTCCACCGCGCCGTGGCGCGTCTGACCTGGACGATCGCGGCCGCAGGCATGGCGACGACCGGAGGACTTCTCAAAATGACGGACGCGCCAGGAGACCTGCCGGCCGCTCTCTTTGCCGCCGCCGCCTTGGCGGCGGTTGCAGCGGTATTGCCGCGTCGCGGCATACCTTGAGATTCTGGCTCATGCCTCTGCTCGGGAATTTTTTCACAAAGCTTTGTTGAACGCTGTCTGATCTTGGCCACACCGCTGACGGTGCGAATGTCCCTTGCCGCGACATGTCGTGATATTGAGACTACGTGTTCGGATCGGTACAAATAGTTGACAGGGCTCATTCTGCCGAATATCGTCCGAAGGAGATTATCCGTGGATCAGGGCGTTTCACTCGCGACGAGGAGGAGGCTGACATGGGTCGACGGCACGACGATATTTCGTGGTTGGAGGAGACCGTCCCAGACGGGATGAACCGGAGGGACTTCACCAAGGTTTGCCTGATGGCGGCCGCGGCGGTCGGGCTCCCGGCTTCCGCGGGTCTGCAGATGGCCGAAGCCGCCGAAGCGGGGCTCAAGCCATCCGTCATCTGGCTTCACTTCCAGGAGTGCACCGGCTGCACCGAGAGCCTGCTGCGCACCTCGCACCCCGATCTCGCGTCGCTCATCCTCGACCTCATCTCGCTGGACTATCACGAGACCCTGTTCGCGGCGGCGGGCCATCAGATCGAAGAGGCCCTGCAGACCGCCATGACAGAGAACAAGGGCAAGTACGTGTGCGTGGTCGAGGGTGCGATCCCGACCAAGGAGGGCGGCATCTACTGTCAGATCGCCGGTCGGACCGCGATTGACATCCTCAAGGACGTCGCCGCCGATGCTGCGGCCGTGATCGCGATCGGCTCCTGCGCGTCCTGGGGCGGCATTCCTTCCGCCGACCCCAACCCCACCGGAGCGGTCGGCGCGCCTGCCATTCTCGAGGGGCGCGCGGTGGTGACCATTCCGGGGTGCCCCGCGAACCCCTACAACTTCCTCGGCACCGTGCTCCAGTTCGCGACCTTCGGAACCCTTCCAGCGCTCGATGACAAGGCTCGTCCGCTGTTCGCCTACGGGCGCACGATCCACGAGCAGTGCCCGCGGCGAGCCCACTTCGACGCCGGCCGATTCGTTCAGCAGTTCGGCGACGACAATGCCCGTCAGGGCTACTGCCTGTTCAAGATGGGTTGCAAGGGTCCGGAGACCCACGCCAACTGCTCCGTGCTGTCCTACGGAGAGGTCCCGGACGCCTGGCCGATCGGCGTCGGCCACCCCTGCTTCGGGTGCACCGAGCAGAAGCTGGCGTTCCGGGTCGCCCTGCACGACACCGCAACCGTCGAACACTTGACGCCGCCCGACACCTACCCGCCGATCAAGGCGGAGCACCGGACCATCAGCCCGGCGACTGCGGGTGTCGCAGGCCTGGTCGGCGGAGCCCTCGTCGGCGCCGGCCTGATGGCGGCGAAGAAGATCGGCGAGGGAGGAACAGGAGGGGGGTCATGAGCATCGACCGGCGGTCTCTGCTCAAGGGGCTCGCCGCCGCCGGTGCCGGCGCCGCTGCGGCCGCTGCGGCCCCCGTCGAGGCCTCGGCGAAAGCCCAGGCACCTGCCGACGCCTTTGGCATGCTCTACGACGCGACCCGCTGCATCGGCTGCAAGTCGTGCGTGGTCGCCTGCAAGCAAGCCAACGACATGCCGCCCGAAACGGGCACCTTCGAGGACGGGCTCTGGGACGCCCCGATCGATCTCTCGGGAAAGACCCGCACCATCGTCAAGCTCTACAAGGGCGACGGCGAGCAGTCGTTCATGAAGGCGCAGTGCATGCACTGCATCGACCCCGCCTGCGCCCGCGCCTGCATGATCGGCGCATATAGGAAACGCGAGCACGGCATCATCACCTGGGACGGAAGCCGCTGCATCGGCTGCCGCTACTGCCAGGTCGCATGCCCCTACGAGATCCCGAAGTTCCAGTGGGACACTGCGACCCCAAAAATGGTCAAGTGCGAGATGTGCAACCACCTGATCGCCGTCGGCAAGCAGCCCGCGTGCTGCGCCGTGTGCCCGGCGAAGGCGGTCATCTTCGGGAAGTACGAGGACCTCCTCGCCGACGCCCGCCAGCGCCTGGCCGATCATCCCGATCGCTACATTCCGAAGATCTTCGGCGAGCACGACGGAGGTGGGACCCAGGTGCTCTACCTCGCCGGGGTCGACTTCCACAAGCTCGGCCTGCCTGAGCTCAGCGACGAGCCCGCCGGCGAGATCGCCCAGAAGGTCCAACACACGGCATACAAGGGCTTCATCGCGCCGGTCGTCCTGTACGGCATCCTCGGCGCCGTCCTGTGGCGCAACCGCCGCTCGGCGGGGAAGGAGGACCAGCCATGACGCACCAGGCACGCGCCGTCGGTGGGCCTTTGCTCACCCGGCCGTTCACCGTCCTGCTCGGCTTGTTGGCCGCGTGGTTCATTCTCCTGATCTGGCGTTTCGGCGCCGGAATCGGCGCCGTCAGCGGCCTCTCGGACGGCTACCCGTGGGGCATCTGGATCGCCTTCGACGTGGTTACCGGCACCGCCCTCGCCTGCGGCGGGTACGCGGTCGCGATCCTGTGCTACATCCTCAACAAGGGCAAGTACCACCCGCTCGTCCGGCCGGCGCTGCTGACCAGCGCGCTCGGCTACTCACTGGCGGCGCTCGCGATCATCATCGACGTCGGCCGGCCGTGGTACATCTGGAAGATCCCGCTCGGCGGGTTTCCCAACGTCCATTTCAACTGGAACTCGGCGCTGCTCGAGGTCGCTCTGTGCGTCATGGCCTACGTCGGCGTGCTCTGGATCGAGCTCAGCCCGGCGTTCATGGAGAAGTGGAAGGACTCGGCCAAGTCGCAGTGGCTGCGCAACTTCTCGGCGGCCGGGCTGAAGTTCTTCGACAAGGCGCTGATCTGGATCATCGCCCTCGGACTCCTGCTGCCCACCATGCACCAGTCGTCGCTCGGCACGGTCATGCTGCTGGCCGGCTGGAAGCTCCACCCGCTGTGGAACTCGGCCATGGTTCCGCTCCTCTTCCTCATCTCCTGCATCGGCATGGGGTACGGGGTGGTGGTGCTCGAGGCCGCGGTCTCGTCGCGGATCTTCAAGCGCCAGCGTGAGACCTCCATGTTGGTCTCGCTCTCCGGTGCAATGGTCATCGTGCTCATCGCCTACAGTGTCCTCCGACTGGTGGACATCGTCATTCAGGGCAAGCTCGGGCTGATGTTCCGCTTCGACATGTACACCGTGCTGTTCTGGATCGAGATGGCCCTGTTCATCGTGCCGGCAGTGATGCTCCTTCGTCGCAAGGACTTTGGAACGGTCATGCAGGCTGCCATCCTGATGATCCTCGGGGGCTCGATGTACCGATTCGACGCCTACATCGCCGCCTACAATCCGGGCTCGAACTGGGCCTACTTCCCGTCCGTTCCCGAGCTGCTCATCACCGTGGGCGCCATCGCCCTCGAGATCACTCTGTACATCGTGATCGTGAAGCGATTCCCGATCATTGCCGGCGGCGAACCCGCCGTCTCGACCCGTTAGGAGGGGGGGCTATGGCAACCAGAATCACGGTCGACCCGATCACTCGGATCGAGGGCCACCTGCGCATCGACGTCGAGGTCGACGGCGGGAGGGTCCGCAACGCGTGGTCGTCGGGCCAGATGTGGCGCGGCATCGAGACCATTCTCCAGGGCCGCGACCCGCGCGACGCCTGGCTCTTCACTCAGCGGATCTGCGGCGTGTGCACCACGGTCCACGCAATCGCTTCGGTGCGGGCGGTCGAGAACGCGCTCAACATCGAGATCCCGCTCAACGCACAGTACATCCGCAACCTGCTCATCGGCGCGCACTCGATGCACGACCACATCGTCCACTTCTACCACCTGTCGGCCCTCGACTGGGTGGACGTGGTGTCGGCAACCAAGGGCGATCCGGCGCGCACCGCAAAGCTGGCGCAGTCGCTGTCGCCGTGGCCACGGAACTCGGTCATGGAGTTCCAGGCGGTCAAGGACAAGCTCATCGACTTCGTGGGCAAGGGTCAGCTCGGCATCTTCACCAACGGCTACTGGGGCCACCCGGCGATGAAGCTGTCGCCGGACGTCAACCTGCTCGCCGTGACCCACTACCTGCAGGCCCTGGAGTACCAGCGCAAGTCCAATCAGGTGGTGGCAATCCTCGGTGCGAAGACGCCCAACATCCAGAACCTCGCGGTCGGCGGGGTGGCCAACGCCATCAACCTCGACAACGAGGCTACGCTCAACATGAACAAGCTCTACGCCGTGAAGGATCTCCTCGACGAGGTCAGGACCTTCGTCGAGCAGGTCTACCTGGTCGACGTTGCGGCGATCGGCGGCATGTACGCCGACTGGCTCGGCTACGGCTCCGGGGTCACGAACTACCTCTCGGTGCCGGAGTTCCCCATCGACCGTGCCGGCACCAGCTTCGACATGCCGGGCGGGACCATCTTCGACAAGAACCTCAAGTCGCTGCAGCAGTTCGAGTCCTTCCAGGACCCGTACTTCCGCGACAACGTGACCGAGTGCATCGCGCGCTCGTGGTACGACGGTGACTGGTCCCGGCACCCGTGGCAGGAGGAGACGGTCCCGAAGTACACCGACTGGGACGACAACGGCAAGTACTCCTGGGTCAAGGCACCCCGCTTCAAGAACGAGCCGATGCAGGTCGGCCCCCTTGCCCAGGTGCTTGTGGCCTTCGCTGCCGGACACGAGCCCACCGTCCGCCATGCGTCGTGGGTGCTCAAGACCGCCGGCGCGGTGGCGGGTGCCAGCCTGACCCCGGCCGTGCTCCACTCCACCATCGGACGCCACGCCGCGCGCGCGATCCGCTGCGCGGTGATTGCCGAGACCGCCCAGAAGCACTGGCAGCTCCTGGCCGAGAACATCGGCAAGGGCGACACCGACATCTTCACCCCCTGGGAGTATCCCAAGGGTGAGCAGCAAGGGTTCGGCTTCCACGAGGCGCCCCGCGGCACGCTGTCGCACTGGGTGGTCATCCGCGACGGCAAGATCGCCAACTACCAGTGCGTGGTCCCGTCGACCTGGAACGCCGGGCCGCGCGACGACAAGAACCGCAAGGGTCCCTACGAGGCGTCGCTGATGGACAACCCCATCGCCGATGCCAAGCGGCCGTTGGAGGTGCTGCGCACGATCCACTCCTTCGATCCGTGCCTTGCCTGTGCGATCCACACCATGGATCCGGAGGGTCAGGAGCTGGCGAGCATCCGGACGTTCTAGAGGTGGACCGGGTCGTCGTCCTCGGTATCGGCAACGTCCTCATCGGGGACGACGGCTTCGGGCCCTACGCCGTGCGTGTACTGTCAGCACGGTATGAGTTCGATGAGGCCGTGGAGGTGCTCGACGCGGGCACCCCCGGCCTCGATTTTCTTCCATACCTCGACCGAACCCGCGCCTTGGTGGTGCTCGATACGATATCCAGCGACGCTCCCCCGGGCACGGTCAGGGTCTTCCGCCGCGAACAGCTGCTTTCGACTCCGATGCCCCCACGCATCAACCCCCACCAGCCCGGGCTCCGAGAGGCGCTGCTCGCCGCCGAGCTGACGACGGGGACGCCCGACGAGGTGGTGCTGATCGGCGTCGTACCGTCCTCCACGGTGACCGGTGCCAGCCTCAGCGCGCCCGTTCGAGCCGCCCTCGAGCCGGTGCTGGCCGCCACTCTCGCCGAGCTCGAGCGGCTCGGAGTTCCAGCCGTCCCACGAGAGGCCCCAAGCGACCCGGACATCTGGTGGGAGCGTGGGGCACCGGCATGAGCCTCACGGACCGATTCGAGGCGCTCGACATCGAGCGCTGGTTGGTGATCCTGATTGCTCTCCACAGCTTCATCGTCGGCCTTGCGCTGATGGTCGCACCTCAGTGGGCGCCGACCTTCGGCGGCTGGCCGCACGTCGAGCCGCTGTTCTTCATCCGTCAGGCCGGCATCTTCCACTTCGTCCTCGCCACCGGCTATCTCGTCGAGCACTACCGAAGGCGAGACGTCACACTGCTGCTCATGGCCAAGGGTGCGGCCGTCATCTTTCTGCTCGGGTATTGGGTCGCCACACCTGTGCCGTGGATCGTCCCCTTCTCCGGGTTCGCCGACGGCCTGATGGGCGCTGCCGTGCTCGTCGTGCGCCGTTACCTCGGCGGTCGGAAGTAGACCACCAAGGCACCAAGCCATCGCAACGTGAGTTCCAGTAGCCCGTCTTCGAGCCATCAGTACTCGCTGCATGGCGAGGTGTCGGCCGGAGGAGGTCGTGACATTGGAAATCCTGCAGGACGGTGAAATGAGGCACATTCCGGTGCGTTGACCGAGTGAGCACGAGACAGCGCCGTAAGCTGCGGCCTCCGCCGGCCCTCGGCCGTCACGCTGGGTAGAAGTGCAGGCTGGCTGCGCAGCCGAGAGCCCTGGCACTGACTCTGCGGTCTGTCGAATCGTCATCCTGCTTGATCGCTGGAGGCTTAACGACCTTCTGGAGACTGGCGCCGGTTGGGCGCACCCCGGTCCCCTTTTGGTGTCTTGGTGTCTTGGTGGTGGTCCGGTTCAGAGCGGCTCGGAGTCGCCGTCGAGCTCTTCGAAGATCTCCTGGATCTGATCGCACCCGAACTGGAACGTCATCGAGATGTGGTCCTTGAGCTTGGCTTCGAGCCCGGCGCCTTCGGGCTCGGCGAGCAGGGTCTCGACGCAGATTTGGTCGAGCAGGACCAGCGCACCGCACACCTCGTGTGCCTCGAAACCCTCTTCGAAGCGCTTCGCAGCGAGGTCGCGGCAATAGGCGGTGAAGACGCCCTTGTCGCCGGTCCGGACCGCGTTCATCAGGTGGCGCAGGATGACGGTAAAGCGCCACGCGAGGATCTCCGGCTTAACCTTCTGGTAGGTTGGGTAGCGCGCGGCTCCCCACTCCCCTGTCAGGCGCTCGATGAACTGACTCCGGATGCGGTCATGGTTCTTCTCGAGCAGCCGGTGGATCCTGAGGTGCGTGCGGAGCTGCACCTCCTTCATCGCGGCACGGTTCCTCCGGTGCCACTCGACGGGATCGGTCCGCAGGTGTTCGATCAGGAACGGCATGCGACGCGCGATGTCGAGACGATCGCGCGGCTGCCACCCCAGCCGATGGCGGGAATGGCTGGCGTCGATTGTCAACGCATCGTCGATGTACCGCACCATCCAGGGTCGCTCGAACGGACGGTTGCCCAGCATCCGTCCCACGAGGTCCCGTCCCCAGACCCCGATCCGGCACAGTGCATGTGGCATCAAGATCGGCCGACGGCGCGCTCCGTAGTAGCTCAGATTGGCAAGCTCGAAGAGCTCAAGATGGCTCAGGGCGCCGTCCGGGCTCGCGATGAGGACCTCCCGGTTATCCAGGCTGTCGGCCCGTGCCAGCACCCGGCGCAAGAACGCGACTGCATCGCGAACGTGAAGGTACGGAATCGCCGAGGCGCCGCGGCCTCCGAGGATCCGGGCGTTCCACGCCTCTCCGAGCCAGGTGTCGAGGAAGAAGTACAGCGGCGGATACTCGCACCAATCGGAGAAGAGGGCCGCGAAGCGCACGATCACGGTTCGCAAGCGGCCGTCGAACTCCGCCAGCATCTCCTCGCCCATCCGCTTGGTCACGGCGTAGATGTGCTCCCCATCCGGCGCCGATGACTCGTCCAAGGCCTCACCCTTGGCAGGAAACGAGCACGCCGCGACCGAGCTGGCAAAGAGAAACTGGCGCGCGTTCAACCCCACCGACTCCTCGAGCACGTTGCGCAGGCCGTCGATGTTCGTCCGCCAGTACTCAGGGTGATTCTCTCCGGTGAAGTCATAGTGCGCCGCGAGGTGCACGACGATGTCGGCACCGCCGGCCTCGCTGATCGCGCGGAACGCACCGGCGAGGGCTTCGCGCTCGGCGATATCGACTTGAAACCAGGTGATGTTGGGATGAATCGGCGCGCCCGACCGGACCTGTGAGCGCCGTGCGATGCCATAAATGCGGCAGCTTTCCTTGAGCGCGTCGAGCAGGTGGCGTCCAATGAAGCCGGACGCCCCGGTCAGCACGATTCGCAGTGGCTCCACCATGCGCACCATTCTACAGGCTGTCGTTGCGATGAGTTCAACCGGTACGATGATCTGATCGCGACATGGAGCTGGTCATGTTCACGATGCCCGCTGGCACGCCGGCCCCCCCTGCCAGCCCAGCCAGCGAGTCACGGAGCTCAGTTATTATTCCTATCTCTCTGAAGAGATTCGACATAGCGATTCGAGCAGCCTAGCTTGCACGGAGGGGAGCATCTCACTCTCCGCACAGAAAGGAGCACGTCAGCATCGACCTGCGCTTGCTCGTGTCGCAGTCGTCTACGGATATCGGGCTCCTCTGAAAGCGCAACTGCTGCTCTGAGCGACCTTGACGGACAATCCAGGCACGCGGTATAACCGCCCTTCGGGCCTGCTGGAGGCCGGGGAGACCGTGCCGTGCTGCTCGAGATCGATCCCGTCCAACCCGAGCCATGGTTGCTCGTCCGCGCCATCCACGCGCTCAGGCGCGGGGGCGTGGTGGTTATGCCGACCGACACGGTCTACGGTCTCACCTGCTCCATCGGCTACCCAGCCGCAATCGAACGGATTTACGCCCTCAAGGACATGGACCCGAAGAAGCCGCTCTCAATGCTGGTTGCCGACCTGCGCATGGCGAGCCGTTACGCGAAAGGCATCTCGACACCGGTGTATCGCATGATGAAACGGGTCCTCCCAGGGCCCTACACCTTTATCTTCGAGGCGACCGCTGAGGTGCCGAAGATCATGCTGCGCAGGCGAAAGACCATCGGCATCAGGATTCCGGACAACCCGATCGCCCTGGCGCTCCTGGAAGAGCTCGGCGAGCCCCTGCTCACCACCTCCATCCGGACAGCGGAAGACGAGATCGTCAACGACCCAGAAGAGATCGAACGCACCTACGACCGCCGCATCGACCTGGTGGTCGACGGTGGACCGCTGCTGCCGGTTCCCTCGACGGTGGTTGACTTCTCGAGCGGCGAGCCGGTCTTGATACGGCAAGGCCGCGGCGATGTCGCCGCCCTCGAGATCTTCGAGTAGCAGCGCGTACCGCAGAGCCCCTCGTCAGGAACCCCCATTTGGGAAAGCGCGTGGCAGGGCTCTGCGGCACCCGCTGCCGGTGTCACACCCTCGGCCCCTGACTCCCGCCGCCGCGCGGCCGGCCACGCCGTGCGTGCACCGCGACCGGTTGCGCTTCTCAGCCCTGCTCGAGGCCTATCGCGTCGAGGAGAGCGCGGGCACCGGCCGCCGGCGTGCTCTGCCCCGAGCGCACCTCCTCCTCCACGCGGTTGATCATCGCGGCCACCGCGGTGTGCCTCCGCGCCGCGTCGCGCAGCGCCTCATCGACCAGCGCCCACATCCAGTGGAGCGACTGCTCCGCCCGCTGCGCCGCCAGACGACCCTCCTCGGCGAGCCAGGTCCGGTGCTCGACCAGCACCCGCCAGAGCTCGTCGAGCCCCGCCCCGGTCAGTGCGCTGACCGTGAGAACACGCGGCGCCCACCGACCGGTGCGCGGCGGACGGAGGATGCGGAGGGCACCTTCGAGCTCGGCACGGGCGCGGGCTGCGGCGGAGAGGTTGTCGCCGTCTGCCTTGTTGATGGCGATGACGTCGGCGAGCTCGACGATTCCCCGCTTGATCCCCTGCAGCTCGTCGCCGGCGCCCGCGAGCATGAGGAGCAGGAAGCAGTCGACCATCCCCGCGACCAGCGTCTCGGACTGGCCGACGCCGACGGTCTCCACCAGCACCACGTCGAAGCCCGCCGCCTCGCACACGAGAATGCTCTCGCGAGTCTTACGGGCGACACCGCCGAGGTTTCCGCCGGTGGGCGATGGCCGAATGAAGGCCGCCTCGTCTGCGCCGAGCCGGACCATCCGGGTCTTGTCACCAAGGATGCTGCCCCGCGACAGCGAGCTCGAAGGATCGACGGCGAGCACCGCCACTCGGTGGCCGGAGGCGGTGAGGCGACTCCCGAAGGCCTCGATGAAGGTGCTCTTACCGACTCCGGGAACGCCCGAGACGCCGATACGGTGCGCTGAGCCGGTCGCCGGCAGGAGCTGTGCGAGCAGCTCCCGGGCCTGATGTTGGTGCTCGGGCCGGTTGCTCTCGACCAGGGTGATGGCGCGTCCGAGCATCGCCCGATCGCCCGCGCGCACGCCCTCGGCAAGCACTGCTGGAGGCAGCGGGCGTGCGGAACGACCGGTCACGCGGTCGGGTCTCCCGCGTCCGGCGAGTACCCGAGCCGTTCGCGCAGTGCCGAGATCACGTTGATCGCAGCCTCGGCAATGACCGTCCCCGGTCCGAAGATCGCGCTCGCTCCCGCGGCCCGTAGGGCCTCGTAGTCCTGAGGGGGCACCACACCGCCGACCACGATCATGATGTCGGACCGACCGAGACGCGCGAGGGCCTCGCGGAGCTGGGGAACGAGGATCATGTGACCCGCCGCCAGCGAGCTCACTCCGACCACGTGGACGTCGTTCTCGACCGCCTGGCGGGCGGTCTCCTCGGGTGTCGCGAACATGGGGCCGACATCGACGTCGAAGCCGAGGTCGGCGAAGGCGGTCGCGATCACCTTCTGTCCGCGATCATGGCCGTCCTGGCCGATCTTCGCGACCAGAATCCGTGGCCGCCGCCCATCCAGCTCGGCAAAGGCGTCCGCCATGCGTTGTGCCGTCGAGACCTCGCTCACGCTCTCCCCCACCTCGCTCTGGTAGACACCGGCCACCGTTCGGATCGTCGCCTGATGGCGCCCGAAGATCTCCTCCATAGCGTACGAGATCTCGCCCACCGTTGCGCGCGCTCTCGCAGCCACGATGGAGAGTGCGAGCAGGTTGCCGTCACCAGTGCGAGCACAGTCCGTGAGCGCAGCCAGCGCGTCGTCGACCGCTCGCTGGTCGCGCTCACGCCGAAGGCTCTGGAGACGCTCCTTCTGGGCGGCGAGCACGGCCCGGTTGTCGACCTTGAGGACATCGATCTCGGACTGATCGTCGGACGGGTACCGGTTGAGCCCGATGATGCTCTGGCGGCCCGAGTCGATCCGAGCCTGGGCGCGTGCCGCGGCCTCCTCGATGCGCAGTTTCGGCAGACCGTCATCAATGGCCTTCGCCATGCCGCCCATTTCCTCGACCTCTCGGATGTGCTCCCATGCGCGCGCCGCAAGGTCGTGGGTTAGGCGCTCGACGTAGAACGAGCCGCCCCATGGATCGATCACGCGACAGGTTCCGGACTCCTCCTGGAGCTGGATCTGGGTGTTGCGGGCGATGCGCGCTGAGAAGTCGGTCGGCAGCGCGAGGGCCTCGTCGAGCGAGTTGGTGTGCAGCGACTGGGTGTGACCCTGGCTGGCGGCCAGCGCCTCGAGGCAGGTGCGCACGACGTTGTTGAACGGGTCCTGGGCGGTCAGGCTCCAGCCCGAGGTCTGACAGTGGGTGCGCAGCGCGAGTGATTTGGGGTCCTTGGCGCCGAAAGCGCGCACGATCGTCGCCCACAGCAAACGCGCTGCACGCAGCTTCGCAATCTCCATGAAGACGTTCATGCCCATCGCGAAGAAGAACGACAGCCTCGGCGCGAAGGCGTCGATGTCGAGACCGGCGCCGATCCCGGTGCGAAGGTACTCGATCCCGTCTGCCAGGGTGTAGCCGAGCTCGAGGTCGAGGGTCGCCCCGGCCTCCTGCATGTGGTACCCGGAGATCGAGATCGAGTTGAACCTCGGCATTGACGCCGCGGTGTACCCGAAGATGTCGCCGACGATCCGCATCGACGGCTGTGGCGGGTAGATGTAGGTGTTGCGGACCATGAACTCCTTGAGAATGTCGTTCTGGATGGTCCCCGCAAGGCGCTCCGGCGGAACTCCCTGCTCCTCTGCCGCGATGATGTACAGCGCCATGATCGGCAGCACCGCGCCGTTCATGGTCATCGACACGCTGACCTGGTCGAGCGGGATGCCCTCGAACAGCACACGCATGTCCAGGATCGAGTCGATTGCCACGCCGGCCATGCCGACGTCGCCCTGGACCCGCGGATGGTCGGAGTCGTACCCGCGATGGGTCGCGAGGTCGAAGGCAATCGACAGACCCTTCTGGCCTGCGGCCAGGTTCCGCCGGTAGAAGGCGTTGGATTCCTCCGCAGTGGAGAAGCCCGCGTACTGCCGGATGGTCCACGGACGCGACGCGTACATCGTCGGGTACGGACCGCGCACGTACGGCGGCAGGCCCGGCCAGCCGCCCAGATGATCGACACCTCGGAGATCGGCGGGGCCGTAGGCGGGCTGCACCTCGATGCCTTCCGGAGTGTGCCAGACCAGCTTGTCGATGGAAACGCCAGCGGCGCGCTCGGCGGCCTCCTGCCAGCTTGCCCGGGACGGCTCGTGTCCCGGTGAGCCCAGGGTAACGGCCGCAAAGCTCGGAATCGTGGTGTGCTCAGACATGCAGCACCCCCTCCTCGGCCAGCAGGTCGCGCAGCACCGCGTGCACGTCGCAGCCGACGGAGATGAACCGATCCACTCCTGCCGCCCGCCACTCGGCCTCGTGCTCCTTCGGCCGGCCGGCTAGCACGATCGTTCGCGCCCCGACCGATCGCAGAGCCGGTGCGAGCGCGGGCACGACCTCGGCGTAGACTGCATCGGACGAGCAGATGACGGCAATCTGCGCATCCGAGGCCGCGAACGCCGCCACGGCTCCGTCGGCCCCGAGATAGCCTTCTTCATCTCCCTCCGTCTCGAAGCCCCCGGCGTGAAAGAAGGCGGCGGCGAAGGCGGAACGCGCCCGGTGGACCGGGATCGGACCCATGGCAGCGAGAAACACCCCGGGACGACTCCCGTGGGCCGCGAGCTGGGCGTCGCTGGCATCGCGGAGGCGCTCGAACATCCAGCTTTCACGCTCGACAGGCAGCGGCACGATCCGGCTCGCCCTCGCGCCCGATGCCAGGGCCTCGGCGAGCTGGGCGAAGGTCGCACCGGCGGCCGCCGCCTCGACTGACGCAGCGAAAACCGCGCCCCCACCAGAGCCCCGGCGAGCCAACGACGCGACACGCTCGAGCTCGGCACCGGGGGCGCATGCGGCGCGGTGCTCGGCGAGACGCGCCGCAGCGTGCGCGCGTAGCCGCGTGAGATCTGGGCGCGGGCGGACCAGCGTGTTCTCGGCCAGGTTCGGGTACGAGCTCACCCCGGTCACCGCGTCGCGGCGGGTGGCGATCGCCGCCCGCCGCGCCGCAAGGGCGCGCCCCAGATCGGCCCCGAGCCCGTCGGCCTCGCGGAACTGCGCCCGCATTCCGCCGCCGGCCTCGATCCGTTGGAAGGCCGTCCACGCCGCCTCTGCAAGGTCTGACGTCAAGCGCTCGACGTACCAGCTCCCGCCCGCTGGGTCGGCCACTCGGTCGAGGTGGCTCTCTTCGCGAAGGATGGTCTGGGTGTTGATGGCCAGCCGGCGGCCGAGGGCGTCTGAAGGTCCGACCGCGGAATCGAACGGAAGCGTCGTGATCACATCCGCACCGCCGACCGCGGCCGCGAACGACTCCACCGAGACCCGCAACAGGTTGGTCCATGGGTCGCGCACGGTCAGGGTGCGCGGCGAGGTGACAGCCTGGATCGTGGTCCGCCGGGTACCCGGGGCGCCGCCGGCTACCTCGACGACGCGCGCCCAGGTGCGGCGCAGGGCGCGCAGCTTGGCGACCTCCATGAACAGGTCCCGTCCGACAGCGGTCACCATGCGAAGGCTGCGGCACGCGGTTTCGAGCTCGATCCCGGACCCGACCAGGCAGCGCAGGTACTCCACCCCGGTGGCCAGTGCGTAGGCGATCTCGTCGACCGTCGATGCCCCCGCCATGTGGTACGGAACGGTCGACACCGCAACCGTCTGCACCCGCGGAGCGTGCTGCGCGGCCCACGCGACCAGGTCCGGCATGAGAGCGAACGAGCGATCGAGCCCGTAGACCACATCGCCGTCTCCGGCCAACGAGCCGAGAGGATCGACATCGAACGAACCGGTCAGTCCCCTGATCTCGATCCGGTGGCGCCGCGCGGCGGCGACGAACGCCGCGGCGATCCCGAAGGCGTGGCCGCCCGCTCCGAGCCGGACCGACGTCCGGGCGACGTTGATCGGGTCGAACAGGGAGTCGAGATCTTCGGTCGTGCTGGCAAGCACGCCATCGGTCGCACCATTGGCGGCCGCGGGATCATCCGCGTCGCTGCCGGTCCTGACGGAGGCGTCGAAGACCACCCACACCGAGGTCGCACCGCGCTTCACATCATCGGCCATCGACCGCGCCGCCTGACTCGGATCGGCGTCAGCGGTGAGCTGACAGACCTCCCATCCGCCCACCGTCAGGGGCCTTCCGCCTCGGGTGAACGGCGCCAGCCCGGGGAACCCGGAGCTCGACGGAGCGTCCTCGGCAACGTACAGGGGGCTCAGCGTGAGTCCTTCGTGGGTGCGGGAGGAGAGTGCAGACAGGGGCCTGCCCTTCAGCGAGCGTTCGACCTCCCGCAACCAGTCCTCACGCCGCCCGTTGGCGAACCCGCCGTTGGGCGCCGGGCTGCTGCGGAAGACTTCGGGAGATGCGTTGGTCGGTGCCACGACGTCTCCTTCGATCGGCCCCTCGGATCTCCGACGATCCGAGATCGGGCGCCAATACTATGCCCCAGCAAGCTCAAAGTCACTTGCCCAATGGCCTCGTGCAAACATTCACAGCGCGCCGAAGCAACCTCGGCGGTCATCCGACAGCCTTCAGCGCAACCTCATGTCGGCCAGGTCGGCCTCGACCATCATCCGCACCAACTGCTCGAAGCCGACCTTCGGCCGCCAGCCGAGCTCGCGCCGGGCCTTCGCCGAGTCGGCGAGCAGAAAATCGACCTCTGAGGGGCGGAAGTAGCGCGGCTCCACCGTGACCCGCTCCTCACCCGTCGCCCGATCGCGGCCGACCTCGTCGACCCCCTCCCCCTCCCAGTCGAGCTCGATCCCGGCGACCGCAAACGCATGCGTGGCGAACTCGCGCACCGTGTGCGCCTCCCCGCTCCCGATCACGTAGTCGACCGGCCGGTCGGCCTGCACCATCCGCCACATTGCCTCGACATAGTCACCCGCAAACCCCCAGTCGCGACGCGCGTCGAGGTTGCCGAGCGCCACCGAGGCCCGCCGCCCGGCCACGATTTCCGCCACCGCACGGGTGATCTTGCGGGTGACGAAGTTCTCGCCCCGGCGTGGTGACTCGTGGTTGAACAGAATCCCGTTCACAGCGAACAACCCGTAGGCTTCCCGGTAGTTGACGGTAGCCCAGAATGCGTAGAGCTTCGCGACCGCGTAGGGCGAACGGGGGTGGAACGGGGTCTCCTCCCGCTGTGGCGTTTCGACCGCCTGGCCGAAGAGCTCGGACGAGGAGGCTTGGTAGAAGCGCGCCGAAGGATCGATCTGCCGCACCGCTTCGAGCAGGCGCACCGTCCCGAGGCCGCTGGTGTCGCCGGTGTAGGTCGGCATCTTGAACGAGATCCCGACGTGCGACTGGGCGGCGAGGTGGTAGATCTCGTGAGGCTGCACCGTGCGCATCACGGTGGTGAGCGACTCAGTGTCCCCGAGGTCGCCGTAGTGCAGCGTGAGGCGCTTTCGGAGCTCGGGATCCGCCCGCAGGTGGTCGATCCGTTGCCGGTTGAGCGTCGATGCTCGCCGCACGAGTCCGTGGACCTCGTAGTCGAACCCGAGCAGGAGCTCGGCAAGATACGAACCGTCCTGGCCCGTGATTCCGGTAATGAGAGCCCGTTTCGTCGCCATCGCCCGGAGGATAGCATGCGCCCCGCGCGCCTCGCGTCGACTCCTGCTCGACCACCGCCATCAGGCGAATGGCCGCCCCGCAGGGGCCACTGCCGCACTGATGTGGATTGCTGCACATTGACCTGAGCCGCAAGGAGCACGGACCTGTTCTTCTCGCCAGACCGACCACCCCATCCTCACGATGAGCGCAGCTCATCGAAAGCACCGCCTGCCGCAGAGCCCACAAGGAACGGTCGCCCATGGAACTCGCCTAGCCGGGCTCTGCGGAGGCGGTGCTAGCGGTCCGTACGGTAGTTCGGCGCCTCTTTGGTGATGACCACGTCGTGGGCGTGGGACTCGCGCAGCCCGGCCGCAGTCACCCGCACGAAACGGGCCTTCTCGTGCAGCTCGGAAATGCTTGCGCATCCGGAAAGCCCCATCCCGGCACGCAACCCACCGACCAGCTGGACGAGCTGGTCAGCAAGGGGGCCCTTGAACGGGACCATGCCCTCGATCCCTTCCGGGACGAGCTTGGCCCGGGCCTCGCCCTCCTGGAAGTAGCGGTCGCCCGAGCCCTCCTTCATCGCGCCGATGGAGCCCATCCCACGATAGGCCTTGAAGGTCCGGCCCTGGTAGAGGATCTGCTCGCCCGGCGACTCCTCGACGCCGGCGAACAGCGAGCCGACCATCACCACATCCGCACCCGCGGCGAGAGCCTTTGCGAGGTCACCGGAGTACCGGATGCCACCGTCGGCGATGATCGGCACGCCGTGCGCATGAGCCTCTTCGGCGCACGCGTTCACCGCGGTGATCTGGGGCATGCCGCCCCCGGTCACGACGCGAGTGGTGCAGATCGAACCGGGGCCGATGCCCACCTTCAGACAGTCCGCTCCGATCGAGATCAGGTCGCGCGCCGCCTCGGCGGTGGCGATGTTGCCGACGATCAGTGGGGCATTCGGGAAGTCCCGCTTGACCCGTTCGACGGCCTCCATGACACCGCGCGAGTGCGCGTGTGAGCTGTCCAGGCACAGTGCGTCGACGTGGCGTTCGATCAGCGCCGCGCAGCGCTCGGCGAGGTCCACAGAGACCCCGATCGCCGCGGCAACCCGCAGCCGTCCATAGCGGTCCTTGCAGGCGTTGGGGTACTCCTGCGCCTTCTTGATGTCCTTGACCGTGATGAGACCTTTGAGGTTGCCCTCGTCGTCGACCACCAGCAGCTTCTCGATTCGATGGCGGTGGAGCAGCGCCTTGGCCTCCTCGAGCGTGGTCCCGACCGAGGCCGTGACGAGGTTGTCCTTGGTCATGAAGTCGGCGATCGGGCGGTGCACCTCGGTGCAGAATCGGAGATCGCGGTTGGTCAAGATGCCGACCAGCTGGCCCTGCCGGTTGACCACCGGCAATCCCGAGATCCGGTAGCGGGCCATGACATCGAGCGCATCCTCGACTGGGCGCTCGGGAAAGATCGTGACCGGGTCGACGATCATCCCGGATTCGGACCGCTTGACCCGGTCGACCTCCTCGGCCTGGCGCTCGATCGCCATGTTCTTGTGGATCACCCCGAGACCACCGTGCTGGGCCATGGCGATCGCCATCGCCGACTCGGTGACGGTGTCCATCGCCGCTGACACGATTGGCAGGGACAGCTTCACCCGCCCAGGAATCAGGGTGGTCGAGACATCGACGAGGTTCGGATGCACCTCGGAGCGACTCGGGACCAGCAGTACATCGTCGAAGGTCAATCCGACGGGAATCTCGCGGTTCATCTCGCACTACCCTCCCGCGCCCTGCTGGGCTCCGTGACAGTGCTTGTACTTCTTACCCGACCCGCACGGACATGGATCGTTGCGCCCGACCTTGGGCTGCGTCCGTCGGACCGTCGCCGGTTTGGTCGGACCGCCGACGGGAGCATTGGCCACGCGCTCCTGCTGGGCGTGGGACTCGGCGAGGCCTCGCGCCTCCGGATGGGACAGCGTGGCCGCCACCCCACGCCGGCGGAACTGGAGATCCTCGACCGGCTCGGCGTGGTAGAGGAAGGTCACGACGTGGTCCTCGACCCGCTCCCACATGCCCTCGAAGAGCGAGTAGGACTCCCGCTTGTACTCGACCAGCGGGTCACGTTGGCCGTACGCTCGCAGGCCAATGCCCTCCCGCAGGTGGTCGAGCGCGAGCAGGTGGTCCTTCCACTGCCGGTCCACCGTGTCGAGCATGAGGAACTTCTCGAGCCTGGAGAACTGGTCGTCTCCGAAGCTCTCCACGCGGCTGATGTAGTGCGCCTTCACGCCGTCGCCCAGGAGCTGCTCGAGCTCCGGTCGCGCGACCGTGCTCCAGTCGACGCCGAGCGCTGTCGCCGAGGTTCCGAAGTAGCGGCTGAACTCGGTTTCGAACGCCGCGGTCGCCCAGTCGCCGGGATCGGCCTCCTCGGGACAGTGACGGTCAATCAGGCTGCCGATGATGTCGTCCACCACGCGCAGGATGTAGCCTCGGCCCTCGGTGCCGTCGAGAATCTCGCGACGCAGCCGGTAGACCGCCTCGCGCTGCTTGTTCATGACGTCGTCATACTCGAGGAGGTGCTTGCGGGTCTCGAAGTTCCTGCCTTCGACCTGCTTCTGCGCGCGTTCGATCGACTTGCTGACGAGACGCGACTCGATCGGGATGTCCTCCTCCATCCCGAGACGATCCATCATCTTGCGCACCCAGTCGGAAGCGAAGATGCGCATGAGGTCGTCCTCGAGCGAGAGGAAGAAGCGTGAGCTCCCGGGATCGCCTTGGCGACCCGACCGCCCTCGGAGCTGGTTGTCGATCCGGCGGGACTCGTGACGCTCGGTACCGATGATGTGCAGCCCTCCCGCTGTGAGCACCTTCTGCTTCTCCCCGCTGCAGCTCCGGGTGTAGCGCTCGATCGCCTCGGCGTAGGCCTCCGGATCCGCGACCGGATCAGCCTCCACCTTGGCGAGGGCCTCGGGGCTGCCTCCGAGCACGATGTCGGTACCGCGCCCTGCCATGTTGGTGGCGATCGTCACCGCCCCGGCGCGACCCGCCTGGGCGACGATCTCGGCCTCACGTTCGTGGTACTTGGCGTTCAGTACCACGTGCTTCACCTTACGCCGCTGCAGCATCTTCGCCAGCCGCTCGGACTTCTCGATTGAGACCGTACCGACCAGCACTGGTTGACCCTGCTCGTGGCGCTCCACGATCTCGTCGATGACCGCCTTGAACTTCTCCCCCTCGGTCTTGTAGACCACATCCGAGTTGTCGACCCGAACCATCGGTTGGTTGGTCGGGATGACCGCGACGTTGAGACCGTAGATCTTGTTGAACTCCTCCTCCTCGGTCTCGGCGGTGCCGGTCATACCGGCGAGCTTCTCGTACATCCGGAAGTAGTTTTGCAGGGTGATCGTCGCGAGGGTCTGGTTCTCGGACTGGATCTTGACCTTCTCCTTCGCTTCGACCGCCTGGTGGAGACCGTCGGACCAGCGCCGGCCGGCCATCAGCCGACCGGTGAACTCGTCGACGATGATGACCTCGCCGTCCTTGACGATGTAGTCGCGATCGAGCTGGAACAGGGCGTGAGCACGCAGCGCCTGGTTGACGGCATGGAGGTTGTCGATCTGGGACGGGTCGTAGAGGTTGTCGACGCCGAGCAGCTTCTCCGCCCGCGCCATGCCCTGATCGGTGAGTGTGGCGGTGTGGGCCTTTTCGTCGACCAGGAAGTCTCCGGTGACCTCCTTGTTGCCGTGCTTGTCCTCGATCTCCTCGCCCTTCTCGAGATTGGGGACGATCGCGTCGACGCGGTAGTAGAGGTCCACCGAGATCTCCGACGGCCCGGAGATGATCAGCGGCGTTCGGGCCTCGTCGACCAGGATCGAATCGACCTCGTCGACGATCGCGTAGATGTGTCCGCGCTGGGCCATCCGATCGAGGTCGAACTTCATGTTGTCGCGGAGGTAGTCGAACCCGAACTCGTTGTTGGTCCCGTAGGTGATGTCGGCGCCGTATGCCTCCTGGCGCTGGGCATCGTTCATGGCGTTCTGGATGCAGCCGACGGTGAGGCCGAGGAAGCGGTAGATGCGCCCCATCCAGTCGGCGTCGCGCCGGGCCAGGTAATCGTTGACGGTGATCAGGTGCACCCCGCGCCCGGTGATGGCGTTGAGCGCCACCGAGAGGGTCGCGACCAGGGTCTTGCCTTCGCCGGTCTTCATCTCCGCGATCCGGCCCTCGTGGAGCACGACGCCCCCGACCAGCTGGACGTCGAAGTGACGCATCCCGAGAGTTCGGCGCGAGGCCTCCCGCACCAGGGCGAAGACCTCGACAAGCTCCTCGTCCAGGACCTCCTGCACGAGGTTCCGGCGCGGTTTGATGTCCTCCGGGAGCTCGGCGAGAGCAGAGCGGACGCGATCTCGGATCGCCGCGTACCGGGCCTTGATCTCATCGTCCGAGAGCTTCTCGATCTCGGGCTCAAGGGCGTTGATCGCGGCAACGGTCGGCCGAATCCGCTTGAAGTCGCGCTCGTGCTTCGTCCCAAAGACGACGGCGAGGGCCTTTTCGGCTATGTTCATGCAACGTCCCCTATGGAAGAATGCCGGGGCAAGCCCCGGCGTGACGCGGCGGACACGAGACGCTGCGAGCTAGAACGCGTCGAGGATGTAGTAGAGCGGATTGACCGCCCTTCCATCCACGTGGACCTCGTAGTGCAGGTGGGGCCCAGTTGAACGGCCGCTTGAGCCGAGGAGCCCGATCGTGTCGCCACGCCGAACCTCGTCTCCGGGTTTCACCAGGATCTTGTCGAGGTGCCCGAAGACCGTCGTGTAGCCGAATCCATGGGAGAGCTTCACGACCCGTCCGAACCCGCCGTCCCTTCCCGAATAGACCACCACGCCGTCCGCGGTGGCGATCACCGGCGTACCGCGTCGCGCGGCGAGGTCGAGCCCCTTATGGAAGGCCTGTCGGCCCGTGAACGGGTCGGTCCGGCGTCCAAAACCGTCCGTAATGATGCCCATGACCGGAGCGACGGTCGGGGTCGAGCCGAATCTTCGCGCCTGCTCGTCCAGATGCTGTTCGACCTGGTCGAGCTGTTCCTCGATCCAACGACCCTGAAGGTCGAGGCGATCGGGAGACTCGGGAACGCGATCGTACGGACCGCCTCGACCCGCCTTCTCGGTGCGGTTCTCGGCAGCGTCAGTCTCCTCCGCTGAGCCGGTCTCCATACCCGCAGCGAGTGCCAGGCGAGCCGTTCGCTGCTCGAACTCGTCGAGCCGGGCCTGCACCCCGGAGACGGTCTGTTCGAGCTGTCGGTTGACGTCCGCGAGCTCTCGGTTCTCGGCCGTCAGCCGCTTGACCTGGGCACTGCGGCTGACCGCTGCCCCGCTGTAGAGGATGGCAACGATCGAGAGCATCAGCGCCAGCGCGACGCCGACCGAGGACAGCGCCAGGGTTCGGGTCGAGAAGGACAGCTTGAGGAACTTGGCCTTGTTGTGGGGAACGATAATGATCGTGTTCAAGCGTCGCGGCATGTTCCCCCAACCTCCGGATATAGACTGGGCCGCCTGGCCCGGAAACCACGGCGGAGGAGATTGTGACACTGTGCCCGTGGCGGTGTCAAACCTGGGGCCGATGATGACGATCTCGTGGCAAAACACGGACTTGGTCGAATGTTCCGCGAGGACCCGAGATCACAGCGGTCCGCTTCGCGTACTCGCTCATCCCTGCGCAGGAGTCCCTCCTCCACTCGGGGACGCCGACTCGCCGTTCCCGGCGCTGGCATCCCTGCCGCTCTTTCGCAGCAATCTCGCCATCTCGTCGAGCCGCTTCTGGCAACGACCGTAGACACTGCCCTCATCCCACTCACCGCCCTCGTTGCGCTTCCCCGCGGGCAGGCCGGTCAGAAGCTCGATGCCTTCCTCGACGGTCCCGACTGACCAGACGTGGAAACTGCTCGCGGCGACCGCCTCGACGACCTCGCTCGAGAGGTGGAGGTCTCCGACGTTGGTGTGGGGGACCATGACCCCCTGAGTTCCGGTCAGTCCACGGCTCGAGCACACCCGAAAGAAGCCCTCGATCTTCTCGTTGACTCCGCCGATCGCCTGCACCCTGCCGTACTGGTCGACTGAACCGGTCACCGCAACGTCTTGGCGTAGAGGCACCTCAGCTATGGCGGACAGGATGGCGTAGACCTCGGTCGACGAGGCCGAGTCGCCGTCAACCCCACCGTAGCTCTGCTCGAAGGTGATGGAGCATCCCATCGCCAGCGGCGAGGTGCGGGCGAATGTACCGCGCAGGAACCCGGTCAGAATGCCGACGCCCTTGTCGTAGGTAGGCCCCGAAAGGCCGGCCTGACGTTCCACGTTGATGACACCTTCGCGACCCAACCCGACCCGGGCCGTGATCCGGCTCGGGCGGCCGAAACGGTAGTGACCGAGGTCCCATACCGCGAGCCCGTTGACCTGGCCGACCGCGGTGCCTTCAGTCTCGATGTGCACGACCTCCTCGGTGATGACCTCGTGCGCGCGATCCTCGGAGAGGCCGTGGCGGCGTCGATACGCCGCCTGGGCGGCCGCGACGTGCTCCCGGCCGACGACCTCGGCGTTGGCGGCCGTCGCCTGGAACGAGGCCTCGCGGAGCAGGTCCGAGAGGTCGGAAAAGCGGCTCGAGAAGCGGCGGCGCCAGCGCGCCATGCGCACCGCCTCCTCGAGCATCGCCGCCATGCCGCCGCGGTCCAAGTTCTTGAGGCCCTCCTCCGCACTGACCTTGCGGAGCACGCTGAGGATGTCGCAGGCGTTAGCCGGAGTTGGCAGCATCATCGAGTCGAAGTCGGCCAGGACCTTGAAGATCTTGGGAAAGTCGTGATCGTAGCGGTACAGGAGGTCGTACATCTGGCGGTCGCCGATGAGCACGACCTTGACCTGGAGCGGGATCGGCTCCGGCTTCAGCGTCGCCCCGCCAAGGATCATCGACTCCATCGACTGGATCTGCACCCGGCCGTAGCGGAGGGCGCGCTTGAGCCCGGGCCACACGCGCGGCTCGAGCAAAACGTCCTCGGCACTCAGGACCAGGTAACCGCCGTTGGCCCGCAGCAGCGATCCTGCGCGGATGTGGGTGAAGTTGGTGACGGCCTCGCCGGCGGCGGTAACCATCCGCTCGATCGTACCGAAAAGGCGTGAGTAGGTCGGTTCGGTCTCGATCACGACCGGAGCACCCTCGGTGTCGGCATTGTCCACGGCGACGTTGACCTGCCATCTCACCAACCGGTCGCCGTCCTCGTCGTCACTGGAGATGAAGATCTCGTGGTTCTCCTCGAGGTCGCGCCGCAGCCCAGTGAGGTAGCTCTCGACGCGCGGGTCGGGAACCTCGCTGCGGATCCGCGCTACCGCAAAGTCCAGCGTCGGCTTGATCGCGTCGCGCCGAACCTCCTCCACACGCCGCTGGATCTCGCGGCGGAACGAGGCGACGCCGTGAAAGACCTCCTGAAGGCGGTCCACGAACTTGTCGTGCTCGGTACGCAGCTCCTGGGCCCGCTCCTGGGTCAGTGCACCTTGCTCGACCATGACCGCAAGCTGCTCGAGAGCGACCGGCTTGTCCCCGACGATCGGCAGGATCTCGGGCCGCGCCACCGGCCCCGCCTGGATCTGCACCAGTGAGAACCCCCCCTCGCGGACCTCGCTTTCGAACTTCTCGACCAGCGCGCGCTCCTGTTCCTGCAGGTCGGCGACCGCACGATCCACCCTCAGCCGGAACTCCTTGTCCTGGAAGATGCCCGGGAGGTTCTCGCCGAGCTCCCGCACCAGCGCCGTCGTCGCCGCCTTCAGGCGGCAGCCGAGCCCTGCCTTGAGGAACAGCGCGCGGGGCTCCTCCGGGGTCCGAAAGTTGTGCACGAAGCAGACGTCGTCCGGCGGCTCGTGGTGGTTCGCCCGGCGGTCGAGAAAGCGCTTGATCGTCGTCAGCCGTCCCGTGCCGGCGAGGCCGGTGACGAAGACGTTGTACCCGACCCCGCGCATCGCGAGACCGAAGGCGATCGCTTCCACCGCCCGCTCCTGGCCGACGATCGAGTCCGCCGGCACGATCTGCTCGAGGGTGTCCGTTTCGAGCCAGTCATCCGGGCAGCGCCACGCCAGTTGGTCCGCTTTCAACTCCATCGCCATCGTCGGTCTCCCCCGGCTACCGCGTCAGGCAGCACCGCCGGTCGATCCGGGCGTGCCGCGCCTTCGCAACCGCTCGAGCAGCACCGGAAGCAAAGTGATGCTCAAAATCGCGGTTGACACAGCGCCAAGGATCGCAGCAACGCCGACGGAACGCAAACCCGGGTAGTGCGACATTGACAGCGAGCCGAACCCGACCACAGTGGTCAGCGCGGCGACCGCAATCGCCTTGGCCGTCTCCGACTGGGCGCCCACCTCTCCGCCCGACTCGTCCCACCGGTGCAGTAGGTGCAGCCCGTAGTCGACCCCGATCCCGATGATCATCGTCAGCACGAAGATGTTCATGTAGTTCACGCGGACTCCAAGCAGCGCCATCCCACCGAGCATCCAGATCAGGCCGATCGCCAGCGGGGCGAGGGCGAGCAGCGAGCGCAGCGGTGTTCCGAGGTCCGCCCAGAGCAGCAGAAACACCAGCACCAGGCCGAGAAGTGCGGCTCGGGTGGCGTCTCCCCACACGATCTGCCGCAGCTCTGCGGAAACCACGTTCGGGCCGGTTAGGACCGCCGACGGAAACTCGTCCACCAGTGCAGCCAACTGCGGCGGAGCGGAGCGGCGCCAGCGCCCGGCCGGCGGGTAGCAAAACACCGCCGTCGATACTCCTTTGGCATCATGGACGAGGTAACGGCCACTGACGTGCGCCAGCGGAGTTCCCTCGAGCTCGGCCAGGGAGAGGGGCTGGCGGACGGTGAGCGCCGCCACGAGGTGGTCGATTCCGGCGGCGAAGGCCTCCGGATTGAGGCCTTCCGAGCGCAACGCCGCGCCAAACCGTCGACGGAAGTCCGCGGCATCGAACGAGTGTCTCGTCAGGCGTTCGATGACCGCCTCTTGCGCCCGGTCGGACGGGATCAACCCGGCGATAGTATCCACTGCCGCGAGGTTCTGGCCGTCGATCAGCCCCTCCAACCGCGGCAGCATCTCGCGCGCCGTGGTCAGCACCTCGGACTCCGTGCGCCCATCGATGCGGATGGTCATCGGTGAGAAGCGCAGCCCGAAGGAGTCGATCACCTCCTGTTGCAGGATCACGGCCTGGTTGTCGGCAGAACGCATGTTGCGGATGTCGTCGTCGAACTCGAGTCGGGTCGCGGCGAGGGCGAACCCCACGGTAACAGCCAACGTGATCAGCAGCGCGAGGCGGGGGTGCGCGAGGCTCGAGCGGCACAGCAGATCGGATCCGAAGGAGTGGAGGTAGAGCCTGCCTCCGGTTCCGTGTCGCGTCTTCATCAGCGTCAGCAGCGCAGGCAAGACGACAAACACGGTCGCCACCAGAATGAGAATGCCCGTTCCGGTGAGTAGCCCGAGCTCGGACAGACCCCGGAAATCAGTGACCAGGAAGGCATAGAAGGTGGCCGCCGTGGTGACCGCTCCGAGCAGCACGCCGACGCTTGTGTTGTGCGCGATGACCTCGACGGCCTGCTCGTGCTCGGCGCCGCCGAGTCGCTCCTCCACGTAGCGACCGTACAGCACGATGATGAAGTCGATGCCGAGGCCGATCAGCAGCGCGGCGAAGGCGGAGGTTGCCGAGTTGAGGCGCCCGAGCGCGAGGTCGACGAAGACGAATGTCAGGGCCAATCCGGTTGCGAGCGGAAAGAACGCGTACAGGAGCGCCGCGCGTCGACGGAAGGCGAGCAGGAAGAGAAGCATCACGCCGACCAACGACGATGCGGCGCCGACCACCAGGTCGCTGATGATGAGCTGGCTGTCGTCGAGCGCGACGATGTAGCCGCCGGTGAACTCGACCTTCGGCGCCGCCCCCTTCCACCCGTCCTCGTGCCACGCCTGCTCCGCCATGTGGATGCGCTCGGGCAGGCCTGCCGCGAGGACACGATCGAATGCGATCTCCTGGGCCGGCTGGACGGGTTTCACGAGCATCAGCAGGGTGGTCCGCGATGGGTCCACGATCAGGCCGGTGTCAGAGTCGAACCTCGCCCCGATCCCGCCCACTCGCACTCGGGTCAGAATGCGTGGCAGCAGCCCCATCGGGTCGATCCGCAGTAGGTCCTTCGTGACCAGGCTCTGCGGCGCCATCAGCTGTAGGCGCAAGCGCTCGGCCTCGTCGCGCAGGTCGGGTGCGTCGACCCGAGCCAGCAGACCGTCGAGCTCGCTCGGGGTAAGAAACAACGTCGCGCGGTCCAGTAGCGGCACTGCGGCAACGGTCGGGTCTTCGAGCCGGTACTCGACCCAGTTGATGAGGTCCCACCGACGCAGCGACTCGGCCAGCTGGTCGGCGAAGGCGAGAGCGCTTTCGCCGTCCTCGGTGGTATTGAGCCGCACCACGGCAAGCAGAATGTCGACCGAACCGAATCGCTCGACCGTGGTCTTGAATGCCTCCACGACGCGATTGTGCTCAGGTACAAGCGACAGGATGTCCGTCTCCACCTTGACACGGCTGGCGAGCAACCCGGCGGCGACCCAGGACAACACGGCGAGCACCAGCACCGTGCGCGGAAACCGGACGCCGCATCGCACCAGGACGAGGGGTAGCTTGCGGGGCAGTACCCCGCGGCTCACGCGTCTCCTCCCGTGAACACCGACCGGTTCTGCCAGAAGTAGATCAGCATCGAAGCGATCGTCAGCACGAGCGCGACCCACAGCGCCAGCGTGCCGAGGACGATCCAGCGCCCGAGCTGGTGGCCGAGGATCAGGATCGCTACCGCGGTCACCTGTGCAACCGTCTTCGCCTTACCCCACGAGTTGGCGGCGATGGCAATGCTGCGCTCGAGCGCCACCATGCGCAGGGCAGTGACGGCAAACTCCCGGCCGACAATGCAGGTCACGATCCAGGCCGGTGCCAGCCCGAGCTCGACCAGTGAAATGAACGCCGCGCTCATCAGCAGCTTGTCGGCGATCGGGTCGAGCAGCACCCCGATCCGCGTGATGCGATTGGTCCGGCGAGCTATAATCCCGTCCACCAGGTCGGTCGAAGCCGCCAGAAGGAAGATGCCGAGCCCCCAGAACTCCTTGTCCGGAAACTCCGTCAGCAGAGCGACCACGAGCAACGGGACCATCACGATGCGCAAGAGGGTCAAGGCGTTCGGGACGTTCCACATGCTCGGTCTCCCTTTCGGCCGCGTCGTGTCCGTACTTCACCGCCGGATCATGGCGACCGGCGAGACGGGCTCGTGGCGCCCTGATTCTAACCACCGTCTGCACCATCGACAAACCCGCCCGGTCTCGGGCGCCACCTGTCGAGGCCGTGTTCTCAGGGACGGGCACGCTCGCGCTGCAGCGCAGCGGCGCTCCTGCCGACAGGCCTAAGCGATGTCCCAAGGCCGCTGCGTCCACCACCCCTCTCGCGAGACCACCGTCCAATGTAGCAGCTGCGGGCACTACATCTGCGAGCGGTGTCGAAGGCGCGCCCTCGGCCGCGCCTTCTGCAGCCGGAAGTGTCTGGCGCGCGGCATGGTCTCGGTCGCCCTTGGTTCCCTCCGCTCCCGTCTCCGGCGCAGGGTCGACCCGGTGTGGGCGATGGTCACGGTTCTCCTGTGGCTTGCGGTGACGCTCGGTGTGGTTGCGTCTCTGGCGGGGCGCCTGCTGCTCGAGTCCCGGCCGCCCATCGGCTCCGCGGTGCCGATGCTCACCGCGACGCCCGCCGCTACCGCTCACGCGACCCTGGAGGTCGACGTCGACCAGTGGCGCCTCCGGATCGACGGTCCCCCAGGGAGTCGCGTGTTGGTCGAACTCGAGGGTCGGCCGCTGACCGTCGTCACCCTCGACAAGCACGGGACCGCCGAAATTGGCGAGCCCTCAGCGGGACGCGTCCCCGCCATCTCGCTCGTCCTGCTTGCCGAGACCGAGGTGTCGCTCGAGCGCGTCCTTCTACCGACGCCCACGGCCACGCGGACCGCGCGGGCGACAGCGTCCCACACACCTACAGCGACACCCTCGCCAACTGCTTCGGCGACGCTCACCCCCTCGCCGACACGGACCACTCCTCCGACAGAAACCCCGACTCCGAGTGCGCCGGCGGCCGCTTCGGCCACGTCCCCGCCCAGCCCGTCCCAGGCGCCGAAGCCGTCCGCGACACCGAGCCGGATCGCCGCTCCGCCGACACCGGCGGTCGCCGCTCCGCCGGTGCTCCATCTGGTCACGGACGCCGGACCCCGGATCGCCCTGACCTTCGACGGCGGCGCGTCCTCCAATCGGACTGCCGAGCTGCTGCGCCTGTTGCGCGAGCTCCACCTGAAGGCAACGCTGTTCCTGACCGGGCAGTTCATCGAGCGCGAGCCCGAGCTGTTGCGCCAGGCCCTGCTGGACGGACACGAGATCGGCAACCATACCTTCTCCCACCCACATCTCACGACCTACGCCAGCAACGGCCGTCACCAGCTCCTCCCCGGTGTCACCCGCGAGTACCTGCTGGACCAGCTGCGCCGAACGGAGGAGGCCTTCACCCGCGCCACCGGTCGGCGCATGGCCCCGCTGTGGCGGGCTCCCTACGGCGAGGAAAACGCCACTCTCAGAGGGTGGGCGGCCGAGCTCGGCTATCTCCACGTGCGTTGGAGCTCGCTCTCCGGCTCGTCCCTGGACTCTTGGGACTGGGTCAACGATGAGCACAGCCGGCTCTATGAGGACCCTGATCACATGATCGAGCGTCTGCTCGCCTTTCCGCGTCTGGAGGGCGGCATCGTGCTCATGCACCTCGCATCGGACCGGGCGGTGCCGCCGTGGAAGGCCCTGCCCCGGCTCGTCACAACGCTGCGGGAGCGCTCGATCGAACCGGTCCGCGTCAGCGACCTGCTCGAGGAGTCGAGGACCTGGCGCCCACGCTACGAGGCGACTTCGCGACGACACCACCGGGTGTTCCCTGACTGACGCCAGGATCGTCAGAGTGACTGCCGAGGCCTGGGTTCGGCTACGGCGTCCGAGACCTTCCTACGCGGCGCCCCCGCGCCCGCCGCCGTCGCCGCCGTCGGCTCGTCACCGGGCGCCCCCAGCCAGCCCTCGACGGCCCGACGTCCGGCCTCGACCAGCACGTCCATGCGCTCCCAATCCGACCAGGTCGCACAACCGACCTTGGGGCGCAGGACCGTCGAGGCCTCGCGCAGCTGCTGCCGCACGAGCAGACGGCTGGTCATCATTTGCGTCCGCATCAGAGTGTCGAGCGCGATTCCTGACCCGCTCAGCGGCGGCAGCTCCATCTCGACCGGGACGGCGACGACCCGCCGTCCCAGCGACCGGCCCGCAGGAACCGGCACCTCGGAGACGACGGCACCGTCCACCAGCGGCCGGCCGCCGATGACCACCGCCGGGAACAGACCCGGAATGCTCGACGAGGCGAGCAGGGCTGTCCGCATCGAGCCCTCCGCGAGGCGCACCTCGGCGCCGGTCTCGAGGTCCGTGGCGACCGCGACGAACGGCTTCGGCAGGTCCTCGATGTCGATATCAGGAACCAGGAACTCGATCGCGCGCTCCAAGGTCTGACCGTCGAGCATGGTGGCTCGGTTGACCGCGAGCGAAATGACGACCCGGTTCCGGATTCTGCGCGCCGCCTGCAACAGCGGATGCTCGGTGGCGGCCGCTTCCGCTGCCGGGCTCATTGGGCGAACGCTTGGAACCAGGCCTTTCCCCCGTGCAGAGCGCCAGCGTTCGGCTACCGCCTCGGCAGAGCCCAGAGCGAGGAACATTCCGCCGACCACGGAGCCCATGCTGGTTCCGACGATGGCATGGGGCTTCAGCCCCCACCGCTCAAGCGCGAGCAGAACGCCGATGTGCGCAAAACCCCGCGCTCCGCCGCCGCCCAATGCCAGCACCGGCGGCCTCAGTCGCCATGCCAGCCGGGCCGCGGCGGGAGCGATCATGCCGTCCCGCTCTGGCTGGTGGGAGTCTGGGCGAGCAGGCCGAGCAGCGCCTCGTGCACGCCCTCGGCCACTCGCCGTGTCTTGTCCGAGATGTGGTCGAGGTCGTCCGTGCGTCCCCGCGGGTCGACGTCCCCGATCTTGTCACCGACCCTGACCGGCACGGCGTCGCGCAACAACCCTCGGATGACGCCTCCGATCCGCGCGGTCACCGAGCACGAGGAATCCACCGGAACGCCGCGCCGGAAGTCGTCCACGCCGTACACCGACACGACCGTCCCGATCCGCTCGCCGCGTTCGACCTCGTCCCCGATCAACTTCTGGGTGAAGAAGATCCCATCACGCACGGCCTTCAACACCCGCTCGTTGGAGAAGCCCATGATGTCCGCCGGCGGCTCGTCGATGAGGTGCTCCCCAGTGTCGTCGAGAACCGCACCCACTTGCGGTCCGCGGAAGGTGTCGACCACCGCATGGCAGTCCTGCCCCGCGACGAAGCCCGGTCCAAGGGCGACCACGATCGGCGCGATCTCACGGGTCAGGCCCCAGTTGCGACGCAGCATGGCGGCCTCGATGAAAACATCCGGCTGCCACTCGCGAACGACCTCGCCGAGCTGCTGGGCCGTCACCGCGATGCAGTTTTGACGGTGGATGGCCTCGACATCGCCGAGGCTACGGGCGAGCATCGCGGTGACACCCTGGATGGTCTGGACTCCGTCGTGGATCGTCTCGGAGAAGCAAACCGGGCGCCGCACCGCCTTCGGGTGCCGACGTTCGAGCATCACGATCCGGCGGAAACCCTGCCGATACAGGTGATAGGCCGTCCCCGAGGCGAGCTCGCCCGCGCCGCGGATCAGGACCCTCAGGTGATCATGGGCCATCCAACCTCCGCACTCTCCGCGTCCACCGGTGGCCGACCGCGCGGGCGCGTGCAAGGTCGCGACATTCTAACCCCTCCTGTTCCCTCCGCAAGGCGACGAGGCCCACATCACATGTCAACGGTCACTCTCCGCCTCGCCCGGTACGAACTCGTGAATGTCGGGCAGGTTGCGATAGCGTTCGTCAAGGTCGAGCCCGTAGCCGATGACGAACACGTCGTCGATCTCGAGCCCGAGGAAGTCCACCGGGATCTCCACCCTGCGGCGCGCAGGCTTCGACAGCAGCGCGACGATGCGCACACTTCGCGGGTGTCGGGCGCGAATGAGGTTGGTGAGATCGGCCAACGTCGTGCCGGTGTCAACAATGTCCTCGACGATGAAAACGTCGCGGTCCCGGACGTCGATGGTGATGTCCTTGACGAGCACCACCGAGCCCGAGCTGACCGTGCTCTTGCCGTAGCTCGAGGCCTGGATGAAGTCGATCTCGTGAGTCCCCGAGATGTTCCGCGTGAGGTCGGTGAAGAAGTACACGCAGCCCTTGAGCACGCCGACAAAAACCGCCGACCGGCCATCCAGGTTGACCTCGATCTCTCGCGCGAGCCTCTTCACCACTGTTTCGATCTCTTCCCTGGCGACGACGACTCTTCCGATCATGAAAAACCTCCAGCCCGTTGCCGTGGCGCGACAATGGGGTTATCCTAGCCCTACGAGATGGCCGAGGTCGATGTCAGTCAGCTGAGTGGGCGATACACCGCCACGTCCGACCGCTTCCGGTCGCTGTGGACCTTCTATCAATTCCTCGGCGGGGTCTTCAAGCACCAGAACCTGGGTCCGGTCCCGTTCAGCTTTGACTTTCACGCGCTGTCCAAGCGCGTTCAGGATCTCGTCCCTCATCTCGCCCTGCCCGACCCGACCCACGCGGCGCGCGAGCTCGAACACATCGAGCGTGAGCTGGCCAGGATCCACGGCGAGCTCGCCCGTATCGAGGCTGACTTCCCGCCCTCGCTGCTGCGCCGGTTCTTCGACCACCTCAAGCGACAGGACCAGAAGATCCTGTTCGCCTTGGTCAAGTTCTACCTCCAGGGCAACGACCTCGACGGTGACACCCTTGACAAGCTCGACATTCTGCTCACCCGTCTCTCCGAGCTCCCACTCGAGAACGGCAGGGTGGTATCCCGCAACCGGCCGGAGCTGCTGAGCGGCTTCGAGCGGCTCGCCGAGCTCAGCGGTCACGAGCCTTCCACTCCGGCAGAGGAGAGTGCCCTGCGCGAGGAGCTGGTCGGCTTTCGCAAGGAGCTCGAGCAGATCTCGAGCTTCGGCGAGCTCCTGTCCTCACAGGTCTACGACCGCTTCCGGTCATTCAAGCAGGGGCTAGGAGCGGCGCTTCTCCAACCGACAGTCCTGGTCGAGGTGGTCGCGACCAACATCGACGCCAAGAACCGCTTCCGCGAGCTGTACCAGGAGGAGGAGGTTCGCATTCTCGAAGACACCAATCGGATCTTCGAGATCGAACGCTACCTCGAACGCAACCCTGACCTCGCGCACTCCGAGCTTCGCCGCCAGATCGAGGCCTTCCGGCGCTTCCGGATTCGCTTCGACTCCGGCCGCAAGGAGGACAACGTCAAGCGCGAGGACATTCTCGACCTCCGCCAGGCGATGAACCGAGTTCTGGAGAGCTTCGAGCCGGGCGCCGTCGCGAGTGTCCCCACTGGCTCGTCGCGGGCCTCCGCGGAGGAGCTCCCCGTGGACGACGTCCTTCAGTTCGGGGGCCAGGAGGAGCCGGATCTCGGTCGTCGGTCGGCCGACGGCGAACCACCGGTATTCCCCGAGGAGGAACCTCGCGGCGAGTCCTTCGCCGACCTCCTGCCTGCGGACCCGCTGCTCAACGAGACTCTCCACAAGGTCATGTTCGCGCTCGAGCTCGTGGTGTGGGACCACGCACCCGAGCAGGCGGCTTTTGCGAAGGAGCTGCATCACCTTCACCTCGAGCCGTGGGAGGTCGGCGCCTACCGGCGGCTGGTCGAGCATCAGGTCTCCGAGGGGACCATGAGTTGGGAGCTGGAGCGCTTCTTCATCACCAGTGCCGCACTGCGGGTGAAGATGGAGGAGGAGGCGGAAGAGGTTTCTCGCCTCGCGCGCACTCCCAGTGCGGATCGCCTGTACGAGGTCCTCGAACGGTCTGCCCAGAGCCTCGAGCGGGCGCGGGAGTTCGACCGCCGGTTCCACTGGTTCATCGAGGACATGCTCTACCGCGGCGACACCGTCCACCTCGAGCAGGCCTACCGCTCGCACTTCCGCTTCCTGCGCGCCTTCTCCCAGCTGTGGCTCGACCACCAGGAAAACGGCGGCATCACCCCGCTCTGACGCATACCTGGATCCGCCGACAAGCTCATCGCCATGCTCGTGCTCCTCCCAAGAGGTATTCAGTGCGTCCCCGAGATCAGGGACCCAATGGGCGCAGCCGATCGCAGGAGGTTGTTGGACAGAGGCCCCATCAGCGCGGCGATTCTCCCTCACTCTCAACGAGCTTCGGCCCGACAACCTCCTCGGTGCCGTCTTGCGCAATGGCCCGCCTTGAGGTAGACAGCTGGGCGGAATGTGCCCCGACGCCGATGCCCTTCCGCGCTCTGCCGGTCCGCTTCGCAGGCTGCTCGCGACCCTTGTCGACATGGTCGTGTTCGTCGGGATGAGCGTCGCTCTGGGCTGGCCCTTGTACCGGTCGTTGTTGCCCTTGATCGGATCGGATCCCAGCTACGACTCGATCGTTGCCGCCGTGGCCGATCCCCGCTGGCTCAACCACGCGGCGAGTGTCCTCGGGCTCTGGATTGCCTTGTGGTACGCCTACTTCGTGGTCGGCTGGGGTCTGTTCGGAGCGACGCCGGGCAAGTGGCTGCTTGGACTGCGAGTGGTCGACCACCGGCGGCGCTACCCCGTCGGAGCGTCACGCGCCCTGCTCCGACTGGCGGCGTACTCTGTCAGCTCGGCGACCCTGGGTATCGGCCATCTACTGGTCCTGCTGCGCCGCGACCACCGCGCGCTGCATGATATTCTCGCCGGCACCCGCGTCGTGCGCACCACCCATGCCCGCGCGATGGCACGCGGCCATGAGCCGCCCCAGCAACCGGCATCCCCGCCCGAGGACGACGACGCCGGCCCGGACCCAGGAGGTCACGCCCTATGAAGGTGCTGGACGCCCGCCCGCTCGCTTGCCCCGGTCCCGTCATCGAGCTGCGCAAGCTGCTCGAAGCCGGCGAGCGCGAGGTTCGCATCCTGGTCGCCGACGAGCTGTCGCGTTCGAACGTGGAGCGGTTCGCCGCATCGCGGCAGGCGGACGTGACCGGATCGCCTGCTCCCGGTGGCGGCTTCGCACTCGAGGTGCGAGCCCCCGGATTCGCTGCCACGCCGTCTCCGACCGACGATCCGGAGCTCAGCTGCGTGGTCCCAGCGGCCGAGCCCGGCCGGAAGACGGTGGTCGTTCAGGTCACGGCATCGACCATGGGTTCCGGCGACGACGAGCTTGGTGCGCTCCTGCTGCGGTCGTTCCTCAAGACGCAGGCTCAACTCCCGCGCCAGCCCGCCGCCCTGATCTTCTACAACTCCGGGGTCCGACTCTGCTGCGAAGGCTCGCCCCTCCTCGACGACATTGCCGCGCTGGAGGCGGCCGGAGTCGAAGTCATCGCCTGCGGCACCTGCCTGAACTTCTTCGACCTTGCCTCGAGGTTACGCGTCGGGCGCGTGACCGACATGCTCGAGATCGCCACCCGCCTGTCGTCGGCCGACGTCATCGTCCGACCGTGAGCTCCGCACTCCTCGACGGCTACCTCGACCACGCCGCCACCGCGATGCCCAAGGCCCCAGGGGTCGTCGAGGCCGTCGCAGACTGCCTGCGTTCCAGCGCCGGGAACCCCGGCCGGGGAGGACACCGGCTGGCAGTCTCCGCGAGCCGGATCGTCGAGGACGCTCGCGAACGCGCTGCGCGCCTACTCGGCGGCGATCCCGAGCGGACCATCTTCGGTCCCGGAGCCACCGCGCTGCTCAACACCGTGCTGGCCTCCCGGCTGGGCTCCGGCGATCGCGTCGTGGTCAGCGCCCTGGAGCACAACGCGGTCATGCGCCCGTTACGAGCCCTCGAGCAGCGCATCGGCATCCACGTCCGTGTTCTCCGAGGTGCTGACCCGACCGGCGTTCCGAGCGGCCTGGAGGTCGCCGCAGCTGTCGCCGAGGAGCCGACACGGCTGGTCGTCGTCACCCACGCGAGCAACGTCAGCGGCGCGGTCCTGCCCGTAGCCGAAATCGTCGCGGCGGTTGCACCAGTACCGGTCCTCGTCGACGGCGCCCAGTCCGCCGGAAGTCTCCCGGTCGCCCTCTCCACTCTCGGCGCAGCCGCGTGGGTCTGCTCCGCCCACAAGGGACTCCTGGCGCCGCCGGGGCTCGGCCTGTTGCTGCTCGCGCCCGGTTTCGAGGTCGAACCTCTTGTGCTCGGCGGCACCGGCTCGCATTCCGACAGCGAGGAAATGCCCGACGCGCTACCCGACCGCCTCGAGGCAGGAACGCTCAACGTCCCCGCGATTGCTGGCCTGGCAGCCGCGTGCCGGTGGCTCGAGGCGGAGGGCGTCGCGGCTATCCACCACCGCTGCACCGCCCTCACGCGGGCTGTGATCGACGAGCTCCGCGGCGGAGGGCGGGTCCGCGTCATCGAGGCCGGCACCGAGCGCGTCGGGACCTTCTCGTGGACCGTCGAGGGCAGCGACAACGGCGAGATTGCAGCCTGGCTCGACCGCGAGCACGGTCTGATGCTGCGCGCGGGTCTCCACTGCGCACCGGCCGCCCACCGCCGCCTCGGGACCTTTCCCGGCGGCACACTCCGGATCGGGATCGGGCCTTTTACCCCCCAGGCGACGCTCGAGCGTCTGGTCTCGGCGATCCGCGCCCTCCTCGCACACACGCGCTGAGTGCGTTGACGCCCGCCACCGTTCGTGTGAGGCTTCGCGAGCGGCGGGTCTCGGCCATCGTCCGGTCCGCCGGCCACGGAGGGAGCATGACGACATCCGATCGCGATCTGCTCGTGGTCTTCGGGACCGTGCAGCGGGTCATGCGCGCCGAGCGTGCCGCGCGCGAGCGCGATCTCGACGTCGATGTCGTTCCGGCTCCGCGCACAGTGTCGTCGGAGTGCGGCGTCGTGCTCGAGGCGCGGCGAGCCGACTGCCGCTTCCTCGCCGGCCTGTGCTCCGAGCTCGGCGTCGCACCGGTCGCCACCTACCGCCGTACAAACGGCGTCTGGCTGCCGACGTCCCTCGACGCCGCTGCCGACTCGCCGATCGTCGCGTTGACCCAGCACACGGCCTACGGCGGGTGCGGCGCCAAGCTCTCGAAGGGCGATCTCACCACCGTCCTGTGCGGGCTACCGCGGCTCGAGTCGCCCGACCTCCTGGTGGGCATCGAACGAGCGGACGACGCCGGGGTCGTTCGTGTGCGGCCAGATCTGGCCCTGATCCACACCGCGGACTTCTTCCCACCCATGGTCGACGACCCGTTCAGCTTCGGCCGCATCGCGGCCGCGAATGCGCTGTCCGACGTCTATGCCATGGGCGGCCAACCGCTCGCCGGGATGAACCTGGTCAGCTTCCCGCTCGCGCAGTTCTCGCGCGATGTCCTCAAGGAGATCCTGCGCGGCGGCCTCGCTGCCCTCGAAGAGGCCGGAGCGGTTCTCGCCGGAGGCCACACCATCGAGGGCCAGGAGCTGCTCTACGGGCTTGCGGTGACCGGCACGGTACATCCCGACCGGATCTGGCGTAACGGCGGTGCGGTTCCCGGCGATGTCCTCGTGCTCACCAAGCCGCTCGGCACCGGCCTCATCACCACCGCCGCCAAGGCCGAGCTCGCCAGGCCGGAGGATCTGGCCGGCGCGGTGCGCTGGATGGCGACCTTGAACCGGGCGGCGGCCGAAGCGGTCGCGGCAGCGGCGCCCAGCGCGGTCACCGACGTCACCGGGTTCGGGTTGATCGGCCACGCCGCCGAGATGGCCGAGGCCAGCGGGCTCACGCTCGAGATCGACCTCAACACCCTGCCAGCGATGCCGGGCGCCCTCGAGGCTGCAGCGCAAGGGCTCGTCCCCGCGGGCACGGCCAAGAACCGGCGCAGCCTGGTCGATGTATGCTCGATCCCGGACGGAGCCGACCCACTCCGGGTCGACCTCGCCTTCGACCCCCAAACCTCGGGCGGCCTGCTCGTCGCGTGCGCACCCGAGGCCGGCGAGCGCCTGCTCCGCTCGCTGCCTGGTGCTGCCCCGGTCGGGAGAGCGACAGAGGGTGCTCCGGGAGCCGTCCGGCTCGTGGCATACTGACCTTCCGGGACCGGAGGGCCCACCCCGTGCACGAGATGGGCGTTGCCATCGAGATCTACCGCACCTGCCGCGAGGCCGTACGCGGACACGGGCCTGGCCGGCTGGAGAAGGTCCGGCTGGCGGTCGGCGAGCTGTCAGCGGTCGAGCCCGACCTGATCGGCTTTGCATGGGAGGCGGTCACGGTGGACACCCCGGACGAGGGCTGCGCGCTCGAGGTCGAGTGGTGCCCGGCGCGCCAGCACTGCCCGAAGTGCGACGCCGCCAAGACGCGCTCCGAGGGCAGCTGGCTTCGACTGTGCCCCGACTGTGGAGCTCCGCTGACCGTCGAGGGTGGTGATGAGCTGGATGTGCTCGAGGTCACCTTCATCACCGACGACGATGTGCCCGCTGAAGCTGCGGGTTCCGAACCCGGGCGGAAGGAGATGTCATGAAGCAGGTCGTCACGGTTCGCCGACGGGCCCTGGCCGCCAACGACGAGCATGCCGAGCTCCTGCGCCGCCGCTTCGACGAGGCGGGCACCCTGGTGGTCAACCTGATCTCGTCACCCGGCTCCGGCAAGACCACCCTGCTCGAGGAGACGGTGCGACGGCTGTCGGGAGACTTCAAGCTGGCGGTGATCGAGGGCGACGTCGCGACGGAGAACGACGCCGACCGCCTGCGTGCGCTCGGGGTCCCCGCACATCAGGTGCTCACCGGCGGCGCCTGCCACCTGGACGCACGCCAGATCGCCGGAGCGCTCGAGGTCGCGAGCCTGCTGCCTGCCGACATCCTGTTCATCGAGAACGTCGGCAACCTGATCTGCCCGACCACCTACGACCTTGGCGAGGACTGCAAGATCGTCGCGCTGTCGGTCACCGAGGGTGACGACAAGCCGGTCAAGTACCCGGCGATCTTCGCCCGTGCGGACATCGCGGTGATCACCAAGAGCGACCTGCTGCCCTACGTCCGCTTCGACCTCGAGTCGGTCCAGCGCCAGGTCGCCACCCTCAACCCGTCCGGCACGCTCCTGGTCACCTCGGCGGCGACCGGAGATGGGATCGACGCCTGGTGCACGCTGCTGCTCGGACGGCTCAACGCCAAGCGATCGGGAACGGGCACGGCGCGGAGTTGACCCGGATCCGTCTGAGCTGTGTCGGTGCGGTACAGGGGGTTGGATTCCGGCCGACCGTCTACCGTGTGGCGGCCTCGCTTGGGCTTTCCGGCTGGGTCGCCAACGACGCCCGCGGCGCGGTGCTCGAGGTCGAGGGACCGGACGAGGTCGTGGCTGGGTTCGAGCAGGCGCTGCGCGATCAGCTGCCTCCCCTCGCACGACTCGACGGACTCAGCAGCGAGATCGTCCCCGCCACGGGTGAGACCGGCTTCGTGGTCAGGGCTTCAGAGCCGGGACCCCGTGCAGGTGCGCTGGTGCCTCCCGACGCGGCGCTGTGCGCCGACTGCCGGCACGAAATGGAGGAGCCCTCCAACCGGCGCCACCACTACCCGTTCACGACATGCACCAACTGCGGACCCCGCTTCTCGCTCGTGCACCGCTTGCCCTACGACCGCCACCAGACGTCGATGGCGTGCTTCCCGCTCTGTCCGGCATGCCACGCCGAGTACGGCGATCCCGGCGACCGCCGCTTCCACGCCGAGCCGGTGTGCTGCCCCGACTGCGGTCCCCGGCTGTGGCTGGTCTCGGCCGACGGACGGGACCTCGCCGAGGGTCCGCCGGCGCTCGCCGCCGCGCAGAGGCTCCTTCTCGACGGCCAGATCGTGGCCGTCAAGGGCCTCGGGGGCTTCCAGCTCGCCTGCCGCGCCGACCACAGCGAGCCCCTGACCATCCTGCGCGAGCGCAAACGCCGCCCGAGCAAACCGTTCGCCGTCATGGTCCGCGACCTCGAGACGGCCCGGCAGTTGGTCTGCCTGTCCGGCGAGGACGAGAAGCTCCTGCTCTCGGCGCCTTCCCCGGTGATGCTCGCGACCGCTCGGCGCCCCTGCCCCCTCAGCGCCGAGGTGGCCCCCGGTCTGGAGGACCTCGGCGTGCTCCTGCCGACGACCCCGCTGCACGTCGAGCTGCTCCGCGACCCGACTCTCCCACCGCTCGTGATGACCTCCGGCAACGTCTCCGACGAGCCGATCTGCCGCGACAACCGGGAGGCACTCGAGAGGCTCGGCGGCCTCGCCGACGCCTTCCTGCTCCACGACCGCGACGTGGTTCGACGGATCGACGACTCGATCGTGCGCACGTCGGCGGCGGGTCATTTCATGGTTCGCCGCGCACGGGGCTGGGTCCCGGATCCGATCCCGCTGCCTCAGGCGACCGACTGTCCGATTCTTGCCGTCGGAGGGCATCTGCAGGTCACGGCCTGCCTGGCGGTCGGTCACCAGGCCTTTTGCTCCCAGCACGTCGGGGACCTCGACACGGAGCCGGCTCGCCACTTCCTGGTCGAGGTCATCGAAGGGCTCGAGGACTTCCTCCAGGCGCGGGCAGAGGTCGTAGTCGCCGACAGCCACCCGGACTACCCCTCCAGTCTTCTGGCGCGCGAGATCGCCCAAGAGCGCGGTGCCGCGCTCGTCGAGGTCCAGCACCACCTTGCCCATGCCATCGCTGTGCTGGCGGAGCACGGCCGGACACCGGAGATCGGCGAGCGGGTGCTCGCGATCGCGCTCGACGGGACCGGGTATGGGCCCGACGGCACGGCATGGGGCGGCGAGTGGCTGCTCCTCGACGGCGATCTCTCGTGGTCCCGGGTTGCTCACCTGGAGGCACTTCCCCTGGTCGGCGGCGAGCGGGCCGTGCGCGAGCCGTGGCGGGTCGCCGCCGCGGCCCTGGCCGCGGGCGGACTCCTGGAGCAGGTTGGCGAGCTGCCCATCGCGCGCACTGTGCCGAAGGAGCTGCTGCACGAGGTCGGCCGACTGGCGACCCATCCTTCGTGGCCGAGGGCGAGCGGCGCCGGCCGCCTGTTCGAGGCCTTCGGCGCCCTGCTCGGGCTGGCGACGACCAACGGATGGGAGGGTGAGGCGGCGGTGCGCCTCGAGTCGCTGGCTTCTGCTGCAGGACCGGTGCCACCGTGGCCGGAGGTCACCCTCACCGACCGGGGCGGTCCCGTCCTTCCCTCGGTCGAGCTGGTCGCCGCGGGCGCACGGCGCTTGATCGCTGGAGAGGATCCCGGTCGCGTCGCCTCCGGGTTCCACGCGACCTTCGCCGAGCTCGCCTGCGAGCTGAGCGCCCGCGTGGCAGCCAGCGGCTCGCCCACCGTCGCCCTCTGCGGCGGCTGCCTGGTCAACCGGCACCTCCGCGCGCTGCTCACCGAGGGTCTCGGGCGTCGCGGATTCGAACCGCTGATCCCGAGCCGGCTGCCACCCGGCGACGGGGGGCTCGCCTACGGGCAGGTCGCGGCGGCTGCGCTGGCCCGTGCGCGCGGCCTCGCCCTGACACCCGTTGCGCGTGCGGTATGATCGGCGACAGAGAACCGTTCGCGACGAGCGCGGCGTTGCCCGCGCCCGAGGAGGGCGTTCGAGGATGTGTCTCGCGATCCCCATGGTGCTGACTGAGCGCACAGAACTCGAGGGTGTGGTCGAACTCGACGGCGTCCGCCGCACGATTTCGCTGATGCTGCTGCCAGACGCTGAGGTCGGCAACCATCTCCTCGTCCATGCAGGCTTCGCGATCGGCTCGGTCGACGCCGAGGAGGCGGCGCGGACGCTCGAGATCCTGCGCGAGTTCGCCGACAACATGGAGGCGCTGTGACCCTTGCCTCCGCGGCCGCTCAGCGGCGGACCGTCGACGGGCTGCTGCGCTCGATCCGTGCCGAGTCGGTTCCTGTGGGTCGCGACCTCACCTTCATGGAGGTCTGTGGTACTCACACCCACAGCGTCGGCAAAGCCGGCCTGCGACGGTTGCTTCCTTCGACGGTGCGGCTGATCTCCGGGCCCGGCTGCCCGGTCTGCGTCACCCCCGTCGGGTTTCTCGACCGCGCCGTCGCCCTGGCCCGACTGCCCGACACCATGGTCGCGACCTTCGGCGACCTCATGCGGGTGCCGTCAAGCACCACCAGCCTCGAGCGCGCCCAGGCCGAGGGGGCGTCGGTTCACGTGGTGTACTCGCCGCGCGACGCCGTCGCGCTGGCGCGCCAGCGGCCGGACCTCCGGGTGGTGTTTCTGTCGGTGGGATTCGAAACCACGACTCCGACCATCGCCGGCGCTCTCGCCGAGGCGGAGGCCGACGGGATCGATAACTTCATGGTCCTGGCCGGCAACAAGATCATCCCGCCGGCGATGGAGGCGCTCGTCCGCGACGAAGAGCTCAGCCTCGACGGGTTCCTCCTGCCCGGCCACGTGTCGGTGATCACCGGCTGGCACGCGTTCCGTTTCCTCGCCGCCGAGCACGGCCTTCCGGGCGCGGTGGTGGGCTTCCAGCCGGTAGACATCCTCCACGGCCTGCTCGAGCTGGTCCGCCAGCAGCGCGCCTCCGAACCCACCGTAGTCAACCTCTACGGCCGTGTCGTCAGCGCCGAGGGTAATCGGGCCGCCCAGCAACTGGTCGAACGGATGTTCACCCCCGCGACGACGGCCTGGCGCGGTTTCGGCGACATCCCGGCCTCCGGTCTGGTGCTGCGCCCCGAGTGGTCGCACCGCGACGCGGCGCGGATCGAGGTCGACCTGCCCGAACCGCAGGAGCCGGTCGGCTGCCGCTGCGGCGACGTCCTGCGAGGCGTCATCGATCCGCCCGAGTGTCCGATCTTCGGCTCCAGCTGCACACCTGACGACCCGGTCGGTGCCTGTATGGTCTCGAGCGAAGGGACGTGCGCCGCGTGGTACCGGCACGAGGGACTGGAGATGTTCCAGTGAGCCGCACCCCATCTCGCCTGCTGCTCGCGCACGGCGCCGGTGGACGTCTGACCCGCGAGCTGGTGACCGGGACCTTCCTGGCCGCGCTCGACAACCCGCTCCTGGCGACGCTGACCGACGCGGCCGTCCTGCCCGCCCTTCCGGCGGGCAGGCCAGCGCTCACCACGGACGGCTTCGTGGTCGACCCGCCGGTCTTTCCCGGTGGCGACATCGGCTATCTCAGCGTGTGCGGCACCGTCAATGATCTCGCCATGGTCGGAGCCAGGCCGCTGTGGATCACGTGGTCACTGATCCTCGAGGAGGGCGTCGATGGCGAGCTCATCGACACCTGCGTCGCCGGCGCTGCGCGGGCCTGTGCAGAGGCCGGGGTGGCGGTGGTCGCCGGGGATACCAAGGTCGTGCCGCGCGGCAAGGGCGACCGCATCTTCGCCGTCACCGCGGGCTTGGGGGTGGTCCCTCCAGGGCGGGACATCGACGACTGTCGGATCACTCCCGGCGACGCGATCCTCGCCTCGGGACCGCTCGGGGACCACGGTGCCACGATCATGGCGTGTCGGCACGACATGGCTGGCACCGGCCTGCGCTCGGACTGCGCGCCGGTCAACGCTATCGTCGAGGCGCTGTTCGAGACCGGGATCGAGGTCCACAGCCTCCACGACCCGACCCGCGGCGGCACCGTCACCGTGTGTCACGAGGTCGCCGAGCGCTCCGGCCACGCCATCCTTCTGCACGAGGCCAGCTTGCCCTTCCGTCCCGAGGTCCGCGCGGTGTGTGAGCTGCTCGGGCTCGAACCTCTCGGTCAGGCCTGCGAGGGCCGCATGCTGGCCTGGGTGGCGGCGGCGGATGCCGAGCGGGCCATGGCGACCTTCAACGCCCATTCGCCAGGCGGCGGCGCGGCCGTGATCGGACGGGTCGAGGCACGGAACGGTCGTCAACCGCCGGTGCTCCTCGAGACCGTGATCGGCGGCCGTCGACCCGTCGACCTCCCCTCCGGCTCCGAGCTGCCGAGGATCTGCTGATGATGAACTCTGCGGCGAACCACCGGGTCGGGCGACCCGCACGATGAGGATCGCCGCCGTCGGTGCCGCGCTGCCGCCGCACGCCTACGATCAGGCGACTCTGTTCGCGGCCTTCCGCGAACACTGGGGTAGTCGCCACTACAACCTCGACCGCCTCGAGGCCCTGCACCGCAACGTCCTCGTCGGCGGCCGACATTTGGCGCTCCCGATCGAGGCCTACCCCGCCCTCGAGACCTGGGGGCAGGCCAACGACGCCTGGATCCGGGTGGCGCAGGAGGTCGGTGCCGATGCGATCCTGGACGCGCTCGCCGAGTCCGGGCTCGGCGTCGCGGACGTCGGCGCACTGTTCTTCGTCTCCACCACCGGCCTCGCGACGCCGTCGATCGACGCCCGTATCGTCAACCGGCTCGGGCTTCCGAGCAACATCTGCCGGATACCGATCTTCGGTCTCGGCTGCGCCGCAGGGGCGGCCGGCATCGCGCGCGCCGCCGACTGGGTCAAGGCGTGGCCCAACCGCGTCGCGGTCCTGCTGTCGGTCGAGCTGTGCTCGCTGACGCTCCAACGCGAGGACCTCTCGATCCCCAACCTGATCGCGAGCGGCCTGTTCGGCGACGGCGCTGCCGCCGCGGTCGTGGTCGGCAGCGACCGCGCGTGCAGCGGTCCCGAGGTGGTGGCGACACGCTCGGTGTTCTATCCCGACACCGAACGGGTGATGGGTTGGGACATTTCGGAGCGCGGCTTCCAGATCGTGCTCACGGCCGAGGTCCCCGAAATGGTGCACCGGCACCTGCGTCGCGACGTCGACGCGTTTCTCGCCGACCATGGACTCTCCCGTGCCGACATCGCCTCCTGGGTCTCCCACCCCGGCGGACCCAAGGTCCTCGAGATGATGCAGCAAGCCCTTGAGCTTCCGGCCGACGCTCTCGAGCGCTCGTGGCGCTGCCTGCGGGAGATGGGCAACATGTCCTCCGCGTCGGTGCTGATGGTGCTGCGCGACGCAATGACGACGCGGCGGCCGCCGCCGGGTGCATGGGGTATGCTGCTCGCGATGGGCCCCGGCTTCTGCTCCGAGCTGGTGCTGTTGCGCTGGTAGGGCTGGGTCCTCATGCCACGCCGTCCCGTGACTGCGGGGCACCGCTCAGGCCGCCACGGCCCTTCGGCGATCACCCTTCGACTCGCCGGTGGCTCGTTGGCGTGACGCAGCGGACCTCATGTCTGGAGGAGAGGGTGACGGAAAGCGAGATCCTCGACGGTATCAAGGCGGTCGCGCATCGGCACCTCGAGCTCGATCGGCCGATCGACCTCGACACCCGGCTCGTCGAGGACCTCGAGCTGGACTCGATCCAGCTGCTCACGCTGGCGGTGGAGGTCGAGAACCGATTCGAGGTCTGCCTCGATCCAGATGCCGATCTCTCGATGACGACCGTTCGCGACCTCGTGGTCGCGGTGAGAGGTCGTCTTGCCGGCTAACCCCGGAACCCTGGCGGGACTTCTCGATCATGCCGCCCGCCATCCGGGGATCGCGGTCGCGATTTCCGATCGTCACGAGCGCGACCACGAGCGTTCCTGGGAGACGATCCGCGAGGACTCCCTCGTCGTCTGCGCCGGACTGCAGGCGACCGGCGTTTCGCCGGGCGACCGCGTCGGCCTCATCTACCCGACCGGGTTCGACTTTCTCGTGGCCTTCTTCGGCGTGGTGCTGGCAGGCGCAGTCCCGGTGCCGCTGTATCCCCCGGTGCGGCTCGGGCGCCTCGAGGAGTACCAGGAGCGGACCGCCGCCATGCTCACGGCGGCCAGCGCCGTGGCGGTGCTGGTCGACGGGCGGGTCGCGCGGCTGATCGGACCCGCGGCACTCGCGGCCCGGCCGCGGCTCGGGATCTTCGGCCTCGACGGCCTGCCGCGAGGGACGGCCGCACCGGTCAGCCGGCGGCCCGACGATCTCGCCCTCGTGCAGTTCTCCTCCGGCACCACGGTCGAGCCCAAACCTGTCGCCCTGACCCACCGTGCCGTGGTCGGCCAGGCGCGCCTGCTCAACCGCCTGTGGCCGGACACCGAGAAGCTGCGCCACTCCGGCGTCAGCTGGCTGCCGCTCTACCACGACATGGGCCTCATCGGCTGCATCCTGCCCGCGCTCGAACGCCCGGGGCCGCTCACCCTGATTCCACCGGAGCAGTTCGTCACTCGCCCGGCGGTGTGGCTTCGCGCGATCTCGCGACGTCGCGCGACGATCTCCCCCGCGCCCAACTTCGCCTACGGCCTGGCTGTCAACAAAATCCGTGACGAAGAGCTCGAGGGCGTCGACTTGTCCAGCTGGCAGGTCGCCCTGTGTGGCGCCGAGGCCATCGCCCCCGAGGTTCTGCGCGCCTTCCAGCGCCGGTTCGCGGCGTGGGGACTGCGGCCGGAAGCGCTGACCCCGGTCTACGGTCTCTCAGAGGCGGCGCTCGCCGTGACCTTCTCCGACCCATTCCGGCCGTTCACGTCACTGCAGGTGGACCGCACAGCCCTTGCGGACAGCGGCGAGGTGCGCCTCGACCCGGACGGCCGCGAGATCGCCTCGGTCGGCCGGCCGCTGCCGGGCTTCGCGCTGCGCATCGTCGACGAGGTCGGCGGCAACCTGCCCGAGCGCCGGGTCGGCCGTGTGCTGGTTTCCGGACCGACCCTGATGACCGGATATCTCGAACGCCCGGACCTCACCGCCGCGACGCTCTGCGACGGCTGGCTGGATACCGGAGACCTCGGCTTCCTCGATCAGGAGGCGCTCTACCTGACCGGTAGGCAGAAGGACGTCCTGATCCTGAACGGCCGCAACCATGCACCCGACGAGGCCGAGCGCGCGGCAGCCTCCGTGGACGGTGCGCGCCCCGGGTGTGCGGTGGCCGCAAGTTGGCAGCGGGAGGGCGCCGAGACCGAGCGACTTCTCATCCTGGTCGAGGCCGGTGCGACGACAGCGGCAGAGCAGTGGGACGCCCTCGGGGCGCGCGCCGCACGCGCCGTAGCACGAACCACGGGTCTGATCGCGGACGACCCGGTCGTTGTGGCCCCGGGCACTCTGCCGCGGACGTCGTCCGGGAAGCTGCGTCGCCAGGAGGCGCTCCGCCGGTGGCTTACAGGCGAGCTCGCGCCTCCGGACGACGTCGGCCCGCTCCACCTCGCCGGGGCGATGTTGCGCTCACATCGCGCGCTGGTTCGGCTGGATCGCGACAGGAAACGCCGGCCCGAGGGATGAGGTTCTCCTTGCGAACCTCGGGCAGACGCCGACTCTGCGCTGTGCTGCTGGTGCTGGCCGGCCTCGCCGCCCTTCCGGGGCTCGCCAGACTGCACATCGACAACCGCCTCGAGCGCTGGGCTTCACACGACGACGGCGATGCGGCCCGCTACCTGGACTTCACCGCGAGCTTCGGCAGCGACGAGTTCGTCCTGGTGGCAGCGTGGGGCCGACCACTGTTCGACGCCGACGCGCTCGGCGCGCTGCTCGAGGCCGCGGAAGCACTGGAGAACGTGCCCGGCATCACCCGCGTCCAGGGGCTCCCGTTGGTCTGGCGCGACCTCTTCGGAGCAGAGGACCCGGAGGCATTTGCCGCCGACGTGGCGACCACTCCGCTGTACAGGCACCTGCTGATCTCAGACGATCTGAGCACGACGGGGCTGCTCGCCGAGGTTACGGCCAACGCCGACCCCGACACCCGGCGCAGCATCATGGCAGGTGTCCGCACCGCCGTCGACCGCCTCGACAACGCCGGCTTCACCACCGCGACCGTCGGTTCGACCGTTCTCATCACCGAGCTCGACCGCCTCTCCGCCTCCGAGGCCCGACGGACCGTACCGATCGCCCTGATCGCCTCGCTCGCGGTCCTGCTTCCGCTGGCGAGGTCGTGGCGCGCCGCAGCGGTCGCAGTCGCGCCCGCGGCCTTGGCTGTGCTGATCACCCTCGGCGCCCTCGGGTGGCTCGGTCGCGACCTCACGATGCTGAGCGCCGCCCTGCCCGCCTTGCTCTGGGTGCTCGCTCTGTCGAACATCGTCCACATTCTGGCTCGATACCAGCGACATCGGGTCACGGTGCCCGCAGGAGAGGCGCTCTACCGGACACTGGCGGAGGTGACCGCTCCCTGCACCCTTTCTGCACTCACCACGGCGCTCGGGTTCGGATCTCTGGTGGTGGCATCTCTCGAACCGGTCCGAGAGCTCGGCCTCGCGGCGGCGGCGGGTATCGTGATCGCCCTCGCCGTCAACCTGACAGTCGGACCCGAGCTCCTGCTGCGCCTCGACCCGCCTGGGGCGCTCCCCCTGGGCGGACGCAGGCGTCCGCGGCATGCTCTCGTGCTGCCCGCCCGCCACCCGTGGTTGGTGGTCGGGGTCACCGCCCTGCTCGTCGCCGCCGCAGTGTCCGTGCTGCCTCGGATCAGTCTCGCTGCGAACCCGTTGCGCTTCCTGCCGAAGGATGACCGGCTGGTGCACGACTATGGCGAGGTCGGACGTCGATTGACCGGCTTCCACACCATCGAAACCGTGGTTGACCTGCCCTCCTCCTGGACCGACCCGGCGGTGTGGCCGGTCCTGGACCAGCTCGCCGCGACCATCGCTGCCTCCCCCTGCGTCGCTCGCGTCGTTTCCCCGCTCGACCTGTTGCGGGAAGCCGGTCGGTGGGAGACGTCCGGCGGAGCCGGTGGATGGTCGCTGCCGTCATCCGAGCCGCAGGCCGAGCGGCTCGTCGCCGGTCTTCCCGACAACGCTGCCGCGTCGCTGACGACCATGGTTGCCGGCCACGGACGGCGGGTCCGGCTCTCGGCGGTCGTCGACGTCATGGACGAGACTGCAACCCTCGACCTTGCCGCGCTGGCACGCGCGGCCGTAGCCCGGCTCCCGAGGGGTTACAGCGGTGAAGTCACCGGGCTCGTCCTGCGCCTCGTCGAGGGGCAGCGCGACCTCGTCAGGACCCAGCTCGCCAGTCTCGGCGTTGCAGTCCTGGTCGTGTTCGGGACCGTTGCTCTGGGGCTCGGATCGGTCCGCCTCATGCTGGTCTCGTTCGTGCCCAACCTGGCGCCCGTGCTCGCGGCACTCGCCGTCATGGCGGTGACCGGCCTACACCTCGACACCGCCACCGTCATGACCGCCAGCGTCGCGCTCGGCATCGCCGTGGACAACACCCTTCACCAGCTGGTGGCGTATCGCCGTCTGGCGGGCACCCTGGCGCCACGGATGGCAGCATCGGCCGCGGTTCGCGAGGTCGGCTGGGCGATGGTCGTGACCACCGCGACCGCGATTGCCGGCTTTCTCGCGCTGACCGCGGCCGACTTCCTCCCGATCCGCGACTTTGGATTGCTCGCATCGGTTGCGATGGCGGTCGCCCTTGCCGCCGACCTCGTGCTCGTCCCGGCGCTGCTGGCGCTCGGGCTCGGAGGGAATGGCAGACACGCCGGGAGGATCGCACAATGAGCCCGGCACGCCTGTTCGCTGCAGCGGCGATCGCGGTGCTGATCGCAGCGGCAGCCGTCGGCGCCGCCCCGGACCTCGCGGCGCGCCTCGAGGCGGCTGCCCGCGGCTGGGACCTCGACGCCTCGGAAGTCGTTCGCGCGGCCAGCCGAGCCGAAGCCGAAAACGGCGACCCCGGTGCGCGCTTTCTCCACGCACGGGCCTGTCTGCTCACGGCGGAGCTTCTCCGTGTGAGGTGGGAAGAGTCGGACGCCTCGGCGCGGGACACGCGCCAGCAGCTCGGCGCCCGGATCGACGTCGCCGCCCAAGAGGGCCTGACCGAGCTCTCCGGTCTCGCTGACACCTCCGAGCGGTCGCGCATCGAGGCCGACCTTCTCGCAACGATGATCCGATCGGACTTCCGGGCACGCCGCTACGAGGCACGGCTCAGGGCCGCAATCGACCATGCACTAGCACTCGACCCGGACAACCCGAAGGCGCTCGCCGCCTCCGCCAAGCCCCTTCTCTTCGCTGGCTCCAATCACGGTGGCGACCCACACGCCGCCCTCGAGGTGCTCGACCGGGCCCTGCGCCTCGACCCGAAGCTCGAGAGCGCTCGCTTGCTCCGAGCGGTGGCATGGGAGAAGCTCGGCGACCCCGCCCGCGCTCAGGCCGACTGGAAAGAGGCGCTGCGCCGCAACCCCTTGTGCGAGCCGGCTCGCCGGGGCCTCGCGTCAACCTCTCACCAGCAGCACGAGCTCAGGAGCCCGGTTTCATCGGAAACCGGCGCGGCAGCTTCGCCTCAGCCGCCCAGCGCAGCAACGCCACCACCGCCCTCAAGGTGACCCAACCCGAAAGCCGCTTCGCCTGCCCTTCGCCGGTGGGGAGCGATCGTGGCGCCGGTGCGTCAACCGGCCACCGGGCGCTGGCATCCTGCACGGCCTGGACGCGGAGCAGTGCGGGGCGCAGGCGCGGATCGTAGGGAACCCCGCATCGCGCCAATGCGTACAGGCACTCGGCGGCGTCCGTCCGGTCGAGGTTCACCTCGCCCAACGCGGCGCGCACCGGCAACCCGACCGTGATCGCGCCGGCCGCGCGGCCCAGGAGCCGACTGCGCACCCTCTCAGCACCCTCCGCCGCGGCCGCCAGCAGGGCCACCGCAGTCACCGGGCACCCGCCGGCGCCGCTGTGACCGGCATGCGGGCACCGCCATCCGCCCGAAGCACCGGGCGGCTGCTCCTCAAGCCACGCCGTCAGCGTCTCGACCCGTCGGTCGCGGCCGAGGCCGAGCCGGCTCATCACCTCAACCAGCCGTGCCGCCAGGCAGGGCGACGGCTCTCCTCCCGGATGCCGGACCACCACGCCATCCTCGCGGAGTCCGTCGAGCAGGCGCTCGGCACCGGCCCGCAGGCGCGGATCCTCCGGGTCCGCTCCCAGCCGAACCGCAGCAACCAGCCGCCAGCCGGGTCCCGAGAATGGAGTCCAGGTTCGGGCCCTCGTCGTCCAGCTCCCATCGGGCAGGAGCTCCGCGAGCAGCGTCGCGACCGGCTCGTCGGCACTCGCGCCGCCGCGCGGCCGCGCCACCGCCGGCGCATCCGCCGGGCGGCCGACGAGCTCGACGAGCACTCGCCAGAGCAGGCTCGGATGGCGGTCGTCAAGCAGCCAGGGGAGCGGGTCGGCTGAAAGAGCCTCCCAACCCTGAGTGCAGATGCGGGTCACCGGCGCCGTCGTTCCTGCACAGTGTTCCGAAGCACTCGCAGCGCGCCGTCGAGCCGCGACATCCGGCGGTTTCGGAACTGGATCGCCTGGGTGTCGGTCATCTCCGGCTGCTCGCCGCGAATCTCACGTAGCTTCCTGTCGAGCTCGAACTGCAGGAGGTCCAACTCCTGGTCGGTCAGTCGCTTGAGCGAGACCGCATTGACCAGGGTGTAACCTTCGACCACCTGACGGGCCATGGCGGGCGCCGATCCTCCGACGAAGGGGCACATCACGACCTCCCATCGAGCGCTGCATCCGCGACCGGACGCAGCGACCCGCTGCGGTAGACCACCACCCGGTCGGCCCGCTCGGCGAGCGTCCGGTCTGCGGTGATCCAGATCGCGGTCCGACCCACCGAGGCACGCACTACCGCGGCCCGCCACAGCTCGCCGCGGACCGCATTCACCCACGGCATCGGGTCGAGGATCACCACGACCCGATAGTGTGAAGGGATCACGCGCGCCGCGAGCAGGAGCAGACTATGGAATGCGGACAAGGGACGGCCGTCCGCCTGCAGCATTCGCCCGCCGAGGGCTGCGGCGACCTCGTCGAGGGAGCACGCCTCGCGGACCGCGGCTAACGCGGCGGGCTCCAGAGGGTCGCCCGCCAGGGCCGCCAGGTTCGCGTTGAGACCTCCTTCGACAAGCTCCTCCCCTGGCGCGATCAAGGCCACGAGGCGATCGGATGCAGCGAGCGGCTCGCCATCGACGGCGACCTCGCCACCGAGAGGAGGTCGGCGCCCGGCCAGGGTATCGGCGAGCGGGTGTCCATCCACCAGGCTGTCACAGAGCACGGCGAGTGAGTCGCCGGCACGCAGCTCGAGCTCCAACGGCACCGATCGCGGAAGGCCGTCGTCGCCTCCGACGACCACCTCACGAGCGCTGAACGTCCCTCGGACCTCCCGTGTCGGCGGCCCGAGGTTCAGGGCAGGGCGACGGACGCCTGCGGCGAGCTCCGCGGCTGCGAGCCGCGCTGCGCCGACCAGTAGCCCCCCGGCGATCCACCCGAGGCCGGCGCCGGTCAGAGGCCACGCGAGCTGAAGACCCGCCCACCCGGAGAGCGCGATCAGGTCGGCCGCAGACGGGCGGCGCTCGCCTCGGGCCGGCAGAGCCCATGCGGCGATCCCCGCCAACGCCGCGGGAGCCAGCCATGCCGCAAGCACGGCAGCGCTCCCACGCCATGCCAGGAAACCTGCGCCGGACAGCGCGGCGAACGCGAGCCGCCACGGCCACCCCGGCAACCGCTGGGGCGCGCCACGGCCGGCGGCGAGGGCCAGCACGGCGGCAACGGCTGCAAGCTCCGGTCGCCACAGCGAAAGCCAGGGCAGGGCGGCCGCGAGCACGACGGCGGCCCAGGCGAGGAGGAGCCCGAGGTGGCGGGTCACGGGCCGATGGTACCGCGGCGCGGCCCCGCATCCAAGCGCGACGCCGGTGTCCGGGAGCCGGGGCGTTCGACCGGGGCCTGTTTGCCGGCCGCGGAGGGCACCACGCAGCGCATCGGTCCCCTCGAGGTGTAGGCTCGGCGCTCTTCGCAGCGCAGCGACCTCAGCGGTCACAGTAGACTGGATCCCGCCGATCGCCGGCGAGAGGAGCGCCATGGACGACCTCAAGCTCTACCAACACGCTCTTGACGCCGTCGAGCACGCCCAGCGCGCTGTGCTGGTGGTGGTCGTCGACGCCGAAGGCTCGGTCCCGGGGACGCCTGGCGCCACCATGCTCGTCCTGCCCGACCGGGCGATCGGAACGGTGGGCGGCGGAGTCGCCGAGGCCCGCATGATCGAGCGCGCCCGCAGCCGCCCGCCCGCCGCGGTTGAGCTCGCCGACTTCCGTCACACCGACGAGTCGCTGTGCTCCGGCACCCAGACCCTCGCTCTCGCGCCGCTCGGGCCCGCCGACGCCGCCGTTCTCGCCGGCATCGTCGAACGGCTCGCCGACGCCGGGACCGCCCGGCTGACGCTGTCCCCTGCCGGCCTCGCCCTGGCGGACGACGCCGAGCCAGCAACCGGCTTTCGCCGCTCCGATTCCGGATGGACCTGTGAGCGCGTCCTCGGCCTCAGTGACGTGCTCACCCTCATTGGCGGCGGACACGTCTCGCTCGCCCTCTCCCGGGTCGCCGCCACCCTCCCCTACCGAATCGTGGTGCTCGACGACCGTCGGGACCTCCCGACCCTGGAGGCCAACCGGTGGGCGCACGAGCGCAGCGTCATCGCCTACGACCAGGTGGCGGCGCACGTCCCCGGGGGCGAGCACTCGTGGGCGGTCATCATGACCCACGGGCACGGTCGCGATCGCGAGGTTCTGGAGCGCCTCGTCGGCCTCGACCTGCGTTACCTCGGGCTGCTCGGCAGTCGCGCCAAGGTCGCCACGATTCTCGCTAACCTCGCCGCCGCCGGCATCGACCGCGACCGGCTTGCCCGGGTTCACGCCCCGGTCGGACTCGCGATCGGCAGCCACACCCCGGCCGAGATCGCGGTCTCCATCGCCGCCGACCTAATCCGCGAGCGCAACCTCAGGCGGCAGTAGGAAGACCACAGAGACACAGAGGCACAGAAAAACACAGAGCTACCCACCCGCCCGGAACAGACGGGCCCGGGCTCGTGCTGCGAGCACGAGCCCGACCTGTCCTCTCGGGTGGGCGGGGTCTGTGCCTCTGTGCCTCTGTGGTTCAACCCCTCGCCTGGATGTCGAGTCCGAGGTGGCGGGCGACGTCGGTGAAGTAGTCGTCGAGGTCGGCATCGACGAAGTACCGCCGCGGCCCCGGAGCGAGCCTGACCGGGCCCCGGTTGACCACGACGACGTCACCGCCCGCAGAACCAGGCAGCCACGCTGCGGGGTAAACCGTCAGCGACGAGCCCAGTACGAGCATCAGGTCGCTTGCCGCCGCCGCCGCCAGGGCCTCGTCGAGCCCGTGCACCATCTCGCCGAAGAAGACCACGTCGGGCTTGACCACGGCGCCGCAGGCACATCGGGGGACCGGCTCGCTCGCCACCTTCTCCCGCATCTCGTCGAGGCTGTACGACCGCCCGCAGCCGAGACAGTGGCTGGTCCAGTACCCGCCGTGGACAGCGATCACCCGCTGCGAGCCGGCGCGCTGGTGGAGCGGGTCGATGTTCTGGGTGATCAGGGCGTGGAGCCTCCCGGCGGCCTCGAGCATCGCCAGGAAACGGTGGGTGGCGGTCGGCTCCAGCGCATCGACGACCGACAGGAAGTCTCGGGTGAACTCGAAGAAAGGCGCCGGGTCGCGGCGGAAGCTCGCAATGTCGAATACCCGTTCGGCATCGTAGCGGCGGGTCACGTACAGCCCCTGCGGCCCGCGGAAGTCGGGGATCCCGGCCGCGGTCGACACGCCCGCTCCAGTGAGGGCAGTGACCCTGGAGGCAGTGCGGATCATGTCGGCACACGCTGCGGCGTCGAGGGTCTGAGCCATCCGATCTCCCCCCTCCCACTGTCGAGGATAGCGCGAGCCACTCAGCGGCGGCGGTCGAGGGCCTCACGGAGGAAACGCGCCACCTCGGATTCGGCCCAGAATCGCGGCCGCAAGGGTATCGGTCCCGACGCGAAGCCGACGTGGCCGCCGTGCGCGACCACGGCGTCGGTGAGCATCGGGTTCGCCGCGATGTCCGCCCGCGGCACGGCCGTCCCGGGCAGAAACGGATCATCGAGGGCCTGCACGACCACGGTCGGCACCCGGACGCGCCCGAGCAGTGGTCCCGAGCTCGAGCGCCGGTAATAGTCGTCGGCGCCGGCGAAGCCGTGGAGCGGCGCCGTGGCGGCGTCGTCGAACTCGCGGAAGGTGCGCGCGGCAAGCGCCCGTGAGAGGTCGATCCGGCCGTCGAGCCCCGCCGATCGCGCGCGCACCTTCGCTCGCAGCGAACGCAGCAGCGCCCCGACATAGAGCTGTCCGAAGCCCGATTCGAGGTGGTCGGCGCCGGCGGCGAGGTCGAACGGCACCGAGACCGCCGCCGCCGCCGCGAGCAGGGTCTCGGCCCCGGTCTCCCCGAGGTACTTCACCAGCACGTTGCCTCCGAGGGAGAAGCCGGCCGCGGCCAGGGCCCGCCCTGGGAAACGGTCGCCGAGGACGCCGAGCACGTAGCCGAGGTCTCCGGTTTCTCCCGAGTGGTAGAGCCGCGGCGCACGGTTGAGCTCCCCGGAGCACGAGCGGAAGTTGAGCCCGACCGCTGCCAGGTTGTACCGGCCCAGCTCGCGGTACAGCTCGACCGCATACCCCGAGCGGGCGCTGCCTTCGAGCCCGTGCAGGACCAGGACGAGCGGTGCGTGAGCCGGCTCGCCACCAATCTGCCCCACCCAGTCGAGGTCGAGGAAGTCGCCGTCCGGTGTGGCGATTCGCTCGCGCACGAGCGGAACACCCCGCTTTCGCCGCAGGTAGCGCGCGCCCAGGGTCTGAGCGTGGGGACCAGGAAGCCACCAGGCGGGCTCGAAGGCGCTCGCGATGAACGACCTCCCGATCGCTTCGGCAGGCGCAGCGCGTGCTTCGGCAACCGCTCCGTCTCCTGTCTGCTGCGCCGTCAGCAGTTCGGCGACCGGCCCGGTCGCGCCAGGGCCGCTCCCGCAGGCGGCCGCCTTGAGGTGTCCATCTGCCGTCACGCTCGATCGCTCCGGGTGTGGTGCCCGAGGAACTCCTCCGCCCCCTCCCGGCCCATGTACCGCTCGAGGATCCGCCGTTCGGTCTTTCGGAGGTCGACCAGCAGCAGGACGTCGAGGACGTTGGCGAACTCGGGGTCGACGTTGAAGCCGAGCGGGCGGCCGCCGAGCTTGAGGTACTGGCGGAGAAGGATGGGCACGCCCTTGCCGTCGGCCTCGATCTCGGCGATCAGCGCCGAGACCTCGTCGAGATCCTCGAGGTGCCCGAGATTGACGAGACGGGTGCCGCCACGACGGCGGGGCCAGAAAGGCGTGCGGGGCCGGACCCAACAGGACCACTCGTGAGCCGACGGGACGCGCCGCAGATGCTCGACGATCAGGCGTTGGGAGGTCGGCAGGTAGTCCGCGCTGATGCTCACCGGACCGAACAGCGTCGCGTAGCGCGGGTGACGGACCACGTACTGTCCGATCCCCTTCCACAGCAGGAGCAGGCCGGTGTAGCTGCGCTGGTGCTCATGTCGGACCCACGACCTGCCCACCTCGAGAGCCGGGCCCATGGCGTCGAACAGGCTGCGGTCGTAACGGAACAGTGTCGAGGTGTAGAGCGCGCCGACGCCGCCGGTGGCCAGGAGGCGGTCGGTTGGTCCGAGCCGGTAGCCGCCGACGACCTCACGCCGCGATCGGTGCCAGATGAAGAGCTGCACGTAGCTCGAGTCGAAGCGATCGAGGTCGAGTTCGCGACCGCTGCCCTCTCCAGCCGTACGGAAAGTAACCTCGCGCAGTCTCCCGATCTCGCGCACCAGCCCGGGGATGGCTGCCGACTCGGCGGCGTACACCGCCTGCTCGCCGGAGTCGACCAGGAGCGCGTCCTGTGGCAAGGCATCGACCTCGGCGGCGAGCTCTTCGGCCGGCACCGCATCGATGACCGTCTCCACTCTCGGCATGGGCCGGGGTGGCGAGTCGGCGGCTCCCGCGAGTGGACGCTCGGCGAGGATCTCGGTCCGCAGGCGCAGGTACTCAACCAGGCGGTCGTCGGAGGGAAGCTGGGCGAGCTGCGACGCCTGGATCGGGCGGCCGATTCGGGTCTCGAGGGCCTCGCGCCTCCGCATCAGCTCCCGCGGCAGCAGCACCGTTCGCAGCGCCGGGTGGATGAGGCCGGCGAGCTGGAACGGCCAGCCGTTCCTTCCCGGGAAGTAAACCGGGACCACCGGCGCACCGGACCTCCGCACGAGACGGCCGATGCTCGGGTCCCACGGCGGGTCGACCACACGACGCTGACGCAGATCGACATGCGCGACCTCGCCCGCCGGAAAGACGATCAGGAGCCCTCCCTCTGCAATCCAGCGAATCGTGCGGCGCAGCGCCGCGAGGTTGCGACGAGCTGACTCGCGCGTGTCGAAGGGGTCGACGAGCAGGAAGAGGTCGCGAAGCTCCGGGATGCGGCCGAGAATGTAGTTCGCCATCACCCGCACGTCGCGCCGCCGCTCGAGCAGCACCCGCGCCAGCGCCATTCCCTCGATGCCGCCGAAGGGATGGTTGGCCACCACGACCGCCGGGCCGAACGCCGGAATCCGCTCGAGCTCTCCTGGCTCGAGCTCGAGCCGAACGCCGAGCTCGTTCAAGGCCCGATCCAGAAACGCCAGCGGATCGTCTCCGCCGGAGACCCTGCGATACCGGCGCTCCATCGTGCTGAGGCCAAGGACCCGGTCGGCGATCGCCACCAGCATCCGACGGAGACGACCGGCAGGCTCTCTCCCGACGGTCATGACGGCGCGCTGAGGCTCGGGCACCATCACTCCGTCGCCGGGTAGCGCGTGGCGAGCCGGCGAAACACCCGCAGGTCGCGCAGGAAGCGGATCAGCCCGATCGGACGATGCCCGCGGCGGCGGTTCGCAGCCCCGATCCGGAACACAGTCTCGAACTGACGAAAGAGCGTCCTGTAGGCCTCCCGCAGGGTCATCGACGCGTCCCAGATGTGGGTCGCCTCGGCGCTCGCGCCGTTGATCTCCACGATCTGGAAGTCCTCACCACGCTCGAACGCGGCGAGCTCCTCGAAGCGGACGTCGAAGCGGCCGAACCAGAACTCGGGCATCGCGCGCGCAATCTCGTCGAAGCGAGCCGTGAGCGCCTCGGTCACATGTGCGCTGCCGTCGAGGAAGATCGTCCCCTGGCAGTGGTTGCCGGCGAAGACCAGCGGAACGCGTTCTCCAGGCTCCGCAACCACGTCGGCCGCCTCGCCAAGCCTGGCGAGGTACACGTGGCGCAGCCGTTGCGCGCGGGGATCCGCGTCGATCAGCTCCTCGATGGTCCGCCGACCGTCTCCAATCACCTCGGGAAAGACCTTGAGCGTCAATGAGGCGACGACACCCCGTTCCTCGTCGGGCAGCCGCCAGTAGAGCACCCCGGCCTCGTGCGCCGCATCGACGCCCGCACCGGGGGAGGCGGGAGGGAGGGCGGCAGTATCGACGGCGAGTCGCTGAAGCAGAAAGCGGGCGCCGACCGGGAAGCTCTCGACGTAGGACTGGAGCTCGAGGCGGCTGCGGATCAGGCGAACGCCTGCACCACGCTGGCCGATGTCCGGCTTCGCGACTACCGGGAGCGCAACGCCCCCGCCCGCAAGGGCCGCGTCCGCCCCAGCCATCGTCGCGCGAGTCTCCTCGGCGCGGTCCACGACGACCCAAGGTGCCACCCATCTCCGGTGCTCCGGGGCCACCAACGCGAGGATCTCGCTCTTCGACTCGCCCAGGAAGCCGCCGGAGTAGATCGACGGGTTGGCTGCGGTCGGCAGCAGAATTCCGCGAAACCTGACCGACAACCACAGCCAGTACAGCGCTACCGGAATGTAGAAGAGCCACGGCGGCCAGAGCTCGAAGGACGAGACCACCGGCTTGCCCAGCGACTCGCGTCGGCTGACTGCAGCTCGCCCTGCGCGGCGCAGCAGGATCATCAGGAGCACCACCGCAACCGCCGCCGCCGGCCACCGGTAGCGGCCCAGCATCGGCATGACGGCATCGCCGAGCGCCACCGTGAGGTGCAGCAGCAGGTAGGTCCAGACCAGCGAGGCCGCGACCGCGATGACGGCGAAACGCCGTGCCGAGGCTCGTGCGATGCCAGCCGCAATGTAGGTCGGCGTGCGCATCCCGGGCACGAACCGCGACAGGATCACGGCACCGACAAGGTTGCGCCGAAACCACTGGTGCGCGCGCTCGAGCCGACCCGGGGAAACCAGCCCCCACCGCACCACCCGCGGGCCGGCGAGACGTCCGAGCCAGTAGAGCCCGAAATCGCCGAGCGAGATGCCGACCGTCAGCGCGACGAAGGCCGTGGCGAAGGCCATGTGGTCTTCGGCCACGAGGAGGCCGGCGCCGATGGTGGTGGGATCCTCGAGGATGAAGGTCGCCAGGATGATCGCCAGTCCCTGGAGGAAGGGATCCTCCGAGAAGCGGCGTAGGAGCTCACCCAGAAGCTCAGTCACCGGACGGCACTCCATTCGGGGCGATCGGCCAGAGCTCGGTGACGTATATGAGCGTGGTCGGCTCCTCGGGTCCGGTGCACGCACGCGAACGGCGAGCAGTTTCGCAGGTCGGGCGCAGCCAGACAAGCGCGTCGACTCGCGGCCTGTGTCGCGGCCGTCCACGAAAGCGCCGTCCTGACGCTGTGCGACCAAACGGCGACCTCTCGCACTTCACATGGCAGCTCTGTCGCTCGTCCTCGCTCGCGTGAGCCCGGGAACAGGCGCGGGCGGTTTCCGACTCGCGCTCCCGAGCACTCCCGCCGCATCGGCGGCCAGTCGCAAAGATGACTGGAATTCTCAACAACACTGCTTTCAGCTCCTTGACAGACATCCACTTGCCGTGGAGAATGGACGTACAGTGATACGCAATTGCATTCTATTTCCGAGTCGATTCAGGAGGTTCGAATGAGGAATCGAAGAGGTCTCGTGAAGGTTGCCCGAGTTGCGATGCTCATCGCAAGCCTCGTGGCGCTGATCGCTGCGGCTCCGGCCTCGGCCCAGACCGTCCAGCAGGGCGACGTGTTCGCGTCGGTCAACAACGGCAACGTCAACTGGTACCGGTCCAACGGGACCTTCGTGAAGACCATCAACACCGGACAGGGCGGTTACACGACCGGCGGCAACTTCGACTCCTCCGGGAACTTCTACGTCACGAACTTCTCCGCCTCCAGCGTGACCAAGTTCGACAACATCGGCAACGTGGTCAACACCTACCCCACCGGCGGCACGTCGCCGGAGTCGATCCTGTTCAACGCAGCGGGCGAAATCTACGTCGGGCACGCGTTCAACTCGCCTCGCAAGTACGACTCGAGCTTCACCTTCATCGAGAGCTACCCGGTCACCGGAGGCTCGGACTGGATTGACATCGAAGCCGACCAGTGCACCATGCTGCACACCTTCGAGGGCGCCTCCATCGAGCGCTACGACGTGTGCACCAAGACCCAGCTCGCACCCTTTGCGTCGGGTCTCGGCGGCAGCGCCTTCGCGCTCCGGATCCGCCCCAACGGCGAGGTCATGGTGGCCAACGGAGTGAACATCCTCCGCCTCGACTCGGGGGGCGGGATCCTGCAGACCTACCAGCCCGGCGGAGAGCTCTCGGGTTGGTTCGCGCTCAACCTCGACCCGGACGGCACCTCGTTCTGGACCGGGACCTTCGACACCGGCAACTTCTACAAGGTCGACATCGCGACCGGCAGCGTCCTCCTCGGACCGATCGCGACCTGTGGCGGCATCTGCCTGTACGGCCTGACGGTCGCCGGGGAGCTCAGCGTCGTCCAGCCCACACCGACTCCGGGCGGCCAGCCGACGCCAACCCCGACCGCGACCGTGCTCCCGGCGACGCCGACGCCACCGACGCCGGTGCCGGTGACCGGCCGCGGCGGCCTCGCGATCCTGATCGGCCTGCTCGCCCTCTCCGGCGCCCTGATCCTGTGGCGTTGGACCGCGCGCGGCTGAGCCCCGCTTCGAGCTGACCATTGCGGCCGGGCCCCGACGGGGCCCGGCCGCTTCGTTTTCGGACGAGGCTGGCGGGCACGGCCCGACGAGGGGGGTCGCGAGGACGCGCGTTCGTATGGGTCTTCTGCCCTCAGCGCAGCGTGCCCGAGGGGATTCGCGCAGCGAATCCGAAGCAGCGCGGGCCGCAGAGCCCCTGCGCACCATTCTCTCAATTGCAACTCCCACCGTGGGGCTGTGCGACCCGCGCTGCTAGAACACGCCTCGCACCGTGAGCTCTACCGCCCGCCCCGGCGCCAGAACCGCCTTCTCGTCCGCCGAGTCCAGATACCTCCGGTCGGAGAGGTTCCGGCCGAGGAGCTGGATCTCCAGGGCCTCGGTCACGCGGTACCCGAAACCGGCGTCGACCGCCACGTAGCCCGGAACCGTTTGCTCGCTCGGTCCAGGACGGCTGTCCCGCACGAACGCCGCGACCCGTGCCAACCACCACCAGCTCAGCGAGGGATCGCGTCGCAGGGTGATGATGACGCCGTCTGAGGGCACGTCGTTGGCGTCGGAGCCGTCGTCTCTCACCTCACCGCGCGCCCACTGGACTGCGAGCTGGCCCAGCAGACCGTTGCCAAGCGCGGCGAGCGCCTCCAGCTCGAGGCCCTTGATCTCCGACTCCCCCCGGTTGCGGAAGTAGTAGTCGCCGCTCTCGCGATAGCGCTCGATGAGGTCGCGAATCCGGTACAGGTAGCCGTAGCCGGCGACCGTCACCGACCCGAACGAGTAGCGCAGCGCCAGGTCGAGCTGGCGGCTGGTCTCGGGGTCGAGCTCCGGGTTGCCAGTGATGAAGCCCCGTCCGGTGAGACCCCGGTAGTACCTGTCCGACAGCAGCGGGTCGCGGAAGCCGCGCGCGAGCTGCGCCGAGAGCTCGAGCCGCTCGGCGAGGGGGACCGTCGCGGATGCGAAGCCCGAGACCGCGGTCGAGGAGCGGCTGTCGTCACCGAAGTACCCACCGGTGTTCTTGGACTCCACGCGATCGGCACGCAGCCCGGCCGAGAGGCCGACCTTGCCGACCAGAACGGATGCTGCCCCGAACACCCCGAGGTCGGTCCGACTCGCGTCTTCGATCGAAACCTCGAGCTCGCGGTCTGCAACACCGCCGCCCGGCAGCAGTGTCAGCGTCTCGTTCGTCGCGAAGAGCCCGTACCTCCCGTTGGAGTCGACCCCGATCACCAGTCGGCCCCGAGCTCCGATGGCCCGCTCCGCCTCGAGGCGCAGGCCCCAATCGTGGGCGAAGACATCCGCGGTGGTCCGCGAGCTCGCGACGCCGTCCGAGACCGCATCGCTCGTTGTCAGGAGCTGGTACTCGTCCCAGCTCGCGCTCACCGCCAGCCGTGACCAGTCGCCCGGACCAGTCTGCTCGTAGCGGGCGCTGAGGCGATGGGAGTTCTCCTCCGGGTACCAGGTCGGCTTGGTTGCCGAGTCGGTGGCGGGCTTGCCGACGTCACGGGCGAGGTCGGTTCGCCACAGCACGCGCAGCATGCCGGCCCCGAGCTCCCGTTGGTAGCCGAGCCGCCCGCCGGACCACGTCCCACCGGAGTACGGCACCACGCCGTCCGGACTCGAGTAGTCGTCGCTGTCGCGCCAGTGTCCTCCGATCGAGATTCCACCTCCGAGACCGTCGAAGCCATACTCAGCCTCTGCTTCGCGCAACGAGTCGTTGGTTCCTCCGGTCAGGCTCCACCTCAGGTTCGGGTCGTCGCCGGGCGTGTGGATCCGCGTCCGCGACCTGATCAGGCCGCCGAAGGTGTCAGAGCCGTACGCCACCGAGCCCGGCCCGCGGACGATCTCGACCTCCTCGACCGTGGCCGGGACCACGAAGGTGCCTGAGGCCCCGGCGCGGCGTTCGGCCGTTACCCGCCCTTCGTCGAGCAGGATCAGGGTTCGGGAGCCTGTCATCCCGCGGATCGCCGGCACCGCGGCCGCACCGTTGCCGACCGACTCGGTTCCCGGAACCGTCGCGAGGACGTCGCCGAGCTGGCGCGGCATCCGCTGTTCAAGATCGCCCGAGCCCGACAGTGTGAACGCGGCCGCCGGCGGCAGCTCGAGGTCAGGCGCGGCGCCGAGCACCGTCACGCTGCCCGACATGCTGGCCGCAATCGTGAGCTCCAACGGACCTTCGGCGGGAAGGCCGTCGACGCGGATCGGTGCGATCACGACTCCGTCCGCGCGGGTCACCAGAAGGTCGAACGGCGGCGGCGGGGCGTCTGCAAGCGTGAACCGCCCGTTGCGGTCGACGACTGCGGACTCCCGCTGACCCAGAATCTGAACCTGCGCGCCCCGAAGCGGCTGCCCGTCGGGTCGCACTAAACGTCCCTCGAAGCCCCATGCTGACGCCGCCAGCAGCACCGCCAGCGCCAGCGCTGGCAGAATGTGGGTTTCCCTCATGTTCCCTCTCCTTCCGAGCGGGCTCGACGTGATGGCCGTCCGACCGCAGGACGGCCCTTACGACCGCGCGCGAGCCGACGCGCGGTTGAGAGCCGGACTTCTCGGGTGGATCGGGACTCTACGGTCGCAGCGGGAAGGAACCAGGACTTCGATCGACAGCCGGACTCCCTACCATCGAGGTGGTCGCCGCGCCGATGACCGCGACCCCTTGGGCCCGGAGCGAAGGCGCCGGCACGGCGCTGCGTGACGCGAGGCGGGCCTGCGCCCTGCGGCGATGGTGGAGCTCGGGCGCATCGAGCCTGGGTCGTGGAACGACCACCGCGGTGGTGACGGGCCGCGAGTCGGGAGCGGGCCACCACTCGCCCGCACGGTACTCGACCAGCGCGCTCGGTTGGGTGTCGACCGGCACGATCGTGAACGCCTCGCTCGGTGGGCACTCGACCTCACGCCCGCCGATGCCGACACGCAGCCGCAGCTTCGCGTAGGGTGCCGGCAGGTTCGGGACGTGCCACGCGTAGACCCCCAGCGCCGGATCAAGCTGTGGCGTCAGCCGCAGGCGGTAGCTCTGTCCGCCATCGACCGACAACAGCAGCTCGAACTCCTCGGTCCCCGGAGGCAGGGTCGACCACCGCACATGGGTGAGACCGCCGGCCACCACCCGATGACCGGACGCAGGCGCCAGGACCCGGCCCCAGCCGGCCTCGAGCCGGGTTGCCGAACCGGGACCGAGGAGAGCGAGCAGACATACACTGAACCCAACAACCGAGGTACGCCTCTGGAAAAGTCGACGAGATGACACGAAGCTCGTTTGTAGCAGCCGACTGCGGCCCGGGTCAAGCTCGCCGGCCGAGCGCGGCCTCGACCTCGTCGACGCGCTTGGGGATCTCCGGCCCGAGCACGCGGTGGCCGGAGTCCGTGATCAGCACGTCGTCCTCGATCCGGATGCCGCCGAAACCGATGAGCTCCGCGACGCGGTCGTAGCAGATGAAGTCGCGGTGGCGTCCCTCCCCGCGCCAGCGCTCGATCAGCGCGGGTACGAAGTACACCCCGGGCTCGACCGTGATCACGAACCCCGGCTCGAGACGCCGCGCGAGGCGCAAGAAGTTGAGCCCGAACTGGGTCGACCGGACCTCTCCCTCCGGGTAGCCCACGACATCGCCGAGGTCCTCCAGGTCGTGCACGTCGAGGCCCATCATGTGGCCGATCCCATGGGGAAAGAACAGCGCATGCGCGCCGGCGGCGACCGCCTCGTCGACGTCCCCCTGCATCAGGCCCAGGTCCTTGAGACCTCCGGCAATGGTGCGCGCCGCCACCATGTGGAGGTCACGGTTGGTGCGGCTCGGCGAAGCCGCCGCGATGGTCGCCATCTGCGCGCCGAGCACGACCTCGTAGACCTCGCGCTGGCGGGTCTCGAAGCGGCCGCTGACCGGGAACGTGCGGGTGATGTCCGAGGCGTAGAAGTACGGCGACTCGGTTCCGCTGTCGATCAGCAGCAGCTCGCCCTCGCGCAACGTATTGGCATAACTCGTGTTGTGCAGTACCTCGCCGTGCACGCTGACGATCGGGTTGAAGGAGGGCTGGCGGTCCCGCTGCAGTGCGGGCGACATCAGTGCACCGGCGATCTCGGCCTCGGTGCGGCCAGGGGCGATGGCTGCCATCGCCGCGGCGTACATCTCTCGGCTGACGCCGATCGCCTCCTCGATCTCGGCGATCTCGGCCGCGGTCTTGACCGACCGCTGTGCCGCCACGGCACGGACCAGCTCCTTCGACGCACCCGCGAGCACGGCGTCGGGGGCCGCGTCCAGCAGCCGCGCCAGCTGGAGGGTCCGGTCCTCACGGTAGGGTGGCAGATAGCAAATCTGCACGCCGCGTCGGACCAGGTCAGCGAGGACGTCGGCGAGCGTTGCAATGTCGGCGGTCGCGGCGATCCCAGCCGTGCGGGCATGATCGTCGAGGGACGGGTGTGGTCCGAACCACACCAGGTCATCGGGGTGCGGAGGCTGGCCGTAGAGCACCTCGCGCCCATCGGGGAGGAGCAGGGCGGCAAGCCCGGCCTGGTTGACTCCGACGTAGTACAGGAAGTGCGAGTCCTGCCGGAACGGGTAGGTGTTGTCGCGGTAGTTGCGCGGCACGAGCTCGGAGCCAGGGAGCAGGATCGCGCCGGTCGGGACGGCGGTGCGCAGGGCCGCACGGCGTTCGTGGTGGGTCACGGGTTCCATGGGTTCACCTCCGGGGGCATTCTACCTGGGGGAGCGTGGTACGCGCTCCCTGGAAACCGAGGATCACGACCCTGCGGCAATCGTCTCAGCCGGAGCGTCGCGTGCTTCGTGCACCCGGCTTTGCGCCTGCGCGAGCACGGCTTGTCGTTTGCTTTCCGCCGCTGTTTGGAGCGCTCCCGTTGCGGCGCCAGATCACGCGCCCTGCGACGATCGTCGCCGCCGGGGCTCCCTTGAAGCTCTGGCCCGCGAACGGCGTGTTGCGCGAGCGCGAGCGAAAGGCCTTCGGGTCGACGGTGGTCCTCGCGCGCAGGTCGAGCAGGGTCACGTCCGCCGGGCCACCGGGCTTGAGACTTCCCCCCGGAAGCCGGAAGATCTCTGCCGGGCGCACCGACAGCAGCCGCACCAGCTGACTGATCCCGATCACACGCTGGTGCACCAGTCGGTCGAGCGCGACGGCCACGGTCGTCTCGAGTCCGACCACCCCGCTCGGCGCGTCGTTGAAGTCGAGGTCCTTCTCGTCGGAATGGCACGGGGAGTGGTCGCTCACCAGGGCGTCGATGGTTCCGTCGTAAACCCCCTCGAGCAGCGCCTCACGGTCGGCATGAGAGCGCAGCGGGGGATTGGTCTTCCAGTTCGGATGGTAGGTCGAGGCCGCGGCGTCGGCGTCAGTGAGCACGAGGTTGGCAAGTGCGACCTCGCAGGACACGTCGATGCCCCTGCGACGGCCCATCCGCACCAGGCCGAGGCTGCCGGCACTCGACAGGTGCGCGAGGTGCAGCCTCCCCCCGGTCAGCTCGGCGAGCAGCAGGTCGCGGGCGACCATGACCTCCTCGGTCGCGGAGGGGGTGCCGTGCAGCCCGATACGGGTCGAGATCTCGCCTTCATGCATCACGCCGCGGCCGCTCAGGGAGTGGTCCTCCTCGTGCACGACCACCGCGATGTCGAAGCTGCGGCAGTACTCGAGCACGCGACGCATCAGACCCGCGTCGGTAACCGGCCTCGGGCTGTCGGAGATGGCGACGGCGCCCTCCCTCACCATCTCGCCGATCTCGGCCATACCTTCGCCGTTGCGTCCCACCGACAGCGCACCGATCGGGTACACCCGCGCCAGCGCCGCGGCCGTTGCACGCTCGCGGATGAACCGCGTCACCGTCGGACCATCGTTGACAGGGAGCGTGTCGGCCATGCAGCACACTGCTGTGAAGCCTCCGGCGACCGCAGCCGCAGCCCCTGTGGCGATGGTCTCGACGTGCTCGTAGCCGGGCTCGCGGAGGTGGACATGGAGGTCGATGAAGCCCGGCGCCACCACCAGCCCGGCGGCGTCGAGCTCCTCGGTGCGGGCCGGGACGTCAAGCCGCTCCGCGAGCGCCGCCACGTGCCCGTCCTCGAGAAGGACGTCCATGCCCTGGTCGAGGCCCTGGCTCGGATCGACGACGCGCCCGTTACGAATGAGAAGCCGGCTCACCGTGTCCTCCCGCGAGAAGGTAGAGAATCGCCATCCGGATCGCGACACCGTTGGTGACCTGCTCAAGGATCACCGACTGCGGCCCGTCCGCCACCGCCGAGTCGATCTCGACGCCTCGGTTCATCGGGCCCGGGTGCATGACGAGCGCCGCAGGTGTCGCCAGCGAGAGGCGCTCCGGAGTGAGGGCGAAGAAGTCGAAGTACTCGCGCTGTGAGGGGAAGCTCGACTCCTTCTGCCGCTCGCGCTGGATGCGCAGCATCATCACCACGTCAGCTCCGTCGAGGGCCGGCTCGAGCCGCAGGAAGGTCGACACACCCAGCTTCTCGACGTCGAGCGGCAGCAGCGATGCCGGCGCCGAGAAGCGGACCTCCGCACCCATTCGGGTGAGCAGAAAGGCGTTCGAGCGCGCCACCCGGGAGTGACGGATGTCGCCCGCGATGACGACCTTGAGACCCTCGAGGCGACCGAAGTGACGGCGCATTGTGAAGGCGTCGAGCAGGGCCTGGGTGGGGTGCTCGTTGATCCCGTCACCAGCATTGATGATTGAAGCGGGGACGAGCTCGGCGAGGCGGTGGGGCGCGCCCGAGTTCGGATGGCGAATGACGATGAAGTCCGGCGCCATCGCCATCAGGTTGCGTGCCGTGTCGATCAAGGTCTCGCCCTTTGTCACCGATGAGGTCGACGCGGAGAAGTTCAGCGTGTCCGCGGAGAGCCGCTTTTCGGCGACCTCGAACGAGAACCGGGTCCGCGTCGAAGGCTCCATGAACAGATTGATGACTGCCCGGCCCCTCAGCGCCGGCACCTTCTTGATCGGCCGCCGGGCGACCTCGAGCAGCTCCTCGGCGGTGTCCAGCACCAGCTGGATCTCGCCGGGCGTCAGCGGAGCGATTCCCACCAGGTCCTTGCGGGTCAGCGCTGTCGCCGCCTCAACGGGCATCGTCCGCCTCCCTTCCGATCCACACGCTGTCCTCGCCGTCCACCTCCTGGAGGCGCACCTGGACGTCCTCGTCGCGCGAGGTCGGCAGGACCTTGCCAACCACGTCGGGCGCGATCGGCAGCTCGCGGTGGCCGCGGTCGATCAGGACCGCCAGGCGCACCGCGCGCGGACGGCCCCAGTCGTTGAGCGTGTCGAGGGCCGCCCGGATCGTGCGTCCGGTAAAGAGCACGTCGTCCACCAGGTAGACCGTTGTGTTCTCGATCGAGCTCGGGAGAACGGTCTCCTTGAGCACCGGCTGGCGGTGGGCCGGCCGCCATGGACCAACGTCATCCCGGTAGAGGCTGATATCCAGCCGCCCTACCGTGACCGACTGCCCGGTGGCCTCCGTAATCGCAGCCGCAAGCCGGATCGAAAGCGGAACACCTCGTGTGTGGATACCCACCAGCATGAGCTGGTCGCCATCCCGCTCCACGATCTCGGCCGCCATGCGCGAAACCGTCCGTCCGAGGCCGGCCCTATCCAGCACCTGGACGCGTCGTCCGACCGCCCCGTCGTGTGCCTGCATACTGCCCCCGTTGCCTGGAACTTCAGCCTCCCGGGCGGGAGGCTGCGTCTCTTTCAATGCTGCCCAGCTGCCAAAATCGTACCACACGGGCTGAGCACCGGTCTGCCGTCAGCGCGACGGAGTTGTCCGCGACGATGCCGCCCTGCGGTACACTCCGGAAACGGGAGGATCTCGCGCTTGACGGCCGACGCATACAGCTCAGCCGCACGGTCAGGTCTGGCATGATGCGCGCGATCGTGGTCGACCGCACGGGCGAGGGCTCGTCGCTGCGCCTCACCGAGGTTCTCGAGCCGACGCTCGGACCCGGCGACCTGCGGATCGCCGTCGCTTCCGCCGGTGTCAACCGCGCCGACCTCCTGCAGCGACGCGGTCTTTACCCGCCGCCTCCGGGTGCCTCCGACCTCCTCGGCCTGGAGTGCGCCGGCCGCGTGGTCGAGACCGGCCGCGAGGTGACCGGGTGGAGCCTGGGCGACCGGACGATGGCGCTGCTGACCGGCGGCGGCTATGCGGAGTCGGTCGTGGTCCCGGCCGGCTGCGCGATGCCGGTTCCGGATGCACTCGACGACGTCGCCGCCGGCGCCGTGCCCGAGGTCTTCTTGACCGCGTTCCTGAACCTCTTCCTGCTCGGCGGGATCGAGGCCGGACAGACGGTGCTGGTCCACGGCGGCTCGGGAGGCGTTGGCACCGCGGCGATCGCCCTGTGCCGCCACAGCGGCGTGCGAGTCCTGGTGACGGCAGGCTCGCCCGAACGCTGCGAGAAGTGCCGTGAGCTTGGCGCCGACGCCGCTTTCGACCACACGCGGGAGGACTGGAAGGCTGGAGTACTGAGGGAGACCGGCGGGCGTGGCGTCGAGGTCGTTCTCGACTGCATCGGCGCGCCCTACCTGGCGCCCAATCTCTCCGTGCTGCGCAGCGACGGCCGCCTGGTGCTGATCGGGTCGATGGGAGGTACCGAGGCCACGATCTCGCTGCGCACGCTGCTCGCCCACCGGCTGACCGTCATCGGTTCGACCCTGCGAGCGCGTCCGGTGGATGCGAAGGCACGGATCGTCGGCGCATTCCTCGACCGGTTCGGCGGGGCCCTCGCGCGCGGCGAGGTGGCGCCCGAGATCGCAGCAGTGTTCCCTCTCAGCGAAGCCGAGGCCGCCCACCGGCTCATGAGCGACCGCGGCCACTTCGGCAAGATCGTGCTCACGGTCGCTGGAATGGCGGTCGGGTCGTGATGCGGGTGTGGGCACGACACCGCCGGACGGGAGCAGCGCCATGACGTTTCTGACCGTCGCTCTGCTCGCTGCCGCGCAGCTTGCGGCTCCAGTTCCCGAGTCCTCGAGGGCCTGCGTCGAGTGTCATTCACGCGAGCGGATCGCGGCCACCTCGATGGAAACCTGGAGGACTTCGCGCCACGCCAACGTCGGCGTCGGGTGTGCCGACTGCCATCTCGCGCCGGGAGGTGACGACCAGAAGTCGCTCTGTCCCGCACCGGGGGTCCACCGCGAGGTCGCAGCGCCGGCGTGTGGAAGCTGCCATCCGCAGCAGGCCGAGCAGTTTGCTCTCGGTCGACACGCACAGGCATGGACCGCGCTCGAGCGCGTCCGCCAGGAGCTGCCGGACCTCACCGCCTCGGCCACGAGAGGGTGCGAGCTGTGCCACCGGATCGGCGCGAGTGGCGGACGCTGCGACTACTGCCACACGCGTCATGCCTTCGATCCAGCCGAGGCCCGGAGACCGGAGTCCTGCCGAGCCTGCCACCAAGGCGCCAATCACCCCGAGTGGGACATGTTCTCGCTTTCGCGCCACGGGTCGCTCTACACCATCGCGGGCGATCGCTGGGACTGGTCACATCGAATCGACGTGCTCTACGGCGATCGCGAGCCGCAGGTCGAGCATCCCCCGAGGGTCCCGGTCTGTACGACCTGTCACATGGCTCGGGGCGATCACGAGGTGCCTTCGGTCGATGGTGCCGCCCTGCTCGGCTTCGCCTCGGACAACGCAGAGTGGCTTGCCGACGAAGCCGTCATCCGCCGGCACTTCGGTCTCCCAAACCGGCCTGTCACCGTCCGAACGTCTGCCGCGTCCTCGCCTGCCGTCGATTCTCCAGACCCGCTGACGGGTGCTTTTCCAGGCCTGCTGGCGGCGTGCGGAGGATGCCACACCCGATCGTTTGCGGTCGCCCAGATCACGGTATGGCAGCAGGACGTCCGCGAGGCCGATCGCCTGACCGCAGAGGCGGTTCGAGCGGTCGACAGGCTCCGAGCCGACGGTCTCGTGCCGTCGACTGCAGTCATGCCGCGCTCGATCGACGAGGTCGATCTGGTCGACCCGGCAGCTTCGGTCGAGGCACGCCTGTGGCGGATGGTCCTGACCGACCGCGTCAGACTCGTTCTCGGGATCTTCCACCAGGACCCGGACTATGGGCGCCAACAGGGCTGGAGCGATCTCCGCGCCGATCTCAGAGCCATCACCGATCAGGCTTCCGCGCTGCGCGCGACCGCCGCCAAGGGCGCGAGCTGAGACGGATCCTCGCTCCCGACGGTCGACAATGATCTCAGGAGTCCGATGACGAATCGGCAGTCGGCGCCTGAGCGTCGAACGGCCCGGAGGCCGAAACCTCGGAGGGCACCGCGGTGACCGGCAACACGACGGTGAAGGTGGAGCCCTCCCCCACCTTACTTTCGACCCGGAGGAACCCGCCCAGCTTGCGCACGATGCCCTGAGAAACGGACAGGCCGAGACCGGTCCCTCTGCCCTTGGGCTTGGTGGTGAAGAACGGCTCGAAGACACGCGGCAAGACGTGCTCCGGGATGCCCGGCCCGTTGTCACGGACGTCGACTGAGAGGTAGCCCTCCTCGCGATCAGGATGGACCGAGATCGAGATTCTCCCGTGCTCGGGGACGACGTCGAGCGCGTTGATGATCAGGTTGACGAAGACTTGGGTGAGCATCTGACGATCACCGTGGATCGGCGGCAGGGTTTCGGGCACCACGACCTCGAGGCGGGCGCGGGCCATCCGCACCTGGTTGGCGACCAGCTGGACGGCCTCATTGACGATGCGGCCGACGTCGAGAGGTTCGATCCTGGTCTCGCTCTCGCGAGCGAAGTCGAGCAGGTTGCGCACGATCTTCCGGGAACGCTCGGTCTCGGACAGGATGTCGCGGACCATCTCCAGCGTCTCGCCGGCCTCGAGGGTGGCAAAGTCCTCCTCGATCATCGCCGCGGTGAGCATGACGTTGTTGAGAGGGTTGTTGAGCTCGTGGGCAACGCCGGCGACCAGGGTTCCAATCGCCCGTAGCTTGTGCGACTCCACCAGGATCCGCTGGCGGTACTCGAGCTCGCGCACCATCCGGTTCAGGGCCAGCGCGAGCTCGGAGAACTCGTCGCGGTACCTGCGAGCCGGCATGATCGGCGTGAAGTCGCCGGCACCGATCCGGCGGGTGTAGTCGGTGAACCGCTGCAGCACCGTGATCAGCTGGTGTGCGAAGAACACGCCAATGACGACGCTGAGCACCAGCACCGCGGCGAGGAAGACGAAGGGCATCCGGCGTGCAAGCCTGAGCATCCGGTGGATGGCCTCCCGCTCCTTGGCGCGGAACTCCAGGGCCATCGACACCATCTGGGCGCCGCTGCGACGCAGCTCCGCCTCGACGCCCTTCTTGACCGCCTCGTCGCGGACCTCGCCAAGCTGCTCGAGCTCCGAGCGGTAGTCCTTCGCGTGGCGCCGCATGGTCGCGAGCCCGTTTTCACCGACGACCTTGCGGACACGGTCTTCGCCCTCGTCGAGGAGAGTGACGGCGTTGTCGAGGTGCTGAATCGCGTCTTCGAGATTGGTCCCATAGAGCAAGAAGTTCTTCTCGTACCGACGCGCCTCCTGGACCTCACTGCCGTAGCTGTCCGCAACCTCGAGGAAGTGGATCCGGTCCTCGACATCGGAGAGTGCGTACATTGACCACAGGGTGATGATCACGCACAGCGAGAAGATCAGTCCGAGCGCGACGGTCAGCCGGGCGCGGACGGTCACTGTGGGGCGTCGCAGCAGCGCGACGTCGAATGCGTCGGTTCGATCGTCGTCCCCCGCCGACCACCCCATCGCCTCCTCGGACGTTAGGACGCCGGCAAGCGTCGGCGGCGCCTTCTCCAGACTGTCGGCGCTCGTCCTCTGCGCCGAGTCGGTCACCTCAGCCCCCGGATGGTCGCGGTTGGAGAGAGCTCGCAGCCTTCTCGATCACGGCCCTGAGGTCTTGCGGCTTGAACGGTTTGGCGATGAAGTCGAAGGCGCCCTTGGCGAGCGCCTCATGAGCCAGCTCGACGGTGGCGTACCCGGTGATCAGGATGACTCTGGTCCGCTGGGACATCGTCTGCACCGCCTCGAGCACCTGGATGCCGTCGACGTCGTCCATCCTCACGTCGGTCACCACGATGTCGAACTCGTGTTCGCCGAGACGTGCCAGCGCAGCCCTGGCGTCCTCGAAGACCTCGATCCGATGCCCTTCTTTCTCCAGTGCGGGCTTCAACCGCTTGCCGACGATCGGCTCGTCATCGAGCACCAGGATGTCGAGCTTGCTGCCCATGGCCTGCCTCCCCACAGTTCACCCCGACGCCGCGGAACGCTCGTCCCGCTGCGTCACCGTCCGCTGGTTCGCGCCGACCCGACTCGAACGCGCCCCCAAACCGATGACCACACCGCCAGTCGCCTCGGAGAGCGTCCGCTGGAGCCCGCGGGTGCGGCGCGGAAGCCCTCACACAGGAGCCTGCTCGACTCGACCCACCGAGAGGCTCTCCCGAATCTTGCGCCTCTCGAAGAAGGCCCGGAACACGAAGTAGAGAATGATCGCCGTGCCGCCGATGCCGCTCACGTAGAGCAGCCCCTTGCTGACGGCCTGGAACAGCGTGTCATAACCGGGGTCGAAACGGATCAACCCCAACTTGCGCAGGTACACCGGGGTCGCGACCAGACGCGAGATCACGCAGAGCAGGATGATGACCGCCGTTGCGAGACGGATCACGACCTCCTTGACCACCTTCGTACCGTAGGCTCCGATGTGGATCCCGATCAGAGAGCCGAGGAAGAGCAGCATGGTCAGGCGCAGGTCCACCATGCCCTCCAGGGCGTAGTTGAGCGCGCCGAACGCGCCCATGAACATCGCCAGGTAGAGCTCACTCCCGGCGGCGACCTGGGCCGACACGCCGAAGACATAGATCATCGCAGGCACTCCGATGAAGCCGCCGACGCCGATCGTCCCGGCGAGGTACCCGGTGGCGAGCCCGCAGATCATGACCACCCACAGCGACACCCGGACGTCGGCGACCGGGAAGTAGATCATCGGGTGGAGTCGAAAACGGTTGAGGAAGTCGACGATCTTCCGCGACGGCCCAAACTCGCCTTCGGCACGGCGCGAGCTCACGATGTCGCGCAGCATCGAGACCGACACCACAGCCAGTATGACGACGAACACGACGCTGATGTACAGGTCGGCCCCGGCGCCCCGCGCGGTGGAGTGACTGTCGCCCCCGTCCTGGAACATCAGCTTCATCACCCAGACGGCGAGCCGGATCCCGATCGCCGCGGTGGCCAGCATGAAGACCGACAGCTTCTTGTCCACGTGGCCCATTTGGCCGTGCCGCCGTGACCCGACCAACGCTTTGCCGAACTTGTGGGTGATGTTGGAGCCGACCGCGATGGGTCCCAGCACACCCAGGTTCATCATCCCGGGCGTCATGAAGAAGGCGCCGCCGCTGCCGATGAACCCGCTCAGCACACCGCCGATGAAGCCAAGCATGACGACCTGAGCTGCAGTGGACCAACTCAGGTGAATGAAGAGTCCCAGGATCGCGTCCGGTTGCATGCCGTCCCCTCCCTCACCACCAGATCGTCGCCGCCGTGCAGATCACTCGAATCGCGCCAGCCGCAGCAGGTTGTGCGCCGCGGTACCCCACAGATAGGCGATCAGCGGTGCGGTCAGGGTGACCACGGTCACCGCCAGCGCCCGCTCCGTCGTGCCCTCGCTGCGCAGGAAGGCGAGCAGCTCCTCCTGGTGGGTGAAGGTCACGAGGTAGAGGAGAGCCGTGAGACCGCCCGTCGCGAGCAGCTGGAGCCACTGCTTGGCGCCGAACAGGTAACGGGTCTTGAGCTCCTCCGCCCCGATCACTGGCACACGGAGTCGCTCCCCGAGACGGCTGGCGAGGTCCCGGGTCAGGCGCTTGCGAATCGCCTCGCCCCGGCTCAGGAAGAGCTCGTCGACGACGACGAGGCTCACATTGGCGACATTGCACAGGCTGCCGATCAGGGACTGCTGACCGCCGCACACGCTGCATTGGGCGCCTGCCCTGCCGGCTTGGATCAGGCGGTGAACGGTTTGCCGCACGCCACCGTCGTCGCTCTCCGAGGCCATCACCCCGGCATCGTCGAGGATCCCGCCGTCTCCCCCGGACAGGCTCGGTGCAGCCTCGGCCACCACCGGGTCGACCGCTTCTGCTCCGTCCGCCTCGGGCAGCAGTCGCACCACGTCGATCGCTGCGTCCCAGCGTCCCGCCAGATCGAGCAGGCTGGCCATGGTCGCCGACTCCGGATCGAAACGCTCCTGGACCCACAGAATGGTCGATGCGGCGACCGTGCACCGCAGCTGTCGGATCTCCGCGACCCCCGAGAGCACCTCGCCGACCGCTTCGGCGATGGTGGACTGCCGTGGCGGGTAGGTGACCGACACGCTCCCGATCTCCGCGCGCACCTGAGCGTTGAGGTCCCGGGTCCGCGGGTCGTCGGCAAGAACCAGCCGGCACCTTGCGGCGAGCAGCAGGTTCTCGAGACGGCGCTCCCCGGCCGGCGTCGCAGTGAACTCCGGGAGCTGTGCCATCGACACCAGTGCGGTCGCGATGTTGGCGACCGTCAGCTTCGAGCAGTTGACGGTGAGGTTGAACAGTGACGGGTCGTTGATGTCGAGGTCGTACATCGTCCGGATCCACCGCCGGATGTCATCATCGACCTGACTGACGTACTCCTTCGCCTTCTCGCGGCTGAGATGGAGGCGGTCCACCACCCCGTCGTAGCGGTCCTCAACATCGGTCAGCGCGCGGACGCGCAGGATGTGCTGGACCCCCGGCAGCACCAGGTGGCCGGCTCGCCCGTGGTACACGAGCGGGGCCTCCAGAACGCGCTCGCACAGCGTCATGGTCACGAACGCCTTGTAGCGTTCAGCCAGCAGTCCGAGCGCCTCGGTGAGGGGCCGCCGCTTGACCACCGCTTCCTCGAGCTTCCCGACCGGGATACCGTGCTGGGTTGCCGCCTCGATCACATCCTCGCGGCTGAGGCAACGGCACCCCAAGCAGTCGGCCAGGCGCTCGGCGAGCTCACGCCCCCGCCTGTAGCTCCCGCGTGACACGAAGATCGTCTGCATGCGCCTCCCTCCCAACCGTGACTGCGGGATCCGCACGCACTCCGACGGGAGTCCGCGTCAACTCCGATCCGAGCCGACGGCGCGATCCGCTCCTGTCACAGAGGCATGCGGCCATGTCAAACCCATCGTATGCAAGAAACCGATCACCGCAGGAACCGAGAAAACTGCTGTCCACGCACATCTGGAGAAGAGACCGCGAACGGTAGCGAGTGAAGCTCGTAACCTGTTGTGGCATGGTGTTACGTCTGTGTAACCCCGGAGTACCTGCCCGAAGTGACCGGGCTCGCCCGGCTCGGCGGTGGGCCTCGAGTCCTGACCCCAGGTGAGCCGCCATCGTCCTAGCCGTCGTCTCCTGCAATCCTCAGCACGAGGTCGCGAAGCTGGCTGATCTTGAAGGGCTTGGGAAGAAAGTCGACCGCGCCTCCCTTCAGAGCCTCCCGAGCCGTCTCGACCGTGGCGAAGCCGGTAATGATGATCACCTTGGTGTCCATGGTCTGCTCGCGGACGAAGCGCAGCACGTCGAGACCATCCGGCTTCCGCATCTTCAGATCGGTGATGAAGATGTCGAAATGCTCGCGGGCGAAGCAGTCGATCGCTTCCTGGCTGTCGGTGAAGGTCTCGACGCTGAAGCCGACCTTCTCGAGAGCGGGTCGAAGCCGATCGCAGACAATGGCCTCGTCGTCAAGGATGATGATTCGCTTTTTCGCCTTCATCGCCGCCCTCCTGCCGCGCCGATCCGCTCGTCCCCGGACGGCCGGTCCGACTTCGGAAGCAAGACCACCTCACCCGAGTCCCCGGTTACGAGGATGCCCGCCGAGCCAGCCGCTCCGCCTTCTTGGCCGCTTTCTTCACCATCGACCCGACCGCTTCGAGGCGGAAGGGCTTGGAGACGAAGCCGTAGACCCCACTGTACTCGGCCTCTCGCTCCGACTCGATGGTGGCATAACCGGTCACGATGATCACCTGGGTTGCCGGGCTCGTCCTGCGGACGTGGTGCAGCACGTCGAGGCCGTCCGGGGCCTTCATCTTGAGATCGGTGACGACTACGTCGAACGACTTCTCGGTCAGCCGGGCGACCGCTTTTTCGCTCTCGGTGTACGTCTCGACATCCAGCCCCTGCTTCTTTAAGTGGTCGCGCAGTCGATTGCAGACAATCTCCTCGTCATCGATGACCATCACCTGACCGTTTCGGTCCATGACACCCTCCCCGAGCCGCTGCTCACGGATCAACATGAGAACAAGTCGTAGTGACCGGACATGAAGTTGTCGAAGCACCTGTCGACGACCGCGTCGTCGTTGAGCATGATGTCCAGCTGGCGCGTGAAACCTATCAATCGCCCTACCATTTCCATCCGCTTGTGGATCGCCTCGGCAGAGATCTTCTTGATCCGACCGATCACGAGATCGCCGCTTCCCTCGACCACGAAGTCATTCGTCTCCAGGATGCGTTGCAGCAGGACGGCTCGTCGCGACCGCCGCGTGAGCTCGGTGACGCCGCCGGTGAAACGGAAGTAGATGTAGTTGTCGTTGCGGTTGGTGCCCAGGTAGCAGTCAACGATGTTGAAGTGGAAGCCGAGCCGCAGGCTGAGGTTGAGGTACTCGCGGGAAGCGATCGCCAGGTTGATCTGTGGACGGCTCGCGGCGGGCCCCAGCCACGGTGCAGAGCGGGTGGCGCTGGCCATGAACGCGTTGGCGTCCATCTGCGCCGGAGCGGTCACCCAGACTCCCTTCGCGGTCAGACCGTCGAGCAGCGACCGCAGGGGCGCGGACACGACGCTCTCCGGCTGGATCGTCTTGTGCTCGTCGCTCGAACTCACCGCTCCCCCGATGTCGATCAGCACCAGGTCGAGCGGAACCGTGAGGGCCAGCCGCCGCACGTAGCGGTTGCGCACCGAGGGATCGACCCAGGTTCCCTCGGACAGCTCTCGGACCGCCATCTCGTGAGCGAATCGGATGATGTCGTGGTACGTGGAGCAACTCGCGGCCGTGAAGTCGCGGGATTGCGGGTCCCGGAGGTTGAGAGGGGCGACCTTCTTGAACATCCTCCGCAGGAGCCTGAACTCTTGCGACTCCTCGAAGGTCGAGCTGCGCAGGAGCTGGTGATCCAGCAGCGCCTTGACCTTTCCTCGGTAGACGACGTTGGCCTCGGCATCGACCGTGACCTCATCGCCGTCCTGCAGAACCTGGGTGGCGATGCCGGTGTCGACGATCGCCGGCACCCGGAACTCGCGAGCAATGGCGGCGAGGTGTCCGGTCGAGGTGCCGACGTCGGTCACCACGGCGGACGCATGGGCCAGAACCGCGGCCAACCTCGGCGACGAGGTCCTCGCGACGAGCACCGGATCCGCCGGAAGGTCCTTCATCGAGTCGTCGTCGATGACCACCCTGACCCGACCGTACCCGATGCCGTTGCACGCGACAGTGCCGCGACCGCTGAGCAGCACCGGAAAGCGGCCGACGATCTCGGTGACGTCGCTGGCGCTGGGCACCGCGTGCCGCTCGATTCGCAGCGGCCTGGCCTGCAGGATGACCAGCTCCCCTCGCTCGTCGATGGCCCACTCGACGTCCACCGCACACTTCATGCTCTTCTCGATCTGCAGCGACACGGCGGCCAGCGTGGCGAGCTGGGCATCCGAAACCGCGGGCTGCGACCTCGCCTGCTCGCCGATCTCGGCCAACTCGACACCGCGGCCGCTGCCCTGGACCAGCATCATCAACTTGGTCGCGACGTGGCGCGAAACCACCTCGTGGGGGGCCTGTCTCGCAATCTCGAACCGGTCCACCGGCTGGCTTCCCTCGACCACCGTCTTGCCCAGGCCGCGCGCGGCCGAGACTGTCATCAGGTTGGCCTCGGGACGCGTCGGGATCAGGCTGTGCAGCACACCGCCCGCCCGCGCCGGCACCATGCACAGGCAGCCCACCGCCATCAGGCCACGGGCCGGGTGGAGGTTGTGGCTCTGCCGGTACCTCATCACCCCGGTGGAGTAGAGGCTTGCGAGGACCTCCTTGTAGGCCTCCACCACGCCGTCTGCCGGCACCCCGAGCACGGTCGTGAACTGGCCCGCGAAGCTGAGCTCACTGTCCTCGCCGAGCGCGCTGCTGCGCACTGCGAAGCTGCTGCAGCCTGAGCGCTTTTCGAGGCGTGCCGCCTCCCGAGCGATCGCGCGTTGCAGATCACGCGGCAGCTTGAGGCCCAGGACCCGAGTCCTGAGCTCCGCAGAGGCGGCCTCGAACATCGCCTCGTCGAACAGCTCCGGCTGGGCGAAGGTGCGCTCGACGTAGCGGTCGATGCGCGCCTCCATGAGCAGGTGCTGGCAGGCATAGGTCGTGATGACGAAGCCGGCGGGGACACGACACCCGAGCCGCTTCTCGATCGCAGCCAGCCGGGCCATCTTCGCTCCGGCGACGTCGGTGAGATCTTCGTCGATGTCGGCGAGCGGAATCACGTAATCCGTCGTGCCGACGATGACCTTGGACTCGTAGATGTTGTGGACGTCCTCAGCGATCCTGCGCAGGGTATCGACGAGCTCAGGGTAGCGGTTGCCGGTCACCCCGTTGAGGTCGTAGACCACGCCGCGGACAGCGTTCTCCAGATCGCGTGCGAGCGTCTTCAGGTACTGGCTGTCGAACACATACTCGCCACCCAGCATCTCACCGGCCCCAGCGATCAACTCCAGGACCTGGTTGTTCTTGTCGACCAAGTCGCGAAAGTGCTCCAGCCGTTCTCGAAGGACGGCGAACGCGTCCTTGCCTTCCCTGAGTCGCCGCAGCCACTTCCAGAAATTCACACTCGCCTCGGCTCATTCCTCCCCGGCATGGAGTCAGTGGGCCTTCTTCGATCCCAAACCGAAGACAACGCCGGTCAGGAGTCCGACCACGATCGCCACCATGACGGCCAGGATGCCGAACAACAGGCCGTGTTGCCGTGACAGGTCGGAGATGAAGGCGGCCAGGCCGACCGTCCGGACCGTGAACGCTCCGGTCGCGAGTCGTGTTCCGCTGTCGCCGTCAAACCCCACCAGTGACACCTCGTAGGGGCCGAAGGGTGCCTTCGCCGGCAGCCAGAACTCGGTCGACACACGTTCAAGACCGCCATCGAGCGGCTCGACGTGGATGCCGGTCGCCGAAACTCCGAACAGACCCTCCCGCTGCTTGAGCTTGATGAGCTCACCCAGGAGCCTGCGAGTCGCCTCGTCCCCGGGATCCGGAGCCACCCTGGACTCGACCGCGCCAAAACCCACTCCCAGGTCCGCGAGCACGGTCGGCGAGGCGAGGCTCTCGAGCGGACGGGTCGAGACGACGCAATAGAATCCCGGTACTTTCTCCAGACTTGCTTCACCGACGTTCATCCACAGGAAGCCCCAGACCCTGCCCTTCTGCTTCAGGTCGGACCCCACTCTCCCGACCCGCACAGACGACGACGACATCGCCCTGCGAAGGCACCGTCGCGTCCACCCGGACCATCGTACCGTGGTAGAGCATCGTCACCGGGACCTCGACCGGATCGATGTGGAGCGAAACAGAGGCTGCGGGCTCGGACGGAGGCACGGCAAACGCCGCCGGTGCGGTCAGCACGCAGGACAGGACGACGATGGAAAGTCGAAGTGTGGGGGCCATGGCCTAGTGACCCCCCGCGTACGCTACCAGGATGTCCGGTGTGAGGACCAGGCCGAGGAGCATCTTGCCCATCACGACGAGCACGATGATCGCCATCATGATCTTGAGCTGATCGGCATTGAACCGCCGGCTCGCGCGAGCGCCGATCTGGGCGCCGATCACGGAGCCGATCAGGAGGATCAGGGCAAGAACGAAGTCCACCGTGTGGTTCACCGCGGCTTGAAGCACGGTCACGTTCATGCACGTGAAGAGGATCTGGAAGAGGCTGGTACCGACGACCACATGCATCGGCATCCGCAGCAGATAGACCATGACCGGTACCATGATAAAGCCACCGCCGACCCCCATGATCGCGGCCAACGTGCCGACCATCGTCCCCAGCGCGAGCGGCATCAGCACCGAGAGGTTCACGTTCGAGCGCGGAAAGCTCATCTTCCAGGGAAGGCTGCGCACCAGCCGCGCATAGAGCGAGGGGCCGGCACCGACGTCGTCCGTGTCGCGCCGGGTTCCCCTGAGCCCACCGAGGCTCTCGACGAACATGTAGCTCCCGATCCCGCCGAGCATCACCACGTAGGTCACACTGATCAGGAAGTCGGCCTGGCCGAGGGCGCGCAGCAGCTTGATCAGCCACACCCCGACCGACCCGCCGAGGAGGCCTCCGAGCAGCAGCAGCACCCCCATCTTGAAGTCGACGGAACCGGCCTTGGCGTGGGCGTACGACCCGGAGGCCGAAGCGGCCACGATCTGGTTCGAGTCGGAGGCCGCGGCCACGGTTGGTGGGATCCCGATCATCATCAGCAGCGGAGTCATCAGAAACCCGCCTCCGACCCCGAACAGACCCGAGAGGAAGCCGACCAGGCACCCCAACGAGAGCAGGAGGAAGATGTTGACCGAGTTGCCCGCCACCGGAAGGAAGATAGAAAACTCCATACCGTCTCCTTCAGCCCGCGGTCCCATGTCGCTTGGCGCTGCCGGGTAGAAAGACCGAGAACGTGGTTCCCTCGCCGACCTCGCTCGCGACCGTGATCCGTCCGCCGTGCCGCTCGACGATCCCGAAACTGACCGCAAGGCCGAGGCCGGTGCCGTGGCCCGGTTCCTTGGTCGTAAAGAAGGGATCGAAGACCTTGTCGAGATCCTCCGGAGGGATGCCGATGCCGGTGTCGGCGACATCGACGCGCACGCCGCCCTCCTCATCCCGAACCGCCCGGACCGTGAGCGTCCCGCCCTCCGGCATTGCCTGGACGGCGTTCAGCAGGAGGTTGAGGAACACCTGCTGGAGGTGCCTCGGGTTGGCCGGCACCGGCGGCAGATCGTCGTCGATCTCACGCTCGAGCTCGACCTGACCGATCGCGAGCTCGTTGCCGAGCAGGTTGAGCGTGGTCTCCAGCACCTCTCCCACGGCGACCGACGTCATCACCGGATGGTCGTTGCGCGTGAAGTCGAGCAGGCTGCGAACGGTCGCGCTGGCGCGTTCCACCTGCGCGTAGATCTCGTTGAGCATCGTCAGCTTGGTCTCGTCGGAGTAGTCCTCGAAGCTCTCGATCAACGACTCGGTGGTGAGCCCGATGTTGTTGAGCGGGTTGTTCAGCTCGTGGGCCACTCCCGACGTCAAGGTCCCGACCGCCGCCATCTTGCCGGCCTGCAGCAGCTGCTCCTGGCGGCTCTTCAGCTCCTGGAGCATCTGGTTGACCGCGACCGCCAGCTCCGAGAACTCGTCGCGGAACCTGCGCGCCGGCCGCACCGGCGAGTAATCGCCGGCACCGATTCTGGAGGCGTAGGCCACGAACCGACCCAGGGGCGCCACCACCGCGTGGGACATGAGTGCGGCCAGGAATCCCATCACCACGACCATGATCAGAAGGAACGCAACCGCCACCACCATGGAGGTGCGCAACATCGCGTGCATCGAGAGGCGCTGGCGATCGACCATGTCCTCCGCCTCGGAGAGGATGCGTGAACCCGCCGTTCGCAACTGGGTCTCGATCGATCGGTACTCGGCGCTGTGCCGGTCGCCGTCCGGCCCCATCGAGGCGTCGAGCGTGTACAGCAGGTCCTGGTAGGCAGCCAGGTCCGCTTCGATGGCACTGAACCGTTCGTCACCCATCACCGACCTGAGCTCGTCGGCACTTTTCTCGAACTCGCTCTGCGCGGTGTGGATGTTGGCCAGGGCGTCCGTCAGGTTGGTCCCATAGAGGAAGAAGTTCTTCTCGAACCGGCGCGCCTGCTCGATCTCGAACAGGGAGTTCCCGGCTTTCTCGAGGAACTGCAGGTTCTTGGCGACGCCGGAGACGAAGACGACCGCCGCCACCGTAATCGCGGCCATGAACACGAACAGGAGGACGAAACCCGCCACAATCCGCGACCGAATGCTGATCCGAGGCCGCTCGAGGATCGCCCGCGTCGTCTCGACATCCTCATCCGAGAGGCGAAGCGCCTTCGCCTGGGCGACATCGTCGGACCGCATCCCGTTCTCGGTCATCGCCGTCCGTCCCGTCGAAGCACTCCGTTCCGAGCCCGCATTCCCCAGCACATCACGTCGCGAGGGCGTTGAGATGGAAGTTCTGTGCCAGCGTGAGAATGCCGCCGCAAGTCCTTTCCGCCGTCGGACAGCCCCGTGGCAACGCAGTCGCAGTCCTCGTACGTAACGGTGCGGTAACACCCAGGGCTACACTGCAGTCCTCTTCGTGACGCACGCATCTCCGGCTCTCGTCCTGGTCCTGCTGCCGAGGCCCGCCCTCTGCGGCTGAGCAGCCGGCCGGACCTGGATCCAGGCCAACCGCGCGCAGCCCGACTTCGAGGCACGGGCGTCTCGAATCTGAGGCGGCGTCGGACCCACAGGGATGAACCGATTCTCAGCCCACGCGCTGGCCATCGAATTGGGGACCTGCACAAGTGAACCGGGAGCAAACCCAGCTCACAAGCTCAGGTGGACGGCGCCTCCGCCGCCAGATCCTCTGCGGCCCGCGCAACGATCGCACGCAGGTCCTCGGGCCGGAAGGGCTTCGCAATGAAGTCGAAGGCACCCTTCAGCATCGCCTCCCGGGCGACCGACATCATGGCGTAGCCAGTGATCAGGATGACTCTGGTCCGCGGCGATCGCTCCCGGACCCGCTCGAGCACCTGAATGCCGGTCATTTCATCCATCCGGATGTCAGTGACCACGACATCGAAATCAGTCTCGGCAAGCCGGTCGAGGGCGCGTCGCGGATCCTCGAAAATCTCGACCTCCCAGCCCATCTTGGCAAGCGCCGGCTTCAGTCGCTTGCCGACGATCGGCTCGTCATCGAGAACCAGAACCCGCAGAGCATCAGTCATCGCGACCTCCCCAGGTCGATGTCGGAGCCGTTCAGGACCGCCCCCCAGACCTCATGGCCAGCACTCCACTGCACCCCGCACCACGGCCGCCGCTCACCGGAAGCTGTCGATCGCTTCCCGAATGAAATCATCGAGCACGTTGACCTCGACCCCATCAGCCCCCTCGACCGAGCTCAAGAGCTGCTCGATCGACGCCGCCACGGACTGCTGCTCTCGCCTCACCGAGGTGATCTCGACGGTGATCCTGCCATGCAAGGCCTGGACCCTCGCCTCCGGGTAGCGCTCGATGAGGGCGACCCGGGCCCGAGCCTCCAGCGCAACATCCTGGAGTCGGGCGCGTGAGTAGGTCATCGCCTGGAAGCTGCGCTCGCCGGCCGTGTCCGCAATCATGCCGACGGCCCGCTCGGGCTCGATCTGTTGGAGCCGGATGACCAAGTCGTACAGCGACGGATCGGTTTCGTCCCTCCCGAATGCCGCCAGCGACCAGCGCCTGCGGCCCGCGATCTGTCGCAATCTCACCCGTTCAGCCTTCTCGACCGAAACCCCTCGCCGCTGGGCGAGCTGTCGAGCCATCGCCGCGCTGTCGGCAAGTACGCGCACTTTGAGCACGTGAGAGACCCCTGCAACGTACAGGTGCGCCGCGAGACCGTGACAGACGACGTCATCCGCGAGCAGCTTGTCAACGACGACAGTTTGAATCGACGCCAGGCGCCGGGCTCTCGATCCGGCGGTCATCCCGAGCAGGGAAGGGTCATCGTCGAGCGACCGCAGCAGTCGAGCTCCGTCGATGCCGAAACGCTCCGCCACCGCGCCGAGGAGCTCCCGCCCGACGAGACGGAATCCAAGCCGACCGGCGACTCCCTCGGCGATCTCACGACCCGTGGTGAGGGAATCCGACGACAGGATCACGACGGGCATCGGCGGGTCCTTTCTCCGCGCGGCCGCGCGCCCCCAAGGCCGAGCGGCCTCATGAAGCACGGTCTCAAGTGAGGCGGAATACTCTAGCCCAGAACCAGATTCTACTCCAGATTCTGAGATCGACGACCTCACCATAGCGACGTCGGCCGATTGCAGATTCGGCCCCGGATCGCCACCGAGCGCCATGCACGGGGTGAAGGCATCCCCCTTCGCGGAATGGAGATACGACCAGGCCGCGTTGACCCCGGCAGCGTCCGCCGCAGCGGCGCAGGGAGCACAAGGTGCCCGACGACGTCCGCACAAAAGCCCCAAAGGCATCCGACCACCGTCCCCGACGGGCATCGGCCGGCGGGAGTGTGGCATGCCGGTCGACCACGGCTCCGTCATGTACCATCCCAAGGCGGCGGTGTCATAATCTGACCGAGGGACCGGCCTCCGTCCGGAGAAGCTCGCTGAGCGCGTCGTTTCCGCCCCGACAGGCGGCGACGTTCAGGCAGCGGGCCGAGGCGGCTGTCGACCCGGCGTCCCCCGATTCGCGGGCGGCGCAATCAACCTGGAGGAGCGCGACGTCGTGGCGACCAATCCTCGGCAACCCAAGTCTGCGACTCTCGCCGTAGTCGGCAGCGCCGACTTCGTCGACGAGCTCTACGCCCGCTGGCGTGATGACCCGGAGTCAGTCTCCGAGGACTGGCGTCTGTTCTTCACCGGCTTCGACCTCGCGATCTGTCCCCGGGACTGCGTGGCCCCGGAGCGTGCGCGGTCCCAGTCACAGGTTGCAAGCCTGATATACGCCTACCGCGCCATTGGCCACCTGATTGCGCAGGTCGATCCGCTCGGGAACAACCTCGACAGCCATCCCGAGCTCGAGCTCGAGGCCTTTGGCCTCACCGACCGTGAGCTCGACCAGGCCTTCGACACCGGGCACCTCGGCGGGCCGCCTCGGGCGACGCTGCGCGAGATCCTCGCCGTCCTCAAAGACACCTACTGCCGCTCGGTCGGCGTCGAGTACATCCACATCCAGGATCGCGAGGTCCGTCGGTGGCTCCAGAGCCAGATGGAGCCGGTGCGCAATCGACCGTCGCTCGACAAGGCCGCCAAGCTCGAAATTCTCACCCAGCTGACCGATGCCGAGATTTTCGAGACCTTCATCCAGAGCCGATACCCGGGGCAGAAGCGGTTCTCGCTCGAAGGAGCCGAAAGCCTGATTCCGGCGCTGCGGGCGTTCATCGAGGCGGCCGGCGAGTTCGGAGCGGATGAGATCGTGGTCGGCATGGCCCACCGCGGCCGTCTCAACGTCCTCGCCAACATCCTCCACAAGCCCTACCAGCTCATCTTCCACGAGTTCGAGGACAACCTGCAGCCCGACGCCGTCGGCGGCGACGGCGATGTCAAGTACCACCGCGGGTACGGCTCGCACCTCACGACCGCGACCGGCAAGGTCCTCAACGTCACCCTGACCGCAAACCCCAGCCATCTCGAGGCGGTCGACCCGGTGGTCGAAGGCCGTGCTCGAGCCAAGCAGCGGCGCCGCAACGACACCGAGGCGCGCGCCAAGGTCATCCCCCTGTTGATCCACGGCGACGCCGCCTTCGCTGGCCAGGGGCTCGTTGCCGAGACCCTCAACCTCTCGCAGCTCGCCGGTTACCGTACCGGAGGCACCGTCCACATCGTCGTCAACAACCAGATCGGCTTCACCACGATGCCGGGCGAGGCGCGCTCGTCGCGCTACCCGACGGACGTGGCGAAGCTGGTCGAGGCGCCCATCTTCCACGTCAACGGCGACGACCCGGAGGCCGTGGTCTACGTCGTCGGGCTCGCGCTGGCCTTTCGCCAAAAGTTCCACCGCGACGTCGTCATCGACATGTTGTGCTACCGGCGCCACGGCCACAACGAAGGCGACGAGCCGGCGTTCACCCAACCGGTGATGTATCAGAAGATCCGCAACCGCCCCTCGGTGCGCAAGCTGTATCAGCTCGATCTCGAAGGCTCCCGGACGATCACCCTCGGCGAGAGCAGCCGCATCGCGGACGAGTTCCAGAGCCGCCTCCTGGACGCCTTCAACGGCGCCAAGGGCAGCTGTCCCCTCGACCTGCTCCACGAGCACGCCTACACCGGGCTGTGGAAGGGCCTCAACACCCCCTACTCCCACGATCCGGTCTCGACGGGCATGGCCAAGAAGGCACTGGTGGCCGTTTCGCGGGCTCTGACAACGGTTCCCGCGGGCTTCCACCTCAACCCGAAGATCCAGCGCCGGCTCCCGGGGCAGCTCAAGGCGGCCGAAAAGGGCGGCGACATCGACTGGCCAAACGCCGAGCTGCTCGCGATCGGCTCGCTGCTCACGGAGGGGATCCCGGTGCGCCTCAGTGGCCAGGACAGCACCCGCGGCACCTTCTCGCAGCGTCACGCGGTCTGGTACGACACCAAGTCGCAGGAAGCCTATATCCCGTTGAACCACGTTGCCTCCGGTCAGGAACGGTTCTGCGTCTACAACAGCATGCTGTCCGAAGCCGCGGTGCTCGGTTTCGACTATGGCTACTCTCTGGTCGACCCGGACATCCTGGTTCTCTGGGAGGCCCAGTTCGGCGACTTCGCCAACGGCGCCCAGGTGATCATCGATCAGTTCATCGCCGCGTCGTTGGACAAGTGGGAGCGGTCGAGCGGGCTGGTGATGCTGCTGCCCCACGGTTACGAGGGCCAGGGCCCCGATCATTCCAGCGCCTACCTCGAACGCTACCTGACCTTGTGCGCCGAGGACAACATCCAGGTCTGCAACTTCACCACGCCGGCCCAGTACTTCCACGCCCTCCGGCGCCAGGTCAAACGCCCCTTCCGGCGACCGCTGGTGATCATGTCGCCGAAGAGCCTGCTCCGTCACAAACGCTGCGTGTCGCCGTTCGGCGACCTGGTGAAGGGCAGGTTTCACGAGGTCCTGGACGACCCCGCACGGCCGACGGCGAAGCCGAAACGACTCCTGATGTGCTCGGGCAAGATCTTCTACGACCTGCTCGAGCGGCGTGAGGCCGACGGGATCAACGACGCGGCCATCGTCAGGGTCGAGCAGCTCTACCCGTTCCACGAGGAGCTGCTCCGCCGCGTGACCGAGCCCTACCGTGAGGCGGCCGAGGTCCTGTGGGTTCAGGAGGAGACCCGTAACCGGGGCGCCTGGAGCTACATCTCGCCGCGCTTAGCCGAGATCTTCCCGGACCGGCGGGTCCGCTACCTCGGCCGCGCGGAGAGCGCGAGCCCGGCGACGGGCTCGGCGCGGATCCACCGCGAGCAGCAGGCGGCGATCGTGGCCGAAGCGCTGGGCGTGTCGGACTGAGCCCGAGCCACCAAAGGAGCGCACCATGCAGGTCGAGGTCAAGGTCCCTTCCGTCGGCGAGTCGATCACGGAGGGAATCCTGGTCGAGTGGGCGAAGGCCGACGGCGACATCGTCGCCATGGACGAGCCGCTGTTCTCGCTCGAGACCGACAAGGTCACGATGACGGTCAACGCGGAGCATGGAGGGCGGCTGTCCATTCGGGTCCCGGAAGGTGAAACGGTCACCATCGGTCAGGTCGTCGGCTCGATCGACACCGACGCCACCGGCGACGCAGAGCAGGCGCCCTCGCCCGCTCCCGAGCAGCCGTCCCCCGCCGCGACCGAGGCGACCGAGTCCGTAGCCCTCGCCCCGGACACCACCCCCGCGATGACGACGCCGGCGGGCTCGGCCCAGGCGCACGCCAAACTCGCCGACATCGAGGACCTCGCGCCGTCGGTGCAACGCTTGGTCATCGAGCACCACCTTGACCCGAAGACCATCGGGGGCACCGGAAAGGCCGGACGGATCACCAAGGAGGACGTCCTGCGCCACCTCGGCGAGCGCGATCGGACTGAAGCCACTCCCGCGGCCTCGCCGGTTGTGAAGATGCCGCCGACACCCCAGCAGCTCCGCCGCGATTCTCCCAGGCCGGCGCCGTCCGCGCCAGCCGGCGGCGACCGCACCGCAACCCGGGAGCGCATGAGCCCGCTGCGTCTGCGCCTCGCCGAGCGTCTTGTCCAGGTCCAGCAGACGTCGGCGATCCTGACGACCTTCAACGAGGTCGACATGAGCCGGGTCATGGCGCTGCGGGCCCGCTACAAGGAGACATTCAACCAGCGGCACGACGTCGCCCTCGGCTTCATGTCGTTCTTCGTCAAGGCCGTCGTGGATGCCTTGCGCGTCGTTCCGCAGGTTCACTCCTCGATCGAAGGCGACGAGATCGTGCGCCACAAGGCGTTCGACATCGGCATCGCGGTGTCGTCCGACAAGGGCCTGGTCGTACCGGTGGTGCGCAACGCCGACCGGCTTTCGATGGCCGGTGTCGAGCTCGCCATCGCCGACCTCGCAGAGAAGGCGCGCAACCGTACGCTGACGCTCTCCGATCTCACCGGCGCCACCTTCACCATCTCCAACGGCGGCGTCTTCGGCTCGATGATGTCGACCCCGATCCTCAACCCGCCGGGCAGCGCGATCCTCGGCATGCACGCCATCAAGAAGCGTCCGGTAGTGGTCGGAGACCAGATCGTGATCCGGCCGATGATGTACCTCGCGGTCTCCTACGACCACCGCCTGATCGACGGCCGCGAGGCGGTGACCTTCCTCAAGCGGATCGTCGAGACCATCGAGGATCCCGACCGCCTGCTGCTGGAGGTGTGAGCGTGGCCCCGACCTACGACCTCGTGATCCTCGGCGCCGGTCCTGGAGGCTACGTGTGCGCCATCCGCGCCGCCCAGCTCGGCCTCAAGGTCGCGCTGGTCGAGAAGCGCCGCACCCTCGGCGGCACCTGCCTCAACATCGGCTGCATCCCGTCCAAGGCGCTGCTCGAGTCCAGCGAGGTCTACGCCCGCACTCTCACGGAGATCGCCGAGCACGGCGTGGTCGCAGCGGGCGTCACGCTTGACCTGGAGCGAATGCTGACCCGCAAGGCGCGCATCGTCCAGGAGCTGGTCGAGGGCGTCGCGATGCTGATGAAGAAGAACAAGGTCGACGTCTTCACCGGTCACGGCATGGTCACTGCGAAGGACCGCGTGAGGGTCCACGGCGACGACTCCGACACCGAGCTCGAGACCCGCAACATCTGCCTCGCGATGGGCTCCGAACCGGTCGAGCTGCCGTTCATGAAGTTCGACGGCGAGCGAATCGTGTCCTCGACAGAGGCGCTTTCCTTCGCCAAGGTACCCAAGAAGATGGTGGTCGTCGGCGCGGGCGCGGTCGGGCTCGAGATAGGTAGCGTGTGGCGGCGGCTCGGCGCCGAGGTCACGGTGGTCGAGCTGCTCCCGAGCATCACGCCCTTCGCCGACAAGCAGATGGCCGGCACTCTCCAGCGAGCGCTGGCCGAGCAAGGGATCGAGTTCCTGCTCGAGGCCAAGGTCACCGGGGCGAAGGTACTCAAGAAGAGCGTCAAGGTCTCGGTCGAGACCAAGGACGGGGAGACCCGTGAGCTGCCCTGCGACGTGGTGCTGGTGTCGGTGGGTCGAAGGTCGGTGACCCGAGGCTGCGGCCTCGAGGACGTGGGCGTGGAGCTCGACGAGGCCGGACGGGTCAAGGTCGACGAGCACCTCCGGACGTCGGTCGACGGCATCTGGGCGATCGGCGACCTCGTGCGCGGGCCGATGCTCGCCCACAAGGCGGAGGACGAGGGCATCGCGCTGGCCGAGACCCTCGCAGGCCAACCAGGCCACGTCAACTACGGCACGATTCCGAACGTGGTCTACACGGAGCCGGAGCTGGCCATGGTCGGCAAGACCGAGGCCGAGCTCAAGGAGGCGGGCATCCCGTACTCCACCGGCCGCTTCATGTTCCGACCCAACGGCCGCGCGAAGAGCCTCGGACAGCTCCACGGCATGGTCAAGATCCTCGCCGATGCCTCAACCGACCGCATCCTGGGTGTGCACATGGTCGGACCGCGAGTTTCGGAACTGATCGCGGAGGCTGTTGTGGCGATGGAGTTCGCGGCCTCGGCCGAGGACCTGGCGCGGACCTGCCACGCCCACCCGACCCTGACCGAGGTCGTGCGCGAGGCGGCGATGGCGGTCGACAAGCGGGCGATTCACGCCTGACGGAGAGTGCAGGGCACGGCCTCGCATCCGCGTGCCGCTCGGTGGCTCCGTTCCCCGTGAAGCTCGCTGTGGTACAAGTTTCGTCATGACCACTCCTCGCCGCGCCACCGGCTTCGCCGCCCTTGCCCTCATGCTGCTCACAACCGCCTGCGCGAAGCCTGCGCCGCCCGCCGATCCCGCGTACGTCGCAGGGATCGAGTCCTGGCGGTCGGATCGCCTCGCCCGGCTGACCGCCGACGACGGCTGGCTGACCCTGGTCGGCCTCGAGTGGCTCGAGCCAGGCGCCAACCCGTTCGGCGGTGACGCGTCGCTGCCCGTGGTGCTGCCCGGCGACGCCGTCCCGGCGAAGGTCGGCGTGCTCGAGGTTGGCGACGACGGGACGGTCACGGTCACCGCCGAACCGGGCTCGGGGCTTGAGCTGGGCGGGCAGCCGATGACCACGGCAACCCTCGCGACCGACGCCGACGGCACGCCCGATGTGCTCCGGCTCGGCCGCCTCTCGATGTACGTCATCCGCCGCGGCGACCGCTTCGCCCTGCGCATCAAGGACCCCGAGGCCGCCACGCGGCGCGACTTCAAGGGCATCGACACTTACCCCGTCGATCCGACGTTCAAGGTCACGGCGCGTCTCGAACGCTACCCGGCGCCGCGGTCGGTCGCCGTTCCGACCATCGTCGGCATCGACGAGGAGATGCTCGCTCCCGGACGCCTGATGTTCACGCTCAGCGGGCGCGCGCTGTCGCTCGAGCCGCTCATCTCGGCACCGGACGACCGCGAGCTGTTCGTGATCTTCCGCGACGCGACCTCGGGCGACACCACCTACGGCGCCGGCCGCTTCCTGTCTGCCGATCTCGAGGCCGATGGCTCCGCCGTGCTCGACTTCAACCGCGCCTACAACCCGCCGTGCGCGTTCACGCCGTTCGCCACCTGCCCGCTGCCGCCGGAGGGCAACGACCTCGACGTGGCCATCACCGTCGGCGAGAGGTACCACGGTCCGAAGCACTAGGATTTCCACACACATCGACCCGGGACGAAGTTTGCAGGGTGCGCAACGTTCCCGGCGGGCCGATGGCGAACGAAATCCTATGACGCGCTGCGCGAATCAAGTGAAGAGCTGCGCATCGGACTGATCTCAGGAGAGTTACAGCGTGAGGACCGGGGCCGCGAGCGGCCCTGGTTGGGCTGTCACCGGGGCCTGTTGTCGGACCCTCGGGCCTCCGAGCCCGCCTCTTCTCGCTCGATCACGAGGGCATTGTCGCCGTCGCCGGGGCACCCGGCGGCATGGGTCGCACGGACCTGCCGATAACCCTCGGGCACCGGCGAGACCGCGCACACCAGCTCCCGTTCGCCCGGTCGCTTGACCACCCACCCGTTCTGGTCTCCGCCTGAGCAGGCCGCCGAGTGGCACTCGGCGACGATCACCCAACCCTCCGGCACCTTGGACGCCTTGCACACGACGCGGTGCTTGTGCGCCCGCCCGGTCACGCCACACCTCGCCGACGGCGCCACATCCGCTCGAGCTCGTCGACCATGTCGATGTCGGCGCGGATGCCGTTGACCTGGTTGATCTGGACGATCGTCGTCGGGCTGGTGACGTTGACCTCGGTCAAGTGCTCGCCAATAAAGTCGAGACCGATGAGGTAGATGCCGATCTGGTTGAGCTCGGCGGCGACGGTGCGGCAGGCGTCGAGCTGGCGTGGCGTGGGATCAAGCCTGGCCGCCGTCGCCCCCTGGTGCAGGTTGGCGAGGCGGGAGCCCGATCGCGGAACCCGCAGCACCGAGCCGAGAACGCGGTCGTTGAGGGTCAGGATGCGGAGGTCGCCGGTCGACTCGATCGCCTTCAGGTAGGGTTGGACGATGACCTCCGGGCCCCACTCGCGCCAGAAAACCTCGAGCTGCTCGCGCGGCGCATCGGGCGGGACGAAGGTGATGCCGATACCACAGTAGGTCCCTTTGGGCTTCAGCACCGCCTCGCCCGGCTGCTGCCGGACCGCGTTCTCGAGCTCTTCCGCCGACGCGCAGATCCAGGTCGGCGCGGCGTACTCCGGCCAGCGTAGGGCAAGGGTGTGCTCGGAGAGCTCGTAGGTGGCGGGCGGCCGGTTGACCTGAACGACATGCTCCGGAGCGTGCACGAAATGGCGGTGGTGGCGGACGTAGGTCGCGTCGACCGGAGGGTCCTTGCGCTGCAGGACGACGTGGTACTCGGCCACGTCCGCGGTACGCGCCGGTCCGAGCTCCCAGAACGGCATCGCGCTCGCGTCCGCGTGGACCACCTGCCGGACCGGTAGGGTGTCCAGGTAGCGATCGGTCGGCAGCTCCGCGTCGTGGGAGAGCAGGTCGAGGTAGTCGACGTGGAAGCCCCTGGCGAGCAGCTCACGGCTCACGCACACCGCGAGGTCGAACGTAGGGTTGAGGGTGTCCACGGGATCGGCAACGAGGAGGTATCGGCTGCTCATCGCAGTCCCCAACATCGACCCTCGCCCACTGCTTCCCACCAGGAATCCGAGCAGGATTCACCACAGAGGCACAGAGGCACAGAGAGGAGCACGGAGCCCGCCTCCCGTCGCTTCTTCTCGCGGCATGTCCGGCGCGCGCTGCGCCGGCCATGCCGCGAGGGGAGGGCGGGTGGCCTCTGTGCCTCTGTGGTTCACTCTGTCCGTCGGTGGACGTTGACCGCGGAGGCCTGCGCGCTCGGCAGCAGCACCATCTCGCGCACGTTGACGTGAGCGGGCAGGCTCGCGCAGTACAGCACCGCCTCTGCGACGTCCTCTGCTCGAAGCGGCTCGATCCCGCGGTAGACGGTTGCCGCACGATCGTCGTCGCCATGGAAGCGGACGACCGAGAACTCGGTCTCGACCAGGCCGGGATCGATCGAGCTGACCCGGACGCCGGTGCCGAGCGTGTCGATTGCAATTGAGCGGGTCAGGGCCGTGACTGCGTGCTTGGTGGCGCAGTAGACGTTGCCGCCCGGGTAGACCTCGTGGCCCGCGATCGAGCCGATCATGATCAGGTGTCCCCGTCCACGCGCCACCATCCCGGGAAGCAGCGCACGGGTGACGTAGAGCAACCCTTTGACGTTGGTGTCGACCATCTCGTCCCAGTCGTTGGGATCGCCGTCTTGGAGCGGCGACAGGCCGCGCGCGAGGCCCGCGTTGTTGACCAGCACCTCGACTTCGCCCCATGGCCCTTCAAGGCTCGCCGCCCACTCGGCGACGGCAGCCTGGTCACGCACATCGAGAGCGCTCGCGAGAACCTCGGTTCCGTGGCGCTCGGCCAGAGTTCGAGCGAGAGTCTCGACCCGATCGAGTCTGCGCGCGGCAAGCACCAGACGCGCTCCGCGACCGGCGAAAGCAGCCGCGCAGGCCGCGCCGATTCCGGCGGAGGCTCCGGTGACGACAACTGTCCGACCGGTGAAGTCCATGGCGTGCTCCTCCCAGAGCCTGAACCCGTCAGGCGGCTCGGAACGATAGCACGCCAGCGAGCCTCGTGAAGAACGTCCTAGGCGCCCTCGACAACAAACTCCTCGTCGCGCTCAGCGGCCTGTCGCTGCCATTCGGGCAGCCAGACGCCGTGTGCCATCGCCCTCAGCTGAGGCTCAAAGAAGAACTCGCGCTCGCCGAAGGCAGGCTCGAGATCGGTCAACCACCGTGCCTGGGCGTCGAAACGGGCGAAGAAGAGCCGGTTGACCCAGGACTGGTCCCGCCCCTGGATCATCTTCAGCGCGAAGACCTTCTCGCCACCCACCTCGGCGATGCCTTCGATCAGCACCTTGCCTGGAGTCGCCGACATCGACGGTCCGCGCACCGTCCTACCCAGGCCGGAGACGCTGCCCACGGCTTCCGAGAAGATCCGGTAGGCGCGAGCGAGGGGGACCTCGAAGTAGTGCTTCGGTCCGGTGTCCCGCTCGACGAACATGTAGTACGGGACCATCCCGAGGCGGACCTCGCTCCGCCACAGGTCGGCCCAGACATCGGCGGCGTCGTTCACGTGCCGGATCAAAGGCGCCTGGCAGCGAATCACAGCGCCTGTCGCCGTGATCCGCCGGATCGCCTCCTGCACCGCTGCGGTCTCGAGCTCACGCGGATGACTGAAGTGCGCCATGAGAGCAAGCTGGCGGCCGCTCGCGACGACCCTCTCGAACAGGCGCAGCAGGTCGTCCGAGTCGGCATCGCTTGTGAAGCGGTACGGCCAGTAGGCCAGAGCCTTCGACCCAAGACGGATCGAAACCAGGCGGTCTAGGCGTGGGTCGAGCAGGGCCTCGAAATACCGCTCCAGCACGCTGGTCTTCATGATCAGGGGGTCACCCCCCGTGAACAGCACGTCGCTCACCTCGGAATGGCGCTGCAGGTATGCGATGAGCGTGTCCACCTCGCTGTTCGCGAAGCGAAGCTCATCGACCCCGACGAACTGCGCCCAGCGGAAGCAGTAGGTACAGAAGGCGTGGCAGGTCTGCCCCTGCGATGGAAAGAAGAGCACTGTTTCGCGGTACTTGTGCTGGCAGCCCGGCACCGGTTCTCCGTCGAGAGAGGGTACGTTGAGCTGCATCTGGCCTGCCGGATGGGGGTTCATCCGCGCCTGGACCCGACGCGCAGCGAAGTGAATCTCCTCCTTGGTGGCACCGGAGGCCACCAGATCCTGCATGTGCCGTAGCTCCAGCGGCTCGAGCATTCCCGGCTGCGGGAAGGTGAGCTGGAAGATCGGGTCGCTCGGAATATCGTCCCAGTCGATCAGCTCGCTCACGACGTAATCGTTGACGCGAAACGGGAGCACTGCCGAGACCGCCTCGAGGGCGACCCGCTGATCTCCGTTCAACCGCTCGAGCTGCGGAATACGATCCAGCTGTGCGCGCCCGACGGCGCGATACCGACGCGGGGCAGAAGCGAGAGCTCCGTCCATCCCACCCTCCTTTCTCTCGTTCCATCCGGTTTATCTGAGATGCTTCGTGTACGAAGCTTCTGCACAGCGCCCGGCGTTCTGAGGAAGGCAAGAATCGCGCGCTTCTCCGGGCGGCTTCATGTTAAATATAGCTGACAGAGAGCCCGGCGACAACCCCTCGAGGCACCACGAGACTGAGTAACGACGGCCATAGCACCTCGTGGACAGAGGCCGACGAAAATGCCGCCGACTCGGCGGCGGCATTCTCGTCCGGTCCATTGAACGGTCATGGCCTGCGGCACAGAGTTCGCCGCAGCCTGGGGAAACTACTCGCGCGGAGCGGGCGGAGCAGGAGGTGCCGATGGGGCCGGCGGCAAGGGCGCGGCCGGCGGTGCGGCGATGCGCAGCACCTTCACGTGCGGCACGGCGGTCCGCTCCATCACCCGGCCGCACACCGGACATAGGTAGCTCTCCTGGGTCGCCTTGTCACGGTCCATCCGGAGCACGGTGCCGTCGGCCGGACAACGGTAGGTCACACTGTCGGAGAGAATGAAATCGGCCTCGGGCGCGATCATGGCCGCATCTGAGGAATTGCCATTCCCGACGAACACCATCACGGTGTCCTCTCCGGCCTCATCGGGCATGGCGCTCTCGATCCGGATCTCGACCGGCTCGCCGTCCGCCTCACCGTCGCCTGCCATGACCCATTTCATGGCGACCTGGTGCTGGTGGGCGCCCTCAACCGAGCGCTCGCTCTCCTGCCGACTCTCGATCCACACCCGCTTCCCGCCCCCCGAGGCCGACTCGAAACGGAGTGCCTTTGCCGCGACCCTTTCACCGTCGAGGGTCACGTCGAGGCTGTCGCCGTGGCGCGTGATCACGACTTCGTGCGGGCCAACGGCGATCGTCCTCGCCTCGCCCTCGCCGAGGTCGGAGAGCCTCACGGTTTGACTGTCGCCGCCGACGATCACCGTGACCCTGCCGTGCGACGAACTGCTGGGATCCGGCCCGGCGGGCTCCGCCAGAGCCACCGCCAGACCGCTCAACGCCACCAGCACGGCCGCCAGCACCCAGTGCAACCAGGATCTCTCTTTCATCGCATCCTCCTTGTTGAGCGCCGCAGATCGGAAACGTCGTGCGGCCTCGACAGGGTCAATGGCAAAGGCCGTGCCAGCCGATCGATGGAGATCGGCCATCCCTCGAAACATTGTGTGTTCAGTCTGATCTGCCTTTGAACCGATACGACGCCCGCGCCGAGCCTCGCCGGCCGAATCTGTTGCCTCCCCACATGGGGACACCATCTCCCCAAAGGAGGAGGTGAATGCACCGCGCCGGAAGGATCCCCTACCGGGTGTATTGCTCGTCAAGCCCAAACTTGGCCAGCCGATACAAGAATGTCTTGTAGCTCAGGCCGAGCAGGCGGGCCGCGCTGGCACGGTTGCCGTCGGCGAGCTCCAGAGCCTGCCGCAGCAGGTCCTCCTCCATCTCGTCCCAAGCAACCCCCGATGGCGGCAGATGGAATGTTCCCCTTCCGGACGAGGTGGCCGCCCCGATCTCGGGTGGCAGGTCGTCGGCGCTCACTCGGCCGTCCTCGGCGAGCAGCACCAGCCGTTCGAGGGCATTGGCGAGCTCCCGCACGTTGCCCGGCCAGGTGTGCTCCATCAGCCGACGCAGCACCGCCTGCGGCAGTTGCTGGGCGACGGTGGCATGGCGCTCGGCGGCCCGACGGACGAGCACATTGGCCAGAGCAGGAATGTCCTCCCGGCGCTCACGTAGAGGTGGGAGCCGAACCGGGAACACGTTGAGTCGATAGTAGAGATCCTCGCGGAAGCTACCCTCCGCCACCATGTCCGCAAGGTCCCGGTTGGTCGCGGCCACAACCCGCGCGTCACAGGCGACCTCGCCGGTACCACCGAGACGGGTCACCCGTCGCTCCTGGAGGGCGCGCAGGACCTTCGCCTGGAGGGCAAGCGGCATCGATGCCACCTCGTCGAGGAAGAGGGTCCCTCCCGACGCCTCCTCGAACTTGCCCTCACGGCGTCGGTGGGCCCCGGTGAACGCGCCGCGCTCGTGGCCGAACAGCTCGCTCTCCATCAGCGACTCGGGAATCGCGGCGCAGTTCACGGCGACGAAGGGACCGCCGCTGCGCCGGCTGCGGCGGTGGAGCATTCTCGCGACCAGCTCCTTGCCGGTCCCGGACTCACCCGTCACCAGCACCGTCGCCTCGGTGTCGGCGACCTTTTCGAGCGTCCGATAGAGCTGCTGCATGGCCGGAGTGCGACCAATGATCTCGCCGTAGCCGTCCCTGACCTCGGCCTCCGCGCGCAGACGCAGGTTTTCCCGCTCGAGCTCCCGGGTCCGCAACACCCTCTGCACGGCGAGCAGGAGCGCCTCGCGTTCGAACGGCTTCGCCAGGTAGTCGGCAGCTCCACGCCGCACCGCCTCGACTGCGTGCGCGATCGAGCCATAAGCGGTCATCACGATCACCGCGGATGGAATACCTCGCCCTCGCAGCTCGTCGAGCAGGTCGCCGCCCGTGCGGCCCGGTAGTCTCCAGTCGCTCAGCACCACGTCAGGAAAATCATCCTCGATCGCAGTCAGGGCAGCGTCGACATCCGGCGCGCTGCGCACGTCGTAGCCACTGCGGGTGAGGATCCCGGCAATCAGCTCGCGCTGTGCTGCCTCGTCCTCCACGACCAGCACCGTGGCGGGAGGGGTGCTCATGACGGGGAGTCCTTGCCGGGGGGCACCAACGGCAGCCGGAGCAGCGCCCGCGTGCCTCCGCCTTCGACATCGTCGATCTCGAGCTCGCCACCATGCATTCCGACCACCAGGGCCCTGGCAAGGTACAGGCCCATCCCCGACCCCTCCGGGCGAGTGCTGACGTGCGGCGAATAGAGGCGCTCTCGGATCTCGGCGGGCAGACCGCGCCCCCAGTCGCGGACCTCGATCTCCGCCCTCGAGCGGACCCGTCGAACAGCGATCGTGACCGGTTTGCCCGAGGGCGAGGCCTGGACCGCGTTTTCCACCAGGTTGGCGAGCGCGGCACGGACCGCAGCGGGAACCACGTCTGCGACGACTGGTTCAGCGACCAGCTCGACCTCCGCACCGCCCTGGACAGCCTCCAGGACCACCGAGTGGGCCAGCTCGGCGAGATCGACAGCCTCGACGTCACCGGCCTCGCCCGCGCCGACGGCCAGGAACGAACGCAGCCACCTGTCGATGCGGCGGATCTGGGTCCGAGCCATCGCCACCAGCTGCCCGTCGCCCGGGTTCCATCCGGCGAGCTCCTCGACCGCAAGTCCGAGTGTGTTCAGTGGGTTGCGGACGGTATGAGCAAGACCGCGCGCGAGGTCCCCGAGCTGCGCCAGGTGCTCCCGATCACGCCATGCCGCGCGCTCCTGCTCGAGCTGGGCGAGACGCAGCGACATCCTGTTGAAGGCACGCTGCAGCTCCCCTACCTCGCCACCCGCATCCTCCGGGACCTGGACGCCGAGTGCGCCCTGGCCGAGCAACTCTGCCTCCGCCGCCAGACGTCCCAGCGGAGCGGCGACCCGTCGGGCCATGACCCCGGAGGCGACCAGGCCGACCGCAAGCACTCCGAGGCTGAACAACATGCCCTCGCGCAGGTTGGCCTGGGCGAGGCGCACGGTAGGCGCGAGCGGGATCGGAACCCTACGAACGAAGCCCGGGTCTGCGGTCACCACGAGCACCCCTTGCGATCCGCCCTGGTCCTCGGCGACGTGGAAGCTGAACTGCTGGACGACCCGCGTTCGGGTGTGGGCGTCCGGTGCCGCGGGGGCAACCGGGTGCTCGGCGCCCGTGTCATCGCTCTCCGCCAGGACCCACGCGAAGGCCGGCTGCGCCGGGGGTGCCAGCTCGGCCGGCGGTTGCGCCGGTGCCGGTCGGCTCGGCTCCCCGGGCCCCGCGGGCGGCTCCCGCTCGACTGTCTTCAGGAGGTGCTCGGCCCTCGTGATGACCACGGAGTGGTTCACGTCGGTCCGGATGCCGTCCTGCATGACCTCGCTGCGCACATTAACCTCGCCCGGAGGCAGCATGATGACGCGCGGTTCCGGACCGAGCAGGTCGCGGCCGACGCTGGTCGCGACCGCGCCGACCGCGGCCGGCAGGGCGACGAGCTGACGCATGTGGAGCCACCACTGCGCCGCCATCACGGCGAGCACGAGCGCCGATGTGCCGAGGAAGAAGCGAGTCTGCAGACGCATCAGGACCTCCGGAGCCGCCGGCGTGGAGGGCGCCACGCCGGCCGGCTCGTGTCTACAGTAGCAACCGCCATGCCACCTGGTGCGATGCTATTCTTCTCGTCCCGAATGCTGCGGGAGGCGACGTGTCCGAGACCTACTACATCACGACCCCGATCTACTACGTCAACGACCTGCCCCACATCGGGCACATCTACACCACCGTCATGGCCGACGTCCTGGCTCGGTACCAGCGGATGAACGGTCGGCGGGTACACTTCCTGACCGGGACCGACGAGCACGGACAGAAGATCGAGAAGGCCGCGCGGGCTCAGGGAGTCCAACCGATCGAGCTCGCCGATCGGGTCGTCGCGAGATATCACGAGCTGTGGAAGGTGCTCGACATCTCGCACGACGACTTCATCCGCACCACCGAGCCGCGCCACCAGAAGGCGGTGGCAGCGATGATCCGCCGCTTCGCCGCCGCTGGCGACCTCTACAAGGGTGCGTACGAGGGCTGGTACTGCGCCGGCGCGGAGGCGTTCGTGCCCGACTCACAGGTCAAGGACGGCCGCGACCTGGAGTCCGGGTACCCGGTCGAGCGCTTGGCCGAGTCGAGCTGGTTCTTCCGGCTGTCGGCCTATCAGGAGCGACTGCTCGAGTGGTATCGCAACAACCCCGAGTGCATCCGGCCTGCGAGCCGGTACAACGAGGTGGTCAGCTTCGTCGAAGGCGGTCTCAAGGACCTCTCGATCTCACGCACCTCGATCCGCTGGGGGGTGCCCTGGCCGGGCGACCCCGAACATGTCGTCTACGTGTGGCTCGACGCCTTGACCAACTACGTCTCCGCCCTCGGGTTCGGCGGCGAAGACGACGAGCTCTACCAGACCCACTGGCCCGCCTCCCTCCACCTCGTCGGCAAGGACATCCTCCGCTTCCACTGCGTGTACTGGCCGGCCTTCCTGATGTCCGCAGGAATGCCTCTGCCCCGCCAGGTCTTCGGCCACGGGTGGTGGACCAAGGACGACGCCAAGATGTCCAAGTCGCTGGGCAACGTCGTCCGGCCCGACTACCTGGTCGACCGTTTCGGTGCCGACGTCGTGCGTTACTTTCTTGTCCGGGACATGACCTTCGGCCAGGACAGCTCGTTCTCCGACGCGGCCTTCCTCGAGCGCTTCAACGCCGACCTCGCGAACGCCCTCGGCAACGCGGCGTCGCGAACGCTCGCGCTGGTCCGCCGCAATCTCGACGGCCGCGTCCCCGAGCCGATCGGCGACGGCCCGCTCCCGGCCGCGGCGGACGATGCGGTGCGCCAGTATCGTCGACACATGGATGCCCTCGAGCCCCAGCGCGCCCTGGAGGCTGCGTGGCGGCTGCTCGCCACTCTCGACGGCTTCATCCAGGAACGTCAACCGTGGGCTCTTGCACGCCAGGGTGACGCTGGCCGGGCACGCCTCGAGGCCACACTCGCAGACTCCCTCGAGGCGCTCCGCATCACCTCGGTGCTGCTCGAACCCATCATGCCCCGCACCTGTGCAGAGCTGCGGCGACAGCTCGGGGCCGAGGGGCTCCCTGTCAATCTTCGGACCGGCGCCGAGTGGGGTCTGCTCGGGCACGGCGCCACCGTCGGCGAAGGCGGTCCATTGTTCCCGAGGGTCGACATCGCCATAACCCTGAAGGAGCTGGCCATGCGTGACGAGACGACCTCCCCACCAACTTCCACCGCGGCCACCGACGCACCTGCGGCGTCGCCCACCGCCCCCACCGGGGAGCTCTTGTCCATCGATCGTTTCGCCGAGGTCCAGTTGGTCATCGGCGTCGTCCGCGAGGCCGAGCGCGTGCCCAAGTCGAAGAAGCTCGTCCGGCTGATGGTCGATCTGGGCGAGCCGGAGCTGCGTCAGATCGTCGCCGGCATCGCCGAGCGCTACGAGCCCGACAGCCTCGTCGGCCGTCGGATCGTGGTGGTGGCGAACCTGCAGCCCGCGAAACTCATGGGGGTGGAGTCGCGCGGCATGCTGCTGGCCGCCTCGGTGAACGGCGATCCCTACCTGCTGTCGCCGGACGGAGAGGTTGCGCCGGGGACCCGCGTCAAGTAGCAGCGCGCACGCCACAGCCCCGGGGAGCGTCTTCAGTCACTCCAGCTGAGGGCGGCGGGCTGTGCCGTGCGCGCTGCTTCGGATCGGCTGCGCCGATCCCGGAGGGGAACACCTGAAGGACATCGAACCCCTGCCAACTCGTGGGACCTGTCGTGTCCTGTCGAGAGCGCCGAGCGGCTGGCGGTCGACCTCTACGGGGCTGTCAAGGGGCGACGCCCTTCGGGCGCCCGCTGGACCTTCGCCGCTCCCAGACCTCGAAGGTCGACGGGAGGTCGTTGCGCTCGTCGGCCGGCTGGTCGTTCGCACCGACCCTGCGCCACGCCGGCCAGGGGACGTCGGGGAAGTGGGTGTCGCCGTCGACCGCGGCGTGCACCCTGGTGAGGTACATCCGGTCGGCAAACGGCAGCGCGAGCCGATAGATCTCCGCACCGCCGGCGACGAAGACCTCGACGTCGTCCCGTGCCGCGTCGAGGGCATCCGGCAGTGAGCCGACCACCAGTACGTCGCCGGCAAGCGGGCCGAGGGTCTTCGAGACCACCACCACAGTCCGCCCGGGAAGCGGTCGGGCGAAGGACTCCCAGGTTCTTCGACCCACCACCACGTGATGGCCCATGGTCAGAGCCTTGAAGCGCTTGAGGTCGGCCGAGAGCCGCCACGGCAGACCTCCATCGCGCCCGATGACGCTGTTGGAGGCCACGGCGGCGATGATCGAGACCGTCACGGCGCGCTTCTCAGACCGCCACCGGGGCTTTGATGTGAGGGTGCGGGTCGTAGCCCTCGAGTGAGAAGTCCTCCCAGGCGAAACCGTCGATCGTGCGTACCTCCGGGTTGAGGCGGAGCCGCGGGAGCGCCCGCGCCTCGCGCCCGAGCTGGAGACGCGCCTGATCGACGTGATTGAGGTAGAGGTGGACGTCGCCGAAGGTGTGGATGAACTCGTGCGGCTCGAGCTCGGTGACCTGGGCGATCATCATCGTCAGCGCCGCATACGAGGCGATGTTGAAGGGAACTCCGAGAAAGACGTCCGCCGAACGCTGGTAGAGCTGGCAGGACAGGCGCCCGTCCGCGACGTAGAGCTGGAACAGGACGTGGCACGGCGGCAGGGCCATCCGCGGCAGCTCCGCCACGTTCCAGGCGCTGACGAGATGGCGGCGCGATTCCGGTTTGCGCCGGATTCCCTCCACGAGTGCCGCGATCTGGTCCACCCGGCTACCGTCCACGGACTGCCACCGCCGCCACTGTGCGCCGTAGATCGGGCCCAGGTCTCCGTCCGGTCCAGCCCACTCGTCCCAGATGGTCACGCCGTGCTCGTGCAGCCACGCGACGTTTGTGTCGCCGCGCAGAAACCACAGCAACTCGTGCACGATCGAACGCAGGTGCAGCTTCTTGGTGGTGAGCAGGGGGAAGCCGTCCCCGAGGTCGATGCGCATCTGGTGACCGAAAACGCTGAGAGTACCGGTACCGGTGCGGTCGCTCTTGCGGGTTCCCTGATTGAGAATGCGCTCGAGCAGGTCGAGGTACTGGCGCATCAGGTGTGCTCCTCTGATGCCGTCAGCCAGCGCCCGACCCCGTCCTGCCAGCGCCCTTGTGCTTTGAGAACAAGCTCGGCAATCTCACGGACCGCTCCGTGGCCCCCCGGGCTCCTGCACACCAGGTGGCAGGTCGCCGCGACCTCTGGTACGGCATCGGACGGGCAGGCAGAGAACCCAACCCGCTGCAGGACCGGAACATCAGGGAGATCGTCGCCCATGGCTGCGACCTGGCGATCCTCGAGCGCGAGCTGCTGCTCGAGCGCCTCGAGGTCGGCGCTCTTGTCGCCGCTTCCGAGCACCACCAGCTCGCGCGAAATCCCCAGCTCCCGGCACCGGACCGCCACTGCTTCGCTGCGTCGCCCGGACAGGATGGCGATCTCGATCCCCGCGTCAAGCAGGAGCCGGATGCCGAGTCCATCGCGAACCGAGAACTGCTTGCTCTCCTCGCCTCGTGACGTGTAAACGAGTGTGCCATCGGTGAGCACGCCGTCGACGTCGAGCACGAGCAAACGGATCGGCTCGAGGCGCGCACGCAGCTCCGCTGGAAGGTGGCTGGGCATGCCCGGGATACTACCAGAGGCAGAAACGCACGTGAGTGAACCACAGAAGACAGGACCACCAAGACACGAAGACACCAAGCGATCGCAGGGACGTGGCAGCGGTCACGAGGGCCCCGGCGGCTGCCTCAAGCAGCCGCCCCTGGCGGGAGGAGCGGAGGGACGAGAGAGGGGCTCTTTCATCCGCCCGCTCCTCCCGTCAGGGCCGCGCGCCGTGCGCGCGGCGGGCCTCCGGGTTCGGCTTGAGTTCTCCCCCATCGCGTGCCCCCCTGATGGAGCCCCCCTCGAGCCGCAATTGGGAACGCGCTCCAGCCCTTGAACGTCCTCTTGGTGTCTTGGTGCCTTGGTGGTGAGAATCCGCATCGACCGAAAACCACCCACCCGGGGCCACCACATCACCACCCTTGGCTTGCGGCCAAAGCCTGCGATGGGTCTCTGTGCCTCTGTGGTCTTCCTAGAACCCTTCGAGCACGGCGCTGACCAGGGCGCGGGCGAACTCGACCGAGACATCGTCCATGGCCGCGACCTGTCGGTCGAAGTAATCGACCGCCGACACGTCGACCTGGTACGAGGTCCGGCGGGAGAAGGCCTTGTCCTCCCACAGGACCTTCGGCTCCTCTCCTCGGATGTCGACCAGTGAGACGCTGGCGGTGAGGGTCATCTGATACTCGGTCGCCCGGCCCTGTTCGTCGAGGGTGACTGGGGACACCGAGAGGCTTTTGATCGTCCCCCGGAGCGAAAGGTCGGCACCCTTCTCGTCGTCCACGATCGAGAACCGCCGACGGCGAACCCACTCCTGGACAACTGCTTCCGTCAGCCGCTGGTCCATGTCGGCCCAGTCGGTGGTGTTCTCGAACGGCCTCACATGCAGGGTCTTGAGATCCGGCGGGAGGAAGCTCGAGGTCCCCACCAGGTGATACCCGCATCCCGCCGACATCAGGGCGAGGAAGACCAGCACCGCGCCACGCCACATCGTCATGGCGGCGACGGTAGCACAGGCTGAGGGGCTGAACCACAGAAGCTCTCGCGTGCGGTGCCCGCACGCGTGGCGTGAGACGCGAGACGTGAAAGGCAAGACGTGAGGAGGCTTGTCGCTCGCCTCTTGCGTCTCGCGACCTGACTGTTGTTTCAGTCCCGCTTCCCGTGCCGGAGGCGCTCGAGCTCGGCTATGCGCTCGCGAATCCGGACCTCCCAGCCGCGGTCCGTCGGGTGGTAGAAGCGAACCCCTACCAGCTCGGCGGGCAGGCACGGCATCGCCGCCACGCCCGCTTGCTCGTCGTGAGCGTACCGATAGCCGGCACCGTACCCGATGTCGCGCATGAGGCTGGTCGGGGCGTTGCGCAGGTGGAGCGGAACCGGAAGTCCCGGACGGGAGGCGACCTCTCTCTTCGCCTCGCCATAACCGAGGTAGAGCGCGTTCGACTTCGGCGCCAACGCCAGGTACACGGCCGCCTGGGCGAGCGCGAGCGCACACTCCGGCATCCCCACGTGCTCGACCGCTGCCGACGCGGCCGCGACCTGTTCGAGTGCCCGAGGCTCGGCCATGCCGATGTCCTCGGACGCCATCCGCAGCATTCGTCGGACGACGTAGCGCGGGTCGGCCCCGCCCTCGAGCATCCTCGCCAGCCAGTACAAGGCGGCGTCCGCATCGGAGTTGCGCACCGACTTCTGGAGCGCAGAGATGAGGTTGAAGTGCTCCTCCCCCTCCTTGTCGAAGACCGCCGTCGCACGCTGCGCGGCGCGCCGGACGGACGCCTCGTCCAGCCGACCATTCCCGAGGGCCACGGCCAGCTCGAGCAGACTGAGTGCCTGGCGTGCATCTCCCGCCGACAACTGGGCGACCGCCGTCAGTGCCTCCCGCTCGACATTCACCGCGAGCGACCCCAATCCGTGGTCGCTATCGCTCAGTGCCCTTTCGAGCAGCTCGACCAGCTCGGGCTCACCGAGAGGTGCGAGCACGTACACCTTCAGGCGGGAGAGCAGCGCGCGGTTGAGCTCGAACGAAGGGTTCTCGGTCGTCGCCCCCAGCAGGACGATGTCACCCACCTCGACGTACGGAAGGAAAGCATCCTGCTGGCCCCGGTTGAAGCGGTGGATCTCATCGACGAAGAGGACGGTCCTGCGTCCGGTCGCATGGCGCAGGCTGCGCGCAGCCGCCATCACCTCGCGCGCCTCCTTGACCCCGGCGAGCACGGCGGAGAACGATACCAACTCGGCGTCGGCGGCAGCGGCCAGAAGTCGGGCCAGGGTCGTCTTGCCGCACCCCGGCGGACCCCAGAAGACCATCGAGGGCAGCTCACCGCGGGCGAGCAGGGTGCGCAGCACTCCCTCACGACCGACGAGGGCCTCCTGGCCGACTACCTCGTCGAGGTTCCGTGGCCGCATCCGGTCGGCGAGCGGGGTGTCCGCGGGGGACGCGAACAGGCCGTCGGTGGTCACTGGCGGTGAGCTGCTGTGAGAGCGGCGAGGCGCTCGAGCAGCATCATCAGCAGGAGTGCTTCGTCGATGGTCGCCGCCGCCGTAACGGCGCCGTGTCGATCCAGCACACAGGCACGCGCCTGGCGGAGTGCTTCGGCCACGGCATCCGCAAGAGCCCGCGAGCCTGGCTCGAGGAAACCGACCCAGGCCACCCGCCCGAGCAGCTGTGCCCCTTCCGCGAGCAGCTGCCAGTCGGGCAGTCGGTTGACCGTTGACAGGGCCTGAACGTGGTGAGGGTGGGCGTGGACGACCGCAGCCACCGCGGGACAGCGGAGGTAGATCTCGCGGTGCATCAGCGCTTCAGACGAGGCCGCCGCAGGTGCCGCGCCTTCGAGACCGACCTCTACCACGTCGACCGCATCGAGGCGACCCTTGTCGAGGCCGCGGGGGGACACCACGAATCGGCCCTTGCCGATGCGAACAGACACGTTGCCCTCGGCCGCGAGATTGAGCCCGGCATCGTCCAGGCGGGCCGCCGCGGAGACCACCGCAAGCCGCGCGGCGCGGGCCCTGTCAGTCGACACCTCAAACCGCCCCGGCCGCCCTGCGGCAGTCCTCGCTACACACCTGATGGCCGTCCTCGGCCGGCCGGGAGTGACTGGCCGGGACCATCGTTCCGCAGACTGCGCACTCGACCAGCTCCTCTCGAGTTCCCTGCTCGCCTTCGTCCGTCTGTGCCCAGCGGTCGCGCCCGTGGCGCGAAAACCGACTGAACCGGTCGGCACCGTCGGTGGTCCGGCCCAGCCTTCGCCCGAACGCGCTGAGGATCCTCCATACCACGTAAAGGACCGCGACAACGAGTGCGATCCGCTGCAACATTCGCGGCGCTCCTCCCTCCCAACGCTCCCGCGACCCGACCATGACACCCCACTGCCCTGCCCAATCGGCCGCGGACCTCGGATCAGCCCGCCGAAAGCTCCTTCTCCAGCGACGACAGATCCGGAACCTCCGGGTTGGTCGCCTTGATCTGTTGGAGCTTCTTCATCGCCGCCGTAGCCTCTTCGTGGCGGTGGAGGTCGAAGTGCAGAACGACGACCTTGTTGTACCAGGCCTGCCAGTGATCCGGCTCGAGGGCGATGGCCTTGTCGAGGAGCTCGAGGGAGCGGTCGAACTGGCCGAGGTTGCGATAAACCACCGCGAGGTCTGTGAGCACGTTGGCATCGCCGGCTGACTTCTCGAGCGAGCGCTCATACCAGTTCCTGGCGTCTCCCCAGCGAGCGGCGTCAAAGTACAGATTCCCGAGCGCGATCATGAGCCGGGCGTCGTCGGGGCTCTGCGCGAGCAGTTGTTCGAGCTCGGCCGCCTGGCGCGCAAGCGCCCGGTTGGCGTCGGACGCTCCCGCAGCCTGGGCGCCCTGCTCGACCGGCGGATGGCCCGGCGGCAAGCCCTCCATACCGGTGGCTGCCATCGGCGCCTTCACCGGCGGCACCGTCTGCTGCTCGGCGAGCACGTAGCCGAGAACGACCCCGACGATCAATCCGATCACCAAGAGGAACCACCCTCGTTTCAGCATGCTGATCAACCTCCAGCCCGCCGGGCCTCCTGGCGCGGCTTTGGCGCCGTACCGCGACTGCACTTTCTACTCGGATGCGGTCTCCTCGAGCCGCTCCGCGACCCAGGTTCCCGACGCCGGCAGACCGGTGGCGAGCTGTGTCGCCTCCCAGGTCCCCTCGAGCCGCGAGGAGCCGCCGGCTGTGACCAGTCTGCCATAGAAGATGGCCGCAAAACCGATCTGGGAGTCGATACGCTCGAGGCGGACTTTCCCAGCAACCAGCGTTCCCCGGAAAGATCCGTTCCAACCGCCTGCTAGAGAGTAGGTTCCGGTGACCAGCGTGCCATCGAGCGAGAGTGCGAGCGTACCGTCCTGGCCACCGGGCTCGACCACGATTCGCCAGGTCCCACTGAGGGCGTCCCTCTCCTGCCGTTCGCCGGTCCCAATCTTGTCCAGCTCCTGCTTGGCCTGGTCGATCTCCGTCCGAGTGGAGACCATCGCGGCCCGCAGCCGCTGGGACTGGAGCAGCACCGTGATCAGCTCGCCCTCGGCGGTTTGGAGGTCCTCGTCCCGGAGGCGCAGATTGTCGAGGTCCTCCCCTTGCGTCTCTGCGCGCACGAGGTCGGCGCCGAGACGCTCCACCCGGGCCCATGCCTGTGCGATCCGCCCCTGTTGGCGTTCGAGGTCGTGCATCTGCGTCGCCAGCACGGCCTGTTGGAGCTTGATCGTCTCGAGCAGCACCTGCGCGGTGGGTACGGCAGCCGCGACGGCGACCACACAGCCCACGAGGATCCCAATGGGGAGCGCGCGTCTCATGCGGTTCTCCCTTCGAAGCGGCTGATCACCGCTGTTCCGACCAGGTCGCTCCAGACGTTGGTCGTGGTTCGCAGCATGTCGAGCACGCTGTCCACGGCAATGATGACCCCGATTCCCTCGAGCGGGAGCCCGACAGCATCGAGCACGATGACCAGCATCACGAGACCTGCCATGGGAATGCCGGCTGCCCCAACCGAGGCGAGCAACGCAGTGAACAAGACCATGACCTGCTGGTGCAGGTCCAGGCTGATCCCGTACATCTGGGCAATGGTGAGCGCCGCAACGGCCTCGTAAAGCGCCGTACCGTCCATGTTCACGGTGGCGCCGAGCGGGAGCACGAAGCTGACCACGCCCTTGGGTAGCCCCGCCTGGTGCTCCGCACACTCCATCGAGAGCGGCAGCGTCGCCGATGACGAAGCGGTCGAGAACGCCGTTACGAGCGCCGGAAGCACGTTGCGAGCGAACGCGATCGGCGACCGGCGTCCGAAGACCGCGAGCAGGAGCGCAAGCGTCACCGTGGCATGGATGAACAGGCTCAGGACCACCGTCATGAAGTAGGGCCACAGCCCGAGGATGAGGTCGACCCCGCTGCGGCCCACGGCCCGGGCGATGAGCCCGAAGATGCCGATTGGCGCGAGCCTGATGATGCCCATCGTCAACCGCTGAATGACTGCGAGAACCCCGCTCACCACCCGTGTTACGGGCCGCGCGACGCTTTCGTCCAGCCCGGTCAGGACGAGCCCGAACAGGATGGCGAAGGTAATCACCGGCAGCACGTCCCCGCGCGCCATCGCGCCGATCACGTTGTCCGGCACCAGGCGGAGGACGAAGTCGGCAAGGCCCCCTTGCGCAGCGTCCAGGCCCTCCGGGGCTTCGCCATGTACACCCAGCGTCAACCCGACGCCGGGTTGGAACAGGTTGACCAGGGTGAGGCCGACGACGATCGCCAGGGTCGTCGTCACGGCGTAGTAGAGCAGCGTACGAACACCCACTCGACCCACGGTCCGCACGTCGCCGAGGCTCGCCATCCCGTCGACCAGCGAAAGGAAGATCAGCGGGATGATGATCATCTTCAGCAGCCGGAGGAAGAGATCGCCGATGAAACCGGCTTCGCGGCCCGCCTCCGGCGCTACGGAGCCGAGCGCCGCCCCGGCCACCAAGGCCATCAGCACCTGCCAATGGAGCTTCTGGTACCAAGGACCCGTCTGCATGCCTCTCCACGTTCCGCCGGCAGCCTCTCGACCGCCGCTCGTCGCGGGTGCTGAGCTCAGCCGGCTACCGGGGCAACCCTGCGCCCCTGCTTCCTCCCGACCCCCACCCGATGGACAAGTCTCCGCTGCTCAGCGCCTCCCACGCAACCCGAGATGCGTCTTGGCGCTTCGTTTCGTAATCGATCCGGACCGACACAGAGCTCGGTATTCTCGCGGCGCACCGTAGCGGGACGATCAGACCTGAGTGCGGACGATGCGGATCAGGCGTCCCCGCCCGCCTCCATGTGCCGCTTGAGCACGCTCTCGACCTCGCTGTCGACGTCGTCTGCGGCGCGCCCTTCGACCTCGGCGACCTCGTAGACCAGGAGCTGACGGGCGTGGTCGAACATCTTGCGCTCGCGAAACGACAGCGGCTTGCGCGACGCGACGTCGGCGAGGCACAGGAGTACATCGACGATCTCCTCGAGTTCGCCGGTCTTGATCCGGTCGAGGTTCGCGCGGTAGCGGTCCTTCCAGTCCTCGGCCTCGTCCGTATCGTTTGCGCGGAGTCGCTTCATGATCCGCGTGACGTCGGGCCGGGCGGCAAGGTGGCGCAGGCCCACCCGCTCCGAGTTTCCGACCGGGACCACGACCTTGGACTCGGTGTTCAGCAGACGGAGGTGGTAACACTCCATCTCGGTGCCGGCGAGCTCCTCGGTTTCGATGCTCTCGACAACCGACACACCCTGGGACGGGTAGACGACCTTGTCACCGACCTCGAAGCGCACGGGCAACCCCTTCCGGAACCTATCGATGGTAGCACGGACACGCTACCCCGCGGAGGTCATCGAGAGGGTTCGACCCTTTGAACCTCAAAGAAGCACAGAGCCAACCCAACCCCCCGAAGGCCCGGTGCGCCCGCTCGCGGGCGCAGGCCCTCTGGGCGGGCGGAAACTCTGTGCTTCTCTGAGGTGAAAACTGCAGCCTATGCGAGCTCCCGGTAGGCCTGCACGATGAGCTCGCTCGCCCGGTCGACCTCGCTCTCGGTCGTCCAGCGACCAAGCGTGAGTCGGATCGTCGATACCGCACGCTCGACCGGTACTCCCATCGCCGCCAGAACGTGAGAAACCTTCACCTCTTGGGCGTGGCAGGCCGCTCCTGCGGACGCGGCGACCTCCTCGCCGAGCCGATCCAACAGCGCATCCGCCGCGATGCCGGGCAGCACAGCCGAGAGCGTGTTCGGCAGCCGGTGCTCAGGGTGGCCGTGCTCGACGAGCTCGGGAATCGCAGCCTGAAGCCCGTCTCGCAGCCGGTCGCGCAGCGCGCGCAAGCGCCGACCCTCCTCGGTGACTCGGAGGGCTGCCAGCTCGGCCGCGAGACCGAGCCCGACGATCCCAGGCACGTTTTCGGTCCCGGCGCGCAGGCCTCGCTCGTGGGCCGCGCCCCGGATCAGCGGCTCGAGAGGCGTGCCCCGGCGCACGTAGAGAGCCCCAATACCTTTTGGCGCATAGAGCTTGTGCCCGGCGATCGTGAGCAGATCGACGCCGAGGGCGCCGACGTCGACCGCGACCTTCCCGACCGCCTGCGCCGCGTCAGTGTGGACCAGGACGCCGCGGGACCGGCACCGCTCGGCGATCTCGGCCACCGGCTGGAGCGTCCCCACCTCGTTGTTGGCCAGCATGATCGACACCAGCACGCTGTCCGATCGGAGAGCGCGCTCAACCTCGAGCGGGTCAATGCGGCCGAGACCGTCCACGCCGACGATCGTCAGCCCGGCGAGCCCCTCGATCTCGAGCGCGATCGCGGGCTGGAGCACGGCTGGGTGCTCGACGGCCGAGGTCACGAGATGGCCGCCGCCGCGCGCCGACAGGACCCCGCGGAGGGCATGGTTGTCCGACTCGGACCCACCCGACGTGAAGACGATCTCGTCGGCCGCGCAGCCGATGGCGGCCGCCACCTGGGAACGGGCCCGATCCACCGCCTCACGTGCCCGCCGACCCGTACGGTGCGGCGACGATGGGTTCCCGAACAGCTCGAGGGTCGCCTCTGCCACCGCTCCGGCAACCCTCGGGTCGACCGGAGTGGTGGCGTTGTAGTCGAGGTAGATCGGCGGTGCCGTCATCCGACGCCATCCTCTCGTCTCCACGTCGTCGTGCTCAGCAGCAAGCGACCCAACGCTGCATCCCTCCGGCCCCGAATCGAGCTGTCTTTGCAGGTCGGCTCCTACTCGGAGACCGACGGCGAGCCCGCCTCGCCCTTCCACCGCACCTCGTAGAGATCGTGTCGCCGGTCCTTCCAGTTCTGCACAGTGCCCGCGCGGCGGCAGTGGTCGAGCTTCTCGAGGTCGACATCGTGGATGACCACCATCTCCACGTTCGGCGTGCCCTCGGCCGCGATCGCGTCGCGCGAGAACGGGAAGTCCGACGGCGTGAAGATCGCCGACTGCGCGTACTGGATGTCCATGTTCTCGACTTCGGGCAGGTTGCCGACCGTGCCGGCGATGGCGACGTACACCTGATTCTCGATGCAGCGCGCCTGGGCGCAGTAACGGACCCTGAGGTAGCCCTGGCGCTCGTCGGTGCAGAACGGGACAAACAGGATCCGGGCGCCGCGATCGACGGCGATCCGAGCGAGCTCCGGGAACTCGACGTCGTAGCAGATGAGGATTGCAACCTTACCCTTGTCGGTGTCGAAGACCTCGAGGCGATCGCCCGGCTGGACACCCCACCAACGGCGCTCGTTGGGCGTGATGTGGAGCTTGCGCTGCTTGCCGATCTGGCCGTCGCGGCGGAACAGGTAGGCGGTGTTGGTGAGCCGCTCGTCCTCGAAGGTGAAGTGAGAACCGCCAATGATGTTGATGTTGTACTTTACCGCCAGGTCCGAGAACAGGTCGAGGAACTGAGGCGTGAGATCGGCCAGCTTGCGCACCGCTTCTGCGGGGCTGCCTGCCGGTAGGAAGGAGAGCATCTGGGTGGTGAAGATCTCCGGGAAGACCACGAAGTCGGCCTTGTAGCCGGATCCGACATCGACGAAGTACTCGCACTGCTCGGCGAAGTCCTCGAACCCTGAGAGGTGGCGCATCCCGTACTGCACGACACAGATCCGCGCGGGCCGCGAGGTCAGCATGCGCCGATGGGGGTCGGGCTCGTAGTCGAGGTTGACCCACTCGAGCAGGGTTGCGAAACCGTCCGACTCGAGATCGCTCGCCAGGTAGGACCGAATCACCCGCTTGAGCGTGAACCCGTTGGCGAGCTGGGTGGTGAGCACCGGGTCGTAGATGTCCTTTGACTGGACTCCCTCGACGTACTCGCGGACCGTCATATTCTGCTTCAGCTTGCCGAAACCGGGGATCCGCCCGCCGACCATGATCCGCCGGAGGTTCAGCTCCCGGCACAGCTGCTTGCGCGCCTCGTAGAGCCGACGGGCGAGCTTCATGCCCCTCCACTCGGGGTGGACCATGACCTCGATGCCGTAGAGTGTGTCGCCCTCGGGGTCGTGATTGCTGATCGTCCCCTCCCCCGAGATCTCCATCCAGGTGTGGCCTTCCTCGTACTCGTCGAAGTCGATGACCAGGCTTGACGACGACGCCACCACCTCACCGTCGACCTCGACCACCAGCTGGCCCGCGGGGAACGTCTCGAGGTGGGCCTCGATGTGCTCATGGCGCCACGGCTTCATCTCCGGAAAGCAAAGTCCCTGCAGCTCGACGATCCGGTCGTAGTCCTCAAGGCGCATCGGCCGGACCGCGACCTTCCACTCGAACTCGCGATGGTCAACAGTGTCTCTGGACATGAACAACCTCCTCACGCACCAACATCGACCGCTGCAAACATACTCCGACGGGGCACCGCGGACCGAGCGGTCGGAGCTCTGGTCTCGGTGCTCTTCGGAGCCTGCACCATGCCCCTCTCCGCGTCGGTCTCGGTCGTCCGCAGCCTTTTGCAGCCAGCCTTGCGCCGTCTTTCACGTACCGGTACCATGCCCGCGCGGCCGCGGGCCGACCCCTCACCCGGCCGACAGGAGGTCCCCCATGGCAAACGGAATCGTCCCGATCCCGAAGCCGGTCAACGAACCGGTCCGCGCCTACGGCCCGGGTTCGCCCGAGAAGGTCTCGCTCAAGAAGAAGCTCGCCGCAATGCTTGCCGAGGAAATCGAAATTCCCCTGATCATCGGCGGCAAGGAGGTCCGCACCGGAAAGACCGCAAAGGCGGTCTGCCCGCACGACCACGGCCACGTGCTCGCGACGTACCACAAGGCCGGCGATGCCGAGGTGAAGATGGCGGTCGAGGCCTCCCAGGCGGCATGGCGCGAGTGGTCGGAGATGGCGTGGGAGGACCGCGCCACCTGCATGCTCAAGGCCGCGGAGCTGCTCGCCGGTCCGTGGCGCGATACCCTCAACGCCGCGACCATGCTCAACCAGTCGAAGACCGTGTTCCAGGCCGAGATCGACTCCGCTTGCGAGCTGATCGACTTTTACCGCTTCAACCCCTCCTACATGAAGTTCATCTATGAGCAGCAGCCGGAGTCGATGCTGGGCCATTGGGACTACGTCGAGTACCGCGCGCTCGAGGGTTTTGTGTTCGCGGTCACGCCGTTCAACTTCACCTCAATCGCCGGCAACCTGCCGACGGCGCCGGCCCTGATGGGCAACGTGGTGCTGTGGAAGCCCGCCTCGTCCGCGGTCTTCACCGCATACCACCTGATGAAGCTCTTCGAGGCCGCCGGCTTCCCGCCCGGCGTGATCAACTTCATCCCCGGATCAGGGGGCGAGGTCGGCAGCCCGGTGATGGCGTCTCCGCACCTGACAGGCATCCACTTCACCGGCTCGACTCCGGTCTTCCAGGACATGTGGCGGACCATCGGCAGCAACATCGCCGGCTACCGCACCTACCCCCGCATCGTCGGCGAGACCGGCGGCAAGAACTTCATCTTCGCCCATGCCTCTGCCGACATCGACGCGCTCGCGACCGCGCTGCTGCGTGGCGCCTTCGAGTACCAGGGCCAGAAGTGCTCCGCCGCGTCGCGGGCGTACATCCCGGCGTCGCTGTGGCCGCGGTTGAAGGACGTCCTCCTCGGTCAGATGGCGGAGATCAAGGTCGGCCCGCCGACCGACTTCCGGAACTTCTTCAACGCGGTCATCGACAAGGGAGCCTACCGCGACCACGCCGGCTACATCGACCACGCCAAGGCCTCGTCCGACTGTGAGATCCTCGCCGGCGGGACGTACGACGACTCGGTCGGCTACTTCATCCAGCCGACTGTCGTGCTGACCACCAACCCGCGCCAGAAACTGATGGAAGAGGAGATCTTCGGCCCCGTCCTCACTCTCCACGTCTACGACGACGCGAAGCTCGACGAGGCTCTCGAACTGTGCGACACCACGAGCCCCTATGCCCTCACCGGCGCGATCTTCGCCGAGGACCGCCAGGCCGCCGTGAAGATGGCCGCCCGCCTGCGCCACGCGGCCGGCAACTTCTACCTCAACGACAAGCCCACCGGCGCGGTCGTCGGCCAGCAGCCGTTCGGCGGCTCGCGGGCCTCGGGCACCAACGACAAGGCCGGCTCGTACCTCAATCTGATCCGCTGGACCTCGCAGCGCACCGTCAAGGAGAGCTTCGTCCCGCCCAAGCACTTCGCCTACCCGTTCATGGGCGAGGAGTAGCAGTCGGCTCGATTTTCCGAAACACAACGGCCGGGGCGTCACGTCCCGGCCGTTCTCATATGCCTTCCCCGCCCGTTGGCGGACGCGACGCGCCCGACCCCACGACCACGAGGCCTCAGGGCTCGGGCACCGGGCTCTGGGTCGCCGTCGGCGCCGGCGGGCGTTCCTGCATTCCGATGCCCGCAACCAAGTCGGGGTTCGGCTCCGGTTTCGCGAAGCCACAGGTGGTTTCGAAGTCGCGCCCCTCCAGCATCGAAAGGGCCATCGGGTGCCCGAGCTTGGCCGCCTTGCAGTACCACTCTTCGGCCTCGGAGAGGTCTTTCGCGACACCGAAGCCGTTTGCGAACAGGTTGCCGATCGCATACATCGCGTTGGCGTTGCCGCCGGTCGCCGCGGAGCGATACCACTGCAGGGCGGCCTTCTCGTCCTTGGCGGTCCCCTGCCCCTCGGAGAGCATGACACCGACGCCGTACTGAGCCTCCGGCAGGCCCTGCTGCGCAGCTTCGAGCATCCAACGGTAGGCGCCCTCGCGGTCGCGCTCGACGCCGCGCCCGGCTGCCATCATCAGGCCGAGGGCATAGCGGGCTCGCGCGAAACCGGACTCGGCAGCGCTCTGGTACCAGTGCACCGCGGATGAGGTGTCCTGGTCGATGCCCATCCCGTGCTCGTACAGGTATCCCAAGTCGTACTGAGCCCTCGGGAAGCCCTGCCGCGCGGCCTTGCCGAACCAGATCGCAGCCACCGCCGGGTCCTTGGTCACCCCCTGACCGGTCGCGTAGGCGGCACCGAGGTCGTACTGCGCCTGGGGGTAGCCCACGTCGGCGGCACGCCGCACGCGGGCGAGGACGTCCGGGTCTGAGAGCTTTGCTTCGCCGTCGGGACCCATGACGCCGACCCGGTAGATGGCCTCGAGGTTGCCCTGCGCGGCGGCCTTTGTCAGCCAACCGCGCGCCGTCTCGACGTCGCGCTCGACGCCTCTACCCTCGAGGTAGAGGGTTCCCACCAGCAACTGAGCATCCGGATGACCTGCCTCCGCGGCCTTGATCAGCCAACCTGCCGCGGCGGTCGGATTGGGATCCACGCCGAGCCCGTCCAGAAGCACGAGACCGTAGGCGAACTCGGCGGGGACGTGACCCTGGGCGGCCGACTTACCGAACCACTTGGCCGCCTCGGTCGGGTCCCTCTCGACCCCGTTACCGCTCCGCAGAGCGATCCCGAGGTTGTACTGGGCCTTCGCATGGCCCAGGGAGGCGGCCTTGCGATACCAGTTGACCGCGATCTCGGGGTCGCGAACCACTCCCTGCCCGTTGGCGTACATGTAGCCCACCGCGAACTGCGACTCGGTATGGCCCTGCTCCGCGAGCGGCCGGAAGGCCGCCATCGCGGTCGCGAAGTCATTGGCCTCGTAAGCAGCGACAGCGCGCTGATACTCAGCGTCCCAGCCCTGTGCCGAGGCCAGCCCAGCACCTGCGAGCACCACCACCACGAGTACGACGAGTCGATTGCGACGGACCTTCATGCCACCTCCCGGCCGTGCGACATTCGGAGCCATTTTACGCCGTCTGCCGGACAGCGAAGCAGGAATCGACCACGGAGCGCGGCGCACCAACGCATCGCAGGCTGGTGCCTTCCGCCGCATGTTCCGGCACGAACCAGAGAGCGCTGCCATCGAGCGAAGGGGGAATTCTGTGCCCTCGTGGAGCTACCCGCCAGAACTCAAGGGGGAACCTGACCGTCTCCCTTTCCCCGGGATCGAGTCCGGCGCCCTGACCGCACCCGCCGATCCAACCCGGCGCTGGCGCACGTCCGCGATCGCCGAGGTCAGCTCGTCCGGTTCGAGTGATGCCAGCGCCACCTCCCGCGCACCGGAGCCGAGACGCAGGACAACCTCAGTCGGGCCGTACAGTCGCCGCCACCCCCGAGCCGAACGGACCTTGACCGCATCGACGAACTCGAGCGGGACGCGGTGCCGGACCGGTCCCGTCCTCCCCTCGATCCACCGCACACCGACGGTCGTCTCGAACGCGCGGCAGCGCACCAGCCCCAGCAGCACCACCGCAGCGACGCTCGCGAGGACCGCACCCACGATCTCCAGCGCCGACCCGCCGCGGGTCACCATGCACCACACGCCGACCGCGGCACCGCCCACCGAGCTCGGCCATGCAACCAGTCGTACACCTCCCCGCAGCGGTACACGCTCGAAGTGGTGTGGCAGGTCGACGAGCTCCTGCTCTCGCCGGCGCGGAATGGCGACAGGTCCCATCGAGTCACCAGGTGTGAGGCGATCGACCCAACCGACGGTCGATAGCCCACTGGTAGAAATCACTGTAGCGCCGTGCCGACCCCTCCCACGAGAACCGCCGCTGCATCGCCCGCCGCCGCATCGCCTTGAGGTGCTCGCGGCGGTTGAACCAGGTCCACACCGCCCAACCGACGGTGTCGTAGATCGCCCGCGGGCTGAGCTGATCGAACAGGAAACCCGTGCCCGCGCCCGTGGCCTCGACGTACTGCTCGACGGTGTCGGCGAGGCCGCCGGTGCGGCGGACGATCGGAAGCGTGCCGTAGCGCAGCGAGTACATCTGGTTGAGACCGCACGGCTCGTAGGCGCTCGGCATCAGGAAGAAGTCGGACCCGGCCTCGATGAGGTGGGCCAGAGCGTCGTCATACCCGATCCGCACCGCCAGGTTCGGGAGCCGGCCCGCAAGCGACGTGAGCTCTGCCTCGCACCAAGTGTCGCCGCTGCCCAGGATCGCGAACTGCACGGCGAAGTCGGAACACATGCCGTAGAGGCTGCCGTGGCTCGGACCGGCGAGCGCCCCCAATCCCTTCTGGTCGACCAGTCGCGTCACCATACCGACGAGCGGCACTTTGGGGTCCACCGTCAGGCCGAGCCGACGCTGCACCTCCGCCTTGTTGAGGGTCTTGCCCGAGAGCTTCCGGTGGTCGAATCGATGCGGGATCTTGGTGTCGCTCTCCGGGTTCCACACCGCGTAGTCGATCCCGTTGAGCACACCGAAGAGGTCGGCGCCGCGCCGGCGCAGGAGCCCGTCGAGCCCGAAGCCGAAGCTCGGCGTCTGGATCTCGGCGGCGTAGGTCGGGGACACCGTGGTCAGCAGGTCGGCCTTCGACAGCCCGGCCTTGAGCAGGTTGAGCGTGTCGTGCCACTCGAATCCCGAGGCGTGAAACTGGTCCCAGCCGAGCTGGGTGAACACGATCGTGTCCTTCGGGTAGATCCCCTGGTAGCCCAGGTTGTGAATGGTCAGCACGCTCGCGGTCGATGCGAACAGGCCTAACCTCTCCCAGGTCTGGAGAAAGACCGGCACCAGGGCCGTCGGCCAGTCGTGGGCGTGCATGATGTCGGGAATCCACTCCAGCCGCTTCGCGAGCTGGAAGGCGCCCCGAGACAACAGGGTGAACCGCTCAGGGTTGTCGGGAAAGTCCGGTACCGCCTTGGAACCGTAGATCCCGTCACGTCCGAACAGGCGCTCGTGATCGAGAAAGTAGACCGGCACATCGGAACCCGGCAGGGTAGAGCGGAAGACACCGCACCACTGCGTCCCGAAGCCGACCGGGACGCCAAGCGGCCCGGGCTCGAGCTCCAGTGCCCCTTTGTCGATGCCGTAGTAGCGCGGCAGGACGACTCGCACGTCGTGACCGTGTCGCGCGAGCTCGACCGACAGGGCGGAGACCATGTCGCCGAGACCGCCGGCCTTGGCAAACGGCACGGCCTCACTGCTCACCATCATGACCTTCACCAGAACCTCCGTCAGTCATTACAACACGGCGGTGACGGCCCGCTTTCCAAGGCGCTGGAGATCGGCCGTGGAAACTGACCGCGGGCATCGCCACCCATCATCCGGCGCCGCTCCGCCTCAACGCCCGGGGGCCCGCGGCCGTACAATTGAGTAGAGCCGCTTCGGGCGGTCCGATGGAGGTATTTCATGCGCTCATACATGGCCGTTGCTGCCGCGCTCCTGCTCGCGAGCACAGCCCTCGCTCAGCCCACACCCACCCCGGCCGCTGTCCGCGGCGCCGCCGGCCGTGTCGGGCCGGCTCCTTCGCCCGGATCCGCCGAGCAGCCCAAGACGGACCAGCCGCCCGCAGCTGGCCAGCCAGCGCCCGAGAAGTGCGAGAGCGCTGCGCAGAAGGCGATCCGCTTCGCCGTCGGGTGGGACGCAGAAAAGGCGAAGGCAACCCTCGAGTCCGTCCCCGCAGACACCAGGTCCGGCGCCGACTTCAGAGTCGCGAGCGCGCTCGAGCCGATGGCTGAGGGCAAGCTCGACACGGCCCTTGCCGCTGTGGGCAAGGCCGCCACGGACTTCCCGACAGAACCGGCGCCGGAGTACTACCGCGGCGAGATGCTGTACTGGAAGGGCAACCTCCAGGGCGCCGAGGCGGCGTGGAAGACCGCCGTTTCCAGGGCCCAGGCCGAGCTGGCCAAGAACCCGAAGAACGGCTGGGCGTCCTACTACCTCGGCACGGCGAAGCTGCAGCTGCGCCAGTTCGGCCCCGCGAAGGAAGCGCTCAACGCTGCGCTCGCCAACGGCGCCTCCCAACCGCTGGTCAGGTACCAGCTCGGCCTGCTCGCGGCCGGGGAGCAGCGGTGGCAGGATTCGGTCGACGAGTTCACCGCCGCGCTGACCGAGGACTCGGGTCTGGCCTATGCCTACTATTACCGGGGACTCGCATGGTCGAAGCTGAAGCGGACCGATCTGTTGCTGCTCGACATGGACCGCTTCCTGACGCTGGCGCCGGAATCGCCGGACGCCGTCAAGGCGCGCTCCGTGCTCCAGTCCTCGAAGCGGTAGCCCAAACAAATCCCTCGCAAAGCGAGGGATTTGTCTAAAAGGGCCTGCCAAAGCCGATATAGAACTTCGGCCCGGAGTTAAGGCCGGGGTTGGCAACCGGCCACGCAATATCTCCCCAGATCGGCCCGATCGGCGTCGCCCAGCGGAAGCCGAACCCGGCGCCGACCGCCAGGGGCTCCTCCCGTCGGTTCCAGCTCTCCCACGCCTGGCCGGCATCGACGAAGACCGCAAGCCGCAACCCGCCCCACACCCGAACCCGCAGCTCCTCGTTGAGAATCAGGAGCGCGCCCCCGCCAACCACGTCCGGTATTCCAACGTAGTCGACGGTGTGTCCGACCGACTCGAACTCGAAGCCCCGGATCGTGCCCTGGCCCCCGGTCTTGAACTTGAGCACCGGATCCAGCTCTCCCGTGAGGGCCACCGCCACGCCGAGCCGCAGCGACTGGTAGAGGGTGATGTCCCGCCCCGGCGACCATGCCAGGGTGCCGGTGAGGAACGAGCGGGCGGTGTCGAGGTCCGAGCCCAGCGCCTGCGGGCTCCAGCCGAGGTCGGCAGAGACGTAGTTGCCCCTGCTCGGCAGGAACGGGTTGTCGAGCCGGTCACGATAGAACTGCACTCCGACGGTCCCGATATCGGTCGTCGTGTCGTAGGGGAAGATATCCGTTGAGTCGACGTCGTAGTTGTGCACGCGGCTGAAGGTGTAGTACACCCGCTCGACGGCCCCGACGTTGATCTGCCGGTTCATCTCGAGGGTCGCTTCCCGGGTTTCTCTCCGGTTGACCCAGATCGGGCCCGGCGTGTCGAGCGTGTTGAAATGGACCGAGCCGGAGACGGTGATGGTGTTGCCCGGCAGCGGAGGCAGGGACAGCAGCACCAGCCCGTCCTGCTCGTCCGAGGCTTTGCGGCCGCGCAGGTTGAGGCTGAACCCCCTGCCCAACAGGTTGTCGTCACGCAGGTCGAGCACCGCCTCGGTGCCGCGGTCGGAGGTCCACCTCGCGCCGCCGCCGGCGGTCCAGCGGTCCTTCTCGAAGACTTCGACCTCCACATTCGCGGCATCCGGTCCGGTCGGAATGGAACGAACCTCTACCCGCTGGATCGGCCGGAAGCCTGCGAGGTTCTCAATCGTCTGGTCGACCCCGGACGGCGACAGCGGCTGTCCGGGTCGGATCTCGACCCCGTGGCGTACCACGCTTTCCTTGAGGTGCCTGAGGCCACTGATGTCGACCGACTCGACCATGCGCAGCGGGCCGGGCTCCAGCCGGACCACGACGGTCGGCGCCCTCGACTGATCCGCCCGCTCCACGTCGACCCGAACCGTCGCCTCGACGTACCCGGCCTCGCGATAGGTCCGACGCATCCGCCGGGCGACGTCATCGAGGCGACGTCGGGAAACCGGGGAACCCGGCGCCAGGTTCTCGCCCTCCCTCGGAAGGGCACCGAGCGGATCTGTGCCATCCAGCCTCACCGACGCCACCTCGAGGCGAGTGCCGGGATCGACCTCGACAACCACCTCGGCGATGCCCTTCTCGATCGGCTCCCGCCGGATCGAGACGACCTTCGCGTCGGGATATCCTTCGCGGTCGAGCAGCCTCTCGACGCGGGCCTTCATCGCCGGGACGGCATCCTCGAGTGAGGCAAGCTCGGCGGGACTGCCGAGGATCGACGACACGAAGTCCGCCGCTCCGGGAGGCAGCCCGACCACCCGCGGACCGGTCAGCTTCAGCTTCGGGCCCTCGTCGACCTGCACGACGACCAGATCGCCATCCCGAAGGATATCGATCCGCGCATCGGGATGCTCCGTCGCCGCCAGCCTCCGCTCCAGGTCACCCTTCATGGTCTGAAGAGCGGTCTTCTCAAGGGGCGGTGGGAGGTAGAGGGCTTCGACCTCGCGGCGCCACGCCGTCTTGACCTTGTCACCCCGGAACTCGAAGGCCTGGCGCGGGCCTGGCTCCGCGCGGAAGGTCAGCGTACGACGGCGCTCGTCCGTCGATGCCTCACCCTCGACGACCGCCTCGTAGTAGCCCTCCTCGGCCAGCGCCCGCTCGAGCCTCAACTCACCGACGAAGACCAGGAACGGGTCGAACGGCTGTCCCGGGGTGACTCCGACGGCACGGCGCAGCCGCCGCTTCGACAGCGGCCACGGGCCCTCGAGATTGACCTTGCGGACGATCGGACCCTCGCCCGCCTCGGGCGACCCGCCCCACGACGCGCGCTCGATCGCCGCCCAGCCCCACTGCTCGTTGGTCGAGGAGAACCCCTGCAGGGCGAGCCCGGGCAGCTGACGCAGATTCCACAGCTGAAGCAGCGTGGTGGTGTCCTGCGGCTGGCGCAGGTCGGTGGTGAAGAACAGGGCCAGGTGCCGACCGATGCTCTGGCCGATCGAGAACCGTGTGGCCGGCGGCTTCTCGGTCTCGACCGCGATATCTGCCGGCTCCAGCGCCTCGTTGTTCAGTCCCAGCACCGAGGTCACCCCTTGGGCAAGACCGACCCGCGCAAGATCATCCCAGGTCGCGCCGCCGCCACCCGCACCGAACGTCGTCCCCGTTTCGGCCACCAGGTCCACCTGCGGTTCCGCCCCGGGTTCGCCGGTGAGCTCGATCGTCCCCCGCTGCAGCTTCACCGCCTGGCCGCCGACGGTCAGCACGCCGCCGGGCGCGATGTTGACCTCGCCCACCACCCGGGGCTCGGCCGCGTTCCCCGTGATCGACAGCACCGACCAACCGAGGTCGAACTTGCCGAGGTTGTTATTGACCTGGATGCCTCCCCGGCCGCGCACGTCAATGTCGAGCAGGATCCCGAACAGTGGGTCGTCCGCAGCCAGCGGCGCCGTGCCCTCGCCCGCGATCAGGTCCGCGAGGCTGACCGGGGCGTCCCACATACCGCCGTCGAGGACCAGCTCGCCCTCGACCAACGCGAGACCCCTGCTTGTCGGACCGACCGAAAGGTCGCCGCTCCACCGCGAGATGATCTGCCCGGGCAGGAGAAAGACCACGTCCTTGAGCTCGAAGACGATGCCCTGACCGCTTGCGGGGTCCCAACCCCCGCCGAAGGTGACCGTCCCGCGATTGACGCCGGCCGAGCCTTCCCGAATGGTGACCGCGCCGCCGCGAAGATCCGCGATCAGGCTCAGGTCGCGGATCTCCACGGGCGGATCGCGCAAGACGATGGTGCCGTCGGGGTGCTTCACATGCACGCTTCCGATCGGCGCGTCCCAAGGCCCCGCGAGCTCCACCGCGAGATGGAGCGGCTTGGTCCCGTGCAACGGTACCGGCAACAACGACAGCAGCTCCGGCGCCAGCTCGGCCTCGAGCGAGGCCCGGAGGTCCTTGGCCGCGAGGTCCAACCGACCGGCGGCCTCGACTCGGCTCCGCGGTCCGACGAGCTCGACCGGCTCGAGGTCGACCACGGACCCGTCAAGGGTCATCACCACCGTCTGCTGGGCCTTGAGATCGATGTTGGCGCCGGTGATCTCGAGCGCTTCGAGGCGGACCTCGAGCGCGCGGTCGGCGGGGTCGGCAGGCGACCAGCGCCCGTCCGCGGCAAGGTCGAAGGTCGCTCGGGCGGGCATTTCAGGCTGTCCCAGTGCCGCGAGCAGCTGCGAGGTGTCCATTCCCTGGCCTCGGATGCGGGCCTGGACCGCTCCGCCCGGTGCGTCAGGCCACAGCCACGACGGCCGCGGAAAGTCGCCAAGCGGCGCCACCACGCGCAGATCGAGCGGGCCCGGCGCCGCTTCGACCTGGGTAGTCGCCAGCACAATCACCCCACCCGCCATGCCGCCGGTCAGCGCGACATGCTCCACCGCCGGGCTCGCGGCACTGCTGTGCCACTCGGCGCTGAGCTCGGCCTCCGGGCGTGCGGTCGAGCCCGTCACCCGCAAGCTGCCGTCGAGCCGGCCCGTCAGGGCCTCCGGAAGCTCGGCGATCAGCTCGGCCAGCTCGATCCCGTTCCAGTCGAGGGTGAGCTCGAGCGGGCCGTCGAGATCCTGCACCGAGGCGGAGCCGGCGGCGTGCACCTCTCCCCCGGCAAGCCGAACCGCAGCGGAAGTGACCGTGACACGCTGTGGGGTCGCGGTCGCTTCGAGCTCGGCCTCGTCGACCACCCACCGGTCGATCGCCAACTGTTTCCCCGACGCTGAAACCTCGGCCTGCCAGCCGTCCGCCGTGAGGTTGAACGTCCCTCGTGCCGTCACGGCCCCTGCGAGAGCCGGCAGGTCCGAACCCGGTACCCGCGCGGCAATAACGGACAGGTCGGCGGCCCCGGCCTCGAACCGCCCAGCCGCGATTCGCTCGCGCAGAGCCGCCGTACCTTCCGCGGAGGCGGTGAGCCCGTCGCCGGTGTCGACCGCGGCCTGCCACTCGATCTCGTTCAGGTCACCGCGCGCCGACGCTGCAACGCGCGAGAACTGCTGGCCGGCGAGCACGGGCGTCTGCCATGCGAGCTCGGTCGCAACCGTCGGAGCCTCGACCGTGCCGCCGAGGCGGAGGTCCATCGTCAGCGGACCGCCTCCGACCTCAGGGAGCGTCGGCAGGTTCTCGGCCCATCGCCTTGCCTCGGCCTCGAAAGCGGCCGAATCGATCACCTCGAGGTGGAGATCAGCCTCGAGCGCGCCCCCGAGCGCCACCGTTCCGGCGCCCGTGAGCGTTGCGCCGGGAGCCTCGAGCCGCAGCTCGGAGACGCTCGCCCGACCGTCGGCGAAGCGTGCCGAAGCGGACGCCCGGCCGTCGTCCCAGACTGCGATCAGGTCCGCCTGTCCCAGGAGGGACGCGGGTTCGACCGGAGAAGGCGGCACGGTCAGGTCAACCGGTCCCGAGAGCCGCAACGAGGGGGGCAGCCGTACCGGAAGCTCGGACCCGGCCAGCTCGGCAAGCCGAGCCGCCGCGAGGCCGTCGAGCTCCGCGTGGACTGTCGCACTCCCATCGGGCCGAAGGGTGAACTCCGCGCGTCCCCACCCCGGCCCCGCTGCACTCAGCTTCGGTGCACCATCGGCGGTTTCGATCGCGAGTCGGTCGACAACAATCCCGGCGACCTCGATCGGCTGGCCGACGTGCCGAAGGTCAAGGCGGAGGCCAACGTCGGCCGACCACCCCACGTCACCGCTGAGGTCGAGACGTCCGACCAGGGCGGCCCGCGCAGCCAGCTCCGGGTCCCACCACGCCACCACCACGCCCGGCGCCACTTCGAGCTCGACGTGGCCGACTGCTGAGCGGACCCCGCCGTCGCCGATCTCGGCGCTGCCGGTCGCATGGAGCTCGACCGCCCCGCCGACCACGAGCCGTGTCACCGAAACGCCGGTGGAGCTCGCGGAGGCCTCGGCCACGGTCGACGTCAGGGCGAGGGTGCGTCCTTCCCGGGTCAGCTCGATCGTACCCACGTCGATGCGTGCGCGCGCCGCCGCTCCGCGCAGCTCGCCTGAGAGCTGCACGCCCCGTGCGTCGACCGCGACATCCTGAAAGGCCGCCAGCAGGTCCCCCCCGCGCAACGCGAGGTGGTCGATCTCGATCACCCGGAAGGGATCCACTGCAGCTCCGGTCGAGGGCTCCCTGGAGGTCAGCTCGGGCAGGTCGCCCCTCAGGTCAGCGTGGAGCCCCTCGACGGTGACCTGGCGCAGCCGCGGCACATCGCGGAAGAGGTCTCGCCACCGCCACCGGACCACGATCTGCTCGACCGTCACCACCGTCCGGCCCTCGGCGCCCACGGCGACGTCGCCGAGCTCGAGCCGCCCCGGCCACGGGCGGAAGGCGACCGACCCGGCATCGACCCGCCAGCCGGTCGAGTCCGTGATCGTCTTCGTGACTCGGTCCCACCCAGCTCGCTGCACGCCGGGCAGCGAGACGATCAGCGCGAGACCCAGAACCAGGATCAGAACGCCTGCGAGGCTGATGAGAAGCAGACGGCGGCGCCGTGTCACCACACGAGTCTACCCGAGGCCGGTGGGAGCCGGGGCTTGTCCCGGCGCACCGGTGAGCGGAACCCGAATGCGCGCAGCGCGTCACTGGAGGCGGGATCCGCGCAGCGAATCCAAGGCAGCGCGTACCCTAGTGCCCCTGCCCCCGCTCCCCCGACGGATCCGCCTCTCAAGGGGCACTGCGGCATGCGCTGCTAAGGTATCCTTCGCAGGGGAGACCAGCCATGAAAGCCGTGATTCTCGGGACCGGGATGCACGTTCCGCAACTGGTGATTCGCAACGACGACCTGGCGCGGATCATGGAGACCACGGACGAGTGGATCCGGGTGCGGACCGGAATCGAGGAGCGGCACTACGCCGAGCCGGGCGTGGCGTCCTCCGACCTTGGGGTGGAGGCCGCGCGGGCCGCGCTCGCCGACGCGGGCATCGCCCTCGAGGAGATCGACTACGTCGTCTTCGCCACCATGACGCCGGACTACTACTTCCCGGGCTCCGGACCGATCCTCCAGCACAAGCTCGGCCTTCCCATGGTCCCGTGCCTCGACATCCGCCAGCAGTGCGCCGGCTTCATCTATGCGCTCCAGGTCGCGGACGCGATCATCCGTTCCGGCCAGTACAAGAAGCTGCTGTTGGTGGGATCCGAGGTTCACACCTCCTTGCAACCGTGGTCCGACTCCACCTGGCGTGTGCTGCTGGGCGAAACGCCCGGCCCCGTCACGCCGGACGAGTGGCAGCGCAACAACGCGACCCGCGACCGCACCGTCCTCTTCGGAGACGGCTCGGGCGCCGTCGTGATCGGCGCCGCCGACGGCGAACGGGGCATCCTCGACGTCCTGCTCCATTCCGACGGCGCCAACGTCGAGCGTTTGTGGACCAAGGCCGGAGGCAGTGCCTTCCGGCCCTACTTTGACGCCACCATGGTGGAGACCGGGGACATCACTCCGGTGGTCGAAGGCCGCGAGGTGTATCGCCTGGCGGTGCGGTTCATGCCCGAGGTGACCCTGGCGATCCTCGAGCGCAACGGGTTGACCGTGGACGACCTCGACCTCGTGATCATGCACCAGGCCAACCTGCGCATCAACGAGGGCGTCCAGAAGCGGCTCGGGCTGCCGAACGAGAAGGTCTTCAATAACATCCAGAAGTACGGCAACACCACCGCGGCCACGATCCCGATCGCGTTCCACGAGGCGCGCAAGGCGGGTCGCGTGAAACCGGGCGACCTGGTGTGCTTCGTCGGTCTCGGCAGCGGCCTCAACTGGGGCGCGGTCCTCTACCGGGCGTGAGCCGAAGGGGACAAACCACCAAGACACCAAGAAGACATCAGGTAGCCCAGGCAGCAAGACCCGGGGGGAAAGGGCGGTCGAACACGGCATCGGAGGGCGACCACAGGCCTGAAGCGAAGAGGCTCTCTCTCACCGAGCCGGGGTCCGAACTCTTCTCTCTGTGATGGCTTCGTGTCTTGGTGGTGGTTCTTCAGCCGCTGACTGGCTCGACGGTGACTTCGACGTTCATCTCGTCACCGACAGCTCCGAGCGCTGCAGCGAGCTCGTCGCACGAGATGCCCGGCGGAATCGAAACCGTCGCCCGCATCTGGAACAGCGGCTGACCGCTCATCGGTGCGGCCTCGACCTCGGTGTCGAGCGACTCCACGTTGACTGCACGCCGTGCGAGATCACGCGCCACCGCATGGATGATGCCCATGTGATCGGCGCCGGAGACGCGAATCGTCGCCCGGCCGGCTTCGGCCACTGGCGGGCCCATGCTGGTCAGGCGCGTGTGTACCACGTACGACTCTTCAGCCAGCCGTTCCACCGCGCTCCGAAGGTCGTCGATCCGCTGTACCGGCGCCGCCACCAGAACCAGCATCGCGAACTCGCCCCCGAGCCGCGCCATCCGGCTCGACTCGACGTTGCCGCCGTGCTCGACGATCAGGCGGGTGACCCTCTCCACGAGCCCCGGTCGGTCGTTTCCGGTCGCGGTCAGGACGAGGTGCTGGCGCATGCTCTGGCTCCCATGGCAACGGACGGCTCGGAGCCGATCCCAACCTGCAACAGGGTTTCAACCGGACCGCTTCCCTTTCCCACGTGTTCTTCCCTCGAAACCACGGGTCGAGGTGCCGCTCCTCGAAGCCGCCCGGTACGGCCCTCTCCCGGACCTTCGAAGCGGTTCCGGCCGGAGCGCCCTACTCCGGCTGTGCCTGCTCTGAAACCCCAGTCGAGCGCAGCTCGACACCAGCATCTGTCACCGGTCCTCCGGTGAGAGATGCTAGGACTGCGCCGGGAGCTGCGAAGCGCGCCACAGCAGGTCGACCTCGTCACGCCGGGTCTCGAAGAGCAGACGACGGAGGTCCGCGTTGTCGGGCTCGTGAACCAGGGCACGCTCGATCGACGCGATGGCTTGGTCGATGACCTTGAGGTTCTCGTCGATGACGGCTCGGGTGCGCGGAGTGAGCGACTCACGGCGCTGGTCGAAGACCCGCTCGAGCTGCCCGCTGAGGCGGATCAGCTCGGCGTCGGTGCCACGCCAGCTCGCCTCCATCAACCCGGCCGGCGCGCTCGCGCTCTCCCGCGACGCCCCCCCGGACACCGACTGTCCGTGCCCCGCGACCAGCGCACCGAGCGCCGCCGCGACGACCAGCGCGGCAGCCATCGCAAGCGCGCGCAGCACCGGTCGACGAACGTGAACGGAAGCGCCCGCGCCCAGCCGGGCCGCGATCCGCGGCCACAGGTCGCGCTCCGGCGTCACCGTCCGCGGCAGCGACCGAGCGGCCGCGACCAGCGAGTGGAGGTCGACCAGCTCGGCGCGGCATGCGGCACACGACTCGAGGTGCGTGAGCACAGCGGGCTTGCGAGCAGCATCGAGCTCGCCGTCTACCAGATCGTCGAGAAGTGGTCGAATCTCACTACAGCCGTTCATGACAGAGCCTCCCGCAGCAGTCGCCGCGCCCGGTGCAGCTGCGCCTTCGAAGTCCCGACCGCGACCCCGAGCAGGCGTCCGATCTCCTCGTGGCGGTAGCCCTCGACGTCGTACAGGACGAACACAGTCCGCGCCCCGTCCGGCAGGCCGGCAATGGCCCGCTCGAGGTCGACCGCAACCCCCGGCTCGCTCGCGGGCGCCGCCTCGGCGGCCGCCTCGATCACATCGCTCGGGCTTTCTCTCAGCTCCCGCCGAATCCGGCTGCGGTGGTGTCCGAGCACCACGTTCACCGTCAGCCGGTGAAGCCAGGTCGAAAACGCGCTGTCTCCCCGGAACGACCCGAGGTTGCGCCATGCCCTCACGAATGCCTCCTGAGCGAGCTCTTCGGCGACGTCGCGCCGGCCGGACATCCGCAGGCACAGCGCAAAGACCCGTCCCGCGTTGGCCCGGTAGAGCGCCTCAAAGGCGCCCGCCGCGCCCTGCCGCGCTCGCCGGACGAGGATGCTCTCGTCGACGACGGCCACACCATCGGCCGCGTCACCCGGGTCGTCGATCACCTCGGCCATCGCCGCGAGCGCTTCCACACCCTCTGAGATGCCACAGACATGCACAAAGTTTACGCCGGCTCGGATCCGATCCCCTGCCGGAGAGTCTGCGACCTCCGGGCGGACTCGAAGCGAGGTGCGCGAGACGGCACGTCGTGTGGTGATGACGACGCCCCGAGGACCGGAGGCGTAGCCCTCCTCCTGCCAGGAGAGTCTGCGGTCCGCAAGGAACCTCGTCACGAGGGGCGCACAACGCCGCGAGCCGGCCCGATTCTCCGTGTGTCGGCCGACGAAGGCGTAGCCCAGCTACGTTGAGGAGGACGACGCGCGGAAAGCGCGTCGGATCGCCGTGGTGGGCGGTCCGCAGTAGAGGTTCCTTGCGGACCGCAGACTCAGAAGTCTATGTACCCCTCGCCCACCCTCACATCCGCCCCGCCCCGGTCGACCTTGACGTCGACCTTGTGCCACGCGCCGTCATTGCGCCGACTCGACGGGTAGTAGCCGAGCACGTACTGCTCGCGCAGCTCTTGAAGGATGCCGAGAAACACGGGCTGGATCTGGTCGATGGACTGGATCGAGGAAATGCTGCCGCCGGACTGGAGGACCGTCTGCTTGAGGAGCTCGAACTGCTGCTTGTACTCGCTCGGATCACGCCACGCCGACGACAGCCGTACACCTTCGTCGTCGGCCTCTGCCGAGCCCGCGCGGCGCAGTCGAATCCAGTAGATCAGCGCCTGGCTCCTGCGGGCACGCTCGGCGACGTCCTGCATGCTGAGCACGCTGTGCGAGTCGACGCCATCCGAGAGCAGGATCACTACCCGGCGGCCCTGGCGCTGCTCGAGCAGCTTCAACGCAACGTAGAGGTAGTCGTGCAGGGCGGTCCCGCCCGCGGCACGGGCGGTGGCGAGGCTGGCGGTGATGACCTCCTGCACGTTGGAGAACGGCGTCGTGTTGAGCAGGCGGTCGGAGAAGACCATGACCTTGGCCTGGTCGAGCTCCTGCATGCCGCCCACGAAGGCGGTGGCACCGGCCATTGCGGACTGGAGCTTGTCGCCGGCCATTGACGCGCTCGCGTCGATCATCAGCACCGCGGTGAAGGGGATGTCACCGAGGGCGAAGGTCACAAGATTCTGCTCCGCTCCGTCGTCACGAATCGTGAAATCCTCGGGTCGCAGGTCGAGAACTCGCTGCTCGTTCTTGCTGACGGTGACGTAGAGCTGCTGCAGCTCGACCTCGATCTCGCGTGCAATCGGGACCGCCTGGGACTCCACCCGGTCGGTCGCCTCGCCGCCGGCCTCGGCGCGGGCAATGACCTCGAAGACGTGCGGCGTGTTGTCGGCGCCCAGGTCGACTCGAAGCCGGTAGGGCTCCACGGACAGTGTCCCGACCGTCCGTCCGTCGACCCGGAACTCGACGCTGGCAACCGGCTCGGCCGCCACGACCTCGGCAACGAAGTCGACCTCGCCGATCGCAAAGTCGCCGTTCTTCGGCTCCACGATGCGGACCCAAACGTCTGCGGCGTTCGCGGCCGAGGCAGCCGCGACCATGAACGCCATCACGACCGTTCGTGCGAGGCTCCCCATCACTCCCCCACCCCGAGTGCCTCGCGGAGGTCGCGGTGGCGCTCGTCCGCCACCTTCTCGAGCTGGGCTCGGATCTCGTACAGCCCGAGATCGGGCCACTGGCTGTAGCGCATCCGCGGACTGTCGAACCTCCGGCCGGCGTTCTCCTCGACCCGTGCTATCGACCCAGCGGCATCCGCCGAACGGCCCTGCAGATCTTCGACGAAGGCGAGCATGATCTTGAGCCGCTGGTTCTCCGGCTGACGCGCGATGCCGACGGTCACGGTCTCGTGCGCACGATCGAGCTGGCCCTCGACGATCTGCACCCGAGCCAGTTCCTGGGTCGCGACCGCGAGCACCCAGTCAGGGGGCGAGCCCTTCACGAGCGCGCCGAGCACCTTCGTCGCAGCATTCCGCCGCCCGAGCTGCGCGAGGTCGACGCCGAGTCGCAGCCTTCCCTCGGCGTGACCAGGCTCAACATCGACCAGCCTGCGCAGCGTGGTCTCCGCATCGCCCCGATGACCGGTGCGTTCCTGAAGGGCCGCGAGGCCGAGGAGCGCCGGCACGTAGCGCGAGTCGAAATCCAGAGCCCGCTCGAGCAGCGAACCTGCGGCAGCCGTTGCCGCGCCGTCGGTGAGATCGGAGGCGAGGCTCACGAGCACGCCGGGGGCGAAACCCTCGGGAACGACCTCGCGAGGTCCCTTGGCGACCGACTCGGCGAGCTCGGCCGCCAGTTGCCAGGAATGGGTCGCGAGCGCACTCTCCCGGTAGGCCGTGTAGGTCCGGTACAGGTCCCGATGGAGCAGCACCACCGGCGGAAGACTCCTCGGGACCTTCCGGAAGAGTCGGGATGCGGCCTTTGCTTCCTCCTTGCGAAGCTCGAACAGGCCCTTGGCAGGGTCGGCCGCGAACGCTGCGCGCTCGAGCTCGGCCACGGCTCGTCTCGCCCCGGCATCGTCTCCCGTGGCGAGCAGCTCGAGTGCCGCGAGGTAGGACGCACGCATCTCGCGAGAGCCCGCCGGCTCTGCGGGCGCCTCGACCGCAGCCGGCGTTTCCGGCTCCTCAGCAAGCTCGGCGATGCCGGCCCACGGCACTGCTACAGGAATCGGCAGTAGCACCGCCGGCAGCGTTGTCGTCACGATCTCGTCACCGTTCGGGGTGCGCAGCGCCGCGATCAGCCGGTACTCGCCCGACGGGACGTCAAAGGGCTCGATCTGTCCGCGCGTGGTCCACGCAGTCGGCTGACCCCCCGCCTGTGGTACGGCCAGGTCGAATCTCGGCTCTTCGACCTCGCGTCCGTTCGGGTCGACGACCCTGAGCTGGAGCCGAGCTCCCTCCGGCCAGCCGTAACCCGCAAGCTCGAAGCCCATCGGGCGGGAGACGTCGAGCACCGGCATCGCGGACGGAACCAGACCGTCGACGCACCCTCCGATCGGAAGTCCGTGTTGGCGCATCCCGACCCAGCGGACCTCCGGATCTGGGAAGAGCAGCGGCGAGAGACGAGGCTCGCCCGAGTCGGCTGCGAGCAGCCGGACCTCCGACCGGGTCAGCAGGAAGCGATCGGTCCCGTAGACACGCACCATCGCCCGCACCGACACCGTCCCGGGAGGCACCGCCATCCGGCCTTCGAACTTGAGCCCGCTCCGGTGCATCGCTGCGCGGATCGCGGGATCGCGAACGATCACCCCTTCCGCGAGATGGCCCTCAATGGACCCCTGCTCGCTGAGCACGTAGACGTAGACCGCAATCGGCACCCGGTCGTCGGGCGCCGCCTCGAGCAGACCGCCGCCGTCGAGCTCGAGGTACAACCGCAGCGGCACCAGCCCGTCGTCGCTCGCTTCAGCCTCCTGGCACAGCAGCATGACGCCAGGCAGATTGCCCCCGGTCTGTCCGGAGAGCAGCAGCGCCGCGGTCCGAGACTCGACGCCGCCGATTTCCATCGCCTCAAGAGCGTAGGTGCTCTGTGAAGGTGTCGCTGTGGGTTCTGCGGAGGGCGTCTGATCCGGCGGCCCCGCAGACGCCTGCTTGTCCGGCACCGGCGGCATCGGCGCAGGCAGGGCCTCCGGCGTCTGCGCGCTGGCCACAGCGGCCACGAGCGCGAGCACACCGAGGAGCAGAGCGGCCGACAGAGACCCGCCCTCAGGACGCGGCATGCGCCTTCTCGCCTGCAGCCGGCGGCTGGATGTCAACCTCGAGCGTCGTGGTGGCTTCCGTTCGCGCGACCTCGTCGCGGACGCCGACGGCAATACGCTGTGGCCCGGAACGCATCTGCAGCCCGAGCACGAATCCGGCACTCTGGTGGAGCGCGGTGAGGAGCTGGTCGTTCGTGACCGAGATCGGGTACTCGCGGCGCTGGATCGGGGACATCCCGCCGTCCTGGCTCCGCACCACGAGCAGGATCGTGATCCGACCCGAGTGCTCAGATTCGAGTGGAACCAGGACGAGCTGGTCGAGAGGAACCTGGACCATCACCGGAACCATGAACGTCCCGTCGCCTTTCGGACGGACCTCCTGGGTCTCGACGGAGATACCGAGCGAGTTCTCGGTGACGCCGAGAACGGCGGCGGCCAAGGTCCGATCGGCCATCCGATCGGCCGCGCTCGAGTCCAGATAGCCCTCGCGGTGGCGGACCTTCACCCCGTCGCGGCGCACCCGCACCGTCAGCGTATGGTAGGTGTCGTCGCCAAGGTGATCGGGCCGATAGCCCAGGGAGTAGTACGCGGCGAGCTCCTCGGAGACTTCACCGAGACGGTCGGACAGACCCGGCGAGTTGGCGAACGTCCTGCCGCCGGTACCACCGGCCAAGTACATGACGGACTGCTCCTCGGCCATCGCCTGGAGCGCCTCGGCGCCACCACCCGCGCCGATGTTTCCGCGCCCCTCGGCGGAGACCCGAGCACCGATCTTGGAGCCCATGTTCGACAGGGTGTAGAAGCTCACCCGCTGCCCGTTGGCGAAGTGCACCAGCTCTCGGAAGTCCTCAGAGAGGTCGAAGCGGCGCGCCTCGTTGAAAGACACCGTGCCCATCTGGCGGGCGACCTCCGGGAAGGCCTGCTCCCAGGCGACGAAGAGTCCCTCGCCGGGCCGCATCTCGAGCCCGTCGCTCACCAGCAGGATCGCTTTTCGTCCTGGCACTCCCGAGAGCGAACGCACGAACTCCTGAAGATTGCCGAGGGCGTGCCGTGTTCGCTGGCGACTCGCCTCGGCGTAGGCCCGGATCTGCGGTATGTAGCCGCGCGCCTGTTCCAGAACACCCTCGCCCATCTGCGACCCGACACGGCCGACGCCGCCGTTGTTGGAACCCGACTGCAGTCCCGGCTGGCTCGTTCCGGCGAGGGCCGACGAGGTGCTCTGGATGTCGTGCAGAATCTGCATCCGCTCCAGATCCGCGCTCAGGGCGGCTTCGCCCGCGATCGTGTCGAGAGCTGCGACAAGCTCGGAAGGGTCGTTCGTGAACGGTACCCGCAGGTGCACCGACCCGTCATAGGTCACGAACATCAGCTGCAGGTGCTCGGGGAGGTCCTGGGCGAGGAAATCGCGGAGGTGGTTGAACGTCGCGCGCCGGGTCTGGGGTGCGAGGTTGAGGTCGTCGAGGTAGATGACCAGGTACGACGCCTGTTCGGGTGGCGGCTCCTCCTGGACAGCCGCAGCATTGATCGCGGCCTCCGGCGCCGCAGTGGCGACCTGCGGCGCGGCGTAGAAGTTCGTCACCTCGACCGGTACCCCGTCCTCGAAGACCTCGAAATCCGCGGGAGTGAGGCCCGCGACCGGGTGACCTTGGCCATCGGAGACGTAGACCTCGACGTTGACCAACGGCACTTCGACCGGCTCGAAGAAAGCGTGTGCTGGATCGCCGGGTCGCTGCGCCAGTGCGATGCCGGCCACGAAGACGACGAACAGGACGGCAAGCGCCGCCGCTCTACGTCGTACCGCCCGGGGTCGGCCCTCCCCGCGAGGCCAGGGCTCGCCGCGATCCCACCGCGGGCACCTGCCCGCACCGCGATCCACGACACCAGGGTGATCAGAACTCCTCACGACGGCCTCCCGTTCGAGCACGAACGACGACGCGATCCGGTACGGCGGTCGTGCCCGCTCATGCCCGTGCCGCAAACGTACACCTCGCATGCGAGCACGCCCTCACGATCGCCGTCCATCCGCGCGGATCATGCACCCCTTAGGTCCACGCCGCAATACCTCACCTCACCGGCACCGTTGATCCGGAACACCGCCCTGCAGCTGCCGGCCCTGAAAAGCTACGCTCAGGAACTCTCGAGGTTTCGCCGATCCCACGGGCGGAACGCGTGGTCGCCGCGAGAGCCTGTGAGCCTCCGCCGCCAACCATCCTTCGCTAGGAGCCTGTAGGGCATAGGCCCGGCGAGGCTCGTAGTGTGTGGGAGGGTTCGTGTGGGCCTCTGCCCCACAGCCTCCTTAAGACATCTTCTCATCGATCGCGTGCGCGGTGATGGGCGTGCACGGCCACCGCAGGATGGGCAGGGCCGATCCGCCGGTCCCGCGACCGGTCCAAGCAGCGGTCACGCGCCGGCACGCCTCCCGCCTGGCGTCGGGAGTACCATGACGCCGCCGGCCGGGTGCGCCGGCGGGGTCATCATGCAGGCTGGGCTCACCCCACCTCGGGCCGTCGATCGACTGGCCATCGTCATCGCCGCGCTGCTGTTCTCGACCGGCGGCGCGGCGATCAAGGCGACCGTTCTGTCGAGCTGGCAGGTCGCGTTCTTGCGATCCGGAATTGCGGCCGTAGCGCTGGTGGTGCTCCTGCCGGCCGCCCGACGTCGCTGGACACTTCGCACAGTCGTCGTCGGCGTGGCCTATGCCACGACGATGATCCTCTACGTCTCGGCCAACAAGCTGACCACCGCCGCCAACACGATCTTCCTGCAGGCGACGGCACCTCTGTACATCCTAGCGTTGGGCCCGTGGCTCCTGCGGGAGCGGGTCCGACGTCGTGACCTCGTCTTCATGGCGGTGCTCGCGCTCGGAATGTCGATGTTCTTCGTGGGCCGTCAGCAGAGCTTCGCGACCGCACCCGCGCCGCTGGCCGGGAACCTCCTCGCGCTTGGTTCGGGCGTCACGTGGGCCCTGACCCTGCTCGGCATCCGGTGGCTCGGACGAGATCTGCACCACGGCGAGGGATCGCTCGCGGCGGTGACCTGCGGCAACCTGATCGCTTGCCTGATAGCCGCACCGATGGCGTTCCCGCTCGGGCACCCTCGGGCCGACGACTGGGCGGTGATCGCGTTCCTCGGGGTGTTCCAGATCGGGCTCGCCTACGTTGCTCTGACCCGCGGGATGGCGCGTGTCCCGGCCTTCGAATCATCCCTGCTGCTGCTTGCCGAGCCGGTGCTCAACCCGGTCTGGGCATGGCTCATCCACGGCGAACGGCCGGGAGCTGGAGCTGCCGCCGGGGGTGTGCTGATCCTGGGCGCGACGGTGGTCAAAACCTGGATCGACGGCCGGGCTACCCCAGGAGGCCGCAGCGACATCGAGCCGGATGCGCGATAATTCCCCAAGGAGGCCTCCGTGAAGAGCTTCGACTTCAAGATCGACCCGCTCACCAACGAGCAGTACCTGGAGGTCTACCTCCGGGGCCAGGAGCTGCTCACCGACCCGCTGCTCAACAAGGGCTCCTACTTCACGATCGAGGAGCGCGCCTCGCTCGGCCTGATCGGCCTCCTGCCGCACGGCGTGTCGACCATCGAGGAGGAGGTCAGCCGGGCGCTCGAAAGCTACCGCCGCAAGCCGGACGACCTCGAGCGCTACCTCTTCCTGCTCGGCCTCCTCAACCGCAACGAGACGCTGTTCTACCGCCTGCTCGCGGAGAACCTCACCGAGATGCTGCCGATCGTGTACACCCCGACGGTCGGGCAGGCCTGCCAGCAGCTGTCCCGCATCATGCGGCGCGCACGCGGCGTGTACGTCAACCCCGAGAACATCGGCGCCATCGACCAGATCTTTGCCAACGTCCCGCTCCCCCACGTCACTCTGATGGTGGTCACGGACGGCGAGCGCATCCTCGGCCTCGGCGATCTCGGAGCCGACGGCATGGGCATCCCGGTCGGCAAGGTCAGCCTCTACGTCGCCGCCGGGGGCCTTCACCCCGCCTGCTGCCTGCCGGTCTGCCTCGATGTCGGCACCGGAAACCGCAAGCTGCTCGAGGACCCGCTCTACCTCGGCTACCGCCACCCACGCCTCGAGGGAAAGGCCTACTGGACCTTCATCGAGCGCTTCGTGCTCGGCGTCAGGCGCAGCTTCCCGGACGCTCTCGTGCAGTGGGAGGACTTCGCCAAGCACAAGGCGTTCACCCTGCTCGAGCGGTACCGGGAGCGTGTGCTCAGCTTTGATGACGACATCCAGGGCACCGGCGCCACGGCGACGGCAGCCATGATGACCGCAGTCCGGATCAAGGGCCGGAAGTTCTCCGACGAGCGCTTCTGTATCGTCGGCTTCGGCCAGGCCGGATGGGGAACCGCTGCCAACCTCCGCGCCGTGCTCGAGAGCGAAGGCCTCACACCGGAGGAGATCCGACAGCGCATCTTCGCGGTCGACGCCCAGGGTCTGCTGCTCGAGGACGACCCGGCCGTCGACGACGTCCAGCGGCCGTTCGCCCAGCCGCGCGACGCCGTCGCCGGGTGGACGCTCGAGAACCCGGACCGGATCGGCATCGCCGACGTCATCCGCAATGCCAAGCCCACCGCCCTGGTCGGCTACACCGCCGTCAAGGGACTGTTCAGCGAGCGGATCCTGCGCTTGATGGCCGAGGCCGACGAGCGGCCGGTGATCCTCGCCCTGTCCAACCCCACCTCCCAGTCGGAGTGCACGCCTGAGGAGGCCCTGCGGCTCACCGGCGGACGAGCGCTGGTCGCCACCGGAAGCCCTTTCCCCCCGGTCCACTTGCGCAGCAAGACCATCGTGACCTCGCAGTGCAACAACCTCTATGTCTTCCCCGGAGTCGGCCTGGGCGCCTTGGTCGCACGATCACCGAAGGTCACGGACAGGATGTTCACCGCCGCCGCGAGGGCACTGAGCTCGATCGTAAGCGCCGCAGAGGAGCAGCAGGGCCTGCTGCTGCCCCGGATGCAGTCGATTCGCGCGGTCGCGTCCCGGGTTGCCGTCGCCGTGGCGATCGAAGCCCGCGACTCCGGTCTCGGCCGCCTGCTCGGCGACGACGAGCTGGTCGAGCTGGTGGGTCGCGCGCACTGGGAGCCGCGCTACATTCCCTACCGCCCTGGGGCTCACTTCCATTCATAGGGTGCAGCCTTCGCCCTCTGGCGAAGGCTGCACCCTATGAATGTAGGGAAGGACGCCTTCAGAGCACGGGTCCGCAGGGGTTCGCTCAAGGGGCCAGCCTCGCGACGGGACTGTCACGCGATGACACTGTGCGGCGAAATTTCCCCCGTGGGCGCCGCGTTGCGTGCCGCAACAGCCCCCGGGGCGCAGGCGCCCGGAATCCGCCCGCCACGGGGTCGGGCAGCCGCACACCGGCTGGTGATGCGCCGCACTGGAGGATGAGACGTGAGTGAGAGGGTGTTGCCGCGCGGAGTCGAGCTCCTCGGACCGATGCAGGATGATTGGTGGACCGTGCTGAGCCCCGAGGCGCTCGGCCTGGTCGTCGCCTTGGAACGGGAGTTCGGGGCGCGGCGACGTGAGCTGCTCGCCCGCCGCTGCGAGCGTCAGGCCGCCTTCGACGCCGGTGAGCTCCCTGATTTCTTGAGCTCGACCGCGGCGATCCGGGCCGCCGACTGGAAGGTGGCGCCGATCCCCGCCGACCTCCTGGACCGGCGGGTGGAGATCACCGGCCCGCCCGACCGCAAGATGGTCATCAACGCGCTCAACTCCGGCGCACGGGTCTTCATGGCCGACTTCGAGGATGCCAACTCGCCCACCTGGAGCAACTGCCTCGACGGGCACATCAACCTGAAGGACGCGGTTCGGCGTACGATCCGGCACGAGCAGGCGGGAAAGGTCTATCAGCTCGGCGACACGACCGCCACGCTGATGGTCCGCCCCCGCGGCTGGCACCTGCCGGAGAAGCACCTCAGCATCGACGGTCGACCGGTGTCCGGCTCGCTGTTCGACTTCGGTCTGTTCTTCGCCCACAACGCGGCCGAGCTGCTCGAACGCGGCTCCGGCCCATACTTCTACCTGCCCAAGCTCGAGAACCACCTCGAGGCCCGCTTGTGGAACGACGTGTTCGTGTTCGCCCAAGAGCACGTCGGCGTTCCCCGCGGCAGCATCCGGGCGACGGTCCTGATCGAGACCATCACTGCGGTCTTCGAGATGGACGAGATCCTGTACGAGCTGCGTGAGCACTCGGCCGGCCTCAACTGCGGTCGGTGGGACTACATCTTCAGCTTCATCAAAAAGTTCCGGAGCCGGCCCGAGTTCGTGTTTCCGGATCGCGCCGAGGTCGGGATGACCACCCACTGCATGCACGCCTACTCGCTCGAGGCGATCCGCACCTGCCATCGCCGAGGCGCCCACGCGATGGGCGGTATGGCGGCCCAGATTCCGATCAAGAACGACCCTGCTGCGAACGAGGCCGCCATGGCCAAGGTCCGCGTGGACAAAGAGCGCGAGTCGCGCGACGGGCATGACGGCACCTGGGTCGCCCATCCGGGGCTGGTCCCGCTCGCGGCCGAGATCTTCAACGCCAACATGACGACTCCGAACCAGATCCACCGACTGCGCGAGGACGTCAAGGTGACGCGCGACGACCTGCTCGCGGTCCCGACAGGCCCGATCACCGCGCACGGCCTGCGGGTCAACATCGACGTCGGCATCCAGTACCTCGAGGCGTGGCTCGGCGGCAACGGCTGCGTCCCGATCTACAACCTGATGGAGGACGCGGCGACCTCGGAGATCTCGCGCACGCAGGTCTGGCAGTGGGTTCGCCATCCCGCCGGCGTCCTCGACGACGGCCGCCGGATCACCGCCGACCTGGTCCGCGCGTTGATCCCGGAGGAGCTCACCCACATCGAAGAGCTGCTCGGCCGCGAGCGTTACGTCGGCGGCCACTTCGAGCTCGCATCGCAGCTCTTCGAACGCCTCGCGACCGCACCCGAGCTGGCGGAGTTCCTCACCTTGGTCGCTTACGAGCACCTCGACTGAGCCTCGAACCCGACGCTCAAGGAGGCATCAACTTCGGCCGGACACGGACAGCCGTGGCCCGGCTGAGTTTTCGGATACCATGCGAGTCACGGGACTGGCACGGTCCGACTCCACCCCGAGGGAGGTATCGAGCATGGACATCACGCCCTTCCATCCTCCACAACGAACTCTCATGGGCCCCGGCCCGTCCGACGTTTCGCCGCGGGTGCTCGCGGCCATGGCTCAACCGACCATCGGCCACCTCGACCCCGAGTTCGTCGCCTTCATGGACCGGCTCAAGGTCCTGCTCCAGTCCGCATTCCGGACCACCAACCCGCTGACCATGCCGGTTTCCGGCCCCGGCACCGCCGGAATGGAGGCCGCGTTCGTCAACCTTGTCGAGCCTGGCGACACCGTGATCGTGTGCCGCAACGGCGTGTTCGGGGAGCGCATGCGCGAGAACGTCGTACGCTCGGGCGGCACCGCGGTCACGGTCGACAACCGCTGGGGCGAGCCGGTCGACCCTGCGAAGCTCGAGGCCGCCCTCGCCGACCACCCCGAGGCGAAGCTGGTCGCCTTCGTCCACGCCGAGACCTCGACCGGGGCGTGCTCCGACGCCGCGACCCTGGTCGACCTCGCCCACCGGCACGGCTGCCTCGTGATCCTCGACGCGGTGACCTCGCTGGGCGGGATCCCGGTCGAGATCGACGGTTGGGGTGTCGACGCCGCCTACTCGGGGAGCCAGAAGTGCCTGTCCTGCGTCCCCGGGCTGTCGCCAATCACCTTCGGTCCGCGTGCCGTCGAGCGCATCCGCGCCCGCACCAGACCTGTGCAGAGCTGGTTCCTCGACACCACCCTGGTGATGGGCTACTGGGGCTCAGGACAGAAGCGCAGCTACCACCACACGGCGCCGATCAACGCCCTGTATGCGCTCCACGAGGCGCTCGTCATCCTGCACGAGGAGGGGATCGAGAACGCCTGGGCGCGCCACCGGCGCCATCACCTCGCGCTCGCTGCCGGTCTCGAGGCCATGGGCCTCGGGCTCGCGGTCGCCGAGCCGTCGCGCCTGCCGCAGCTCAACGCGGTCCGTGTCCCCGACGGGATCGACGAGGCGGCGGTGCGGCGCCATCTACTCCAGCACTGGTCGCTCGAGATCGGCGCCGGCATGGGCGAGCTCGCGGGCAAGATCTGGCGCATCGGTCTGATGGGCGCCTCGTCGACGCCGCGCCACGTCATGCTCTGCCTCGCGGCCCTCGCCGACGCGCTCGCGGCCCAGGGCCGCCCGAGTGACGCGACCGCGGCCCTCGCCGCCGCCCGTGGCGCGCTGGAGGGTTGAAGAACCACCAAGTTCAACTCTCACCTTGGTGTCTTGGTGTCTTGGTGGTGGATAGCTCGCCGCCCTGCGGTGAGGACTGTCTCGCGAGGAGCACCGAGAATGCCGCCACCAGGCCCGGCTGAGCGTCGAGCAGGTCGAGGAAGTCGACCCGGTCGACGCACAGCAGGTCCGATGAATCGATCGCGCGCACGGTGGCGGATCGTGTCCTGCCGGTGAGCAGAGCATGGGCGCCGAACGCCTCCGCGGCGGAGAGCTCGGCTACGCGGCGGTCGTCGACCAGGACCTCGACCCTGCCGGAGCACACCAGGTAGAAGTGCCGACCGGTCCGGCCCTGGCCGACCACCGTCTCCCCCGCAGCGGCGTGCACCGAACGGGCGATCGACGCCACCAGACGAAGGCGCGCCGGGCCAAGCCCCTCGAACAGTGACGCGGTCCGCAGAAAGAAGACCCGACGCCACAGCCCAAGGTCGTCGCTGGCGTCGTGGTCCTCGCCAAGGGTTCGGGAGGCCAGGGACAGCAGCTGGCTGCGCGACACGTCCGCGCCGGCGGTCGGTGCCGGCGACAGCAGGTCGGCGATCCCGGCGAGCCACGCCGAGGTCGCCGAAGGGCGGGCCGCGGCCGTCCGCCACACAGCGGCGAGGGGCACAACCAGATCGCCCGGTCCGACCTCCCCGGCGGGTTGCCCAAGGAGCACGTCGCGCAGCGTCGGCACGGCCCCGTCAACGACCCTGACCAGACCGCCGTCGCTCGTCGCGTCTCCCCCACCCCGCTGGGCCACCGCCGCGACGGCCTCCAGATCGCGCAGTCGCCAGCGCGCGAACGGCGCCGCCGCCTTGAGCTCGAGCGCGAGGTCGAGCACCGGGTCAGAGCCCGGTCGCGACAGCGCCGCCCGCGCCCGCGCCCGCCACGGGTCGTCGTCAAGCACTGACGACGCCTCGCCGGGACCGCTCTCGAGCAGACCTACGACTCTTCGGCGCCACGGCTGCTCGAGCATCTCGTCGGCCGCCTCGACGGCGAAAGCACGCTCGGACGGCTCCCCCGCGACCAGCGAAGCCGCCACCCGCCGCACGGGTCGCCCCGGATGCAGGACCGCAAGCAGCAGCAGCGCCCGCTCGAGGGCGGCATCGGACTCGACTGCGAGCTCGTCGGCCCAAGGTCCGGTGGACGCCGCGCGCTCCGCCATCAGACGGCCCGCCATGTCGAGCTCGTGCTCCGCCGCCACGGAGACGGCCTCCTCCTCCTCGCTGGACGGGCCCTGCGCTGCAGTTGCGGACGCGAGGGCGCGGGCCGCGCGCAGCCTGGTCGGGTCGTCGGCGGACTCGAGGCATGCGCTGATCGCGCGGCGGGCTGCCGGGGTCCCCAGGGAGCCGAGCACCGCAAGCGAGGCAGCCGATGTGCCCGGCCTTGCCGCGGCGTCGGCCAGCGCCGGAACCGCCGGTTCCCCGATCGCTGCGAGCGCGATGCGCGCGGCCTCGGCCAGCTCAGGATCGGCAAGCCGGGCCACCGCGAAAGCTGCCATCTCGGGGTCGGGGCGCCGGGCGAGGACGGCGAGCGCTTCCGCGGGTGCTCCCTGGGCGAGCCGGCGCACCAGTGCGGCCATGCCGGGCATCCCCGTCCTCCCCGCCACCCGAACCGCCATCGCACGCAGCTCCGGATCGGTCGAAGCGGCCCACTCGCCGGTCGTCTGCGTGACCCGATCCACATCGCCTCTCCGCCACGCCTGCGTCAAGCCCTCTGCCTTCACCTCCGGCTCGGCGTGCGCCAACGCCCGTGCGACGTCATCTTCGCCGGCCGCATCCCCGAGAGCGCGCACCGCCGCTGCGGCAACGTCGGCGTCGCCGTCCCCGGCGGCGCGGCGCATGAGAGCGACGGCAGCGGGCACGCGGCACCCCGCGAGGGCGTCGAGCGCGGCCGCCCGCACCCAGGCCTCCCAGGTCCGCCACATCGCGCCGACCCTCGCCACCGATGCCTCGTCGAAGCGTCCGGCGAGCAGGTGTAGTGCCAACGCCGCCGTGGCCGGGGTCTCGCTGCCGAGCTGGCGGACGAGCAGCTCACGGAGGGTCGCGTCGAGCTCGGCGGGCTGGTCCGGCTCGTCGTCGAGACGCAGGCGCCGTGCGTGCAGGGAGGCAACCAACTCGCGGACGTAGTCTCGCCGCGCGACGAGCGCGGCGACGACACCCGCCGCCGCGACCGCGGCGACGACCCAGGAGAGGCTCCGCCACGGCACCACCCCCGCCGTCACCAGCAGCCCGACGGCGGTGACCGCCGTGGCCGGCGACTCGAGCGCTCCTCGCAGGGCAAGCGCCGTCCGATCCCGCACCGGGCCGGACATCGGCAGGGTCGCAATGTTGAGCAGCGGTCGTTGCAGGTTCTGGCGGAACAGCCGCTCGACCATCATCGCCGAGGCGAAGGTCACGAGGACCGGCAGACCGATGCCGGACAGTCCAACCGCCAGCATCAGTGCCGGGTAGACCGCGAACGAGGCCCCGACGCCGAGCCGAGCGATGAGCGGCCGCGCGACCAGGAACGGGAGCAGGATCGAGATCGCGTTGAGCAGCGCGTTGACGTTGCCGTAGAAGGCGCTCAGCCGCACCGGGTCGCCGAGAGCGTCTTTGGCGGCGCAGTCGAGCTGGTAGTTGGCGAGGTTGTTGAGCACGCTGGCCACGATCACGAGGCCCATGAGGAGCAGGGGCAGCCGCTCGCGCAGCACGGTACTCCAGGGTCCCGGGCGACGGGGCCGCTCGGAGCGTCGGTTGACGCGCACGCGCAGCGCGGGCACCAGGCTGAGCACCACCAGGCCGGCGCACAGCCAGAGCACATTCGCCACCCCGAGCACCGGACCCAGACGACCCGCGAGCAGTGCGCCGCAGGTGGCCCCGATGCCTCCGATGCTCCCCACTGCCGCATAGAGCCGCCGCGCCGAGCGAGGGTCGAGAGTACGCGCCACCAGCCCGGCATTCTCGACCCCGAACAGCACGTTGTAGCCGGGCGCGACCAGGAGCAGAGCAAACGGCCCGGCCGCCGGCGCCACCAGGGCCATCACCCACAGGGCCGCCAGCAGGGCGGTCAGGGCGGAGGCTACGGTGATGGTCGTTCGGGGCGCCGTGGTCTGCCGGGAGAGACGGCCGTAGAGGTAGGACGCGCCGACCCCGATGAGCGACCCGCCGAGGTAGCCGAAGGGCAGCCAGGTGCGCGGGTAGGTGCCGACGAACAGCGACTTGGCGACCGTGGTCAACGCGGTGCCGGCGGCAAGTACCAGGAAGAAGTGACCCCCGAGGGTCGCCACGTGGTGCCACTCGCCGGGATCGACCGACAGCACCCGGCCGAGGAGCCCGCGTCCGTTGCGGCTCACTCCCGCCCCCGTCGTGAACGGAGGTTGGGCGGCCGCCTGGGGACAACCCAGGGGAGCCTGGGGAGCACGGCCGAGGAGCCCGCGTCCGTTGCGGCTCACTCCCGCCCCCGTCGTGAACGGAGGTTGGGCGGCCGCCTGGGGACAACCCAGCGGAGCCTGACGACGGAGACTGGGTCAGGAGCCATGGTCCGAAAGTCGGGTCAGGATAACACCGCCCGCTGGTTTGCTAGCATGACCGAACGACCGCTGACAGGAGCGACGGCGACCGGAACGCCGAACGAGGGAGGACCAGATGAGCGAGAGAGGACGCGCGGATTGGATCGACCTGATCCGGTTCCTGGGGCCGGCCGACCTCCACCGCCACACCGACGGTTCGGTCCGGCCGTCGACCCTGTGGGACCTCTCGCAGCGCTACTACTCCGCCATTCCGGGGATGGACTTCACAGGGTTCGAACAGATGCTCCGCTACGACCCGGCGACCGAGTCCTCGCTCCTCGCCTACCTCGACAAGTTCCACGTTCCCCTGCAGTACACCCAGTTCTACGACCGTGAGTACATGCTCGCCATCGAGGCCTTCGACCTCGGCGAGGCGGAGGTCCGCCGGCTGATTGAGGCCGGCCGTCGCGCGAGCTTCTGCTCGCGCGCGATCCCGTCGCCCGCAGTGCCATGACCGCGACCCGTCGCAGCTTTTCCGGGAGGCCCCCATGCGTCCGCTTCGCGCCCTGCTCGTCTCCACCGTGCTCGCCGCGGCACTCGCCCCAGCCTGCCGCCACGCGGCGGCTCCTCCCTCAGCGGTCGCACGGCCGTCGGAGTCTCCCGCTGTCGTGTCCTCGGGCAGCGTACCGCCCGGCTTCTACGCCACCCTCACGAGGGGCGGGATCGCGCCCGACTCGTTGGCGTGCAACTCGCAAAACCGCTACTCCCACGAGCTCCGGGACGACGCGGACGCGGCCGCCGATCGGATGATGGCCGGGCTCGAAGGGACGGCGGCCGGCCACGATCCCGGAGCGCTCCACGATTCCGTCCGGGACGCGGTCTTCTGGTGGATGGTCCGGGCCGTGCTGGTGGAGGGCGACAACAACAACCTCGGCGCCATCGTGCTCGCGGACCACTCGTGGACGGACGAGCACGGGGTGCGCCGCCCGGTGATCGTGTTCCGGACCGGCTTCACACCGGACCCGGCCGCGTCCGGCTCGTGCTACTCAAGCCTGCTCGCCGGCGGCGGTGTGCGCCACGTCGTCAACCTCTACGACGGTGAGATGGTCGTCGACGACCTCGTCGAGGGCGAGCGGCGGGCGGCTGCCGCTGCCGGAGCGAGCTACGTGGTCACCGCCAATGAGGACTACGGCACCTGGCGCGCCGCCCTCCGTGAGGAGATCCAGCCCGGACCGGAACGCGATGCCGCGCTGGCCGACCTCGCCCGCCTGATCAACGACGAGATCCTCTCACCCGGCGGCAAGCCGCCGCGCGGCAATATTCTGATCCACTGCGGCGGCGGCATGCACCGCTCCGGGATGGTCACCGGAATCCTGCAGAAGGCGGTCAACCACGACCCGTGGCCGACGATCGAGGCCATCTATCGGTACCACGTCGGCTACCGCGACGAGCAGCACCCCGGCGGTTTCGAGCCCGGCAACCTCGATGTCATCCGCGACTTCGACCCGAAGCTGCTCCAGGTCGAAGAGTATGAAAGTAAGAAGGTAAGAAAGTGAGAAGGTGAGGGGGGCGGCATTCGGCCGCGGCAGTCACCGGGAGCTTACCTCCGGTGACAGTCCCCGAGGCGGAAGCTCGAGACTACCCCCCGATCCTCTCCGCCCACAGGAACGAGCTTCCGTCGGGGGCCGGAAGGCCCGCCGAGAGATCGGCGTCGTGGGGCTGGATCGTCAGCTTCAAGTTCGAGCTCGAGGTCCGCCCGGCGACCGCCAGGTTGGTCGCACGGGTCACGTCGATGACCGCCTCGCCGTTCACGGTCGTCAGCGCGAAGTTGGTCCCGCCGATACCCAGCTGCAGGCCGAGGACGGACAGGCACGCGCGGATCACGCTCGAGCCGTCGGTCAGGTTGACCAGGGCGACGTTCACAGGGTCCGACAGGGTCCCGACCCCGAGGTTCTGGACCTTCGCCACCACCCGGTAACCCACGCGCCAACGCCCCGCCGAAGGCAGCTGGAGCTGGTCCGAGCCGACGACCCAGGTACCTGCGGCGGAAGCTGAAATCGCGCTCCGTACGGGGACCTCGAAACGCTGCAATGATCCGCCACCCGCCGCAATCGTCACCGTGTTCCCGGCGGCGCTCACGCTGACGCCGCTGCCGGCCGAAAGGGTCACGACGTCGTGCAGAACGTCGGCCCCGACCTTGAGCCCCAGCATCAGCTCGCCGGGTGCCACGTGGTCGGCTCGGATCCCGCTCGCCGCGATCGCGACGCCATCCTCGGACACTGCGATGCCGTCACCTGCACTCACGCCCAGGGTGACCTCGCCGGAGCTGCCGCCCCCGGTCAGCCCGGGGCCCGCTGCGACCCCGGTGATGTCGCCGTCTCCTCCAGTGGCCAACGCTTTCGGGTCGAGGTTCATCTCGAGGGTGGTCGGGTCCTGCGAGTGGACGCCGTTGGCCACCGCCGACGCGAAGGCGAGCACGGCGCCGGAGCCGCCGACAACCGCGACGTGCAGCCGTCCGCTCGCGACTGCGGCATCTGGCGCGAGGCTGGTCAGCGAGCGCTGAAATGCCTCGAATGGCCGCAGGGCATAGGTCTCGGAGACGAGCTCGGCGCCGTCGCCGTCGAGCAGAGCGACCTCGACTTGGGCACCGGCACCACTCGTCTCGACCATGCCGAAGTTGGTTCGGAACGAGCCGTCGGCCGGCTGCATGACGGCGGGGATGTCGGTGCTCTCTCCGGGACCGACGGCGAACCGCCCCGGAACCCCGGCGATGAGCTGCCCCTGGGACTCGCGGATGCTGTCGCCGGGCTGGTTGTAGACCCGCGCTCCGGCCACCACCGGTACCGACGACTGGATGCGTAACGCGGCAAGGACGGTCTCGAGCCCAAAGAGCTCGTACAACCCGTCCGCGAAGGTCATCATCGAGCCCGCCGGAATTGTGACCGACTGCTGCTCAGGCGTAGGGTTGGCCTGGTCTCGGCGCAGCAGGCTGATCGTGACCTCGGCGGAGGTCGCTCCCGGGTTGTAGAGCCACACGGTCGTGTACCACCGCGATCCCTGGCTTCCCGAGGCTCGTCCGACGGACGCAAGGAAGAGATCGTTGTCAGGGAAGGACGCCAAGCAGGGAGCCGCCCAGCCGAGCACGGTGACGAGCACGATAGGGACCGCAGCCGCACTCACGATTCGCTTCACGTCGACCTCCGCTCGGAACACGTCGAGGCTCTCGGTAAGAGCGTACCATCACGAGACGAGGGTGCACTTCCCACCAGGTCCCTACTGCGGGCGCCGATATGCCCGCCCTCGCGGGCCCTCTCGCAACGTCACCTGGTGAGTAAGATAGGCCAGGGGCATCATCCGCAGGGAGTTCGGAGGGGGTATCTCGACCCGTGCGGCTACCGCGGGCAGCGGGTGCGGATCTCCGCAACCGCCTCGTCGTCGAGGCCCTCGTTGAAGGCCTTCGCGCGGTCGAGGTCGTTCCACGCGCCGGCGCACTGCCCGAGCGCCGCCCGAGCTCGCGCACGATCGGTGTAGACCTCCGGGTACTCGAGGCCCTGCGCGATGCCGGCGTCGAGCACGTCGATCGCCTCCTGCCACCGCCCGAGCCCGCGCAGCGCTGCGCCGAGCACGTACTTCCAGTGCGGGAACTCGGGCTCTCGCGCGACCACGAGACGCCCGTCTCGCTCGGCCTCTGCCCACCGGCCGGCCATGACCAGGGCGAGGCCGCGCTGCCCGACCGCGGTCAGGTTGTTCGGGTCGAGCTCGATCGCGCGCGAGAACTCCTCGATCGCGCCGGGGCCGTGGTTGAGCGTCACGGCACGTTGGTAGTGCGCCTCCGAGCTCTCCGGCTGGAGCTCTACCACGCGGTCGGCATCGGCCACCGCGCCCACCCAGTCGCCGGTCGCCATGCGGGCGTTGGAGCGACCGGTGAGGTACGTGGGGTTGTCCGGATCGGACGCCACCAGCTGCTCGTACTCGGCCAGCGCCTCCTCGCTGCGGCCGAGCTGGTACAGCCAGAACGCGACGTAGTTGCGGCGCGAGCGTTCGTCGGGGCGGCGTTCGAGGGAGGCCCGCATGTCCGCGACGGCTGCCTCGAACCTGCCCTGCCCGGCCCGGGCGTACGCCCGCACGGCATACACCGTACCTTCCTCGAAGCCGCGCGCGAGCAGGAGGTCGGAGTGGTGCTCGGCGGCGGCGAAGTCGCCGAGGACCAGATCCGCCTGGGCCAGCATCCGCCGCTCGGTCATCAGGTAGGGCTGTGCCTCGACCCTCGACTCGAGCACCTTTCGGGCCGCTGCGTAGTCCCCGGCTGCGAACGCGAGCAGCGCCTCGCCGTAGGCCCGGTCGGGATGGCTCTCGGGGAGCGCGTGCCAGTCTGAAGCGGCTCCCTCCAGGTGCGCCGCACCCGCCGGGTCGGGCGGGTTGTGGACGAACTCCATGCCCTTCGAGGTCGCGACAGCGGTCGGGCCTGCGATCTCGACCTGGGAGTAGCGCGCGTAGGCCCGGCGCGCTCTGGCGTCGCTCGCGCCCGGGTCGAGCTCGAGCGCTCGCGAGAACGCGGCCTCGGCGTCCTCCCAGTGCTTGGCGAAGAGCAGGGCGAGACCGTGGTCATAGTGGGCGCGGGCCAGCTCCGGGGCGACACCGACCGCCCGTGCGGTGAGCTCCTTGAGATCGGACACAGCCTGCCCATACTCGTCGGTGTCGGCCTGGTCGGAGCTCTGCATGCGCCGCACGTCGGTGAGGATGGCCTCCGCCTGGCTGAGCATGCCCTGGGCGGCCCGCGCCTGTCCGCTGCGGCGGTGGGCGGCGAGAGCCGCTGCGCCAGCCCATGCCGTCCCCACCACCACAGCGAGAGCCAGCGCGGCGAGCCCTGCGGCTGCGCGGGGGCGCCGTCGCGCCCGGCGCCACACTCGGCCAACGGGGCCGATCGGGCGCGCGAGCACGGGCTCGTCCCGCAGATAGCGGTCGAGGTCGTCCGCGAGCTCGTCCGCCGAACCGTAGCGGTCGGCTCGCTCCCGCTCGGTAGCACGGGCGACGATCACGACCAGGTCGTCGTCTCCACTCAGCCGTGGCGCCGGCGCCGCCGCCACCCTCCCGATGATCTCGGCCATCGACTCGCCCTGGAAGGGAGGCCGCCCCTCGACCAGTGCATACAGCGTCGCGCCGAGCCCGTAGACGTCGGTCCTCTCATCCGCTGGACGCCCCAGGGCCTGCTCGGGGGCCATGAAGGAGGGCGTACCGAGAACCGCACCGGTCACGGTCATGTCCACCGCCTCGACAACCTTGGCAAGCCCGAAGTCGGTGACGTAGACGCGACCCGCGGTCGACTCGAGCAGGTTCGAGGGCTTGAGGTCGCGGTGGACGATGCCGTGAGCATGTGCGTGGGCAACGCCGCGAGCAGCTTCGCAGACGATCTCGGCGGCCCGACGGCGGCGGACCGACTTGAAACCCGCCGCCGGGCGCTCGACGTACTCCATGACCAGATACGGGCGCCCGCCGTGAACCCCGGCGTCGTAGACCTGGACCACGTTGGGGTGCTGGAGCCTGGCGAGCAGCGTGGTCTCGCGTACGAAACGCTGGACCTGGAGCGGGTCCTCGACCTTGAGCAGCTTGACTGCCACCCAGCGTCCCAGCTGCGTGTCCCACGCCTTCCAGACCTCGCCCATGCCGCCCTGGCCGATGCGGCCGGAGAGCCGGAAGCGTCCGACCATGCCGCCCGGCGCGATCGCCGCGCCGATGTCCGCCGGAACGAACGACGGGCTGACAACCGTCGGCTGGACCTCCTCGTCCGCTCCCGTTTCGGCAGCGCCGGCAACCTCCCCGCGGAGCCTCGGCCCGTGACCGTCTGCTCCGGTGTTCTCGCCGCGCGGGTCGCCGTTGTCCGTCATTTCTACCGCGGCCGGATTCTAGCCTGCACTCTCCATCAGGTCACGTCGCGAGGGCGCCGAATTCCCCGCAGTAGGGATTCGGTGACAGGTGCAGGCTTGCCTGCCAGTACCTCGACTGAGCGGGGACGGCGCGCACGGCTCTGGGGGTCGAACGCAGTGGACGCGGAGTTCCACGGTAGAATCATTCGCTGTGCCCCTCAGTGGTCCGGCCGTTAGGCCGATTCGAGACCACCGCCAAGAGGCGCCCGCCGGTCGGCGGTCGCACGTGGGAGGAAGACGAATGCGGACCCTTTTCCAGTTCACGGTCGAGCCGTGGCTGCCCGAGACGCTCGCCCCAGTCAAGGAGATAGCCTACAACCTGTGGTGGACCTGGAACCCGGTCGCTATCGATCTGTTCCGGCGGATGGACGACGAGCTCTGGGAGCGGACCTACCACAACCCGGTTCAGATGCTCGGCGGCCTGTCCGTTGAGCGGCTCGAGCAGCTCGCCGCCGACCGCAGCTTCGTCGAGTTCATGCGTGACGTCTACGGCGAGTTTCGGCGCTACATGTCCGCCGAGGCCTGGTTCCAGCGGAGCCACGGAGCCGTCGATGCCCCCTACATCGTCTACTTCACGATGGAGTTCGGTCTGACAGAGTGCCTGCGCCTGTACTCCGGCGGGCTCGGCGTCCTTGCCGGAGACCATCTCAAGTCGGCCTCCGATCTCGGACTGCCCCTGGTCGGCATGGGCATCTTCTTCAAGCGGGGGTACTTCCGCCAGTACTTGAATGCCGATGGGTGGCAACAGGAGCGTTTCCCCCTCAACGACTTCGCCAACCTGCCGATCAGAAGGGTCACCAAAGAGGACGGCTCTCCACTGAAGGTCGCGGTGACGATGTCGGGCCGCGAGGCCGCGATCCAGGTCTGGCGCTGTGACGTCGGCCGGGTTGCTCTCTACCTGCTCGACACCAACCTGCCGGAGAACCGTCCCGAGGACCAGGACATCACCAACCAGCTCTATGGCGGCGACCAGCGCACCCGCATCCAGCAGGAGATCGTCCTCGGCATCGGCGGCATGCGCGCTCTGCACGCCATGGGCATCACACCCCAGGTCTGCCATATCAACGAGGGCCACGCGGCATTCTCCGGCCTCGAGCGGATCCGCACCTCGATGATCAAGGACGGTCTCTCCTTCCGCGACGCCCGCGTCCTCAAGGCAGGCGGCAACGTCTTCACCACCCACACCCCGGTCCCTGCGGGCTTCGATCTCTTTCCGGTGGAGCTCATGCGCGAGTTCCTCGCGGACTACGCGCGCGAGCTGGGTGTACCGTTCGACGACCTGATGCGGATGGGGCGGTTCAATCCGGACGAGCCGAACGAGCCGTTCAACATGGCCATCCTTGCGCTGCGCAACTCGTCTTCCACCAACGGCGTCTCCGCATTGCACGGCGAGGTCTCGCGGCGCATGGTCGCCAAAGGCTATCTCGGCTTCCCGATCGACGAGATCCCGGTCGAACACGTCACCAACGGCATCCACCTTCCGTCCTGGATGAGCCATGACCTCGCCGAGCTGCTCACCCGCTACCTCGGTCCTGCGTGGCGGGAGAACACCGCCGACCCGGATGGGTGGAAGAGGATCGACAAGATCCCCAACTCGGAGATCTGGCGCACCCACGAACGGCGCCGCGAGCGCCTCGTCGCCTTCGCCCGCGATCGCCTGCGGGCCCAGATGGTGCGCCGTGGCGCAACCGACGCCGAGATCGTACGCGCCGACGAGGTCCTCGACCCCGGCGCCCTGACGATCGGCTTCGCCCGCCGCTTCGCCACCTACAAGCGGGCCACGCTGCTGTTCCGCGACCCGGATCGGCTCATCCGGATCCTCACCGACCCGGAACGGCCGGTGCAGATCATCTTCGCCGGCAAGGCCCACCCCCACGACGACGGCGGCAAGGAGCTCATCAAGAACATCGTGCACTTCGCCAAAGACGAACGCGTGCGCGATCGCGTGGTCTTCATCGAGGGTTACAACCTCAACGTCGCCAGGTACCTCGTGCGAGGGGTCGACGTGTGGCTGAATACGCCGAGGCGACCGCTGGAGGCGAGCGGAACCTCGGGCATGAAGGTCGCGGCGAACGGCGGCCTCAACCTCTCGATCCTCGACGGCTGGTGGGCGGAGGCGTACACACCCGAGGTCGGTTGGGCGATCGGGAGCGGCGAGGAGTACGACGACGCCGACCACCAGGACGAGGTCGAGGCGAACGCCCTCTACGACCTGCTCGAGGACTCGGTGATTCCCTGCTTCTACAACCGGAGCCGCGACCACCTGCCACGCGAGTGGATCGCAAAGATGAAGGCCTCGATCTCCCTGCTGGCGCCGTTCTTCAACACCGACCGCATGGTGCGGGAGTACCTCGAGCGGTTCTACCTTCCGGCGCTGGCCAATGCACGACGCCTGTCGGAGAACTCATTCGCGCGCGCCAAGGCGCTGGCGGAGTGGAAGGTCCACGTGCTCAAGGGTTGGTCCAGCGTCGCCCTGGTTTCTGCCGAGGTCGACGGCAACGGACGTCGTGGCCTCCGGGTCGGCTCGGAGCTCGAGGTCACGGCGGTCGTCCACCTTGGGTCGTTGACCCCGGGCGACGTGACTGTCGAGCTCTACGGCGGTCGGCTCAACGAGCACCGAACCATCCTCGACGGATCGGGATTCCCGATGCGGCTGGCCGAGGATCTCGGGGACGGGAGCTTCCGCTACAGCGGCAGCTTCACCTGCACGTCGGCAGGCAACCAGGGGCTCGGTGTCCGCCTCTTCCCCAGCCACCCCGACCTCGCATCCACCTAC
>CAWFFJ010000019.1:0-157473 GCA_963814875.1 uncultured Acidobacteriota bacterium
CCGCCGCAGGGGGTTCACCAGCCAGTAGCCGAGCCACCAGGGACACACGTGATGGCCCATCGTGTCGACCTCACCCGTCTGGGGAAGCGGCTGCCGCCTCGGAGAACGACGCCGCGATGCGTCGCAGTGTGTCGTTGAGCGCCACCCGCGGCCTCCAGCCGGTCAGGCGGGTCAGCTTGCCGATGTCCGGGACCCGGCGGACCATGTCCTCGAAACCGTCCTCGTAGGCCTGCTCGAACGGAACCAGCGTGATCAGACCCGCCGACGCGAGCTCCTCGGCATCGGTGGGAGGCTCCTCTCCCTGAACCACGGCGAGCACGCGCCTGGCCAGCTCGAGCACGGTGATCTCGTCCGTCGAGCCGACGTTGAACACACCGCCCACCGCCGCGAGGTTTTCCGCGAGCGCGATCACCGCCGCGACCACGTCTGAGACGTCGCAGAAGCAGCGGCTCTGGCGACCGTCGCCGTACACGGTCAGAGGCTTCCCTGCGAGCGCCTGCTCGACGAAGCGCGGGACCACCATCCCGTAGGACCCGCTCTGCCGCGGTCCGATGGTGTTGAAGAAGCGCATGATGACGACCGGCAGGCCGGCCTGACGATGGGAGGCGAGCGCGAGGTACTCGCCGGCCGCCTTGGAGGTCGAGTAGCACCATCGCGAGCGCGTCGTCGGGCCGAGCAGGCGGTCGTCGTCCTCGTGCATCGGCAGGGCGCCGTTCTTGCCGTAGATCTCTGAGCTCGATGCGAGCAGGACCTTACGCCGGTAGCGCCGCGCCGCGGCGAGCACGCTGCGGGTGCCGAGGATGTTGCTCTCGATCACGTGCACGGGGTCGCGCACGATCAGGTCGACGCCGACCGCAGCGGCGAGGTGGACGATCACGTCGCAGGCTGACGCCAGGCCGTCGAGCACACCCTCGTTGGTGACCGTGTCGATCACGATTCGGAATCCCCGGTCGCCCTCGAGGTGGGCGACGTTAGCGAGACGGCCGGTCGAGAGGTCGTCGAGGATCGTCACGCGCTCGCCGCGTTCGAGCAGGGCCTCCACGAGGTGCGATCCGATAAAGCCGGCCCCACCGGTGACGAGCACATGCCTCCGCGAGCGTTGATCGGACATCAGGTCGGCATCCTCTCGTCGGCGGTCGGCGCGTCGCTGCGCCAGCGGCGCTCGAGCCAGGCGATCACCACGAGCGCGGCGACCACGATCGCGGCGCCGATCGCGTAGGCCTCGAGCGGCGTCGCGAAGCTGATCAGCACGGCGAGCCAGCCGAGCGCGCCGCCGAGCAGGTAGTGGAGCAAGACGGCCTCGCGCCGGGTCCAACCGAGCGCCACGAGGCGGTGCGACACGTGGTCGCGGCCGGGGGTCGTGAACGGGTTCAGACCGCGCCGCAGGCGCGAGATGACGACCAGGGTGGTGTCGAACACCGCGACCCCGAGCACCAGCACCGGCACCATCCAGGTGACCATGGAGACATTGTCGGGGAATCTGAGCTTGATGCCGAGCGCCGCGAGCAGGAATCCCAGGAACAGGCTTCCCGAGTCGCCCATGAAGATCCTCGCCGGGTTGAAGTTGTGGATCAGGAAGCCGAGGCAGGCGCCGAGCAGGGCGACCGCCATCGCACCCACGAGGTACTGGTCGTTGGCGACCGCCATCAGCGTGAAGCACGCCGCGGCCACGGCGCCGACCCCTCCGGCGAGCCCGTCCATGTTGTCGAGCAGGTTGAAGGCGTTGGTGATACCGACGATCCACATCAGCGTCACCGCAAGGTTGAGCCACAGCGGCAGGTCGAGGAGCACCTGGACGCCGGACGCGATCAGCACGGCTGCGGCCGCCACCTGGGAGGCGAGCTTGATCGCCGGGTGCAGTGGGCGCCGGTCGTCCCACAGGCCCCACAACGACACCCAGGTTGCGCCGACGAGGATGCTGCCGAGCTGCACCAGCTCGAGCCTCTCGGGAGAGAGCATCAACGACACGACGACGGCGCCGTAGATCGCCACCCCACCGAGCAGCGGAACCGGATCCGCGTGCTGCTTGCGCGCAGCTGGCATGTCGACGATGCCGAGCCTCAGGGCGAGCCGCCTCAGCAACGGAATGACACCGCCGGCGATCAGCACAGCGCACGCGAGGATGGCAACGAGGTGACCCGTCGTCACGTTGAGGCACGCCGCTTGTTACGCCGGGCAGAGCATCGTCTCGCTGACCGAGGGATCAGGTCAGCCGCCGCAGGGCGATGAGCCCGGCCGCGCACAGGAGCAGCGCGAACACGAGCACGGCCGACGGCGACAGGGTCGGCACGTTGACGCGCTCGAGGACGTTGACGACCGCTCCGTCAGAGTCGCTCGCCTCGCCGGCGCCCGGGACGGAGGCCGTCCAGGTGGCGCTGTTGACGGTGGTCACGGTGATCGGCGCTTCCTGGGTGACGAACGTCGAGGCGCCAGGAGCCAGCGAGTACGGGAAGGAGCTGAGCAGGGTCCCGAGGTGGTCGTCGACGAGGCCGTGGATCGCCAGCGTCACGTTGCCGGTGTTGGTGACCTCGTAGCAGTAGACCGCGGTCCCGCCCCCCGGGGGAAGCGTGATCTCGTTCGTCGCCGCGCAGGCGCTCGGATCGGTCCCGACCGTCTTGACCAGGTCGATGGCGTAGGACGGCGCCTCGACGCTCACGAGCGCCGAGCCGCCGGCGGTGATGATGCTTGTCGGGGAAACCGACGAGGCGGTCCAGCTCGCGGAGTTGGCGGTGGTCTGGGTGATCATCGCCGAGGCAGTGACGAACGTCGACGCCGACGGACCGAGCGGATATGCGAAGTCGTTGAGCAGCGTGCCCAGCTCGCTGTCGGCGAGGGTGTGGCTGGTGAACGTGACGTTGCCGGTGTTGGTCGCCCGGTAGCAGTAGACCACCGTGCCGCCGCCCGGAGGCAGGACGATGGCACCGGTCGGCGCGCACGCCGCAGGATCGGTGCCGACCGTCTTGACCAGGCTCAGTCCGGGGGCGGCTGGTGTGACGGTCACCAGCGCCGAGTCGGTGCCCGTGATAGTCATGGTCGGCGAGATCGTCGACCCCCCCCAGCTCGCGACGTTCTGGGTCGTCTGAGTGATCACCGCCGACGAGGTGATGAACACCGACGCGAGCGGAGCGAGCGAGTACGCGAAGCCGTCGAGCAGCGTGCCCAGCTCGCTGTCGACCAGGGTGTGGGTGCTGAGCGTGACGTTGCCGGTGTTGGTGGCCGTGTAGCAGTACACCGCCGTGCCGCCTTCGGGAGGGAAGACGATGGAGCTGGTCGGCGCGCACGCCGCGGGGTCGGTGCCGACCGTCTTGACCAGGTTCAGGCCGGGGGCGGCGGGGGTAACGGTCACGAGCGCCGAGTCGGTGCTCGTTGCGACCGGGGTCACCGAGATGGCTGCCGTCCAGCTCGCGACGTTGGTGGTGGTCACCGTCACGGGTGCGGCCTGGGTGATGAACACCGAGGCGCCCGGGGTCAGGGAGTATGGGAACGAGCTGAGAATGGTCCCGAGGTGGTCGTCACCGAGATTGAGTGAGGTGAAGGTCACGTCGCCGGTGTTGGTCACCGTGTAGCAGTAGGTGACGTTGCCGCCTCCCGGGGGAAGGGTGATGGACGAGGTGGTGGCGCACACCATCGGGTCCAGACCGACGGTCTTGTCACTGGTGATGGAGGCAGACTGTGCCCCGGCAAAGGCGGGCGACAGGGTCACAATCAAGGCTGCGCCGGCGAAGACCGCCATGGAGCGCAGGCGCCGTGCCCTGCTGCAATCTCCCGTGAGCATGCGTCACCTCCGCCTTGAACACGCCACAGCGCTGGTTGAAGGTGAGTCCATCGTAGAGACTGGGGGCCAGGACGTCAAGGTTGGTCGCCTTCACCACGTTGCGACATCCGGCCCGATCGTGACCGAACCAGCTCGAGCATCGCCTGGGCCCGTGGCCGCGCCTGGTCCGAAGCCACACGCACTGCGGACTCCGCCTCTTGCAGCGCTCGCTCCGGCCTCCCGCTCTCGAGGAACAGCAGCGCGAGCATCTCGTGCACCTCGGCGGGCTCGCTGCCATCGACCAGCCCCTCGAGCACCGCTGTCGCCTCGTCGCCCCGGCCCAAGCGCGCGTAGAGGGCGGCGACGGCCCTCTCGGCTGCCTGGTCCCCACCCTTGTGTGCCAGCAGGCCCTCGAGCGCGGCGAGGGCCGCCTCGAAGTGGTGCGTCGCCTCCTCCTCGTGGTCCTCGCGCAGCGCCCCGACGGCCCGTCCGCGCTCAAGGCTGGCGAGCATCATCGCGCCGGTCTCATAGCCCGGGTCGAGGGCGAGCGCGGAGCGGAGCTGCACGGCCGCGGCCTCGTTCCGGCCGAGGAGGACCAGCACTCCCGCGTGCTCGACCTGGAACAGGACCGAGCGCGGCCGCAGCTCGAGGCCACGGGCGTATGCGCGCTCGGTCCGACCGAGCAGGCTCTGCCGGGTCTGGGGGTCACGAGCCCACTCCGCGGCCGACGTGAGCACCCGCCCCAGGTTGACCGCGTGATCGGGGTCCCACGGTTGCAGCCTCGCGGCGCGCTCGAGCGCTGCAACGGCCGCGTCGAAGGCTCGCTCGCGGGTGCCGGGCGCTGTGGTGGTGCGCGACGCGAGCACCGTCGCGCGTGCCACCAGCGTGAGGATCGCGGGCTCGTCGGGAGCGAGCCAGCTCGCCCGGGAGAGCAGGCCCAGGGCCGGCAGCGGCTGCCCGCGGTCGAGCGATGCGGCGGCCTGCTTCGCCAAGGTGTCGGCTCGGATCGGCGCCAGCGCATGGCGAGCCACGAGCGCCGCCGCGACTGCCACGAACCCTGCCAGCAACACACCCAAAAAGGCGAGCGACGGCAGCGGCCTTCGAGCGGGGGCGCGGTGCCGGCGCCACGCCAGAAGCGCCGCGAGCACCAGGACCATGACCACGACAGCGGCAACCAGGACCTCGGCGTGCCCCGCCGCGAGCAGCGACAGCGTCTCGAGGCTGGCGCCCTCACGCTGCAGCCGAGCGGTGGTCGCGAGGCGGTGCGTTCTGACGAACCAGAGCGCCGCGACCGGCAGCGCGGCTGCAAGCAGGGAGAGGATACGCACCCGGCGAGGCGGACGGGCCGGCGGACGACCCGCCCACAGCGCGAGCGCGGCGACGACCGCACCCAGCAGGAGCACGGCCGGAGCGCTGCCGGCCGCCTTCGCCGCCGCGCTCAGGGACGTGGGAAGTGCTTCGGCGAACGCCCGGATAGTCTCGCTCACCGATCTGTCCATCAGCGACGAGGTGGCCACCGCAACGGCCACTCCGGCGAGCATCGCCTCGACAACCGCTTCCCGCGCCTCCCCCGGCAGGGCTGTCGAGGACGGCTCCTCGAGAGCGTTCTCCGTGTCGAGGCGACCGAGGCTCACCGCCGCGAGAGCTGCGAGCAGGAACCAGAGCAGCAGGGAGCTGGCGGTGACCGGGATGCCGACGCTCGCCTGGATCAGGTGGCAGGCGACGCCGGAGAGCGCCGCGAGGGCGAGTCCCGGCTCGACACGGTTCGGGACTCGAAGGGCGGCCAAGGGTCCTCGCAGGCTTCCGATGACCAGCGCGGCGCATGAACCGGCAATCAGACCGGCGGGCGCCACCACGCCCGCGAGGTCGGCGTGCCCGACCAGGATCGCGAGCGCCGACGCCGCAGCTGCAGCGCCCAACGCCCACAGCGCGGCTCGAGCAACCTGCGGGCCTGCAGCCACCCCGTGCACGGCCAGTGTTCCGGCAAGGGCGAGGGCAACGGCAACCAGCGCCAGCCACGCGCCCAGCCCGATCACCCCGGTGGTCACCAGCAGGTCGAACAGCTCGCAGTGCGCCCGGTCGGGGATCGACTGGCGGGACTCGACCACCCCAAGCTGGGCCGGAAAGACGCGGTTGAAGGCAAGGTCGAAGCAGTCCGGTCCGTAGCCCACCAGGAATCGAACGTCGCCGAGGCGATCCGGGGCACCGTCCGGACCACGCAGCGGCGGCGCGGAGGTCTCGAGCTCGACCACCCCGTGCCAGATGAGCAGGCGCACCCTTGCCGTCGGCGTCGCTGGGTCGAAGGCCGTCGCGAGCCGTCCGACCGTCGGCAGGCTCCGCAGGCGCGCGAGCTGCGACCCCGACGCGGCCAGGAGCCCGAGCACCACCAGCGCGCCCGCTCCGGCGGCGAGCGCGAGCCGCCAAAGGCGGGGGCTCCGGGCTCCGGCCCTCACCGTGCGGGACCGGTCGCCGCGGACCCGCAGACACCAGGCGAGCGCCATCACGGCGAGCCCCGCGCCCAGACCGAGCAGCGGCCCCCGGCTCTGGGACAGCACCATCGCCGTCAGCTGCAGCGCGCACACGGCTCCGAGGGCGAGCCGGCGTCCGCCTCCACGGGTGGCTCTGGAACCGCCCGCGCGGCCCGCGACCAGGCGGCTCATGGTCACCAGGAAGGCTATCGCCAGGTAGGAGCCGAGGAAGATCGGGTTACCGAGTGACGACGAGACGCGGTGGATGTCGTCCGGCGGCACGATCGCGTCGAGACCGAGGCGTTGAACGACCGCGTACACGCACACCGGCAGGCTGCCGAGCATGATGGCCGTCGCGGCGCGCCGCCACTGCTCGCCGCGGCGCATGTGGGCGACGACCGCGAGCGCGATCACGAGATAGGAGACCAGCGTGGTGAGCCCCTGCTGGCGGAAGAACGAGCCGTGCCAGCTCCGGGACGGTGACACCGAGAGCACCGTCGCCAGTGTCGAGACGACGAGAAAGGCGGCGGCCGCGGCGACCAGCAGGGCCCCCGCCGGGTGGCGCTCGTGGGACGGATCGACCGGCGGCCAGACCGCCCCGCCGGCCAGGACCCTGGCCAGCCAGGCGGCGACGACCACGCCGGCGAGCACCGTCAGCAGCGCCACCTTGTCGGGTTCGAAGCTGCGCGAGGAGTACACGTTGAAGTAGACCGGGACGGTCACGAGGGCGACCAGCCACGCCGCCTCGATCAGCGCGGCGCCGAGGTCATCGGCACGCCGGCGGAGCCGCTCGCCGACCGACTCGAGCGTCGGTTCGACCGCTCCGGCTCCTGCCATGGGGCCCGCCGGCGTCACCTCCGTGGAATCTGGCGTCGTCACTGCCCGAGAGCATAGCGCCTGCAACGGCCCGCCGCGACGACAGCGGCCGATCCCCCGTCGGGTTCCATCCAGTGCGCCTTGACTCGTTCCGGGGATCGCCGCAACCTGTGGCAGAGGAACCGTGTCTGGGACCGCTTCCCTTCAGGGCCGAGCCAACGCGGCTGCGAAGACGGCCGCCGGATGACCGTCACGGGGAACGGTGCCGCCGCACCATCGGTGCTCAACTGCATCACCCGACTCAACGCTGGCGGACCGGCGCGTCAGGTTGTCTGGCTCGTCCAGGGGCTGGCAGCGCGGGGACACCGGGCCCGGCTGATCGCCGGCCATGTCCAGGGGGGCGAGGACGACCTGAGCTCGATCGCCCGCGATGCGGGGCTCGACCTCATCGAGGTCCCCGCACTCGGGCGCGAGGTCGCGCTCGGATCGGACTGGCGCGCCCTCGGGGCGGTCGCGCGGGAGGTCGCGCGCTTCGCTCCCGAGATCGTCCACACCCACACCGCCAAGGCCGGCCTGGTCGGGCGCCTCGCGGCGACGCTGTGGCGGCCGGATGTGCGCTCCGGCGCCCGACGGCCGCGCGTCGTCCACACCTTCCACGGTCACGTCCTGTCCGGCTACTTCCGCTTCCCGAAGCAGGCCGCCGTCCGCTGGGTCGAGCGGCGCCTCGGACGCAACGCCAGCGACGCCGTGGTCGTGCTCTCGCCGCAGCAGCGCGAGGACATCGTCGAGCGCTTCCGCGTCGCACCCGCCGAGCGCGTCTTCGTGGTGCCGCTCGGCCTCGATCTCTCGCTCTACGCCCTGCAAACCGAGGGTCGCCCGCTCCGCGCCGAGCTTGCGGTGTCCGACACGGACTTCCTGGTTGGGATCGTCGGCCGCCTGGCGCCGGTCAAGGACCACCGGCTGTTCCTGACCGCGGCGGCGGTCCTTGCCCGGAAGCGGCCCGAGGCGCGGTTCGTCGTCGTCGGGGGAGGACCGCCTGAGGCCGGCCTGAGGTCCTTCGCCGCAGAGCTCGGGATCGCCGAGCGGGTGCACTTCCTGGGCCTGCGGACCGACCTGGCGCGGGTGTACGCGGGTCTCGACGCGGTCGCCCTCACCAGCCTCCAAGAGGGGACGCCACAGGCGCTGCTGGAGGCGATGGCGGCGGGGCGTCCCGTGGTCGCCGCGGCGGTGGGCGGAGTGCCCGACATCCTGACCCAGGAGTGGTCGGGGTCAGTCGGGGACAGGGTGTTCCGATCCTCCGAACGGCCCCGCGGCCTGCTCGTCGAGGGGCGCGACCCGGAGGCGTTCGCAGCGGCGCTGGAGCTGCTCATCCTCGAGCCGTCGCGGCGGCACGCCATGGTCGAGGAGGGACGTCGCTACGTCCGCCGTTTCCACGGTCTCGATCGCCTGGTCGACGATGTCGAGGCGGTCTACCGCTGGGTGCTGGAGCACCCGCGGGGGCAGCGCTACCGATGGTTGTCCGAGAGGAACAGCAGCTCGTCGTAGACGGCCGCCGTTCGCTCCACCATCCGCGCGACCGAGTACTCCTCCTTCAGCCGCCGGCGACCGGCGCGGCCGAGCTCCGCGGCACGGACCGGGTCGGCGAGCAGGTTGCTCACCGCGTCGGCCAAGGCATCGGGGTCGCCGGCCGGGACCAGCGAACCGGTCACGCCGTCCACGACGACCTCCTCGAGCGCGTCGACGCGACTGGCGACGATCGGCCGCCCGGCGGCCATCGCCTCGAGCGCGACCATGCCGAACCCCTCCCAGCGCGACGGGATCGCGACCACGTCACAGGCAGACATGAGGCTCGCGGCGTGATCGACCCAGCCGGTGAACACGACCACCCTCTCGAGCCCCAGCCGCCGCGCGTGCCGCTCGAGAGCCGGCCGCAGCGGGCCATCGCCGACGACGACCAGCCGCGCGGCGGGATGCGCGGCGAGCACCCGCGGGAACGCCTCGAGCAGCACGTCGATCCCCTTCTGGGGAACCGCGCGACCGACCATTCCGATCACCGGGCCGCGGCGCTCGAGGCCGAGCGCCCCGAGGGCTGCACGGCCCGCCTCGGGGGACGGGTTCGGAGGATCGAGCCCGTACGGCACCGTGCGGACCCTGTCGGGGTCCGCTCCCTCGACCTCGACGCTGAACTGCGCCACGGCGCGGGAGATGGCGATCACCCGGTCGACACGACGCAGCGCGCGACCGTCGAGCCATCGGACGGCCGCCCGGCGGCGGAAGGGATCGGTGTTGTGGCGGGACGAGACCCGGCGCGCGTCGGGGACCCGCAGCGCGGCCGCCTGGCCGTGGAGATCGGCGTGGATGAGGTGGGTGTGGACCAGCGCCGGAGCGAGCGCACGCAGGCGGCGGGTGAGCTCGAGGAGGGTCGCCGGGTCGAGGGGTATCCGGATCGACACCCTGTCGCTGGCGATGCCGGCCGCCGTGAGACGAGCGCGGAACCCGCTCGTCTCGGCGTCGGAGCCGAGCACGAGCATGTGCACCGCGAATCCCCGCGCGGCGAGCCCGGGGAGCAGGCGCAGCAGGTGGTTCTCGGCGCCCGCAATGCCGCTCACCTTGCACACGTGGACAACGCGCGCCGACGTCATCTCGCCGTTCCTCGAACGCCCGGGCCGGGCCGCTGTGCACGGGCCTCCTCGACGAGCCGGATGAGCGCCGCCATGCGGTGGGCGTAGGTGTGGTGCGCCAGAGCGTGCTCGCGGCCCGCGCGGGCGATGCGCTCCCGCTCCTGGTCGTGGTCGAGGAAATGGGCGACCAGCGCGCGGAGGTGGGCCGGGTCGCGGTAGGTCACCAGGTGCTCGCCGGGCGTGAACCACTCCGAGACGCCCGGGCGGTCGTCGACGATCTGGAAGGCGCCGACGCCGCACGCCTCGAACAGCCGCATGTTCCCGCCCCAGCGCATGAAGTCCCCGTGGGGATTGACCACGATCCGGGCGCCGCACAGTGCGCGCAGCATCGGCTCCCCGAGCAGCGGCCCCCGGGCCTTGTCGTGCAGCGACGGCGGCACCTCGTGGACACTCCAGATCTTGAGCTCGAGTTCACGAAGGGCCTCGAGCGCGGCCACCCGTTCGGAGTACAGCCGTTGCGGCACCAGGGTTCCGATGAAGCCGACGTCGCAGCCGTAGGCTTCGCGCTCCGCGGCGGTCAGGTCATACGGCCGGTGGAAGTCAGGGTCGACTGCCGACATCGGCAGCACCTCAGCGCGGCGGGCGCCGAGCTCCCGCCACTGAACGGCGTGGTAGCGGTCGTTGGCGACCACCAGGTCGTAGAGCGGCGCGGCGGCGCGCTCGAGGGCGTGTGAGAACACCACCGGGGACGTACCGCAGGTGGCGACGATGACCGCGCCCGCGGCCCTGATCTGGGCGAGGGTCTCCGGGACCACGACGGTGTTGCCGCCGACCACGATCACCACGTCGGGCGGTTCGTCCGTGCAGCGCCGCAGCAGGGCGCGGTTGCGCAGCCGCAGGTCAGGGCTCAGCCGCGGCACGAGCGCAGCCGCCGCCGACACCGCGCGCCGGATCGTCAACCGCTCGGTCATGCGGAGCGGACGCTCGCGCACCCACGGGTAGGCGCTCGCCGAGCGCCAGAAGACGGCGCACTCGTGGCCGGCCGCGCGCAGCGCCTTGACCCAGAAGGCATGCGCCTGCGAGACCGGGAAGAGGAGATCCTTGACATCACCTGCCCGGCGCCCGCCCGTCCCCTGCGGCGGATGGTGGAGCGAGGCGACGAAGAGGATCTTCACGACGCCGTCCCGACCCCCTCGAGGTCGCCGTTCATCCGCGGCGGCGCCTCGAGGACCCGCACGTGCCACAGCTCCAGCACGAGCAGGCGAAACACGAGCTCGGTGTGGTCGGCCTCGCCCCGGAAGTGACGGGCGATCAGACGCTCGACGGCCGCTGGGCGCAGGTATCCCCGGCCCAGGCACCGGGGATCGAGCACGACCTCGCGGATCCGCGAGGCCAGCTCATGGTCGAACCACGATCGGATCGGTGTCTCGAACGGCCGCTTCGGCCGCGCCACGGCAAACTCCGGGAGGTCCGGGCGCAGGGCCTCACGGAGCACCCACTTATTGCCGCGGGTGCGGATGCGGTGGGGAATGCCGGCGGCATGGGCGAGCAGCGGCGGGTCGAAGAACGGCACGCGGGCCTCGAGGCCGTGGGCCATGGTCACCTTGTCGAGCGCCAGCAGGCCGTTGCCGGGCAGCCAGGTGGCGATCGTCAGCGCGTGCACGAGGTCCGCGGGCTCAAGGGCGGCGTTCGCTGCAAAGATGTCGTCGAAGGCGGTCTCCATGTGCCGTTCCCGCGCGCAGACGTCCCCAAGATCGGGGCTGAAGAGCTCGCTCCGGAGCGAGTCGGAGAAGGTCCACCCGTCAAACGACGCGAGCCGGCGCAGCGCCTCGACGGGCGGCAGCAGGAGCGTCCTGAGCTCGGTGAGATAGGGAGGCAGCGCGCCGAGGACCCGCCGGCGCCGTAGCGCGGGAAGCGTCGCCTCGATCCGCTGCCAGAGCGGCCCGCCCGCCCACCGCCGCAGCGCCCGAGGCGTGCTCCTCGCCAGGGCCGCCCCGGCGCGCAGTAGCCGCGGGTGGACGCGGTGGGCCCGGTAGCCGGCGAACAGCTCGTCGCCGCCGGTCCCGTTGAGCGCGACCTTGACCTTCCCGGCGGCGACCCGGGAGAGAGCCTGCAGCGAAACCATCGACGGGTTGGCGTTGGGCTCGTCATGGGCGCTCAAGTACTCGCCGAGGGTGGTCCACCAGTCGGCGGCCGACAGCCGGAGCTCGTGGTGATCGGTGCCGAAGTGCGCCGCCGCGCGCCGCGCGGCAACGGTCTCGTCTGCCGAGGGCACGGATCCGTCGCTCGCGAGGTAGCCGACGGTGAACGTCTTCACCTGGCCGCCCGTCTCGGCGTACATCGAGCCGAGGACCGCCGTCGAGTCGATCCCGCCGCTCAGGAAGAGCCCCAGCGGCACGTCGCTGCGGAGGTGGAGCCTTACCGCCTCGTGAAAGCGCGTCCGCGCCTCCTCGACCACTGACCGCGGGTCGGACGGTCGCTCGGAGGCCGGCGGATAGCGCAATGTGAAGTGGCGCAGCAACCGGGCGGACCCCCTCTCCACCACCATCGCGTGCCCGGGAGGCAGCCGCCGGACGCCCTCGAGGAGCGTGTCGGGCCCGACCATGTAGCCGAAGGTCAGGTAGGTGTCGAGCGCCGCGAGGTCGAGCCGCCGCGGCAGCGCCGGGTCGGCGAACAGCGCCTTCGCCTCCGAAGCGAACCGCAGCCGGCCCCCGCTCTCGGCGACGTAGAGCGGCTTGATGCCGACGTGGTCGACCGCCAGCACCAGACGTTCGCGCGCGGCGTCCCACAGCGCGAACGCGTACATGCCGCGCAGCGACGCAAACAGCTCGAGACCGTGCTCCTCGTAGAGGTGAACGATGACCTCGCCGTCGTTGCCGGAGCGCAGGCGGTGGCCGCGCTGCTCGAGCTCCGCGCGGAGCTCGACGTGGTTGTAGATCTCGCCGTTGAAGACCAGGGCGAGGGTGCGGTCCTCGTTGAACAGGGGCTGGTCGCCGGTGGAGAGGTCGATGATGCTGAGCCGGCGCACCCCGAGGCAGATCCGGGGCGCCTCGTCGGGAAAGGCGTAGAACCCGCCGCTGTCGGGACCGCGGTGCACCAGTCGCTCGCACATCAGTCGGACCAGCCCGGGTCCCTCGGGCCCGACGCCCGACGAGTCCCAAATGCCGGCGATGCCGCACATCTCAGCCGCCCGTCCTCGCGCCGAGCAGCACGGCGACCGTCGCTCGCATGAGGCGCCACTCTGCGGCCGACACGACCCGCAGGGCGACGACTCCGGCGCAGTACACGACGGCCATCACCACCAGCGCGGCGAGGCCCGATGCGGGACCGACGGCGCGGGCGGCGAGGGTCGCGATCCCTGCCGCGGCCGCGATCGAAAGCCCCGACCGAGCCAGCCTCCCGAGGGACGACGCCGGCGGGCGGGCGAGCGCAGCGAGGACGACCAGCGCGACGGCCTCGGTCACCAGCGACGCGACCGCCGTTCCGACCAGCCCGATGCGGGACACCAGGACGAAGAGCAGCAGGAGATGGCATGCCAGCACAGCGCTGCGCGCGATCAGCAGGGTTCCCTGGCGGCCCTGGACAATGAGCACCTGCTGGAACGCGCTACCCACCATGGTCGCCGCCAAGGCGGCGAGCAGTACCATCAGCAGTCGGGGGGTCTCGCCAAAACCGGCGCCGAACAGCATCGCACACACCCGGCGGGCGAACAGGACGCCGCCGAAGGCGAGCGGCGCGCCGACCAGCAGACCGGCGCACGCGACGCGCTCGACCACGTAGTCGAACTCCTCGCGCCGCCCTTGTTGGAACGTCCGGGCCATGACCGGGAGCACCGCGGTGAGCAGGGTCGCGCTCAGCAGGTCGCCGAGCCCGAAGACGACCACGAAGGCCGCCTGGAGCTGGCCGGTCGCCGCGGCGCCGAGCATCCCGGTGGCCAGGAGCTTGTCGGCGTTGATGCGCCCCAGGCCGACCAGGGCGAGCAGCGCGAGTGGCCAACCCTGGCCGAGCAGTGCACGCGCGAGCCCTCCGCTGACCGGCCAGGCGGGTGAAAGGCCGACGACTCTGAGGCGGTGCCAGTAGACCGCCGCACGCACCAGGGAGGCGACGAGAATGGCGCCGTAGACGCCCCACAGGCCGAGCCCGGCCCACAGCAGGGGCGCCCCGACGGCCACCAGCACCGCGGCGTGCAGCACGGCGATCGCGCTCGGCGCCACCAGCCGCTCGGCGGCGACGAGCTGAGCGTGGCACAGGTTGCCGAGCGTGTCCGTGACCAGAGGTAGCGCCGCGAGCAGGATCAGCGCTCCGAGCCCCTGGGCCGTCGTCCACCGCCAGCCGAGTCCGATCACGCCGACCACCGCGACCGCGGCGAGCGACGGCTGGATCAGCAGCGTCGCGGCGAGCAGTCGGGAGGCGGCCTCCGGCCGCTTGGCCGCATCACGCGCGACCACCAGCCCGAGGCCGAAGTCCGGCAGCACCGCCGCCAGCGCCAGGCCCGCCCCGAGGGCGGCATAGATCCCGTAGGTCCGGGGGCCGAGCAGACGCGCGAGGGCCACCTGCCACGCGAGCAGGACAAGCGAGGTCGCGACCTTCGAGCCGCCGAAGGCGAGCCCGTTGCGAACCACCCTGGCGGTCGCCGCAGGGCTCGGGAGCGGTGTCCCGAAGGCCGTGGTCGGCATCGGTTCAGGCACGGGACCTCGCCGTCGAGGCGGTGGAGATGGCTGCGCACAGGATGCGGTCGAGTTGCTCCACGACTGCCGCCCATGCGAAGCGGCTCGCGGCGAGCCGATGGGCTCGCACGCGCATGGCGCTGCCGCGGTCGCCCGCGAGCACGACCTGCGCGAGCGCCGCCGTAATCGCCGCCGGGTCCTGGCCGGCGATGAACCCTGCACCGGCGGGTACCACCTCGTCGAGGCCGTTCGCCTCGGCAAGGACCACCGGGACGCCCGCTGCGAGTGCCTCGAGCGCCGCCATCGGCATGCCTTCGCCCGAGCCGACCAGCGCGAAGACATCCGCTGCGGCGAGGACCTCCCGCCGCGCGCCGTCGCTGACCATCCCCGTGATCTCCACCCGGCGCGCGAGGTCGAGTCGGGTGACGGCCTCCCGAATGTCGCCGAGGGCGCCGTCCTCGGGCCCGGCAAGGATCAGCCTCGCCTCCGGACAGCGACCGGCGAGGCCGGCGAAGGCTTCGAGGAGCAACGGCAGACGCTTGCGCCGGTGCAGGCGGCCCATGAAGAGCACCACTCGTGCTTCGTCGCTGAGCCCGAGTCGGCGACGGGCCGTACGGCGCTCGTCGTCCGACGCCATCTCGGTCGGATCGACGCCGTTGGGCACGACCGAGATCAGTCCGTCGCCCAGGGGCACGCCGTGGGCCGCCCACAGCGCGCGCGCCTGCTCGGTCTCGTCCGGAGTGAGCGCCACGACGTGGCGAAACCGAGGCAGCACTCGCCGCGCGAGCAGCGCATCCCAGGCCCGCTTGAGCGCGCTCCGTCCGGTCGCATAGGGCAGCGTTCCGTGGGGCGAGAGCACGGCCGGCACGCCGACCCGGACCGCGACCCGGGCGGCGACGACGGTCTCGACGGTGCGCAGCTCGTGGCAGTGGACGACGTCGGCACCGTCGCGCTCGATCAGGCGCCGAGCCGCCGCAGCGAAACCCCTGGGCCACGAGAGGTTGAGGCGGGCGCGGGTGACCACGCAGCGAGTCGCAGCACGCCAGACCTCGACGCCGTCGACGGTGTCGGCACCAGAAACCCCTCGCCGTCCGGGGCCGAGGGTGTCAGTGGTCAACACCGAGACCCGGTGCCCGGCCCGTGCCTGCGCCCGGCTCAGGCCGGTGACCGCCGCGACCACACCCCCCCAGGCCCACGCCGGGGCGTAGTAGGGCGTGACATGGAGGATCCTCATCGTTCGTGGCCCCGGCGTCCGCAGGCTGCAGTGGTCACGTCGCGGACGGTGGAAGTGGTCGGCACGGGACTGGCACCATGATACATAGGTGGTGTGAATGACCCAGATCCCCAGCGGTCGGGCCCGGCGTGTGCTGGCGCACGCGCCGGCCGCGGGCCCGCCGCCTCGCTGGTTCTGGTCCTGCTGGTGGCAGCGGTCGTCCGCTTCGGCATCTTTCTCGCCTTCCCGGCGGTGTTCGACTTCGTCGCGTCCGGGTCCGTCCACGGCTCGACGGCATACGATACCTATGCGCTGAATCTGCTCCACACCCAGACCTACGGGCTCGAGCCGGGCGTGCCGGACGCCGCGCTGCCGCCCTGCTACGGCTTCGTGCTCGCGGGGGCCTACGCCGTCCTCGGCCGCAGCGGGCTCACCGTAGCCGCCGTGCACACGGCCTTCGATCTCCTGACCATTGTGCTGCTGGCTTCGATCGGCGACCGCCTCTTCCGGCGCCCGTCGGTGGGCGTCCTCGCCGGGCTCGGCGTTGCCTGCTACCCCTACCTGGTGTTCCAGGGCTTGGCGGTCAACGACACCTCGCTCTTCATCCTCGAGCTCAACGCCTTGGTGTGGCTCGTCCTGCGCCTCGACGCACGGCTCCGGGCCGCTCGACGATGGGTCACGGACGCGTGTCTCGCGGGCGCGGTGCTCGGCCTCGGCACCCTCACACGGCCGGTGCTCCTCCTGGTGGGCGCCGGCATGGCGCTGTGGCTCCTGCGCCGCCATCCCCGACACGGGACTGTGCTTCGGCTTGCCGTGGTGGCGCTCGCCGCGGCACTGCCGCTCGCGGCCTGGGCGCTGCGCAACGAGATCACTCTCGGCCACCCCGTCCTGGTCGCGACCAACGGCGGCTCGAACTTCTGGCAGGGGAACAATGCCGAGACGGTCCCCTACCTGCGCGCGGGCTACGACGTGCAGTGGATCTCGCCCGGTCCGCTCGCCGGGCTCGACTCCCGGGACCCGGAGGCCGGCCGCTGGTTCGTCGCGGCCGCCTTGAGCTTCCTGCGCGCACATCCCGAGCGCATCCCCGGGCTCCTGTGGACCAAGCTGCTCACCCAGTGGAGCCTCGACATCAGCCCCCGACGCAACCCCACCTCCGGATCGGAAGCGGCGGCAGGGGGCGGTCCGGACCTCGGCGGGATCGTCGTAGAGCCTGCGGTCGCCACCTATTCCGAGCCGCTGTTCGACCGGGTCGGGCGCACCGTGCATCGCATCACCTGGGGCGTCGCCCTCGTGCTCGCCTGCGTCGGGTTCGTCGCCGCGCGCCGCGCCCGCCTCGAGCTCGCGCCGATTTGGATCGTCGAGGCGGCCATGACCCTGTTCTACGTCGCCTTCCATCCCTCGACCCGCTACCGGGTACCGGGCGATCCACTGCTCTTCCTGGTCTCCGCGTTCGGGCTGCTCGCCGTCCTCGGGGCCGTCAGGCGGATGCGGGGCGCGCAGCTCAGCGGCGGGTGAACCGCCACGGGCTGGTTCTCGGCACGTTGCCGACGTCCATGACGACCGCCTGCAGCAGGAGCTGGAACCCCATCAGCAGCGGAAGCAGCGCGAGCAGCAGCGTGCCGGTCGGGGTCGGCTCGCCGGTACCGGCACGCGCCACCCAGTTGGAGATCCCGAAGCCGAGGCCGAAGCCGGCGAGGAGCGTTCCCGCGACCAGAAACAGCGCCACCGGGGTGAAGTCGCGGATGAAGTAGCGGACGATCAGCCGGTGGACGCATGACCTCGCAAGCAGAAACGGGAAGACCGCCACCGTCTTCGGCAGCGACAGTGAGCTCCGCTCGCCGTTGTAGCGGGCCGGGATCGCGACGTCCCGGACCACGGCTTCGATCAGATAGGCCTCGCACAACAGCGAGATCTCGAAGTAGTAGCGGGGGCCGAGCCGGTCGAGCTCGATCTCCTCGGCGAGGTTGCGGCGCAGCGCCAGGTAGCCGTTGGTCGGGTCGAAGATGTTCCAGTATCCCGAGGCGAGCTTGGCCAGGAAGGACAGCACGAGGTTTCCGACATGGCGCGCGAGGGGCATGCGGCGCGGGAGCCGCCGGCGCAGGAACCGATTGCCCTTGGTCAGATCGGCCTCTCCGGCGAGGATCGGCGCGAGCAGAGCCGGCAGGAAAGCCGGGTCCATCTGGCCGTCGCCGTCCATCTTGACGATGACATCGGCGCCGCGCTCGAGGGCGCAGCGCAGGCCGGTCACCATCGCCGCCGCGACGCCCCGGTTCCCGGTGTGCCGGAGCAACTCGATACGGTCCTCGCCCACCGCCGTGACGACGGCGCCGAGATCGTCCGTCGACCCGTCGTCGACGACGACGATGTGGTCGACGAACGCGGGCAGCTCGCGGAGCACCTCCGCGAGGTGGGCTGCCACCTGGTAGCAGGGCACGATGACCGCGACTCGCTGACCGTCGAGCATGTGAGCGCCACTATAATCGACCCAAGGTGCGGACATCAGCAGCGTGCGGTGCGGGCCGGTCGATTGCGGTCGCGGCTTCGGGGACAGCTCATCGCGCCTCCCCCCGGGCGCTGCGTCGTACGCGGCGGGTGGAGGCGTAATGAGCCTGCCGGGCTCCCCGCGCCGACGGCCGCCGACCCTGCTCGTCGTCTGCTCCTCGCTCGATCTCGATACCCCGTTCTCGGCGACGCCCGCCTGGTGGCAGCTGCTCAAGGGTCTCTACGAGTGCGGCGCCACGCTCCACGTGACCGCCTACCACGGTGCGGTCCCGGCCACGCCGTGGTGGACCGCACACCCCAACCCGGCGCGGTTCGCCGGCGACGCCTACGCGGCGGCCCGAGGAGCGCTGCTGGCCCTCGCTGGCGGGGCGCGTTCCATCCGGCGCGACGGTCGCGAGGGCCGGTCCGGGGCCGCCGTACGCCGCCTCGCCCACGCCGTCGCGGCGCCGCGCTGGGTGCACCACCTGTCGGCGATCCTGGCGGCCCATGAGGCGATCGATGCCGTCGTCCTGATCTCGGTACCGCCGAACCACCTTCGCGGCGTCGCCGGCGAGCTGCGCGCCCGCTTCGATCGACCGGTCCTGTTCTACGACGGCGACGTCCCGGCGAGCCTGCCCGGCCATCGCGGGTTCGCGACCGGCTTTCGCATCTACGACGGGGCGGACCTCGGGGAGTTCGACGGCGTGCTGTCGAACTCCGTCGGCGGCCAGGACGAGCTCCGCGCGCTCGGCGCCCGTCGCACCCACACGCTCTACTACGCGGCCGACCCACAGCTCTACGCCCCGGTCGAGGTCGACCAGGACATCGACGTCTTCTTCTACGGCCACTCCACCGAGTACCGAGGCGCCTGGCTCGACGCCATGATCCGCACCCCGGCGGCGGTGCTCGACGAGGCGCGGTTCGCGGTCCGCGGGCACGGCCTCGACGGTCTCGGCCGGGTCGAACAGCTCCCTTACCTCTCGTTCAGCCGCCTGCGCGAGTACGTCTCGCGCAGCCGCATCAATCTCGCCGTGACGCGGGAGACTCACGCCGCGGTCCACGCGTCCTCGACGATGCGGCCCTTCGAGCTCGCGATGACGGGGGCCTGCATCGTCAGCAACCCGTGCGCGGGCATGGAGGAGTGGTTCGAGCCCGGGCGGGAGGTCGTCCAGGTCGCATCCGCCGACGAGGCGGTCGACCGCTATCGACACCTCCTCGCCCACGAGGACGAGCGGCGCGCGCTGGGTGCGGCGGCACGCAGACGGGCGCTCGCGGAGCACACCTACGTCCGGCGGGCGGCACAGCTGCTCGCCATCCTCGACGAGTACCGCTGAGTGACGCAGATCCTCGCGTTCATGCTGTTCGGGCTCTCAGGTGCCGCCGGTTACGGCGCGGCCCGGGCGCTGCTACCGCATGCAAGTCGGGACCGCATCGGGCTCTTGGTGACCACCCTGGCGCTTGCGGTGGGGGTGCTGACCCAGGCCATGGTGTGGGTCGCGCTGCTGCTGCCAGGGAAGCTGGGACCCGGCTCTGCGCTCGTCGCTCTTGTCGTCCTGGTGGCCGCAGGCGCTCTCGTGCTGCGGCGCCGACGACCCGCAGAGTCTCACGAACCGTCCGACGGAGCGCCGACGGCGATGGCGACGCGGGCGCTGGCCGTCGCGGCACTCGCGGTGTCCGTCGCTATCCTGCTCGGAGCGGTGCTGTGGCCGTTTGGCGACGGCGACGCGCTCGCGGTCTACGGCCCCCTCGGGCGCGTCATCGCAGCGACAGGGTCGCTCCCCGTCGGGGAAGGTCTCTACGAGGCCTATCCGATGCAGGTGCCGATGCTCTACGCCGCGGTCGAGTGGCTGTGCGGCGGGCCGAGCGAGTACCTGTCGCGTTTCTTGGCCGCCGTTCTCGCGGTGGCCGGCGTGGCCGCGGCCGGCTGGCTGGCGCGGGAGCTGCGCTCGGCGAGGGCGGGCTGGCTCGCCGCGGCGCTCCTCGCCGCCTGCCCGGTCTACTGCGGATGGGCAACCACCGGCTATGCCGACATCCCGGCGGGGTTCTTCACCGTGCTCGCCGCGGTGTTCGCGTGGCGGTGGTGGCGCTCACGTGTCCTCGCCGACGCGGTGCTCGGCGGAGCCGCCGCCGGTCTCGCGCTGTGGACCAAGAACAGCACGCTGACCCTGCTGGTGTCCGGGCCGGCGCTGGCGGCAGCGTGGTGGTGGGCGGACCGCACGCGCCGACAACGGCACGATCCTCGTTCGAGTGGTGCCGATGCAGCCGCACCGTGGCGCTGGTCGCACATCGCAGCGGCCGCGGCGGCGGCGGCCGTCGTCGCGGCGCCGTTCTACGTCCGCAACGTCGTGGTGTTCGGGTTCGCCGTCCCCGCCACCGTGTGGGCCGACCGCGCCCGCCACGATCTCGCTGGTCTGCTCGACCCCCTGCGACCGGAGCAGGGTTTCGGCCTCCTCGGCTGGGCGGGGGCGGCGACAGTCGCGATCTGCCTCTGGCGACTGATCCGGACTCGCGGGGCGGCGCCCGCGGGGGCCCTCCTGGTCAGCGTCGTGGCTCCCTTCGTCGCGGCGTGGTGGTGGTGGGCGAGCTACGATCCCCGTTTTCTCGTCACGCTGCTGCCGGTCGCCGCCGGGTTCTCCGGCTGGCTGCTCGACGAGGCGATCGAGGGTCTCGAAGCACGCCACCTTCGTCACGCACGCTGGGTCGCGGCGCTCGTCGTGACGGCGGTGGTGATCGGGACGCCGATTGCCCTGCGGCGCGCGGTCGAGCACAAGCGGGAGCTGCTCGCCCACCCGTGGATGAACGACCTCGAACGGCATCGTCTCCAGGTCGGCGGGCTCTATGAGCTCGCACACGCCATCAACCGCCTACCGGCCGGGGTGCGCGTCTCCGGCGTGCCCCCGGCAGCTCGCTACTACCTGGATCTGGACAGGCGGCCCCGGGTTGCGTGGGCGAGCGCGAACGAGTCGCCCTGCGCGGAGGCCTTCGACTTCCACGTGCTCTCACCCCCGGCTCGCGAGACCGCGGCCCGTGCGCCGTGTCTGGGCCGGATGGTGCTTCGCACATCCGACGGCTACCGGTTGATCCGAGCGGCGGAGCCCGCCGGCGGCGAAGAAAGGTGACCGGGTGAGCTCCCTCGCCGTCGCTGCGCTCCTCCTCGCGGTGCTCGCCACCGCCGGCTCGGGATTCGGACGCTGGCTTGGAGGATCTCGTCGCGACGTTGCACTGGGTGCAGTCGCCTTTCTGGCGTTGTGGCTGGTGACCGTCACCCAACTGTCGGCCGCCTGGGGTTTCACCCCGGTCTCGACCGCGGGTGTGTCGGTCGCGCTCGGACTTGCCGCCTGGCTGGCATCGCGGCGGCCGGGGCCGGTCGAGCGCACCCCGGAGCGCGCAGAGCGCTCGGCGGAGCTGCGCCTGCTGCTGGTCGTGGCGCTCGCGCTGTCGCTGCCGTTGATTCTCCTCCCGGTGCCTCTCGACACCGACGCCCAGGGCTTCGGGCAGCTCGCACTGGCGGTTCGCGACGGCGGCGACCTCACCGCGCTCGCACCCTTGCGGCCCGGGATCGCCTTTCTCTACGCACCGGGCGGGCCGGTGCTTTTCGCGTCCCTGTCCGCGCTGCTGCCCGGCGTTGCGATGAGCGACGTCATGATGGGAGCCGCTCACGCCCTCGCGCTGTTGTTCGTGGCGCTCGCCGGGACGCTCGGCGAGGAGCTCGCAACGGAGTTCCGGTCCGCCTCCGCGACAGGGGAGGGCTGGCCGGACCCGGTGGGGTGGCGGCGGCTGGCGCAGATCGGAGCGGCGGCGAGCCCCGGCCTGTGGACCGCTCTGCTCGACGCGCACTACACCGCGATCCTCGGTCTCACCATCGGCATGCTCGCGCTCGTCGCCTGTTGGCGCGTGTGGCGGACCGGCGCTCGTCGCGACGTCATCCTCGCCGGCGTGGCGCTCGCGGCGTTGATTCTCGCCCACCAGGACTGCGCCCTCGCCGTCGCCGTCGGGCTCGTCCCGCTCGCCATCGCAGCGTGGTTCGCGGCCCAACCTGGCGTACGCTCCCGGGTTGCGGTCGCGACTGTCGCCCTGGTCGCGCTCGCCGCGGCCCTGCTCGTCCCCTGGCTCGTGAGGATCGCGCCTCTTCTCGCGTCGGGCGTTGCGTCGCCGTTTTCCACCAGCGGCGGCCACTGGCGCCAGATGATCCTGTACCACGGCGTGGTCTGGCCCCTGCTCGCGCTCGCCGGCATGGTGGTCGGCATTCGTCGGAATCCCGCGTGGACGCTCGCCGTGGTGGTCTGGATCGCGCTCCTGGTGGACCTTTCGATCACCGGCGTGCTCGCCGCCGTCGGTCCGCTCGCGGCCTCGCTGCACCGCTTCGCCTACCCCTTCAGCCTCGCCTGGCACGGCCTCGTGCTCCCGTACCTCATGCTCGGCGTCGTCGCCGTCGCCGCCCGGGTGGGTCGACGGCACTGGCACCTGGAGAGCTTCCCGAGCCGGGGGGCGGTGATGGGCGCCGTCGCGGTGCTCGCGGCCGTCGGCCTCTCGGCGCCACGGATGATGGACCGGTTCGCCGGGCGGGCGCCATTCTACGGCGCGCTCGCCAGCCGCAATGACGTCCGTGCCATGAAGTGGCTGCGACGGCACGCGCCAATGGGCGCGCGGGTGCTCAACTACCCGGGCGACCTCGACCATCTGCGCGACTGGGAGGGCCACTGGGCGCCCGTCCTCACCGAGCGGGACTGCGTGTACTTCCGCATGCAACCGTTCTTTCTCGACAACCCCCGCTGGGCGCGACCAGGGGCGCTCGCCGGCGCCGTCCGGGAGCAGCGCGAGATGCTCGCCTTCTGGCGCACTCCCGGCGACCCGGCGAACGCCCAACGGCTCGCGGCGGCCGGGATCCGCTACGTGCTGGTGCCCGAGGCCGTCGGTGATCCGTCGAGCCTGGACCACGCCTGGCGGGGACGACCGCCGGCGCTGGTCGACGGCCGGCGGCCGCCCCCGCTGGACGGCGACCTTCTGCGTCTCGTCTTCCGAGCCGGCGGCGCCGCCGTGTACGAGCTGAGGTAGCGATGGTGCGAGACGCGTTCGACGACCCGACACGCCGCGCCTGGGACGGGATCTGGCGCACGAGCGACCTCGCCCTGGAGCACGCGACCGGGCGGTACGACCGCGCCCGGGCCATCCGCGACCGCTATCTGAGACTGCTGCCCGACGACGGCGTGGTCCTCGAGGCGGGCTGCGGGGTCGGCACCGAGCTCGTCGCCCTGGCCGGGCTCGGCCGCCGGGTCGTCGGCATCGACTACTCCTTGCCGGGGCTGGGCAAGCTTCGCGTCTTCGACCCGCAGGCCCCGCTCGCCGGCGCCGACATCCACCGCCTGCCCGTTGGTGACGGTGCACTCGCGGCCTACCTCTCCTTCGGCGTCCTCGAGCATTTCGAGTGGGGTCCCAAACCGGCGTTGACCGAGGCCCTGCGGGTGCTTCGACCGGGAGGGGTGCTGGTCCTCACCGTTCCCGCTCCGAACCTCGTCTGGCGCGGCGCCCGCTTCAGGCGACGGTGGCTGGGAGGCGCCCCGGGCGCCGACTACTACGAGACCACCTACCGGCTCGCGGAGATTCGTGACACGGTCGTCGAGGTCGGTTTTGCCGACGTGTGCGCCGACCCGATCGACCACAGCTTCACCCTGTGGGGGTGCGGCGGCCCGTTTCGCGGCGCCGGCCACTACGTGACGTCCGGCCTCGCGGAGACGTTCGGGCGGGTCGCCGCTCGACTCGCTCCGCGGGCATTGGCTTTCGCTACGATGGTGACTGCGAGAAAGCCTGGAGGTCAGGCGTGCCCGTGAACCGAATCGGCCCGTCGATCGGCCGACACCCCGTCGAAGGTCCGGTCGCCGAGATGCCGCCAACGGTCGACCCGTGACCGGACGCTCGATGGACCTCTCGATCGTCGTCGTCAGCTACAACGTACGCCGCCTTCTCGAGAAGACGGTCGAGGCGGCGCTGGCCGACAGCTCGACGCTCGATGCGGAGGTGATCGTCATCGACAACGCGAGCATCGACGGCAGCGCCGACGCGATTCGCGCTCGCTTCCCAACCGCCACCATCGTGGAGAACCCGGAGAACCGCTGCTACACGGCCGCCAACAACCAGGGCTTCGCCAGCGCGCGCGGACGGTTCGTGTTGGTGCTGAACCCGGACGCAGAGGTCCGGCCGGGCACCCTGCCCGCGATGGTCGGCGCGCTCGAGGCGCGCCCCGAGGTCGGCCTCGCGTCGTGCCGGATGCTGTGGCCGGACGGGCGGGTCCAGCGCAACTGCTGTGCCGAAAGGAGCTTCCTCTCGCTCGTGCTGGACAACACCCCGCTCGGGCTTGTACTCGCCCCGCTTCGCGCCCGGATCAGGTCCCGGGAGTGGTACGCGGGCTGGGACCGCGAGTCCGAGCGGGAGGTCGGCGTGCTGCCCGGGTCGTTCCTGCTCGCCCGGCGCGGGGTGCTCGACACGGTCGGAGGCTTCGACGAGAGGCTCCGGCTCTACTTCGCCGAGGACGACTGGTGCGGGCGGGTCAGGCGCCGCGGCCACGGCGTGCGCTACCTGCCGGTCGGAGGCGTGATCCACCCGGAGGCGGCGAGCGTCCGCCAGGCACCGCGCCGGGCGCGGAGGATCTACTTCGAGGACCTGACGCGTTACACGGAGATCCGGTTCGGCCGCGGGCGGGCGCGCCTGCTCCGGGCGCTCGCATGGCCCTTTCGTCAGGCGCTCGACACCGCCGGCCGCGTGCGGGGAGAGCGCAGTTGAGCGCCCTCAAGGTCGCCTTCGTCAGCTCGTACACCGGCCTCGGCGGCGGCGAGACCAGTCTCCTTTCGCTCCTCGGAGCGCTCGAACGCGCACGCGTCGAGCCCGTTCTCCTGTGCCCGCGCGAGGGGCAGCTGCCGGAGGCGGCCCGCCGTCTCGGCGTCGCGGTCCAGATCGTGCCGTGGCGGCCCGCGAACGCCTTCTTCCTGCCTCGCCCCGCCGCGCGCACCTCGGGTGCCGCGGCGTTGCGGGCGAAGCTCGAGGAGACCGGGACGGTGGTGGTGCACAGCGACTTCCACTCGCTGCCGCTGGCGGTCGGCGCGCAGGCCGGCCGCGGCCGGCGCGTGGTGTTCACGTGTTGGGGCTGGTGGTTTCATCCGCGTTTTTGGCAGCGGTCGTTCTACCGCCGCGAGTCGCTGCGTATCGTCGCCGCTTCGCACGCGATCCGACGCGGCTTTCTCGGGGATCCGCCGTTCATGGCGCCGGCGCGGATCGAGGTGGTGCATCCGGGCGTGGACAGCGCGAGGTACCGGCCAAGACCGGACGAGCGGAACACCATCCGCCAGACGCTCGGCCTCGCGATCGAGGCGCCGCTGGTCACGCTGGTTGCCCGCTTCCAGCGGGTCAAGGGGCACGATGTCTTCCTCGATGCGGCACGTCTCGTTCTGCGCGACGTGCCGCAGGCGCAGTTCGCGATCGCCGGCGAGAACGCCTTCGGGGTTGCCGCCGACGAGAGGTACCGGAATCAGGTCACGCGACAGGTCGCTTCTGACGCCCTGCTTCGTGACCGTGTCCGATTTCTCGGCTGGGTCGAGCACTCCGAACGTCTGGTGGCGGCCTCCGACGTGGTCGTCGTCAGCAGCCGCTTCGAGAGCTTCGGGATGGTGGGCGTCGAGGCGATGGCGTGTGGCGTGCCGGTGGTGAGCATCGACCGGGGCGGCCCGGCAGAGACGATCGTCGATGGCGAGACCGGCTTCCTGGTCCCGCCAGAGCAGCCCGAGGCGATCGCGGCGCGGGTGGTGAGGCTGCTCAGCGACGCGGCGCTTCGCGGCCGCATGGGTGAGGCCGGGCGGGCGCGGGTCCAGGCCGGGTTCACGGTCGAGCGCTACGCCGCGCGGATGACCGAGATCTTCGAGGCGGCGGCCGCCGGCGGGCCATGAGGATCCTGTTCGTCTCGCGCTGCCTGCCGTTGCCCCGTCACCTCGGCGACCGGCTGATCCTCTTCCACCTCCTGCGCGGCCTTCGCTCGCGCGGCCACCAGTGCGAGGTGGTCGCGCTCGCCCACCCCGACGACGGCGACGACATCCGGAGGGAGAGCGCGATGCTCGCCGACGCCCTCGAGGTGGTCACCGAGCGCCCGCGAAGCGCACTGGACTACCTTGCCGGGTGGTCGGCGCCGTTCCCGGCGGATGCCCATCACACCCGGCATCCGGCGATGTGGCAGGCCGTCGTCCGCAGGGTCGGGGCCGGTGGAGTCGACCTCGTGCACTTCCTCGGCGGCATCCAGGTCTGGGAGCACCGCGACGCCGCACGAGGCAGGCCGCGCCTCATCCAGCCCTACGAGAGCTACACCTGGTGGCTCACCCGGGCGATCGAAGCCTCTCGCTCTCCCCTCACCCGGACCGCGCTGCGCCTGCGCCGGCTCGCCGCGCGCCACTTCGAGCGCCGCATCTACCTCGGCTTCGACCGCGTGGTGCTCAACACCTCGCTCGACGAGCGCGCGCTCCTCGCGCTCGCCTCGGAGCTGCCGACGGCGGTGATCCCGCAGGGCGTCGATCTCCCGCCGGTCCCGATTCCGCTCGACCAGCGGCCGAGGTCGGCGCTGGTGTTCGTGGGAAACTTCGCCTACCGCCCCAACCTCGACGCGGCGCGCCGGCTGGTCGCAGAGATCCTGCCACGGGTGCGCGAGCGCGTGCCGGGCGCGACGCTGGCGCTGGTGGGGGCCGACCCGCCGCCGTCGCTGCGCCGCCTGCACGGAGACGGGGTCGAGGTCACCGGGACCGTGCCCGACGTGTTGCCGTGGCTCGGCCGGGCGCGCGCCTTCGTCTCGCCGATCACCGTGGGCGCCGGGATGAAGAACAAGGTCCTGGAGGCGATGGCGTCGGCAACGCCGGTGGTCGCGACGCCGGTGAGCTGCGACGGGATCGACCTTCTCGACGGCGAGCACGCGCTGCTCGCGAGCACCCCGGACGCGCTGGCCCAGGCCGCGGTCCAGGTCCTGACCGACGACCGCCTGGCCGGCGAACTCGCCCGCTCCGCGCGGCAGTTGGTCGAGGAGCGCTACCGGTGGCCGAGCGTCATCGAGCGGTACGAGGCGCTCTACGCCGAGCTGATCGCGGCCGGTCCCGGGAGGTCCCGGCCATGAGCTCGGGCCGGGGGCTCAGCCGCATCGCTTGGGCGATTCTCGGCGCCGGGGCCGCGGTCCGGCTCGCGATCGTGCTCGCGCTCGACCCGCACCTGTGGGTGGCCGGCAGCGACACACCGTACTACGTCGACCAGGGATGGCGGCTGGCGCATGGGACATCGCCCCTGTTCAGCTCGGTGGCCCCGGCATTCACCTGGCTGATCGCAGCGGCGTGGGCGTGGTTCCCGACATCCGCTCCGCCCGCGTCGCCGGAGGCGATCCCGGTCGCCCTGCTGACGGTCGTGCGGGTCGTCCAGGTGGCCCTGAGTCTCGGGATGATCGCCTCGGCCGTGGTCCTGGCCCGTCGTTGGAGCGGCAGCGAGTGCGGCGCTCTGGTCACCTGTGCCGGCATCGCGCTCGGGCCCGCTTTCGTGCTCGAACCGTTCCGCGTCCTGACCGAGACTCTGTTCCTCTGTCTGCTCTACCTCGGCCTGCTGCTGTTCTCGACCGCCCGGCGCGAGGGGCCGGGGAAGCTGATCCCCGCCGGTTGCGTGCTCGGGCTCGCCGCCCTGGTCAGGCCGGTCGTCATCGGCCTGCCCGTGGTGCTCGCGGCCGGGTACTGGCTCACCACCGACAGACCGAAGGGACGCCGGCGCGTCATGGCGTTTCTGCTCATATTCGCGGCAATGCTGGTTCCGTGGAGCCTGTCCCTGCACCGTGGCACCGGCTCGTGGCTGCCCCCCGGCCTCGAGGCCAACGTCTGGATCGGCGCCGTCGGCGACGGGCGCTGGCATGGTCGCGATGCCATGGACGCGCAACGGGACCATTTCGCCGCCGGTCCTAACGACTACCTCGGCGAGACGCTCAACACGATCCGAGAGGCGCCGATCCGGTGGCTGCTGCTCAGGGCGCGCAACCTCGGGGCGGCGCTCGCGCAGCCGCACTTCGCGTCGGATGTCCCAGGACCCTCGACGAAGCAGGCGGTCGCCCGCTGGTGGCATCGCGACCGGACGCCGGGGGCGCTGCTGTCGCTGCTGAGCGCGCCTCCGGTCGTGCTCAAGCTCGCGCTCTACGCCGTGCACTGGTGTGCGCTGCTCGGCGGCCTTGCCGGCCTGCTGCGCTGGCGCCGCCGCTGGCGCGAGCTGCTCCCGCTGTGGGCGGTGATTCTCTACTTCCCCTCGGTGCACGTCGTCCTCACCGCTCTGCCGCGCTATCTCCTGCCCATCGAACCGGGGCTGTGGATCGCCGTCGCGCTTCTCTTCCAATCCCCATCGGCGGCGACCAGTCCGGCGTCGGCGCCGAGCCCCGAGGGCCGCGCATGATGCGGGTCTGCTACGTCACCTCCAGCGTGCAGCCGACCGACGGCTGGGGCCGCTACTCCCGCGAGCTGCTCGCCGCCGCATCGGCCGCGGGCATCGAGCCGGTCCTGGTGACCGTGCAGTCACGGCGGCGGCGACCTCCCCTTCGCCGTCGAACGGCACGACCTCCTTCCGCCGGTGCTGGCCGGCCGCTGTGAGCTGCCTCGCAGCCTGGTCTACGCTGGCGCGCTGCGCCGGATCGCGGGCCGCTGCGACCTGGTGCACGGGCTGGTCGAGCCCTGGCTCCCGCTCGTCGCCCTCGCCACACCGAGAGGGATGCCGCTGGTGCAGACGGCGCACGGCTCGTGGGCGGTGCACCCCCTGCGGCGAACGGTGGTGCGGCGCGTCTTCCGGCGCGCCCTCGGCCGCACCGACCTGCTGGTGTGTCAGAGCCGGGTCACCCGCGACGCCGTGCTCTCCCTGGCGTCGCCCCGGAGCAGCGAGGTGCTGTCCGGAGGCGTCGATCCAGAGCTGTTTGCCGGGCAAATCGGCGTGCCGCCGCCCGGCTGGCCGAGCGCGGGCCGGGTGGTGCTGAGCGTCGGGGCGCTCAAGCCGCGCAAGGGGCACCACGTGGCGCTCGAGGCGTTCGCCCGGGTGGCGGCGACGCACAGCGACCTACGCTGGGTGGTGGTGGGCCGCGAGAGCCCGGCCACACCCTTCGCGACCGAGCTCAAGCGCCGCGCCGAGGCGCTCGGGATCGGCGACCGCGTCCACTGGCTGAGCGACCTGAGCGACGAGGCGCTCGTCGCCTGCTACCGTCGAGCCACCATGTTCGTCCTGCTGCCGGTCACGGACCGGGGGTCGTTCGAAGGCCTCGGCCTCGTCTACCTCGAGGCCGCAGCTGCCGGGCTGCCCGCCGTCGGCACGCTCGGCAGCGGTGCAGTCGATGCCGTCGTGGACGGCGAGACCGGGCTGCTGGTGCCGCCGGGTGACGCCCCGGCGGCCGCCGGCGCGATCGACCGCCTGCTGGGGGCCCACGAGTTCTGCGAGAGGCTCGGCCACGGCGCCCGCGCCTACGCCGGCCGGCTCTCATGGTCCCGCCTCGCGGTCGCCCTGGCCGAGCGCTATCGCGACCTCCTGGCGCGGCGCGGGATGGCCACACCTGCAGGCTCCCATCGGGGTGGGACGCCGTGACCGGGCTGCGCCGTCGCGTGGCCGGGCTGTTGGACCGGCCGCTGCTCCGGGACACCCTGCGGCTGCAGGCGGGCCAGGTGCTCGTGCTCGGCCTCCATGCCGCTCGCAGCCTGCTCGCGCTGCGCTGGGTCGGCCCCTCGGGGTTCGGCATGTACGCCCTCGCACAGTCGATCGTCACCACCGCCTTGCTGGCCGATGTGACGGCGGCCAACCGTGTCGCCCTGGTCGGCGCCGCCCGGGCCCTCGGCGACGAGCGCGGCGGAGACGCGGGGGGACCACTGGCCGACTTCGTGCGCCTGTCGGTCGCCGCAGCGGTGGTGCTGTGTGCGGCACTGTGGTGGCTGGCGCCGGTCGTCGCGGCGCCGGCGTTCCACCAGGTCGAGGTCGGGGACTATGCCGGATGGTTGGGCCTCTGCCTCGTTGTCGACATCCCCTTCAACCTGCTCATCGTCGCGCTCCAGGCCGGGCGTCGCATGACGGCCACGGTGGTCGCCGAGACCATCCGGGCGGGAGCCTGGCTGATAGCCACCGTCGCCGCACTCTCGATCCATAGCACCGCGACCGCGCTGGTGGCCGCTCAGGTGGGCCTCAGCGTCGTGGCCTGCTGCGCCGCCGTCGTCGCCTACGCTCGCATTGCTGGAGGGGACCCGCGGCTGCCGGGCTGGGGTGCCCTCCTTCGCCGATCGGCCCGGCGCAGGTCCGGACCGGCGCTGGCCTCGGGCTTCCGCATCGCGGTCGACAAGAACCTCGGCAATCTCGCCGGGCAGCTTCCGGTGCTGCTGCTCGGCACCGTTGACTCGGCGGCAGTCGGCTACCTCGCCGCCGCACTGCGGGTGATGGGGCTCCCCGGACCGCTGCTCACCGGTCTCGCCCGCAACCTCGACGCTGTGCTGCCGGCGCGGGCGGCGGCCGGCATCGAGGACGTCCGAAGCACCTTCGTGCGCGCGACCCGGCTCGCGGCGTTGGGATGGATCCCGGTCACCATCGTCACCGCACTGCTTTCCCCGTTCATCCTGGTAAGGATCCTCGGTGCGGCCTACACGCCGGCCTTGGTCCTGATCCCTGCACTGGCGCTGCAGTCCCTCGCCCTCGGCGCGGGGGTCGCGATGGGGGCCGCCTTCCGCACGCTCGACCGCGTGGGATGGTCGATCGCATGCCAGATTGCGGCCCTCGCGGTCACGACACCGGTCGGATTCTGGTTGGTGCACCATCACGGCGCGAGCGGAGCGGCATGGTTCCACGCGCTGCGCGTGTGGATCTTCACGGCCCTGGCGCTGGCCGCAGCGTTCCACCTGCTGCGACCGACTCCGGCCGACCCGGCGGCGGCGAGCTGACCTGTCCGTGTGTCAGTTGCGGGCTGGAGCGCGCGATCACCAGGGTCAGGGTCACAGGCGACCCATCGCGTCGAGGATGCTCTCGGCTCGGGCCGACCAGGTGAAGCCGAGCGCCGCACGGCGAGCGGCGCCCGCCAGCGACGTACGCAGCTCCGGCTCGTCCCGCAGGCGGCGCAAAGCCGAGGCCAGCGCCTCGACGTCGGCGGGCGGCGTCAGGAGCGCGGTTTCACCGTGGACGAGGACCTCGGCGAGCGCCGGCAGGTCGCTCGCCACGATCGGCAGGCCCGCCGCGAGGTACTCGAACATCTTCATCGGCGAGGCGCAGTGCGCGAAGTGGGGCGTCGAGGGAAACGGCATTGTGCCGACGTCGAGCGCCGCCAGCCACAGCGGCACGCGCTCTGGGGCAACCTGGCCGGGAGCGAGGAGACGGTCGTCCGCGAGACCGTGCGCCCGCCAGCGCTGGCGCAGGGCCTCGACCTGAGCGGCGGGACCGCCGACCACTGCGAGGGTGATCGGGATGTCACGGAGCCGGGCGGCCGCGTCGACGAGCTGCTCCACCCCCTTGGCCATTCCCATCGTGTGCAGCTGCCCGACGTAGCCGACGATGAAGGCCTCCAGCGGCAGGCCGAGCGCGCGGCGCGCGGCGTCGCGAGGGGGAAGCGCGGCGAAGTCGTCGGCTCGGTAGCCGTCACGGGCGACCAATGCGGCCCGGGCGCCGGCTGCCAGTGCTTCTGCAGCAATCCCGTCGGTGACCGCGACGACAAGACCGACCCGGCGCACACAGGCGTCGTGGAGGGCGCGGCCGCGCCGGCTGAGCGGAAGCTGGTGGGCCTCGTAGACCAGGCGGCGGGAGGGCACGGCGGCGCCGACGATGAGCATCGGGAGCGGGTCCCGGCTGTAGATCACCGCATCGGCGCCGGCGCGGCGCGCCGTGCCCAGCAGGCCGATGCCGAAGGTCGCCGCCATCACCTGGAAGGCGCTCGCCTGCAGGCGTGCCGACCGCCAGCGGGGCTCGACGCAGGGAACCCGCTCGATGGCGAACCCGTGCGGCACCCGGTAGTAGTCCCGCGGGTCGATCTCGGCAGCCATTCCGGGCTCCGGGCGCCGGTTGGCGAGCATCAGCGTGACCTCGGCTCCGACGGCGGCGAAGGCTGCGCAGTTCTCCACGATCTGTAGCCCGTGCGCGAGCACGGTCGGCAGGCGGGCGGTGGACGCGTAGAGCAGCTTCACGGGCCGCCTCGCGGCCGCGCTCGTCCTATCTCCGCACTGCGCCCTGCGGCCGCGGCCTCGAGGATCGCAACGGTCCGCCCGACGAAACGGCGCCACTCGAAGCGCTCGAGACCGGCGCCGGCGCCACCCGCGAGGCGCTGCTGGACCCCAGGCGCGAAGGCATCGTGCAACGCAGCCGCCAGGGCGCCGGCATCGGGGTGCGGCACGAGCAGGCCGTTGGCGCCGTCCCGCACCACCTCGGCGTTGCCGCCCCGTCGGCTGGCGATGACCGGCGTGCCGAGCGCCAGCGCCTCGAGCAGGGTGTGCGAAAGCCCCTCGTAGGCGGAGTAGACCACAACGAAATCAGCGGCCCGCAGTCGGAGCGCCAGGTCGGGACGCGACAACGCGCCGCAGAAGGTCGTCGCCGCACCGCGCGCGGCGGCCAACGCGGCCAGCGCGGCACGCTCGGGTCCGTCGCCAGCCACGATCAGCTGCACACCCTCGAGCTCGGCAACCGCCTCGATCGCGAGGTCGATCCCCTTCCAGCGCGTGAGACGCGCTGCGGCCACAACGTAGCGGCCGTCGGCCGTCCAGCCCAGGCGACGCCGCGCCTCGAGCCGCGAGAGGTCGGCGGCGGCATCCGCCCGCACCGCGTTGGGGATGATCTCGACCCTCCGGGGGTCGGTCCCCCACCCGAGCACCAGCCCGCGCAGGTAGGCGCTCGGAACGACAACGCGGTCGGCCCGGCGGGCCTCCCGGGAACGCCACTCTTTGAACGCCTCGACCCGCCACCCCTGGCGCCGCTCCTGAAACGTCTCCAGGCCCTCCTGCGGCTCGATCCAGCCGCGGTTGACAGCCCGCTCCCACGCGGGGTCGCCGGGGACCCGCAGCACGACCGGAACGCGGGCACGGCTGGGCCGAGGAAGACCCAGGCTGAGCACCAGGACCACGTCGGCCCACGCCGCACGGCGGACAGAGGCCGCCGCATAGCGGGCGAGGCGCAACGGAAGCAGGCCTCGCGGCACCCGGGTGAGGTCGCAACCGTCGTCACCGGGGTGCCGGTCGCCATAGGCGAGGACGCGGACCTGGTGGCCGCGGTCCCGGAGCTCAGGAAGCAGGCCATCGAGGTAGGTGGCCGGCCCGCCGATCTCGGGCGCCGCGATCCCGGCGGCGACGAAGACCTTCACGTCGTGCTCACGGCGCCTGCGCGGCGGACTGCGAGCCACGTTCGGCATCGTCGAGATCATGCCCTGAGTCTGTCGATGCGAGCCTTGAAGGCGAAGAGCGTAGCGGCACCAGTCGTTCAGCCCGCAACCACGCGGCCAGAGCGTCGGCGGTCACGGCGTGGCCGGCGACGGTGAGGTGGCCATCGCGCGGGAAGTAAAGCCCCGCCGGCGCCGCGCGATACCGCGGCAGCAGGTCCAGCGTCGGCACGCCGGCGCTTTTGAGGAGGTCGACCATGGCGCGCTCGGGACGGTCGCGATCGGCGCGCGCTCGATCCGCTGCAGGCAGCTCCGCGAGGGCCGCCTCCCACGCCTCGCCACCGAGCTGGCGGCGATCGGGGATGACGAATGCCGCCAGGCGGGCCCCGTCGGCTTCAACAGAGGCCTTGAGATCGACGACGATGCGGCCGGAGACCACCCATGCGTCCTGCCACACCGCATCCGGCGGCAGGTAGAGTCCGAGCGGCACGCGCTGAGCCTCCGGGCCGACCTTCGGCGCCTCGCCTGGCCGGGACACCACCGTGATCCGGCCCGCGCGGCCGCCGCGCGACCACACTCTCGCCGCGAGGTTCGCGGTGTAGATGTGGAAGCGAAGCCAGCGCAGCAGGCGGCGGTGGAGCGAGAGACCCGGCTGGTGCAGCACGCCGTCGGGCGTGAGATAGGGATGCTCGAGCTCCCGGACCCGCATCCAGGCTCGCGCCAGGGGCGCATGATTGTCGATCAGGTCGTTGCCCAGGTACACGCCGAGCAGGACGAGGTCCGGATGATAGCGTCGCCCCTCGTACAGGTAGTACAGGTACTCCTGGGTGGTGCCGAGACCCGAATGGCCGGCATTGATCAGCTCGATCCGCACAGACCCGGGCGCCGTCTTGTCCAGGAGCCCCTCCAGGCGCCGCGGGAAACTGTCCTCGAGCGGAACCTCCTGCGCCTCCGCGAAGGAGTCGCCCAGAAGGAGCACGCGGAACACGCCGGGCGGCGTGGCGAGGTCGTGCTCGACATCGCGCAGCCCGCGGCTGTTGTGGCTGACGGCGGTTGAGAACTCGCCGCCGGCGCTCGCGTAGACGTAAGCCTCGCTCGGGTGCAGCTCGTAACCCGCCTCGCCGGCGAACGTTTGCGCCCATCGCGGTGGAGGCTCGAAGCCAAGCGCGACGCGACCCAGGATCTCGACCGCACACAGGCCGCACAGGAGTCCCAGAGCGGCCGCGGCCGCGCGGAACATCCTCAGGCGTGCCAGAACGAAAGACGGCGCCGGCATCACAGATCGCGTCACGTCGCGGCGGCCGTTGTCAGGGGTCCACTCATGGCGGTCGCCCAATGATACGACACCGGCTGTCGGCCACGGTGGGTCGGCGGAACGAGCTGACGAGGCGCCTGATCAGGAGACCTCCGTTACCTCGGCTCAGGTACCGGCCGAAGCTCTGACCGCCTCCGCCGCACCCGGCGATCTGCCCACAAGATCAGCGGAGCCGATCTAGGCAGCGCGCACCGCAGAGCCCCCGGGCCTCGGTCGCCCGACTCAGCGCCGGTCGGCGGGCTATGCGGTACGCGCTGCTAGGGCAGCACGCCGCCCGCGTACTCGAACTTCACCGCGCGCTGGCCGGTGGTACACGCCATGCACGCCGTGGCGCCCTTGAGCACGCCCTCTCGGAAACGGTCGATGGGCAGGTAGAACAGCCGATCGACGCCGAGCTCCACCCGCACCTCCTCGGCGTCGCCGTTGTAGCGCGCACCGATGAGCTCGTTCTGGGTCGGGGTGTTGATGCCCTGGAAGCAGGAGTCGATGACCATCGGCCACAGCGTGCCGAGGAAGACCTTGGACGCGCCGGCGGCGCGGACGGCGCGGACGATGCGGTTCGCATTGGTGCCGCGCACGATCGAGTCGTCGACCAGGAAGATGCTCTTGCCCTCGATCATCTTGGCATCGACCCGGAAGTCGAGCATCGCGGCCTGGTCGCGTGCCTCCTGGGTCTCCTCCATGAAGATCCTGCCTCCGTAGCGGTACTTCGACACCGGCGTCGCGTACTGGACCGCAGCCGTGGAAACCTCGCGTTCGAGCTTGTCGGCGAAGGCCTCCGCGCCCGGGATCGGGCTGTGTGGGATCGGCACCACCAGGTCGATCTCCTCGACCAGCTCGGGGGCCTGCTCGAGCACCCACAGCGCCAGCGCTCGGCCGGCGCGCCACCGGTGGGAGCGGTTCTTGTCGCCCATCATGGTCGACTCGACATCCGCGAAGTAGATGAGCTCGAAGGCGCACGGCCTCGCGTCGCGATGGACGAGGACGCGCTGGTCGAGCTCGAGGTCGCGGCTGACGAAGAAGGCCACGCCCGGCGGCAGGTCGGGCCCGACGTCGAAGCCGTTCTGCTCGAGGGCGAGCGTCTCCGAGGCGACCATCACGGAGCCTCCGGACGCCCGATTCCGGCGCCCCATGACCATCGGTCGGAAACCGTTGGGGTCGCGAAAGCCGTACAGCCCGCTGGCCGTCACCGCGACCGTCGAGTAGGCGCCGGTGACCCGCTGCTGCACCTGCTCGATGGCGGCAAACATGATCTCCTGCTCGGCGTCCCCCGGCCGCTCGCCACGCAGACGTTCGAACCACAGACCGAGGACGCGCAGCAGGGCCTCGGCGTCGCAGTCACTGGCGAGCTCCTGGCCGCGAGCGGCCAGCTCGGACGCGATCTGGGGCACGTTGGTGATGTGTCCGTTGTGGGCCAGGGCGATGCCCGAGATCGGGTCGTAGAAGGGCTGGGCATTGCTCGCGCCACCTCCGCCGGAGGTCTTGTAGCGGGTGTGCGCGATGCCGATGTCGCCGGTGAGCTCGCCGAGAGGCTTGAAGATGTCGTCCGCCAGGCCCTCACCCTTCTCGAGAGCGACCTGGCGGCGGATCGGGTCGAGTATGAAGAGTCCGGCATAGGCCGGGCCGCGGTGCTGCAGAAAGTGCGCGCCGTTGCCGAGGTCGCGGACGACCGGCTGGCTGCGCTCACCGATGACTCCGACGATGCCGCACATACCCGCCCCTCCAGGGCGACATCATAGCCGCTCTTCCTGCGGCGCGAGATGCGAGACGTGAGACGTGAGAAGGTCAGAGCGCTCGGGGTGCCGGCTCTGTGCTGCTCCCGGGTCAGAAGCAGCTCCGGGCGGGGCGATAGATTGTCAGACGACGGTTCGGAAGCGCTGAGCCATGCTCAAGATACGGAGGTTCAAACCACCAAGACACCAAGACACCAAACCATCGCAGGGGCGGGAAAGCGGTCTTGGTGTCTTGGTGGAAAGAACCCTCGGCCCCCGGGAGACTACGACTCAGGAACGCGCCTGCGCCCGAATCGGCGTCTGCCCGACGTCTCGCGTCTCGCCTCTCGCGTCTTACCGCTGCAGCGCCCGTTTGCGGGTCGTGCGTCCTCGGGGGATAATCGGCTCACGGCTCGAGGAGGATCGCCCATGCCCGCACGCACGGTTCTGGATCTCTACCGTAACGATGTCGATGCGCCCCGCGCGGCCCACTACCGCCACGTCACCCCCGACGGCGAGCGCGCCCTCTCGACCGAGGAGTTCTTCTCCCGCACCGCCGGGCTCGCCGAGGCCCTCGCCGAGCTCGGGGTCGGCACGGGCGACCGCGTGATGCTGCTCTCGGACAACCGCCCCGAGTGGCACATGACCGACCTCGCGGTGCTCGACCTCGGCGGGGTCGATGTTCCGATCTACGGAACCCTGACACCCGATCAGATCCTCTACCAAGCGCTCGACTCGGGTTCGAAGGTGGTAGTGGCCGAGGGCCCGGCGCAGATGGCCAAGCTGCTCGAGATTCGCGACCGGTGCCCCGACCTCGAGCAACTGGTGCAGATCGAGGGCGCGGTCGAGGAGGGGGTGCTCCGCTTCGACGACATCGTCGCCTCGGGAGCGAGCGGGCGCGCGGGCGGTCGGTTTTGGGATCGCGCCGCCGAGATCGACGAGCGCGCGCTGATGACGCTGATCTACACCTCGGGTACGACCGGCGAGCCGAAAGGAGTGATGCTCACCCACTCGAACCTGGTGACCAACGTGCTCTCGTCATCGCCGCGGATTCCGGTCAGCCGCCACGACCTCGCGCTCGAGTTCCTGCCCCTGTGCCACGTGTTCGAGCGGATGATCGGCTACATCTACATGCTGCGGGCAACCTCGAAGGCGTACTGCTCCGTGTACCACGTCGGCGACCTCATGGGGACGATCCAGCCGACACTCTTCGCCGGTGTGCCCCGCTTCTACGAGAAGGTCCAGCAGAAGATTATGGACAAGGTCGCCACCGCCTCGGGGGTACGCCGATCGCTGTTCGGATGGGCGCTGGATGCCGGCCGCGACATGTCTCACGCACGGCTCGCCGGGCGCGAGTCCGGTGCCGCCAAAGCCGCCGGTTTCCGTCTCGCGGACCGCCTGGTCCTGTCCAAGGTTCGCGATGCCCTCGGCGGCCGCATCCGCTACTGCATCTCGGGCGGCGCCGAGCTGCCGCTCCACGTCGGTGAGTTCTTCCACGCCCTCGGGATCCACGTCATGGAGGGCTACGGGCTGACCGAGACCTCGCCGGTCATCGCGGTCAACGGCGCCGGGCCCGGCATGCTGCGCCTCGGCACCGTCGGCAAGCCGCTCGAGGACGTAGAGATCCGCATCGCCGAGGACGGCGAGCTCCTGGTCCGCGGTCCCAACGTCATGCAGGGCTACTGGAACAAACCCGAGCAGACCCGCGAGGTGATGGGCGACGACGGCTTCTTCGCCACTGGCGACATCGCGGAGCTTGACGACGACGGCTTCCTGCTCATCGTCGACCGCAAGAAGGACCTCATCGTCACCGCCGGCGGCAAGAACGTCGCACCTCAGCCGATCGAGAGTCAGCTCAAGCGCTCGCGCTGGATTGACTCGGCGGTGCTCATCGGCGACCGCCGCCCCTTCATCATCGCCCTGCTGGCCCCCAACCTCGAGGAGCTCCAACGCTGGGCCGCGAGCAACGGTGTCGTCGCCGCCTCGACCGAGGAGTTGGTGGAGCACCCCAGGGTCCGCGCGCTGTTCGAGGAGGCGGTGGTCGACGCCAACTCCTCGCTCGCTCGATACGAGCAGATCAAGGCGTGGCGGGTTCTTCCCACCATCCTGTCAATCGAGGACGGCCACCTGACGCCGACTCTCAAGGTCAAGCGGCGGGTCATCGAGGCGCAGTTTGCCGATGCCATCGAGGAGCTCTACCGAGGGTGAGCGCACGACCTGACGCATCGCCGGGACGGGGTTGAGTTGGCGAGCCTGCTCGACCGCTTGGCCGAGCGCCAGCTCCTGATCGTCACCGGCAAAGGCGGCGTCGGCAAGAGCACCGTCTGCGCTGCCCTCGGGCGCCGGCTCGCGCGCCTTGGTCGCCGCACGCTCCTGATGGAGGTCGACCCGCGCGAAAACCTCCACCGGCTGCTCGACGTGCCGCCTTCGGGCGGCGAGATCGTCCCGGTGTCGAACCGGCTCGCGCTCCAGCACCTCGACGCGCGTGGAGTGCTGGACGACCTGGTGCGCGAGAAGCTCAAGGTCCGGATTCTCGCCGACCGGGTGCTGGCGAGCCCGGTGCACCGACACTTCACCGAGGGTGCACCGGGGCTCAAGGAGACCGGTGTCTTCGGGCGAGCGCTGCGCCTCCTCGGCGGGCACGTTCCGCGCCGTGCGGAGGTCCCGCAGGTGGTGGTGCTGGACGCTCCGGCCACCGGCCACGGGGTGTCGTGGATGGCAGCACCGCGACTGGTCTCGGACGTGATCTCGTCGGGACCGATCGGCCACATGGCGGCGGAGATCGCGTCGTTTCTAGAAGATCCGCAGCGCTCGGCCGTCGTGGTCGTCACCCAGGCCGAGGAGATGCCGGTTCAGGAGACCCTGGAGCTGGTCGAGGAAATGCAACGGCGCCTCGACCGGCGCCCCGAGCTGGTTGTGGTCAACGGTCTCTACCCCGAGCTCCCAGCCGATTTCGAGCCCGCGCCCGACGACCTGCTCGGTCGCCTGTGGGCCCAGCGCCGGACGATCAATGAGCGCGAGCTCGGGCGCCTCGCTGAATCCTGGACCGGACCGACAGTGTACCTGCCGCTGGTCGCGGTCGACGGCGGATCGGCCCTCACGGCTGCCATGGAGCGCGAGCTTGCGCCCCAGATCGAGGCGGGCCGATGAGCGCCGCTCTGGAGGCACCGCTGGTGATCGTCGTCGGCGCCGGGGGTGTCGGCAAGACCACCCTGGCGGCCGCCCTCGCCCTCGAATCCGCCCGCCAGGGGCACGACACGCTGGCGATGACCTTCGACCCTTCCCGTCGTCTCAAGGACGCACTCGGGGTAGACCCGGAGGCGGCGACGGAGGCGTCGGTTCCGTTCGACGGCCCCGGCCGTCTGGGCGCGAGCCTGCTCGACGCCCGCCAGACCTTTGACCGCCTGGTTGCGCGCTATGCGCCGGACGAGGCCGCACGGCAGCGCATCCTGACCAATCGCTTCTACGACCACCTTTCGGGCACCCTCTCCGGGATGCTCGAGTACATGGCTGTCGAGCGGCTCTGGGAGGTGCAGTCCGAGGGAGTCTGGTCGCGGGTCGTGCTCGACACGCCGCCCACCCGCCAGGCGATCGATTTCCTGCAGGCGCCTGACCGGATCGTCGGCTTCCTCGACTCCGGTGCGCTGCGCATCGCGCTGAAGTCGTGGTTCGACCCCGAGGGGCACCTCCGCGCAACTGCGAAGCTGGGTTTCGTGGGACGAAACGTCGAGGCGTTCTTCGATCGCATGGTCGGGCTCGACCTGTTGCGGGACATGGCCGAGTTCTTCCAGGCCTTTGCGCCCCTCTTCGAGGGATTCCGCAGCCGCGCGCTCGACGTCCAGCGCCTGCTGCGCTCCGAGCGCTGCCAATTCGTGCTGGTCAGTGGACCGGGGCCGGAGAGGGTCGCCGACACCCTCTACTTTGCCCGCAAGCTGCAGGAGGCGGGGCTGCGACTCGGCCCGGTGGTGGTCAACCGGGTCCATCCGGAATCTGTGCACGCCCCGGAGGAGGAGCTCGACGGACACCGGCTGCTCACGTGGCTCGGGCGGCGCGATCGCCGCGGGGTCGAGGAGCTGCGATCGCTGCTCGGCGGCAGCCACCCGATGGTCGACCTGCCGCTGCTGTCCGAGGAACCGACCGACCTGGCCTCGCTGGCGGCGCTCGGCGAGGCGTTCGCGTCCCGTCTCGCGGGCTGAGCAATGGTCTCAGTTCGGTAGAATGGCACCATGGACGACGGTTCCTCCCACGACGACACCACCACCACGTCCGAGCACCCGACGGTTCCCGCCGGGACGCCGATCGCCGAAGCCGAGCCCTCCGGCTCCTGCTGCGCCGCGCTGGTGGTGCTGTCGGGGTGGGAGGTTGGCCGTGTCCTCGATCTCGACCGGCAGGAGCTGGTGATCGGGCGGTCCCCGCGCGCCACGCTCCAGGTTCCGAGCCCGGCGATCTCCCGGCAGCATGCCCGCCTGGTTCGCGAGGACGGTGATCAGATCCGCTTTCGGATTCTGGACCTCGACTCGGCGAACGGAGTCTTCGTCAACGGCCGCGCCGTCCACCAGGCGGTCATCGGCGACCGGGACACGGTGCAGCTCGGCGACGTGGTCTTGAAGCTCGTGGTCAACGATCCGGTGGAACGCGAGTTCTACCGCGAGCTCCACCGCCGCCTCCACTTCGACCCTCTGACCGGCCTCTTGACTCTGGACTCGTTCACCGAACGGTTGTATCTGGAGATCGCGCGCGCGCCGTCGGTGTTCAGCCTCGCGATGACCGACATGGACGGGCTCAAGGCGGTCAACGACACCTTCGGCCACCTCGCCGGGCGGATGGTGGTTCGCGAGATGGGCTCGATGATCCGCTCGGTGCTGCGCCCCAGCGACCGCGCCGGTCTCTACGGCGGCGACGAGGCGATCCTCCTCTTCGCCGGAACCTCGATCGACGCCGCGGTCGAGGTCTGCGAGCGCCTCCGGACGACGGTCGAGCGCCGCAGTTTCGAGGCCGAGGGAGGGCGCTTTCGGCTCACCATCAGCCAGGGGCTCGCGGAGTGGCCGACCCACGGCGCCACCGCCGAGAAGCTCATCGCCGGCGCAGACCAGGCGCTGTATGCGGCAAAGGCGGCCGGCCGCAACCGGGTGTGCCGGTTCTCCGCTACCTCGTGACGCGGCTCGTCTGCGTCACGTTTCGGCGCCGGCACCACGACCCGTGACCTCAGCGGGTCGAGACCCCCAGACGAGGCGAACGTCGACCACCTCGACCCGGCTGGCGGTCGGGAAGACCGGCACCTCCTCGACCGCCCGGGCCATCCGATCCGCCTCGTCGGCGAGTCGGTCGATTTCGTCCTGGAGCTCGTCGGCCAGGTCCTGAAGCTCGCGCTCGAGGCGGGCGATCTCGTTCTCGGACTCTTCGACCGATGCCGATGCGGTTCGCCTCATGCGCCCGCGCGTCGCCACCGAGTGCGCACCCGCCGCGGCCTTGCGGGCGGCCGAGCGGGCGCCCCGGGACCCGAGCAGGACGCCGAACAGGCCCTCGACGACGCCCAGCACTTCCTCGGCCTTGCGTGAGGACAGCTGCGCCTGATCGCGCTCGAGCTCGTCCTTCTCTCGCGCGAGGCGAGACTTGAGCGCGTCCATCTTGCGCTCGAAGCGGGTGCGGAGGCGGGCCTCGTCGTCGTCGTCCGCGTGGTCCGCCGCGGCCAGACAGCGCGAGATGAAGGCCTCGCGGGACTCGCCCGGCTCCGTGACCAGCTTGAGCTTGGGATTCGAGAGCACCGGCACGGCCCGGCGCGCCCGCCAGCCCGGGAGATCGCGCTCGAGCCTGGCGAGGTCCCGGTCGAGCCCCGACGGCACCGCATCCGGGAACCGCATGCCGGATGGAGGCTGCTCGTTGAGCAATGGCTCACCGCCGAGCTCCTCGGCGCCCTCCCAATCGAGCCCGTCGGCGCCCGCGGGCACTCGCCACCACTCCTCGACGGTTCGAACCAGCCCGAGCGATCGGCGCTCGACCACCGCCCGGAGGTGCGCAACCACGTAAGGTACCGCGACACCGGACCCGCCCGCCGCGAACCGCACCGCCAGGGCGGCCGCGACAACGGGCGGCACCACCGTCCCGGCTGAGACCGCTCTCGCCGCGCCAGGCCCCATCGCCGCGCCGGTGGCGCCCGAAGAGGACGCGCTCGTTGCCAGCAGCGGCCGCATCTCCGCGACCGTCAGCGGACCTCGCAGGTAGCTCATCGCCCACCGGGTGGAGAAGACCCGGGGCGGACCGTCGCTGCGCACGTCCACGAGCAGGAACTGTCGCTTGCCAAGCGAGGCCACTTGACGGTCGACCTCGGCCGCCGTCGCACCCGTCATTCCGAGGCCCTCGAGGGCGCGCTCGCGATCGCGGTCGGTGACCAGGCGCCCGATCATCTTGACGCCGGCGTTGCCGAGTGCCTTGTAGTCGATGTCGACAGGGTTCTGCGACGCCAGCCAGGCGCCGACGCCGAATGCACGGCCCTGCTTGAGCAGGGTCAGCAGCGGCGCCTTGCAGGGCGGGTTCGCAGACGGCGGCAGGATGCCCTGAAGCTCGTCGATGTACAGGAGCGCCTTGAGCCCGGCAGATGCCGGCTGGCGCCGGGTCCAGGCCATCAGCTCGGACGCCAGCAGCGTCAGCGCGAACAGGCGCTGCTGCTCGCCGAGGTGCGCGATCGTCACGATGGTCGCCCGCGGCGCCCCGGGCGGGCCGAGCAGCGCCTCCATCGCGAGCGGCGTGCCACGCGTCCACGCCGCGAACGCGGGGCTGGCGAGCAGCGTGTTCAGCGCCATCACCAGCTTGATGCGGTCCACCCGCGGGTAGACGCTCTCGAGCGGCATCACGCCGAGGGTCTGAATCGGCGGGTCCGCAATGCTCGCCAGCAGCCCCGCCAGGTCGAGGGCTTTGCCGCGCCGCCACAGCTCCATCACGATCGTCGCGACGAGCACCTGGTCGCGGTCGGTGAGCGGGTCGCCGCCGCGTCCGATCAGGGACAGCAGCGCCGCCGTCACGGCGTTGACCCGCTCGGTCGCCCCGTCGGGGTCGTCGTCCGGGCTCCACCCTGCCGGAGCGGCCAGTGCGGGAAGGACGTCGAGGGGCGCTCCCGAAGCCAAGCCGGGCGTCAGTAGCTGCCAGGAGACCCCGCTGCGGACCGCCTGTAGGTCCGCGCCGGAGAGGCCGGAGCCGGTGAGGCCCGTGCGCCACTCCGTCGCGATCCGCTCCGCCGCCTGCGACGAACCTTCCGCGGTGACAGCATCCGGAGGCAGCCACGGCTCGAACGAGCGCCCGTCGAGCTCGGGGAAGTTCAGGAGCAGGTTGGTCATGTCGCCCTTGAGGTCGATGATCAGGAGCGGGATGCCTCGCCTGGCCAGCTCCTCGAGCGCGATGATGCCGAGGCCGGTCTTCCCTGACCCCGTCATTCCGAGACAAACCGCGTGGGTGGTCAGGTGGTCCGGGCCGAGCTCGAGCGCCGTGCCGTCAGCTCCCGTCGTGCCGAGGTAGAGCCCCTGTGGTGTCATGCCGCCTCCTGGCTCCGGTCAGCCCGCACCGCCTGGTCCTCGCTGTTCCCCTCGGCGCGGTTCGACCCAGCACGTAGCTCAGAGCCGTGCAAGTATACTGACGTGCAGCCGCCCACTTGCATGTGACACGCGCGACGGCTCGCGTCTCAGAGGCGTGCGGGCGTCTTGATGGGGTAGCGGCACGACGACGCCCGTCGGGGAATGGCTCCGACCGGTAGACAGGTTGCCAGCGTTCGAATCACACGAGGCGGAACGGGCGACGGCGCGAGCCCTCTGGGCACCGATCGACCTCGACCGGAAAGGACCACCAATGGGACTGTTCGATATTTTCGGCAAGTCGTTCGAGACTCAAGTCAACGAAGCAATCGCGGCGCTCAAGACCACGAACCCCGGCGTGCGCGGCCTCGGCGCGAAGCTTGAGGGCAAGGTCGTGACGCTGGTCGGCGAAGCACCGGACAAGGAGGCCAAGGCGCGAGTCGCAAGCGAGTTCAACCGCATGGTTGAGACCGAGAACACGATCAACGCCCTGACCCTGGCCGCTTCTCCGCCGGCCCCGGCGCCCGCTGCCGTTCCGGCAGCCCCACCCGCTGCCGAGCGCATCCACGAGGTCAAGCCCGGCGACACTTTGAGCGCGATCGCCAAGCACTACTACGGCAAGGCCAGCATGTACATGAAGATCTTCGAGGCCAACCGCGACCAGCTCAACAACCCCGACCTGATCAAGGTCGGCCAGAAGCTGCGCATCCCGGAGTAGGGGCCAAACCACCAAGGCACAAAGACACCAAGCCATCGCACGGGCTGGCAAGCGTTTTCGCAGGTCCCAGCGGCTGCTTTCAGCAGCCGCCCTCTTTGTGCCTTTGTGTCTTGGTGGTGAAAGACCGCAACACCTGCGAGACCACAACTCAGGAAAGCGCCAGCATCCCCTACGTCTTGCGTCTCGCGTCTCACCTCTCGCGCCGGAGGCGAAGTCTCCGTGCCTCTGTGGTTCACTCCGTCCGTCTGGCGGTGACGCCTTCGGTCGAAATACCCCGGGCGATCACGCGGCCGCGGGGCGCGGCCGCCAGCAGGGCGGCCTCGATGGCCGGCCGGCGTTCGGGAGGGTGCCAGACCAGGATGCTTCCGCCGCCGCCGGCCCCACACGCCTTGACCGCTCGCGCGCCGGCGCGGACGGCGATCTCGGTGAGGCGATCCAGCTCGGGCGGACACACCTCAGGGGCGAGACGTCGACGCGCCGCCCACTCGGCGGCGATCGCATCGCCCACCCCCGTCTCGTCGCCCCCGAGCAGGGCTACACGGCACGCCCGCGCCGCCACAGCGATCGCGTCGAGGGCCGCCACGGTCTCAGCTTCTCCTTCGAGGCGGCGCCGGATCACCTGCCAGTTCACCATCCCGCTGGAGTGCCGGATACCGGTGTAGACAACGGTCAGCCGATCCGCCAGCCACTCAGGAGGGACGGCGAGCCTCTCCAAGCGTGGCGGCCCCGGCTCGAGGTGGAGCGCGTGCACGCCGCCCCGGACCGCCGCCCAATGGTCCTGGACCCCGGTCGGGGTCTGCAGCACCCGTGCCTCGAGGTCGCGGACGACTGCGACCAGGTCGTCGTCCGGGAGCGCGGCCCCCGCCAGCTCGAGCAGCGCCGCGGCGAGGCCCACTCCATAGCTCGACGAACCGCCGAGCCCCGATCCAACCGGCGGTTGACGCTCGACCCGGACTCGGACGCCGCGCTCGGGCCGGAACCAGTCCACCACCGCTCCCGTCAGGTCGTCCCGGCGATCGCGGGCGACGGGGTGCCACGGCCCGTCGGCGAGCGCGTGCCACAGCTCGCCGGCGCCAGCATCGTCGTCGACGCGCACCCGGACCTCCTCGGCGAGCGCGACGTTCACAGTCACCGAGCCGGGATGGAGGATCCCCAGCGGCCAGATATCGAGGGTGCCGCCGGCAAGGTCGGCTCGACAGGGCGCGCGGCCCTCAGCAGCGTGCACCGAGCGGCGGCTCCCTCCCCTCGAGCAGCTCCAGAACTCCCAGAGCGTGTGCCAGGTAGCGCGTCAAACGGCTTCCGGTCAGAGGCTTCGCCGGTGGCGACGCGATCCTGAGGGGGTTGATCCAGCGCCCGTTGAGCTTCACCCGATAGTCCAGGTGCGGTCCGGTGGCGAGGCCGGTTGCGCCGACGAGGCCGACCACCTGCCCCTGGCCGACCCGGACACCGCGACGGACGCCCGGACCAAAACGACTGAGGTGCAGGTAATTGGTCTCGTAACCGTTGGCGTGACGGACGGTGACCATGTTGCCGGCGCCGCCGTTGCGGCCGGCGAAGGTCACCACCCCATCCGCGGTGGCATGTGCCGGCGTACCGACCGGGGCGCCATAGTCCACCCCGTAGTGTGGCATCGCCCGCTTGAGCACCGGATGGAACCGGCTCGACGAGAAACGCGAGGTGATTCGGCTGAACTTCAACGGCGAACGCAGAAACTGCTTACGCAGCGGATGGCCCTCGAAGTCGTAGTAACCGAGGTGACCGTCGGCATCCGGGTAGGCGACAGCATTGAGGGGCTTGCCCTGATTGACGAAGCGGGCGGCGTAGATCGTCCCCCACTCAAAGAAGGCGCCGTCGACCCGCTGTTCCTCAGCGACGACGACGAAGCTGTCGCCCTCGCGGAGGTCGCGCAGGAAGTCCACGTCCCACTGGAAGATCTCGGCCAGGCGCACGGCAAGTGCAGCATCGGCCCCGGCCGACTCGACGGCTTCAAAAAGGGATGAGGTGACCGAACCTGTGAGCCGGACGACCTCACTCACCACCGCCCGCTCGAAACGCTCAACGCGGATGCCGTCGTCGGCGACCTCCAGGTGGAGCTCAGTGCGCTGATCGAGCACCACTCGGAGCCGCTCGAGCTCCCCGTGCGGCGTTTCAGTGCCTTCGAAGACCGTACCGGGTCGTAGTCGGCGGGGGTCGAGCTGGCCTTTGAGCACCTCGGTCCACGCGACCCAGCGATCTCCTGCGAGCCTCCGGCACACGGTCTCGACCGTATCGCCGGGCTCGACCTCGGTGCGGACCGGCGGGTGGAAGGCGGCGATCGGCTCGACCGAGATCGGGACCGGCTCCGGTCGGTCGGCGCGAGCCTCGACACCGCAGCCGAGGCTGACCAGCGACCCAACGACGACCAAGAAGACCAGCACCCTCACTTCGCGGCCCACCGGCGCACGGCGTCGGCGGACACCGCCATCTCGGTGATGACGCGGCCGTCCCGGTCGATGACCACCAAAGTCGGAAGGCGGATCAGCCGGTAGCGCTTCAGGAATGCGCCGTGGCGGTCATGAAGCCAGGCGACGTGTCGCTCGGCGAGCGCGGCGCGCGAGGCCTCCACGGGCTCCTGAACGGCGATCACGACCAGCGACAGTCCGAGCTCGCGGCACGCTACGGCGACGCCGTCGAGCCCGGCGAGCGCGGCATCCGACTGCGGAGTCCACGAGGCCCATACCACCACCGCACTGCGGCCGTGCGACTCGAGCCACGAGCCCCATTCGCTGGTGCTGCCGTCGGGGGCAACCAGGGTCGGGCCGTCCGCGGCGCCTGCGACCGCGGCGATCCCGGCCAGCGTCAGCAGCCAGGCGGCAAGCGGGTTTCGGCTTCTCACGGCGCCAGTATACCGGGCGCTGCGTCCGCGCTCCACGGTCTGGCTCCCAACGGCGAGAAGACACCGGCCGGAGACGACTCGCGGGGCCCGTTCGGGCCCCGCGTCGCCGCCATCTGGGCGATTGCCGGATCAGCCGCCGAGGATGAGGAACGCGATGATCAGCGCGTAGATGACCAGCGACTCGATGAGCGCGAGGCCGATGATCATCGTGATGCGGATCGGTCCCACCGCACCGGGGTTGCGGCCGATGGCCTCGCAGGCCGCGGCCAGACCGCGCGCCTGGCCGAGAGCGCCGAATGCCGCCGCGATGCCGATCGCGAACGCGGCCCCAACGAACTGCCACATGTTCTTCCCGGCGGCGGCGGCAGCCTCCTCCGCTGCCATCACGGGCGTTGCCGTTGCCAGGGTCAGAAGAACCAGCGCCAATGTTGCACGACGTCGACTCATGTCTCCCTCCTCAAGGGTACTTTCCGATGGTTAGTGTTCCTCGTGTGCCACCGCGCCCTGAATGTAGGCCATGGTGAGCATGATGAAGATGAATGCCTGCAGCAGCGCGCCAAAGATGCCGAGGCCCATCATCGGCCATGGCAGCACGAACGGAAACATCCCGAAGAAGATCGCCGTTGCCGTGTGCTCGCCGAAGATGTTGCCGAACAGCCGCAGCGCCAACGACAGGATGCGCGCCAGGTGCGAAATGATCTCGATCGGGACCATGATCGGTGCAAGTAGCGGCAGCGGCCCGGCAAAGTGCTTCAGGTACTTGAGCACGCCCTGCTCACGTACGCCGACGACGTTGTAGAACAGGAAGGCCGTGATCGAGAGGGCGAAGGTTGTGCTCGGATTGGCGGTCGCCGGTTGCAGGAAGAAGAACAGGCCGAAGATGTTGCACACGAAGATGAAGACAGCGAGCGCGCCGATGAAGCCGAGGAACTGCTTGCCGGCACCGTGGCCGATGACGTCCTCGAGCAGATCCTCGAGACCGCTCACGGTCAGCTCGAGCGTCTGCTGCAGGTTGGAGGGCTGCTCCACCGAGAGGCTGCGGCTCACCGGGATCACCAGCACCGCGATCACCGCGACCGCCAGCATCGCCATGATCACGTGGTCGGGGAGCCAGAACACCTGCCCGTGCTGGGCGCCCATGAGCTCCAGCCAGCGTTCGCTGGGCTGCCCGAGGAGGGCGATCAGCAGCCTGTTGACGGGTTCGAAGAGGAACGAGTAGGTGTGATGCAAGTTCAACCTCCCCCGAACCGCGCCCAGCGGACCGCCTCCACCAGAAGGGCGATCACCAAGGCGCTGAACCCCAAGGCGATCCCAACCGGATCGACCCTGGGAACGAGTACCACCGCAACCAGCAACGCCCCAAGGAGGGCGATGCGGGCAAGAAATCGAAGCAGTGACCAGCGATCAAATCTCGGCTCTCCAGGCTGAATCACACCGCGGAGCAGATCCTCGAGCCAGCGGAAGTTGATCATAGCCACCAGCCCCGCCGCGGTCAAGCTCAGCGCGCCAGCAGGGGATCGTCGCAAGATCAGCTCTCCGATTGCGCCAAGCGCCACCAGCGCTCCGGTGAGGCCGACGACACGGCGCGAGGAAAAGCCGTCCAGGTCACTGGTCACCGTCTTCGCCCTTCGTGGCGCCGTCCTCTCGGGCCTGCTCCGCCTCGTCCCGCGCCGCCTTGGCGGTGATCCGGAACAGGTTGACGAAGCCGGCGACGATCCCGAACAGGGTGAAGGTCGCGGTCAGCCACGGCCAGGTCCCGAGGTGGCGGTCCATCCACCGACCCCAGAAGTACCCGATCCCGATGGCGACTGGAAACTGGATGCCGACAATCGACAGGTCGAGCCAGCTCCCTGCCTGGCGCAGCTTGTGCTTGCGCCGGCTCACGGCTGCTCCGGGTCGCCCGGGGGGGCGGACCCGTGCAGGCCGACTACAGCAGGCCGAGGCCGTTGAGCCCGCTCTGCGCCCATGCCACAACCGGGGCGGGCCACACGCCAATGGCCAGTGTCACCACCGCGCATACGCCGATCATAGCCTCCAGCCAGCGATCGCGCATCAGCGTCGCCGGCACGTCCTCGGGTCCGTCCTTGAGGTACATCTGGACCACGATCCGGAAGTAGTAGAACAGGCTCACCGCTGACATCACCACACCGATCACGGCGAGCCCTACGTACCCCGCCTGCACCGCTGCCGCGAACACGTAGAGCTTGCCCATGAACCCCGCCGTAGGCGGAATCCCGGCCAGGGAGAGCATGAACAGGAGCATCCCGGCCGCGGCGGCCGGATGCCGCTTCGCGAGCCCCGCCCAGTCGGTGATCGTCTCGCCGGCGTAGCCCCGCGACTCGAGCATGATCACGAACCCGAACGCGCCCAGGTTCATGAACGAGTACACCAGCATGTACATCAGCACCGACCAGGTGCCCAGGGCGGAGACCGCCACGAGGCCCATGAGGGCGTAGCCCGCATGGGCGATGGACGAGTACGCGAGCATGCGCTTGACGTTGTCCTGGGTCAGCGCGGCGACGTTGCCGTAGATCATGGTCAGGCCCGCCACCACGATCACGACGCCGCGCCAGTGGCCGACCTCGGGCCCGAACGCGCCCACGAACAGGCGCAGAAACATGGCAAAAGCCGCAGCCTTGGGGCCCACCGACATGAAGGCCGTCACCGGCGTCGGAGCACCCTCATAGGCATCGGGGGTCCAGACGTGGAACGGCACCGCCGCGACCTTGAACAGCATCCCGAAGGCCACCAGGAGGATGCCGAGGATGAGGGTGAGGTTGGCATTCGGAGTCGCCTGGAGCGCGGCCCGGATCGCCGCCAAGTCGAGGGTGCCCAAGGTGCCGTAAACGAGGGAGATGCCGTACAGCAGCACGCCCGAGGACAGGGCGCCGAGGACAAAGTACTTGACCGCCCCCTCGTTGGACTTGTTCTCGAGCTTGAAGTACCCGACCAGCACGTAGACCGACAGCGCCATCAGCTCGAGCCCAACGTAGAGGCTGACGAGGTTGGCGCCCGAGGCCATGACGAACATCCCGACGGTGGCAAACAGGACCAGGGCGGAGAACTCGCCCGCACCGTAGGGCGAGCGCTCGATGTACCCCGCCGACATCATGATCGCGACCGCCGACGCCGCGAGCAGCAGCAGCTTGAAGTAGAACGCGAACCCGTCGACCACCAGCATGCCGCCGAGGATCGTCTCGGGCTCCGCGGTCGGTCGCGCGACCAGCCACACCAGGACCGCGGCGAGAGCCGAGGCGTGCCGACCGCGCACGCGATCATCGTCCGAGTGCCGCGCGCGCCGAGCCGCATGCCTGCGAGCAGGAGGGCAAACCCGGCTGTGGCGAGGACGATCTCGGGCAGGAACGGTACGAACTGGGCGAGGCTCATGGCCTACTCCCCGTGGGTCGTCGAATGCGGCGGCTGTGATCGGGCTCCGCCGCCGGGGCAGGCGCCGTCGGCGTCCCGGGCTCCGGCATCGCGACCGCGACCCGCTCCAGCACCCGGTTGACCGTCGGCTCCATGATGCGGAAGAACGGCTTCGGGTACAGCCCGATCCAGAACGCGATCACGATCAGCGGGATGATCGTCCACTGCTCGCGCCGGTTGAGGTCGGGCAGGGCCTTGTTCTTTTCGTTCGAGAGCTCGCCGAAGAAGACCCGCTGGTACATCCACAGCATGTAGCCGGCGCCGAGCACGATACCGGTCGCCGCGAACATGGCCCACCACCATGAATGGTTGAAGGCACCGATCAGGATCGTGAACTCGCCGATGAACCCGTTCAGGGTCGGCAGGCCGATCGAGGACATCGTGATGATCATGAAGAACATGGCGTAGACGGGCATGACCTTGGCGAGTCCGCCGTACTCGGAGATCAGGCGGTTGTGTCGCCGCTCGTAGACCATGCCGACGAGAAGGAAGAGCGCGCCGGTCGACACGCCGTGGTTCAGCATCTGCAGGATCGAGCCGCGCAGACCCGGGCTGTTGAGGGCGAACATGCCGAGCATGATGAAGCCCATGTGGCTCACCGACGAGTACGCGACCAGCTTCTTCATGTCCTTCTGCGCCATCGCCACGAGCGCCCCGTAGATGATTGCGATGATCGCCAGTCCGCCGACCCACGGCACCGCCTTGACCGTGGCCTCCGGCAGCAGCGGCAGCGAGAAGCGGACGAAACCGTAAGTCCCCATCTTCAGGAGAACGCCGGCGAGGATGACCGATCCCGCGGTGGGCGCCTCGACGTGGGCGTCAGGGAGCCAGGTGTGGAAAGGGAACATCGGGACCTTGATCGCGAACCCGACGAAGAAGGCGAGGAAGATCCACATCTGCAGCCCGCCGGGAATGCTCGGCGCGATCGCGTAGAGGTCCGGCACCGAGAAGCTGGCGGGGTTGCCGAGGCCTGGCAGGCCGATCGCGGCGAGCCCGTCGGAGTTGTAGAAGTACAACGCGAGGATACCGACCAGCATCAGCACCGAGCCGAACAGGGTGTAGAGGAAGAACTTGATCGCCGCGTAGAGCTTGCGAGGTCCGCCCCAAACGCCGATGAGGAAGTACATCGGCACCAGCATGACCTCCCAGAACACGTAGAACAGCACGAAGTCCAGAGAGCAGAAGACTCCGAGCATGCCGGTCTGCAGGAGGAGCAGGAAGACGTAGTACTCCTTCTGACGCTCGGAGATCGCGGTGTAGGACGAGACAATCGAGATCAGTCCGAGCAGGGTCGTCAGCAGGATCAGCAGGACCGAGAAGCCGTCGACCCCGAAGAAGTACTGGGCCCCGACCGACGGGATCCACTCGCCACGGGTGACGAACTGGAACTCGGGACCGTCCGGGCGGTACAGGAACCACAGCGGGAGCGACACGACGAGGTCGAGCCCTGCCACGACGGTGGCGAAGATCTTGATCGCTCCCGGCCGGCCGTTGCGGAAGCCGAAGATGATCGCGAGCGCCCCGGCCAGCGGCAGATAGCAGATCAGGTTGAGGAGGAAGCCGTATTGGGTGTCCATCGTCAGTCCCCGCTCCTAAGGAAGGATGTAGTAGACGGCCAGCAGCACGGCCGCTCCGATCACCATCACCATGGCGTAGCCCTGGGCGTAGCCGACCTGGAGACGGCGGAAGAGCCGGCTCGCGGCTTGGTAGGCCGCGCCGACCAGGTTGACCAAGCCGTCGACCACCTTGAGGTCGAAGATCCCGGACAGGAAGCTCGAGCCGACCGTGACGTGGCGGGCGCCGTTGACGGCGCCGTCGACGACCCGCGCGTCGAACTCCCACAGGAAGTCTGCCAGCTTCACCGTGCCGGCGACCACCGTGGCGTTGTAGATCTCGTCCACGTAGTACTTGTTGAACAGCAGCTTGTGCGCGAGCGGGAAGCGCTCTGCCAGGCGCTTCGGCCGGGCGAACGCCTCGGCGCCGGTGTAGAAGCGCCGCGCCACCAGAATGCCCGTCACCGCCACCGCGAGCGAGAGGAACACCAGCAGCCACTCGACCCCGAGGCTGACCGCGTGGTGCTCGAGCACTTCCGCCGCCTCGTGGCTCGGCACCGTCGCGATGGGCAGGATCACCGGCTCGAGGAAGCGCTCGATGAAGTTCCACTCCGGATGGTGGTGAAAGAGCAGCGGCACTCCGATGAAACCGCCGATGATCGACAGGCTTCCCAGCACAACGAGCGGAAACGTCATCGTGCGCGGCGACTCGTGGAGATGGTGCTCCGCTTCGTCGCCGCCGCGGAACTCGCCGTGGAAAGTCATGTAGACCGCCCGGAACATGTAGAAGGCGGTCATCATCGCCCCGACCACGCCGAGCACCCACAGCAGGTAGTAGACCGAGCCGTGGCCGTTGAGGTTCTTCGCGCCGGCGGTGAAGGTCTGGGCCAGGATCTCGTCCTTGGAGAAGAAGCCGGCGAGGGGGAAGATGCCGGAGATCGCCAGCGTCGCCGCCAGGAAGGTCCAATAGGTGGTGGGCATCTTCTTGCGCAGCCCACCCATCTGGCGCATGTCCTGCTCGCCGCCGCAGGCGTGGATCACCGAGCCCGAGCCGAGGAAGAGGCAGGCCTTGAAGAAGGCGTGGGTGACGACGTGGAAGATGGCTGCCACAAAGGCGCCGACGCCCGCTCCCAGAAACATGTAACCCAGCTGGGACACCGTGGAGTACGCCAGGACCTTCTTGATGTCGTTCTGGACCAGGCCGATCGAGGCAGCGAACACCGCCGTAACCCCGCCGACCACGGCGACCACCAGCAGCGCGGTCGGCGAGATCCGGTAGAGCACGTTGCAGCGCACCACCATGTAGACCCCGGCGGTGACCATCGTGGCCGCATGGATCAGGGCCGAGACCGGGGTCGGGCCGGCCATGGCGTCGGGCAGCCAAACGTAGAGCGGAATCTGCGCCGACTTGCCCATCGCGCCGATGAACAGGAGCAGGCCGATCGCCGTCGCCCAGCTCGCGAAGCGCTGCGGGTCGGCGGCCGCGGCCGGGAAGACCTGGGTGAACTCGAGGCTACCGAACACCATGAAGGTGGCGAAGATCGCCAGAATGAACCCGAAGTCGCCGATCCGGTTGACGATGAACGCCTTCTTGCCGGCCGATGCGCACCAGTCCTTCTCGAAGTAGTAGCCGATCAGCAGGTAGGAGCAGAGCCCGACGCCCTCCCAGCCCACGAACAGGACCACCAGGTTGGAGCCCAACACGAGCGTGAGCATGGAGAACATGAACAGGTTGAGGTAGGCGAAGTAGCGCGAGTAGCCGCCGTCGGGCTCGGAGTGCATGTAGCCGATGGAGTAGATGTGAATCAGGAAGCCTACGAACGTGACGAAGCCCAACATCACCGCGGACAGGGCGTCGAGCTGGAACGACGCCGCAACCTTGAGGTCGGCGGTGGTGCCGAACACGGTCCGCAACGCGCCGCCGGGGATCCAGGTGTAGAGGCTCACGACGTGGGCGTGGTGGTACCCGACGTCCCTCATCCACTGCACCACCGCACCCCAGCCCCACAGCCAGGCGAGGCCTGAGCCGATCAAGGCAACGGTGTGGGCGACCGGTTTGCCCAGCCCCAGTCGGTTGGTCACCAGACCGTTGATGATCGCGCCCGCGAGCGGGAAGAGCGGGATCAGCCAGATCAGGTCGTAGAGCTTCATCGGGTCAGCTCCGCATCTCGCTGGCATCGTCCAGCGCGACCGTCCGCTTCAGGCGCATCAGGGCGATGATCAGCCCGAGCCCGATCGCCGCCTCGGCGGCGGCGATGGTGATCACGAAGACCGCCAGCACCTGTCCGGTAAGGTCGCCGAGCCGATACGAGAAGGCGATGAGGTTGAGGTTGACGGCGTTGAACACGAGCTCGAGCGACATCAGCACCGTGATGAAGTTGCGCCGTACCAGCACGCCGATCACACCGATCACGAAAAGAATCAGGGAGAGCACCACGTAGTGAGTCGCACCGATCATCACCGGCTCTCCTCCCCCGCACCTTGAGCTGCGTCCTTGCGCCCGAAGATGATCGCCCCGATCATCGCCACCAGCAGCACCACCGAGACCACCTCGAACGGCACCAGGTAGGTGCGGTACAGCACCCAGCCCACCGCCTCGGTGTTGCCGAGGGTCTGGCCGTCGACCGCGGTCAGCGCAGCCGTACTGCCGGCCCCGGAGGCCAGAACGCCGAGCAGGATCGCCGCGGCCATGACGGCGCCGAGCAGTACGCCGGCGATGACTGCGAGCGGTGCCTGTCGGGACAGGAAGACCTCGTCGGAGGGCAGCCTGCGAACGTTGACCAGCATGATGACGAACAGGAACAACACCATGATGCCGCCGGCGTAGACCAGCACCTGGACCGCCGCGAGGAACTCGGCGTGCATGATCACGAACAGGCACGCCACCAGCAGGAAGGTGCCGAGCAGGCTGAGCGCGGCGTGGACCGGGCTGCGCAGCACAACCACGCCGATCGCTCCGGCAACGGTGAGCGCCGCGAGCAGGTAGAACAGGATCGCCGTGAAGTTGGAGACCAGGAAGTCCATCACGACACTCCTCCCCCGTCACCGGCGTCTGGAGCGGCCGCCGCCTTCTTGCCGGTCGGGTCGTCGGGCCGTTGACCGTCCTCTGGGGACACCACGCCGGGGAACGCGGTAACACCCTCCCAGCTCTGCAGCCTCTCCTTGGTGAAGTACAGGCGCTCGTTGCGCTCGTAGGTGGCGGTCTCGTAAGTCTTCGAGGTCAGCCAGATGGAGCGCGGCTCGGTCGGACACGCCTCTTCGCAAAGGCCACAGAACATGCACCGCTTGACGTCGATGTCGTAGCGGTCGATGACCTTGCGTTTCTTCTTCGTGTCGGGATCGACCTCGACGTGGTCGACGATGTAGATGATGTTGATCGGGCACGCCTTGGCGCACAGCCCACAGTCGATGCAGCGCTCGGAGTCATAGCCGAACATGCCTCGGAAACGGTCCGACGGCTCGAGCCGCGCCTCCGGGTACTGGACGGTCTCCTTGCGCTTGAGCAGGTAGGCGCCGGTCACGCCGAGCCCCTTGAGCAGATCGAGGGGGATGAGGCGGGAAAAGAAGTCCTTGAAGGTCATGACTCATCCCTTCAGGATCAGCACACCGAGCCCGACCGCCAACACGTTGGCCAGCGACAGCGGGATCAGCCACTTCCAGCCGATCTGCATGAGCTGGTCGAAGCGGTAGCGCGGGAAGGTGCCCCGGAACCAGATGTAGACCACGATGAACACCGCCACCTTGGCGGCAAACCACACCACGCCCGGGATCCACACCAGCGCCGGCGAGGCCCACAGCGGGGCGAGCAGGTTCGGCAGCGGCGGCAGCCAGCCGCCGAAGAACATCACCGTGGCCAGGCTCGAGACCACCAGCATGTTGGCGTACTCGGCGAGGAAGAAGAACGCGAACTTCATGCCCGAGTACTCGGTGTGGAAGCCGCCCACCAGCTCCGACTCCGCTTCGGGCAGGTCGAAGGGGTTGCGGTTGGTCTCGGCGACCCCGCACAGGAAGTAGATACCGAACGCGAGGATGCCGGGCAGGACGAACCACACGTGCGCCGCGCGTTGGGCCTCGACGATGCCGACCAGCGACAGCGAGCCGGACATGAGCACCACCGCGATCACGGCGAAGCCCATCGGCACCTCGTAGGAGATCATCTGCGCGGCCGACCGCAGGCCGCCCATGAGCGAGAACTTGTTGTTCGACGACCAACCGCCGAGGATGATGCCGTAGACCCCGATCGAGCTGATTGCGAGCACGAACAGGAGCGCGATGTTGACGTCCGCGAGGTAGGGCGTGATGGTGCGGCCAGCGATCGTGAACGGCTCTCCGAAAGGGATCACCGCGAACACGACCAGGGCCGGGACGATGATCAGACACGGGGCGAGCACGAACACGAAGCGCTGCGCCCTGGTCGGAATCAGGTCCTCCTTGACAAACAGCTTGAGCCCGTCGGCGACCGGCTGCAGCCAGCCGCGCGGACCGACCCGATTGGGGCCGATGCGGACCTGGAGGTAGGCCAGGATCTTGCGCTCGAAGAACGTGAGGTAAGCGACCAGCAGCAGCAGCACGGCCAGCAGGATCACGATCTTGACGAGCGGGATCACCAGGTACAGGAGGAGGGCTTCGCTCATGTCGTCACCACCTACCGGTCGATCTCGCCGAGCACGATGTCGAGGGTACCGATCACCGCCACCAGGTCCGCGACGAGGTGGCCGCGCACCATCTCGGGGAGCATCTGCAGGTTCACGAATGACGGCGGCCGGACGTGGCAGCGGTAGGGCTGGGTCGACTTGTCGCTGGTCACCAGGAAGTAGCCCAGCTCGCCCTTCGGCGCCTCCACCGAGGCGTAGACCATCCCCTCCTGCGCGCGCAGGACCTTCGGCACTCTGGCCATGATCGGACCGTCCGGCAGGCGGTCCAGGCACTGGCGGATGATCCGGACGGACTGCCGCATCTCGACCATGCGCACCAGGTAGCGGTCGTAGGTGTCGCCGTTGGTGCCGACCGGCACCTCGAAGTCAATCTCGTCGTAGCGGTCGTAGGGGAAGACCTTGCGGATGTCCCACTTGATACCCGAACCGCGCAGCGGCGGGCCGGTGAGGCCCCACTCGACGGCATCTTCGGGGGAAACCACGCCGATCCCGATGGTCCGCTGGCGCCAGATCCGGTTGTTGGTGAGGAGTTCCTCGTACTCGTCAATGTGGGACGGGAACTCGTCGACGTAAGCGGAGCACTTTTCGAGCCAGCCGGCGGGCAGCTCGAAGGGCAACCCGCCGATCTTCATCGTGTTGAGCGTCAGTCGGGCGCCGCAGTACTCCTCGAACAGGTCGAGGATCGCGTCGCGCTCACGGAAGGTGTAGAAGAACGGCGTGATCGCACCGAGGTCGATGGCGTGGGTGGCGAGCCAGACGAGGTGCGACGCGATCCTCTGCAGCTCCGCGAGGATCATTCGGATGTAGGCGGCGCGCGGCGGGATCGTGACTCCGAGCAGCTTCTCCATCGTGACGCAGAAGCCCTGGTTGTTGGTCGCCGCAGCCACGTAGTCCATCCGGTCGGTATGCGGAAGGCACTGCGGGAACGTCATCGTCTCGAACAGCTTTTCGGTCCCCCGGTGGAGGTAGCCGATGATCGGCTTGGCATCGAGGATCTTCTCGCCGTCGAGCTTGAGCATTACCCGCAGCACACCGTGAGTCGACGGGTGCTGGGGCCCGAAGCTGAGCTCCATCTCGTCGCTGTCGTAAAGCGGGGAGAGCGGTCCGGTGGTCATGCCTCCTGCCCCCCCTCCTCGGCCGTCACCGGGCCTCCGCCCGGCGGGTAGCTGTCGGGGTAGATCGCGGCCCCGGTGTCGATCCCCTCGACCGGAAAGTCCTTGCGCAGCGGGTGGCCGTTGAAGCCTTCCCAGGTGAGGATCCGCTCGAGGTTGGGGTGGCCGGCGAACTCGATCCCGAACATGTCCCAGACCTCGCGCTCCATCCAATTGGCAGTCTTCCAGACTCCGGACACGGTGGCGACCGGCTCGCCCTCCGGCACCGCGGCCGCGAGCCGCAGCCTTTTCGAGTCGCTGAAGCGATGCAGCCAGTAGACGACGTCGAAGCGGCCGGCCTCGCGCTCGGGCCAGTCGACGGCGGTGAGGTCGACCAGGAAGGAGTAGCCGCGCTCGCGCTTGAGGAAAGTGGCGACCTCGATCACCCGCTCCCGAGGAACGGTCAGCGTGACGTCCCCCGCGAAACGGTCGGCAGCGAGCACCGCTCCCACGATCGCAGCCGCCAGGGCGGTCGCGTCGTCGTCGCCGGAGGCGTCCTCGTGCGGCGGCGGAACCGGCTTGTCCTCCCACGGCGGCTTCGGCTCGGCGGGCGCCTCGCCGCCGGCGCCGGCCTCCTTGGCCGCCTTCATCGCCGCGGCCTTGGCCTTCGCCGCCGCGATCTTCGCCGCCTTCTCCGCCTCGGGATCGACCGGCGCGCCGCCGGTTGCGCCGTCGGTGCGGGGCTCCTCGGCCGGCTCGGGCGCACCCTCGACGGGCGGGGTCGACTTCTCGTCGGTCATGCTGCCCCCCTCACGAGGCCCGCGAGCGGGCGATGGTCATGCGGTCGATCTTCTGCTGCAGCTGCATGAGGCCGTAGAGCAGGGCCTCGGGCCGCGGCGGACACCCCGGGACGAAGACGTCCACCGGGATGATGCGGTCGACGCCCTGGGTCACCGCGTAGGTCCGATAGGGCCCGCCGCAGGTGGCGCACGAGCCCATCGCGAGCACCCACTTGGGCTCCGGCATCTGCCGGTAGAGCCGCCGGATGATCGGCGCCATCTTCTCGGTCACGGTGCCGGCGACGATCATCAGGTCCGACTGGCGCGGTGTGCCGCGGAACACCTCGGCGCCGAAGCGCGCCATGTCGTAGCGCGGGTCGAGCACCGCCATCATCTCGATTGCGCAGCACGCGAGACCGAACTGCATCGGCCACAGCGAGCTCCGCCGAGCCCAGTTGAACACCGCGTCGTAGGTGGTGGTGATGATGTTCTTGTCGAAGCGATTCTCGATCAGACCCACTCGAGCGCCCCCCTTCCCCAGGCGTACACGTATCCCACCAGGAGAATGGCCAGGAAGACCAGCATCTCGACAAAGCCGAACAGCGCGAGCCGGTTGAACATGACGGCCCACGGGAAGAGGAAGATCGTCTCCACGTCGAACACAACGAAGAGGACGGCGATCAGATAGTAGCGCGCGGAGAAGCGGGTGTCGAAGGCGACCGTGTCGGGGACCACGCCGCACTCGTAGGGCTCGCCCTTGACGGGATCGGGAGCCCCGGCTCGAATGAGCTTCGCGATCAACAGGGCGATGATCGGGAACGAGACGACGACGAGCGTGAAGATGAAGATCGGAATGTACTGATCCATGCGGCCCCCTCCGACCTGCCCCACGGGCGAGGTCATTCTACCGGCCGATCACCGGTTGTCAATTAATTCACAAGCAGCAGCCCTGGCTAAAATGAGACGCTCTCTATATTTCCGTACCGAGCTCAGCCCCTGGGTCCGAGCCCCTCGGGGTCCTACTCGATCCCGAGCTCCTCGAAGGTCGACGAGAGGCCGTTGAAGCCGACCGTGACCCTCTCGTGGTCGACGATCACCGGCAGGCGGTGCTCCCAGCTCAGCGAGCGCAACTCCTCCATGGCCTCGGGGTCGTTGCGGACATCGCGTTCGATGAACCGCACGCCGCGCCGCTCGAGGTCGGCGCGCAGGGCATCCGAGCTCGGACACCCCGGCGCGGTGAAAATCCTGATCGGGAACACCGGACTCATGTCTCGTCCTCCTCGAACGAATCCGACCCGAACTCGAGGTCCGTCAGATGGTCCAACACGGCCTCGCCAGGGGTCATTGCCGCCAGAACAGCGGCGTCCTCGCGCCAGCGGGGGTGGGCTTTCACACGCAGGCCGAGGTACATCCGCGTCCCGAGGATGCGCTCCAGCTCCTCCCTCGCCCGCTGCCCGAGCTGCTTGATCATCCTGCCGCCCTTGCCGATGACGATCCCCTTCTGGCTGTCCCGTTCGACGTAGATCACGGCATCGACCCGAAGCAGACCTTCGTCCTCGATGAAGCTCTCGGTGACCACCCCGGCGGTGTAGGGCAGCTCGTTGCGGGTCAGCTCGAGCAGCTTCTCGCGGACCACCTCGGCGACGAAGAAGCGCTCGGTCTGGGTGCTCGCGATGTCGGGCGGGTAGAACGGCTCAGCTTCCGGAAGATGGGCGAACAGCTCCTCGCGGAGGGGTTCCAGGCCGTCGCCGACGAGCGCCGAGATCGGCACGACCGTCGAGCCGGGGCGGCGCTCGGCGTAGCGCTGGATGAGCGGCAGAAGCGCACCACGGGGACGGATCAAGTCGGTCTTGGTCAGCACTCCGAGCACCGGTGAGCTCACCGGTTCGAGCATGTCGAAGAGGTACTCCTCTCCGCCACCCCACGGAGCCGACGTGTCGACCAAGTGCAGGACGACGTCGACCTCCTCGAGCGCGGAGCGGACCTCCTGCATCATCGCGGAGTTCATCCGGTGCAGCGGCTTGTGCACGCCCGGAAGGTCGAACAGGACCGCCTGCCCGCGCGGATCGTTGACGATTCCGATGATGCGGTTGCGGGTGGTTTGAGGTCGCGCCGAGACGATCGCGACCTTCTCGCCGACCAAGGCGTTGAGCAGCGTACTCTTGCCTGCATTGGGCCGGCCCACCAGAGCGGCATACCCGGATCGCGGCGAGTTGTCATGACCAGACATCGTGGTGATCTCCCAGAATCCGTGGTGGCCCGGTCCCTGCGGTCACGCCGTCCCGTCCGCCGGCTTCGGTTGAGGCGGCTGCAGGCGCCGGGCGGTCACGCTCACAATGCGGCGGTCCTGGACGTCCTCGACCGTGAAGTGGAGCCCGTGATCGGTGTCCACGACGTGGTCCCCGGGCTCGGGCACGGTTCCGTGGAGTGAGAACACCAGCCCGCCAACGGTGTCGACGTCCTCCTCGTCGATCTCGATGCCGAAGAGCTCCTCGAGGACCTCGAGGTTGGACCGGCCCTGCAGCCTGTAGACGCCGTCGCTGACCTGCTGCCACTCGGGTTCCTGCTTCGGGTCGTGCTCGTCCTGAATCTCGCCGACGATCTCCTCAAGAACATCCTCGAGCGTGACCAGTCCCGCGGTCCCACCGTACTCGTCGACCACGATCGCCAGCTGCTGATGACCGTGCTGGAAGTCTCGCAGCAGATCACCGAGGCGCTTGCCCTCCGGAACGACGAGGCACGGCATCACGAGTTCGGCGACGGTGGGCTGCCCACCGGCCACGAGGTAGGCCACGACGTTCTTGACGTGCACCACGCCAAGCACGTTGTCGACGGTGTCGCGATAGACCGGGATCCGGGCCTTGTGGGTGGTCGCGAACAGCTCGACGAGCTCAGCGAAGGTGGCGGTCTCGGCGGCGGCCACCATGTCGGTGCGGGGCGTCATCACCTCGCGCACGGTGGTGTCGAAGAAGTCGACCAGTGACTCGACAATGTGTCCTTCCTCGAGCTCGAAGATCCCGGCCGCCTGCGCGACGTCGAGGAATGCCTGGATCTCTCGTTCGCTGGCCTCCTCCTCGTCGTCGTCGGCCGCGGGGGCCGGCGCAGGGGCATGATGGACGTGCGACATCAATCGCAGCATCGGCCACACCAGCGGCCGGACGAAGCGCAGCAGCACCACCAGCGTTTCCTCGCCGGCACCCACAGTGAGCAGCCGCGCAATCACCACGATGATCAGCGGCACCGTGACGGCCAGAACCAGCGTCCACAGCCCGGGCAACCCGGGCATTCGTAGCAGGATCAGCCACAGGATCCCGGCTGTCAGCACCTGCAACCAGCGCAGCACGTCGAGCAGCCGTGAGATGTGGAACGCTGAACCACCCTCGAGCGGCAGCAGCTTCTCGTGGTCGTCGAGAATCCCCTGGAAGCGGACGTTACCGAGCTCGGCCAGGCTTCGCAGCAGCGACTCCAGAGTAAGGAACAGGAGGACGACGGCCAGGCTCAGCAGGATCAGGGTCACGGGATGGCCGAGCCATTCCGCGAGGTCAGCTTCCATCCACCAGCTCCTCCCGAAGCTCCAGCTCGAGGCTGTCCATGTTGCCGTCGTCCGCCTGATGATCGTACCCCAGCAGGTGGAGGACGCCGTGCAGGGTCAGCTCCTGGAGCTCGCGCAGCTCGGAGTGGCCGAGCTCCGCAGCCTGGCGGCGCGCCGCGTCAAGCGAGATCACGATCTCCCCGAGCAGCCGCCAGCCGTCCGGAAGCTCGTCACCGTCCGGAAACGACAGTACGTCGGTCGGCGCGTCGATCGCTCGCCACGTGCTGTTGAGCCCTCGGATCCGCTTGTCGTCGGAAACGACGACGTGGACCTCGGCCCGCCTCTCGCCCATCCGGGCCAGAGCCGCACCGATGATGCGGCGCAGGGCATCAGCCGCCGGTTGTGACGGCCTTCGCTCCCAGACGAACTGGACCCGAGTCACGGGCGTGCCTCCGATTGAAGTCAAAGCCGGGGTAGTCCACCCGGTGATGGTACATGTTGGTCAGCACCCACAGGAAAGCATTGGCAATCTTGTCGAGCTCCGAGAAGGTCAGCTCGGTTTCGTCCAGCTGACCATCCTCCAGCGCATCGGTGAAGATGCGGTCGATCATGTTCTGGATCTTCGCCGGCGCCGGGTTGTCGATGGTGCGAGCGGCCGCCTCGACGGCGTCCGCCAGCAGCAGCACCCCGAGCTCCTTGGTGTGCGGCTTCGGCCCCGGATAGCGGTAGTCGCTCTCCCGCACCTCGCCCGTGTCGCGAGTGATGCGGTCCCGTGCCCTCGAGTAGAAGAAGCGGATGAGCTTGGTGCCGTGGTGGGTCGCGATCGCCTGCCGGATCGGGAGCGGAAGCTTGTGGCGTCCGGCGATCTCGAGCCCCTCCTTGACGTGGCTCATGATCACCAGAGCCGACATCGAGGGCGAGAGATTGTCGTGCGGATTGGGACCGCGTTGGTTCTCGACGAAGTACTCCGGCTTCACCAGCTTGCCAACGTCGTGGTAGTAGGAGCAGACGCGCAGCAGGAGGGCGTTCGCGCCGACCGCCTCGGCCCCCGCCTCAGCGAGGTTCCCGACTGTGAGCGAGTGCTGGTAGGTCCCCGGTGCCTCGAGCGAGAGGCGTTTGAGCAGCGGGAGGTTCTGGTTCGAGAGCTCGAGCAGGCGCTGATCGGTGGTGATGCCGAAGGCCTTTTCGAGGGCGGGAAGCAGGAACCCGGCGGAGCCGACCGCCAGCGGACCGCCGAGGAAGGCGAACAGCGCCGCCAGCGACACCGAGGTCGGCTCGAGCGGTGCGCCCTGGTAGAGCAGGAGAATCGCCAGAACCATCACATTGGTGGCCCCGACCACCGCGCCGATGCGGGTGAACAGCGACCGCTCCCGATAGCGCTGGACCGCGAGCGCACCGACCAGCCCCGAGGCGAGGGCGAAAACCAGCATGGAAAAGTCACCGCCGAGCAGAATGGCGGCAGCGACCGATCCCCACACGGCGAACAGCACCGCCGGCTGCAGGCCCAACAGCAGCGCGACCACCACGGACCCGGTCGCCCAGGGCAGACCCCAGAGGTAGGTCTGAACGAGCGACAGGGCCTGTGACTGGCTGTTGAGGGCGACGGCGGAGGCCACGTAAAGGCCCAGTCGGTCGATCGCAGCACACGCAATCATCAACAGGAAGATCATCGAGAGCCGATCGGCGATCTCGGCCGACGAGCCGAAGTGAGGCAGCAGCCGCCACCACGCGATCACCATGAGGAGCACGACCAGGCCGGCGCCGACGGCGCTCGTGAAGGTCGCCAGCTCGTGGCGCTGTGCGCTCATCATGCCCAAGGTCCGGGCGACTGAGGGGGTTACCGTGTCGCCTCGGCGGACGAGAATCTGACCGCGCCGGAAGACCTGTGACCGTTCGCTCACCTGGGCCGCCGCAAGGCGCACACGCTGTGCGGTCTCGGCACGGTTGAAGACCAGGTTCGGGCTCAGGTTGGCGTCGAGAAAGTCGACGATCGGCTTAATCCACCCGCGACGGATGACGTCGTATTCGAGCAGCCAGGTGCGTGCCGTCGTCTCGATGCCGCTTCGCAGGTCGAGGACATCACCAAGCTCGCCGAGCGAAACCACATGCTCGCTGCCGGTCGCGAGGTCGCGCAGGGTCACCCCGCGTTCCCCGCGCTGCTCGAGCCCGCGACGGTCGTCGACGATGCGCTGGCGATAGAGTCGCGCGACCATGTCCTGCAGCGCCCGCTCGACATCTCCACCGCACTCGGACTGGGAGAGCACCCGCACCATGGTCGGCTGGACCCGCAGCACGGTGCTGGCCACGAGCGCCTCGGGATCCAGCGCGTCGTTCTCCGCAAGCTGCGACCGGCAGGCTGCGAACAGCGTTCCGATGCCGTCAGCCAGCTCGAGCTGGACCCTGGGTTCGAGGTCGTAAACCGGCAGGACCTGGGACCGCGCCTCTTCGCGCAGCGCCTCGGTGGCGGTCTCGTCGGGCAGGCTCAGGTCGCGGGAGACGACGACGTCGAAGGCGGCCACGTCGCCCGGCGCCCAGGTCGGCACCTGGCGATCGACCCGCGGCAGCAGCAACCAGGTACAGGCCAGCACTGCCACGGCGCCCCACAGCACCGGAAGGTCGAGAACGCGGTCCCACCAGCCTGCGCGATGCTCGAGTCCGCGCTGAATGCGACTGGTCGACCCGGAGCGGCTCTCGAGCTTACCCCTGGGCATCACGATCTCCGGCGGGGTGGTTCTGCCGAGCCTCCCAGCGGTCGTAGCGATCGACCACGAGCTGCACCAACCGGTGGCGGACCACGTCGCGATGCGTGAACTGGATGAAGCTGAACCCATCGGCGCCGGTCAGGATCTCGAGCGCCTCGACCAGACCGGAACGACGGCCCCCGGGGAGGTCAATCTGGGTCACGTCGCCCGTGATCACGGTCTTCGAGTGGAAGCCCATGCGCGTGAGGAACATCTTCATCTGCTCGTGGGTCGTGTTCTGGGCCTCGTCGAGAATGATGAAGGCGTCATTGAGGGTCCGTCCGCGCATGAAGGCCAGCGGCGCGATCTCAATTACCTGGCGCTCGAGGAGGCGAGCGACCCGGTCGTAGCCGAGGATGTCGTACAGCGCGTCATAAATCGGCCGCAGGTAGGGGTTGATCTTCTCGACCAGGTCGCCGGGAAGGAAACCGAGGCGTTCACCGGCCTCGACCGCCGGCCGCACGAGCACGATCCGGCGGACCACCTTGTCCGTCAGCGCCGCAGCCGCGAGCGCCACCGCCAAGTAGGTCTTCCCGGTTCCGGCAGGGCCGGTGGCGAAAACATAGTCGTCGCGCTGCACCGCGTGAATGAATCGCCTCTGGGTGAGGTTGCGGGGGACGACCAGCCGCTTCAGCGTCTCCGGAATGGAGGCGTCGAGGAAGAAGTCGGCCAGCTCGATGCTGGCGTCCTCCTCGAGCACCCGGACACCGGTGCGGAACTCCTCGCGACCGACCTCGTGGCCGGCATCGAGCAGGCCGTCGAACGCCTCGAGAAGGCGTGCGGCGATCGCCGTCTGCTCGTCGTCTCCCTCGATCGTGACCTCGCCACCGCGGGCGGCGACACGAACGCTGAGCCTTTCCTCCAGGTACTGGAGATGCTCGTCGCGGGTCCCGAAGAGCCGCTCGACGTGCGCCTCGTTGAGGCTCAGGCGACGCACCGCTCACCGGGTGGACGCAACCTGTCCGGGACCGCGTCGCTACAACCGGCCTCGGGGGCGCCCCACGTCTCGGGCAAGGAGATGTCTCGTGTCATGGAACCGATACTGCTCCAGAGCGCTCCGCCGGACCTTCCGGGGCGCGCACGATGGCCGAGTTCCGAGCGACCGATTGTATCAGCCCTCCGAACCGCTCCCGGATGCGCTGCGCGGCTCGCGGCGGGGACGCCACTCGAGGTCGGCGATGCCGAGCCTCGCGTTGAGGAATCGGGCGAGGACAAAGAGGGCATCGGAGAGCCGGTTGAGGAACGGCAGGATGCCGTCGGGCAGGCTGCCGCCGGTCGTGATGACCGACCGAACTCGCCGCTCCGCCCTCCGGCACACCGTTCTCGCGACGTGGGCGAGACTCGCGGCCCGGCTTCCCCCCGGCAGCACGAACGCACGCAGCTCGGGAAGCTCGGCGTCCATCTCGTCGATCCATTCCTCGAGAGGAGCCGACTCCCAACTCGACGGGTCGTAGGGATAGCGGCCGTCGGGGTCCGCCAGCGCGCCGCCGACCGCAAAGAGGCTCGACTGGAGGTCGCCGAGGCGCTGACCGACGCCCTCCGGCAGCGGCTCGGTGCGGAGCAGGCCGATCGCCGAGCACAGCTCGTCGACGGTGCCGTAGGCCTCCACCCGGAGGTCGTCCTTGGCGACCCGAGCGCCGCCGAACAGCGAGGTGTCGCCGTCGTCACCGGTGCGTGTGTAGACCTTCACGGCGCCATCATACACGGCGACACCTGAGCTACTGAACCGAGTCCCGGGCATCGCCCGCCACACACCACCCGCTGCGCGGAGCTCGCAGGAACCCGCACGGTGTGTGCCCCTGAAATCGACGTCGATCCATGTCTGATGGCACATCGGCCGGCAGGTTTCGCGCGGCGAATCCAAAGCAGCGCGTGCCGCGGAGCCTCACGCTCCCTCTCCCGACGGGCACTCCTTCAAAACGGCTCTTCGGCACGCGTTGCTAGTTGACCCAGCCCGAGCCCTGGTCGGCGACGGCAGAGGACGTGGAGGCGGACGCCGCGCGTCCATTCGCGGCCCCCAGCTCGAGCTCGAAGGACGCGCGGGGCAGGAGCTCCGCGACAGCAGCCCGCAGCGCCGGACTCGGGTCCACTGACAGCGCGGGCGGCGGGACGAGGCGGGCGCGGAACTGTCCGCGTCGGACAAGCTCGAAACGCACCGGAAGCTCGCCTGGGTTGTCGAGCAGCAGCTCGCGCAGGTTCTCGAGCGTCTCCTCGTCGGTGTCATCGAGGTCGAGGCCGATCCGCACCGCGGTCGCCCGACGGGTCTCGAAGGCAGCGAGGGCGGTGAGCTCCTCGGCGGACAGCTCGACGTGATCACCGTCGCCCTTCAAGGTCGCCTCCACGACGACAGCCGTGTCGTCTGCGAGCAGCGTACCGGTGCGCTCGAAGAGGTCCGGAAACACGACCACGCGGACGGTGCCGGTCCCGTCCTCGAGCTGGAAGGTCGCCATCTGTCGGCCCTGGTTTCGGCCGTCCCGCTTAATCGACATCGTCTTCAAGGAGGTCACCAGCCCACCCACGGTCGCGCGCTCTGCACCGACGGCGAAGCGCTTCGGAAGGTCAGCCACACTGCAGTCCGTGAGCCGTTCGAGCTGGGCGCCGACACGGTCGAGCGGGTGGCCGCTGAGGTAGAAGCCGAGAACCTCTCGCTCCCATCGCAGACGGTCGGCCGGCTCGGCCTCCGCTGCGCCGCGCAGCTCCCCTTCAAGGTCCTCCGACGGCAGGTCATCGAAAAGGAACCCCTGGCCGAGCTCGCGCTGCTCGCGCTCGCGCGCCGTCAGGTCGACGAAACGGTCGAGGTTCTCCAGGAGCGCCTTGCGCGCCACCCCGAAGGCGTCGAAGCTACCGGCCTTCACCAGACACTCGAGCACCTTCTGATTCACGGCGCGAGCTGGCAGCGAGCGCAGACAGTGAGTCAGCGATTCGAAGGCGCCCTCCCGCTCGCGCGCCTCCACCAGCGGCTCCACTGCCGCCATCCCGACTCCCTTGATAGCGGCGAGGCCGTACCGGATTCCGCCCCCCTCGACTGCGAACGCCACCTGAGAGGTATTGACGTCGGGGGGCAGGACCGGCAGACCCATCTGCCGGCACTGGCCCAGGTACTGGACCAGCTTGTCGGTGTTCGAGGTCTCGGAGGTCAGCATCGACGCCATGAAGTGCGCCTGAAAGTGCGCCTTGAGGTAGGCGGTCAGGTAGGCGACGTGAGCGTAGGCAACCGAGTGCGACTTATTGAAGCCGTACTTTGCGAAGGGCACGATCTGGTCCCACAGCCGCTGCACCTTGTGCTCGGGGAATCCCTTGGCGATCGCTCCCTTGATGAAGTTCTCACCTTCCCGGTCGATGATCTCCTGCTTCTTCTTGCCCATCGCCTTGCGCAGGGTGTCGGCCTTGGCCATCGAAAAGCCGGCGACCCTCACCGCGATCCGCATCACCTGCTCCTGGTACACGATGATCCCGTAGGTCTCGGCGAGGATCTCCTCGACATCGGGCAGGATGTAGGTGATCGGCTTGCGCCCGTGCTTGCGCTCGGAGTAGTCGTCGATGAACTGCATCGGCCCCGGCCGGTAGAGCGCGTTGAGGGCGGCCAGCTCCGGAAAGGCCCGCGGCTGCACTTTGCGCAGGACGTCCTTCATCCCCGACGACTCGAACTGGAACACGCCGTCGGTCGCCCCGGCCGAGAACAGATCGTAGACCGCGCTGTCGTCGAGGGGCACCTCGGCCAGATCGAACTCGGGATCCTCGAGAGCACGGATCGAGGCCACGGCATCGGCGATCACCGTCAACGTCCGCAGGCCGAGGAAATCCATCTTGAGGAGGCCGAGCATCTCGACATCGTCCTTGTCGAACTGGGTTGCGACCTCACCATGCGAGGTTCGCGTGAGCGGCACGAGGTTGACCAGCGGCTCGGGAGCGATCACGACCCCGGCCGCATGGACGCCGCAGTGCCGCGCGAGGCCCTCCAGCCGCGCCGCCGTATCGACCAGCTGCGCGACGTCGTCGTCACCGTCACGCAGCTCCCTGAGCTGGGCGGAGTCCCTGAGCGCCTGCTCGACGGTGACGTTGAGGTCGTCCGGGAGCAGCTTCGCGATGCGGTCGACATCCGCGAACGACATCCCCATTACCCGACCCACGTCTCGCACCGCCGAGCGGGCCTTGAGGATGTTGAAGGTCGCGATCTGGCACACCGAGTCGTTGCCGTAGAGTCGCCGGACGTAGGCGATCACCTCGTCGCGACGCCGCTGGCAGAAGTCGATGTCGATGTCGGGCATCGAGATCCGCTCGGGGTTGAGGAAGCGCTCGAAAAGTAGGTCGTACTCGAGCGGGTCGATGTCTGTGATGCCGAGCGCCCACGACGCGACCGAACCCGCAGCCGAGCCGCGCCCCGGCCCGACCGGGATGCCCTGCTCGCGGGCGTAGCGGATGAAGTCCCAGACCACCAGAAAGTAGCCCGGAAAACCCATGTGCTCGATGATCTCCAGCTCCTGTACGAGACGAGCACGGTAGTCGTCCGGCGGGTGGCGGCGCGGCCGTCCAGTGGCCAGGTGCCGCTCGAGCCCGGCCGCCGCGACCTCCGACAGGAACGAGCCGAGGGTGTGACCGCCGGACACCGGGTACTGCGGAAGGTGCAGCGTCGAGGTGTCGAACAGCACGTGACACCTGGCGGCGATCTCGGCGGTCCGCTCGCAGGCGCCGGGGTAGTCCGCGAACAGCGCGTACATCTCCTCCGGCGACTTGACGTAGAACTCGGCGTTGTAGCCGTACGACCGCTGCAGGTCCTCGAGCGTCCGGTTGAGGCCGATGCCGAGCAGCACCCGGTGGGCAAAGGTGTCCTCACGCCGGTGAAAATGACAGTCGTTGGTGGCCACCAGGGGAATCGCGGTCTGGCGGGCGACCTCGACCACTCCCTCGCGCACGAAGGCCTCGTCGGCAGTGTCGTGGTCCTGGATCTCGAGAAAGAAGCTGTCCCGGCCGAGGATCTCTCGCAGCTCCTCGGCGCTGCGGCGCGCACCGTCCGGGTCGCGTTCCAGCAGATGCGAGGCGACCTCGCCCGACAGGCACGCCGACAGGCCGATGAGCCCCTCATGGTGCTCGGCCAGGAGGGCCTTCGAGATCCTCGGCTTGTGGTAGAAGCCCTCGAGGTAGGCGTCGCTCACCAGACGAACCAGGTTGCGGTAGCCGGTGTTGTTCTCCGCCAACAGCACGAGATGGGAGTACGGCTTGCGTCGCCCCGGCGTCGGAGATCGGTCGCGGTGGTCGCCCGGCGCCACGTAGACCTCGCACCCGATGACCGGCCGGATGCCCTCCTTCAGCGCCGCACGGTGGAACTGAAACGCCCCGAAGAGGTTGCCGTGGTCGGTCACCGCAACCGCCGACATCCCCATTGCGGCCACCTGTCGCGTCAGCTCGGGGATGCCGATAGAGGCGTCGAGCAGCGAGTAGTGGGTGTGGAGGTGGAGGTGGACGAAGGGCCGCATCTCGCCGTGACCGGTCATGGCTCCATGATAGCCGGGCGCCGGCGCCCAGGGGATCCCGAAGCCGGCAGATGGACGGCGAGTCTCGGAGTGCACTCGAGCTGCCGATGCGGCGACAGCGAGGAGCGCGACTCTGGTCACAGCTCGACAACACAAGCAAATCGGGCGTCTCGTCGCCCGGAAGGAGGTCGATCTCTCCGTAGGTTGAAGCATGCGCTCTCGGCCGCCGCGAGACGGGTCGCCTGCGCTTCAGTATCGCGCAAATGCCGATGAACAGACCGCGAGGAGTGGGTTCAAGGTTCTGCTTCTGATTGAACGTGGAAGATGTCAAGCCGATTCTCCGCCGCTCGGTGCGCAGGTCGCATTGTCGAGTCGTCATGGAGAGCGTCGAGCCGGAAGCTCACTGTGAGTCGATGCTCGGCCTCTGCTCCAACCGGAGTTTGTGACGTCGTTCGCGCTGGGAATCCGTCGTGACCCGGGTCACGAAGGGCTCGATCTTCCGTCAAAATTCGTGCGCGAGGTCACACGACAGGAGGTGGCCCATCCGGCCGCGGGAAGATTGTCGAGGCCGATACAGAACGCCTCGAGTTTCGGCTCCAAAATTCACCTCGAAAGCCTGCGAAAAGCGCTTGACATTGCTCTTCGAATCATGCATCTTTCTTCCCGAGGTATGAAGAAGCTGTCGTTTCTGAAGACGCGTCCCTCCGCCCCGGGCAATCGCTCGGAGGATGCAATTCGCGTCTACCGGAGACACGCCGCTCGGGCAATCTCGGAGGAGCGCTGGCCCGCAGCCGAGATCTTCTTCGACCGGATTCTGGAGCTCGTTCCGGGTCACACGGAGGCCTGGCTCATGAAGGGCTGGCTGCGCGAGCACTGTCATCACGACGAGGAGTCCGCCTTGACGTGCTACCGCAAGGTGATCACTCTGGGCGGCTATGATGGGGAAAACCCGCACGTGCAACGGGCGCGACAGTCTCTCGGCCGCCTGCTGGCCACTCTCGGCTGAGTTCCGAGTTCTTGCTCTCCCCACTCCTGCGGCTACCCTCTACCCTGAGTTTCACCCCCCAAAGAACAATGGAGTGCGGTGCGGCCTTGATCGCACCGACCGCTCCCCGCGCGCACGCGATTCCCGTGTTTGCGAGCCTCATGACCAGATGAGCGAAGCTCATCATAAGCAGCGCACACTGCAGAGTCCCCTCATCCGCCGCCGCCCTCGTGACCGCCTCGATGGGGCTCTGCAGTGCGCGCTGCTAGGGTTGGCCCTCGACCAGCTCGACGCCGGCCGGAGCCGCTTCTCCGGATGCCTCCAGCACGGCACCCTCGACCGCCCCCGGGTAGAGCCACATGGTCTGGCCGTCGAGGGTGACCACTGGAACATCCTGAATGCCGGCGCCCACCGTCGCGGTTCCATCGCCGAGCCCGATCCTCTGCGGTGTGGGTCCGGCGGTCAGGTCGATCCACAGGTAGCCCTGCAAGCGCCGCTCGAGGGTACAGGCCCACAATCCCTCACCGACCGCTTCGAAGCAACCTGACGGTATTCGGATTGGATCGCTGAAGACGGAGTGGACCACCGGACTCGGGTGGACGACCGGCCGAGGGTAGGTCCACGGGTGATCCGGCGGCTGCCCCCATATCCACGGCTCGCTCCAACCATCCTTCGGGTACACCGAAGGACCCTCGCCCCAGGTCGTCAGCACACGCCAGCGAGGGCCCGACACCAAGCAGCTGCGCCCGTTGGGATCGCCGGCGCGGCGGCCCTCCGCACTGGCGCGCAGGTCGAGGGCGAACAGGACCCCACCGACCGACGTAGGGCTGCGGGCCTCGATCGCGATCAGGTTGTCGCCCGCAACCAGCAGATCGGTGACGTCGACGACGTCGAGCCGGAACTCGGGACGGTTGTGGCCGGCGACCGCCGGCTGGCCGTTGATCCAGAGCACGTACTGGCGATCGCCGCAGACCTTCGCAACCGCACTCAGTGGGAGTCTTGCGAGTTTGAGCCGACGGAAGAACAAGCCCGCGGTCGGCACCGGGTCGTGGAGATCATCGGTCGTCCACATCCAGCGCGCATCGCCGGTGAAGTGGTGCAGCTCGCGTCGGTAGAAACCGTTCAGGAGAAGAAAGAGCAGCAGCGCAGCGGCTGCCGCCGCCGCGACTCGGGCGTGCCAGCTCCAGACCGCCCGACGGAAGTGCGAGAGGATAGCCGCAAATGGCGTCCACGTCCGGCCCATCGCCCAAGTCAGGCCCGACGGTCGAGCAGCAGCTTCGCCGCCCGGATCAGAGCCTCGCGTTCGGTCCCTGCCGGCAGCGCCGCTGCGGCTTCGCCGGCGCGTTCGGCGAAGCCTTTGGCGCGCTCCCGAACCGTCTCGAGGACCCCGGATGTTCTCACCACCTCGACCAGGTCCGCCTCGTCCTCGGCCGACATCTCGCCGCACGTCGCAGCGCGTTCAGCGATGACACGATGGCGGGCGTCGAGGCGCGGCAGGAGGAGGATCATGGGAAGCGTGACGCGGCCCTCGCGCAGATCGGCCATCACCGGCTTGCCCATCTCGTGACGCGACGCGCTGTAGTCGAGTAGGTCGTCGACCAGCTGGAAGCAGATGCCGACGCCGCGCCCGAACTCCAGCAGGCGGTCCACCATGTGATGGGTCGAGGCCTGGAACAACGCCGGCACTGCGCAGGCGGCGGCGAAGAGCTCCGCCGTCTTGCGCCGCGTGATGTCCATGTAGGTGACCTCATCGATGTCGAGGCGACCCCGGACCCGGTCGGCGAGGATTTCGCCCTCGGTCATCTGGAGGGTGGCCCACGTGAGCCGCCGCATCACCTCGACGTCGCCGAGCTCGAGACACAGGTCCATTGTGCGGGTGTAGAGCCAGTCGCCGACCAGAACCGCCGCCTGATCCCCCCAACGGCGGTTGGCCGTGGCACGGCCTCGGCGAAGGTCCGAGCCGTCGATGATGTCGTCGTGGATCAGTGTGGCGGTGTGGATCAGCTCGACCACCGCACCGTAACGCACGTCGCGCTCTCCAACGTAGCCGAGCATGCGGCTGATCAGCAGCACCAGCGCCGGGCGCAGACGCTTGCCCCCGCTCCCGAGAACCCAACCCGCGGTCTCACGGACCATCGGCATCGCCGCTTCCATCTCGCGCTCGAGGAAACGCTCCACGTCGGCGAGGCGTCCGGCGATGGGTCGGAACAGGTCACGCACCTCGCGCGCCTGGCGCAGCGTTACCACCGATGCCTTCATCGGCGCAGTCTAACGGGTTTTGCCTCCCACGTCATGGCTCGCCGAGCCCCGCGCGGAACCGCCCGCGCTCACGGCACTGTGTCCGGGTCATCGCTGCTGCAGTTGACCCCGGCCGGTGGCTCGGGCAGCCAGCAGCCCCCGGGAGGGCCATCGGACGGCCGCCAGTCGTGGAAGTCGAGCCGGTTCCGGGCTCCCTGGACATCGATGACTACAACCCGCGCCGGCATGCCGCCGGCTCCGACGATGAGCTCGACCTTCGCAACCCCTCCCGGTGTCCGAGGCACCAGCACCACGCCGCCTTCAACCTCGACCAGCGTGAAGCGGTCGACCGTTCCACGAGGGTCGAGGACCGCCGCAAGCGGGATGCGGGCCCACTCATCGTCGCTGACTCGATGGTCGTCACAGGTGTCGAGCTCGAGGTCGACGAGGCGGACGGACCGCCCGTCAAGTGCCATCTCCCGCACCGCGGGCCGGCCGGTGGTGAAACGCGCCCGGTCGGGCCAGGCGATCCACACCTCACCCTGGGCGGTGTCGCCCAGCGTCATTCCTGCCGGCACGTACTCCTGGTCGTAGGTGGCGTGCCACGCCTCCTGGCCGCGAAGCGTCCGACTGAGCCGTTCGAGCGCCTGGAGCGGTCCCTGGTCCGCGGCGCCGGCCGCACCGGCCGAGCACAGCAGCACGAGGACCAGAGAGAAGGCGTCAGCTCTCGATGTCGACCGTAGCGACCGCAGAGGCCACCACGAAAATCCGCTCATTGTTGCTCTCCACCGCGGTCGGGTAAAGGAAGAACCCGCGGTCCGCCACGGAGTAGTGCTGGACCCGCCCGCGGATGGTCTCTCCGTCGCTGAACTCGACCCGAGCGAGCGCGCTCTCCGGAGGGACGGACAGGGCCCGCCCGAGCTCCATCTCCGCCTGACGCACACGGGGCTCCTTGAGGAAGAAGACCGCCTTCAGATCCCACAGGTCGGTGACGATCACCGTACCCTCCTGGGTCTCGAGCTCGATCGCGTCGACCTGGGGTGAAAACCCCTCAAACAAGGTCCCGCGGACAGTCTTGCCACTGCGGTAACGCAGGACGACGGTCGGGTTCGGCGCTGTGTCAGGCATCGCTCACCTCGCGGCGACATCGGTTGACATGGGGTGGGACCGGCGGCAGCTCGCTTGGTTCCATGCTAGCACGGCAACCCGGACCGCAATCGCTAGTGCCGAAAGTGGCGCTGCCGGGTGAAGACCATTGCGAGGCCTAGCCTGTCGCAGGTAGCGATCACCTCGGCGTCACGGATTGATCCACCGGGCTGGATGACGGCTCGCACGCCGGCGTCGGCGAGCGCCTCGACACCGTCGGGGAAGGGGAAAAAGGCGTCCGATGCGGCCACCGAACCGGACAGGTCGTGGCCGAGCTCCGTCCCCTTCGCGACCGCGATCCGGGCGGCATCGACTCGGCTCATCTGACCGGCTCCGATACCCAGAATGCGGTCCGCCCGGCCGACCACGATCGCGTTGGAGCCGACGTGCTTCACGACCCGCCAGGCGAGCTCGAGAGCGGCAGCCTCGTCGGGCAGGGGCGCGCGCGCCGTTGCCAGCTCCCGGGCCTCCCGGTCCCACCCGGCATCGGTGGCCTGCACCAGAAAGCCGCCGTCGATGCTGCGCAGCGTGACCTCGTCGCCGCTCTCTCCGGGGGCCTCGAGCACCCGCAGGTTCTTCTTGCGCGCAAAGATCCCGACCGCACCCTCGTCATAGCCGGGCGCGACCACAACCTCAGCGAACTGCTCGGAAACCGCCTCGGCAAACCCTCGATCGACAGGACGGTTAGCCGCGATCACGCCACCGAACGCCGACACGGGGTCGGTGGCCCGAGCCTTGAGGAACGCGTCGACCATCGCCTCGTCGAGCCCGACGCCGCACGGGTTGGCGTGCTTGATCACGGCGACGCCCGCTCCCGGAAGGTCCCACACCAGACGCCATGCCCCGCTCGCGTCGCCGAGGTTGTTGTACGACAGCTCCTTGCCCTGGAGTTGGCGGGCTCCAGCCAGCCCACGCTTCGGGTGACTCGCGACTAGCATGCCCCATTGATGAGGGTTCTCGCCGTAGCGCAGGGAAACCTCCTGCCCCGTCAGCAGGGTTTCCGCAGCACGAGCCGCCGGTGAAGGCCGGGCGGCGCCCATCAGGGCCGGAAGGTGGGCGGCGATCGCGGCGTCGTAGCCCGCAGTGTGGCGATAGGCCTTGACGGCCAGGGCCTGGCGCGTGCCTGTGCTGACCGCTCCGGCCGCTAGCTCGCCGAGCACCGTCTCGTAGTCGTCGGGGTCCACCACGACGGTGACCCGCGCGTTGTTCTTGGCCGCAGCGCGCAGCAGGCTGGGGCCTCCGATGTCGATCTGCTCGACGCACTCCTCGAGCGTGGCATCGGATCGGGCAACGCTCTGCCGGAACGGGTAGAGATTGACGACGACAAGATCGATCTCGGGCACGCCGGCCGTGACGAGCTGGGCTCGGTGGTCCGCGGTGGGAGCCGCGAGGATGCCGGCGAAGACCTTCGGGTGCAGTGTCTTCACTCGACCGTCGAGGATCTCGGGCGACCCGGTGTGCTCGCTCACCTCGACCACCGGACAGCCGAGCTCGCGCAGCGCGCGGGCGGTGCCCCCGGTCGACAGCAGTGTCCAGCCGGACGCGACCAGGACCGGGCCGAGGCGGTCCAGCCCACGTTTGTCCGAGACCGAGATGAGCGCAATCCTGGCCATGATCTCCTCCCCTTGCCGTCTGCATCGCCTCCCCGCTGGAAGGGACCGACGCCGGTGTTCGCGGTGCCGAGCGACGGGACGCCGGCATTCTACGGCATCGTTCATGCGCGACTGACGTCTTGCGTCTCGCTTCGAGCGCCTCGCGCCTGTTTGCCCGGCAGGTCACCTGACACTCGACTCGAGCCACGGGCGGAAACAATCTCCGGCCCTGCAATCGTTCATCCCACGCTCTTCACCACTGTGCGCCCCGCGGGTGAACGGTGCGAGCGCTCTACTGACCACCGCCGTCGAGGGCGGTCCGGGCCTGCTGCGCCGCCATCTCCGGGGACGGCAGGCCAAGTCGTGCGGACTCCGGCACCTCGCGCACCGAGGACGAGCGCAGCGCCGTCAACACCTCACGGTGCTCCCGCCGGGCGCGCTGCGGCCACCCGAGACGCTCGAAGCAACCGGCAAGGAGCGCCCGGAACTGGAACAGCCCCGGTTCCAGGTAGAGCGCCGCCCGGTAGGCCTGGATCGCACCCTCCACATCTCCGCCCCGGTCCAGGCACACCCCGTGCAGCGCGCGCAGCACCGCATCGTCGGGCATTTGCACAACCGCGGCCGTCGCGAGAGCGAGGGCCGCCTCCACGCTGCCCTCGGCGAGCGCTTCCACGATGGCCGGTCGAGGTGCCGGGGCAGGCTCCTCGACGTCGGGCGGTCTGCGGCGGCGCGGCGGTCGCTGTGGGCCGCCAGCTGCCGGCGGCGCCGGAGCAGGAGTCGGAACGAGCGCGCGATGCTCCCTCCTGGCGTCCGGGTTCCTGGTCCTGTAGGCAAAGCACCCGTCAAGATCGACCGCTTCAAGGCCGGTGTCGAGCCGGAGCAGCGATTCGCTCGGCCCGAGGAACAGCCAGCCGTCCGGCGCCAGCGCTGCGGCTACGGCGCGGACCACACGTTCCTGGGACTCTTCGCTAAAGTAGATGAGAACGTTGCGGAGAAACACGACGTCCCACGGCACCCAGGGCAGCTCCAGCGGCTCCCGAACCAAGTTCAGCGGCCGGAAGTCGATTCGCTCCAGCAGCCGGCCGTCGAGCCGCCACCGGTCGCCCCGACGCTCGAAGTGCCGAGCGAGCATCTCTGGAGGAACCCTGGCCACTGCTCGAGCACCAAACAGGCCGGTTCGCGCCTCGTCAAGCGCCTGCTCGTCAACATCGGTGGCGAGAATGCGCCAGCCGCGCCCGACGAGACGGCGGGACTCACTCAGCACCACCGCGAGGGTGGCGGCCTCCTCCCCTCGCGCACATCCGGCCGACCAGACCCGCAGCTCGGCTCCGGGCGGCCGACGGGCCAGCAGCTCGGGGAGAACAACCCCCTCGAGAACAGCGAACTGACGAGAGGCACGAAAGAGGTAGGACTCCTTGACAGTCAGGCGGTCGAGCAAGGCCCGCCATTCCTCGTGTGCGGGGCCGATCGCGAGGTATCTGACGTAGCTCTCGAGATCGCGACAGTGCGCGGCGTGGAAGCGTGCACGGGCGGCCGATTCGACCCGCGAGCGGTCGCGCGCCGGGACCACGATTCCGCTCGCCTCCTCGATCAGGCTGATCAGGCGATCGAGCGCACCCTCACCTTTCGGAGGCTCGGCGCCTCGGTCGGGCCTCATGGCCGCCCCGCGGCGAGCCGCGTGAGCAGCCGGCCGATAGCCTCCGGCTCGAGCTCGAGCAGCGCAGCCTCACGCTCCAGTGCGGCCCGCGGCATGCCGAAGACCGCACAGCTGTGTCGGTCCTGGGCCACGGTGAGCACGCCGGCTCGCCGCAGCTCCAGCATGCCTGTCACCCCGTCGTCGCCCATCCCGGTCAGGAGCACGGCCGCGACGTTGCCGGCCCCCAGCTCGAGGAACGACGAGAAGAGGAGATTGGCCGACGGTCGATGACCCCGGACCGGCGGCGTCAACGTGTCGTGGCGCAGCCTACCGTTCCGATCGATCACGAGGTGCGCTCCGGGCCGAGCCAGCCGAACCCGTGCCGAGGAGAGCGTCTCGCCGTCCTTGGCGACGCGGACATCGAGCCCGGTCTCGCGCGCCAGCCACTCTGCGAGCCCGGCCTCGAAGCCCGCAGCGATGTGTTGGACGACCGCTACCGCGAGGGAAGTCCCCTTGAGCGCAGCGAGCATCGCGCGCAGCGCGACCGGACCGCCGGTGGAGGCGCCCACCGCGACGAAGCGTAGCCCGGCGGTCGCCGGCAGGCCCGACGTCTTCGGCCTCACGGCATCGCTGTCGGCGTCGGAGCGGGCGATCTGACGAACGACCTCTGCCAGGGACCGCCCGAGCTCCTGCCACTCGTCCGGCGTTTCCGGCTTGGCGAACACACCCAGTGCACCTCGGGTCAGGGTCTCGAATGCCAGGCGGGCGAAACGTCTCCGCCGCGGCGCGAGCACCAGGATGGGAGTCGGCCGTCTCCGAGTGATGGCCTCGGCGACAGCGACACCCCCGTCGGCGAGATCGGCGTCGAGAACCACCACGTCTGGCCGCAGCCTGGCGACCGCCCCCGCAGCCTCGGCAGGATCGCCGACGTCGCCCACCACGTCGACGCCCTCACCGGCGATCAGACGTCGCAGCAGGCTGCGGACCGTCGGCGACGCGCTGACCACGACAGCCCGGACCTCGCTCATCGTGCCCCCAACCGGGCAACAACCGCGAGCAGCTCACGGGCCTCGAGGCCCTGCTTCGCCAGGTAGGCATCGGCACCTGCTGCGAGGCCCGCGCGGTGGTCCTCGGGGCGATTCCGGGTCGACACCACCACAACCGGCAGTTGGGCCAGCGCCGGGTTTGCACGGAGTGCTCGCGTGAGCTCGAGCCCGTTCATGTCGGGCATCTCGATGTCGGTGACTACACAGTCGAAGCCGCCGTCCTCGAGTGCACGCAGCGCTTCCTCCGCACTCCCGAACGAAGTCACCTCGAAGCCGCCGTCTTCGAGCACCCGGCGCAGCATCTCGCGGGTCACGCGCGAGTCATCCACCAAGAGCACTCGCACGGGTCCGGGCGCCTGCTGCGCCGCGACAACCTCGGAGCGCACGCCGGTACGGCTCGCGAGATCGTGGACCGAAACCACCGGCACCGGTCTCCCGGAAGCGAGCAGCGCCATGTCCGTAAAACAGGCGGGCGCTCCCAGGCCAGGCGGTAGCGGTCTCAGCACGACCTCCTCCTCGCCGACGACGGCGTCGACCGCGAGCGCTATCCGGACGCCGCCGAAGGAGACCTCCACGTGCACCTCGTCCCGCCCGCGCAACCCGGCCAAGAGCTCCCCCAGCGAGCGCACAGCTGGGGCCCCGCGGGCGGGCTCCGCAGGCGTCGCCGATCCCTTCGCGACGTGCCGGTAGGCGACAACGCCGGCCGCAGGTAGACCAACCTGAAACCCCGCCGCTGACACCACGAGGAGGCGGTCGGCGTGGCGGGTCACAGGCAACAGAAGGGTCACCTGGGTGCCGCGACCGGGCTCGGAGGCAAGCAGGACATCTCCTCCAACGTTGCGCACGGCCTCGGCGACGGCATCGAGGCCGACTCCACGCCCGGACACCGCCCCGGCGGCCTCTCGGGTCGTGAAGCCGGGGCGAAAGAGCAGCCGCAACGCGTCGTCGGGTCCGAGCGCGGCAAGCTCTTCGTCGCTCACCAGCCCGCGCGCCCGCGCCGCGTCGACGACGAGCTTCGGATCGATCCCGCGGCCGTCATCCTCGATCTCGAGCCGGACCCGCTCGCCTGCGCCGCCGGCAGTGAGACGCAGCCTGCCGGTAGCCGGCTTTCCGGCCGCGGTCCTTTCGTCGGCGGGCTCGATACCGTGATCGACCGCGTTCCGGACAAGGTGGAGCACCATTTCCTCGATCGCGGTGAGGACCCGCCGGTCGAGCTGTCCGCTGTCGGCGCTGATCACGACCTCCACCTCTTTTCCCAGGGAGTGCGCGAGGTCGCGCGCGTGGCGTCCGACGGCAATGAGGAAAGGCTTGAGCGGCTGCAACTGGAGCCCGATCAGAGCGTTGAGCTGACGGTCGACAAGCCGGCTCAGGCGACGCTCGCCGCCCTCGAGCTCAAACGCCGCCCGGCGCAGCAACGAGGCGAGCGTGGCGAGTACTTGCTCGGGGGACTCATCCGCCATGCCCCTCTCTGCAAGCCGTGAGAGCTCGAAGATCCGGTCCTTCACCCCACCCGCTGCCACCGCCAGGACCCGCATCCTGGACGCCCGGTCGGCGAGCCGGTCGAGTACCGCCGCGCCCACCCGCATCTGCGTCTGATCCGATGGGGTACGGGATCCCTTGCGTAGCGCGGGCGGCGCTGCGTCGGTCGTTGCACTGCCGAGCTCGGGGACGGCGGCCTGCCGCCGTTGCGCCAAAAGCCCGGCCAGACCGTCGATCACTGCGACCAGGGAGACGACCACCTCCGAGCCGCCCTTCTCGACCAGCGTCTCCGCATCGTGGCAGAGATCTGACATCTCGACCAGGCCCATCATCCGGCTCGCCCCTTTGAGGGCATGAAGCTCGCGCTTAACGACCGCAGCCGCCTCGTCGTCCTCCGTGACCCGCGACGCGAGCTCGGCCAGGTGCTCGAGCCGGTCCTCCGCCTCGTCGAGAAAGAGCGGAATCAGATCGTCGAAGTCGCCTGCCTGCATGTCCCGCCGCCGCGCCGAGGTCAGATCCGGGTCCAGTTGCGGGCGTTGACGTCGAGACCGAGGACACCAATCATCGAACCGTCATCGTCGCGAACACCCGCCGCGATGGTAAAGCAGGGATCGCCGGTCAGCAGCGACTCATAGAGCGGCGTCACCGCCGTTCGACCGGTCCGCATCACGGCCTGGAACCAGGGCCGCTCGGCATAGAGCTGCCCGACCATGACCGAGCCCGGCATCCGGTCCTCGCCGATGACGTCCCGGTTGGCGACATAGGCAACCATGCCGCCGCGGGTGTCGACAAGGTAGATCAGCTCCAGGTACGGGAGCGCCCGGAGGCCGTCCTCGAGACTGCCCTCGACCGCCTCGAGGTTGCCCGAGAAGTCCGCGAGTCCCTCGGCGAGGAGCAGGGCCTGGTGCTTCAGGGAGTGCACCGACTCGAGTCGGAATGACTGGCTGAGCAGCTGAATCGACAGCGCCAGGTGATTGAGGCGCTCGGCCGCACCGCTGAACTGGTTGAGGCCGCTGGCCATGCGCTGGATGACCTCGCTGACCTCGCGCAACGTCATCACCACCTGATCCGAGGCCGTGCGTTGCTCCTCGGTGGCGAGCGAGATTTCGCGCGCGGTACGTGCAGTCGTCTCGAGGGCGCTCCGCAGCTCTTCGATCGCTGAATCGGCGGCGCGACTGCGCTCGAGCACCTCAGTGGCCGCCTTGCTGCCCTCCTCGGTCGCGACGACCATCGAACGGATGGCACTGGAGAACTCGTCGAGCAGCACCCGGACCGAGTCGACCGACTCGCGCGAGCGCTCGGCGAGGCGTCGCACCTCGGCCGCAACGACCCCGAACCGGTCGCCGTGGCTCCCCACCGCGGTCGCCTCGATAGCGGCGTTGAGGGCCAGCACGTGGGTCTCCTGTGCGATGTCGGTGATCAGGTCGAGCACTCGGTAGATTTCGCGCGACCGACTCCCGAGAGTGTCGGCGCGAGTCGCGATCGCCTCCATGCGAAGACGCACCGCCTCGACCCCGTCCACCGCACCGCCGACCGCCTCTGCTCCGGCGTTGCCCTCACGCTCGGCATGTGCCGCAAGGTCGGCCTGGGCGGAGGCATTGGCGGCAATCTGCCCGGCGGTCCGGGCCAGCTCCTCCATGGTGGCGGTGATCTCGACTACCGCCGCCGCCTGCTGAGACGAACCCGAGGCGAGCTCGGCCGAGGTCTCCTGGACGACCTGGGCGGAGCTTGCGACCTCGACCGAGGACGCCTGGATCTGCTGGATCAGGCCGCCCAGGGACCGAGCCGCGACCTCGACCGCCGAAGCGAGCTCGGCGGCGAGGTCTTCGGAGCGCTCCGCCATCGCCACCAGGTCGCCCTGACGCAGCTCGGCGAACGACGCCCGCAGCGCGGTGCTCTCACCGGCATGGCGCTCACGGTCCGCCTCGGCCTGCTGCTCCGCGCGGAGCTGCGGGCGCAGCACGAACATGATGTACACCGCAATAGCCAGTGCAGCAGAGGCAAGGAATGTCTGGACCAGCCACGCCCCACCATCGTCCAGGGTTTGCGCGGCGACGACAACCACGGCCGCGATCACTAGCGCCGCCACCAGAACTGCGAAGCCCAGCAACGCTCGCGTCCTCGCCTGACTCGATTCACCCGCCATCACTCGTCCTCCACTCCCGCCTCCGCCCCGTCTCCTGGGGCGCCGCGAGTCAGCCCTCTCGTCGAAGCTCCATCGGGTCGAAAAGCCGAAGCTCTTCGCCCTCGACCCACACCCGGCCGGCGGCTGCGGACTGTTCGCCCGGCACTGTCGCCTTGACCTCGATCGCCTCGTCCACCGCGAGGCCGAGCAGCTGCTCGCCGGCCTCACCGGCGATCCCAACGACGACCGCGAGCCGGTTCGGAGCGACCGTTCTCTCCGCCGCACCGATCAGCACACCGAGGTCCATCACCGGGAGCGGCTCGCCGCCGAGCTGCGCGAGCCCGGCGAACCGGGGCTCGGCGCCTGGCAGGGGAAACACCTGCAGGTCGCGGACAATCCTGCGGAGGCTCGCCACCGGCAGCGCGAGACGACAACCACCGGCCCGTACCACCAGAACGTGGTGCGGCAGGACCTTCGGACCCGAGTCAGGACACATCTTCGGCTCAGGATAGCACCCGGAAAACAGCACACCGGGGCGCGGCGTCGCGTCAGGTCCGGGGCGCTGATGCCACCGAGCCCTCTGCGGCCGGGTCGACCTCCCAGGCGAGCTGGGAACCCCGGCTCGAGTGGGGGATCAGGAACACCGCCATCATCACCGCCCAGCCGAGCGCGACCGCGAGCCGGTTCGACCGCCGCCGGAGTGCGAGCACGGCAGCCGGCAACCACGCCAGGACCGCTGCCAGCGTCTTGGTGTCGGTGAGGTCCTCCCCCACCGGCCAGCCGGTCCAGAAGGCGCCGAAGGCGAAGCGCTGGACAATGGGGCCGAGCACGAGACCCCCGATGACCATCAGCACGGCGGCGACGAGCACCGGCCCCCGGACCGAGCGGGGTCCCGGGCGCAGAGCGGCGAACAACGCCCGGGTGGCGACCAGCATGCCCGTGAACATCGCCAGGATGTGCGGGATCAGGACCCTCGCGGGGACGGCCCCCTTGAAACGCGCCACCGCAGAGCTGTCGGCGGGCACCATCACTTTCCGCGCGCCGTCGCCGAGCACCAGTCGGTACTCGACCTTTCCCGCCGGCGGCTGGTGTGGAACCTCGGCGCGCAGTCCCTGCGACGAGGCGGTCATCAGCACCTCCTGCCATGGCTCCTCTGTCGGGAATCTCCGCCACAGCAGAGTCCCGGTCACACCAGCAGGGGCCGGAAGCCGAACGACCAACCCGCCGGCGCCGCCGTGGGAGCGCGGCAGCCGAAAGGCGACGTCATGACCGTGAAGCTCGACCCGCCCTGTGATCGGGTGCGTCGGACCCGTCAGACGCTGGAAGACGGCCAGGGCGAGCGTCAGAAGCAATGCCGCGAGCCACGGTGCAACGGCGCGAAACTGTCCCACGAGCCGGGATTATACGGGTCGAGGCCATCCCGCCGTGGTAGCCTCGCGCGGGATGACCACGGCGTCGTCGCCTTCACCGTCCGCGATCGAGTCCCTCGCGCTGCGCCTGCCCGGCGACGATCGCAGCGACGACGAGCGATGCCGCCTCGCCCGGCTGGTGATTCTGCTCGCCTGGCTGCCGCTACCGCCCTCCGGGCAGCGCCTGTTCCCCCTCTTCACGTCACTCCAGGACCTACTTCGCTCGTCCCTCCACAACGGCAACGGCGAGTCGATCGAGGAGGCATTCCTCGAGCTCTACTGCCACCTGCACATGCACGAGGCGCCCTATACCCCCAAGGAACGGCGGGTGGTTGACGCGAGCGGCGGCTACTGGGCGCATGCCGGAGGCATCAGCCCACTGCTGCGGGCGGGACGGTGGATCTCACCACAGACGGTGAGCGCCGACTACGGCGCCGGCAACGGCCTCCAGGGTCTGCTGCTGCAGTGGCTCGACCCCCACGCTCTGACGGTCCAGATCGAGATCTCGAGCCGGATGGTGGCGATCGGCCGAAGGCTCGCCGGTTGGCTCGGCATTCCTCCCGAGCGCCTGCGCTGGCTCGTGGCCGACGTCCGCGACGTGCCGCCGGTCGGTCTCGACTTCATCTACCTCTATCGCCCGCTCCGCCCGGAGGGGCCCGGCGACGCCTTCTACCGCAACTTCGCCGCCACCCTCGAGGCGCAGCCGCGGCCCGTGGTCGTGTTCAGTGTTGCGGACTGCCTGCGCGGCTACCTGTCCGATCGCTTCGAGCTGCTGTCCAGCGACGGTCACCTCACGTGCGTGCGCGGCCCTGTCAACCACTGACGCATCGGCCCGCTCCGACGGTGTACGCTGCGCGACGTAGCCGCGCCGAGTCGAACTGTCATTTGGGTTCATGAACAAGAAAACATGTACATATTCAATGGCTGCAAGAAGAGCGTCAGCGGTCTAGAATGCGCCATGGTCGTGCACCGGAGTCGCGAGCCTCGGAGTGATGCCGGCGCGTGCCCGCCGAGCCGCTGGGTGGCACTGACCTTCTCCGTACTACTCCTCTTCGCCGGCACGGCGATTGCCGGCAGCGGCGGTCAGATCCTGTTCACGCCGCCGGGGAACCAGGTCCGCGCGCACGAGGTCGTCGAGCTGCGCTGGACGCCGCTTGGCGACGATGTCGACGAGCTCGAGGTGCTGCTCTCCCTCGACGGGACCTGGGAGCAGCCGCTCCGGCTGACCGGGCAGCTCGACCCCCACGCGCTGTCCTTCGAGTGGAGAGTCCCTAACCTGCCGACCGGCACCGCCAGGATCCGCATCCGGTTCGGCGGGTCCAGCGGCGAAGAGCTCGCGCCGGCGAGCGCGCCGTTCACGATTGTCGGCACCGGGTCCCGACCCGCCGCGGGGCTCTCGTGGCACCGCGCGGAATGGTGGGTCGTCGAACCGGGTGCCGCCAGCCGTTCGCGGACGAGCCGTCGGCAACCTGACGTGACCGAGGCCGCCAACCGAACCGAAACACTCGCTGCCGGGCTCGCTCCCAAGACCCCGGACGCCGGTTCGTCCGGTTCCGCAGGTCACTCCACCTCACCCTCGGGGCCCTCGGTCGCCTCGGGCAGCAGACGGGGCCTCGTCGCCCGAATCCGACAGCCGCTGACGTTCCCGATGCGGCCCTGATCCTCCAGCTGACATTGAACCCCTACACATCGATGTCAATCGCCGTTCGTTGACGGCTTCGATCCCGAGTGCGGGCGCCGGTCGCCCGCTCCGGTCCGGATCGCAGCAGGAGCGTCGGCGACGAGTTGCGGCGCCCGCTCCGGACGTGGCGCCGCGTGGAGGTTCCGCATGCGACTCTCGTTACCCATTCGACTGCTCGCCGCCGTGGCGTGCACGATTCTGATCATCACCATGGGCCTGCCCGCTCTCGCGGCCGAGCCGACAGCGACCCCGACGGCGACACCGACCCCGACGCCGCCGCATGTCGGGAGCGGCGAGCTGCTGGTGACGGCACCCCGGCTCGAGGTCTCCCTTGCCGAGAACCCCGCAGCGACCACCGTGATCGGCGAGGAGACCCTGTCGGTGCTGCCGCGCGCCATCGCCGCCGAGGAGGCGCTGGCTCTCGTCCCCGGTGTCAAGGTCGACAATCAGGCCAACGGCGAGCGCGTCCACATGTCGATCCGCGGTCAGGGCATCCTGACCGAACGTGGCATCCGCGGCATCAAGATCCTGCTCGACGGGCTGCCGCTCAACGACCCGACTGGGTTCGCTCCCGATCTCTTCGACGTCGACTGGGCCACGGTCGACCGCATCGAGGTGCTGCGCGGACCCGCCTCGGCTCTGTACGGCGGAGGCGCCAACGGTGGCATCATTGCGATCCAGACCCGTGACGGCGTCGACGCCCGGGTCGGCGGCGAGGGCCTCGCGACCTTCGGCTCGAACGGGTTCTGGAAGGTCCTCGGCGAGGCCAGCGGCAGCGGCGACGGCAACGACTGGCGGGTAAGCGCCTCGCGCACCGCGGGAGATGGGTACCGCGTCCACACCGCCTTCGCCGCAACCAATCTGTACGGCAAGTTCCACGTCCTCTCGAGCGACGCCTTCTCGCTGACGGTGATCACCGCCGGTACCAAGTTCTTCAACGAGAACGCTGAAGGCCTCAACATCGACCAGGTCCACGAGGACCCGACCCAACCCAACCCCGATGCCGAGGTCTTCAACGAGTACCAGCGCACCCAGCGCGGCACCCTCGGCCTCGTCGGCCACGTCGCCCTCACTGCCGACCAGGAGCTGACCTTCGCGGCCTGGTATCGCCAGACCCTGTGGCGCGAGTCGGTCCCATCGTCGGTCCAGCACCGCACCTACGGCACGCCGGGCGCGTACCTCCAGTACACGCTTCACACACCGATCGGCGGGCTCGACAACCACTTCAGCCTCGGCACCGACCTCGACTGGCAGACGATCGACGAGACCAAGCGCCCGAACCTCGGCGGGGCGGTCGAAGGCTCTGAGATACTCTCCGACCAGCTCATTCACCAGAAGGGCACCGCCTGCTACCTGCTCGACCGGCTCGAGCTCGCCGAGGGCTGGAGCCTGACCTTCGGCGCCCGCCACGACAGCATCGACAACCAGCTCCAAGACCAGCTGGTCACCGACGGCGTCGACCTGTCCGGCAGCGCCGACTTCAGCAAAACGACGGCGAGGGTCGGCGTGGCGTGGAGCGTGAGGGAGGACCTCGGCGTCTACGCCAGCTGGGGTCAGGGCTTCCTGCCGCCGGCGACCGAGGAGCTGGCCAACAACCCCGTGCAGCAGGGCGGCTTCAACCAGGGGCTCGTGCCGGCGACCTCGGACGGCTTCGAGATCGGGGTCCGCGGGGCCGCGTCCCACACACTGTGGTACGACGTCACGGCCTTCCAGCTCTCGACGGACAACGACTTCGGCCGCTACCGGACGCCCGATCGGCCGCTCGAGACCTTCTACCGCAATGCCGGCTCGAGCAGCCGCTGGGGTCTGGAGAGCTCCCTCGTGTGGATGCCCTTCGACGCCCTGGTCGTCCGCCTCTCCTACACCTACTCAGACTTCACCTACGACCGCGTCGAGGTCGGGACCGACGTCTACCACGACACCAAGCTGCCCAACTCTCCCGAGCACATGACGGCCCTTGACCTCGCCTACACGCTGCTGCCCAGGTTGACCCTCGGCACCACCGTCAGCACCATGACCCGTGCCTACATCGACGCCACCAACGCGACCTGGATCGGCGGCTACACCCTGGTCGATGCACGGCTTGGTTGGGGTTTTGCGATGTCAAGCTGCACCGGCGAGCTGCTGGTGTCGGCACGCAACCTGACCGACAAGGCGTACATTGCGTTTACCGAACCCGACCCCGACGGCAACTCCTACCAACCTGGCACCAGCCGAGAGCTCTTCGCCGGCGTTTCGCTGCATTTCTAGACCACGGTGTTTCCCTCCAGACCGGGGCGACCAAACGGTCGCCCCGGTCGACTCGGGAAGGTCCCTGCGGTCACACATCCTGATTCAGAATCTCACCTTTATTGCCAGCCCTCTGTAACTGTCTCGACTTGCGGCGTACCATCACTTTGTACTGATACGGCTCAGCCGAGCCGATGGAGGCCAGCATGCTACTCGGTCGCCGCACCCTGACCCACGTCCTGCGCCGTGTTCCGGTCGTGCTCATGGCCACCCTTGCCGCCGCCTCACCCGCGTCCGCCGGCTGGCGCGTCATTGCCTGGAACGACCTCGGCATGCATTGCATGGACTCGAGCTACGCGGTCTTCTCCATTCTGCCGCCGTACAACAACCTCCACGCCCAGATCGTCGACGCGTCGGGGCGGTTGGTGACGTCTCCAGGGACCCTCAGCGTGACCTGGGAGGCGGTCGCGGACGCGAGCGGCTCGCGCAACACGACCTCTGTCGGCAAGACCGACTTCTGGAGCTTCGTCGCCGCCCTTTACGGAGCCGACCTCGCCCCTGATCATGGGCTCGCCGGCTCGGCCATGCCCGGCACCGGCAACACACCGCAGCCGATGTCGTTCGATGTGGGTGCGCACCAGTTCGTCGCATCTGGCATCCCGATCACCGCGTACGACGACAGTGGGCGGAAAAACGCCTATCCGATGGTGCGGGTCGTGGTCCGCGACGGATCCGGGGCCATCCTGGCATCGACCGATGTCGTGCTGCCGATCTCGGATGAGATGGACTGCCGGGCGTGCCACGGCTCCGGAAGCTCAGCGGCGGCCCAGCCTGCTGCCGGGTGGGTGACCGACCCCGATCCCGACCGCGACTATCGGCTCAACATCCTTCGTCTGCACGACGATCTCGAGGGATGGCGGCCCCGATTCGCCTCCGCCCTCACCGAGGCCGGCTACTCCGCCGACGGGCTGTATGCGACTGTCACCGCGCAGGGAACGCCGGTGCTGTGCGCCCGATGTCATGGCTCCAACGCCCTGCCCGGCACCGGGCTCGCCGACATCCCACCCCTCACCCACTCCGTGCACGGCAAGCACGCGCAGGTCGAGGATCCGGTCAATGGGCTGACCCTCGACGCCAGCAGCAACCGCTCGGCGTGCTACCGCTGCCACCCTGGCAGCGAGACGCGGTGTCTGCGCGGTGCGATGGGCTCCGCGGTCGCCGCCGACGGCAGCCTCGCAATCCAGTGCCAGAGCTGTCACGGCTCGATGAGCGCGGTGGGCGGCAACCGCGAAGGCTGGCTCGACGAGCCCGGGTGCGGAGGCTGCCACACGGGCACTGCCACCGCCAACAGCGGCCAGATCCGCTACACCTCGGCGCTCCTTGCCGACGGCTCTCGACGACAGCCCGCTGATTCCACCTTCGCAACCAACCCCGACACGCCGAGCGCCGGCTTCTCGCTCTACCGGTTTTCCGACGGCCACGGCGGGCTCGCCTGCGAGGCATGCCACGGCTCCACCCATGCCGAGTACCCCAGCCTCGACGCCAACGACAACGCCCAGAGCCTCGCCGTCCAGGGCCATGTCGGATCCATCGGCGACTGCACCGCCTGCCACGCCTCGTCGCCGTCGACCACCTCCGGCGGTCCGCACGGCATGCACCCGGTCGGACAGGACTGGGTGAGCAGGCACGGCGACGCCGCCGAGCACTCGAGCTCGGCATGCCAGGTGTGCCACGGGGCGGACTCGCGCGGCACCGTGCTGTCTCGGGCCCTCGGACCGCGCAGCTTGTCGACGAAGTGGGGAAGCCGGACCTTCTTCCGCGGCGCCACCATCGGCTGCTACACCTGCCACAATGGGCCATCGAGCGAGAGCGGCAACCCCAACCACCCTCCTACCGTGGCCAGTGCCTCGATCTCGACCACTCACGACACGCCCGTGACCGTAACGCTCTCCGCCACCGACGCCGATGGCGACTCGCTCACGGTGCGGATCGTGACCCAGCCCCGGCACGGCACCGTCGCGCTGAGCGGCCGGTCCGCGACCTACCTCCCAGAGGCTGGGTTCGGCGGAACCGACAGCTTCACCTTCGCGGCCTGGGACGGCGCCTCGGACTCCAACCTCGCAACCGTCTCCGTTTCCGTGTCGGCCGCGGCGCTCGCCGTCAGCGCGGCGGCGAGCCCGTCGAGCGGCCAGACGCCGCTCGAGGTACACTTCAGCGCCACGGTCTCCGGGGGCACCGAGCCATACAGCTACGACTGGGACTTCGGAGACGGCAGCGCTCACGCCGTCACCTCGAACCCGACCCACACCTACACCGCCGACGGGACCTTCCCGGTGAGCGTGTCAGTGCGGGACGCGGTCGACATCACAGCGAGCGACAGCCACCTGGCGGTCACGGTCGGCTCCACCGCGGTGTGGCGCTACCTGGTGCCCGCCGCGGCCCACAACACAGGGGTCGGCGGAACCCTGTGGCAGACCGACCTGGTGGCCGTGGTGCCGGGGTCGCAGTCGGCGAACCTCGAAATGGAGTTCCGCTTCCCGGGTGGGCAGCGGACCGCCGTCGAGGTCCTTGCCGCAGGCTCGACCGTGGTGTGGACCAACGCCGCCGAGAGCCTGTTCGGGCTCGCCCCCTCCGAGCCCGCCGCCGGCGTCATCGAGGTCACCTCCGACGCGCCCGTCGTGCTCAGCGCGCGGACCTTCAACTCGACCGCGACCGGGACCTTCGGGCAATCCATGCCGGTCCTCGACGAGGCCGCCGCGCTGCACGCCACCGAAGAGGGCGTGCTGCCGCACATCGTCGCCAACGCGAAGTTCCGGTCGAATCTCGGGCTGGTCAACCTTGGCAACGCCCCCTGCACGGCCACCGTCCGGCTGTTCGGTGGCTCGGGCACGCCGCTCGGACAGTCGATCTCCGAGACCGTGTCGGCTCGGGGTTGGACGCAGCTCAACAACATCGGCGATCTCGTGGGCGCGGGCCAGATCGAGATCGCCTACGCGACGGTGAGCGTCGACACCCCTGGCGGTGCCATGTGGGCCTACGTCTCGCTGATCGACCAGGCCACCGGCGATCCCACCACGATCCCAGTCGTCCGCCGGCCCTGAGCCCGGCTCTTTCGAGTCGATCCCGCCCCGTCGGCCTGACGACGGGGCGGGGGTAGACTGCGAGCGTGGAGGACACCGCCATGGCTCGACACCTCTGGCCGTCGTTCCTGCTCACTCTTGCCCTGATCCCGGCCGCGGCCTTCGCCGCGCCGCCGGACCCATCCACCTTCTCGATCGTCGCCGCTGACCCGGACGCCGGTGAGGTCGGCGTTGCTGTTGCGAGCCGTTTCTTTGCGGTCGGTACCGTCGTTCCCCACGCCCGCGCCGGCGCCGGAGCGGTCGCGACCCAGGCCTACGCCAACACGAGCTACGGCCCGCGCGGGCTCGACCTGCTCGCCATGGGTCTGAACCCGACCGAGGTCGTCGAGATCCTCACCCGCAGCGACGACGGCGCCCAGCGCCGCCAGGTCGGTGTGGTCGACGCCTCCGGCCGCTCGGCGACGTTCACCGGACCGGGCTGCAATGCATGGGCCGGCGGACGGTCGGGCCCGGGTTATGCAGTGCAGGGCAACATCCTGGTCGGCGCACCGGTGGTCGCTGCGATGGAGACGTCGTTCCTGTCCAGCGCCGGAAAGCCCCTCGCCGAGCGGCTGCTCGCCGCCCTCTCGGCCGGTGACGCCGCCGGAGGCGACGCCCGAGGACACCAGTCAGCGGCGCTCATCGTGGCGCGCGCCGGGGGAGGCTACGGCGGCTTCTCCGACCGCGCGATCGACATCCGGGTCGACGACAGCCAGGACCCCTTCGGCGAGCTGCGCCGCCTGCTCGGGATCGCGATGGTTAACGACGACTGGAACCGCGGCTGGACCGCATTCACCGAGAAGCGCTTTCCGGACGCCCGCCGATGGCAGGAGCGCGCCGCCGAGCGCGCCGGCGCTCAGCCCGAGGTTCTGCCGGAGGTCCTCTACGACCTCGCGGTGATCCGTCTCGCCGATGGCGACCGCCCGGGTGCCGAGGCTGCACTTGCGAAGGCCGTGTCCCTCAACCCCAAGCTCGCCGAGCAGGCCAAGGTCGACGACGACCTCGCCGGCCTCCACCCCGAGGGAAAGTAGCGAGAGAACAAACCACAGAGGCACAGAGACACAGAGGAAGACAGAACTCACGCCTGGTCGGGAGCGGGCCCTGTGGCCCCGCTCCCGACCAGGCGTGAGATTCTCCGTGCCTCTCTGTGACCTCTGTGTTTCTGTGGTCCAGCGCTCGCTCAGATCCTGCGCGCGAGGGCCCGTCCGAGCATTCGCAGGCGGTCGCGGCCCGGGAATCGCCAGAAGTTCGTCTTGACAACGCCCTTGGTGAAATACGTCAAGTGCGAGTAGTCGATCGCGACTTCGACCACCGCCGCCTGACCGCCGCGGGTCAGGCCCAACGCAGCCTCGAGCACTCCGTCGACGTCGGCGTCGACCGCGATCGACAGGTAGCGGGCGCCAACCAATCGCGCGTAGTTCTCGACCCGATAGGGCGCGAGCACAGTGCAGGTCTTGCGGTTGAGCGGGATGCGCTGGAACTGGGCAATCTGTCCGAGCTCACCATCGCGCAGCACGAGGACGAGGGGAGCAATACCACGCGACGAGGCGGTGATCAGCTCGAGGCCGGTCATCAGCAACGCTCCGTCGCCCGCCAGCGCCACCACGTCCTTCTCCGGAGCGGCCAGCGCCGCACCAATTGCGGCGGGCACCGCGTAGCCCATGCACGAGAAGTCGATCGGACCGAGGAAGCAACCGGGGCCGTCGAGGCGGAGGTGCTCCATAGCGAGAAAGGTGCCGTTGCCGCTGTCGGTGGTGAACACAGCGCCTGGCCGGGCATGACGCGAAAGGCCGTCGAACAGGCACGCGGGTGTGACCCGGTCGCTGCTCCGCCGCTTCGTCCACTTCCGGCGCACGTCGTCCTGGCCCGCCGCAATCTCCTCGGCGAGATCGTCCCACGGACGACGGCCGCCGATCAGATCCAGCAGGCCGTTGAAGAACCGCCCTGCGTCGGACCGGATCGCGAGGGCCGCATGATAGTTGCGGTCGAACACCGAGGGGTCGACGTCAACGTGGATCAAGTTCGCCGGGGGCGTGACGCCGTAGCTTCCGGTGGCCACCTCGGCGAAGCGGCAGCCGACCGCGAGCAGGCAGTCCGAACGGTCCATGATGCGGCGGACAAAGGGCGGCGCCTGCGGCCCAAAACCGTTCCACAACCACAGTGGATGGCTCTCCGGGAAGACTCCCTTGCCGTGGATGGTCGTGGTGACGGGCGCGCCAAGGCGCTGCGCCAGCTCGACCAGCGCGGGTCCGGCACCAGCGGCGCCGACGCCGAGGTAGAGAGCCGGGCGCTCGGCCTCGCCGAGACGCTTTGCGGCGGCCTCCAGGAGCTCCTGCGACGGATCCACCGGCGGTTCCGGATCGGGTATCCAGTGCGGCACGTCGTCGAGCTTCTGCACGAGCAGCATCAGCTCGGCCGGGATCTCGACCGCGACCGGACCGCGCGGGCTGCGGCGGGCGAGCTGGAAGGCCCGGCGGATGGTCGGGTAGATGTCCTCCGCCCGAGTCGCCCGCCATGCCGCCTTGGTCACCGGCTCGAGCACGGCGAGCTGGTCGATGGCGTGGAGCTGGAAGGACGCCCCGGTGTCGGATCGGATGCCGGTCGCGAGGACCACCAGCGGCACCTGATCCATCCACGCCTCGGCGATGCCCGACAGAGCGTGGGTCACACCGGCACCGGGCACCACCGCGAGCACGCCGACCTCTCCGGTTGATCGCGCGAGGCCGTCGGCGAGGAACGCGGCCGCATGCTCGCTGGTCACGAGCACCGGCTCGATTGGCGAAAGATCAAGGGCGTCGTAGAGCTCGGTGTTGTGGGTACCCGGGATCCCGAAAGTCCAGCGGACGCCCTCAGCAAGGAGCGCCTGGACGACCGCCTGCGAGCCTCGGACCTTCTTCATGCGAGGAGCTCCCCGGCGCGGTCGCGGATCCGCTCGGCGACGCGATCCGCCAGCGCCATGATCGTGACGTAGGGGTTGATCTCGGAACAGTGTGGGAACAGCGAGGCATCGGCGACGTAGAGCCACGGCGTGCCGTGCACCTGGCCCCACGCGTCGGTGACCGAGTCCGCTACCCCGGAGCCCATTCGGCACCCGCCCATCACGTGGGCGCTGGTGACGGACATTCGTCCCGGCACCACCCGCTCACGGGGGATCAGCTCGTCGACGCGGTCGGCCTGGGAGCGGTCGATGAAGAACCGTACCCCGGCCGGTGCATGGACCCGCCGGGCGCCGGCAGCGAAGAAGATCCGCGCCGACGCCCTCATCGATGCGTGCAGCGAGTCGAGCACCGGCTCGGTCAGGGTGTAATCGACCACCGGTTCGCCATCCCGGTCAATCGTGACTCGGTTCGACGGGATCGCCGGGTCGAGGGCGAGGACCAGGATCATCTGCAGGCGCGGAAAGGCGTGCATCAGTTGGGAGTGCTCGGCACCGAACCCGATCAGGTTCTTCGCGGTCGTGAACGGGAAGTACATGCAGGTCTCGAGCAGGAAACGTCCGGACTCCAAGAACTCGTCGCTGTAGTAACTCTTGGGGTGGCCGTAGAAGTTGGTGATCTCGTGCTCGTGCTCGCCAACCAGGATCAGGGCCGGATGGAGGGTAAGGTAGCGGCCAAGCGCAGGCAGGCGGTCGCCGAAGCCGGAGCGCAGCAGCAGCGCCGAGCCCTGCACCGCTCCGCCCGCCACGACGACGACCTTCGCCCGAATCCGGTAGGCACCCGGCTCCCACGCCGACGGCTCGCCCCACCCCGGGTTCGCGACCGTCGCGCTGACCTCACCCTCGCCGATGCGCTCGACCCGGCAGTTGGTCACCACCTCCACGCCCGCGCGCTCGGCCGCGGGCAGCTGCACGCGGTGGGTTCCCTGTTTGGCGAGATTCGGGCAGCCGAGGTTGCACAGGCTCGAGCCGCGGCACCCCGAGACGTTGATCGGGAACTGCTGGACCCTGAAGCCGAGACGCCGGCAGCCGTCCCGGAACAGGCGGTTGTTGTCGTTGATCAGTTCGTCCTCCTCGAGGTGGACGTTGTTCTCCTCGAGGTACTTCTCCGACCTGGTCACGACATCGGCCCAGTCCAGACCGGGTACCGCCCAACGTGCGACCACCCGCTCAGGCACGGTCAACGAGGTGCCGGTGTAGACCACCGTCGAGCCGCCGTAGGCGCGGCCCATGGCGAGGGTCATGGTACGGTCTCTGGTCAGAGTTCCACCGGAGTCGAAGAAGAGCTTCTCGGCCATCTCGACTTCGCGGCCGGTGTACTCCTCGGGCCGCAGCTTGGCGCCCCACTCGAGGACAGTCACCCGTTTACCTGCAGTCGCCAGGGGGGCGAGCTCCTTGGCGACCGCTCCGCCGCCGGCGCCCGAACCGATCACCAGGACGTCGGTCTCACGCTCCGCCACCGAGCCTCCCGCGAGCGTCACGCAGCGGAGCGTAGCCGATCTCGGGCCACACCTCCGGCTGGCCGTAGTAACCCATGAAAACGAGTGCTTTCAGCCCCCAGAAGCCCTGGCGGAGAAGGCCGATCGGGCCGTCCTGGAGCCATCGCAGCCAGACATCGCGCCGCCCGTCGTCGAGGCGGTCGAAGGTCCGGCCCCACCGCAGCGCCGGCCCAATCTGGATGAGGTTGAGGAAGGTCCCGATCTGACGCCGGACGCCGGGCGGACGCGCGGCCAGCGCGGAGTCCACGATCGCCTCGAAGCGGGCCCACCCGCCGCTGTCCATCGCGGACGTCTCCGGCACCACGCGGCGAGCGATCGCCCGGAGCACGTCGACCTTCGAGTCTGGCAGGTGCCGCATCACCCCATTCTACGGCGACCGGGCGAGAACCACAGAGCTCTGCGCGCAGTAACCCGTCGATCGGCCGCCCAAGCGATCAGCGTGATGGAGGACCGCTGCGGGGATCTCGACCCCGCGAGCTCGCATCAGGACAAGATCGCTCTGCACTTCCTGGTTTTCTGCATACGCCGCCTCCAGATGCTGATATCGGTTGCCCAGCGTCCGCCCGCTGGCCTCCGACAACCGCAGCGCGGTATTACTGCGCCGCTTCGCGGCTTGTGACTCACCCCGATCAGCCCGCTCCTGCTGTCGTCCTCGCTTCGCGATGACGACGCGATCGCTGGGCTGCTCGCGGCGAGTTGTCGGCAGCCCGGACCAGGTGGTCTCTCAGATGTGACAGGCCACGAGGCAATGACAGCTCGGCGAGGCTCGCGGCGAGCTCTACGGCGACTGAGAGCGCGACGAGCTTGGCCCGACCCCGAGGCAGGCTACGGTGGGAGGTTCGTGGCTGGCTGGACGGGGGAGTGTGCTGGCTCATGCCATTCCACAGAGGCGGGCGGTGGCCGGCTGTCAGGGGCGGCCGTAGGCCGCGAGCGCAGCGAGCTTGCCCTTGACTGCCGGCCGCCGGTCGCCTACCCACTCCAGCTGAGCCAGCACACTCTCCGTCCAGCCAGCCCGGCCACCCGCGGGACCTCGATCCCGACCCCGCCGCCAGCTGCCTGCGGCCCGCTGCCCGACCCCCCGGATTCGGCCCCAGACCGCTTACAGGTCGGCCCAGCTGCTCCGCCCCGGCGTTCGGGTCCGGGATCAGGCTGCGGGCGGCAGGCCGCGGGGAGCCGGAGTCGGGAGGCCACGGCGTTGCCGGCCGAAATGCCGACCCCGACCCCGCCGCCAGCCGCCCGCTGCCCGGCCCCCGGATTCGGGCTCCCGATGCCTCTGGTTCACAGCCGGCAGCACCGGCTCTCAGACCCGCCCGTGAAGTGCTCTTGGGTTGCGGGCGGCGCCCGCGCTGAGGTTCAGACCCTACGTCAGCGTCTCCGGCGGGTGGAACGTCGGCATGATGTCGTTCAGCACCCGGATGACGTCGCGCGCGATCGTCTTCTCCTCGTTGGTCGGCACGACCATCGCTTTGACCCCCGAAGTGGGCGTGCTGATCTCAGCCTCCGCACCTCGGACTGAGGCGTTGACGTCGCGGTCGAGCTCGAGGCCCATGTACTCGAGCCCACTGAGAGCGGCCTCGCGGACCTCGGGAGAGTTTTCTCCGATGCCACCCGTGAAGAACACGGCATCGACGCCGCCCATCGCCGCAGTGTATGCGCCGATGTACTTCTTCACGCGGTAGCAGAACATCCGAAACGCGACATCGGCGCGCTGGTTGCCGGAGGCCCTCGCCGCAAGGATCTCGCGCATGTCAGACGAAACCCCGGAGATCCCGTACATCCCCGAGTGCTTGTTGAGCATGGTGTTGCACTGGTGGAGGGTCATCTCCTCCATCGCAATCAGCCACGGGATGATCGCCGGGTCCATGTCGCCCGACCGGGTGCCCATCAGCAGCCCTTCGAGCGGGGTGAACCCCATCGAGGTGTCGATGCTCCTGCCGTGGTCGATCGCCGCGAGCGAGCAGCCGTTGCCGAGGTGGATCGTGATCAGGCGGCGGTCCTCCCGCTCCCAGCCGAGCAGCTGGCAGCCGCGGAACGCGACGTACCTGTGCGAGGTTCCATGGAAGCCGTACCGCCTCAGGTGGTGCTTCTTGTAGAACTGGAAGGGAATGCCGTACAGGAAGGCGTGCGCGGGCATGGTCTGGTGGAAGGCGGTGTCGAAGACCGCCACGTGCGGCACATCGGGCAGCGCCTGGTGGGCGGCGCGGTAACCGCGCAGGTTGGGCGGATTGTGCAGCGGCGCCAGCACGGAGCAGGCCTCGATCCTCGACACCACCTCGGGAGTGATCAGCACCGACGAGGCGAACTCCTCGCCGCCGTGTACCATGCGGTGCCCGACCGCGCCGATGTCGGTGACCTTCTCGAGGATGCCGTGCTCGGGGTCGGCCAGCAGGCGCAGCGCCCAGTCGATCGCCGCGCGGTGCTCGAGGATTTCCCGGTAGTCCTGGAACTGCTTTCGGCCCGGGATGCTGAGCACGAGCCTGGAGTCGGAGAGCCCGATCTTCTCGACCAGGCCGATCGCCAAGGTCAGGTCGTTGTGGGCGTTCATCCGTTCGAGGTCGGTCTCGATGACTTGGAACTTGACCGAAGACGATCCACTGTTGAGCACAAGGACCTTCATGACGCTCCCTCCGCGGGCCCGCCCGGACTGTCGATCAGGCCATGCCGGGGCGGTCGTCCGCCAAGCGGTCGAGACGGCGGCGGTTCTTATCGTAGGTGAAGAACCCGCGCCCCGTGCGGGCCCCGAACAGACCCGCCCGTACCAGGCGCTTGAGCAGCGGGCACGGACGGAACCGCGGCTCTCCCGACTCGTGATAGAGGTGCTGCAGCCAGTTCAGCACCTTGTCGAGGCCGACTCGGTCGGCCCACTCGAGCGGCCCGGTGCGGAAGTCGAACCCGAGCTTGAGCGCCAGGTCGACGTCGGCCGCCTCGGCGACCCCCTCCATCACCACGTGCATCGCCTCGTTGACCAGGGGCAGCACCACTCGCGTGGTGACGAAGCCCGGCATCTCGAAGACCTTGATCGGCACCTTGCCGAGCAGACGGGCGAAGGCGACTGCGTGCTCGAGCGACTCATCCGAGGTCAGCTGGCCGCGCACCACCTCGATCACGCGCGTCGACGTAACCGGGTAGAGGAAGTGCATGCCCAGGATGCGTTCGGGCCGATTGCAGGATGCCGCAAGCTCGGTGATCGAGAGCGTCGAGGTGTTGATAACGATCGGGTTGTCGCGCGGCATCAAGGAATCGAGCTGCTTCAGGATCTCGGCCTTGATGTCGTGGTCCTCCTGGACGGTCTCGATGGCGAGGTCGCACTCGGCCGCGCAGTCGAACTGGGTCACCCAGTGGATGCGGGACAGGATCGCCTTCTTCTCCGACTCAGTGCGGTCGAAGCGCGCGATCGAGTGGTTGAGCTCGGCCTCGAGCTCGCGCCGACACTGCTCGGCGCGCTCCATCGAGATCTCCTTCAGACAGACGTTGAGGCCCTCCTGGGCCGCCTTGGTGGCGATGGAACGACCCATCATCCCAGCGCCGATGATCGCGACGGAATGCAGCTCCCAACTCATGGCGCGAAGTCTAGCATAGGACTTGTGAAATTATGCGCAAGCACTGCTCAGTTCCGCCCAAAGGCGTCATTGTTGTGGGAACTACGAGGCTCCCGTATCATGCCGGCATGAGAGGGCGCCTGGCTTTCGTTGTGCTGGCTGTGGTTGCGAGCGCTGTCCTGGCGAGCGCGGCCGAGCACCCCATGTTCCCCGCTGTCGCCGTGATCTCCCTCGACGACGGCTCCGCGATCGATGTTGCCAGCTTCCGGGGCAGGCCCGTGCTGATGACCTTCTGGGCGAGCTGGTGCGGGCCGTGCCGGCTCGAGATGCCGGAGCTCAAGCGCCTCTACGACGAGCTCGCGGGCCGCGGCTTCGTCTTTCTTCCGGTCACGATGGACGACTCCAATGAGGCTGCACTGGAGTTCCTCAAAAAGACCGGATTGGCGTTGCCCGTGTACCGGATGAGCGACCGCGACCTCCGCACCGTGCGCGTGCGGGCGCTGCCGACGAGCTTTCTGATCGGTGCCGACGGGCGTGCGGTCCAGGTTTACGAGGGCTACTCTCCGGGCATGGCCGGTCAGGTGCGGGCCCGCGTGCTCGAGATGCTCGGTGCCGCACCGGCCGCGATGCCCTGAAGGCGCATGTCGCCCGCCACCCGCAGCTGCACCATCCGACGCGCCGCCGACCTGCTGGCGGTTGTGGGTCTCGCCCTGCTCTCCGGAGGATGGAGCGGCACTACCATCCGTCACGTCGCGTGGAAGGCGGTCGACTTCTTTCCGCCAGACCTCGCCGAGCAGGTGCGCCGCAACCACCGCCGCTACGATGCCGGCATCCGGCGCGGCCTGGCCGCACCGCCCGCCTGGCGGGCGGGCGAACCCGGCAGCCTCGAGGCCGCCCTGCTCGACCAGTCGACCCGGTGCCGCGACGACCTGCTGCGCCCGATCCCACTCGACGACCTGGTCGAGGAGCTCGGCGTGCTCGCGGTGCGCGTGCTCGATGCCAACGATCCGCTGGCGGTGGCTCATGGAGATCCCCGCGAGCCCGAGTACGCCGGTGCCTACCAGGCGTACACCGACTCCGTCCGCGGGCGCCTCCGGCTGGTCTACTACGGCCGCGATATCGATCTCACCGGGACAGGCGGCCTCCACTCTGCGGTGAGTGCCATCATCGCCCGCAGCCGCACCCTCTACCCCTTCGTCGGCGACGAGTTCTTCCGTGGCGGCCAGCTGCGCGACTGGCACGCCTTCGACGACCGCTCGGTCGCTTTCGGCGTTGCGGCGGTCGCCCTGTCGCGCGCGATGTCTGACCTCGCCAACTTCAGCCAGTGGATCTGGCGATCGGGCGGAGGCCTCGTCCCGCCGCCCCCGCCAACACCGGCAGGTCACGTCGGCCCGACGGTCACGGTGATGCTCGGCGGCGGTTTCCCCGAGCGTGACAAGCAGAGCTCCGGCCAACCCGCCATCCCACGCCGTAGCCTGAGCCTCCCACCGCCATAGTCTTCACCACAGAGACACAGAGAATCACAGAGCCGCCCAGCCAATCCAGGGAGGCGGGTGGGGGGCCTCTGTGCCTCTGTGGTTCAGAACTTGCCGAGCAGGCGGCCGACCGCGGCTGCGGCGCGCTCGACGTCGGCCATCGAGACCTGGTAGTGGGTCACCATCCGGATGCTGTCGCGCCCCAGGGCGTGCACCAGCACACCCTCCTCGGCCAGTGCGGAGGCCAGCGCCGCGGCATCCAGCTTCGCGCCGGCCGAGACCTTGAGGAAGACGATATTGGTCTCGACCGCGGCTGGGTCGATCTCGATCCCGGGCACCTCCGCCAGCAACTCTGCCAAGCGGTGAGCGGTCGCATGGTCCTCGCCGAGCCTCGGCAGCATCTCATCGAGGGCAACCAGCCCCGCCGCGGCGATCACGCCGACCTGGCGCATGCCGCCGCCGAACATCTTGCGGATCCGCCGCGCTTCGACAATCGCTGCAAGCTCGCCCACGAGCAGCGACCCGACCGGAGCTGCGAGCCCCTTGGAAAGGCAGAACATGACCGTATCGCAACCCTCGCAGAGCTCGGCCGGCAGAGACGCCGGCTGCGAGAGCGGCATTGTGGACGCGGGCGCCGTCGAGGTGGACGGGCAGGCCGTGGCGTTTCGCTGTCGCGACCAGCTCCCGCATCCTCGCGGGCGGCGTCACCCGTCCGCCCGCCAGGTTGTGCGTATTCTCGAGCACGACCAGCGAGGTCGGCGTCCGGTAACCGGCCTTGGGCTGGATCGCACCCTCGAGGTCGCTCGGGGAGAGAATCCCGTCGCGGGTCGAGACCGGCCGCGGCAGCGCGCCGGAAAGCGCCGCCATCGCGCCCATCTCAAAGTTGAAGACGTGGCTCCCCGCCTCGGCGACGACCTCGCTGCCAGCACGGCAGTGCAGGTGGATCGCGATCTGGTTGCCCATCGTGCCGGAAGGCACGAACATGCCGGACTCGCGGCCGAGCAGTGCGGCGCCGCACTCCTCCAGACGGCGGACCGTGGGGTCTTCGCCGTAGACGTCGTCGCCGACATCCGCATGGGCCATGGCCTCACGCATGCTGGGGGTTGGCTGTGTTACCGTATCGGACCGAAGATCGACGGTGGCACTCATGGTCCGGTATTCTACTCCCTGAACGCTTGACTTCCGCTTCCGGGATAGCTAGGATTCATTCTCATGATGGAAGAAAAGTCATACCATCACTATCTCTTCCCAAAATGGACAAATATACTGAGACCAGCCGTCGCGCTGGGTGCTCTCGGGGGCCTGGTCTACGTCGTGGTCATCGTCTGGTTCGGCTTCTCTCCCAAGACCACTGACGTGGGATACCAGCCGGAGCAGCCGGTGCCCTACAGCCATGCGCTCCACGTCGGCCAGCTCGGTATGGACTGCCGTTACTGCCACAACACCGTGGAGAGGGCGGCCTTCGCTGCGATCCCGCCCACCCAGACGTGCATGAACTGCCACTCGATGATCCGCAAGACGAGCGAGAAGCTGACGCCGGTCTTCTCCAGCTACGCGACCGGGATGCCGGTCGAGTGGATCAAGATCCACGACCTGCCCGACTACGTCTACTTCAACCACAGTGCCCACGTTCGTCGCGGGGTCGGCTGCGTCTCCTGCCACGGGCGGATCGACACCATGGAGGTCGTCCGGCAGGTTGAGCCGCTGAGCATGGGCTGGTGCCTGAACTGCCACCGCAATCCGGAGAAGTACCTGCGCCCGCCGGAGTTCGTCACCCAGCTCGACTGGGTCCCCGAGGAGGACCAACTGATCCTCGGCCGCCGGCTGCGCGAAACCTACAACATCAACCCACCGCAGGATTGCATCACATGCCATCGTTAGACCGACGCCAGTCCGCCCGCACCTCCTGGCGGAGCCTCGACGAGTTGGCCCAGACGCCGGAGTTTCAGCAGATGGTGAGCCGGGAGTTCCCCAACGACTCCTGGGACACCCTGCCTCCGGCGACCCGAAGGCAGTTCCTGAAGGTCATGGGCGCCTCGCTCGCGCTCGCCGGGCTCACCGCATGCCGCTGGCCGGAGGAGGAGATCGTCCCCTTCGCCCACCGCCCCGAGGACCGGGTGCCGGGCGAACCACGGCGGTTTGCCACCTCGTACGAGCTCGGCGGCGCCGCCTTCGGGCTCCTGCTGACCAGCAACGACGGTCGGCCGACGAAGGTCGAAGGCAACCCGCTCCACCCGGACAGCCTCGGCGCCGCCACGGCACAGCTCCAGGCAACGGTGCTCGAGGTCTGGGACCCCGACCGCAGCCGGACGCCGGTAGAACGCCGCAGTGGTCAGTCGGTTCCATCCGGCTGGACCCAGTGGGACGCGTTTGCCGGCGACCACTTCGCCGAGCTGCGCAAGGCTGGAGGCCGCGGCCTGGCGGTGCTCGCCGAGCCGTCGTCGTCTCCCACCCTGGCGAGGCTGCGGAGCCGGCTCCGCGAGGTGATGCCCGAGGCCGCGTGGATCGAGTACCAGGCGATCTCCCGCGATGCCGAGCGCGAGGCCACCCGGATGGCGTTCGGCCGGCCGCTGCGGCTGATCCCACGGCTTGACCGGGCGCGGGTGGTGGCCTGCATCGACGCCGACCCGCTGGTCGACCACCCGGCGGCGGTCGCGCTCGCCCGTCAGTTCGCCGGCCGCCGTCAGCCCGACCCGGCCAGGTTCAACCGGCTGTGGGTCGCGGAGGGCGGCTACACCAGCACCGGAGCAGTCGCCGACCACCGGCTCGCTCTCGCAGCGAGCGCCGCGCCCCGCCTTCTCGCCGAGCTCGCCCGCGAGCTGGAATCGGTCCACGGAATCACACTGCCCCGCGAGGCCGCGGGCCTCGCGAAAAGAACTCGAGCAGTACGCGCGAGCGAGACCGAGCACGCATTCATCGCCGGGCTCGCGCGCGACCTCGCCGCTGCGCGCGGCGAAGGCGTGATCCTCGTCGGCACTCGGCAGCCGCCCGCGGCGATCGCGCTCTCGCTGGCGCTGAACCATGCACTAGGTAACATCGGCGCAGGGGTGGCCCTGGTCGAGGACCCCGAGCCGGATCGTCCAACCCATCTCGAGGCGATCGCCCAACTGGCACGGCGTCTCGAGGCCGGTGAGGTCGGCACGCTCGTCGTGATCGGAGGCAACCCCGCCTACGATGCACCGGCCGATCTGAAGTTCGCGGACGCCATCGCCAAGGCAGCGACGGTCGTTCGGGTCAGCCTCACCGCCGACGAAACCGCCGCCCTCGCCAACTGGCATCTCCCGATGGCGCACGCTTACGAGGCGTGGGGGGACGGACGCGCCTGGGACGGCACCCTGACCCTGCGCCAGCCCCTGATCGAACCCCTCTACGGCGGCCGCAGCGACCTCGAGCTGGTCGCCGCACTGCTCGGTGAAGCCAAGGTCAAGGGCTACGACCTCGTCCGGACAACCCACCTTTCGGCTGGCGGGCCCGACTTCGAGCGCTGGTGGCGGCGCGCGCTGCATGACGGCGTCGTCGACGGCACCGCGTGGTCCGAGGTCACGCGGGCGGCCCTCGACCCGGAGGGCCTGGATGCTGCGGCGACCGCCTACGACACCTTGCTCACCGCTCCCGGCCCCTCGGCCCAGGCCCCGGAGCTCGTCCTGGTCGCCGACCCTCGGGTCCGCGACGGGCGCTTCGCCAACCTGGGCTGGCTCCAGGAGCTGCCCGATGCGTTCACCAAGATCACCTGGGACAACGCGCTCCTGGCGTCGCCCGCAACCGCCCGCGAGCTCGGCCTGGCCGACGGCGAGGTGGTCGCGGTCTCCTCCGGTGGGGTCTCGGTCGAGCTGCCGCTGTACGTCGTTCCCGGCGCTGCGCGCTACTGCCTCACCGCGTCCCTCGGCTACGGACGCACCCGGGCTGGCGAGGTCGGCACCGGCGTCGGCGTCGATCTCTACCCGATGCGCACCACCGCCCGGCCACACCTGCTCACCAGCGTGTCGGTCCGCGGCACCGGCCGCCGAGAACGGCTTGCCACGACCCAGGATCACTTTGCGATCGACCGCCGCGGCTTCGAGGCGCGCAACCTGCGCATTGGCGAGCTCGCCCGGGAAGCGTCTCTCGACGAGTACCTCGCCGACCCCGAGGTCATCCACCACGAGGACCACCATCCGCCCCTGGTCTCGCTGTGGCGCGAGCACACCTACGAGGGCGAGCAGTGGGGCATGGCGATCGACCTCGGCAGCTGTATCGGCTGCAACGCCTGCATCGTCGCCTGCCAGGCGGAGAACAACATCCCGGTGGTCGGCCGCCAGCAGGTCATCAACCAGCGCGAGATGCAGTGGATCCGCCTCGACCGCTACTTCCGCACCCCCGAGGGTCTCGGCCCCGACGAGGTCGACGACGCCGAGGTCGCCTTCCAGCCGGTCGCATGCGTCCAGTGCGAGATGGCCCCGTGCGAGCAGGTGTGCCCGGTCGCGGCGACCCAGCACACCAACGACGGCCTCAACGCGATGGTCTACAACCGCTGCGTCGGCACCCGCTACTGCTCCAACAACTGCCCGTTCAAGGTCCGGCGGTTCAACTTCTTCAACTACCACAAGCATCTGACCACGATCGAGCAGATGCAGTACAACCCCGACGTCACAGTCCGCTCGCGCGGCGTGATGGAGAAGTGCACCTACTGCGTCCAGCGCATCGAGGCCGTGCGCATCACGGCAAAGAACGACCGTCGCCCGATCGCGGACGGTGAGATCGTCCCCGCCTGCGCCCAGACCTGTCCGAGCCGGGCGATCGTGTTCGGCAACCTCAACGACCCGACCAGCGAGGTCGCGCGTCTGCGCGAGGACCACCGCGCGTACGCCACCCTCGCCGAGCTCAACATCAAGCCGCGCACCCACTACCTCGCGCGCCTGCGCAACCCGGCCGGCGGTGCCGGGCACCACGGGGAGGAGTCGGCGTGAGCACCCTGAGCCCGACCGCGCGAGAACCGCTCGCCTACCTCGACAACACGACCAACGACCCGACCCATCGGGCGCCGCTGATCGTCGGGGACAACGACTTCAACTCGATAACCAGCACCGTCTGTGGCATCGTCGAGCGCAAGACGCCCAGAGCGTGGTGGATCGCCTTCGCCATCGCCTCCAGCGGGACCGCGATCCTGGTCTCGATGGTCACCTACCTGATCTCGACCGGAGTCGGAGTGTGGGGCCTCAACATTCCGGTCGCCTGGGGCTTCGCGATCGTCAACTTCGTCTTCTGGGTCGGCATCGGCCACGCCGGCACGTTGATCTCGGCAATCCTGTTCCTGCTCCGGCAGAAGTGGCGGACCTCGATCAACCGCTTCGCCGAGGCGATGACCATCTTCGCCGTCGCCTGCGCGGGGATGTTCCCCGCGATCCACGTCGGCCGCGTCTGGGTCGCCTACTGGCTGTTCCCGATCCCCAACCAGATGCGGATGTGGCCCAACTTCCGCAGCCCGCTGCTGTGGGACGTGTTCGCGGTCTCGACCTATGCCATCGTCTCGGCCCTGTTCTGGTACATGGGCATGATTCCCGACCTCGCCACGGTGCGCGACCGGGCTCGGACCAAGGTCCGTCAGATCATCTACGGCGTCCTGGCCATGGGCTGGCGTGGTTCGAACCGCCACTGGCACCGCTTCGAGATGGCCTACCTGCTGCTCGCGGCCCTGGCGACGCCGCTGGTGCTGAGCGTGCACTCGGTGGTCAGCTTCGACTTCGCCGTCGCGCAGCTCCCCGGCTGGCACTCCACGATCTTTCCGCCCTACTTCGTCGCCGGCGCGATCTTCTCCGGGTTCGCGATGGTGATCACCCTGGTCATCCCCACCCGGGCGATCTTCGGTCTCCACGAGATCATCACCGCTCGGCACCTCGAGAACATGGCGAAGATCCTGCTCGCGACCGGCATGATGGTCGGGTTCGGCTACTCGACCGAGTTCTTCATCGCCTGGTACAGCGGCAACCCCTACGAGGGCTTCACCTTCCTCAACCGCGCCTTCGGCCCCTACGCCTGGGCCTACTGGATCATGGTCACGTGCAACGTGCTCGTGCCGCAGATCTTCTGGTCGGCCAGAGCGCGCCGCAGCGTGGTCGTGCTGTGGATCGCGTCGGTCCTGGTCAACGTTGGCATGTGGTTCGAGCGCTTCGTGATCGTCGTCAGCTCCCTGAGCCGTGACTACCTGCCGTCGAGCTGGGGCTACTACACTCCGACCTGGGTCGACCTTCTCACGCTGTTCGGCTCGTTCGGCCTCTTCTTCACCCTGTTCCTGCTCTTCATCCGCTTCGCGCCGATGATCGGCATGGCCGAGGTCAAGGGCGTGATGCCGAGCGCGCACTTCGAACGCGACGGGCATCGAGGTCACGGCGATTACCACGGCGAGATTCCCTCGCACCATCAGTTCGTCAGCTTCGTCAAGGAGGAGTCGTCGTGAGCGACCAGACCTCTGCGACCACGCGAGCCGAGAGCACTCCCACGACCTACGGCTACATCGTCGAGTTCGACGACATCGACCTATTCCTCAACTCCGTCGAGAAGGTCCGGGACGCCGGCTTCACGCGCTGGGACGCCCACACGCCCTTCGTGGTCCACGGCCTCGACGACGCAATGGGCATCAAGCCGACCATTCTGCCGTACCTGGTGTTCGGGGGCGGTCTCACGGGGACCCTCGCCGGCATCGGGCTCCAGTGGTGGACCAACGCCGTCGACTACCCGTTCCTGATCAGCGGCAAACCCTACTTCAGCCTGCCCGCCAACATTCCGATCGCCTTCGAGATGACGATCCTGTTCGCAGCGCTGACGAGCCTGATCGGTATGCTCGCGTTGAACGGGCTGCCCCAGCTGCACCACCCGCTGTTTACGAGCCGGCGCTTCAGGCGGGTGACCAACGACCGTTTCTTCATCTCGGTCGAGGCCGACGACCCGATGTTCAACGACCGTGCCACCCCCGAATTTTTGGCCTCCCTCGGCGGGCTCGCCGTCGAGCGGGTTGACGAGGAGGCGGAATGAAGCTCCCCCGTTGGCTCACCTACTCGGTGGCCGTGGTCGTGGCCCTGTCCTGGATCCCGCTGGCGATGATCGCCCGCGCTCGGGTGACGACGAGCCCGAAGACCCGCCTCCACGTCGTACCCGACATGGACAGCCAGCCCAAGTTCAAGGCCCAGGCGCGCAACCTGCTGTTCGCCGACCTGCGCTCGATGCGCCCCGATCCTCCCGGCACGGTCGCCAGGGGCGAACTCGACGAGGACGACGCCACCTACCGGGGCAAACAGGGAGATGAGTGGATCACGACGATTCCGGTCCCGGTCACTGGCGCGCTGCTGGCGCGAGGACGCCAGCGCTTCGACATCTACTGCTCACCGTGCCACGGCCTCGCCGGTTACGGCGACGGCATGGTGGCGAAGCGTGCCGAGGCGCTCCAGGAGGGTACCTGGACGCCGCCGTCGTCGTTCCACACCGACCTCGTCAGGTCGCGCCCGGTCGGCCACATCTTCAACACCATCACCCACGGAATTCGCAACATGCCCGCCTACGGGCCGCAGATCCCGGTCGCCGATCGCTGGGCCATCGTGTCCTACGTCCGGGCGCTCCAGCGTAGCCAGAATGCCACCGTCGCCGACGTCCCGCCCGATCTGCGGGCGCAGCTGCGCTGAGGGGGAAGGCAGACCATGGATCGCCACGCTGTGGACACCATCGAGATCCCGGAGAGCCAGATCCGCATGGACGGGCTCGCAGCCCGGGTCGCGCGTTGGGCGGCCGTCGCCGCGGTGGTCGGGATCGCAGGCTCGCTCGCCCTCTCGCTCTCCGGCGAAGGCGGGCTCGACCGCTGGCTCTCCAGCTACCTGGTGAGCTTCGCCTTCCTGCTCAGCCTGTGCCTCGGCGCGCTCTTCTTCGTCATGCTCCAGCACGTCACCCGAGCGGGATGGAGCGTGGTCGTGCGTCGTATCGCCGAGGGGGTGGCGGCCAACGTCGACCTCATGGCGGTGCTCGCCATTCCAGTGGTGCTGGGCCTCGGCCGCCTCTATCACTGGGCGCACACCGACGCGGTCGCGACCGATCCCCTCCTCTCCGGCAAGGCCGGCTACCTCAACCCGCCCTTCTTCGTGGTCCGCTTGGTCCTCTACTTCGCGATCTGGATCCTTCTGTCCCGCCTCCTGCTCTCGCGCTCAACCGCCCAGGACGGCAGCGGCGAGCCGCGGTTGACGATCAGGATGGAGAAGATCTCGGCGCCGGGGCTGGTGCTGTTCGCGCTGAGCACCAACTTCGCCGCCTTCGACCTCCTGATGTCGCTCGACCCCCACTGGTTCTCGACCATCTTCGGGGTCTACTACTTCAGCGCCGGTGTCGTCGGGTTCTTCGCCGCGTTGGCGATCCTCCTCTACTGGCTGCAACGTCGCGGCCGACTCGTCGATGTCGTGAGCTCGGAGCACTACCACGAGGTCGGCAAGCTGATGTTCGCCTTCACGGTGTTCTGGGCCTACATCGCCTTCAGCCAGTACATGCTGATCTGGTACGGCAACATCCCCGAGGAGACCGAGTGGTTCCTCAAGCGCCAGGCCGGCGACTGGGCATGGGTCAGCGTCGCGCTGTTGTTCGGCCACTTCCTGCTGCCCTTCTTGGCCTTGATCTCGCGTCCGCCCAAGCGCCACCCCGCTGCGCTCGCGGCGATCGCCGTCTGGGTCGTCGCAGCCTGCTGGCTCGACATCTACTGGCTGGTGGTCCCCGAGTTCAGCCCGGGGGTCGCGCGTTTCGGCGCCATCGACGTGCTCTGCTTCCTCGGCCTCGCCGGGACCTGGACCGCGGTCCTCGCCTGGCGCTTAGGCCGGCGAGAGCTGGTGCCGAGGAGCGATCCGCGTCTGGGCGAGTCACTCGCGTTCGAGAGCGCCTGACGGGAGGGACGATGCGTTACGACGACCCCAACGTCCCACGCAGCGCGGTCGCCGGCCTGATCGGAGCGGTGCTGCTGTTCGTCATCATCGTCTTCCTGCAGGCCCTGTTCTTCCGCATGGAGCGCGCGGAGGTCGTGCGCAAGGTCGACAGCCAGCAGAACGACGCGCTGGCCCGTCTCCGGGCCGATCAGCAGGAGCTTCTCAACTCCTACCACATGGTCGATCCGAAGGCCGGCGTCGTGCGGATTCCGATCGAGAGGGCGATGGAGATCGAGGTCGCGGAATCGCAGAGCGCCCAGTCCCGTTGAAGCGGTTCAAGAAGGGTAGGAGTTTGGCCAGATGAAGAGAACGGGACGCATAGCTGCTCTCATCCTTACCATGATCGCGCTCACCGCCGCGCCACCGCTGCACGCGCAGCGCGCCGAGCCGGTGCCCAAGGAGCTCCAAGACGTCAAGGTCATCGAGCATCCGGACGTGGCGCTGCCGCTCGACGCCCAGTTCGTCGACGAGAACGGCAACACGGTCAGGCTCGGGGACTTCTTCTCCGGCGACCGGCCGGTGATCCTGACCCTGAACTACTACGAGTGTCCGATGCTGTGCGGTCTCCAGCTCAACGGGCTGGTGGATGGCCTCGACGGGCTCGACTGGACTCCTGGGGACCAGTTCGAGATCGTCACGATCTCGATCAACCCGCTCGAGACGCCGACCCTCGCCAAGCTCAAGAAGCAGAATTACATCAAGCACTACGGCCGACCCAAGGCGGCGGCCGGCTGGCACTTCCTGACCGGTCGCGAGAGCGACATCCGCCGGGTCGCCGACACCGTCGGATTCGGCTACCGCTACGACCCCGAGGCCAAGCAGTACGCCCACCCCGCAGTCATGTTCGTGGCCACACCCGCGGGGCACGTCGCGCGCTACCTCTACGGCATCGAGCTGCCGACCAAGACGTTGCGCCTGGCGCTGGTCGAAGCGGCCAAGGGCAAGGTGGGCAGCGCCATCGACCAGATCGTGCTCTACTGCTACCACTACGACCCCAGCACCCACCGCTACGCACCGGTAGCGATGAACATCATGCGCCTCGGAGGAGGCGCCACTCTGGCCATCTTCGGAACGTCCCTGCTCGCCTTCTGGGTCCGGGACGGCCGCAAACGACGCAGCACCGACGGTGGCAACGAGCGGACCTGACCGCCGTGGAATGGAATCGCGGAACTGGGGTTTGAGTCAGCACAATCGAGCGACCGCAGCGCGACCCGGGCCGAGGTGGCCGGTGAGCCATGAACCGGCCTCGGCGCCGCCTGAAGTGGGCCGGCTCGCGGTCACACCACAGGGGAAGAGGTCTGGGGGGTCATGACGTACAACCTCGTTGCCGGCCTGCTGTCAGCCGCAGACGCGCTGCAGCCGCAGCCCAAGAAGCCCTCGTTCTGGATGCCGCCGCAGGTGTCGACGTTCGCTGCCAACGTCGACTGGCTGTTCATGGTCATCCTCGGCATCTCAGTCTTCTTCTTCGTGCTCATCGTGGCGCTGATGATCGTCTTCGTCATCCGCTACCGCCACCGGGAAGGGCACGTCGCGGAGGCTTCGCCGACTCACAACCTCCCGCTCGAGGTGGTGTGGACAGCGATCCCGGTCGCCGTTGTGATGGTCATCTTCTATCTCGGTTTCACCAGCTACCTCGACATGGCGACGCCGCCGGCGAACGCCTACGAGGTCCGGGTCGAAGGCCAGAAGTGGAAGTGGACCTTCACCTACCCCAACGGCTACGTGGACGAGAACCTCCACGTCCCGGTCGACCGCCCGATTCGACTCGTCATGTCATCCGCGGACGTCATCCACAGCCTCTACGTACCGGCCTTCCGGATCAAGCGCGACGTGGTGCCCGGTCGCTACTCGAAGGAGTGGTTCCAGGCCACCACCCCCGGCGAGTACGACGTGTTCTGTGCCGAGTACTGCGGCACGGGGCACTCCGACATGCTCGCCCATGTCATCGTCCACCCGCCCGGTGAGTTCGAGCAGTGGCTGGAGAAGGCGTCCAACTTCCTCGACACCATGACGCCGGTCGAGGCCGGCCGCAAACTCTACCAGGTGCGCGGCTGCCAGCAGTGCCACTCCGTCGACGGCACCGCCAAGGTCGGCCCGTCCTTCAAGGGCATCTTCGGCGAGCCGCAGGCGCTCAGCAACGGCAGCAAGGTCACGGTCGACGAGAACTACATCCGCGAGTCGATCCTCGAGCCTCAGGCGAAGGTCGTGGCCGGCTTCGAACCGGTGATGCCAACCTACCAGGGCCGCCTCAAGGACCCCGAGATCGACGCGCTCATCCAGTACATCAAGTCGCTGGCGAAGTGACCGGGGGAGGAAGCATGGCCACCGCGGACCCCGCCCTGACCGACAATCGGCTCCTTCATGAGAAAGAGTCCGGTGAGAGCTACCTGACCCACGGCAAGGGCATTCGGTCATGGCTGCTGACCCTCGACCACAAACGCATCGGGGTGATGTACCTGATGTTCATCCTCGCCTCCTTCCTGCTCGGCGGGATCTTCGCCCTCCTGGTGCGCACCGAGCTGCTCACCCCGGGGCGGACCATCATGGACGCCGACACCTACAACAAGATGTTCACCCTGCACGGCGCGGTGATGATCTTCCTGTTCATCATCCCCGGCATTCCGGCGGCGCTCGGCAACTTCGTGCTCCCGCTCATGCTCGGCGCCAAGGACGTCGCGCTGCCGCGGCTCAACCTGGCGAGCCTCTACTGCTGGATCAGCGGAGCGATCCTCGCCCTGGTCTCGATCACGGTCGGAGCGATCGACACCGGTTGGACCTTCTACACGCCCTACTCGACGACCACCGGAACGGCGGTGATCTGGATGGTGCTGGGGGTGTTCATCCTCGGCTTCAGCTCGATCTTCACCGGCCTCAACTTCATCGTGACGATCCACAAGATGCGGCCCGAAGGGATGACCTGGTTCCGCATGCCGCTGCTGCTGTGGGGCCTGTACGCCACCGCGATCATCCAGGTCCTGGCGACGCCGGTGCTCGCGATCACGCTGCTGCTGCTGGTCGCCGAGCGGACGCTGGGGGTCGGGATCTTCGACCCCGCGCTGGGCGGCGATCCGGTGCTCTTCCAGCACTTCTTCTGGTTCTACTCACACCCCGCCGTGTACATCATGATCCTGCCCGCGATGGGTGTGATGAGCGAGGTCATCTCGACCTTCTCCCGCAAGCACATCTTCGGCTACCGCTTCATCGCCTACTCGTCGATCGCGATCGCCATCCTCAGCTTCCTGGTGTGGGGTCACCACATGTTCGTCAGCGGCCAGTCGGGCCTCGCCAACATGATCTTCTCGGCCCTCACCTTCTCGGTCGCGATCCCGTCGGCGGTGAAGGTCTTCAACTGGATCGCGACCATGTACAAGGGCTCGATCCGTCTCGACGCACCGATGATCTACGCGCTCGCCTTCCTCTTCCTGTTCGCGATCGGCGGCCTCACGGGGCTCTTCCTCGGCGCGCTCGCCACCGACATCCACCTCCACGACACTTACTTCGTCGTCGCGCACTTCCACTACGTGATGTTCGGCGGCACCGTGATCGCGTTTCTATCGGGATTGCACTACTGGTGGCCCAAGATGTTCGGGAAGATGTACTCCGAGCGCTGGGCGCGGGTGGCCGCGCTGCTCATCTTCGTCGGCTTCAACCTGACCTTCTTCACCCAGTTCGTCATGGGCAGCCACGGCATGCCGCGGCGCTACTACAACTACCTGCCCCAGTTCACCGTCTACCACCAGGCGTCCTCCGTCGGCTCCTACATCCTCGCTCTCGGCTTCGTGGTCATGGCCGTCTACCTCCTGCACTCGCTCGTGCGCGGCGAGCGCGCACCGCGCAACCCCTGGGGGGCCGCCACCCTGGAGTGGGAGACCAGCTCGCCGCCGCCGGCGCACAACTTCGACCACGACATGCTCGCCGGCGATCCCTATGACATCGACGCCCTGGTGTGGGACCCGACGCAAAAGGGCTATGTGCGGCGGGATCCCTTGTCAGTCCTGCTCCATCCCGCGGAGGCCCGCTGATGTCCGCCGAGGCCACCGCCCCCGACAGCCACCACGATCCGAACGTGGCCCACCACTTCGAGAACGCCGAGCAGCAGTTCGAGTCGGCCAACCTCGGCATGTGGATCTTCCTGGCCACCGAGATCCTGTTCTTCGGGGGATTGTTCTGCGCCTACACGGTGTACCGAGCCAACCACCCCGAGGTCTTCGTCTTCGCCCATGCTTTCCTCGACAAGAAGCTCGGCGCCCTCAACACGGCCGTCCTGATCTGCAGCTCGTTCACCATGGCCTGGGCGGTGCGCGCAGCCCAGCTCCGCCAGATCCGCATCCTCAAGCTGATGTTGTGGTTGACGATCCTGTTCGCGTTCGGATTCCTCGGCGTGAAGTACACCGAGTACAGCCACAAGTGGCACCACGGTCTGCTGTGGGCCCGTCAGTACCACCCCGACGCCGAGATCCTCGCCGAGGTCGAGGGCGAGGCCGGCCAAAGTACAGCTTCCTCAGCCCAGGTGCCGTCAGAGCCCGCACCGCCGCCCCCGGCGGCGACGGCTCCTGCAGGCGATGCTGCGGACGTGTCGAAGATCCCGCCCGCCGCGGTCGGTCCGGCTGGTCTGGCCGTGCCCGGCGAGAAGGTCCACACCATCGTCCCCGAGCCAAAGAAGGCGCAGATCTTCTTCAGCATCTACTTCCTGATGACGGGGCTGCACGGCGTCCACGTCGTGCTCGGCATCGGCGCCATGCTCTGGCTCCTGATGTGCGCTAGTCGGGGCGACTTCGCCGGCGGACATTTCACCCGGGTCCACATGGTCGGCCTCTATTGGCACCTGGTTGACCTCATCTGGATCTACCTGTTCCTGCTCCTGTACCTGATCCACTGAGGAGACGACGATGAGCGAGCACACCCAGGTCGGCCACGTTACCTCGATCCGCCTCCTGGTGACCGTCTGGATCGCCCTCCTTTTCGGCACCTGGCTGACGGTGAGCGCGACCTACTTCGACTTCGGATCGTGGAACATCTGGATCGGCCTCGCCATCGCCACCGGCAAGGCTCTCCTGGTCGCGATCTACTTCATGCACCTACGCTGGGACAAACCGTTCAATGCCTTCGTCTTCATGTCCGCGTTCCTGTTCCTGGCGCTGTTCATCGGCATCACGCTGATGGACACCGGCCACTACCAGGTCGAGCTCATCCCGGGCTACCAACCCGGCATGACGAACTGAGCCAGCGTGGACGAGCCCCGCACTTTCTTCGGCTCTTCCGAGCCCGTGTCCGCCGAGGCGGGGCTGCTCGGGATGCGCCTCTTCCTCGCCGCGCTCGGCATGCTTTTCGCCGCGGCGGTGGTCGGCTTCCTGGTGGTCCGACTCCGTGCCCCCGCCTGGCCGCCGTCGGGCACCCCCGGGCTCCCGCTCCTGGGGCTGTGGTTCGCGACCGCGATCCTCGCCGCCCTCAGCTTCGCCCTGTCCCGCGCCGAGCGAGCCCTTGCGGCGGACCGCCAGCATCCGTTCCGCCGCGCCCTCGCGTCGGCGCTCGTACTGGCAGTCGTCTTCCTGGTCGCCCAGGCGGTCAACTGGTGGGAGATGATCGCCGCCGGCGCCGTCCCCCGGGCCAGCATGATGGCGTTCGGTTTCTTCGTCCTCACCGCCCTCCATGCCCTCCACGTCATCGGCGGGCTGCCACCCCTCGCCGCGGTCGTGGTGCGGGCACGCGCCGGACGCTATGACGCCAGCCGCCGTCACGGCGTGCACTGGGTCGCGATGTACTGGCACTTCCTCGGCGTTGCCTGGCTTGCGCTCTTCGCCGTGCTGGCGCTCTGAGCCCCAAGCAACCTTGCGTCCCTGGCGCATCGGCTCGTACGGGGGTCTCATGCTACGCTCCGCCGATGGAGTGGATCGTCTCCCTCACCCCTGAAGCAGGTGATGTCTGGGCCTGCCTGGAGGCACCGCCCCCGGGTTCCGGGATCGTTGAGCTGCGGGCCGACCTCTTCCCTCCGATCGACCTCCGGCGCGCGGTGTCGACCTGTCCGTTGCCCCTGCTCGCGACCCTGCGCTCGACCGCCGAGGGCGGACGCGGCCCGGACGACCCGGCCGCCCGGGCGGCCTTCGTCAGGGCGGCCCGGGACGCCGACGTCGGCCTGATCGACCTCGAGCTCGACCGGGATCTGGCACTGATTCGAGGTCTGGGACTCGAACCGGAACGCATCGTCCTTTCGACGCACCGCTCCTCTGCCGCCGAGCTCCCCGCCGCCGCGGCCGCCCTGCTCGCTGCGCCTGCTCGATGGCTCAAGGCGGTCGCGCCGGCCGATCGCCTCGCCGACCTCGAGACGGTGCTCTCGCTCCACGCCCGCCACAACCGCGGCAGGCCCCATCAACGGCGCCTGATCGCCTTCGCGATGGGCGCTGTCGGCCTACCGAGCCGGTTCCTCGGTCCTCTCCTCGGCCCGCCCCTCGGCTACGCCGCGTGGAGCCTCGACGCCGCCGCCGCCCCGGGACAGCGCACGGTACCCGAGATGGAGGCCGCGGTCGGTCACCTCCGCGCCGCCCCGCAGCGCCTCTACGGCGTCGTCGGAGCCGACGTCACCGGCAGCCTCAGCCCCGCGTTGCACGCCGCCGGTTACCGGGCCCTCGGTCTGCCCTACCTCATGATCCCGGTCAGCGTCAGCGATTCCGTAGACCTCGACGAGCTGTTCCGACCGGCGGGCGAAACCCTGTTTGACCGCCTCGGGCTCCCGGTGGGCGGTTGGGCGGTGACCACACCCTACAAGGCCGAGGCGGCGGCTGCAGCCACGGTTCCGGCGCCGCGGGTGCGGACGGCCGGCGCCGCGAACACCCTCGTGCTGCGCCCGGGCCAGATCCTCGCCGACACCACCGACGCCGACGGAGTCGTGGCAGGTCTGGCAAGTGTCGCAGTCGAGGTGGTCGGACGTACCGCGCTGGTGCAGGGTACCGGTGGCGCCGCTCGCTGCGCCGCGATCGGGCTTCACCTGGCGGGGGCGACGGTAACCCTGCGCGGCCGCGACGAGGAGCACACGCGCACAGTCGCGCGCGAGCTCGGGGTGGCCGCCTGCTCGCCCGCGAGCACATCCGCGGCGGCAGTGCTGGTCAACGCGACGCCTCTCGGCACTCTCGCCACCGATGAGCTGCCGTTCTCAGAAGCCGAGATCGGAGCGGCCCAGGCGGTCGTGGACATGGTCTACGGCGCCGTGCCCACGCCCCTCGCCCTTGCCTGCCGGGCCACCGCCACGACCCTCGTCGACGGCCGTTCGGTGTTGCTCTACCAGGGACTGGCTCAGTTCGCGGCATTCACCGGCAAGGCCCCGCCGAAGGACGCCATGCACGCCGCGATCTTCCCCGAGGAGCTGTCAGCCGACGAGTAACTTGACGGCCATCGCGACCACCGCGACGGCGAACACCACGCGAATAATGCCCTCGCCACGGCTGATTTGGACCCTCGTCCCGAGCCAGCCTCCGAGTGAGTTGCCGACCGCGAGCACCGCCCCGGCGAGCCATCGCACCTGCCCGGTTGCGGCGAACACGAGCAGCGACGGTACCATGTACATGCCGATTACGAAGACCTTGTGCATGTTCGTTCGCACCAGATCAAGGTGGAGAAGGCCGCGAACCAGCGCCATGAAAATGAACCCGACTCCGGCCTGGATGAAGCCGCCGTAAAAGCCCACGCCGACCATCCCGAGGTGTGCCCACGCCGGACGGACAGGTCCCTCGCCGGTACCCGGCTTGCGCCCTTTCAGTGTGACAACGAGGACGCCGATCATCACCGCCGCCAGCAATCTCTTGAACCACAGCGGGTCGATCCGAACCGCCGCGAAAGCCCCGAGCACCGCTCCAGGCAACGTGCACAAACCCAGAGTCAGGCTGAGCCGGAAGTCCGCCAGGCCCTTGCGCCGAAACTCGCTCACCGACGTGATGTTCTGGGCGAGCAGGGCGATCCGGTTGGTGCCGTTGGCGGTCGCCGGCGACATGCCCATGAAGATCATGGCGGGCATGGTCAGCAATGATCCGCCACCGGCCATCACGTTGACGAACCCGGCGAGGCCTCCGATCGCGACCAGCATCAGGTACTGCCAGATTTCCACGCTGCCTCCGTCGCCTTCGCGCGCCGCAGTACTGTAACCCGCGCCGCTGCCCGGCTTGAAGACCGTTGGACGAACCCGGACCCACCTCAGCATGGCCCTGCTGGTTTCTCGCGTTCAGCCGGGATGCCAATCCGGCTCGACCGGAGTAGAATTGGTCTCAGGATCGTTAGCACCGGCGACGGGCGGGCGTCGCCGCAATTCGGGGACCAGCCGTCGCGGAGGACTGATGAGCCTACTGACCAAGTTCAACCTGGCGATGGTGGCGGTCTTCTCCCTGGCGATGGTGCCCGCTGGCTGGATCTCTCATGCTCTCTTGCAGAAGAGCGCCCGGACACAGGTCATTCAAAACGCGAGGATCATGATGGAAACCGCGATGGCGGTCCGCGGCTACACCATCTCCCAGGTCAAGCCGCTGCTGAATGCACAGCTTGCGGAGAAGTTCCTCCCCCAGACAGTCCCGGCCTACTCCGCCACCGAAGTCTTCAACGCCCTGCGCAAGAGCCACCCCGAGTACGAGTACAAGGAGGCGACGCTCAATCCGTCGAATCCCCGCGACCGCACCACGGACTGGGAGGCCGACGTCGTGAACGAGTTTCGTCGCGATCCTGCACGGACCGAGTTCATCGGAGAGCGGCAGACGCCGCAGGGACGGTCCCTGTTCCTCAGCCACCCGATCCAAATCACGGATCCCAAGTGCCTGTCGTGCCACTCGACCCCGGAGGAGGCGCCGCCGTCGCTGATCCGGGAGTACGGCCCGAGCAACGGCTTCGGGTGGAAGCTCAACGAGATCATCGGCGCCCAGATCGTCTCGGTCCCGATGTCGGTCCCCGTCTCCATGGCGAACCAGGCGCTCGGCACGCTGCTCGCCACGCTGGCCGGGGTCTTCGTGGTCACGCTGCTGGTGCTCAATCTCCTGCTCCGGTTCGCGGTCACCGGCCCGCTGACGCGATTGGCCGCAATGGCAGACGAAGCGAGCCGGGGCAACCTGGCTGTTGCGAACTTCGAGGCCACGGGAACCGACGAGGTCGCCGTTCTCGCGGGTTCATTCAATCGTATGAAGATCAGCCTCCAGAAGGCGATGGCGATGCTCGATGAAGGATGATGCGCACACCCGTCCGGTCGCGGGAGAGGTCTTCGGCGGTTACGAGATTGTCGAGGAGCTGGGCCACGGCGGCATGGGCCTGGTCTTCCGCGCCCGACACCTGACGCTCGACCGAGAGGTCGCGCTCAAGGTGCTGGGCAGCGGTCTCTCCGCGGACGCAGGCTACCGCCAGCGCTTCCTCAAGGAGGCCCGGTCCGCGGCCCGGCTCAACCACCGCAACATCGTCCAGATCTACGACTTCGGGCAGTGCGGCGAAACGGCCTACCTGGCGATGGAGTTCGTCCCAGGCCGATCCCTCGGCGACCTCTTGCGGGTGAGGAGCGCGTTTCCCGAGGCCCAAGCCATCGCACTCTGCCGCCAGGCCAGCACCGCACTCGGCTTCGCGCACACGGCCGGGGTCGTGCACCGGGACGTCAAGCCTGACAACCTGATTCTGAGAGACGACGGCGTGCTCAAGCTGGTCGACCTCGGGCTCGCCAAGAGCGTGTCCGATGATCAGGGGCTCACCCAGACCGGTGTCGTCGCCGGAACGCCCCACTACATCTCGCCGGAGCAGATCGAGGGCCGCAAGGACATCGACGGGAGAGCCGACGTCTACTCCCTCGGCGCGACCCTCTTCCACCTCGTCACCGGGCACACGCCCTTCGAGGGATCCTCGCCGATGGTGGTCATCGCCAAGCACCTCCATGACGACCCCAGGGACCCGAGGAGCTTCCAACCGGCCCTGAGCGAGGCCCTCTGTGCGGTGATCCTGCGCATGATGGCGCGCAGCCGCGACGACCGCTACCCGGACATGGCCTCGGTCGACCTCGAGCTCGCCCGCCTTCAGAACGGGGAGGCTCCCGAGCAGGCGACCCTCGCGGGGCTCGAGACGACCGTCGTGGCGGCTGGCGTCGACCCGGCCGGGTCCACCCTTGCCGTCGACCCGCGATTCAACCCGGAAGAGCTGGCACGGGTCGAGGCCCACCTCGCCGAAGCGATCGGACCTCTCGCGAGGGTGTTGGTGAAGAGAACCTCTGCGATGACGTCCGATCTCGGCGAGCTGTGCGAGGCCGTGGCCCGACACATCCCTTCGCCACCAGTGCGCGAGAGGTTCCTGTCCACGGTCCTCAATCGAGCAGCGACCGGAAAGCCGCCGACCGCCACGAGAGACGGGAGCGCCGCCTCGAGGAGCGGCCCGTCGCAGGCCGAACCGCCGTCGACCGGTGAGGTCTCATCAGGTTCCATCGAGTGGGACCCGCAGTCTCTGGAGGCCCTGGAGAAACGGTTGGCAGCGTCGATTGGCCCGGTCGCCAGGGTCCTGGTGGCCAAGACGGTACGACGGGCCTCGTCGTGGAGGGCCCTGGTCGGAACCCTCGCCGAAAACCTGTCCGACCCCGCCGACAGGGCGGCTTTTCAACGGGAGTTCGAGCAGCCGTGACCCCTCGAGGGTCCCTGCCCCGCGGCGCCTAACGGATCCCGACGGCCCGACGCACCCGGTCCATCAGCGGTGCGACGGTTTCCCGAGCTCGCTCGGCGCCCCGTGTGAGGACCCGGTCGACCTCACTCGGATCCGCGGAAAGCTCGGTGAAGCGTTGACGGGCGTCGCCGAAGGTGGCCAGGAAGTACTCGAAGAGCTTCTTCTTCATCTCGCCATAGCCTGTGCCGCCCTCACGGAAGGCACGCTCAACCCACGCGCGCTCGGGCTCGGGAGCGAACAGCTTGAGGAGCTGGTAGAGGGCGTTGTCCTGGGTCGGTTTGGGCTCCTCGACCGGTGTTGAGTCGGTGACGATCGACATGATCCGCTTCCGGGTCGCCTTCTCGGGGCCGAAGAGGTCGATGGTGTTGCCGTAGGACTTCGACATCTTGCGCCCGTCGACACCCGGCACCACCGCAACCTCGTCAAGGATCAGCGGGTCCGGGAGGGTGAAGATCTCCTGTCCGTAGGTCGTGTGAAAGTTGGTCGCGATATCGCGGGTGACCTCGAGGTGCTGCTTCTGGTCCTTGCCGACCGGGACCAGGTCGGCATCGACGATCAGGATGTCCGCCGCCATCAGCACGGGATACGCGAACAGGCCGTGGCTCGGCACCACTCCCTGGGCGACCTTGTCCTTGAACGAGTGGCAGCGCTGAAGCAGACCCATCGAAGTTGCCGTGGACAGGTACCAGGCGAGCTCGGAGACCTCGGGCACGTCGGACTGCCGGTAGACCACAGAGCGTTTCGGGTCGAGGCCAAACGCAAGGAACCCGGTGGCGAGGTCCCGCACCAGGCTCCGCATCCGGTCCGCGTCATGGACAGTGGTCAGGGCGTGCAGGTCGGCGAGAAAGTAGAAGCACTGGTGTTCGGCCTGCAGGGCGACAAACTGCCGGATCGCGCCGAAGTAGTTGCCAATGTGGAGAATCCCCGAAGGCTGAACGCCGGACAGGACGCGCATCGCACCCTCCTCGAAGGCGGGATCTTACACCATGCGGAAAGGCGGACGGAGGAAACCACAGAGGCACGGAGGCACAGAGAAACACAGAGCCGACGCCCACCCAGAAGACAAGGAGACCTGCTCCGGTTTGACGACGAATGGTGAGACGATGACTCGGAAGTGATTGACGTCACCATGAGATACGGAGAGAACCCGATGACGTGGTGAACGCCCCCACGTCTGGCGACTCACCTTCTCACGTCTTGCGGCGCGGGCTGAGGGCAGCGCCTGCACTGTCTCTCTGGGTCTCTGTGGTGAAGACCACCCGCCGTACATGGATCGGGCCGACACCTTTGGTGCCGGCCCGCGGGACCTGCTCGAATGACTGGGCAGCTCAGTCTTCGCCGTCGTCCCCGATCGCCTCCACCGGGCAGGACTCCAAGGCCTCCTGGCACTGGGCCTCTTCCTCGTCCGTCTCCGGTTGCTTGTAGACGTACGAGAAGCCCTCGTCCTCGTTGGCCATGAAGTTGTTGGGGGCAGTCGTCCGGCACACGTCGCAGTCAATACAGCTCGTGTCGACGTAGAACTTGCCGGAGACGTTGGTTTCAACCTTGTCGGTGGGGTCCGCCATCGGATCGATCTCCTTTCGCCCGGTCGCCCGGGGTCGCGTCGGGGGTGATGCTAACACACGCTAGAAGCCTGTCAATTCTCACGAGCCGAGCCATTATCGAGCAGGAATCTCAAGTGGTCGCGGGATCGAATCGAGCCGGATTGTCTGCTGCTGGACGCCTGTTGCGGCTGCGCTGGTGGTGCGAGAGGACCACACACACTCCACGTCATAGGGCTTCGAGAACGATGGCAGGACAGTCGTCGGGTCGTTCGAGCGGTTGTCCACCAGGGAACCGTAGGCGACCATCGCCGGGACGACCTTGGTCCCGGTCGTGGTGTAGCTGGCGATGGACACCTTGAGCGTGATATCGCTCACTCCGGTGAGCCCGAATCGGGTGGACAGCACCTGATTGTACTGCTCGTGCTGGAGCGGTGCCACGTAAAAGGAGAAGGACAGCGGCTTGCCATCCGCATCCTCGAGCTGGACCCCGTCCGGACCGTACGGATCGATCTGGATCAGCAGAGAGGTCTGGGGATCGGAGGTGTTGAAGACACCGATATTGAAACGGAAGTTGTTATCCTCGGCGGCACCGGTAATGAGCTGGTACGAAAGGTCGGTGAACCCGGCATCGGCGACGTTGTACCAGGGCACCCCCGGGATGGTCTGACCGTAGGTGGCCGCCTTCTGGATGAACTGGCCTGTGTTGTCCGGGTCCGGCACCCACACCGTGGTGTCGTTGTACGTCCGCGACTGGACCACCACATTGCGATACTGGCGGTCACCACCCGCGTCGAGCGTACCCGCCTGGTACGCGAAGACCACCAACCCGCCGAGGTTGGCGCGCGAGCCGAACTCGTCGGACCAGTACTGGCCGACGATGTCGCGCAAGGTCACCGAACCGCCGGGCGGAATGTCGGCGAGGCTCGCATCGACGTGTCCCCAACCCTCGGAGTCCCGTCCGCCGAGACCAGAGGTCCGGTCGTCGAGAATCGTCGAGTTGTCGCCGGCGCCCGACGGCATGAAGTAGATCGCGACATCGACGGCATCCGTCGTCTCGACGTTGGCGATCGTCAGGTCAGTGCGCCACACGCTGCCCTCGACGCCGCTGTTATGCGCCGCCACCGGGACATAGACAAGATCCGAAGCCATGAAGGACGCCCATGCCGGCGCACCGGCGAGGAGCAGTACGGCCAACAGGCCGAGCCGCCCGCAGAATCGAGCCATGAGAACCTCCGCGATCCGCGGCAGGGTCACCGCGATAGACGCTGTCAACGGGAGGGACGCGCGGCCCCTCACCCGGTCATGTTGCCATCGCCGGCCGGGCCCGGCAAGACGATACGTGCTTCGAAGCCACCGGTCGCCAGATTCTCCAGCTCGAGCTCACCCCCGTGGGCGGTCACGATCCGGTCCGCGATCGCCAGCCCTAGCCCGGTCCCGCCGCGGCGGTTGGTGACGAAGGCTCTCCGCACCTGCCCGAGCTGGTCCTCCGGGATGCCGTTGCCGCGATCGCGAACCAAGAGCACGACCTGGTCGTTCTCACACGCTGCGGCCAGCTCGACGACGCGGCGCTCGGCGGGCTCCAACAGCGCGACCGCCTGGATCGAGTTCAGGGCGAGGTTGAGCAGCACCTGGCGGAGCTGGGCCGCGTCACCTTGGATCGCGATATCGGGAACATCCGGGGCGAGGCGAAGATGGGTAGCCATCGCCCGCGCTTCGCCGCGCAGAAACTCCGCAACCTCACGCAGAAACGGAACCAGTCGCACGGGCTCGAGATTGGGCTCGGTTGGCCGGGCATAGGTGAGGAAGTCGCTCACCAGTCGGGCCAGGCGGCTGACCTCCTGGCGCGTCGACGCCAGCGAGCCTGAGCTTTCGGACGGTCCGGCAGCCAAATCCTCTTCCAGCAGCTCGAGATTGAGGTTGATCGAGTTCAGGGGGTTCCGGATCTCATGGGCCAGGTTGGCCGCGAGGCTTCCGAGGGCTGCGAGCTCTTCGGCTTCGTGGCGCGCACCCTCGAGGCGGCGGTTGCGCTGGATCAGCAGCCAGACACATGCGAAGGCCACCAGCAGGGTCGACAAGGTCAGCACCGCAACGGTCACCGTCTGTCGGAGCAGCTCCGAGCGCAGCTGCTGCACGCGCGCGGCGAGCTTGACCTTGCTGACGTTGAGAACAACCTCGCCCACCTCGCCCGCCGGAACGGCGATCTGATAGCTGTGCTCGGTCTGGCGCACGTCCGCATCGGAGAGATCCCCGCGGAGCTCGAGCTCCGGGACCGTGCCGGGCGGAATGTCCTCCGTGCTCTGCAGGAACGACGTGAAGACCACGTTGCCGTTGGCATCGGTCACTTCAACCGACTCGAGCACCTTCTTCTGTGCGAGGCCACCCAGCGTCCGGACCAGGGCCTCCTGGCGCTTGGACATGACCTGGAGTAGATCGGTGCCGCCGCCACTCTTGAGCTGCTCCGCGAACCGCTCCGCGTCCTCGCGCCCGGTGAGCAGAACGTCCTCGAGGTAGCGCCTCGACAGCGACGAGGCGATCAGGTGGCCAAACAGGAAGATGATGCCGAGCACGAGCACGGCGAACGCCGACGCCGCCAGGGCGAGCTGGCGGGACAACGGGCTCGGGCCGGACTTCCTTCGCCGCGTGACGCCCTCGCGCCGCATCGGTGCGTCGGTGCGCTGATCGAGTCGCAACGCGGCCGGGGCCTCAGACATCGGCTCGCCGATCACTGCGCTCGCGCTGCTCCCCACCTCTCCACCAGCCACGCAAGTGCGAACCCGCAGGACCCGTCCCGTCGATGTGGCGACAGCGCGAGAATGCCAAAACGGCAGCCATAGACTGCCCGAAGAGGCTCGAGGCGGTCACAGCCTCAGTCCAAGCGGGCTCGCCTTCACGTCTCACCATCTCTCTACCGTGGGCACCGTCCTGCCAGCGATCGCGGGCCCACTCGCAACTCGGCGCCCACAGCGTGTGCTCGCTGACGACCCGGCCCCGCGTTGTTGGGCTTCCCTGTGGTAACAGGCATCTCGGCTCCCTCGCGACCTCACGCGGTGTGACATGCAGGCTAGATGCCACACCCGGTTCGGAGGTCTTTCGCCCGGTCGGTACGCTCCCAGGTAAAGTCCGGGTCGTTGCGTCCGAAGTGACCGTAGGCTGCGGTCTTGCGGTAGATTGGGCGGAGCAGGTCGAGGGCCTGGATGATCGCGCGCGGCGTGAGCGGGAAGACCTCACGGACCACGCGGGTGATCCGCTCGTCCGGAACCTGTCCGGTGCCGAAGGTGTCGACCATGATGGAGACCGGGTCCGCGACACCGATCGCATAGGCCAGTTGGACCTCGGCCCGGCTCGCGAGACCGGCAGCGACGATGTTCTTTGCGACGTAACGGGCCATGTACGACGCGGAGCGGTCGACCTTGCTGGGGTCCTTTCCGGAAAAGGCCCCCCCGCCGTGCGAGCCGACGCCGCCGTACGTGTCGACGATGATCTTGCGTCCGGTCAGACCGCAGTCGCCTTGAGGCCCGCCAATGACGAAGCGCCCGGTCGGGTTGATGAGAACCTTGGTGTCGTCGTCCATCATCGCCAACGGAAGGACCGGAGCAATGACCTTCTCGCGCACCTCCATCCGCAGCTCGCGGATCGACACCGAGTCCGAGTGCTGACACGAGACCACCACCGCCTCGATGCGGTGCGGTGCGCCGTTCCGGTACTCGACCGACACCTGGCTCTTGCCGTCCGGCCGAAGCCACTCAATCTCGTCCGTCCTCCGGGCCTCGGCAAGCCGCATCGCGAGCTTGTGTGCGAGCATGATCGGCATCGGCATCAGCTCGGGCGTCTCGTCGCAGGCGAATCCGAACATCAGCCCTTGGTCGCCGGCGCCGCCGGTGTCGACCCCCTGCGCGATGTCCGGCGACTGCGGATCGATCGACGAAATCACTGCACAGGTCTCGTAGTCGAAGCCGAACTTCGCCCTGGTGTAGCCGATGTCCCGGATGGTCTCGCGTACGAGTCGAGGAAAATCGACGTAGACGGTGGTTGAGATCTCGCCCGCGATAAAGGCGAGCCCGGTGGTCACCAATGTTTCGCAGGCGACTCGGCCGTCGGGATCTTCGCTGAGCACCGCATCCAGGATCGCGTCCGAGATCTGGTCCGCGATCTTGTCGGGGTGCCCTTCCGTGACCGACTCCGAAGAGAAAACATGCATACCGTTAGGAGCCATAGGACCTCCGCAGACGGGCTACCGTATCACCCGCCGAGATCAGGGGTCAATCAACCCGCCGCCGAGGGAAACCGCCGCTGGAAAGCGAAATCCCGCCTCCCGCATTCGTGCGCTGGGCACAGGACGCACGCCCTGGCGACGTACCCGTTCCCGTGGTCCGTGGTTGACGACCGGGGGCCATGAACAGGATGATCCCGGCGTGAGAGGGCTCATCATCCCTGTCGTCGGCGCGGCCCTGGCCTCGTTGTGGATCGTCGCCGCCGCCTTCGACGTTCCGGCGATGGCCGCGCTGGTGGCGGCCGCCGCGGTCTCGGCGAGCGTCTGCTTGGCGGTGCGCCGGCGTCGCCGCCATCGACGAAAGCTGGTCGCCGTCGCCGTGGGCGCGGGCCTCGCGGTCGGCGTGTTGCTCGGGGCCGAGCTGCTGCTACCCCACGGTGGTCCCACACGACTCGTGCTGCAGCTGGCCTTCGCGCTCCTTCTCGCACCGGTTCTCCCGGCGTTCTACGCCGCGACCTTCGAGCCCCCGCACGACGACTGCGACGGGAGCGGAACGTGACCTCGGCTCTCGTGGTGCTCGCCGTGCTCGCCGCAGGGCTGGCCATTTGGGGATGGCGCCACGGCGGTACCGAGCTCGCCTACTTCGCTGCGGAGCGCTCCGCCGGTCCAGTGCTCGCGGGACTGGGCGGTACCGCCGCCGGGCTGTCGGCATTCGTCTTCGTCGGCGGACCGGGCCTCTTCGCGACTCTCGGCGCTGCTTCGCTCTGGATCATCCTGTCGGCACCGCTCACCGGCGCACTCCAGTGCTGGGTCGTCGGCGAGCCGGTGGTGTCGATGGCACGGCGTCACGCGTGTCTCACGGTGCCCGACCTGATCGACGCCCGGTTCGGGGGGGGCTGGCCGCGCGGGCTGGCCGCCGCCGCGATTGCAGTCGGCGGCGTTGCGGTCCTCGCGGTTCAAGTCAAGGGCCTCGCCGTGGTCGGTGAGACGTTGCTCGGGTTGCCGGGACCGGCGGTCGCAGCCGCGACGGTGGCCGCCACGGTGGCGTACACGGCCGCCGGCGGCATGCGTGCCGGCCTCCTCGCCGAAGCGGCGCAAGGGGCGCTCATGGCCGTAGTCTCAGTCGCGCTTGCAGTCGCCGCCCTGGCGGCGGCGGGCGGACCGACCGCCGCCATCGCGACCCTGGTCGCTCGCCGCCCCGAGCTGCTCGATCCCTGGCATGGCATCGGCGCCACCGGAGCGATCGCCTGGTTCCTTCTCTTCGCCTTGGGTACCTGCGCCCAGCCGCACTACCTGCAGAAGTTCCTGCTGCTGCGCTCAGCCGCCAGCCTGCGTCGCCTGCCGCTAGTGATGACCGGCGCGCTGGTCGCCGTGCTGACGGTCTGGGTAGGTATCGGGCTCGGGGCCGGCGCCCTGTGGGCCGACGGACACCTCGCCCTCTCCGGACCCGACGACCTCGCACCGGCTTTTCTCGCCCGGACCGCACCCTGGCTGTTGGTCGCCGCCGTGGTGGCCGTGCTTGCCGCGGTCATGTCGACCGCCGCTTCGCTGCTCAATGTGGTCGCGGCGGCGCTGGTGCGCGACCTTCCCATGGCGCTTGGCCGACGCCCGCCCAAGTCCCTGGCCCCGGCCCGGCTCGCAACGCTTGCGGTGGCCGCCGCCGGAGGCGCCTGCGCAGTCGCCTCCGCGCGGCAGGTCGCGATCCTCGGCATTGTCGGTTGGGGCACCTTCACCGCCGCGTTGTTCCCGACCGTGGCGCTCGGACTCAACTGGCCGGGAGCGACCCGGCACGGTGCCGCCGCCGCCCTTGTCGCCGGACCGGCGACACAGCTCCTGCTCGAGGTCTTGCACCACGCCGAAAGGCTGACACCGGCCTGGGAGCCCGGCCTGGCAGGGACGGCCGTCGGGGTGCTGGTGCTGATCGTGGTCTCCTCGCTGACCTCGCGGAGAACAGCGTGAGGCGCTGGACCTCAGCTGCGGTGCTGGATCTGGCGACGCGCCTGGCGCACTGTCGCGATCACAGCCGCGTCACCACCCTCACTGAGGTCCAGCACGCGACCCGCTCGCCGTACCACGTTCTGGTCGCGTGCATCATCTCGCTGCGGACCAAGGACGCGGTCACCCATGCGGCGAGCCGGCGGCTCTTGCGACTGGCCGATTGCCCCCGCGCCCTCGCGACGCTCGACGAGACCACCATCGCCGAGGCGATCTTCCCGGCTGGCTTCTACCGTACCAAGGCTCGGCAGCTGCGCGAGATCGGACGCGTCCTCGAGGATCGACACAGCGGCCGGGTCCCCTGCGACGAGGGCGAGCTCCTGGCACTCCCAGGCGTGGGTCGAAAGACCGCGAACCTCGTGCTCGGACTGGGCTTCGGAGTTGCCGCAATCTGCGTCGACACCCACGTTCATCGAATCTCGAACCGCCTCGGTCTCGTGACCACCCGCACGCCCGAGGAGACCGAGAAAGCACTACAGAAACTCCTGCCGCGCGAGCTCTGGATCGAGATCAACGACCTGCTGGTGACGTTCGGACAGAACCGATGTCATCCGACCTCGCCCCGGTGCAGCAACTGCCCGCTCGCCGACCTCTGCCCCCGGCACGGCGTGACCCGCAGCCGGTAGCCCTTTCCCTCGCCTGGTCGTGCTCCGGCTCACCATCGCCACCGTGGACCAGGAGCATGCCGCTCCCAAGCCCTTCGACACTGTGCAGGTCAATCCCTCGGCGCATCCGAGAGTAGAATCCCCCGGTGCAGCGCGGACCTTCGGTCGCATGGATCGGTGATCGCCTCGTGCCATGGCCCGAGGCGGTGCTCCCGATCGAGGATCGCGGCCTGCAGTTCGCCGAGAGCGTCTACGAGGTGCTTCCGGTGACTCGCGGCCGTGCCCGTCTCGTGACGCCTCATTTCGAGCGGATGCGGACCGGGGCGGCTGCGGTCGGCGTGGAGGCGGGCGTACCGGACGACGATGTCCTCCTGGCCTTGGCGGAGCTGCTGATCGCACGTGAGCGCCTCGACGAGGCTCTGCTCTACCTCCAGGTCACCGGAGGCGTCGCGCCTCGTCGCCACATCCCAACCGAAGGCCCCCGGCCGACCCTGGTCGCATACCTCCGTGAACATCGCTTCCCTCGTGAGGCGGACGTCGCCCGCGGGCTGACCGCGATTACCACACCAGACCCGCGCTGGGCGCACTGCGACCTCAAGACCACCATGCTCCTCCCTGCCGTCCTCGCCCGCCGCGCCGCTGCCGCGCACGGCGCCGATGAGGCAATCTTCCTCGGGCCTGATGATCGGGTCCTCGAGGGAGCCGCAAGCAACGTGTTCGCGCTCGCGGACGGCCGGCTCAGCACCCCTGGAAATAGCGAGCACATGCTTCCCGGAACGATGCGGGCTCTGGTGTATGCAGCCGCCGGCCGCCTCGGCATTCCGGTCGACGCACGCGATCTCTTTCGATACGAGCTCCTCACCGCCGACGAGGTCTTCGTGACCGCGACCTCGAGCCTCGCGCTGCCTGTGCTGGCCGTCGACGGCACGCTGGTCGGCGATGGTCGCTGCGGTCCGGTCGTCACCGCCATTGCCAACGATCTACGCCAACGCCTGGAGCTCGAGTGAAGAGCTCTCTGCGAATCGTCTCGGTGCGTGGCATCCCGGTCCGTGTCCACGCGTCCTTCCTGCTGCTGCCCGCGTTTCTGCTGTGGCAGTCCGGCGGAAACGTGCGGCTGTCCGTGGCCCTGATCGAGACCTTGCTGCTGCTGCTGCTCTTCGCGAGCGTGGTTTTCCACGAGCTCGGCCATGCCCTCGTCGCCCGTCGCTGGGGGATCGAGACCCGCTCGATCGTCCTCTATCCGTTCGGCGGGGTCTCCAACTTTTCCCAGCGACCTCCAGGGGGACGCGCCGAGCTTGCTATCTCACTCGCCGGACCTGCGGTCAACCTGGTGATTGCTGTTGCGCTGTGGCTGATCGCGTCTGCCGGCGAGATGCCAATGACGGCCGAAGAGATGGTGAGAGGCCTGGCGTGGATCAATCTCCTGATCGCGGGTTTCAATCTGCTGCCAGCGTTCCCTCTTGACGGAGGTCGCGTCCTGCGAGGTGCCCTCAGCGAGCGTCTCGGAGAGGCACGCGCCACCGTGTGGGCGGCCTCCGCCGGCCAGGTCACCGCTGTTGTCCTGATCGGCGTCGGTATCTTCCACGAGCCGTGGCTGGCCCTCGCCGGCGTGGTGCTGCTGCCAGCCGCCAACCTCGAGCTACGCGCCGCCCTGCGCCGTCGCGAGCTCGATCGCACGACGGTCATGGCAGTGGTCCCGCCACGACCGCTGCGGGTCGGTGCCGGCGTCACGTTCGACGAGGTCGGCACGCGCTGGCAGCGCAGCCCGCTGAGCGACGTCGTCGTGGACGACGGACCGACCCTCGCCTGGATCCCGGCCGCCAGGATGTGGCAGGGCTTCGGACATGGAGCCGGGCCGACCCGTATCGGCGACATTGCCGATCCCCTTGAGCTGCGCCTCGCTGCCGACACTCCCCTGGCCGAGGCCAAGCGCCTGCTCGCAAACCGCCGCGCAGACACGGCCGCCCTGGTCGACGACCACGGCAACGTGATCGGGGTCCTCACCAGTGATCGCCTGCGCCGCGCGCTCGCCCTGCGCGACAGCCTCGAGAGCTCGCGCTTCGGCCCGTTTGCCGACGGTCCGCCGAGCGAGGAAGCCACTGCTGCTGACAACCCCGCCCCACCGCACCCACCCCACTGACTCGCCACGAGACGATCCAATTGACCGCGCCACATGGCGCGGACGACCCTGACGGCCCTTTCGACACACCTTTTCAGGGGCCCGGCCGGGAACTCCGTTCGAAGCGGAAGACCTTGGCGATCTGCAGGCTAGTTGGCTCGGCGTCGCTGGGAGAGGCTCGACAAGCGTTCCTGTACGTCCCGAAAACCTGCCCGCTCGGACTCGATCTCCTCGAGGACGCCGTAGGCGCGACCGACGTCGCCGGCCAGCTCGAGGGCTGACGCGAGGTCGTAGCGCAGGGCCATGCGTGGCTCCGGCTCGAGGCCCGGCGCTTGGAGCGCGCGCTCGAACCACTCCACTGCCGAGGTCGGGATACCCTGCTCCACGTAGCACACGCCGATCATCGAGCAGCACTCGACAAAGTAGCCCGGGTCGCGGGAGGCAATCTGAAACTCGCGAATCGCCTCCGGGATGAGGCCCATCTCCTTGTATGCGATGCCGAGGTTGAAGTGGGTGTCGGAGTCCTCCTCGGACAGCTGCTCTGCAACACCCTTCTGAAACTCGCGAAAGACCTCCTCGAGGAGGGCTTCGTCCTTGCCCCGTCCCGTGGCCTCGTCGACCATCGCCTCTTCCTCCGCGAGCTCTTGCTCGAGCTCACGGGCGAGGTCGATGTACTCCTCCTCCTCGGCAAACAGCTCCTCGGGCGCTTCGTGAATGCCGGAGACCTCTTCTAGGAGCACACCCTTGGCCTTCAGTGCCATCCGCCGCTCGGTAACCTCCGGATCGCCGGGGTACTCCCCTTCCAAGCGGCCGAGCATTCGCAGTGCGTCCTCGTAGAGCTCCTGGGCGATGAAGAAGTCGATCTGCTGGAGGTCGTCACTTGCCGGTCCGGCAAGGCCGTCGATCTCGACCAGCTCCTCCTGGATCGGAACCTCGAGCAGCTCCGGCTCGGGAGACATCGCCTCCGATGGGGAGACTGGAGGTTCCGCTCGCTCGGAGGGGGGCTGGACCGTTTCCAGCGCGGCGGACCGCGGGGAAGGCGCGCCATTCGGAGCGGCGGCCCCGGCTCCGGACGGCTGCTCGCCATGGCGGGGACCGAGGATCGACCGCTCGAGCTCGTCGAGAGCCGTGAAGGCGGCGGACGACATGTCCTGTTCCCGCGCCGGAGGCGCTGCAGGCAGCTCGTCGAAGCTCAGCATCACGGGTTCGTCGAGTGACTCCGCATTGACAGCGTCGGCGTCTTCGAAGAAGGAGGCTGGAACTGACGACGGACCGAACCCAGTCTCGGTCTCGGACGGGACATCGGCGCCGTCGAAATCGACGATCTCGAAGTCCACATCGCCCGACGACGCCTCCACGACGGCCGGCTCCGGAGTGACCTCCCCGAAGTCTTGCAGCTCCATGAACCCCTCGTCATCGACGTCGAGCAAGATGACGTCGTGCTCACCACCGTCGGTGTCGGACACTGCTGCCGACGCATCGGACGGTATGCCAAGGGACGGAACTGCCTCGGTCAGTGCGTGCAACGACTCGGTGTCGCCACGCTCACGGTAGGCTGTGGCCACGGGACGGGCGTATGGCTCGGCCTCCCCAGCCCTGCCCTGCTCAATCAGCAGCGTCACCAGTCTCTCGCGCGCTTCGAACTGCTCGGGGAAGTACTTGACGATCTCTCGCAGGTGGTTGATCGCCTTTTCCGCCAGCCCGTACTTGGCGAAGACGTTGGCTTCTGCGAGCCGTTCATTTGGTTCGAAGGGAGCGCCGCCGGATGCTGCTGCGGGTGGCACGGGGGCCTCGACGGCAGGTGCTTCTTCCGACGGCGCGCCGACCGCTGCGCCGTCCATCCCGACCGGCTCCTCGAACTGAATGTCTCCGACGTCGACGCCGTCGATCTGGGCAAGGCGCTGGCGAAAGAGGTCGTTGCTCGGGTCGGTACCGAGCAGCTCCATATAGAATCGCCGCGCGAGGTCCCTCTGACCCGATCGGAAGTACTGATCAGCCAGCGCGGCACGCAGCGTGAACACCATCTCGTTGTTGCCCGAAGGCTGGTAGGCGCGCAGGGCCAGCGTCAGCACCTTGACATCTCCAGGCGCTGCCGTGAGGAGGTCCCGGACCGCTTCCTGCACCTTGGCGAAGCTGCCCTCTGACAGGAGCTTCTCCAACGCCGGCACCATCAACTCGCGGGCCTTGGCGGACTCGCCGTGTTGGAGCAGCGAGCTGCCGACCATCAGCCTGACCTGGACGTTGTCGGGCTGCTCTGCCAGGATCCGCTCGGCCGCGGTCATCGCCTGACTCGGGCTGCCCGATCCAAGCAGAGCTCTCACCTCGAGGAGTTTCAGCTCCTCGTCGTCTGGAGAAAGTCCAAGCGCCGCGGCGATGAACTCGCACGCCTCTGCCGCCTTCCCATCCGCTAGCAGTGCGTCGGCCAGGGGAGCGAGAAAGCGTCCGCTCGGCGGTCCCTGTTCAAGGACGTGGCGGTACAGCCGCTCGGCCTCCTCGAGCTTTCCGCGCTCGAGCAGCATCCGGCCGAGTCGGTCGTAGACTTTGAGTGCGCCCTCGCTCTCGCCGCTCTGTAGCAGCAGGTCGGCGAGCTTGAGATGCGCCATGTGATTCGATGGGTCGAGCTGCGACAGCTTGGTGTAGGCCTCGATGGCCTTTGGCATCTCCTCGTTGCGCAGATACCAGTCAGCGAGGGTCCGATACTGGTTGATCGCCTCGACCACGAGGCCCTGCTGGATGTAGAGCTCCGCGAGCTGCTCGAAGATGTCGAGGCGTTGGGGAACGAGTCGGTTGATCTTCTTGAGAATCGCGATCGCCTTCGGGATGAACCCATCTCGCTGAAAGGCCCTGGCGATGCGCTCGTACAGCTCGACGGCCTTGTCGATGTCACCGATGCGGCCGTACAGGTCGCCGATCCGATTGATGGTGTTGGCGTCTCCCGGGTTGGCTTTGAGGAGCTTCTCGTACTCTCGGATGGCCTGATCGATCCTGCCCTTCTGGACCAGCTTCTCAGCTTCCCGAAGGATTTTGTCTCGATTGACGGCCATGCAGTCCTTTCCCTTCCAAGACCGAGCCCGCAGGCATTATGGTAGCACAGGGGACCAGGCGAAACTCCGACGGTGCAGGAAGCTCCGCCCGCTGCGGTCGAGCGCCAAACGGTGCTCGACGGTACCGTATCCCTTGTTTCGATCCCACGACCACGCGGGATGCCGGAGCGCCAGTTTCACCATCAGCCGATCACGGTGGACCTTGGCGAGAATCGACGCGGCGGCCACGCAGAACCACTCCCGGTCGGCGCCGACCGCGTTGAGACAGGGCAGCCCGAGATCACCCAGGTCCATGGCATCCACGACCACCTTCGCACTCGCGCCAGGGTCGGCGACCGCTGCCACCGCCGCCCGCATGGCTAAGCGGGTCGCCTCGAGGATGTTCAGCCGGTCGATGACCTCGTTCCAGATTTCGACGATCGCCCAGGTGTGGGCGGCCACCATCAACGGCGCCGCCAGAGCCTCGCGAGCCGCAGCGGTGAGTCGTTTCGAATCTTGGACACGGGCCTCGACGGGGATGGTATCGAAGGCTGCAGCACAGACGACGACGGGGCCCGCCAGGGAGCCCCGTCCGACCTCGTCCACTCCGATCACGACCGCCGACGTTGCGAGGAGCCGACGATCGAGCTCGCCGAGGATCTGCCTCACTGGTTGCGTGCGCGCTCCTTGATGCGCGCAGCCTTGCCGCGCAGAGACCGGATGTAGTACAGCTTGGCTCGCCGCACACGACCGCGCCTGGAGACCTCGATCTTGGCGATTGAGGGGCTGTGCAGCGGGAAGACCCGCTCGACTCCGATGCCACCTGAGATCTTGCGTACTGTGAAGGTCTCGGAGATGCCGCCGTGCTTTCTCGCCACGACCAGCCCTTCGAAGATCTGGATGCGCTCTTTCTCGCCTTCCTTCAATCGCACGTGGACCTTAAGGGTGTCGCCCGAACGAAAGTTGGGGATGTCGCTCTTCAGGTACTCCTGGGTCAGTTCACGGATGAGTTCCATCGTCGTTCGCCTCCTCGGGGGGCCGGGCGCGCCTTGGGCGTCCGGGAGGCGGGAGTATACCGGCGTTCCTCCGACCTCGCAAGGCCTTAGCCTGCATGTTTCACCAGCGTGGCGGCTGCGGAGGGAGAGGGACTGCAATCTGCGCCGGGTTCGCAGGCCTCAGGCTTCCTCGACGTGTTCCTCCTCGTCGGCCGGCGCAGCGATCGCGAACAGTCTCACCATGCCGTCGTGCTCGACGAGGATTACCCTGCCGTGGCCATCCAGCACCGTGTCGTCAGGCCATGGCGCCCCGTCCCCTGCTTGGAACGGCCGAAATCCGAACGGCACCTCTGCCCCGTCGGGCGCGAGCCAGTCCGGAATCACGAGGTCCCAGCGCTCGGCCTCCTCGGGCACGCTGAGAAACTCGAGCGTGTCGAACGGCAGGGTCGCAACCTCGGTGCGGTCGGCGACCAGCGCCTCGGCCTCGCCAATGAGATCGTCCACGATCTGCTCCGTGAGCTCGCCGACCATCTCCGGGTCGTCGGTGCCCTCGACCTCGGCCGTGATCAGCATTCGATAGACCGAACCGACAAGCTCGTCGCCGGCCGAGTAGTCGGCAGCCAGCTCGCGACCCTGCTCGTCCTCCACATCGTAGGAGCTGCCGTGCAGCAGGTCGCGAACCACCAGCGCCAGGAGCAGCTGCTCCGGGCTCTCAGCCGGAAACTCCAACTCGAGCGACGTCTCGATCTTACTCATCGAAGCCTCCACTCAGGTCGCCCCGACCGTCCGCCGGGACGCTACAGCACCCGTTCGTCCAAGAACGCGGCGCTCGCACCCTCCCACCGTTTGGCAACAACCACCGCGACCACGAGCACCAGATATGACAGGCCGCCGACCGCCACCGCGAGGGCGGGCAGGAACGCGACCGTATTGTACGTGCCGTGGAGCGCCGCCACCAGTACCAGTACCGGTCCGGCGACTCGCAACAACCGGCCCGGGGCCAAGGACCCCGTGGCCGCGACCACACCGATCGCGAACGCCAGTGACCCACTCCAAACGGCGTGCAGGAACGGTGTCATCAGCAGCCGCGCGAGGACGACATCCTGACGGGTGAATGCCATACCCCACAGGCGGGCGCCAAACTTCTCGGAGTAAAGGATGTTCTCCAAACCCGCGAAGACGAGACCCGAGGTGACGCCGAGGAGCAGGACCGCCTGCAGGCTCGGCCGTCTCCCGGAACGGCGCACGATCCACACCGTGACCAGAACCGGCAGCCCCTTGGTGAGTTCCTCGGCGATCCCAACACCGGTGAAGAAGCCCGCCCAACTCAGCAGCAGCTGGGGTGCGGCGATCAGTCGGTACATCGGCGCCAGGACGACCATCAGTCCGGGCAAGACCGCGACCATCCCGGGCACCACGACCAGCGCCGCCACAAGCGCGAAGTCACCCGGCAGCGACCCGCGCAGGTTGAGCCGGAAGAGGTGACGGAAGAGCAGAAACCAGAGCAGTGCGAAGTAGACGATCAGACCCTGGTCGCGAGGGAGGCCGACCGCCGCCATGAGCAGCGGCATCAGCGCCAAGGCCAGCACCACCCAGAAAACCTGGGAGGACACGATCCGGCGAGCGGTCGGGCGGTCGACGCGCAGAACGGCGGCAATCCCGCCCTGCTCTACAGCGCTGACCCTCTCGCGCACCACGAGCCGGGCCATCTGCTGCTCATACTCCTCGTCGTCGATGAGCCCGCTGTCGTACAGCCGGCGGTAGGCGTCGCGCAGCTCCTCGAAGTGGCTCACCTCGCCCCCACAGTTTCTCGGACGCAACCTGCCCGTTTCATGCGGCGGAGGAGGCCGCATCGAGCTGGCGCACCGCAGCCCAAAAGAGCTGGCGTCGCACACGGTCCTCGTCATGTCCGAGCGCCCTCAGCACCCGTTGGACACGGCCCCTTCGGGCGCCGCTTTCGTCTTCCCGCTGGCATGCCCGCGGCGGCGGTGGAAAATCGCTCTGAGCTGCCAGCCGCCGGATCTCCGCGCGACGGATCTCATAGAGCGGACGAACCACCCTCACTGAGCCAGAAAAGTACGTGCGCGCAGGTGCGAGCGCGTCGCCGCGACCGGTGAAGAACAGTCCGAGCAGAAAGGTCTCGACCACGTCGTCGGCATGATGGCCCAACGCCAGGGCGCGGCAGCCGCGGGCATCGGCCGCCTCGAGCAGCGTCCGGCGCCGCACCTTGGCGCAGCGAAAGCACTCGAGCGGCTGTGTCTCCGCCGGATTGAGACGCGCCGCCGCCTCCTCGACCTCGACGCCCAGCGAGCGGCACCAGGCGACGGTCTCCGTCGGGAGAGGCTCGGTCCCGTCCGCGGTGAGCCTGACGTGTAGCCCATACAGGGGGTGGGGAACGCGCAGCGATGCGTTGTGCGCGACCAGCAGCCGCACCATGACGAGGCTGTCGTGACCTCCGGAGACCCCGAGCGCGACCGCCTCCCCCTCTCGGAGCATGTCCCAGCGATGGATGGCGCGGCGCAGCTTGCCGATGAGCCGACCGGCATGTGCCGCGGCCCCCCGGTCGCAGACCACGAACCCTAATCCCTCTCGCGCGGACGCCCGAACAGAGCGGCAACGATGACCCCGATCAGATAGAGCAGGATCATCGGCGCGGCGAACACCGTCTGCGTGGCGACGTCGGGAGTCGGGGTAATGACCGCCGCAATGATGAAGATCGCCAGGACTGCGTACCGGAACCAGCGCAGCAGCTGGCGGGCTGTGACCACCCCGATGCGAGCAAGGAAGAAGATCAGCATCGGCATCTCGAACACGAGTCCAAGCCCGAGCAGGATCTTCGACATCATCGAGAAGTAGGTCTGGACCGTGATGACCGGCCGGAAGTCCTGCCCGACGCTGAGCAGGAAGCGCACCACCATCGGAAAGGCGATCCGGTAGCCGAAGTAGCCACCGGCGACAAAGAACATGGTGCAGAAGATGATGAACGGTGCCGCCAGGCGGCGCTCGTGACGGTAAAGACCAGGGCGCAGGAAGAGCCAAACCTCGAGCAGGATGACCGGAGATGCGGCGAAGATCGCCGCGAGCAGGGCCACCTTGATGTAAAGCATGAACGGATCGGCGAGGGCGGTGAAGGCCAGTCGTTCTCCCTGCGGAAGGAACCGGGTGATCGGCACCGACAGCCACTCGAAGATCGGGCGCGAGACGTACCAACAGCCGAGAAAAGCGATGAACAGCGCCACCGCGATGTGGAGGATCCGACGCCGAAGCTCGTCGAGGTGGTCGAGCAGCGTCATGCGTGGGAGCTCGTTGTCCTCCTGCTCGTCTGCCAGAGGGGGAAGCTCCGACCGGGATGCGCTCACTGGCTCTCCGGCTTCTCGGACGGCGTTTCAGTCACCGCGGGCTGAGTCGTCGGCGCGGCCTGCTCGTCGACGGCCCCCTGCGCGACCGCCGAGGCACCAGACGACGACCGCGAGGGTTCGGCCGGACCCAGAGCCGCTGCGCTTTCGCTCCCAACGGTCTTCAGCTCTCGGTGCACGTCGCGGATCTCCTCCGCGGCGACCTCCTCCTCGATCGTGCGCTTGAAGTCGTTCGACGCGCGACGAAACTCGCCCAGCGCGCGCCCGATCGAACGCCCGATCTGGGGCAGCTGGCGCGGCCCGAAAAGCAACAGCGCCACGACGAAGATGAGCATGAGCTCTGGCAGTCCGAGGGATCCGAACACCCGACCCTCCGCGGGTCAAGTATATCCCGATCGCACGGCGGCGGGCCGCCCATGTCACGTCGCTTCGGAGCTTGGGTCCGGCCCGAGCCTACACTTCTCGCCACCTCTCCTACTGCGGGCGCCGATCTGGCCGCCATCGCCGGCCCTTTCGCGACTCGGCGCCTCGCCGCTCAATGACTCAGCGCTGGCAGACAGCTCGGCGCCCTCGTCACCTGACGTGGTGAGAAATGCAGGCCAGGCTGCTGTACAGTAGTCGCACTCGCGGAGACGGGTTCTCCGCGTGCGATCTTGACCGGCGCGCGGAGGCACGTGGATGCGAGCATTCAAGTCTCGATGGACGATCACGGTGGGAGCACTGGCCATCGTCGCCAGTGGGGCCGCCGGCGGAGCCCTCTTCGGCGACACGACCAAACGTGGCGAAGAGGAGCGCCTGGTGCTGCGCGCTTCGCGCATCGTCAATCTGCTGGTCGATTGGCTGCCCGACAACAATGACCCTGCCGACATCGTCTACAACGGCATCGACGGCATGCTCGAGGTGCTCGATCCGCACTCCAACTTCCTCGATCCGCGCTCGTTTCAGCGCATGCGCGCACGCCAAGAAGGGTCGTTCTTCGGGGTCGGCATCATCATCTCGCGGCGTGAGGGCAAGGTCACCGTGATCGCGCCGATCGCCGGCACGCCTGCGGCCGCCAAGGGCCTTCGCGCCGGCGATGTGATTGCCAAGGTCGAGGGCGAGTCGACCGACGACCTCACCCTCGACGAGGTTGTCGACCGCGTGCGCGGACCCGAGGGCAGCTCGGTCCACCTCACCATCGAGCGACCCGGATTCAAGGAGCCGCTCGAGATCCAGATCGATCGCACCCGCATCCCGACCAACTCGGTACGCTATGCTTTCATGCTCCGCCCCGACATCGGCTACATTCGGCTCTCGGAGTTCTCCAATACCAGCGTTCATGAGGTCCGCGAGGCGATCCGCGAGCTCCAGGGCCACGGCATGACCCGCCTCGTGTTCGACCTGCGCAACAATCCCGGTGGCGCGCTCGACGCCGCGGTCGGGGTCGCCGACACCTTCCTCAACCCGGGCCAGGTGATCGTCTCGACTAAGGGGCGCAAGCCCGAGAACGATCAGGTGTTGCGGGCGCCCGGACGCGGCACCCGGTTCGAGGGCCCGCTGGTCGTGCTCGTGAATGAGGGCTCGGCGTCGGCCTCGGAGATCGTCTCGGGCGCAGTCCAGGACCACGACCGGGGCCTGGTGCTGGGTGAGACGACCTGGGGTAAGGGCCTGGTTCAGACTGTGTTCACGGTCCGTGACACCGGGCTGGCGCTGACGACAGCGCGCTACTACACCCCGTCGGGCCGCTGTATTCAGCGCGACTACGCCTCCTACATCGACTACATCACCCACCGCAATGGCATCACCGACGACACCGCACCCAAGAACGAGGTCTTCGAGACCGACGCCGGCCGCACCGTATTGGGCGGCGGCGGCATCACGCCGGACGTCACGGTGAAGCTCAGCGAGCTGCCCGAGCCGGTGGTCCGTCTCTACGGCCAGTCGGCCTATTTCCGGTTCGCTGTCGAGCTGCTGCAGAAGGTGCCTACCAGTGAGCAGGAGGCGTTCGGCCGCGGGTTCACGGTCGACGATCTCACCCTGCAGCGATTCTGGAAGTTCGTGCGGGACAACTCAATCGTGGACGATGCCACGATCGAAGCAGCGCAGTCGGACGGCCGCGCGCTGCAAGAGGTGCGCAGAGCGATCCAGGTCGAGGTGCTCAACTCGACCGTCGGTCTCGAGGCAGGCTACCGCGAGGCCATCGAGGGCGACGACCAGATCCGGGCTGCGGTCGAGTACATGGGCGAGGCCGCCGACATGTGGAACGCCTGGCAGACGTCGGAAACCCCGACGCCGAAGGGAACGCCGTCCGCGCACTGACTTGGCGTCACGCCGACCGAAAGACGCCGCGGCCGCCGCGGACTGCTGGTTAGTCTTCCGGGGTATCGTCCCAGAGCAGCGTTACGGGACCCGAGTTGACCAACTCGACGTCCATGTATGCACCGAAGACACCCGTCTCGACGGGCACGCCCGCCCGGCGCAGGTGGTCGACGAACCGTTCGAAGAGCGGTTCGGCGTCGGGCCCCGGCATCGCGCCGTCGAAGCTCGGCCGGCGTCCCCGACGGATCGAGCCCGCAAGCGTGAACTGCGACACCGCGAGCACGGCGCCGCCAACATCCGCCAGGTCACGGTTGATCCTACCCTCGCCGTCCTCGAACGCTCGCAGCCCTGCGACCCGCTTCGCCGCACGCTCGACCTCGGCCTCCCCGTCACCGCGTTCGATCCCAACCAGGACCAGGAAGCCTTCGCCGACGCTTCCCACGATCTTCCCGTCCACCCGAACCTCGGCCCGCGACACGCGCTGGATGACCATCTTCACCGCGCCGGTCCCTCCCATCTCGCTGTGCTACATTAGCCGCACCCCCGTCCACGCGGGAAGGAGACGCCATGATCAACAAGGTCATTCTGGTCGGCAACGTCGGCCGCGATCCCGAGATCAAGTCGCTCCCCAGCGGCTCCCGCCTCGCCACGTTCTCGCTCGCCACCAACGAGCGCAGGAAAGACGACAGCGGGAACTGGGTCGACCACACCGAGTGGCACAATCTGGTTGTCTGGGATGGGCTCGTGAATGTCGTCGAGCAGTATGTCCACAAGGGCAAACAGCTCTACATCGAAGGCGCGCTCCGCACGCGTTCGTGGGAGCAGGACGGCCAGAAGAAGTACATGACCGAGATCCGCGTGCGCGAGCTCAAGCTCCTCGGCGGTCCCGGCGGTCCCGGCGGGTCCGGCGGCGACGGCGGACGTCGCGACAGCTCTGCCGCCGAAGGCGGTGGCGGCGGCTACCCGGACGACGACGACGTCCCGTTCTGAGCGCCTACTACGATGGGCCCTTTGCGGAGGCAGCGTGGTTCCCGGGCTGTCTCAAGGAGGAGCAACGTAGCAAGGGACCGCGACGGCCCGCGAGGAATGCCTCGAGAGCTTCGAGACAGGATACGAGTATCATGTCGCCGAACAGGCGCCGGGGCGCCCGTCCCCCGACAACGTGGAGGTGGTGGTCATGAGCGGACCGGTGTGGCGCTTCGAGCAGGGAACGACGGTGGTCTGCGACGAGTGCCTGGTCGAGACCGACCCTGCCTATGTCGAGGGTACGGTCGACGGCGCCGAATTCGAGCCCGAACGTCACCTCTGCGAGCGTTGCTACGTCGACAACATCCAGCTGATCGCCGCTCGCGAGGCGTGACAGTCCGCACGCGACGGAGCGGCCGCCGGACGAGCTAATGTCCTCCTCCCAACGCAGCGGCGCCACACGTGTCGCGGCAGGCATCCTGTCCAGCCGCTTGATCGGATTCCTGCGCGACCGCGCCGTCGCCCACTACTTCGGGATCGGGCCGCACGCCGACGTCTTCTCCACCGCCCTTCGCGGGCCCAACATCCTGCAGAACCTGCTCGGCGAGGGGACCATCTCCGCCTCGTTCATCCCGATCTACAGCCGGCTTCTTGAAGAAGGTCGCGAGGAGGAGGCCGGGCGCTTCGCCGGCGCCATCCTCGGGCTGCTGATCGCGCTCGCCGCGACGGTGGCCTTGGCCGGCGTCCTGTTCGCACGACCCATCGTCGCGGTGCTCGCGGCCGGCTTTCTGTCCGACCGCGCAGCCATCGCCGCCGGCACCGCCACCGTCGACCGCTATCAGCTCACCGTCGCAGCCGTCCGCCTCATCTTCCCCATGACCGGGGTCCTCGTGATCTCGGCGTGGGCTCTCGGTGTGCTCAACAGCCACCGCCGGTTCTTCCTCCCCTACGTCGCGCCCGTCGCGTGGAACGCGGCGATCATCGCTGCGCTCGTGTGGACCGGCTCACGGCTCGCCGATCCACAGGCGGCCGCTGGCCTCGATCACCTCCTGATCGCAGCCTGCGTCGGCGCACTCGTCGGTGGTGTGCTCCAGCTTCTCGTCCAGCTCCCCCTCGTCGTGCGCCTGCTGCGCGGCTTCCGCCTGTCCATGTCCCTCAAAGTCCCCGGAGTGCGCTCGGCCATCGCCGCCTTCGGCCCGGTGGTCGCCGGCCGTGGCGTGGTCCAGGTCTCGGCCTACCTCGACCTCCTGCTCGCCTCGCTGCTCGCAACCGGCGCGGTCTCGGCGCTGCGCTGGGCGCAGACGCTGTACGTCCTGCCCGTGAGCTTGTTCGGGATGTCGGTGGCGGCCGCCGAGCTGCCCGAGCTTGCCCGGGGGGGGCGCGGCGCGGTCGGCCCGCGGGTCGCTCGGGGCGTCGGCCAGACAGCCTTTGTCTCGATCCCGACCGCGATCGGCTACCTCGCCTTTGGCACCCTCGTGGTTGGGGCGCTCTACGGCACCGGTCGGTTCACCACCGATGACACCTGGGTCGTTGCTCTGGTTCTCGCCGGCTACAGCCTGGGCTTGCCGGCCGGGATCTCGTCTCGACTGCTCCAGTCGGCCTTCTTCGCGGCCTCCGACACCCGCACGCCGGCGTTGGTCGCCACCGCGCGAGTCGCGGTTGCCACCGGCCTCGGCATCCCCCTCATGCTCCTGCTCGACCGCGTCGGGGTCTCCGGCTTGGTCGGTGGCTCGGGCGGATTGCGCCTTGGAGCTGCAGGTCTCTCGCTCGCCGCCGGACTCGGCGCATGGCTCGAGTTTGCGCTCCTGTGGCGCCGGCTCGGCCGGCATGTGCCCGACCGACGGCTGCCGCTCGCCTCGATCGCCCGCATGTTTGGGCTCGCCTTGGCCGCGGCGGCCCTCGCCTCCTTGGTGTGGCTTGCCCTGCCCCCGCTCCACACCATTCTCACCGCAGCCATCGTGCTGGGCATCTTCGCGGGGACCTATCTCTTCGCTGCGTGGCGGCTCGGCGTCGAAGAGGCATCGCCCTGGTTCGAGGCGCTCGCTCGATCCCTACGGCGGCGCTGAACCAACAGCGCAGCAAGCAGCCCCGCTCCGGCGAGAGCGCAGCCGGTCCCTCCCACTGCGACCGTCGGCGCAACGCCAACGGCGTCGGTCAGCGCGCCGAAGGCGAGCCCGGACAGCGGCGCCGAACCTGCAAACAGCCACACGTAGATCGACAGCACACGACCTCGCAGGGCCTCGGGCGCGGTCATCTGGAGGTAGGAGTTGGTGGTCGTGAGCTGGCCGGAGATGGCGAAACCGGCGAGCGCGAGCGCTGCCAGGTCGACCGCGAGGCTACGCCCCAACGCGAGCGCCAGCAGCGCAGCGCCAAGTATGAGCTGACGGCGCGCGATCACCCAGCGCGCTCCGCGCGGTGAGGAGCGGCCCGCCGCCTGCAGGGCTCCGACGACCGCCCCCGCGCCCGCCGCCGCCAGCAGCCATCCGTAGGTCCGCGCGTCACCGTGGAGCACGTCGCGGGCGACGACCGGCAGGATACTGGAGTAGCCGAGACCCAGCACCGCAGTGACCGTGACCGCGGCAAGCGTCACCGCCACCCGATTGTCCGAACGTACGAACTCGGCGACCTCGGCAAGCTGACCGGCGAGCGATCGGGTTGAGCGCGCGCTGCGCGGTCGGGGAGCGATCGTCACCAGGGCCGCCAGCACGCCGAGGAACGAGACCGCGTTGACCGCGAAACACCAACCCTCGCTCGCGGCCGCAACGATGAACCCGGCCACGGCAGGTCCCACCATGCGGGCGAGGTTGAAAGCCACCGAGTTGAGGCCGACGGCGGACGGAAGGTCACCCGAGCCGACCAGGTCGAGCTGAAGCGCTTGGCGCGCCGGCATGTCGAAGGTGACTGTGAAACCCTCGAGCAGGGCGACTGCCAGCACCAGGTGGGGCGTCACCAGAGCGCCCAGGGTGAGCACCGCGAGAACGGCCGCGAGCACCATCATCGTCGTCTGGGTGGCAAGGACGAGCCTGCGACGGTCCCAGCGGTCGGCGAGCACGCCGGCGACCGGTGACAAGAGGAGAGAGGGCCCGAACCGGGCCAGCGACAGCGCACCCAACCACAGGGCCTGGTCGGTGAGACGGTACAGCAGCCAGCCCTGGGCGGCACTCTGCATCCAGGTCCCGTTGACGCTCACCAGCTGTCCGATCCAGTAACGGCGAAAGTCGGCGTGGACGAGCGCGCGGAACCGATGTCCGAGGGTGCGCAGGCCGAGGACGCCCGCTCGTCGGGACGCCAGCGTCACAGAGCGCCTCAGCCCCCCGCGACCTCTGTCCGGACGCGCTCGACCTCGCGCTCGAGCGCCGCTCGAACCGTCGCCTGACCGTAATGCTCCGACAACGCCAGCACCCGGAAGTAGTCCTTCCCGGTCACGTGGCCCGCCTGCTGAAAAGCGAGGTTGAGCGCGCCGTTGATCGCCCCGCCGGCGATCGGCACCAGCATACCGAGCGCCTTCTGCGAGGCCCGCAGGCCGAGCTTCTCGACGACAAGATTGACGAGCTTGACGAGCTGCGGTGCATCCTTCGTCATCACACGCAGCGCCTCCTCGAAGCCGACCCGGCCCGCACTCTGACCGAGCCGGCCGACAAACTCACCGGCCTCGCGCGCGGCGCTCATGACCACGACCTTGGCCGGCAGAAAGCCCTCGTCCCAGCTCACCTGCTGCGGGACCATCGCGCCCAGCACGTGAGCCCGGTTGCCCGGATCTCGCGACACACTGTAGCCGTAGACGGCTGCCAGCTGGACCAGATGGCGACCGAGCAGAGTCGTCGATGCGGCAACGTCGGCCGCAATCAGGGTGGGCACGGCGAGCTGAGCGAACGGCAGCAACTCGGCGAGCGAGCAGGCAGCACCGAGCGCCATCCCCTCCCCCCCGATCAGGAAAAAGCCGGAGCGCAAGAAGCGGTCGGCCGCCCGATCGCGAACCTCGAGCGGCAGATCCGCTACGTCGGACTGGACGTCGACCGGGTGGCCGAGGCTCCGGTAGGTCCGCACTACCGCCTCCTCGTCTGCAAGGCGGGCGCCCAGTGCCAGCGAGCGTTCCACCGCGCCGCGCACCGCGCGGTCGATCGCCTCGGAGGTTCGCTGCGCGAGCCGACTGCGCCCGCTCCGCAGGCGGCGCAGCGCCGCCTCGAAAGGCGCTCCGGCAGAGTCCAGCACTATCTGCAGCGGACCGGGCCGCACCGCGTGGGCAGCCACCTCGGCAAGCACCCATCGCTCGTAGGGATCCATTGCGTCTGCGGTTGCGACCAGATCGTCCATCCACCCTCCCCACGGACCCGCCCGTTCGAGGACAACTCCGTCGAGTCGAATTGTGACATCATGGGGCATTCGCCGGCCGCGCGTGTCGGCAGGGAGGCGCACATGCCCAAGGCCACCGTGCTCCTCGTCGATGATGAGCCCGCGATCATCGAGACGGTTCAGTACGTCCTCGAGGAGGAGGGCTATGAGGTCATCGTCGCACGCGACGGGCCGTCGGCGCTGGAAGCGGTCTACCGAGACGTGCCCGACATCGTGCTCCTAGATGTCATGATGCCCGGCGAGGACGGCTACTCAGTCTCGCGCAAGATCCACGAAGCGGCCGCCCGCGGCGACTTGCCCCGGAGGATCCCCGTGGTACTGATCACGGCCCGCGATCTCAGCCACGATCCGGTGAGCGAGAAGGTCACCCGCAAGGTCAGCCAGGCCGAGCTGATCATCTACAAACCGTTTGACGTCGACGACCTTCTGTTCCTCGTCGATCGCGTACTGAAGAACGCCCGCGGCGCCTGAGGCGATCGCGATGAGGAGCGGCTGAAAGTATCGCGGCGCGGATCGTCTCGTAGCGGACGCGATCAATGACCAGGGCTACGTCTCGCTACGCGCGGCGCGCATGTGCTCGTCGAGCAGGCGAAGAAATTCCTCGACCGCGTCCTCCATCCGCTGGTGGCCCCCCGGCCCGGTGTCGCCGCCGCGGGCGCTCACGGCCATCCGGACCAGATCTCCGGTTGCCGTGACCTCGAGGATCAGCTCGAGCCCGTGGACACCGAGCTGGTCGCCCGAGCGCACACGGATGAGGCCGTGCTCGACGTCGGTAGTGTCAATCACGTACCCCTCGTCGGCGAGCATCGCGAGGGTGGTTTGCCAGACCGTCTCAGTCGGACCCGCGTAGAGACGAGACCAGTCTCCCGACGCGCCGCCCCCCGAGGTCGTGCACCCGACCGCCGTCGCAACACTCACCACCACTAACACCGCCCACAATGCTCTCGTCATAGGTTGTCCTCTACCTCGAGTAGGCGGCGCCAGTTCTCCGGCAAGCGGTCAATGCCTGCGACCTTGACGAACCGGTCGGCGACCAGCGGGATCACCTTGAAATGACCCTCCGCAAGCACGTTGCCGTCCGAGTCCCTGGCCTCGGCCCGCACCTCGACCGCTTGTCCCGCGCGCCCTTCGCCCTCGATCCTGCTCGCGAGGCGCAGCGGACGCCCCTGGCGGGCCGGGCGGTGGTACGTGATGGCGGCCGAGCGCAGGATCCAGATCGCCTTGACCTCGGGACGCAGCACCAGCGGCGTCCACGCCGCGATGCAGTCAAGCGCGGTGTAGATCGCCCCGCCGTGGGTGATGCCCGGGAACCCGATCATGTGCGCCGGGGGATCGAAGGTCCCGATCAGGCGCTCGGCGTCGGACGGGTCGCGGACGATCTCGACACCGAGACCGTTCGGGTTGGCATGTCCACAGCCGAAGCACACGTTACCGGGTAGCAGGTCGCGGTTGAGCACTTCATCAGTCATCTCAGGGCCAGACGTACTCGTCGTCATCATCGACGAGCACGGAGATCTGCACCGAGTCGCAGCGGCCCTTGTGGATCCAGAACCACACCCCGGTGTCGACCAAATCGTAGACCCTTCGGTCGAGCTCGTCGAACTCCTCCTCGAGCACAACCTCACCCATCTCAGCGAGCCGCTCGAGGAGGTCCTCCTCTTCGAGCCCGATCGGCGTCAGGCTTTCGAGCTGAGTGTCGGGGCCGTCCGCGTCGATCATGACCAGACGCAGCTCGGGGTCCGCCTCGAAGTACACCGAGAGACCCAGGGCCTGGTAATGCCAGGCGAGTGAGCGGTCGCCCTCGTAGCGCTCCTCTTCGATCCGGTCGGGCGTGCCGATCAACGCCTCGACCTCCACCTTGCTCTGGCCGAACCGAAGCTCCTCGATACCGACCCCGGGATTGATCTTCATGGTCACCTTCCTGCGCGACGACCCGCGACGGCACGAGGATAGCCCATGCCAGGCACCACGTGCCTGGCATGGCAGGTGAGGAGTGAGGAGACAGGAGTCAAGAGCGGTCGCAGAGGAGGCGCGGGCCGACCGTCTGTTGCGTCAGCGGGATCTCTCGGCGAACTCGATGCCCCTCACGGTATAGGAAAGAGGGTATCGTCGCCGGTCCCCACTGCCGTTGCCCACTCAGCCCTACGGCGGTCTCAGCCGGTCAAACGCCTGGACCACGTCATCAGGCCGGTCCGTTCCGACCCGGAAACGTCGGCCTGAGCGCAGCTCGAGCTCCACGGCGTCGAACCCCGAGACATTGAACATCCAGCCGGCAGGAATCAGCCGAATACCCCACCCGTAGTACCACCGGTTCCGTACCGAGCGAACGGCGGCGATCTGCGACAACGCGATCGTCCGCCGGATCAGCCCGAAGCCGAAGTAGCAGCGGAACCGCTCCCTGTCGATCTCGATCGTCAGGGAGTGGAACAGGAGGCCGACTGCCGCGACACCCCAGATCTCGACCCTGGCCGCGAGATTCCAGTTCGCGGCGAGTCCGTACCAGGCCGCGACGGCAAATGCTGCCAGCATGGACGCGACGATTACGGTCCCGGCCTGTGTGTGGCGATACTCGGGCTCGCTCACGCTCTGCCTCCGCACTCGTATCCGGTCACGAAGGCTCGTCCCGCTGCAGCTTTACGCCGGTAGCCAGGAAGTGGTTCAGCTCCGCCTCCCAGGTCTCCATGAAGCTGGTGAAGTCGTCTTCAGTGAACTCGTTGAGCACCAGGTTGCCGAGCGTCCCGAGCGAAGTGTACGAGTAGGAGATCGCGGCGGTGGACCCCTCAGCTGCGTCCGTGAGCTGAATCGAGATCCTGGCCACCACCACGTCCGGGATCAACTTGACCAGCTCGATGCGGCCCGCCTCGGGCTCGTACCGGGTGACCATCCACACCGCGTTCGACGGTTGCGCTGAGGTCACGAACACGCATTCAAGCTCCGCCACGCCAGAGCGCGTCAAGACAAGGTCAGGGTCCCACCCGTTCACCCACTCGCACTCGCGGACGGGACACAGCAGCGGAAAGACCTCCGACTGAGATCCTCGAAGGTGTTGGGTGTAGCTCCGGGTCAACCGGTCGGCGACCTCACGTTCATGGGACCGACTCTCCTTCTTCAACATGCACCGCGCTCGAAGGCCTGGGCTCCGGGGCGCCAGGATCGCATCACCCGATCGGTGCCGGCCGTCTGTTCGCTGCTTCCTCCGCGCATTCCGCACAGCCCAGACTCCGGCCGACGAAGCGGTGACGGCCCCGGGCGGACGTCACCCACGGACGATCTGCCACGGCGGATCGTGGCGGACGTGCCGCGGTGCGATCGAGCGACCCAGGTGCCTTCGTCGTCGCGGTGGAACCCAACGATGCGGCGTTCAGGAACGTCACGCGGAATCCTCGTCCTCCCTTCAGCCACCGACCGCACCGACGACCTGCTCGAGATCGAGCGTGCGCAGCGCATCGATCGCGCACTCCCAGCGGCCCTCGGCACACAGACCGCTCATCCCGGCGTCCTCCCACGCGGCGAGCGCCGCCCGAAGGCACGCACTCCTGACCGCGACAGCCACGTCGAGGGTCGAGTCGTCCCTCATCCCGGCTCCCTCCCTCCCCCGTTCGAGTCCGGGCGAATCTCGGCGACCATGATCTGAGAGGGAACGCCCCAGGACACCACGGTGGTCTCCTCCAGGATCCGCCACACCTCAGTGCCGACGAACCGGCCGAGCTCGACAGGACGGCAGCCCCCGGTGAGCACTGGCGAGAGCCTGTGCACCATGCGCCACACCGCGATCACGCCCTTCGAGGCAAAGGTGCACCCGAAGGTCAGGCCCACAAGGCACAGCCTGCCCCCGGGACGCAGCACGCGGGCAGCCTCGCCCACGACGGCGCGGATCGCCGGCTCGGGCAGGAGGTCGAGCACGTAGTTCGACACGAACCGGTCGCAGCAGCTGTCGATCAGCGGGAGCTCGACTGAGCCGTCCGTGAGCATCACCGCGGCGCGCTTCCCGAAGGGCTGCAGACGCTCCCGCGCCAAACCCACCATCGTTGGACTGATGTCGAACCCGGCGTACGTCGCGTCCTCTGGGAGTTCATCATCGAGGAGGCGCGTCGCGAAGCGACCTGTACCGCATCCCAACTCGACCACAGCCCTTGCCTGGCCGAAGCCCGCCGCCCGGACGAGGTGGTCAAGCGCGGGGTTCTCGTAGAAGCCCTGCGTGTCCTGCCGCGCTCCGATCCGGTCGTACACCCGCCGCGCCTGCTCAGCTGAGAGCACCGATCCTCCCGGTCTCGCGCACCTTCACCCATCCTACGCTTTTCGAGCCCGGGTCGCAGGATTGCTCGATCATCCGGATTCCGCTGACCACCCCTGATCCGGCAGCCTGTCAGGCCTTGATCTCTCTGAACATCTCGAGCTGCTTGCTGTCGGTCGTCAGCCTGCGAAGGGAGTCGTTGATTTCGATCCAGGGAACGGCCTGGTCGAAGAACACATGGGCCTTCGGCTCGCGATCGATGGGCGTGACAACCGTCGCAAGCGCAATGTGGACCTCGCCCGGGGCAACGGTCGACACATACAGGAGCCTTTGATCGGATCTGGCATGACCGTTTCCCTGCCTTTCAACGTGTGCGCGAGAGCCTCTGCGGGCCGGCCGTGGCTCGTCATCGCGCTCAATAGTAGCTTTGCCGAGCCGGCACGAGCCTGTACTCCGACCGCGAAACCGTGTCGGTCTGGTGGCTCAGCCCTCGCGCTTGGCGGTCGGGAGGACGTTTCGGACCCGTCCGACAACCGATACGCCTATCCCTCGTTTGAGAACTGCATCAGCTCCACGGGTACCCCGTTGTGGACGATCATCGCCACTTGGAGGCCGGCCGAGGGCGAGTTCGGCGGTGTGAGCATCTCTTTGCCGACCAAGGCAGCCTCGAGGTCGTCGACCACGAACGCGAGGTGAGGGACCGTCTGGACGGGTGCCGGGATCGGGCTCCCCGGTTCGAATCGCATCCATTCAACACCGTAGGGGCTCGTACTGAAACCTGAGACGTAGAGCCTGAACGCCTCCAGATAGACCTCGTCGGGGCGTTGGGTGCTGGTGGGCACCCCGAGGTGGTGGTAGCGCCAGCCCCAGTCCGAGAGTGCGTGGGGCAGCTCGTGGTCTTTTCGCAGGCTTTTCAGTGAGTTGATGGACATGGACATGGGGTTTCCTTCCGCATCTGTATTCCGCCGAGAATAGGGCATGGCCACTGCATTGGCTTGTTCCATCTCCACGAGGGTGACACGATCGTCACGATCACATGATGCCCAGGCGACTCTATCGCAGTACCTTGCGCGTTCTGTCGCAACGACAACTCAGGGGGACGAATGGTCAAGAAGGTGGTGCGGTTTGTGATCATGATCGGCATCGGAATCGTCATAGAAGGGGTCGAGTCCGCCGATTGCAGCGGTGAAGTCTGCCACCGCTGTCTGACCTCGCGCCGATTGCGTTCGCCCAGGCCGGCTCAAGATGGTTGGAAACAGGAGGTGTAGCCATCTTTAAAGCGGCTCATCGTCGCGACGTTGTCGTGATTGATGTCTGGGGCTACTACGCGGGCGGAATCCGGGTCGAAGACGGCTGCCGGGCGGACATCTTGATCCGCTAACGTTGGGCTCAGTTTCTCCCCGTTTCTATGCTTCCAAGAACCGCGGCGCCCTGACGTGCCCTCCGGGGCGGCGCTCCGTGTACACTGCGGCCGCCCATGGCGGACACCGAGACCACCCCGGACATCCCGGTAGGCGCAGGCGAGAGTTGGGAGTTCGCCGGCTGGGGAACGGCCGCCCGGATCGACAACCTCGACACCTCGAACGTGTCGGTGTCGCACCTCGACCAGGTCAAGCGACACACCCTGGGGGCCTGGGCCTCGACCGCGTTGTGCGGCAACGACATCACCTCGAGCTGCCTCTATGTCTCGGCGCTGTGCGCGGCGCAGGCCGGTGTATTCGCACCGCTGGCGCTGCTGGTTGTCGCCGGGGTGCTGTACCTGTTTCGCAAGGTCTACGGCGAGGTCGGCAGTGCCTTGCCGCTCAACGGCGGCACCTACACCGTGCTGCTCAACACGACCAACAAGAAGGTGGCGGCGAGCGCGGCCTGTCTGACCCTGCTGAGCTACATCGCGACGGCGGTGATCTCGGCCAGCGAGGCGATGCACTACGCCCACAACCTGGTCACGGGCCTCGACGTGTTCTGGGCCACGGTCGGCCTGCTCGGCGTGTTCGCCGTGCTCAACATCATCGGCATCTCCGAGTCGGCGGTGGTCGCCCTGGTGATCTTCGTCGTCCACATGGCCACCCTCACGGTGCTGTCCGTTGCCGGCGCCGCGGCGCTGATTCACGACCCGTCGATGCTGATGGCGAACTGGGCGCTGCCGAGCACTGACGGCGTGATCCACGCCCTGTTCTTCGGCTTCGCGGCCGGCATGCTGGGGATCAGCGGGTTCGAGAGCTCGGCCAACTTCATCGAGGAGCAGAAGGCCGGCGTCTTCCCCAAGACGCTGCGCAACATGTGGATCGCGGTGCTCGTGTTCAACCCGCTCATCAGCCTGCTGTCGCTCGGCCTGCTGCCCCTCGACCAGATCCAGGCCGTGCCACCCGACCTGCTGGCCCGGATGGGCCAGCTCAGCGCCGGCGAGTGGCTGCGCTACGGGGTGAGCATCGACGCCGTGCTGGTGCTGTCGGGCGCGGTGCTGACCTCGTACGTGGGCGTCACAGGCCTGGTACGGCGAATGGGGCTCGACCGCTGCCTACCCCAGTTCCTGCTGCGCGAGAACCACCTGCGACGGACGAACCACTGGATCATCCTGCTGTTCTTCGCCGTGTGCTTCGCCATCCTGGCAACCACCGCCGGCCACGTCTCGACCCTGGCCGGCGTCTACACCATCTCGTTCCTGTCGGTGATGGCGCTGTTCGCGGTCGGCAACATGCTGCTCAAGGTGCGCCGGGCCAAGCTGCCGCGCAGCCAGCGCGCGTCCTGGCCGACAGTGGTGATGGCGCTCGCGGCCGCGCTCCTCGGCCTGCTGGGCAACCTGCTCCTCGATCCGGAGTCGATTCGGGTGTTCGCCGAGTACGGCCTGGCCGTGGGTGCGGCGGTGGCGCTGATGTTCGTGCGGGTCCCCCTGATGCGCGGGTTGCTGTTCGTCGCCCACTCGGTGTCCGATCGGGTGCTGGCCGCCAACCGCTGGGTCCACGAGCGGGTGCGGACCAAGATCGCCGAGATCAGCAGCCGGTCGGTGGTCTACTTCAGCAAGGGCGACGACCCGGCGGAGCTCAACCGCGTCGCCCTCTACGTGCTCGAGAACGAGCAGACCAACCTCATGACCGTGGTCCACGTCTACCAGCGCGAGCAGGACATCCCCAAGGCGCTCGCCGATCACCTCGCCGAGATCGACCATCTCTACCCGGAGCTCCGAATCGACTTCGTCGCAGTCAAGGGCGAGTTCGGACCGGAGATCATCGAGCTTCTCGCCGAACGCCTCTCAGTCCCCAAGAACTACATGTTCATCGGCACGCCCGGCGACCAGTTCCCCCATCGCATCGAGGACCTCGGCGGCGTGCGGCTGATCCTGGGCTGAGCCCTGCGGTTGAGCGACGGCCCCGGTAGCACGCAGGACGACCACCCTTGAGGAGCCTCAAGTGGATCAGAAGGCCAGGACGCCTTTCTGTGATGCCAGCGACATACTCACGTCATTCCTCCTCTTGCACGCACGGCGCGCTTCCTCTTCACCGGAACACGGGCTCATGGACTGCGCCCCGGGTCTGGAAGCGCATCACCTCCCTGAGTTCAGCGGCCCCAAGGTGCGACCGAAGGCCGACGTGGCGTGGCCAATGCAGCGGATCCGAAGGCGGAGTGCATCAAACGTGGCACGAGCAGGTGTCCGCTGAAGGTTGATGTCAGGCGTTCTGGCCTCTCATTGTGACGTTCGGAATCCAGGTTCGAGCGCGCCGATCGAGGCGGCTCTCCGTGTCCTCATTCTCGTGTCGTCTTCGACTGGCGTTTTCGGAGGACGGGTATTCCAAGACCAAGCTCGATGGCCGCCCCGGAAAGAACAACCAGAGGGACACCGATGACCATTGCAGCGAGTAACCCATGATAAACCAGGGCTTCCACCGCGGTGACATAGTAGGTGTTGCCGTGGTCCATGATAGGGGCGGTCCTGATTCCTCGTGGTTCCCGGGTCGCGTCAGTACGGATAACCATGAAGAACGCGAACGCAGCAATGCCATCCGCAAAGATGACGAAGAAGAGAACGGCATAGGCAATCTGAATCCTCCGTCGCGTGATGTGCTGCATCGTTGCTCCCATGAATGGAGGACGCCTCCTGGCGGCTAACACAGGCTTGTGCCGCGGCTCCGCGCGGCACCAAGCCCTTCTTCGTTAGGCGTTCATCGACTTCGATAGACATCGCTTCGCTGGCCCACCTCAACAACGAAGATGGTAAGCACTTCGTCCGCCACGGAGTAGACGATCCTATACACCCCTTGTCGAACGCGGTACCGATCGGCACGGCCAGCGAGCTGCTCACATCTAGGCGGACGAGGGTCGTCAGCCAGCCTTTGAATCCCGTCAACGATCTGGAGTCGGACCTTCCTTGGTTCGATCGCCTCAACTTCCTTTGCGGCGGAAGCCTTGACGCGGACCTTATAGCTGGCCACTCTGCCTCAACGACTTCACGAAGGACGCAAAGTCGACGTCCGGCTCCGACGCCCGCTCGTCAAAGGCAGCGAGATCCTCTGCATCCTCGGTAAGCGCAAGGCGGACCGCCTCGTTGACCATTTCGGAGATCGACCGCTCTGAGGCGGCTGCCTTGAGCTTGAGAGCCCGATGGATCTCCGGCTCGAAGTACACGGTGGCACGACGGACATCGCTCATACAGATACGATAACGTTATGACGTCAACGCCCGACGTCTCGAGTCCGCTACAGCGAAATGTCAGGCGCCAAATCGTTTAGCCGGTCTTGGGAATGTTGCACTTCAGAGTTGAACTCAAGCGCGGTCATGGTTGAGAGAGAATACTGCGGATTCGTGTCATGGCTGAGCCCAAGCTACCTGCCTCTTCTGATTCGGGGATGCCCAGGAAGGGAATGCTAAGGCCGGCAACCCCGAACTGATCGTGCAGCACTTCTAGGAAGATGCCCATCCCAGGCTGGAGTTGCGATTGGTTCTGGCCGACCAGGCGTGGGGCGCTGGAGACGCTGCAGCTGGGGCTTCCCTCGACTCCCAGGACGCAGACTATTTGGTAGCCGGCTTCCCGGTACGACGCTGCTTGGGCCGCGGCGCGCCGTGCGATGTCGAGGCATGTGGTGCGGTACTCAGGCGTGTCGTACTGCTCGACCGTGTCGGTCCCGAGGGGGCGGGAGGGGCCGAGGTGGATGAACTCGGGACAGGGCAGTTGGACGATGCCGACCCCGGCCTCCTCGAGGAGGGCAATGAGTGGGGAGAAGATGCCGGGATGGGTTGCGAGTCCGGCCACCTTGGCGTTCTGATTCAGGAGGCAGTGGGCCAAGACCACGATCCTGCGACTGCGGACATCTGTCATGGTGGTTCGAAACTGTGAATGAGAAGGTCTGACGGGTGGGTCATGGGCATTGGGGGAAGGAGCGTCTAACGTCCGCCGTTCGGCGGCCGCGCCGGTTGGACCGTAGGTGCGACGTGCGCGACGCTGTGCCGCGTGGATGGGTGGTCCGGCTGCAGAGCGCGTACGCGGTCGCGGACGCTGAACGGTAGGCTAGGCTTTCGCGACACTTATCACCTTTAATCCATGTGGGGTCTTTAGAAGTTGAGCTGTGCGCCTTGTCGGTCGAATCCATCTCAAGTGGGCCGCAGGGAGCGCGGTGACCCTTAACGACTAGTCCAGGAGAGAGAGGTCCTCTGGTCCGACATGAATCTGAAGAGCTGAATGAAGTCGTTCATTGATCCCAGGACGAACCGGCCGTTGGGGCCACCGAAAGACAGTGGTCGTGTCGCCGCGAGCTGACGTTCGATGAGGTTGCGCGGCATGTTAAGAACGTTGAGGATTCGTCGAGGCACTTCAGGAACCGTGGAACCAGATGATCCAGGCTCGGGCGGTTGTGAACAGCGGAAGAAACGAGCGCTCGCTACAAAGATCATGTGGTCCCCGCGAGGAGCGTAGACGTATTGGCGAACGAATCACCAAGGCAGTTGGATGGCGGCGGAGGTCCGCCAGGGTCAGGTATCCAAGCCGCTTCAAGAGCTTCGCGGTGCAATGCAACGTAGCCATGAGAGATGATAGCCGAGATGAGCCGAGCGTCCGAGCCAGTGGACCGCGTGTCCCCGCCGTAGGCGGGGACGGGCACGGTCGGTGCCCGACCCTAGGGAGGGATCCGCGCCGGGCGCGCCCGGAACGGGGTCCACTGGAACGACTGTCAATCCAAAGCACAGGATATCAGGTTGTTACGAGATTGACACTTCAAGAAAGGACAGCCCCGCCGGAGGCGAGTCATTCAATCAAGAGCGGTTCATTGCTGCCGGATTTCAAGGACGAACAGGCATTCAAAGGGGTCAGTGCGAACCAGGCGAAACTAGGCAGGCTCATGACCGCAAGCAAGAAACCCATCGGGAGGGCGAATCATCGTCCATACCAGGCCGGCGAACCTGACGGAAGCGCAGTCTCCGGCCGGAGGCAAAGAGCCGAAAGTTGATGGGATCGGCAACTCTTAAAGGTATTGACGTAATTCGCTGACCGTGGGGAGGAAACCCTCGCCACGTTTGTGCCATCGCGCAACCGTCCATCGTCGGTGTGCCAAAAGTCAATTGGGAACGACCCATTTGGGCAATCAATCCAAAGCCTGCCTCGCTGTGCACACAACTGCAGCATTCCTGCAAATCGTTGCGCGCCACTCTCCTTCGAACTGGATTTGCGAACCGAATAGTTACCGTTCTGGCGGGTTTCTAAACGCAATGCGTTTGATCATGCCGGAACTTAGCACGACATCAAAGTACCGGTCTGGAAAGGGCATGCAGGCAACGTCGGCTACCACAAGGCGTGATTCGCGTCTCGTCTCAACCACGACCAACGGTGAAAACTCGACAGATCCACTCCCCGCGCGTCCCACCCCATTCTGTTCATGAGTTCGACTGCGACGCCGTTGCCTACATCCGCAGTCCAGCACTCTCAAGCGCCGACGGATGAGGCTGAATGTTGAGGTAGTCTCGAGATGGGACCGAAGGAGCTCTTCTCGATTCGCTCATCGTGCACCTTCTCTTCACGGATGAGGGGCGGCGGCGTCCAACTTCGATTCACCTATTGATGGATCGAAATCATCGATGGACCGACCCAAAGAAAAATCAGCGATTCCATCGGGGGCCGGAAAGATAATTTCGCACCCAGTGCACCTCAGTTCTTTCGGAGCAAGAGCAAGGGATCCGTGACAGGTCGGACAGACGAGAGTCGGATGACTGTGCACATTCACCGTCCAAGCTTCAATGCTTCATTCCGAGAGTCTTTCTGATGAGAGTGGT
>CAWFFJ010000020.1:0-57302 GCA_963814875.1 uncultured Acidobacteriota bacterium
GGCTCTCGCCCTTCGCAGTGCCGCCGCCAAAGCGGCCCCCGACGATCCGGCGGTGCGTCGCGCCGTCATCTCGAGCGTCTGGGACTCGGCGCAGCTGCGGGTCGACGACGGTGATCTCGAGGGCGGTCTCGCGGGCTTCGAGGAGGCGCTCGGGCAATACCGCGCTCTCGCCGAGGCGCCAGAGGCGGGCGACGGGGACCGGCGCAACCTCGCACTCGCGTTCAAGAAGGTGGGGGCGGTCCAGTCGGTCGTGGGCGATCCGGAACGGGCGCTCGAAAGCCTGGAGGCGGCGCTCGCTATCGACCAGACGCGTCTTGCGGCGCGCCCTGGCTCCCCCGAGACCATGATCGACGTCTCCTTTGACCACGGGGACCTGGGCTACGTCCTGCTGCAGCTCGGTCGGACCCGTCAGTCGGTCGCGCACTACAAGCAGGCGGTTGAGCTCCGGCGGACGGTCTCGACGGCCGACCCGGAGGACGTCAGGGCGCGCAGCCTCCTGCGCAACGGCCGTGCCCGACTGGCCGGAGCGCTCGCCGCGGTGGTCTCCCAGCGGGGCGTCCCCTGCACCGAGGTCCGCAATCTCGCCGGACTCGCGTTCGCGCTGTGGGCCGAGGTGGAGACCGACGGCGCTCTCGACGAGGACGCCGCCGCCCAGCGGGAGCTGCTGCGGGCTGCCGCGGCGCGATGCTCTTCGCGCTAGGAGCGCGTACCGCATAGCCCCGGGGAGGGAAGTGGGCGGGTCGAGGCGAGCGTGGGGCTCTGCGGCACGCGCTCCTAAGGATGCGCTGCGCGCATCGGGTCGGCAATCAGGCGAGTGGGCTGAGATCAGGCGAATGGCGTGTTGCCATAGCCGAGTAGCCTGTACAAACCGTGCGGGTTGCCCCTAAACTGCTTGCTCATCAAGAGTACTTATAACGCGATAATTCTCAACCGCACTCTGTCTCTCCTGATACCACCAATCAGTGAATGGCGAAACCGTCCGCCCAGCGGCAGGGCCCTCCTGCACCCTCCTCAGCAATGCGCGCAGCGCATTAGAGGAGGCTGTGGGGCAGAGGCCCACGCAAACCCTCCCACACGCTACGAGCCCCGCCGGGCCTATGCCCTACAGGCTCCTAGAGGCCGACTTGTTGCAGGGCTGGGGCTTCCGTATGCTGGCTCGGACCCGGCCGGGGGAAGAAACTGGAGCAGCGACTTGGCAGAGGACGTTACCGAGCTGTTGCTGGCTTGGAGTCGGGGGGATCGCCAGGCTCTCGACCGCCTCGTGCCGCTGGTCTACTCCGAGCTCAAACGACGGGCAGGCGCTCAGCTGGCGCGGGAACGCGGGTCGCACACGCTGCAGCCCACCGCCCTGGTGCACGAGGCCTTCCTGCGGCTGGTCGACCAGCGCAGCGCGCAGTGGAACGACCGGGCGCAGTTCTTCGGCGTTGCCGCCCAGGTCATGCGACGCATCCTTGTCGACCACGCCCGTGCACGGGGGGCTGCGAAGCGGGGAGGCGACGCCGTACGCATCTCCCTCGACGATGCGGGCGACGCTTCAACGAGTCCCGAGACCGACATCCTTCTCCTCAACCAGGCGTTGGAGCGGCTCGCGGTGCTGGACGAGCGGCAGGCGCGGGTGGTCGAGCTGCGCTATTTCGGCGGCCTCACGGTGGAGGAGGTCGCGGCCGTCCTCGAGGTCTCCCAGATCACGGTCAAGCGGGACTGGGCCATGGCCAGGGCGTGGCTCTACCGCGAGCTGACCGCCGGTCCACCCGCCCTTCAGGGGTGAGGAGTGAAGAGGAAGGAGTGAGGAGGGAGCCAAGAGGCCGATTTCCGCGCTGCTGCCAAATCCTGACTCCTCACCCCTCACACCTCACCGCCACGCTCACTGCTGCCGCTGCGGCGGGATGGTGATCGGGTCGCCGTACTGGTTCACACGGAAGGCCCGCACGTAGACCGGTCCGGTCGCTGCCACCTCGAGCCGCTTGACGTTTCCGTTCTGGCTCGCGTTCACGACCTGGATGATGCCGTTGGTCTGGATCAGCTCGCCGCCTCGGACGGTGAGCTGGGTCTGGCCCTCGGCGGCGCCGCTAGCGCCATCGAAGAGCTTGACGGTGAGGGTGACGGGGCTCGTGCCCGGGTTGAAGGCCGCGAGGTGACTGCGCTCGCGACCGCTCTGGTTCTGGACCTCGCGCAGGCCGAGCAGGTGGTAGGTGACCCCGGCCTGGAGCCTCTCGGCCGGGAGCATGCCCGGGATGAGCTGGCCGGCGGTGCCCACGACCGCGCCCTGGCCGTTGCGGAAGACCGCGAACTCCCGTCCAGTCGCGCTGATCAGGGTACCGTTCTGGGTGGTCAGGCGCAGGGTCCCGACGCCCTGCATCCCGAACAGCTGCCCGACGATGTCCTCGTAGCCGACGGTTGCGCCGCCGGCGATGGTGAAGGTCGTGGTGGAGGCGACGCCCGGCGTTCCGCGCAGGAAGAAGTCGGCCTTGACCGTCGCGCTGCCCTGGCTGAAGTTCGTCACGCTCGCTGATCCGCTGAACTCGTTGAGCCCCTGGATCGGTCCCAGCTCGAGCAGGGTGACCTCCGGCGCCCCGGCCGTGACCGGGAGGATGGTGGTCGGGTCGCTGGTCCCGGTGTACGTGATGTTGCCGTCCAAGATGCTGGCGTACGCGAGCGCCTTGCCGGCCGTGACCTGCACCGCGACCAGGATGTTGTCGCGCGGGGCCAACCCGAAGGCGCTGAAGATGTTGTTGAGCTGGCGGTTGGCTCCGTTGTCGAGGTCGAAGGTCTGGCCTGCGGCAAGCGGCGAGCCGATCCGGTCCATCGGCGTCACGGTGACCCGGGTGCCGTTCGCGAGGCCCATCAGGCCCACGTTGACCCGGTAGACCTGGGCGTTGACGGTGCTCGCCAGGTAGCCCACCTGGCCGGCCGAAAGGGCGTCCGCGTCCTTGAGCGCCGGGAAGAACTGGCCGAACTCGCTGCCGTCGGTCTTGCGGGCGAAGACCACGCTTTGGGCGAAGAGCTGGTCGGAGCTCGCGGCGCCGCTGCCGTCTCGAAGGTCGAGCAGCAGGCTGCCCACGGCCGCGTCGGAGCCGCTGAACCCGAACCAGGCCGCGAGCGGGTCGCTGACCTCGAGCTGGACCCCGGCCGGCAGAGCCACGAGCGCCGTGCGGGTCGCGCCGCCCAGGTCGGCCCGCGGGGTGTAGGTGACGGACACCTGCCGGGCTGCGGTGGCGGAGCCGAACAGGTCGATGCGGGACGTGAAGAATGCCCCGGCGCCCTGAACCCTGGCGACCGCCGGCAGGGCCACCGAGGTGGCGGCCGGGGTGAAGACGTCGTACAGGCGACCCTGAATGCTGTAGTCGTAGAGATCGGTGCCGGTGCCGCCGATGCTCTCCCAGGCGACGAGCATGCGACCGTTCGGGGCGAGTGCGACCGCGGGAAAGACCTGCTCGTTCGTGGTGTAGGTGTTGGCCTGGACGTCGGTCGGGTCGAGCGCCGTCCCCGACGCGTCGAACGCCCTGAGCTGGATGCTGTAGTCGGAGTTGTCGTTCCCGGTGGAGCCGTAGCTCTGCCAGGCGAAGGCGTTGTACCCGTTCGCGGCCCATGGTCACCGAGGGGTAGCGCTGGTCGCGAATCGACATAGGTGTTGACCTGGACGTCGTTGCCGTCGATGAACGCGCCGTCGGCGTCGAGGCGGCGGGCCTGGACCGAGATGCGGGCGTTGTCGTTTCCGAAGGAGGCGCCGAAGCTCTCCCAGGCCACGGCGGCGCGGCCGTCCGCGGCCATGGCGACCGACGGAGCGGTCTGGGACCCGCTCGGGAAGGTGTTGGCGGTCTGCTGGGGCGCGGCGGCGGTCATGCCGGCAGAGACGAGCTCATCCGCGTTGAAGTAGCGGATCGCGATGTCGTTGCTTGTCGCCGGGTGCATCCATGCGACGAGGTAGGCGAGGTTGCCGTCGGTCGCGATGACCGGCGTGTCCTGATCGCCGGAGGTGATGTCGTTGACCAGGAACTGGTCGAAGAAGGTGCCGTTCGCCGCACTGAAGCGCCGGCCCTGAATGCTGATGTCGGGGTCCCCTCCGGCGCCTCCGTCGCTGCGCCACACGACGACGAAGTCGCCGTTTTCCGCCAGCGCGACTGCCGGCACGAGCTGGTTGCCGGCGGTGTAGGCGCTGTTGACCAGGAGCTCGGGTCCGACCTTGGCGCCGGCAGCGCTGTAGCGCTGGGCCATGATGTTGAAGTCGTTCGACGCGGCGTGGTCGCTCACCCAGACGACGACGAAAGAGCCGCTCGAGCTCATCGCCACCGCGGGCGAATACTGCCTGTTGGCGGTCGAGGTGTTGACCTGGAAATCAGACCCAACCGGGGTGCCGTCCGCGGTGACGACGCGAGCCTGGATCGAGAGTCCGTCGGTATCGGTGCCTCCCGAGGAGTAGCTCTCCCAGACCACGATGAAGTTGCCGGCCGCGTCGAAGGCGATCTTCGGATGCTCCTGATAGCTGCCGGTCACGGTGTTGATCTGGAACTGAGCGGTGCGAGGCGTGCTCGCGAGAACGCCCTGCCCAGCCCCGAGCAGGAGCACTACCGCCGCGACGACGAGCCCGGCTGCGCGCGGCCGCCTTTGACGCGGGGAGGATGAGGTGGATGAGGGCGACGACAAGTGGTCTTGACGGGACATGCGCTTCCTCCTGGCGGGTTCCGGATCGGCGGTCGTGCCGGGAGTGCAGCGCTGTTGCATGCCCGGTCAGCCATCCGTTCCGCTCGTCTGCAGTGGCAGCTCGAGTGATCCCTACCAAGGAACGCGAGATTTCGCGCGACGAGGTATCATGAACCGGATTTTCAGAGGTCTTGGAAGCCGCGGTGTCCGGTGCGCTCCAGAATCGTCGCCGGCATCGCTGCGAAGCCCGACCGGTTCGTCGCACCGACATCCGGCTGCTCCCTCAGGCCCGACCCGACGTCCTTCAGCTTTCCGCCGCAGATCGCACCTCAGTCGCGATTCGCAGCCGTGAGGAGGTTTCCGACGCCTCACACCGTCGCGCCCTCCGCGCCGATTCCGCGGCCGCAGCCGTACTGCGTGGCGCGGCACAAGCCTGCACAGGGGCGCGCGCCTCAAGCGCCCCTGTGCGGAGGGGGGCGTGGCGAGAGCCAGTAGGGTGCGTTCTACCGTGCGGCCGCTGTGTCTCCGGCCGGCCTCAGGTGGGCGAACTCGTCGCCCGGCCGCCACTGCGGCGGCTGGTCGGCGTCGGCCACCGCGAGCCCGACCATGAACCCGAGGCGCGCGTCCTCGACCATCCCGTCCCAGTTCCAGTCCGGCGTCATCTCGTCGCTGGGCTGGTGGTAGTGCGCCGCCAGCCAGGCGTTGCCGACCTCGCGGCCCCAGCCTGCCGGACGTCCGATGAAGTCGGTGCCGGAGGAGAAGTACAGCGCGGGTATCCCGACCTTCGCCATCGAGAACTGGTCGGAGCGGTAGTAGGCGCCGCGGTCCGGGTATGCCTCGTCGGTGACCGTGCGGCCCTGCAGCGCCGCCGCTGCCTCGAGCACCTCGTCGAGGTCCGACTTGCCCCTGCCGATCTCGGCGACGTCTCGGGTGCGCCCGAAGATGTTGCCCGAATCGAAGTTGATGTCGGCGACGATCGACGCCACCGGAACCGGGGGATGGGCCGCGAAGTACGCCGAACCCAGCAGCCCAGACTCCTCGCCGGTGACGAGCACGAACATCATCGAGCGGCGCGGCGGCGTCGGCAGCCGCGCGAACGTGCGTGCGATCGCCAATACCATCCCGACCCCGGAGGCGTTGTCGCGGGCGCCGTTGTAGATCCGGTCGCCGCTCTCGTCGGGCTCGCCGACGCCGAGGTGGTCGTGATGGGCGCTGAACACCACGTACTGCGAGGCCAGCTTAGGGTCGCTACCGGGCAGCAGTCCGATCACGTTGCCCGCCTCGGTCCGGCTGACGTCGTTGTTCAGCTTGAGCGAGGTCCTGATACCCAGCGGCACGGGGATGAAGTCGCGCGAGTGGGCCTTGTTCGTCAGCTCGTCGAGGTCGAGCCCGGCGGCGGCCAGGAGACGACGGGTCGCAGCCTCGGTGGTCCACCCTTTGACCTGGATGGTCGGCTCGCCGGCGGCGGGAAGCTCGTACTGCTCGCCGGTCCACGAGGTCTGCACGACCTTCCAGCCATAGCCCGCCGATGGGGTGGTGTGGATGATGATCGCCCCGGCGGCGCCCTGTCGGGCCGCCTCCTCGTACTTGTAGGTCCAGCGCCCGTAGAAGAGGCGGCGGTTGCCGGCAAAGAGCGAGGCATCCCAGTCGGGGTCGTTGTTGAGCATCACCAGCACCTTGCCGGTGAGGTCGACCCCCTTGTAGTCGTCCCAACCGAACTCCGGAGCGACGATCCCGTAGCCGACGAAGACGAGCTCGGCGCCGTCGATGCCGGCGCTCGGCGCCTGCACGCCGCTAGCGGCGATGAAGTCGTCCCAGAACTTGAGGGAGACGTCGCCTCCACTGGCCGCGAAGGTCCAGGTCGGCGGAGCGTGGGTGGTCAGGCCGACCAGCTCGAAGCGCTGCTGCCAGCTACCGCCTGGAGCGCCGGGCTTGAGCCCGAGCAGCTCGAGGCTGCTCGCGAGGTACTCGCGGGCGAGCACCTCGCCGGGTGTGCCGGGCGCGCGACCCGCGAGCAGGTCGTTGGAGAGGAACCGGGTCGGTCCCTCGATGGCCGCGGCGGTGACGCCTTGGGCGAGCTGGGTCGCGTGGGGTGGGATCACGGCAGGGGCCGTGGCGGCGACTGCTGCCGCCAGCGCGAGCGAGGTGAGAATCATGTCGAACCCTCCATCTCCCGGCGCAGTGGGCCGGGTGAAGAACATGATGCCACGGAACCGCCTGGAGAGTGCGGGAGACGCGAAACACGTGAGAGGAGGCAAGGAGGTAAGAAGGTAAGGAGGTGAGAGGGTGAGGAGGTCAGGAGGGTGAGAGGGCCGGCGCACGGATGGTAAGGCGGGAGGATTCGGGCGCCGCCGGGCAGGGTCTTCGTCCATCTCACGGTCCTCGGGATGAGGAGTACTACACTGGATTCCGGTGGAGTTTGCACGCGTTCTCGATGCGGTCACCGGTTTCCTCGACAGGCAGGGCGTGCCCTCTGCGCTGATCGGCGGGCTCGCCATGGCCGCTTACGGGTTGCCGCGGACGACCCTCGACCTGGATTTCGTGGTCCCGGGCGATGCCCAAGACGCGCTCGTCGAGTTTCTTGAGGGCATGGGCTACGAGACCCTCCATCGATCGAGCGGCTACTCCAACCACGTTCACAGTGACCACGGTCTGGGCCGAGTGGACGTCGTGTACGTCCGCGGCGAGACGAGCCGCGAGCTGTTCACTCAACGGCGCTGGATTGCTGGACCCGGAGGGCGCGAATGGGCCGTTCCGCGCCCCGAACACCTTGCCGCGATGAAGGCGTTCGCGATGAAGAACGACCCGTCGAGGACCTTCCGTGAGATGGAGGACATCCGGTTCCTGATGACCCTGCCTGGAGTGAGTCGTGACGAGATCCGAAGTTACTTCCTCAAGCACGGCCTCGGGAATCGATATGCCGAAATCGAAAAGGCACTTTGAAGGTCTGGACCTCGAGCGGGATCTCGTCACCACGGCGGCCGACGTCGAGGCCCTGCGCCGCAGCCGCGCGACCCGTGCCCCCGGGAGCCTCGTCGACCTCGAGTGGCTCACACCTCCAACGGTGGGGCCGGACCCTCCGCAACGCCGAACGACTTTCCCGGCTCAGCCGCCGTTCGAGCTGTAGACCGCTCGAAACGGCGCATCGCGGTCCGCAACTGAAGTCCGGTGGAGAGTACGGGTGAGATAGGCTGCTCCTACTACCTCCCCACGATCAGCACCTCGAACGTCCCGGGAACCACGCTCGGGCGCGGGTGCGGTCGTTCGGCGGTGGGGGAGGGCGGAGGCCCGTAGCGGGCGGTCGGCAGATAGAGGCGGTGCGAGGCGGTGTCGAGCGCGACGGTGCGGGCGCCGGGCTTCGTGGCCACGTTGCCGAGCACGACAAACGTGTCCGGCGAGCTCTCGTGCACCACGGTCAGGGTGCCCTCGCCGTTGGAGGCGAAGACGCAGCCGGTCGCCGGGTCGAAGGCCGCGCCGTCGACGCCCCCGCCGATCGGCAGCGTGGTGACGACCTTGCCGCTGTCGGCGTCGACCACCACCATGAGCTTGTTGCCGCACACGGAGAACAGCCGCCGGTGCTCGCGGTCGATCGCCAGCCCGCTCGGCTCCTCTCCCGGGGCGATCGGCCACCGCGCCTTGATCTCGAGGGTGCGGGCGTCGAAGGCCGCGATCATGCTCGTGTCCTCGAGATTGACGAACATCATCCCGGTGCCGTCGGCGACGGCGAACTCGGGTTTGGCGTCGACCTCGATCGTACCGACCACCTGATTCGTGGCGGTATCGATCGCGGTGATGTTGCGGCCCCTGCCGTTGAAGGTGAACACGCGCTTCGAGACCGGCTCGAAGACGATCGCGTCGGGCATCTCGCCGGTCACTCTTACGGTCGCCACGACCGCGAGTGTCTTGAGGTCGAACACGGTGACGGTGCCCGCCCGGCCGTTGCTGACATACCCCCGCTCGAGCTCCGGCGCCAGGGCGATGCCATGGACGCCCGGTGTATCCGGGATCCCACCAACCACCTCATGGGTCTCGGTGTCGATGATCTCGACGCGCGTCCCGTGGCTGACGTACACGCGGTGCGCTCCCGGGTCCGCGGTCAGGTAGTCCCAGCCGCCTTCGCCGCCGACGGCGATCGAGCCGATGACGTGGTAGCGGCCGGGCGCGGGACCAGCCTCCGCAATGATGCCGAACCCCAACCCGGCGATGAGTGATGCGATGACCGCAGTGCGAGACATGGTGCCCTCCTGTGGCGGCCAGACGCGGTCGAGCCGCCGGCTGAGTATGCGCCTCTCGTGTTGCAGCAGGTATCGCGCCGGCTTCCAGCCGGTACGCGACGGCCCTCCTCACTGCCTCACCTTCCAGCCTTCTCACTTGACCCGGTAGCGCGCCGCCTGATCCGGTCGGCCCCAGGCTTCGTACAGCTCGACCAGGGCGCCCGCGGCCTTGGCCGTTCGCTGGTCGCCGGCGCCGTTGGCCTCGAGGTTGGCGTCATAGGCTGCCACCAGGAGCGGCTCTGCCTCGCGGTAGCGCGTGCGCATCACCAGGACCTTGCCGAGGGAGTCCTGGTAGCCCGCCAGACCCAGGCTGCCCGCGGGGAAGGCACGCTCGGCGATGGCGAGCGCCGCGCGCAGCTCGGCCTCGGCGTCGCCGAGCTTGCCGCGGTCGCGCAGCACGAAACCGAGGCTCCGGTGCGTGGAGGCCACGTCCGTGTGATCGGGCCCGTAGGCCCGCTCCATCCTGCTGACCGCTTCTCGCAAGCTCGACTCGGCCTTCTCGAGGTCGCCCGCCTTGCGGTAGACCGTCCCCATGTTGGTGAGGGTGCGAGCGACCTCCGGGCTGTCGTCTCCGAGGACCTCTCGGCGGATGGTGATGACCTGCCCGAGCAGCTCGAGCGTGCGGTCGTAGTTGCCGAGGCGGTAATAGACGTTGCCGAGGTTCTCGAGGCCCTTGGCAAGCTCGGGGTGCCGATCCCCCGCGAGCCGCCGGATCATGTCGACGTCCTCCGTGAGGAGCGACGCCGCCTCCTCGAGCCGTCCTTGGAGCATCACGAAGATGGCGATGTTGTTGAGCGCCGAGGAGGTCTCCAGAGTGTCGGTGGGCTGCACGGCCCGTCGGATCGCGAGCTCCTTGCGGCTCAGCTCCTCGGCGAGGGCGTAATCCTGCCGCCACTTTTGCTCGAGGACCGCTTGCGACTGGTAGCAGGAGGCGACCTCGATCGACTCTTGGCCGTGCAGCTCGAGGCTCATCGCGAGCGCGTCCTTGATCGCGAGGTCGGCCTCCTCGTAGTGGCCAGCGTCTGTCAGCAGCCGGCCGAGGAAGTCGAGGGTGACCCCGACCTCCGAGCTCGGGTCCCCGAACACGCGGCGGCGGAGCTCAAGCAGCTCATGCGTCCGGGTAATGGCCTCGTCGAAGCGGGAGTCGCGCCAGGCGAGCTGGGCGAGTGCCGCCAGCGACTCGATGGTCTCGGGGTCGTTGCGGCCGAGCAGCCGGGTGCGCGTCTCGGCAGCCGCCTCGAGCAGCGGCTTGGCGCGGTCGTAGCGCCCGAGGTTGTTGTAGGCGTTGCCGATCGTGTGGAGGACCTCGGCCTCGACCAGCGGCTGGCCGGTGAATGACGATGAGATCTTCTTCGTGGCCTGGTCGAGCGCCTCGACGACGGAGACGTTGTAGCCCGCCCCCCAGGGGTTCGCCGCGCTCAGCGTCTCGCGCATGAACTGGTTGACCGCCTGCGCCTTGGCCGCCTCGGCCTCGGCGCGATCGCGCTGCCGGGCGACCGCGCGCGCCTGCACGGTCGCGACCGCGGCGAACGCAACCACCAGCAGCAGCAGCGTCGCCGCGAAACCGGCTGCCAATCGGTTGCGCTGGACCATCTTCCGGAGCTGGTAGGCGGCGCTCGGCGGCCGCGCCTGGATCGGCTGCGAGTCCAGGTAGCGGCCGATATCGTCCGCCAGTGCGGCGGCGCTGCCGTAGCGGCGGTCGGCCTCCTTCTCCAGCGCCTTGCCGACAATGGTCTCGAGATCGCCGTCGGGCTTGCGGACTCCGCTCCAGCTCTCGCGCAGCGGCAGAGGCTTCTCCTCGCAGATGACCCGCACGGCCTCGGCGAGCGCTGCTCGCGTGACCTCGTAGGGACAGCGGCCGGTCAGCATCTCGTAGAGGATCATGCCGAGCGCGTAGACGTCGGTGCGGACGTCGATCGCCGCCACGTCGCCGCGCGCCTGCTCCGGGCTCATGTACTGCAGCGTGCCCTTGATCATGCCGATCTCGGAGACCTGGGTGGCCGCCACTTCGGCGTCGACGATGCGAGCAAGGCCGAAGTCGAGGATCTTGACCGTCGGCAGGTGGGCGCCGCTCGAGTGTTCCGAGGACGCCTCGAGGGCGTCGGCGACGATGATGTTGGCGGGCTTGAGGTCACGGTGGATGACGCCGCGCTGGTGGGCGTAGTGGACCGCGTCGCAGATGTCCCGGAAGAGATGGAGCCGGAGACCCAACTCGCCGACGTCGAGACGGGCGGGCCGGTCGGCGAGCCACTGTGCGAGGGTCCGGCCCTGGACCAGCTCCATGGCGAAGTAGTCGTGGCCGTCCTCGGTGTGGCCGGAGGCGTAGATGGCGGCGATGTTGGGGTGCTTGAGCCGGGCCAAGGTCTCCGCCTCGCGGAGGAAGAGCCGGCGGTGGAGGTCGTCCACCCGGTGGTCGCGGCGCATGACCTTGAGCGCCACCCGCCGGTTGGGCCGCTCCTGCTCCGCCTCCCACACCACGCCCATACCGCCCTCGCCGAGCAGGCCGACGATGCGGTAGCCCGCTATGGAGGCGGGCAAGGGAGGGGTGGGCCGGTGTGGCGACGCAGCGGCGGGGGAGGAGATCGTTCCCGCCGCCTCGGGGACCCTCACCTCAGCGGACGAGAGCGTCTGACCTTCGCCGTCGTCAGCTCGAGGCGAACCGGAATCTTCGTCATGAGGCACGGTTGGCGTCTCCTGGTGGCAGCGGGGCTTGCTCCGCGGGTCTACGTCACAAAGCGCTGAGCCATTGAAAGGTATTCCTCTCTCCCGTCAGCAGCGTGGGCGACAGCTCGGTAGGCCATGGGGCGCTGCGGTCCCTAGTTCACGCCCGAGGATCCTCATGGCACCGTTTCAGGTGATATGGTAAGTTGATACTCAATAGCAAATACATCCGGGCGGGAGATCGCCCGAACGGGAGAGGGCCATGACGGTTCGAGGTGTCGGTCGGCTGGTGTCTATTGCATTCCTGACCACGCTGGCGGCTGGTGCGACGGCGGCGGAGCACGGTGAGGTCGGGATGTCATTCGTGCCCAACCTCGGCCAGGTAGGGTTGGAGACCGCGTGGCTTGCCCATGCGCCCGGAGCGTCGGTCGCCTTCTCGGCGAGGCGTGTGTCGCTGGCGCTGCCCGCCCATGGCCGCACCGTGAGTCTGCAGTTCTTCGGCACTGCCGGTCCCGCGGGCTTCGAGGGCCTCGAGCCGTTGCCCGGGAAGGCAAACTACTTCCTCGGGGCGGACCCGTCCTCCTGGCGCTCGGACGTGCCCACCTTCGGCGCTCTCGTTCTGCATGAACTCTACCAAGGAGTCGACCTGCGCTTCGAGGGGAGCGAGACCGTTCTCAAGGGGACCTTCGTCCTCGCCCCCGGCGCAGATCCCTCCCGGATCCGCTGGCGGTACTCCGGCGTGGACGCCGTCCGGGGGCAGGCCACCGGAGACCTCATCCTGGTGGCCGGGAATACCAGGTTGGAGGAGACGGCGCCGGTCGCCTGGCAGGACCGAAATGGAGAGCGCGTGCCCGTCGAGGCGCGCTACCGGCTCGCGGACGACGGCAAGGTCGGATTCGCGGTCGGCGAGTACGATCCGGCGCTGCCTCTGGTGATCGACCCTTACCTCGAGTTCGCGACCCTGGTCGGCGGCGGCAAGGGCGATGAGGGTCGCGACATCGTGGTCGACGCCCAGGGCAATGCCTACGTGACCGGCTCGACGTTGTCCGCCGACTTCCCCGGCGCGGGCCCGCCACAGGCTACGTATGCTGGACCCGTCAACCCTTCCAACCTCGGCGACGCCTTCGTTTTCAAGCTCGCTCCAGACGGCAAGACCGTGCTCTTCATGACCTACCTCGGCGGCGCCGGACAGGACGTCGCCGACGCGATCGCGCTCGATCCCCAGGGCAACATCGTGATCGCCGGCAGCACGGAGTCCACCAACTTTCCCACCTCGAACCCGATTCAGGCCGCCCAGGGGGGGCAGAGCTGCTCCTCGGGTCCCTGCAACGATCTCTTCATCGCGAAGCTCGCCTCCGCGGGCAATGCGCTGGTCTTCTCCACCTACCTCGGCGGCAGCCGCGACGAGAGCGCCGGCCTGGTCGATTTCGGCACCCGCCTGAACTCCATGGGTGTGGACGTCGACGACGCCGGTAGCATCTACGTCGCGGGGACCAGCGACTCCGATGACTTCCCCGTCGTCAACGGCTACCAGGGCTCGCGAGCGGGCCTGAGCGACATCGTTCTCGTCAAGCTCCCCTCGGACGGGTCGCAAATCCTCTACAGCACCTACCTCGGCGGCAGCGGCGCGGAGTACTCCGGCGACGTGGCCGTCGACAACGCCGGCCGCGCCTGGTTGGTTGGCGGCACGCTGTCATCCAACTTCCCGACCCGCAGCGCGTTCGACACCTCCAGGGACGGCAGCTCGGACGCGGTGGCGGCCAAGCTGGACACCACCAAGATCGGCAGCTCCTCGCTGATCTACTCAACCTACCTGGGCGGCTCCGACTCGGACCAGGCGTTCGGCGCCGGAATCGACGCCGACCGCAACGTCTACGTGACGGGCTGGACCGGCTCGAGCGACTTCCCGCTCGCCAACGCGTACCAGACCACCAACGCCTCCGAGGCCGAGCCGCAGCCCCGGGACGGCTTCGTCACCGTGCTTGCCGACGACGGCAGGACCCTCGTCTACAGCACCTACTTCGGCGGCTCGGCGCGGGACGTCGCCTACGACCTCGACGTCGGCGCCGACAAGACGGTCGTCATCGCCGGTCCGACCCAGTCGGACGACCTGCCGCTGCGCCTTCCCTACCAGTCCTACCGTTCTGACGGCATCGACCTCTTCGTCGCCCGCCTGGACCCGTGGCAGGCGGGTGCGTCCTCGTTGATCTACTCGACCTACCTCGGCGGCACCGACTCCGATGTCCTCTACGGCGTCGCCGACGGCCCCGACGGCAGCGTCTTCGTCACCGGGGCGACCGCCGGCATCGTCAGCGACACCTTTCCGATCGGCACGACGATCGGACCGAACGCCACCGGGGACGGAGTCATCGTGGCCAAGCTGATGTCCCGTGCGCAGTCCTGGGTACTGGTCGGCAGTCGCGCGAACGGCGCCAACAGCAGCATCTGGCGCACCGATCTCGGGTTGTTCAACCCGGAAGCGGGCACCGCCCACGTCGAGGTCCGCTTCCACGGCGTCAGTGGCATCACCTCCTCGACCTGGGAGGTGCTGCCCGGCGGTCAGCTCATCCTCGAGGACGTGGTCGGGCTCCTGGGCGGCTCCGGCAATGGCGCGCTCGAGGTTCTAACCGACCGTGAGATCAAGGTGACCTCACGCACCTACAACCTCGTCGCCGCCGCAGCCGCCTGCTACGCCGGCGGCACTCTCGGCCAGGGTTTCGGCTCATGGCCGAGCCGCGACACGCTGCTCGCCGGTGAGAGCGCATGGCTGCCGCAGCTGGTCGAGACCGCCGCCTACCGGACCAACATCTCCTTCACCAACACCGGCGCGGCGCACGTGCGCCTCACGCTGCGCCTTTACGACGAGACCGGGAGGCTCCTCGCGACCTCAACGGTCGAGCTCGAGCCCGGACAGTGGACCCAGCAGGACCGGGCGTTCTTCCAGCTCGCAGGGCGCAGCGACATCGTGCGGGGTTACGCCAAGGTCACGGTGGAGGAGGGCAGCGGCGTCATCGTCGTCGGCTCGGTCGTCGACAACATCACCAACGACCCGACCACGATCCCGATGGTGAAGGTGGACGGTGCCGGCGCCACCACCAGCTGGGTGCTGGTGGGCAGCCACGCGAACGGTGCCAACGACAGCAGGTGGCGCACCGACCTCGGCATCCTCAACGTCTCGTCCGGTCAGGCGACGGTCACCGTGCGGGTCCACGCCCCCGGTGGGGTGCTCGAGGCCAGCTTCACCGTCGGGTCGGGCGACCAGAGCATCCTGACCGACGTCGTCGGGATGGTCTCTTTCTCGGGGTCCGCCGCCATCGAGGTGGTGTCGGACCGGCCGGTGGTGGTCAGCTCGCGCACCTACAACCAGGTCGCGGCGGGCCAGCCGTGCTTCGCCAACGGCACGCTCGGTCAGGGACTCGACGGCTACCCGGCCGGGAGCGGGCTGTCCGCCGGGCAGTCCGCATGGCTCACCGAGCTGACCGAGAACGCCGCCTACCGCACCAACATCTCGCTCACCAACACCGGCGACACCTCGGCGACGGTTACGGTGCGCCTGTTCAACGCCGAAGGGGCCGAGGTCGCCAGCTTCGTGGTCACGCTGGCGCCCGGCGAGTGGAAGCAGGACAACCGGTCCTTCTACGCCAGGGCAGGACTGACCGACGTCGGAGCTGGCTATGCCCGGGTGACCGTGGAGTCGGGCAGCGGTGTGCTCGCCATTGGCTCGGTGGTGAACAACGTCACCAACGACCCGACTACGATCGCCCCGGTGCTGTAGCGCCCTGCCTTGGGCTAGGGAGAAGGCTGGAGGACTGGCGAGCGCGACACGCGACCCGTGGCACCGCTGGGAGAAGAGTTTCGGACCTGCCAGGTCTCGCTTCTTACGGCCTTCTCACCCTCACGAGGCGCTCGAGCGCGAACCTTCCGCCGCCGGTGAAGACGAGAGTAAGGAAGGGGATCGCGTACAGCAGTGCGAGCTCCTTCTTCGACCACGGGTCGCTGCCGAGGACCACGAACGCCGCCACGAGCATCGTGATCAGCGGGGGAATCGCCGCGAAGCGCGTCCCCAGCCCCAGCACCAGCAGCAGCGAGCAGAACGCCTCGGCGAAGACGGCGAGGGTCAAGCTGACCCCGGAGCCGAGGCCGATCGGGTCGGGGAATCGCCCGATCAGGTCGGAGAAACCGATGAGCTTGCCCCAACCGTGCGCCGCGAGCAGGAAGCCCCCGGCGCCGAGCCGAAGGACGAGCAACCCGAGTGAGGTGGACAGATCCGACTTCATCGCGTACCTCCGTTGCCCGCAAGCTTCTTCAGGTCCCGAGGCAGGCATAGTGGATGGGGGAGCTCCCCGCACCGAAGTCCAACGCGCTCGAGCCGACCGTGGATTCCACCAGGTACCGGAGGCGCAGGCCGAAGTCTGCGCCGCCACGGGAAGCTCTGATGGGTGCCTGACCCAAGCTGCTCCGCACTCGTGACCAGACCCCGGAACGTCTGGCGACGGGGCCGGGCCTGGCTCCCGACATGTCGCTCGGTCCAGCTGCGGACCGAGCGCGGGAAAGGTGAGCGGTATCCCTCTACGAGGGAATCCTTCGGTTCTTGTAGTTTCGGCTCAGGTGCAACGCAACTGAGGCGTTGAACCCTCGTTGTCCGGCAGTACTCAGCGAATCGCGAATTCCCAGGGAACCAGGCCCGGTGGCAGTGTTTCCACGGGCGCCCAGGCCGGGGTCGCCGAACAATCCGGTCGCGATGTCGAAACCCAGCCAGTAGAAGACGTCGCTGTCGGCGGTGCGGGCCGCGGCGACGGTCGGATCGACCTTCGCGATGGCTGCCCCGACCGCGGCGAGATCAGCGTTCCTGTTCCGCTCCAGGGAGAAGGAAACCGCGGTGCTGAATCCCCCCTGCTCGGCCGGACTCAGCGCGTCGTGGATCTTCTGCTTGCCCGGGCCGGGCAGGGTCTGCCCCTCCGCAGCGGCCATTCCGATGTCGAATCCTCGTCTGCCGGGGCCCGCCGGCTGGCGGCTCCGGAGCTCTCTAGCCAGCGGGTCGGCATTCGCGATGGCCTCTCCCTTGGCAGCCAGCGAGGTGACGTCGACGTTGCCGTCAGACACGTGAGGGTTGAGGTCAACAGCCGCGCGGGTTTCGAGAGACAAGCCGGCATTCGTAAACTGGCCGCTGCACCATGTTGCGCTGTTCCTCCAGCCTCCTGCCCTGGTCGCCCAGTGGGCGGGAACGAACCCGCTGCCCGTCGATTGCCTCACCGTCAGGGTGTTGAGGTTGTCGTCGTCCCAGGCCACACCGATGTCTGTGAAGCCGTCGCCGTTGAAGTCGCCCGGGAACCACTTGACCGCGTTCCCCAGGATCCAGCCGCCGTCACGGACGCTCCACGCCGAGGCGGGCTGGAATGACGCCCCATTCGAGAGGGAGACGGTCGTCGAGTTGCGGCCGAGGTCGTTCCACAGCCTGGCGACATCTGTGCGCCCGTCGCCGTTGAAGTCACCGGCAACGAAGGCGGAGGAGTCCGACCAGTTGCCTGCGTTGACGGACCAGTGGGCGGGGGTGAACCGGCTGCCCGTCGCTTGCCTGACCGTCAGTGTGGTCGCGCCCTTGTTGTTCCAAGCGGCGCCGATGTCCGTGCGGCCGTCGCCGTTGAAGTCGCCGGCGAACCACTTGACCGTGTCTCCCCAGCCCCCGTCGCGAAGGCTCCACTGGGTGGGGTTCAGGAACTTCGCCCCGTCGGAGAGATAGACTGCGATGGACACCTGCCCGCCATCGTTCCACACCCCGGCGACATCGGTCCTGCCGTCGCCGTTGAAGTCGCCTGGAAGCCACACCGCAGTGGGGCTCCAACCGCCGGCATTGATCGCCCAGTGCGCAGCGCTGATGCCGCTGCCCGTCATCTGCCTCACCGTCAGCGTGTTCGATCCACCGTTGTTCCAGGCTGCGCCGATGTCCGTGCGGCCGTCGCCGTTGAAGTCTCCCGCGAACCACTTGACGTCGTCCCCCCAGCCTCCTTCGCGCACGCTCACTGCGGTCCGCTCCAGGAACTTGGTGCCGGCGGAGGGGAACACGGCAAACGAGGTCTGGCCGCTGCCGTCATTCCATCCCCAGGCCACGGACGCGGTCTGCTTGACAACAGCAGAGGCGCACGAGTTCCGGGATGCGACGTTGGGTATCCGGACCCCGTAGACGGCCTGCACCCCCCTGACGTCGGTGTCGGTCAGGTTGCCCTTCGAGTTCCCGTCCCGGTTGCAGTAGTTCATGATCGAGTCGCGATCATAGGCCGTGAGCGAGGTCGAGTTGGGCTCGTTCCCCGGAGAGGCACAGTAGGCCGGACCCTCCACGTTTCCCGGAGTGTCCTGCTCGTGGATGAAGCCCAACACGTGCCCGAACTCATGCACCCCGACGTACTCAACGCGCCCCTGTTCTGCCGTACCGTCGGGGTTGAACGAGAGCTTCACGCCCGGGTTGTCGTCGGCAGCACTGCTGAGAGCGTCCATCCCCAGGCGGGCCGATCCACTCGCGCCCGCGTTGCTGCCATCCTGAGGCTTGATTCGAATCCGCACCTGCTTGGCCGACCCGCTTCCGAACACGCCGACGCCGGTCGGGCAGGTCGCCCAGCCGGTGAAACGGACGTTCGCGTACCACTCCCACGTGCCGCTGACGGCCTCTCTGACGATCTTCTTCTCTCGGTCGTACCCGGCGGTCTCCCAGCAGACTGGGACCACGTTGCCGTTCGCGGTCCAGTTCTGAACGTTCTTGATGGTGAGCGGCTGAGAGACCGTGCGGACGTTCTCCTGTGCGCCGGCACCCGCTGCAGACAGAAGCAGCACGAGGGAACCACAACTGATCATGAGTCCTCTCACAGAGCCTCTCCACCGTTGTTCCGGCCTTCGGGTCTGACCGTCCGTCGTTCTCAGCAGGCCGGAACAACCCTTGGAGCTCCCGGAGCCCGACTCGACTGCGCATCGACTATTCCACATGACTACCACCCTTCCGGTTGAGAAACATGGGTCGAACGACTCGAGCTCAGCGGCCGCGCCCGCTCCGAGCCAGGGAATGGCCAGCGGCTGGCTGGCGGCAGCCACACCGATGCTTCCGCCGGAGCCGCCAGTGGAGGGCCAAGCTGTCGGCGGTGTCTGCTACTCAATTGATTCTGGATCTCAAAGAATGAGAAGCCGCTGAAGCCGCCGCAAATTCCCGATGGCACCGGCGTCCGACGAGCGCGGGGACCTCGGCAGCCCAGGCGTTCGAGCGGTGGTGGCCGGTTGGGGGGGTGTGAGGGAGGGTCTTGTCTGCTCAGGGCGATCCGAGAACGTCCCAGCCCGATGTTCGAGCTCCTCGTAGCCCGGCAGCGTCACTGACCCCGGCCTCGGGCCGACCCTCCTCACCTTCTTTTCTTTTCACTTCCTCGCTCTCGTGCTTCGACCTGGCGCTGCAGCGGCGCCCTCGATGCCCGCCGGACGCCGTTCCTTGGCGGGTCGCGGTTCTGCCGCCCGCGGTCTGCGGTCTGCGCAGGCCATATGCCACCGCCGTCCGCCGGGGGCCTTGACGAACGTTAGCTCCCTGAGGGGAGAGCTGACGTCATCGTGGTCGTCAATCCTAGCGGTCGTCGATGACCATTCCGGGACCGGCCTCGGGCCCGACAGGAAGCGACATGCCTCTGGTTTGGTTGATCAAACCAACCTGGACACCACCTGCTTGACTTTGACGGTTCCACAAAGCTCGTATTGCTTTGTTTCGCCGCCGGCTGCAAGACGAACCCATGGGCTTGTACGTTGTTGAAGACGGGGGGACCCGTCGAGGAAACGATCTTAAGTGCATTGTGAAGTCACTGGTGTTGACAAGTTGACCTTCGTTCCTCGCGACCCCTTCAATGGGATTGCCGTTCAGTGAAACATGACTTGTCTTCCTTCTGTGACCGCATCTCAATATAGGGACAGTATCGTTGCCAACGGACTCGGTTGCGGACGCGTTCGTCACCTGGTTGTCGCACCCTCACGCCATCTGCAGGCGCGGCGATGCATACCCAGTCCAGGCCCCGCCACGGTCCGTTCCTCGCCTTCGTTTCTCTCGTTGACATCGCTAATCCTCCCCTTCGTGAGTCGGTCAGTTCCAGCTCTAGGGCTGGCTCGTGAGCTCCTCGACCAGGCTCCGGTACCTCGGGTCGACGACGAGCTCGTGGAGCGTCGGACGCTTCTCGAAACGCCTGCGCTGGACGCCGGCCGCAAACGCCTTCCGGACCCACTCCAGCGCGCGATCGTGATCCTCCAGGTCCCACAGGCACTCGGCGATATCGGCGACCAGGCCCGGGTCGGTCGGGTTCGCCGTGATCACGGTGTCGATGATCTGCAGGCCCCGCTCGCGCTCGCCGAGCATCGCGTGGTAGTCGGCGAGGTCGGTGGCGACGGCGAGGTCGCCAGGCGCCTTCCCGAGCCGCGTCTCGCCCAGCTCGACGGCGCGGCGGAACGCCGCCGTCGCCTTCTCCGGGGACTCGCCGAACCTGTAGGCCATGCCCAGGTTCCCCCAGATCTTGTAGGAGCTGTCGTCGGTCGCCAGCGACCGCTCGTACATCGCGGCGGCGTCGGCGAAGCGCGCATCCTCGAAGTACAGCGTCCCCAGGTTGGAGAGGGCGACGCGGTTCGCCTCGATCGCGAGCGAGCGCTCGAATGCCTGTCGGGACTCGTCGTTGCGCCCGAGGAAGAAGTAGACCGTGCCCAGGTTGTTGTAGCCGAGTGTCGACTCCGGAGCGCAGGCGATCACCTCGCGCCACTGCGTCGCCGCCGCCTCGTACCGACCCTGCGCCAGCTCGAGCTTCGCCAGCATGTGGTGGGCCGGCCAGTAGTCGGGGCGGAGGAAGATCGCGCGCTCGAGCTCGCCCTGGGCGTCGGTGGGACGGGCCGCCGCCTGGTAGGCCGAGGCGAGCTCGACGTGGATCTCCGCGTCGGTCGGGGCGGCGCGCGACGCGCGCTCGAGGGCTGCAACCGCCTCCGGGATCCTCCCGCCCGCCCGGTCCGCGGCGCCGAGGAGACGGTAGGCCTCCTCGGGCCAGGCTCCGTCCTTCGCCAGGCGCTCCGCCACCGCCGTTGCGCGCTGGAGCCAGTCGGCGTCCTGAGAGACCTGGAACTTCCGCAGGTCAGCCCGCCCCAGGGCGGTCCAGCCGGCGCCGAACAGGGGGTCCCGCGAGGTCGCGGTCTCGAGCAGCCCGACCGCGCGGTCGAGCTTCGCGCCGTCTCCCGCACCGGCGAGGATTCCGGTCGCCTCGAGGTAGGACCGGAACGCGTCGGGCAGGGTCGTCTTCATCGCCGCCAGGCGCTCGGCCGCCTCGCGCGGGGGCTCGAGGCCGATCATCCCCGCGACCCGGAGCACGAGACCGTCTTGGAACGACGACATGTTGCTGACGAGGTCGTCGACGACCGCGGTGCGAAGCGTCCGCCCGGTGGCGGGGTCGACCGCCGCCAGCTCGAGCCGGAGGCGCTCGCCGCTGCGGTACAGCCGGCCCGTGACCGCCACCGTCACGTTGAACCTCCGGTACACGTCCCCGACGGTCGCGGCGCCGAGGCCCGCCGCTTCGGAGGGCGGCACCGTCCAGCACCCTTCGGGCTGGTCGCGATCGATCAGCACCAGGCCGCGTATCACGTAGTCGCTCAGGCCGGCTGCGATCGTCGGCAGGCCGCCGTCCGGGCTGTCCGCCGTGAAGGGCATCACCGCCACGCGTTTCACGGTCGGGAGCACGGGCGGGGACAGCCATCGCCGATTCAGCCACACGCCGGCCGCAGCCAGCCCGATCAGGACGATCGCGACGGTCGCCCACAGCGGCACCCGGAGCGCGATCGACCGGCCGGAGCGGCGCGGCGGCTCCGCGGGGAGCAGCTCCGCGTGCGTGCCCATCGCCCCGTGGAGTGCGAAGGCGAGGTCGCGGGCGGACTGGAAGCGGTCGTCGGGCCGCTTTTCGAGGCAGTGGCGGATGACGGCGCGGATCGGCTCCGCCACCGTGCCCGGCAGCGGGCTCGGGTCGGCGGAGAGGATCGCCGCCATGGTCTCGGCCGGCGTGTCGCGCTGGAACGCCCGCCGGCCTGCGACCAACTCGTACAGCACGCAGCCGAGGGCGAAGATGTCCGTCCGGTGGTCGACCGGACGGCCCCGCACCTGCTCCGGGGCCATGTAGCCCACCGTGCCCAGCACGCTCCCGGTCTGCGTCGACGCCGCGGGGGCTTCCGTCTCCGCCTCCGGGCCGGGCGGCTCGTCGTGGTGAACCAGCTTGGCGAGGCCGAAGTCGAGGATCTTGACGTGCCCGTCGGTGGTGACGAAGAGGTTCTCCGGCTTGAGGTCGCGGTGGACGATCCCCCGTCCGTGGGCCGCCGCCAGGCCTGCGGCGATCTGCGCCGCGTACTCGACCGCCTTGCGCGGCGGCAGCGGCCCGTCGATCAAGAGCTCGCGCAGCGTCTGCCCCTCGAGCAGCTCCTCGACCAGGTACGGCTGCCCCGCGTGCAGGCCGACGTCGTGGATCGCGAGGATGTTGGGGTGGTTGAGCGCGCCGGTGGCGCGGGCCTCGTTCTCGAACCGGCGCAGGCGCTCCGCGTCCGCGGCGACCGCCTCCGGCAGCACCTTGATCGCCACGTCCCGGCCGAGCCGCTCGTCCCGCGCCCGCCACACCTCTCCCATCCCACCCGCGCCCACCGGTGCAACGATCCTGTACGGACCCAGATGCTCTCCCGGGCTCATGGCCATGACGGTCAGCTTTGTTGCAGTGATCTCCAGGATGATTGTACATCCGTGGCGCCTCAGACTCGGAATCGATCACCTCGGGACCACCGGAACGGCTCCGAACGATCTCCGAGCGCCGACGAACATTCGATCGAGGTCGACCTGTGGTCCACGGCGACCGTGTTCAACGCCGGCCACCGGATCCGCGTGGACTTCGCCGGCTCCAACTGGCCGCGCTTCGAGGTCAACCCGAACCGCGGTGGCGACCTCAGGACGCGCACAACGACCGCGTCACATCCGGTGGGCCTGCACTCCGGGTTGGTTGGCCCTTCCAATCGGCAGCTGCGCTGCCGGTGCAGGCGGGACGCCCGCACCACATGAACCTCACGCCTGGGAGTCAGGCCGTCCGCTCCTCGAGTCTGCGCAACGCTGCCCGCAACGCGAACGCCAGAACCGCGGCAGGTGTCGGCTACCCCGTTGGCAGTATCGGCGCGATACCTACCACCGGCTCCTTCCAGTTGCCGTAGGGCGGGATGCCTGGGGTGACGCCCGTGTAGACACGGACCAGGGTGTCGATGCCCGAGCCCATGCCGGTGCGGCGTCCGTGGTAGACCTCATAGGACACCACCGTGCCCGATTCGTCGCGGACGACTGATCTGACCGTGGCCACGTGGTCGATGCGCGTCAAGAGCTTCTCGAGGCCGTCGGCCCTGGTGATGCACTCGCCGCTGTGGGCGTACCAGATCACGGCGCCGGGCCTGATCTTGTCGGCATTGGCCGCCATGTCCGCGCTCAGCTTCGCGGTGTCCCCGTCGCAGAAGATGGGGGTGAACAGTCCCTTGTCGTGATACCAGCGCGCGGTGGAACGGCTGTCACGGGCTCTGATCGTGCCGGTGAAGACGTTGTCACCGCCGGGAGTCCATGGTTTGACACCGGCTTCGATTGCGAGAGCGTCCGCATGGTTCGGGCATCTGGCGGCGACGGCGCTCGAAACGCGCAGGAAGTTGCCTGAGCAGTCTCTCAGCTCGCTGGCCGGGTTCTGGGTGTAGGGGATGCCGGGCTCGCCGGTGCCCGAGGTGTTTCCCTGGCTGACGATCTCGTCAATGATGGGGACCACCACGTCCTCGAGGCTCACCATCGACTCGCCGCACCGGGTGTAGTACTGGCCGGGATCAGCTGCAGCCGGTGGATGGCCGGTAGCCTCGCTGGTAGGGACGACGGCGGCACCACCGGGAGGCTCGCCGGAAGGGCCAGGCGAAGCCTGCTCGCCGCCGCCGGCCGCACCCCCGGGGGTGGCGGCGGGTCGGGTCGCCCCCGCGTTTCCACCTGCGCCGCTGCAGCCCACCGCTGCCATCAGAGCCATGGCGGCGAGCCCCGACATCCAGAGACTCGAAGCGGGCGGCACACGCCGGCTGCGCTCGTCGAGCATGGTGATTCTCCTTACTGGGAACCTGGTCGGATCAACACAGCTTGCATCGCCGGTGATTCCAAGGCGGGCCGGACGCCCGCACCACAAGGGCCGTACCGCTCGACGGCCGCTCTTCCCTTCTCACCGGCGGCTGTGCCACCGCATCTTTCGCCTAGAGGGTCCTGTTTCGATGATCCCGGTGCACCCTACGCAGGACACTCGCGTCTCACGTCGAGTGTCCTCTGACCTTTGGGCAGAGGGCGTCCATAGGGCACTTCCCGCACTCCGGCTTCTTCGCGTGGCACCACTTTGTGCCGATCTCCAGACAGGGGAGGTCGAGCTCGCCGGGGTACTTGGGGTTCAACGCGCGGGCCCTGAGGATGATCTGATCGTCCGAGGCGTCGGGGTCGACCAGACCGAGTCGTCTGACCACTCGCCTGACGTGGGTGTCGACGGAGATGTCGATCGCCCAGTGGTCCGAGAACGGGACCTGGAAATCGCGGGCCAGGATGTTGGCCGCCATGGTCGCGATCTTCGGGCCGACCCCCTCGAAACCCAGGAATCGGGACACGACCTCGTCGCTCGACGGACGCTCCGCCCAGATTTGCGACGCGTCGCCGCCGTAGACGGTCTGGATGCGGGCGACGGCGAGCCGGACCCTGTGGGCGAGCTTCTCCGGGTACGGGGAGAGGTCGGTCGGTTTGGTGAGAACCTCGGCCAGCTCCTGCTCGGACAGCTCGGCGAGGGCAGCCATTGAGAGGTCGCCCCCGAGCCGCTGCTGCATCTCGTGGGGTACGCGCCACGCGCCTTCGGCCTTGAACATGAAGTCGGCGACACAGCCGAGTACGAACGCGTGCGGGTGGTGCTCGAGGTCGCGGAGCAGGGCGTTGGCGTCATCCCCGATCCCGAAGTCCACGGGTTGGCCGGGAGGGGTTGCCCACTCCAGGCCGAGCTCGAGCAGGCGAGCGGCCGTCTTGGATGGGTGTGCCATTCAGGAAGTGTACGCCGGTCGTCCGGAGGAGCTGCGCAGAGGTCGGGCCAACCTCCCTTCAGGGCTTGAGGAAATCAGCACGTCAATGCCGACAGCCGGCCAGCCGGTGGCGTAGATCCCGAGGCTGAGGTCCTTGGGCTCGGTGGCGCCCTTGATATTGACTGCATCACGGCGCGCCGCGCCTCGGAGTCGATGGCGCAGTACCGCGCGCCAACGCGGGGTATGATCGGGCGAGGTGCAGGTGGTGCGCTTTTCCGTCTCGTCGCGTGCGCGGCGTCCTTCCCTCTTCTCGACCCCGTGGGCGCCGAACGGATCGATACGCGGCGGCGGCGTGCGTCCCCGTTCGCGCGGGTGGAGCGCTGCCACCGCTGTCGCGCCGAAGATGGTCGCCCTGATCGCCATCTTCGGTACCGCAATGTCGTGCGCCCGCGGTCCGGACGCGTCGGGCGGCGTGGACCCGGCGCTTCACGCCGCGATCGCGCAGATCGAGGCAGGTCGCTTGAGCTCTCCGCTCGTCGTGCAACCGGCCCCGGGCTCGGACGCGACGGTGACCTTCCTGGTGAAGAGCACTCAGGGCGAAGTGCCGCGCATCGTCTCGGACGTCACCGGCTGGGGTGAGCGCACGGACGACGAGACCTTCGACCTGAGCGTCGGCATCATGACGCGGATCGGTACAACGGACTGGTACCGGCTCGAGACGCAGGTCGCATCCGGCGCGCGCATCGAGTACCTGGTCGTGCACGGCCAGACCGACTACCGAGCCGACCCGAACAACCCCCGAAAGGCGTGGTCTCGAAGCGGCTTTTCCGTCTCCGAGCTCGTCACGCCCGACTACGTGCCGCCGCCGGAGCTCGCGGACCCTCCCGTGACGCTCGGCGGCAGAACAACCGAGGCGACCATCGCGAGCCGCGCCCTCGGCGGTCCGCGTCGAGTGCTCGTCTACCTGCCTCCCGGGTACCGCGATGACGGCGCCTACCCGGTCGCCGTGTTCCACGCCGGCTGGGGCGTGGCCAAGGAGGGCGAGGCGCCGCGCGTGCTCGACTGGCTGATCGCCCACCGGGAGATCGTGCCGATCGTCGGGCTGTTCCTGGAGTCGTACCTCGCCGGCGACGGCGACAACCATGAGGGCCCACCGTTGCGGGACTTTCTCACCAAGGAAGCGCCGGCGTGGTTGAAGACGCGCTACGGCGTCACGACGCGCGTGGACGAGTGGGCCGTGCTCGCCATCTCCTACGGCGCTAAGGACGCCGTCGACGCCGCGCTCGCTCCCGCCAGGGCGTACGGACGCCTGGGCCTGCTGATCCCCGGCCGCAGGCTCACCCGCGCGGACCTCGAGGCTTTCGCGCTGCAAAGAGATCGTCGGCTCCGGGTGGCCATCCTTGCCGGCCGCTACGACGTAGCCAATCTCGCCACGGCGCGCAGCGCGCGGCAGGCGCTCACCGATGCCGGCCACGCCGTCGACTACATCGAGGTCCCGGAAGGCCACAACGCGACAGCGTGGCGCAACCACCTGCGGGACGTGCTCGTCAGCCTGTTCGGGGTCCGGGACTCCCGGTCTACCGAGCCGTAGCGCCTGGCACGACGCCGCGTCATCCGACACGGGACCGGGACGCAGGAAGCGTCTATCGGCTCAGGACCGCGGCGAGCTGGCCCAAGAGCTCGCTGCCGTTGCCGCTCCATGACGAACCGTGCATGCATGCCAGCGTGGTCGGCTGAGTGGCGGAGAGCTTGGCAATGAGCCCGCCGGTGTTCCTGGCGTGGGCGTAGTAGTCCATCGCGTCCCGCATGGCTTCGCTCGGTCCCAGGATGTCCCCTTCGGTGATCGGAGAGTGTTTGGCACCCGGCTGCGTGAAGAGGTCGCCACAGAACAGAGTGCTCGTCGCGTGGTCGAACAGATAGCCGCAATCCCACCCGTGAGGCAGGTGGGGAGCGTCGAGCCAACCCACGGTGTGCTTGCCGAGGCAGAGCTGCTCACCATCGCCGAGGCCGCGCGCCTCACGATCGGCGACATCGTCGACGGACACCATCTTCGCCACGGCACCACAGAGCGGTACGGCGCGAGGCGCCACGGCCAGGAACTCGTTGAGGGCGCCGCACTCGTCGGCCTCGAAGTGCGAGATGCCCAGATAGCGCAGGTCGCGGACCGGAATCACCGCCTCGATGGCCTCACGGACGAGAGGGAACATCCGGCGCAGCCCGGTGTGGAACAGGAGCGGTTCGTCATCGACGATCAGAAACTGGTTGAAGGTGAAGCCTGCCGGAAGCGCAGGGTTGGGCGGCACCGGCGTGCTGATGCGGTAGATGCCGTCACCGATCTCCACGATGCTCGTGTTGGACTCGGAGTTGGTGATCTTCATGGTGGCTCCTTATCGGACTGCACTGATGAATGAGTAGACCGCCATGGCGATGACGATCAGCGAAGCGATGCTGAAGAACGTCGCGCGGACTTCGTGCGGCTTCGCGGTGAGGTACGCCCAGAAGTGCGCCAGCCGAGCGGCCACGAAGCCGAACAGCAAGCATTGGGCGAGCCAGAGCGGGGGCTGGGTCCAGGCAAACAGGAGCCCGGCCACCAGGAACACCGGGATGTTCTCGGTGTCGTTACGGTGCATACGTCTCGATCGCTCGACGTAGTCATTGGCATCGAGCTGGCCGGGACGGGGACTCGGATTCGCCATGCCCGCGGCGGCATCCTCAGGGTTGAGGAATCCCCCGCCGACCTTCATCATCCGATAGACGGTGATCCACCCCTGCCCCATCATCTTGGTGATCATGATCGTCGCGGCGATCACATAGGTCACGAAGACCGGGTTCTCAAATGTCATCTCGCACCTCCCTGGAGCGCTGCGTCTCGGAACGTTGTACAGAGATCGTCAATCAGGTCATCGTCGCTGTGGATCAACGGATCTTTGGCTGACGCCACGATCGCCTTCATGTTGAGGAGCCCGATCACGGCCATGTGAGCGGTGAAGGCGAACCGGCGCGGGTCGCGATGCTCTGGAAAGCCGCCCGTGAGCTGGTCGGCACGAAGGCGAGCTTCGGCGCCCCCGTACAACATGCCGTTCACCGGTCGGATGCGCTCGAGCTCTCCGGGGCCGATGATGCCCTCGAAATCGCCGCCCGGCCCCATCTTGTAGAACAGCATGAAGAGCTCTAGACGGTCTCGATAACGGTTGAACACCGTGCGCATCAGCTGCTCGACGGCATCGGCTCCACTCTCGGTCTCGGCCACCGCAGCCTGCACGTCGCTCGCCATCTCAAGCCACTCGCGCAGCAGCAGCTCGAACAGCAGGGCCTCTTTGCTGTCGAAGTAGTAGTAGAGCGCCGGCTTCGTGAGTGCGAGCTCGTCGGCGACGGCCGCGAGCGTGAAGCCCGCCAATCCGGTGCGAAGGACGGCATCCCGGGCCGTGTCGAGAATCTCGGCGCGGGTCTGGTCCCGCCTGCGCTCGTTCCGGGCCTCTCGTTTGGTGCGGGCGGTGATTGCTCGTGGTGAAGCCATAAATTGAATTTAATTCTGGTCAAATAATTTGTCAATAGGTAAATTTCTGCAGGTGCCAGGTCGGACGATTCCGACTGATCAATGGACCTCAGTGCGACGCCTGGCAGATGTTGCGGAACCAGCTTCCGGGCGGCCCAAGTGTCCTGTTTGGGAAGTCCCATGTGCTTATCGTGGAGCCAGCGTGGTTCCTGGCAAGGCGCAACGACGCAGGCGTGGCCTTGCTACTTCAAGGAGGAGCAACACCGCCAGGGGCCGCGATGGCCCGCGAGAAGTGCACCGGGATTTTCCTAACAGGACACTAAGACGTCGAGATCGTCTGATCGTGTTCGACGAGCCGTTCTGGGGATCCCAGGAGATCATGGTCATCGAGCAGAGCGAGCGGCGTCCGTAGGCATCACCTCGAGAGCGGAAACCGCGCGCGCTGTTGGCGGGGTGTTGCACTTTGGCGGGCGTCTCGAGATCTCCTTTCAAGATCAGGGGTACAAGTCGGGACTCGGCCTGCTAGGATCGTCGTGAGGAAACAACGAGCAGTTGTGAACCCGGAGTACGAGAAATCAGCCGATCGCCCACCATCCGAGCCGGTGCCGTCGCAGCTCGATGTGCTGGTGGTCTCGATCGACCCGCTGATGGCCAGCGTTCTCGGTTCAGCGGTCGAGGAGCTTGGACACCGAATCGAGCTCTGCGACGAGCCCGAGCGCGCGCTGGGAAGCGCGCCGTGGCCGATTCCTCACCTCGTGATTATCGACTGGAGCATCGGGCAGGCGGCGGTGACGGCGGTGGTGAACGGCGTCAACGGGACGATGAAGGGTGCGAGGTCTCTTGTCCTCGTCGTCGCACCCACGCCGCACGAGGAGGAGCTACGCCGGCTCGAGAGCCGAAAGCCGGACGACATTCTGGTCAGCTCCGCCGATCGATCCGAGATCGTGCACCAGATTCGGGTGGCGGAGTCGCGGATACGGCATGCTCCGGTTCACGTCGGCGGCTGGAGGCCGATCGAGACTGGCGACAACGAGACGCCCGCGTCGCTCGAGCCGTTGGACGGCTGGTGGGAGTGGGACGTCGCGACGGACGCGGTACGTTACTCCGCCCGCTGGCGGGCGATGGTCGGTATCGACGAAACGGCGGTCGAGGCGACGCCGGCGACGTGGAAGCGGCTCGTCCACCCCGGTGATCTCGCAGCTCTCGAGGAAGACCTTGCGGCCTTTCTCGACGGGAGGGTCGCCAACCTCGAGCATGGGCATCGCATGCGGCTCGGGGACGACGCCTCGAGGTGGGTGCTGACGCGGTGCTTCGCGTTTCGGGACCCAGCCGGCCACGCGGAACGGGTGATCGGTCTGCACACCGACGTCAGCGCGCAGATGCAGACCGAGGAGCGACTGCAGTTTGTCGCCCTCCACGACGCACTCACCGGCCTGCCCAACCGGACCTTGTTCATCGACCGGCTGCACCAGGCATTCCTGCGGGTGCAGCGAGAGCCGCGGACACCGTTCGCTCTGTTTTTTCTCGACGTTGACCGATTCAAGAACGTCAACGACGCCTTCGGACACCTCACCGGCGACCAGCTGCTGGGCTCCATCGCGACCCGTCTCGAGGGCGCGCTGCGGCCGAGCGACACAGTCGCTCGATTCGGCGGCGACGAGTTCGTGGTCCTGACCGAAGGCATCCAGGATGCGCACCTGGCGACAGCGATCGCGAGTCGGATCCAGGAAGCGTTCCAACAGCCGTTCGAGCTGCGCGGCACCGAGGTCTTCATCAGCCTGAGCATGGGCATCGCGTTGTGGTCGGAACGCTACACGAGCTCGGAGGAGCTGGTGAGGGATGCCGACACCGCGATGTACCGCGCCAAGGCGATGGGCAAGAACCGCTTCGAGCTCTTCGATGAGGACATGCACCGCGAGGTCGTGGCCGCGCTGAATCTCGAGAACGACCTCCGGCGGGCGGTCGACCGGCAGGAGTTCGAGGTCTACTACCAGCCGATCGTGGCCCTGTTGGACGGGAGAATCTCGGGCTTCGAGGCACTGGTGCGGTGGCGCCACCCCGAGCGGGGGCTGCTGCTGCCTGCGGAGTTCATTCCACTTGCCGAAGAGATCGGTCTGGTGGTCCCTATCGACCGTTGGGTGCTCGAGCAGGCGTGTCGGCAGCTGCGCAACTGGCAGGTGCAGTTCCGGCAGAACCCGCCATTGAAGATCAACGTGAACCTGTCGGGCATCCAGTTCGCGCGGCCTGACCTGATCACGCAGGTCGACCACATCGTGCGCAAGTCGGGACTGTTCGGGCGCAGTCTCAACCTGGAGATTACCGAGAGCCTGATCATGGAGGACGCGAGCTACGCAGGAGCCATGCTCGAGCAGCTCAAGAGCCTCGGGATCGGGATCTGCATCGACGACTTCGGAACCGGTTACTCGTCGATGAGCTACCTGAAGAAGTTCGACATCGACGTGCTCAAGATCGACCAGTCGTTCGTATCGCGGATGCTTGAGGACCACGAGAGCCTGGAGATCGTGCGGACGATCACCACCCTCGCGCACAACCTGGGTAAGGTGACGGTGGTCGAGGGCGTGGAGACAGCGGCCCAGCTCGAGGTCCTGCGGGCCATGAGGCCGGCTCGCATTCAGGGCTTCTACGTGTCGAGGCCGATGCCGGCCGACAAGGCGCAGCACATGCTCGAGCTCGCATTCGGTAGCGAGAACCACCTCATTGCCATGCTTGCGATGCAGCCCGAGACAGGGCGCCTCGAGCCGTAACGCGCGTTCGAGACCACCGCGTCAGGGGCCGGCCGTCGAGAGTGCCGGTGAGGCTCCTCGAGGAGGGGGTTGTCGTACAGATAGATCTTGTCCGACCGCGAGGTAGTTCGCGGCGCGCCAGTAGGCGTCCATGCGCTGGAGCAGGTCGCCCGAAAGTCCCTTGACCATGAGGTGCTTCCTAAAGGTCGATGCGGGCAACGGGTCCATTCCGATCCGGAATCAGTCGAGGCTCCTCCGACACGGCGTTGAGCCGTTTCTCGGCGCCTCTACGTCGTCGGCCTGGAGTCTTCGTGGGCACCTCGAGTTCCTGCGCTTCGAGATCACTGGAGAGCCGTGGATCGGTGTGTTCAGCGCGCTCGCCCTTGTCGGTTGCTTTGCGGCCATCGCGCGCCGTCAGCCTGTGCTGCCTTTATGGCTGTTCGCCCTCTACCAGTTCGTCCCGCGAAGCGCCGGTACCTACGCCCAGGTTCTTGCGGCGCTGTTGGCCGCCATCGCTCTGGTCGACGTTGTCATCCTGGGTCTCGAGCGGCTCGTCGGCTCTGGGAACGGGTCATCGCCTCCGCGATCGGCGCTGCTGGGCTCCCGAGCCGCAACGTGGTGGTTCGCGGGCGCCCTCGTTCTCTACGGGTTCGTCGCCGACCTCGGGTGGCTGGCCAATCCGAGCTGCCCCTTGCGCGCGGTTGACGTCGAGCAGAGGCAGGCGTTCAACCCCCAACTGGCGCCGTCTCTGGAGAGGAAGGGGAGCTGATCGAGCCCACATTCCTCACCAGTATGACCGCTGGGGACCGGGAGAGAGCGCGATCGGGCGCGTACCATAGGGCGATGGGCGAGGAGCGGGCGGCGCGGACGATCTGGACGGTGGGGACGGGCCATCGCCCGCTTGCCGAGCTGATCGCGATTCTCAGGGCAGCCGGCGTCGCGCGCGTGGCCGATGTCCGGTCCTACCCAAAGAGCCACCTGGCGCACTTCGACCGCGCTAACCTCGAGGCGACGCTTCCGGCAGCTGAAGTCGAGTACGTCTGGCTCGGAGCTGATCTCGGTGGTCTGCGCAGCGAGGGGTACGAGACCTACGTGGGCTCCGCGCGCTTCGCTCGTGGTCTGGCCGAGCTCGTCCGCTTGGCGGAAGAGCGGCCGACCGCAATGCTCTGCGCCGAGATCGATGCCGCGCGCTGCCACCGTCGGTTGATCTCAGCCGTGCTGGCCGCGAGAGGTTGGCGGACTGTGAACCTCGGGCAGCCTGAAGCGTATCCCGAGGAGGGCCCCCATCAGGTCGGTCTGCCGTTCGGTGGGGGGAGGGGGTGAGGTGAGGAAGCTGCGGAAGTTGAAGGAGCTGGCGCGAGAGGTCGCCTCCGCTGGCGAGGCCGTTCAGCCCGCACAGGTCGAGGACCTGCGCGACCGGTGGCTGGAGCTCAACCGCGACGCACGGCAGGCGCTCTACTCCTGGGTCGCGACCGAGCTCGAGGCCGACCCCGAGTCGGTGGGGGAGGCGGCCGTCCGACTGGCGCGGGCCGGCGACGACGCGAGCGCGCGCCGGCGCGCGCTTGACGAGCTGCGCCACGTGGCGGCGTCCCCGCGCCGGACGTTGCTCGAGAGCTTCGGGCAGCTGTCCGGCGGCGTGAAGCTGGTGCTGGACCTGCGAGCCGAGGTGCTCGACGCGCAACGCGCCGGCGCGATCGACCTGGAGCCGTTCGAGGAGGACATCGCCAAGGTACTCACCGGGTGGTTCCGTCACGGTTTTCTGCGCCTCGGTGAGATCGATCGGCGTTCGCCCTTCGAGCAGATACAGTTCGTCAAGGAGCACGAGCTGGTGCACCCGATGGTTGGCCTCGAGGAGGTGGGCCACCGGCTCGGCGAGGATCGGCGGTACTTTGGGCTCTTCCATTGTCTGATGCCGGACGAGCCGGCGGTGTTTGTCGAGGTCGCCTTGAGCCGCGGTCTGCTGCGCTCGATCCACGCGATCATCGATCCTCCGGCCGCCGGGCGCGAGCCGGCCGCCAAGCCTGACACCGCGGTCTTCTACTCGATCAACAACGCACAGCAAGGCCTCGCCGGGCTCGGGCTCGGCAAGGTGCTCGTCTTCCGAGTGGTCGAGGCGCTGCAGCGAAGCCATCCCGGCGTCAGGACCTTCGCGACGCTGAGCCCGGTGCCGGGCTTCTGGCCGCGCTACCTGCGCCCGATGCTGACCGGCAGCGGTGACGGCTTCGGGCTCGATCGCGACGAAGTCGTCGAGCTGCTGTCGGTCAAGGCGCAGCGCGTGATCGGTGAGCGCTGGGCCGCCGCGGGGGGGAGCGAGGAGGCGCCGGTTGCGGAGGCACTGGCCGGCCTGCTCGACCGCCCGGACTGGATCACGGACAAGGCACTCGCTACGGCGGTGCGTCGGCCGCTGATCGAGCTGGTGTTCCGCTACCTGACGGAGGAGACCGACCCGCGCGGAAAGCCGCTCAACCCGGTCGCCGGCTTCCACCTCGGCAACGGGGCCACGCTGTCTCGGCGCCACGTGAACTTCGGCGCCAACCGGTCGCCGCGCGGGCTCGCCGAGTCGTGTGGGGTGATGGTGAACTACCTCTATACCTCGACCTGGCTGCAGCAGATCGGCCGGACGGTGCAGTCGCTCCTGCCCTTCGGCCGGTAGGAACGACGTGAGACGCGAGATGTAAGACGCGAGACGTCTCGCCGCTGACTCGAACGGAGGAGTGTTCCGGAATGGTGCGTGCGGGGCACAGCGGCCTTTCACCACCAAGACACCAAGACACCAAGCCATCGCAGGGAAGGGAAGGTGGAGTCGCGGGTCCCGACGGCTGCCTCCGGTAGCCTTTCCCGACGGGAGCCCACACGGTCGTGCCAGCGCCTCGTACCCGGCGTTCAACGCAGTCCGAGACCGGCGAATCGACGAACCGCCGCCGCTCTGAGACCCAGCGCGTTCCTCTTGGTGTCTTGGTGGTTCTTCTCTTCCTACTCGCGGGGGCGGTAGGGCTCCACCTGGACGACCACGTCGATGACGTCCGGGCCCTTGCTGAGAAGCTCGCGTTGGACCTGCTGCGCGATCCGATGGCCGGCCGCGACGCTGAGCTCGCCGTCAACCTCGATGTGGAGGTCGACCGCGAGCTTGGCTCCGGTGTAACGGGTGCGCAGAGCGTGCGCGTTGTGGACGCCGTCGATGTTCGAGGCGAGACGCTCGAGGGCGCGGCTCTCGGCCTCGGGAGCACCCTGGTCGATGAGCTGGCCGATCGCGGGCACGGCGATGCGCCACGAGGCCTGGAGGATGAACAGGCACACGATGGCGGCGCCCACGTGATCGACGGCGGACCACTGGGGGCGGGCGAGACTGACCGCGACCGCGAGCGCGGCGGGGATCGAGCTCAGCGCGTCGGAGCGATGGTGCCAGGCGTTCGCCACCAGCGCCGGTGAGTCGGCGGTGCGACCCACGACCGCGGTCCAACGAAACAGGATTTCCTTGCTGATGATCGAAACGACGGCCGCCACCAGTGCAATTACACCCGGGTGCCCGTGGGTCGGTCCGCGCAGGCCGCGCAGGGCTTCCCATCCGAGGGCGATGCCGACGGCGGCCAGGGCGAGGCCGATGGCGACGGTGACGAGGGTCTCGATCCGGGCATGCCCGTGCGGGTGGTCGGCGTCGGCGGGCGCCGACCAGAAGTGCACGCCGACGATCACCGCGACGTCGGTCACCAGGTCGGAGAGGCTGTGGACGGCGTCGGCGACGACGGCCTGGCTGTGGCCGAGGACGCCACCTACGAACTTGGCGATGGTGAGCAGCACGTTGACGACGAGGCCGACCCAGGCCGCTCGCAGGACGAGAGCCTCGGAGGAGCCGGGAGTGAAACGGGATCGTGCCATCTGAGTCTCATGGAGCCGCGAGTAGCGGCCATCGGCAGATTCTACCAGCCGTACTCCAGCTTTCGCTCAACCAGATGTCATGATTCTGTGGAAGTTTCCCGTCCTTTGGATCAGTTCTGAGACGGTTTTTTCTGGGGGTATTCGGTCTCGACTCGGACTGGATCGCCGACCCTGAGGTCGCCCGTGCGCTCGGGGACCAGGTTCTGCCCGAACAGGAGCTTGCCGTCACGGGAGCGGAATCTTGCGAGTGTGACGAGCGGCTCGCGCCCGCGGACGCCGGTCGTCTGGTCGACGGTGGTGACGATGCAGCGCGCGCACGGCTTCGCGATCCGCAGCCGCACCTCGCCGATCTCGAGCGCGCTCCAGCCGTCCTCGGCGAACGGCGGGCACCCGGAGACCACCAGGTTGGGCCGAAACCGGTTCATCGGCAGCGGCTCCTCGAGGCGGCGGTTGAGCTCGTCGAGCGAACCCTGCGAGATCAGGAGCACGGGGAAGCCGTCCGCGAACGAGACCTCATCGTCCGGGTCGGCATACCGCGGGTCGACCGGGCGGTGGACGCCCTGCGCCATGCGCACGAGGTCGCACGGCACGTCGAGCCACTCCGCGAGCCAGGTCCGGGCGCGAATCCCCGCCGACACCGCAGCGACGGTGTCGCGCCACACCGTGACCGGAGGTCTCGGCCCAAGCGCATCCGGTGACACCTCGAGGTCTGCGAGCCCGGGTGCGGTGAGCACGAGGCGGTCGTCTTCGAGCCGGGGAGCCACGAGCGCCAGGCGTGGGTGGGTGCGCTGGCTGAGGAATCGCCCGTCCGCATCGACGATCATCCACTCGCGGTCGCCTACGAGCCCGGCCCACCCGAGCCGAGCGTGCGCAAGACTCGACCCCCGGCATCCCTTGACCGGGTAGATCCAGAGCTGGGAGATGACAACCTCGCTCACGGTGTCGCGTCAACCCGGTCAAACCGGTAGCCTGCCTTTTCCGCGCCCCACACCTGGCTGCCGTCGGCGGCCCAGCCCCGGTCCCAGCTCGTGAGCCCCGACTGCGTGAGGGTGACCTGGGAGGTCGCGAAGCTCGCCCCGCGCAGGGTGCTCTCGCACAGCGATCCGAGTGTGGAGCCGACGAAGGTGTCGCCGGAGCGCCGCATCAGGATCGCGCAGCCCGGGCGTGGCGAGAGCATCGCCGGGTTGAGCGAGTCGAAGCGGCCGGGGTCCTGCCAGGCGCCGACGAAGCGTGACGGGTCGGCGAGCTCGAGGACCTGGCTTTCGAACAGGCCGTCGGCGATCTCGGCGACCCGGTAGACCCGCTGGCGGTAGGGCTTCTCGAGCGAGCTCGCGGCCGCCTGCTCGACGTAGAGCCAGCGCGCGCCGGTGCGCCAGGTCCAGATCGACGTCATGTGGAGCCGGATGTCGTAGAAGTCCGGGTCTGCGGCGGCCTGAGCGGCGGAGGAGAACGAGCCCGCCATCCACGAGACGAGCAGGTCGAGATCGGGCTTCGGGGCGGGGGCGCGGTCGGCGGTCGCCAGCCCGGCCTTGAACCAGCCGAGGTCGAGGCCGATGTGCTCGGACTCGGGGTCCGACCAGGCGATGCCCTCAGTGGTCCATCCGTCCTCGCCCTGGCGCCGAAGGGAGAGCTCGAGGACGTCCGCGCCGGCTCCGGAGGCCGCGAGCCGTACGAGCTCCAGCTCGAGCCCGGTCGGCGTACCGTCCCGATCGACGACCAGCGTGCGTCCGCCCTGATCGCTCATCCGGAGGTCGGGCTGCGTGACATGCTCGTCATCGTCCTCAGGGTCCTGCCAGGACAGCCAACCGGAGAAGGTCCGGCAGCGTACGAGCCGGACGGGCCCCGCGTCAGGGCGGCCCCAGACGGTGTTGCCGCCCGGCCCCGACGCCCATTCGGTGAGCAGCATTCCGGAGGCCGTGAGCACGATCTCGGTTCGGACGACGATCTCGGCGCCTCCGGGCTGGTCGGCGAGGCGGCAGCCACCCTCCGTCGAGCTTCCCGAGAAGGTCTCGCCGTCGCGGCGCCAGCGCAGCTCGCAGCCGGGAAGCGGCTTGAGTTCGTCGCGGGTGACGCTCTCCCATCGGTCCTGCTCGGCGGCGTTCTCGTCGCCTGTGCCGTCCGGGAGGCCCCAGGTGCGCATGATCACGTCGCCCGTGGTCAGGTCGGGCTCGAAGGTGAGCAGACGCCGGCGGTACACCGATGTCGGCTCGCCGCCCTGGGACTGGCGGGTGAAGACCACGTGCTCCGCGACGCCCGGCGCCGCGACCGGTGCGAAGACCACGTGGAGCCAGGGGTGCGTCGGTTCGACGCCGGTCTCTCGGTCCGCTCGGAACTGGGCTTGGCTGTCGAACTCGCCTGACAGCATCGTCACCAGCGCCCCGAGATCGGCCTCGGCTGGCGACAACGGACGCGCTGCGGCGGGGACCGCGACGGCGGCGGACACAGCGACGAGCACGAGCATCATAGTGCGGCGCATACAACCTCCCGGCGGCGCCCCGTGCGCCGCCAGGGCATCATAGCCTTCCGGGCGCTCGTGTCAGCGCAGCGTGAACCGCACGCGTGCCGGCCCGAGCGAAGGTCAGTCGACCACGGTGCCCTTTGGGATCACGACAATGCCGGACTCGGTGACCGTGAAGCGCTCTCGGTCCCGCACGGGATCCTCACCGATCACCGCTCCTGGACCGATGCGCGCCCGCTTGTCGACGATCGCCCTCCGCACGCGCGCGTGGCGCCCGACATCGACTCCGTCCATCAGCACCGAGTCGGACACCTTGGCGTAGGAGTTCACGCGGACCTCGGGCGAGACGATGGTGCGTTCGACCTGGCCCCCAGACAGGATCGCGCCGTTGCACACCAGCGAGTCCAGCGCGGCGCCGCGCCGAGCGTCGGCGCCTTCCTGGGCGAACACGGTCTTGGCGGGCGGTAGCTGACGCGGCATCGAACGCAGCGGCCAGTCGCGGTCGTAGAGATTGAACACGGGGTCGACCGCGACCAGGTCCATGCTCGCCGCATAGTAGGAGTCGAGCGTGCCGATGTCCCGCCAGTACGCGTCGCCCTTGCGGTTCTCATCGACAAAGGGGTACGCGAGGAGGCGCCTGCTCGCCACCATCCCGGGCAGGATGTCGTGCCCGAAGTCGTGCCGGCTGAGCTGGGTCGAGTCCTCGATCAGGGCGCGGACCAGGGCGTCGGTCTCGAAGCAGTAGACGCCCATGTTGACCAGGGCGCGGTCGGGACGGCCCGGGATCGGAATCGGGTTCTCGGGCTTCTCGTGAAAGGCGACGATCCGCCAGGAACGGTCGACCTGGACCACGCCGAAAGAACGCGCCTGCTCGAGTGGGACCTCGACGACCCCGACCGTCGCGAGAGCTCCGGCGGCCTCGTGGGCGTCCATCATCGGCTCGTAGCTCATCTTGTAGACGTGGTCGCCGGAGAGGATCAAGACCCGTTCGGGCTCGATCTGCTCGAGCAGGTAGATGTTGTGGAAGACTGCGTCGGCGGTGCCCTCATACCATCGCTGGCCGACCCGAAGCTGGGGTGGGACGGTCTGGATGAACTGGCCGAGCTCGGAGGCGAAGATCAGGCTCCAGCCGAGCTGAATGTGGCGCTGGAGACTTCCCGACTTGTACTGGGTCAGCACGTAGATCTTGCGCAGCCCCGAGTTGAGGCAGTTTGAAAGCGTGAAGTCGACGATGCGGTACATGCCGCCGAACGGCACCGCGGGCTTGGAGCGGTCGAGGGTGAGGGGAAGCAGCCGCTCGCCCTGGCCTCCGGCGAGGACAAGGGTGAGGGTATCCTCGAAGACGACCTTCTTGCGCCGCATCACAGCCTCCCTGGTGGCAGTCAGCTTGCTGCACCTATCTCTCCCAGGCTATCCCAACCCGCCCCGCACTGCGAACTGTCGGTTCGCCGCCGCCCGACCGAGGTTTGAGCTGGGCCTTCTCCCGGCTCCTCGAGCCTGCCGGTCGCGTCAGCTTGCGTCGCGAGGCGGCCGAGATGGTTCCCCGGACGATGACTCGCAGCCATCGCGGATTGCAGTCGTCTCTACGTGGCCGACTATGGTTCCCGCGGAGCCCGGACGTCTCACGACGCGGCGAACCGAGGGCCGCACGACGTGGGCAGGTGCTGGCTTTCTCGGTGCGCCGACGCCCGGAGGCATAGCAGCGCTATGTCGAGGACGACGGCGTGCCGAAAAGACGGCAGATGCCTGCGGCGGGTGGGCCGCAGGCGCCGTGCTCGTGAGATGTCCGGGCTCTAAAGCTCCTTGACCGCCGCGATCAGCTCGAGCATCGCCTTCTTGCCGTCGTTGAAGAACATCACCGTGTTGTCGTTGGCGAACAGCGGGTTCGGGATCCCGGCGAAGCCCGGGCTGAGGCTGCGCTTGATGACCACGACAGTGCGCGCCTTGTCGACGTCGATGATCGGCATGCCGGCGATCGGGCTGCCCGGGTCGGTACGAGCCACCGGGTTGACGACGTCGTTGGCGCCGATCACGATCGCGACGTCGATCTGCGCCATCTCGGGGTTGATGTCGTCCATCTCGCGCAGCTTGTCGTACGGCACGTCGGCCTCGGCAAGGAGCACGTTCATGTGCCCCGGCATGCGCCCTGCGACCGGGTGAATGGCGTACTCCACGGTGATGCCGCGCGCCTCGAGGTTGTTGGCGAAGTCGCGAACCGCGTGCTGCGCCTGCGCGACCGCCATGCCGTAACCGGGCACGATCACCACCCGCTGAGCGCCGTCGAGGATCATCGCGACCTCCTCGGCGGAGGCTGACTTGACGGTCGTGTAGACGTCGTCGGCGTCGGGGGTGTCCGAGGTCGGACCCATGGTTCCGAACAGGACGTTGGTCAACGACCGGTTCATCGCCTTGCACATGATCTTGGTCAGGATGATGCCCGAGGCGCCGACCAGTGACCCCGCGATGATCAGGACCGTGTTGTTGATCACAAAGCCGGTGGCGCAGGCCGCGAGGCCCGAGTAGGAGTTGAGCAGGGCGATCACCACCGGCATGTCGGCGCCACCGATGGACAGCGTCAGCAGCACGCCGAGCACGCCGGCGACGCCGACCAGGAGCCAGAACAGCGGGGTGTCGTGGGGGTTCATGACCACCAGCACGCCGAGCACGACCGAGCCGGCGGCCGCGGCCCACTTGAGGGTGTCCATGCCGGGGAAGCGGTCCTTCTTGACCAGCAGCATTCCGGCGATCACAAACGCCGACACTGCGACGCCGAGCGCCACGGGGTGGAAGCCGAGATCCGCGGCGTACGCGAGCCCGCCGACCGCCACCGCAAACGAGAAGCCGTACTTGATGACCTTCTGCCCGGTAGTGAGCTTCCACTTGACGGCGAGGATCTCGGCCAGCTTGCCGAAGGCGACGTAGCTGCCGAAGAACGTGACCGAGCCGATGATCCCCGTTGCGACGGTCGCGATCTTCATTTGCATGGAGGCTTCGACGTTGATCGCGGCGATCGCCGCGACCAGGGCCGAGCCCGCGACCAGGACCGAAGCGCCGCCGCCGAAGCCGTTGAACAGGCCGACCATCTCCGGCATCGAGGTCATCTTGACCTTGGCCGCCGAAACCGCGCCGATCAACGTGCCGATGGCGACGCCGAGCAGGATGTAGCTCCACTCGAGGTTCTCGCTGACCAGGGCGGCCATGATCGCGAGCAGCATGCCGATCGCACCGACGACGTTGCCGCGCACCGCCGTCTTGGGGTGCGACATCCACATCAGGTCGAGGATGAAGAGGACGGATGCGATCAGGTAGATGACGTTGACGAGGTCCTGGCTGAGCATCGTCCGCCCCTCAGTTCCGCTTGAACATCTTGAGCATGCGGTGGGTTACCAGGTACCCGCCGACGACGTTGATAGTGGCGAAGATCACGGCGACGAAGGCCATGACCTTGGCCAGGTGAGGGTTGCCGATCTGGCCGGCGAGAATCAGCGCGCCGATGACCGTAATGCCGGAGATCGCGTTGGAGCCCGACATCAGCGGCGTGTGCAGCGTCGGCGGGACCTTGGTGATGACCGCGAAGCCGACGAAGATGGCGAGCACGAAGATGGTCAGCAGGAAGATGAGCATGGCGCCCTCCCTCAGGCCTTGGTTCCGGCGCCGAGCAGCTCGACGACGCCGGGATGCACGACCTCGCCGTCGCGCGTGATCAGAGTGCCGGCGGTGATCTCGTCAGTGCCGTCGAGAGCTACCGCGCCGTCCTTGGTGAGGTGAAGCAGGAAGGTGGCGACGTTCTTGGCGAACATCTGGCTCGCGTGGTGGGGAACCGTCGAGGCCAGGTTGAGCGGACCGAGGATGGATACCCCACCGTGCTCGACGGTCTCGCCCGGCTTGGTGAGCTCGCAGTTACCGCCGCGTTCGGCCGCCAGGTCGACGATCAGCGATCCCGGGTGCATGCGCTCGACCATCTCGCGGGTGACGAGGATCGGGGCCTTCTTGCCGGGAACGGCGGCGGTCGTGATGACGACCTCGTTGGCCGCGACGACCTCGAGCATCATCTCGCGCTGGCGGCGGTAGAAGTCCTCGCCGAGCGCCTTGGCGTAGCCGCCTGCATCCTCGGCCGCAGCCGCTTCGAGCTCGAGCTCGATGAACTTGCCGCCGAGGCTCTGGACCTGCTCCTTGACTGCCGGGCGCACGTCGTACGCGGACACGACCGCGCCGAGGCGCTTGGCGGTGGCGATCGCCTGCAGCCCCGCAACCCCGGCGCCGACCACGAACACGTGGGCCGGGGAGACCGTTCCGGCCGCCGTCATCAGCATCGGAAACATGCGCGGCAGTGCACTGGCGGCCAGCAGCACCGCCTTGTAGCCGGCGATGGTGGCCTGCGAGGAGAGCACGTCCATGCTCTGGGCGCGGGTGATCCGGGGCATCATCTCGAGCGAGAGCAGCGCGACGCCGGCCGCAGCGGCGTGTCGGTCGGCGTCGAGTGCGGCCAGCGGGTCGCAGGTCGCGATCACGATCTGGCCCTTGCGGTAGCTGTCGAGATCGGCCGGGCCGGCGTCCGGGTTCGCCCCGAAGGCCCGCACCTGCGCGAGGACGTCGGCGCGGGCGAAGACCTCGCTCCGCGAGGCCACGATCTCGGCCCCCTTGTCCGTGTACTCGGTGTCGGAGAAGCCCGCGGGAACGCCGGCGCCGGTCTCGATCACCACCTCGAGACCCGCCTTTTTCAAAGGAGAGAGCGACGCCGGAACCAGGGCCACTCGGCGCTCGCCGGGGAAGGACTCTCGTGGTACACCGACGATCATGGGAACCGCGCCTCCAGTCGTTTTCTGCGAACGGGTCTTGCACCGCGCATTATTCCTGATCCTTCATTGAATTACGAGCAGGAAAAGCAGATGCCGGCATGGAAGGAGGATGGAGGCGACGGGCGGATTCGAACCGCCGAATCAGGGCTTTGCAGGCCCCTGCCTTACCGCTTGGCTACGTCGCCACGGGCGCCGATTCTAGCGGTGGCCCGATCGCCGGTCAAGAGACGGAGAAACCACAGAGACGCCCAGAGACGCTAGACGCAAGACGCAAGACGCTAGAAGCGAGATGTGGGGTCGCTGGCCGCAAGATCGAACGCTGGCGGGATTCTGACCTGTGGTCTCACGAGTGCTTGGGTCTCTGAGCACCAGGACACCAGGGTGCGACAGTTGGAGCGTTCCCACGCGAAAACGTAGCCATCCGCGAGTTCGCAGTGCCCCTCCATGCGCTGCACCTCTCGCGTCTCGCTTCTCGCGGGCGGTGTCTCTGTGCCTCTGTGGGGGTCAATCGGGTGGGAGGAGTGAAATGGAGCGGGAGACGGGATTTGAACCCGCGACGTCAACCTTGGCAAGGTTGCACTCTACCGCTGAGTTACTCCCGCTCAGCGCCGGCTCGCGCCGGGAGAGAAAAGCTAGCAATCCGCGCCGCCGGTGTCAAGTCCCGCCGGCAACCGCCGCTTCGCTGACGGCTGCCTGCGGGAAGGTCTCGATCAGCTGGAGGGCCACGTCACTCCGAGCTCCCGGACCAGGAAGGCGAGCTTGTCGGCCGCCTCCTCGACCTGCTTGGTGACCGGCTTGCCGGCGCCGTGCCCGGCCCGCGTCTCCACCCGGAGCAGGATCGGCGCGTCGCCGGCCTGGGCGGCCTGCATCGCGGTGGTGTACTTGAACGAGTGCCCGGGGACCACCCGGTCGTCGTGGTCCGAAGTCATCACCAACACCGCGGGGTAGTGGGTTCCCGGCTTGACGTTGTGGTAGGGCGAGTAGGCGCGCAGGACGGGGAACATCTTGGGATCCTCGGGGGAGCCGTAGTCGCTGACCCAGGCCCAGCCGATGGTGAACTTGTTGAAGCGCAGCATGTCCATCACGCCGACCTCGGGGATCGCCGCGGCGAACAGATCCGGACGCTGGTTGAGCACCGCACCGACCAGCAGGCCGCCGTTCGAGCCGCCGTTGATCGCGATCCGTCCCGGCCGGCTCCAGCCGCTCGAGACAAACCACTCCGCGGCGCCGATGAAGTCGTCGAACACGTTCTGCTTGTTCTTCAGACGGCCGGCGTCGTGCCACGCCTGGCCGTACTCGCCGCCGCCGCGGAGGTTGGCCGAGCCGAACACGCCGCCCATGCGCAGCCACTGGATGATCCAAGTCCGGTAGCGCGGCACGACGGGCACGTCGAAGCCGCCGTAGCCCTGAAGCAGTACCGGGACGTTGCCATCGGGCTTGACGCTCTTCAGGTGGCTGACGAACATCGGCACCTTGGTGCCGTCCTTGCTCGTGGTCCACACCTGCTCGGTGACGAAGTCCGCCGGGTCGAAGGGCACATCGGGGCTGCGGAACTCGGTCGCCGCCGCGCTCGTCGAATCGAGGCGGTAGATACTCGGCGGGGTGGTGAAGCTCTGGAAGGTGAAGAAGGCCTGCGACGAGCTGCGCCGGCCGTTGAGGCTGCCGACCGCTCCCGGCCCGGGCAGCGCCACCTCGCCTCTTGGAGCGCCGTCGAGGCCGACCAGCTCGAGCTTCGCGGTCGCGTCGACCAGGCGCTGGGCAATCAGGCTGTTGCCGGCGGCAGTGACGCCGGTGAGCACCGAGGCGCCCTCGGGCACGACCTCGCGCCGCCGCTCCGGGTGGCGAGCATCGATTGCGACCACCCGACCGAGTGGCGCGTCGGCGTCGGTGCGGAAGATCAGCTCTTCGCCGTCCGACGTGACGAGCTGCCAGCCGGCGTCGAAGTTGTCGATGAGCGGGACGAAGTCCGCGCCCTTCCGGGAGAGCTCGCGCACCAGCACCATCGTCTTGCGCTCGGAGCCACGCCGGATGCTGAGCACCTGCCAGCGGCCGTCCTCGGTGTCCTCGGCGCCGAACATCCACTTGGGCTCGTCGGGACGCTGGTAGACAAGAGCGTCCTCCGCCTGCGACGTGCCGACCCGGTGCCGCATCAGGCGCGGAGCGGAAGAGATGGCCTTGCGCTCGCTGCCCGCAGCCGGCTGGTCGAAGGCCGCGTAGGTGAAGGAGCGGCCGTCCGCGGCCCAGTTGGCGTTCGAGAACTTCGACCACTCGAGTCGATCGGGCAGGTCCTCGCCGGTCGCGACATTGCGCACGCGCCACGTGCGCCAGTCGGAGCCGCCGTCGGAGAGGGCGTAGGCGAGCAGGCTGCCGTCGGGCGACGGCGACGGCGAGAACACGGCGATGGTGCCGTCCGCCGACAGCCCGTTGGGGTCGAGCAGGACCCGCGGCTGGGCGTCGGGGCCGTCATGGACCCAGATCACGTCCTGGGCCTGGCTGCCGTCGTTGGCGAGCCAGAAGACGCGCGTGCCGGCGGCGAACGCCTGGGTCACGCTGGGCACGCGGTAGAGCGCGTCGAGCGGCGCGGTCAGCGCTGCCCTTGCGGGGATCGCGTCGAGGTAGGAGCGGGTGAGTGCGTTCTCCTTCTCGACCCAGGCGTGGACCTCGGGCGAGTCGATGTCCTCGAGCCAGCGGTAGGGGTCGGCGACCTTGACACCGTTGTAGTCGTCGACCGCGTCGACCTTGCGGGTCTCGGGGTAGCTGAGCTTGGGGTGTCCGGGGGAGGTGCCGCACGCCACGGCGGCGGCGAGGCTGAGCATCAAGAGAGTCGTCGAGCCACGCTTCATGTCATTCCTCCAGTGGAGCCTGCCGATTCCCGGTGCGGTGGGCTCCCGAACGGGTTGAGAGGTTCGTGCGATCCCGGAACGCGGGCTGCTTCGCGCATTGCACGTGAGTGAAATGAACGCCAAGACGCCAAGACGCCAAGACGCAAAGAGGACCGAAGTGGGCGCCAGCGCGGACGCGCTTCGAGGAGTGATTGGTCTCGTGCAGCGATGAACGCCGGGCACGAGGCGTCGGCACCGACCGTGCGGGGTCGTCCCGCCGCGCGCTCTGCGCGCGGCCATGGCAGGAGGAGCGGGCGGGCGAAAGAGCCGCTCTCTCGGCCATCCGCTCCTCCTGCCAGGTGCGGCTGCTGGAGGCAGCCGCCGGGACCTGCGAGACCGCTCATGGGATGCTCTCTTCATTCCCCGGCGTTCGGCGTCGGCGAGCCCTCACCAGGGGCGTGACCTCCACCAGCAGCAGGGCGGCGAAGATCAGCGCCGCGCCGAGCAGCGCGAGCGGGCCGAGTCGCTCGCCGGCGAGCGCGAAGCCGAACAGGCCGGCGAAGAGCGGCTCCATGGTCAGGATCACGGCGGTGCGGGCGGTCGAGAGACGCTTCTGGGCGGCGGTCTGGATTAGGTAGGCGAGGGTCGAAGCGAAGATACCGGTGACGACCAGCGCCAGCCACACCTCGCGCGGCGGCGCCGCGGGCCGCGCGGCGATCGGCCACGCGACCAGGAACAACACAGCGACCGCGAGCATCTGGGCGGTGGTCAGCGCGAGCGCGTCGTGGTGCGGCGAGTGGCGCGAGAGCAGCGCGATGTGGATCCCGAACGCGACCGCGCAGCCGAGGGTGAGCAGGTCGCCGAGGGCGAGATGAGTCGGCAGCCGGCCGGTGAGCACAGTCATCCCTACCAGACTGATCGCCACCGCGGCCCACGCCACCGGGCGCAGGCGGGTGCCGAAGAGCAGCCGATCGGCGATCGGGGCCAGCACGACGAAGAGGCCGGTGATCAGCCCCGCGTTGGTCGCCGTGGTGTGGCGCAGGCCCCAGGTCTGGAGCAGGTAGCCGACGGCGAGCACGACCCCGATCCCGCCGCCGGTGACCAGCGCCGCCCGATTCAGGCGCCGGCCCCACAGGAGGAGCGACGAGCCGCCGGCGATCGCGAACCGCACCGCGAGGAAGGGGATGACCCCGTAGATCGCGATCGCGTCGCGCACCATCACGAAGGTCAAACCCCACACCGCGGTGACCCCGATCAGCAGCACGGTCGCGAGCCAGGTCGGCACGGTCAGGGAGTGTACGCGATCGGGGAGGCCCCCGGGTGGGCCCGGTGCTGCGGTACCTACCCTCTCGCCGCGAGCAGCTGCTCGAGAGAGACCCGGTCGAGCCGGTCCTTCTCGCGCACGGTCTGCTTCATCGGGAGCAGGATCTGCGGGCTCGCGAACGGGATGGCCACCCCGTCACGCTCGACGATCTCGACCGAGCGGCTCGCTGCCTCGTAGTCGGTGCCGCATGCCCGGGTGAGCAGGTCCAGCACGACCTCGTCGGCGATCCGCACGACCGTGTACCGTCGCGGATCAAGGCACTCGGGATCTGAGCGAGCCCTGCGGTGGGCGCGTGCCACCTGGCCGGAGTGGTGTTCGAATCCGGGTATGATGCCCGGCATGGCTGACGAGCATCTCCTTGAGCGCAAGCTGAACGGACGGCGGATGTACGAGGGCAAGCTGCTGGTTCTCGACGTCGACGAGGTCGAGATGCCGGGGGGCGAACGAGCGATCCGCGAGGTCATCCGCCACCCCGGCGCAGCGGTGATGCTGCCCCTGCTCCCTGACGGACGGATCCTGATGGTGCGCCAGCACCGGTACGCAGCCGGCGAGGTCCTGCTCGAGCTCCCGGCGGGCAAGCTCGACGCTGGAGAGGACCCGGAAACCTGTGCGCGGCGCGAGCTCATCGAGGAGACGGGCTACCAGGCCTCCCAGGCGGTCCGGCTCGGGAGCTTCTTCGTCTCGCCCGGCTACAGCGATGAGATCATCCACGCCTTCCTGCTCACCGGTCTCGAGCGCGCCCCGAAAGGCGGCGAGACTGATCCCGACGAGGCCCTCGATGTGGTTGTTGTGACCCTCGACGAGCTGCGCGGACTGGTGCGGCGGGCCGAGCTCCGAGACTCGAAGAGCCTGACGACCCTGGTGCTGGCCGAGGCCCGCGGCCTGATCGGCGACCTCCGCCCAGGCTCCGGCGACCACGGCGGGGACTGAGTCGCAGGGGAATACCAGAGACCAGAGGCACAGCGCGCGAGACGCGAGAGGTGCAGCGCATAGTGGCGCACTGCGAACTCGCGGATGGCTACGTTTTCGCGTGGGAACGTTCCAACTGTCGCAGCCTGGTGTCCCGGTGCTCAGAGACCCAGGCACTCGTGAGACCACAGGTCAGAATCCGGCCAGCGTTCGATCTTGCAGCCAGCGACCCCACATCTCGCTTCTAACGTCTTGCGTCTAACGTCTCCGTGCCTCTGTGGTTCAATCTGATGCGCGATCGACGAGGCGCTCGAAGTGGCCGACGCTGAGGTCCTCGACCGAGCCGGCGACGAGGTGGGCGCCGGAACGTTCGCGCAGCTCGGTCTCGTCCACCGTGGTGGCGACGGCGATGCAGCGCATCCCGCCCGCGAGAGCGGCCTCGATGCCAGCGAGCGCGTCCTCAACCACAACGCAGCTGCCGGGATCGGCGCCGAGCCGCGCGGCAGCGACCAGGAACGGTTCAGGGTCGGGTTTGCCGAGGCGGACGTCCTCTGCGCCGACAAAGGCGTCCATCAGCGCGTCGAGCCCAAGCTCGGCGCGCAGGAAATCCAGGTTCGAGCGCGGTGTCGAGCTCACGAGCGCGGTGCGGAAGCCGGCCTGACGCAAGGCCACCAGGAGCTCGCGAGCGCCGCGCCACAGCTCCAGGCGGCCGAGTGCCGCCTCGCGGTAGAGGGCCTCCTTGCGCTCGGACAGTGCCATCGCCTCCGCCGGAGGGATCTCGCGCCCGAGCAGCCGCGGCAGGATGCGCCCGTTGGTCATGCCAAAGGTCTGCCAGAAGAAAGAGTCGTCGAACGGCACGCCCAGCTCCGCCGCCATCCGCCGCCACCCCTCGAGGTGGAAGCGGGCGCTGTCGAGGAGCACTCCGTCGAGGTCGAACAGAGCCGCGCGTGTCGCCATCGCCGTAGCATGGTACCCGAGCGCGAGACGCGAGACGTAAGAGGCGAGATGTAAGAAGGTGGGCGGTGATCTTGTGATGTTCTGCGATTTACGTCTCGCTTTTTGCGTCCCACGTCTTACGTTCCGCCCGGATCTGGGATAATCCCCGCCATGGCCGAGCGCCCCTCCATTCTAGTGACCAACGACGACGGCTACGCCTCCGAAGGCCTGCACGTGCTCGCGGATGCTCTCGAGGACCTGGGCGACGTCTGCATTGTGGCGCCGGCTCGCGAGCAGTCCGCCGTCTCGCACGCGCTGACTCTGGTCAACCCATTGCGTCTGCAGCGCTTCGGGACGGACCGTTACGCCGTTGAGGGCACTCCCACTGACTGTGTCACCCTCGCGCTCGGGCACGTCATGGCTGAGCACCCGCCGTCGCTGGTGGTGTCCGGGATCAACTTCGGACCCAACATGGGTGCGGACGTGCACTACTCGGGAACGGTCTCGGCGGCCTTCGAGGGCGTGATCCTCGGCGTGCCGGCGCTCGCGGTGTCGCAGCAGCTCGGCGAGGGCTTCAACTTCATCACCGCCGCCGGGGTCGCCAAGAAGCTCGCAGCCTGGATTCTGGAGCACGGTCTGCCGGCGGACACGCTGCTGAACGTGAACGTCCCCTCGATGCGCCCGCTCGGGATTCGCCTCACCCGGCTCGGGGCGCGGCGCTACACCGAGGGCGTGATTCGTCAGGTCGATCCCCGCGGTCGCGAGATCTTCTGGATCGGCGGCGGGAGTCCGATCTGGGAGGCCACGCCCGGAACCGATTTCCACGAGGTCTCTTCCGGTTGGGTGTCGGTGACACCGCTCCACCTCGACATGACCGACCACGAGTTTCTCGAGACGTTGCGAGACCTGAAGCCCCCCTGGGTCGGAGCCGCGAATGGCGATCGCTGACGGCTTCGCCTACCGGAGGGCCCAGATGGTCGAGGCGCTTCGTCGGGCCGGCGTGCGGGACGACCGGGTGCTCGTCGCGATGACAGAGGTGCCGCGGCACCTGTTCGTGCCGGAGACTCTGCGCCACCAGGCCTACACCGAGGACGTCTCGATCGGGATCGGCGAAGGCCAGACGATCTCGCAGCCGCGGGTGGTGGCGGTGATGACCGAGGCGGCCCGGATCGGGCCGGAGGACAAAGTGCTCGAGGTCGGCACCGGCTCCGGCTACCAGGCCGCGGTGCTGGCGCGCATGGCCCGGTTTGTTTTCACCGTCGAGCGCATTCCGTCGCTCGCGCGTGAGGCCAAGCGGCGGCTGGATGTGCTGGGGGTCGAGAACGTCAGCGTCAAGGTGATGGACGGAACGCTCGGCTGGCGCGCGCAGGCGCCATACTCCGCAATCCTGGTGACCGCGGGTGCGCCGACGGTTCCCGAGCCGCTGCTCGAGCAGCTCGCCGAAGGCGGTCGACTCGTGGTTCCGGTCGGACGGCGGGACGCGCAGGTGTTGACGGTGGTCGAGCTGCGCGGTGGCAGTCGGTTCGTGACCGAGCTCCAGGGGGCGTGCTTCGTGCCGCTGATCGGGCGGCACGGGTGGGAGGGCGGCGACTGATGCGCGAGAAGCTGTTTGCCTGGATCGACCAGATCGCGGCCTCGCCCCACCCGGGGCTGTGGCTGGCGCTCCTGGCGTTCGCCGAGAGCTCGTTCTTTCCGTTGCCGCCCGACGTGCTGTTGATCACCCTGGGCGTGGCGACACCTGACCGAGCGATCGGCTATGCGCTGATCTGCTCGGCGGCCAGCGTGCTCGGCGGCGCGGCCGGGTACGCGATCGGGCTGCTCGGCGGCCGGCCGCTGCTGCACCGGTTCTTCAACCAGGCCAAGGTCGCGGCGGTTGAGCGTCTGTACGACCGCTACAACGCGTGGGCAACCGGGATCGCAGGCCTGACGCCGATTCCGTACAAGGTCTTCACCATCGGCGGCGGTGCGTTCAAGATCAACTTCCGGGTCTTCATGCTCGCCTCGCTGGTCTCGCGCTCGCTGCGCTTCATGGCCGAAGGCGTGCTGCTCTACTTCTTCGGGGCTCCGATCAAGGACTTCCTGTTCGAGCAGTTCAACTGGCTGTCGATCGCCTTCGTCGTGCTGCTCGTCGGGGGCTTCTGGCTGGTCCAGCACGTCGGCCGCCGGGCGCACCGGAGGTCGGCCCACGTCGGCGACGGCTGAGGGACGGGTCGCGAATCGGTGGCACCTTCGGGTTCGTCCGGGTGGTAGATTACGTTGAGATGACAGTTGCGCGTCGCTTTCGGATCTGGGGACGGGTCCAGGGCGTAGGCTACCGGGGCTTCGTGTGGCGGACCGCATCGGAGCTGGGCCTCGCCGGGTGGGTCCGCAACCGGGTTGACGGTACGGTCGAGCTCGTTGCGTGCGGCCCGCAGGAGGTCGTCGATGCGCTGGCCGCCCGGCTCGGGGACGGCCCGCGATTCGCCAGGGTCGACCGGGTCGAGGCGATGACCGAGGCGGTCGAGTCTGTCACCGAGACGGGCTTCATGGTGCACCCGACCTCATGATCCCGTTCCGCCCCGATCCGCCTGCCTCCGTTCGGCGTCCGCTCGAGTCCGTGGTTGCACAGGCGCAGGAGCTGGGTGCGCCGGCGCCGCCGTGGATCGCCGTGGAGGACGAGGGTGGGGAGTGGTTCCGACTGGTCGCCGGTACGCCTCCGGCGGAGCGGGCGCGGGCGGTTGTCGCGGTTGCATCGGAGGTCGCCCTGCTGCAGGCGCTCCGGCTTGGGGTCGGCGGTGCCTTGTGGCTGCCGCCGTCGACGCCATCTGCGGTTGAGGCGTTCTCGGCCGCGGCCGTCCGGACCCCGCCGACCCCGGCGGCGGAACCCCCAGTGCTCGAGGCGCTGGCCCATGACGTTGCCTCATTCCTCGTGGCCACGGTCGCGAATCGTCCATTCTGGCGCCTTCAGCTCGGCGACTGCATCGTCGCCGCACTGCTCGCCGAAACCACCCGCCGCCTGAACCGCCTGCCGCTGCTCCTGCCGTGGCCGGCCGTGGTCGTGACCGGCGCTTCCGAGGCGGACCTCGAGGGCGCCTGGGATGCGGCCTGCGCCGGTCGCTCCGCGCCGCGAGAGGGCTTGGTGGTGGTGCGGGTCGCCACCGACGCGATCCACCGTGGCGTGGTGGTGCTGGCGCTGGAGGCTCTGGCCGCCGCAGAGGCTGGCGAGACGCAGCGGGACCACAACGAGACCTACCCGGTGTGCGAGCTGCCGAGCGGCCGCCAGCTGGGCCGTTGGGCTCCTCGTGCGGGTCGGGCCGGCTCGCGCGGGGGGTGGTTGGCAGTGCCGGACGGAGCGGCGGGCGCGGGTCTCGCGTGGCGCCTCGAACATGCCGACGGGACCGTCGGTCGAGCCTGCGACGTACTCAGCTCCGAGGAGATTCGCACTCTCTCGGGTGAGATCCCGAGAATGGCGGGCTGGGCGGCGGGCAACCTCCGCACTGGAAGCGCGTCGGCGCTGCTTGCGACGCGACTGGCGGGCGCGGCCGCGCGGGCCGGCTCGACCCTGTGGGTTCCCAACGTCGATGCGGAGGCAGTGCGGCTCCTGCTCAAGCTCGGCGTTCCGCTCTGGGTCGACGGTCCGGCCGTACCCGAGCCGCGGAAGGCGGGCTGAACTGTCCGTTCTGCGATGCCGTGTCGGCCTCGGGCTTCTCGAGAACTTCATGTGACGGAGACGGTCGGAGAGGGTAGTCTCTCGCCTGTGAGAGCCTGCTGGATCGTACATGGGAGCCCCAGGGATCGGTGAATGGGCCGGCAGCGCATGAGTGATCTTGCCGTCGAAACATCCCGGCCCGCTGATCAAGCCGCAGACAGAGGGCGAAAAGAAACCTTTGGTGGATCACCTTCGCTCCCAACGGGTTCGGCGCGGTTGACCTGCCCGCCGCACCATGCGGGCGAACGCGTTCCCAAAAGGCGTCACCCAGAATCGCCGTATTGACATGCGGTGACAGCCAACGTACGGTGGTCTCAAGGATTCGCGCGAAGAGTAAAAACCCGTTCGGAAGGCCCTGAATATTCCACGCTGGAGCTTGGAAGGGGGAGTCTATGCAACGTGCGATGGTGGTCGTCGGAGCGCTACTTATTCAGCTGTGCCTGGGCGCGATCTACGCGTGGTCCGCGTTCACCCAGGCGCTCACAATGCCTCTTGCGAAGGGCGGTCAGTTCGGCTTCACCGCCACGCAGAGCCAGGCGATCTTCTCGGTCGGCCTGGCGGTGTTCGCGGTGGTGATGGTCCTGGCCGGCAAGTGGCTGGCTCGATCGGGCCCGCGTATCGTGGCGCTGTCCGGAGGGATTCTGCTCGGGCTCGGTTACGTCGGCGCCTCGTTCGTGGGCCAGTCGTTCATGGGTCAGCTGATCACCATCGGCATCATGGGAGGGGCGGGAATCGGCCTCGCCTATGTCTGCCCGATCACCGTCGGGATTCAGTGGTTTCCCGAAAAGAAGGGCATGATCACCGGGATCGCGGTCGCCGGGTTCGGATTCGGCGCCCTGATCTGGGTGAAGCTCGCCGGAGCGTGGGGCCACCTCATCGAGACGCAGGGCGTGCTCGGAACGTATCGGATCTTCGGCATCCTGTTCGCCATCGGAGTCGTGGTCGGCTCGATCTGGATGGTGAAGCCGAAGGAGTACGAGGCGGCGGCGAAGGGCTCGCCGAAGGCAGGCGTGCCGCTGGGCATTCAGCCGGCCGAGATGCTCAAGACGCCGCAGTTCTACATCGTGTGGATCACCTTCGTCGTCGGCGCGATGGCCGGCCTCATGGTCATCGGCGTCATCAAGCTCTTCAGCATCGACGCATTGACGACGGCGGGGATGGACGCAGCGAGGGCGTCGGCGATCGCGGGCACCGCCATGGGCGTGTTCTACGCGATCTTCAACGGTCTCGGACGCATCGTCTGGGGCAGCGTGTCCGACAAGCTCGGGCGGCAGCGCTCGGTGATCTTCATGTGCCTCTTCCAGGGCATCATGATGTTCGCGTTCTACTTCGTGCTGTCCTCCTCCGAGTGGCCACTCTACATCGGCGCGGCGCTGATCGGCTTCAACTTCGGCGGCAACTTCGCCCTCTTCCCGGCCCTCACCGCCGACCTGTTCGGCACCGCCACGGTGGGGCGCAACTACGGCTGGGTGTTCACGTCATACGGGGTCGGCGGGATCTTCGGGCCGATCATGGCCGGGCACTTCAAGGACATCGGGATGGGCAAGGGTGTCAGCGCGTGGATGCCGGCGTTCGTGATCGCCGGCGTCGCTCTCGTCATCGTCGCGGGACTGATGACGCGTCTCAAGCCGATGGCAAAGGCCTAGGAGAGTGACTCGGGTGATGAGATCGGCGGCCCCGTCGCGCGGGTCGCTGTGAGTGATCTCCCGGCTGGCATCCTCACTCGAACGCGCGTCGAAACGTTGAGACAACAGCAGGGGTTGTCACCGACCACCACTTCAACGTGAAACCAGGGTTCGCGCGGCTGGAGACAGAAGGACGGCGCCAGGGACTGCGATCAGCTCGATCTGCAGTGCCGGCTCCACTTCTGCTGAGAGCTTCTGCGAGCCCGTAGCCGAGAGGGGTGAACCATGGCAGAAGAACAGAAGGATCAGAACGTAACCGAGGCCGAAATCGCGGTGCACTGGAAGGAAGAGGCACTGATCCAACCGCCGGGCAGCTTCATCGCCCAGGCGAACATGACCGACGAGACGGTCTTGGAGCGGTTCGGCGAGGCCAACTTCCCGAACTGCTACAAGGAGTATGCGGATCTGCTCGACTGGTACGAGTACTGGCACACGATTCTCGACGAGTCGAACCCGCCGTTCTGGAAGTGGTTCGTCGGCGGCAAGATCAATGCGTCCTACAACTGCATCGACAGACACCTGGCGAAGCACAAGAACAAGACCGCGATCCACTTCGTCCCCGAGCCGGAGGACGAGGCGATCCAGCACGTCACGTACCAGGAGCTGTGGGTGAGAGTGAACGAGTTCGCCGCGCTGCTGCGCGACTTCTGCGGACTCAAGGCCGGCGACACCGTCACCCTGCACATGCCAATGGTGGCCGAGCTGCCGATCACGATGTTGGCCTGTGCCAGGCTCGGCATCATCCACTCGCAGGTCTTCTCGGGGTTCTCGGGGAAGGCAGCGGCGGACCGCGCCGTGGACGCGAAGAGCCGTGTTCTGATCACGATGGACTCGTACTACCGTGCCGGGAAGCTGATCGACCACAAGGAGAAGGCGGACATTTCGGTTGCCGATGCGGCGGCGGACGGTCAGGCGATCGAGACGGTGCTGATCTGGCAGCGCTACCCGGGCAAGTACTCGGCGGCTACGCCGCTGGTCGAGGGACGTGACGTCATCGTCAACGACGTCCTGGTGAAGTACCGCGGCGTGAGGGTGGAGCCGGTGCCGTTGCCGGCCGAGAGCACGCTGTTCCTGATGTACACCTCGGGCACTACAGGCAAGCCCAAGGGTGCTCAGCACTGCCTTGGCGGCTACCTCGCCTACGTGACCGGCACCTCCAAGTACATCCAGGACATCCACCTGGAGGACGTGTACTGGTGCATGGCGGACATCGGATGGATCACGGGGCACTCGTACATCGTCTACGGGCCGCTTGCCCTGGCGGCCTCGTCAGTGGTCTTCGAGGGAGTGCCGACCCACCCAGATGCAGGGCGTCCATGGCGGGTCGCCATGGAGCTCGGCGTCAACATCTTCCACACCTCGCCGACGGCAATTCGCGCGCTGCGTCGCGCCGCGCCAGACGAGCCGTTGAAGTATGACTACAACTTCAAGCACATGACCACCGTGGGCGAGCCGATCGAGCCCGAGGTCTGGAAGTGGTACTACAACATCGTCGGTAAGAAGAAGGCGGTCATCGTCGACACGTGGTGGCAGACCGAGAACGGCGGCTTCCTGTGCTCCACGGTGCCGGGTCTGATGCCGATGAAGCCGGGCAGCGCCGGGCCTGGGATGCCGGGAATCTACCCGGTGGTATTTGACGACGAGGGCAACGTACTTCCGCGTGGCGCTGGCAAAGCCGGCAACATCTGCATTCGTAACCCATGGCCGGGCCGGATGCTGACCATCTGGGGTGACGACGAGCGCTTCGTCAAGCAGTACTATGCCCGTTACTGCAAGGACCCGGACTCGAAGGACTGGCGCGACTGGCCCTACTTCGCGGGCGACGGAGCGGTGTACGCCGACGACGGGTACTTCCGCATCCTCGGCCGCATCGACGACGTCATCAACGTCTCCGGCCACCGCCTCGGCACCAAGGAGCTGGAATCGGCGGCGCTGACCTGCGTCGAGGTCGGCGAGGCGGCCGTGGTGCCGGTGCCGGACCCGATTAAGGGCCGCGTTCCGCACATGTTCATCTCACTCAAGCCGGGCTACACGGCCAGCAAGGAGCTCGAGGAGAAGATCTCGCAGACTCTCGCGAAAGAGATCGGGCCGTTCGCGAAACCCGGCAAGGTGTGGATCGTGCCCGACATGCCGAAGACGCGCTCGGGCAAGATCATGCGCCGGGTGCTGGCGGCGATCGCGGACCACAAGGACCCGGGCGACGTCATGACCCTGGCGAACCCCGAGGTCGTCGAGCTGATCCGTAAGATGTCGTAGATCCGAACGCCGGGCGGGCGCTCAGCGCCCGCCCGGCCTCTTGTCCCGCTTGAGCCGCCCCCGCCCCGGTCCCGAGCCATGGGCCGTCCAGGGCGTCGGCTCTCTACTCGGCGCGCAGCGTCTCCACGGGATTCACTGCCGCCGCCCGCAGAGCCGGCACGGCGGTCCCGAGCGCGCCACGCGAGGCATCGGCCAACGAACCGAGACATGACATGAGCTTTGCTCGTCGCGCAACCGGCCTGCGCGAACGGATCGACGATCCTTCGTGCGATTCTGGGCGCCTCCGAAACACGTATCGGCAGTTCGCTGCGGTGAACCGTCTGCTGGCCGGATGGCGAGGGATGTACCGACGGTATCTTCGCCCCGAGCTGCGCGACCGCACCCGTGCTTTCAGCGTGCTCGATGTCGGGTGCGGAGGAGGCGACCTGCTGCCCGTGCTGCAGCGCTGGGCACGGCGCGACGGCTTCCGTCTGACGGGGACCGGCGTGGACACTGATGCCCGCGCGATCGACTATGTCAGCTCTCGGTCCTGGCCTGCCGGGGTCACCTTTCGCCTCGCCTCGACCGCCGAGCTGCTCGAAACGGGCGAGCGGTTCGATTTCACTGTCTGCAATCACGTCCTTCACCACTTGTCGGACAAGCAGATTCCGGGGTTCCTCCAGGACATTGCTGGGTTGACCCGCGGCGTCGCCGTGCTGACCGACGCGATCAGGAGCCGTGCCGCACACGCGATGTTCACGTTGATCACCACGCCGCTGTTTCACGGCTCTTTCATCGTGGAGGACGGCCGGGTGTCGATTCGGCGCAGCTTCCGGCCCCACGAGCTGAGGAGGCTTGCCCCTCCGGCGTGGGACGTGTTCCCGGTGTTTCCGTTCCGGCAGGCCATGGTGTATCGCGCCGCGAAGGGGAAACGATGAAAAGGAACCTCCTCTCACCGACACGGGACTTTGAGGGATGCCGGCTGCCGTTACACGGGGAGACAGTGGAGGTTTCGATGACCACGAAGAAGCTCTTGATCGTCAGTGTGGCAACGTTGATGGTACTGGCAACGGCTTGTATCTCCAGTGAGGATCCCAATCGCCGTGCCAAGCAAGCGACAGCCATCGGCGCCGCCGCCGGGGCGGTGGCGGGGGCGGTCATCGGCAACCAGAGCGGGAACCCGACGACCGGGGCGGTCATCGGCGCCGCCGCCGGTGCTGGAATCGGCGCCGCCGTCGGCCACCGCCGCGACAAGATGGCAGCGGAGATGCGGGAGATCGACAACGTCGCGGTGCAGCCGTCGGGCACCGATCCGGAGCAGCTCAACCTCATCGTCAACAATCAAGTGCTCTTCGATACCGACTCGGCGACCCTGCGCACGGCCTCACTGGGCACGCTCAACGACATCGCCGGCGTCCTCGGCCGCTACCCCGACGCGACCCTCACGGTGGTCGGCTACACCGACAGCACCGGCAGCGAGGTGCACAACCAGGAGCTCTCCGAGCGGCGGGCCCAGGCGGTGTGCAACTACCTGATCTCGAGTGGGGTGGTGGGTAACCGCATCACCGCCGTAGGGCTCGGCGAGTCCGATCCCATCGCCTCCAACCACAGCGACGAGGGCCGGCAGCAGAATCGGCGGGTGGAGTTCCGGGTCCACGTGGCGAGCTGACGCGTTCG
>CAWFFJ010000021.1:0-138906 GCA_963814875.1 uncultured Acidobacteriota bacterium
GCTCGACGCGATCGTCCCAGAAGTCCCGCGGATCACGATCGTCGAGGGGCATTGGCAGATGGCGGCACTCGTTCTTGTATGCCCGCACCCCGTCGCCGCCCAGGCGGACCAGGATGCCCTCCTCGTCGAAGGGGCCGTCCTTGTACCGGAAGACCAGCCCTCGCAAGGGGATCTCGTCGAGCTTCGCGATCGCCTGCACACTGCCTCCCGTGAAGGACTGTCCATCGCGCGTCGAATGATACCGGACGGTGGTGCTCTGGAACCTACAATGGGCCCATGGCCGAAGGAGTATCGACACGCCCTGACGTTGCCGTGGTCGTGCCGACACTGGATGAGGAGCTCGCTCTGCCTGGGTGTCTCGACGCCGTCGGTCACCATCCCGGGCTCGAGGTCGTGGTCAGTGACGGCGGCAGTCGAGACGCCACGGTCGAAATCGCGCGGAGCCGCAGCGGAGTGCGGGTGGTCGTCGGCGGGAGAGGACGGGGGTCCCAGCTCAACCGTGGCGCCGCGGCCACCACGGCATCAGAGCTGCTCTTCGTGCATGCCGACTGCCGCCTCCCAGAGGGCTGGTTGCCGGCAGTCCGGCGCGCCCTCGCCGATCCCGAGGTCTCCCTGGCTTGCTTTCGTCTGCGCACGGAGCCGAGTGACGGCGTTGCCGGACGGCTCCGGCGCCGCCTGCTGCGGCTGAACGATCTGCGTTCGCGCGGCTGGGGCCTACCCTACGGCGACCAGGGTCTGGCGATCCGCCGTTCGGAGTTCGCAGCGCTGGCAGGATTCCCTTGCATCCCGCTGATGGAGGATTTCGCCTTCGTCCGCGAGGCCGCACGGCTCGGCCGGATCGAACATCTGCCGCTCGAGATCACGACGACCGGCCGCCGGTTCGAGCGCGAGCCGTTGCGCACGCGGCTGATGACCGCAACCTTTCCCTGGCTGTTCCGGCTCGGTGTGTCGCCGCATCGCCTGGCGCGGTGGTACGGGGCGGTCCGGTGAGCGCGATTGTGGTCTTCGCTCGTCCGCCGATCCCCGGCCTGACGAAGACCCGCCTGGCAGCGGCCATCGGGCCCGCCTCGGCCGCCCGGGTGGCGCAGATTCTGCTCGAGAACACCCTTGCCGCGGCGGTCGAGACGGGCCGGCGGACGTTCCTCGCGCTGGCGGACTCGCCGCACGGCTGGCCCGCCCCTGACGGCGTCGAGGTCGAGGGTCAGCACCCGGGCGGGCTGGGCGACCGCATGGCAGCTGCGTTCACGCGCCGCTTTGCCGAGGGTCATCGACGGGTCGTCCTGGTCGGCGCGGACTGCCCGGCGGTGAGCCCGGAGGGGCTTGAACGCGCGCTTTCGGCACTCGATCGCACGGCGGTCGTGCTTGGCCCGGTCGTGGACGGCGGCTACTGGCTGGTCGGCCAACGCGCGCCGGGCGCCGACATCTTCCGGGCCATTCCGTACTCCTCGCCGCGGACCCTCGCGGCAACACGGGAACGCCTGACAGAGCGGCGTCTCGATTGGACCGAGCTCGGGCTGGTGGCCGACATCGACACCCGCGAGGATCTGGAGGGGGCGGTCATCGACGAGAATCTCTGCTCCGACCTGCGGCGGCGCCTCGCCGAGGCCGTGGAGTGAGCCTGCACTTCTCACCATGCCACGTCACGAGGGTGTCGAGGTGCCTGTCAGCGCTGAGTCATTGAGCGGCGAGGCGCCGGGGCGTAGGGGTACGCACCTCGCAGGTGCCGAGTCGCGAAAGGACCAACGATGGCTGGCAGATCGCCGCCCGCAGTAGGGAGGTGGTGAGGAATGCAGGTTAGGCGGGGACTGAGCGCAGCACGGCGATCAGCGCTTCGAGGTCGGCGGGCGGCGGCGCCGAGAACGCGACCCGCTCGCCGCTGACCGGATGGTCGAAGGCCAGGCGCCAAGCGTGTAGGGCCTGACGCGGGAAGTCCCGGCACGCTGCCGCGGCACGCGGATCGCTGAGGTTGCGCCACTGGCGACCGGCGTAGAGTGCGTCTCCCACCAGGGCGTGTCCGAGGTGGGCGAGGTGGACCCGGATCTGGTGGGTTCGACCGGTCACCGGGCGACAGCTGACCAGCGAGGCGCCCGCAAAGGCCTCCTCGACGGCGTATCGGGTCCGCGCGGTCCGCCCGCTGGAGACCACCGCCATCTGCTGGCGTTCGCGGGGGTGGCGGCCGATCGGAGCCTCGATCACTCCCTCGCGTTCGCGCGGGACGCCGTAGCAGACGGCCAGATATGTCTTCTCGACCTGGCGGCGGCGGAAGGCGAGGGACAGCGCGAGGTGAGCACGGTCGCTCTTGGCCACGACCATCACGCCGGTCGTGTCCTTGTCGAGTCGGTGAACGATGCCCGGACGTTCGACTCCGCCGATACCTGACAGGTCCGTGCAGTGATGGAGGAGTGCGTTGACAAGCGTTCCCGTCGGGTTGCCGGCGGCTGGGTGGATGACCAGTCCGGAGGGCTTGTCGATCACCAGCAAGTCGGCGTCCTCGTGGAGGATCGCGAGGTCGATCGCCTCGGGCCGGGCGTCGAGCGTCTCGAGGGGTGGCTCGTCCACCTCCAGCCTGTCGCCCGGCGCCACCACGGTGGCCGGTTTCGCTGGGCGGCCGTTGAGGGTGACGCACCCCGCGTCAATCAGCTTGCGCACCCGAGAGCGGGTCCAGCTGGGACCGATCCGGGTCAGACAGCGGTCGAGCCGCTCACCGCCGAGCGTGTCCGCGACCTCGAAGCGATGGTGCCGGGTCACCGTGACCGGCGGCGTCCCGCCCAGGCGAAGAGGCCGATCCCCACCGCGATCATGCCCAGCGAGATCAGCTGGCTGGTTGACAGTGCGCCGTTGAACACGAAGCCGCGGGCAACATCGCCTCGGGTGTACTCGAGCAGGAATCGGACGATCCCGTAACCCATGAGGTAGGTCGCGAACACCCGTCCCTCCGCGATCCCGCGCCGGTACAGGGAGGCGAGCAGGACGAACAGGGCGAGGTCGCACAGCGACTCGTAGATCGGGAACGGGTGGACGGCCACGTGCAACGGCGTGCCGACCAGCTGGTGCGCGCGCGGGTCGTTGTAGGTGATGGCCCACGGCAGGTCGCAGGAGCCGCCCCAGCAACACCCGGCCAGAAGGCAGCCGATACGGCCGATCGCCTGGCCGAGCGCGAGCGAAGGCGCAATCACGTCGGCCGATGGCAGAAACGCGAGCCGGTAGCGGCGCAGCAAGACGACGGCGGCGACGATCGCAGCCAGGAATCCGCCCAGGAAGACGCCGCCAGCACGCATCACGGTGACGAGGTCGCCGGGATGGCGCAGGAAGCGGGGCAGCTCCACGATCACGTACAGGCCCTTGGCTCCGACCAGGGCCCAGATCACGAGCCAGAGTCCGAGATCGACGAGCCTCGCGCCGTCGAGGCCGGCTCGGTCGGCGCGCCGTTTGAGGGTCCACAGGCCCGCCGCCAGCGCGATCACCAGCATCACGCCGTAGGAGGGCACCTGGTAGAAACCAAGGTCAATCAGGATTGGGTGCATCGGGCGGGTTCCCGGTCTCGCCGCTGTGGCCGCGGAGCTCGTGCAGGATGAGCAGGGCGGCACCCACGGTGATGGCGCTATCGGCGATGTTGAAGTCAGGCCACGACCACGTGCGGTCGCCTATCCGGAGCCAGATGTGCAGGAAGTCCACGACCCAGCCGTAGCTGACGCGATCGATGAGGTTCCCGACAGCGCCTCCAAGGATGAGGCCGAAGCCGAGCCCGGCCATGGGCTGGGAATGACCATGCTGCACCAGCATCCACGCGATCACCACGACCGCCCCGAGGATCACGGCGTGGAGGGCGAGGCGGGCGAACGGCCCGCCGCCGTCGAAGAGGCTGAACGCGATGCCGCTGTTGTGAACGTGAGTGAGCGCGATACCCGGGGCCACGGAGACCCACGCCCCCGGCTCGAGGTGGCGCAGGACCGCGAGCTTGGTGACCCTATCGGCCATCACCACCAGGGCGGCGACGATCCACGGCATCAGCTTGCGCATCAGCGAGCCGCCTCGAGCTCGGCGCGACCCTCCGAAACCAGGCGCGAGACCACCTCGTGGCAGCGGCTGCACAGATTGGGAAGCTTCGAGTCGTCGACCAGCGCCGGGTAACGGCGCCAGCAGCGTGCGCAGGTCGGTGCATCGTAGGGCTCGGCGCGGACCGCTAGCCCCGGGTACTCGGCGAGGGTTTCGCCGCCGTCGTCCCCGGGTCCGACGCGCGAGACGATGAGCAGCTCCCCGAGGTCGGTTCCCGTCGTGGCGAGGTCGTCCTCGAGGGCCGCTGCGTTGCCGATCAGATGGACCTGGGCCTCCTCGGACTTGCCGATCCGGCTGTCCTGCCGGAGCGCCTCGAGCTGTCGGAACACCGTCTCGCGCAGCCCGAGCAGGCGCTCCCAGCGGGCGTCGGCGTCTGCATCGTCCGCCACGTCGTCGAGCTCCGCGAACCGCGCCAGGTGGACGGACGGTTCGTGCTCGCCTGGCAGCTCCGTCCAGGCCTCGTCGGTGGTGAACGAGAGCACTGGACCGAGGATGGTCAGCAGGCTCTCGAGAACCCGGTACATGACGGTCTGGGTGGCGCGTCGACGGGGGTCATCAGGGTGACTGCAGTAGAGCCGATCCTTCGACAGGTCGAGGTAGAGCGACGACAGGTCGACGGCGCAGAAGTTGACCGTCCGATGGTAGATCGTCGACAGCTCGTAGCTCCGATAGGCGTCCACGACCTGGAGCGCGAGCGCGCGCGCCCGGCGGACGATGTAGGCGTCGAAGCCGCGCAGCTCGGCGACCGGGACCACATGCCGCGCGGGGTCGAAGTCGGCCAGATTGCCGAGCAGAAACCGCACGGTGTTGCGGATCTTGCGGTAGGCCTCCGCATTGCGGGTCATGATCTCGTCGGAGATCCGGAGCTCCTCGCGGAAGTCGACCATGACGGTCCACAGGCGGAGGATGTCCGCTCCGTACTGGGTCAGCAGCTGCTGCGGAGTGATCGTGTTGCCGAGGCTCTTCGACATCTTGTGGCCGGCGGCGTCGACCACGAACCCGTGGGTCAGCACCTGGCGGTAGGGAGGCGAGCCCTTGAGACCGACCGCGATCGTGAGCGACGACTGGAACCAACCGCGGTACTGGTCCTGTCCCTCCAGGTAGAGGTCGGCCGGCCAGTCGAGACCGTACCGATCGGTGTCGCACACCGCGAGGTGGCTGACCCCGGAATCGAACCACACGTCGAGGATGTCGGACTCTCTGGCGAAGGTGGTTCCGCTGCATGCCCCGCAGGCGTAGCCGTGCGGCACCAGGTCGGCCGCGTCGTGCTCGAACCACGCGTCGGCCCCGTCGCGCCGAAACAGCTCTCGAATGTGGTCGAAGACGGTTTCGTCGATCGCCGGCTCGCCGCACGAGGTGCAGGTCAGCACCGTGATTGGAACTCCCCACATGCGCTGCCGGGAGATGCACCAGTCGGGCCGATTCTGGACCATGCCTTCGATGCGGGGTTCGCCCCAGCGCGGTATCCACTCCGTGGCTCGGACCCCGTCCAAGGACCGCCGGCGCAGGTCATTGCGATCCATGCGGATGAACCACTGCGGCGTGGCGCGGAAGATGACCGGCTTCTTGCACCGCCAGCAGTGCGGGTAGGAGTGGGCAATGCGCTCGGAGGCCACCAGCACGCCGAGCTCCTTCAGCCGCCCGACGATGGCGGGGTTGGCCTCGAACACCGACGTGCCGCTCCAGTCGGGAACCTGGTCGGTGAAGCGGCCTCCATCGTCGATCGGTGCGTAGGGCTCGAGCCCGTAGCGCACACCGACCACGTAGTCCTCGACTCCGTGCCCCGGGGCGGTGTGGACGAGCCCGGTGCCCTGGTCGAGTGTGACGTGCTCGGCGAGGATGAACAGCCCGTCGCGGTTCAGGAACGGGTGGCGGTAGTGGGTGCCCTCGAGGTCGGCGCCGCGAAAGCTCCGAACCACCTCGGCCGAACCCCAACCGGCGGCGGCTTGGGTTGCCAAGACGAGGTCGGACGCGACCAGGTAGAGGCCTCCCGGTGCCTTGAGCACGGCGTACTCGAAGTCGGGATGCAGCGCGATCGCGAGGTTGGCGGGCAGGGTCCACGGGGTAGTGGTCCAGATCAGTGCCGATGTCCGCTCGCCCCGAGGGAGACCGAGGCGCTCGATGGCGTCGTCGGCGAGGGCGAAGGCGACGGTGATCGACGGGCTGGTGTGGTCGTCGTACTCGACCTCGGCCTCGGCGAGTGCAGTCCGGCACGAGGCGCACCAGTGGACGGGCTTGAGGCCGCGCTCGACCGAGCCTGCGAGGAAGAAGCCGTGCAGGGCCGAGGCGATCTCCGCCTCGTACGCGTACTCCATCGTGAGATACGGGTCGTTCCACTGTCCGAGCACGCCGAGCCTGGTGAACTCCTCGCGCTGGACGTCGACGAACTTGGCGGCATACTCGCGGCAGGCGCGGCGCACCTCGACGATGGACATCCCAGCCTTGCGGGAACCGAGCTGCTTGTCGACCTGGTGCTCGATCGGCAGTCCGTGGCAGTCCCACCCCGGCACGTAGGGTGCATCCATCCCCATCATCGTGCGCGACTTGACGACGACGTCCTTGAGGATCTTGTTGAGGGCGTGACCCATATGGATATGGCCGTTGGCGTAGGGCGGACCATCGTGCAGAATGAACCGCGGAGCGCCGCGGCGTGCCTCACGGATGCGGGCGTAAAGACCGAGCTCGTTCCAGCGGGCGAGAGTCTGCGGCTCGCGCGTCGGCAGCTGCGCGCGCATCGGGAAGCCGGTCGAGGGGAGGTTCAACGTTCGTCGGTACATGGGGGCTTCGCCTCCGGGCTGTGAGCCTACGCGGCACTCCGGAGACCGTCAAGTCGCGCGAAGCCCCCGCAACGCGGGCGTTGTCGGGCAAACCACCAAGACACAAAGACACCAAGCCATCACTTGGGTAGTGGCCCTCACCTGCCTGCATCCCGCAGCTCTGCGCGCAGAAGCCCGTAGATCAGACCGCCCAAGCGATCAGCGTGATGGAGGACCGCTGTCGGGATTTCGACCCCGCGAGCTCGCATCAGGACGAGATCGCTCTGGACCTCCTGATTTTCGGCGTAGGCGGCCTCCAGATGCTGATACCGGTTGCCCAGCGTCCTCCCGCTGGCCTCAGACAACCGTAGCGCGGTGTTATCGGCGGCCCGTACGAGGTGGTCTCGCAGATGTGACAGGCCGCGAGGCAGAGACAGCTCGGCGAGGCTCGCGGCGAGCTCTACCGCGACTGAGAGCGCGAGCAGCTTGGCCCGGCCCCGAGGCAGGCTGCGGTGGGAGGTTCGTAGCTGTCTGGACAGGGGAGTGTGCTGGCTCATACCTGCTCCCAAGGCGGCCGGCAGTCGGCTGTCAAGGGCGGCCTCTGGCCGTGAGCGGAGCGAGCCTGCCCTTGGTGCGCCAGGCATGGCGCGAGACGGGGGTGAGAGTCCCCAAGAGAGCCCCTACTGGAGGGAATCGAACGTGAGGAGCAACTGCACCAGTCCGAGTTGGAGCGATCCGGCGGAGACCGTACCCGTGAGGGGGTGTGGGATGGAAGCTCGTAACGAACCGCAGCACCGAACGAGAGTGAACTCCGGAGCAGGCCGGCCTGTCTGGGTGAGCGTGCCAAGGAACGCGACGCCCGGTATCCAGTCGAGGCAGGACGGTATTGGGAGCGGGAGCGGCGGGAAGTCTCGTGGCCTTACCCTGGGAGATCTCCATCAGTCCGCGGAGAGCGGTAGGTCCCGCAGAGATGTGGGGACGATGCTGGTGGAGAAGTCGGATCACCCCATACGAGCGATGAAGCCGGGTAACGCCGGCGGAGCAAAGGGGGTGACAGGTTGAGAAGTGTGGAGCCACGCCAACTGTGTCTCGCATTCGCCGACAGCCCGGAAGGGGGCGGGGAGGACCAGAGCTCGGGCGGACCCGAGGGACGGGAGTTTCTGCTGCAAACGGCGAGCACAAGGACCGCGACCGGTTCCACCACCACGGCAGCCTCGGAGCTGCTGGAGGAGGTAGCGTCCCCGCAGAACTTGGTGAGGGCGCTCCTCCACGTCGCGCGCAAGAAGGGCGCGGGCGGTGTGGACGGGAAGAGCGTAGACGAGGTGGTGTCGGCGTCACACCGACTGCTGCCTCGACTACGCCGAGATCTGCTCGAGGGCCGGTATGAACCGGGCGATGTGCGGCGGGTTTGGATACCCAAGCCTGGCGGAGGCCAGCGCGGCCTCGGCATACCAAACGTCGTGGACAGGTGGGTGCAACAGGCGGTGCATCAGGTGCTGATGCCGCTGTTCGAGCCGACCTTCCTCCGGAGCAGTCACGGATTCCGTCCGCACCGCGGAGCAGCGACGGCCATCGCGGAGGCGAAGGAGTGTGTCGCCGCGGGATTGACGACGGTGGTGAGCGTCGATCTGTCGAAGTTCTTCGACAGAGTCCACCACCAACGTCTGCTGGCCCGAGTGGGCCAGAGGGTCAAAGACCCGATGATCCTGCGGCTCATCCACCGGATGCTGAAGGCGAAGGTCGTGATGCCAGACGGTACCCGGGTGTCCTCGGACGAGGGGACACCCCAGGGTGGGCCGCTGTCGCCGCTCCTGTCGAACATCGTCTTGGACGAGCTCGACTGGGAGCTTCAGCGACGGGGTCTGCGTTTCGTGCGATACGCGGATGACTTCAATGTCTTCGTGGGCTCGAAGCGTGCCGGGGAGCGGGTGATGGCGAACCTGATCGGATTCATTACCAGGCGCTTGCGCCTGCGGGTGAATGATGACAAGAGCGCTGTCACCCGACCGGAGGACCTCCACTTCTTGGGCTTCAGCCTGCATCGCGGGACTGACGGCTCGATCGAGGTCTTTCTATCCAGACGCAGCCGAAAGCGGATCGACGCGAAGATCCGGGAGCTGACGCCCCGGACCCTCGGTCGTCCGCTCAAGGTCTGCATCGAGCGCATCAACGAGTACCTGGAGGGTTGGTACGGCCATTTCCGGCTGTGCACCCTCGCAGCTCAGCGCAGCTTCGGCAATCTCGACGCGCACACCCGGCGACGGCTGCGTGCCATCGTCGTGCGCCAGAGGAAGCGGCCCCGCTATCTCTTCCGCCATCTCGTCAAGCGCGGTGTGACGGTCCGGACGGCAGCGCGGTGCGCATGGTGCGACCGCGGCACCTGGTACAAGAGCAATCACGCTGGCATGACGCGGGCGTACCCGAATGCGTGGTTTCACGCCCGTTTGTACAGCCTCGTGAAGTCTCTCAAGAGCCAGACGGCCGGACCGACGGCCCCGAGCCAGCCCTTCCTGGCTGGCCTCGAGATACCAACCTGAAGAGCCGGATGTGAGGTCCACAAGTCCGGTTCTGTGAGAGCTGGGGGAGGGCAACCTCCCCCGGCTACTCGACACTGCCGACTGCCGGTCGCCTACTCACTCCGGCTGAGCCAGCACACTCTCCGTCTAGACAGCCCGGCCACCCGCGTGACCTCGATCCCGACCCCGGTTTCGGCCGCCTGCTGCCCGCCGCCCGAACCCGGATTCCGCCCACCACCCCCTGCCAGTCGGCCCAGCGACTTGCGCCCCAGCGTTCGGGACCGGGATCAGGCTGCGGGCGGCAGGGCGCGGGGAGCCGGGGTCGGGGGGCGCGACCGTAGTGGTCAGGCGCCCGATCCCGTTCCGGCCACCCGCGTGACCTCGATCCCGACCCCGCTTTCGGCCCCAGACCCCCTGCAGGTCGGCCCAGACACTCCCGCCCCAGCGTGCGGGTCCGGGATCAGGCTGCGGGCGGCAGGGCGCGGGGAGCAGGGGTCGGGGGGCGCGGCCGTGGTGGTCGGGCGCCCGATCCCGTTCCGGCCACCCGCGTGACCTCGATCCCGACCCCGGTTTCGGCCCCAGACCCGTTGCAGGTCGGCCCAGCGACTTGCGCCCCAGCGTTTGGGTCCGGGATCAGGCTGCGGGCGGCAGGGCGCGGGGAGCCAGGGTCGGGGGGCGCGGCCGTGGCGGTCGGGCGCCCGATCCCGTTCCGGCCGCCTGCTGCCCGCCGCCCGTCTCCCGGATCCGGGTACCCGATGCCTCTGGTTCACACCCGGCAGTATTGGCTCTCAGACCCGCCCCTGGAGCGCTCTTGGGTTGCGGGCAGCGCCCGCGCCGAGTCTTGGTGGTGAGTATGGGGTGGGTGGGGGGTCAGGCGTGGAGGATGGCGCGGACGCGGTCGATGACCTCGACCGTTGAGAACGGTTTCGTGATGTAGCCGTCGGCGCCGACCTCCCGACCGCGCAGGATGTCCTGGGCGAACCCCTTGGCGGTGAGCATGATGATCGGGATGTCGCGGGTTGCCTCACGAGCGCGTAGGGCGCGGGCGAGGTCGAACCCGGACGTCGGCGTGGCGAGGGCGACATCGAGCAGGACGAGGTCGATCGGCTGCTGGGCGAGAATGGCCTCCGCCTCCTCCGCCGAGATGGCCTCGAAGGTCATGAACCCCTCGCGCCGCAGCTTGAACGACAGAATGCGGAGGATGTAGGGCTCATCGTCGACGAGCAGGATTCGGCGCCCTGTCACCACTGGAGTCTACGTCGTCTCGGCTGGAGGGATCAAGGGTCGAGGAGTGTGTAGCTCCTCGTAGATGGATGGTGGATTTCGGAGCGCCGTGAAGGGCCTGTTGAGGCGCATTCGAGGAGCAGAGTACTCCGAGTACGGGCCGAGGATGCAACGAAAACAGGGCTTCACGCCGCCCGAAAGACGTCGTGTACGCTATGGGCTACATACTCCTGGCGCTCGATGCTGACGGCAGTCACAGGCTGCGGCGTAGGCTCACGGGCAGGCCCACCTCGGCAGCGGCCAGCAGGAGGTGCAGCAGCCCAAACGCGCTCAGAGCGCCGCGGAACGACGCCGAGGCGGCCACGACGGCGACCGAGCCGGGCAGGCGAAGGATCAGGTCGGTCCACACGGTGCTCCAGGGCAGCAGAAGCATCACCAGACCGATGTGGATCAGGTAACCAGCGTACAGCCCCACGAGAACGAGTTGACCGAGCCTCACGGCGACCATCATACCGGCTCGAGCGGCGTGGTACTGTGCCGAAATGGCTGCCGGTATCCTGTGGGCCTCGCCGCTGCCGCCGGTGCGCTCAGGCGTCAGCGACTACGCGGTCGAGCTGCTGCCGGAGCTGGCACGACATGCCAGGATTCGGGTGGTCTCGCCGCCGCAGTGGCAGCCTCCGCCGGACTGGGCACTGACGGGAGTCGTTGAGGTGGTTCCGACCGACGCCAGGCCGCTGCCGGACGAGGTCACCGTGCTGCACCTGGGAAACAACCCTTACCACGCGTGGCTGCTCGAGCGGCTCACCAGCGACCGGGTCGTGGCGGTGCTCCACGACGCTGTGCTGCATCATCTGCTCGTTCAGGTGTCGCTCGCGCTTGGTGATCGCGCAACCTACAGGAGCTGGCTCGAGAGTGCCTACGGGGAGCGCGGAGGAACCCTCGCGCGCGCGTGGTTGGAGGGCTTTCAGGGCCACCTCGACCCCTTCCTGTTTCCCGCACGGAGAGTCTTTCTGGCCGGGGTCAGGGGTGTCGTGGTGCACTCCGCCTGGGCGGCTCGCGAGGTCGCCCGCGACCTCCCGGACACTCCGGTGGCGCACATCGGCCTCGCGGTCGCCGACCCGGGACCCATCGACCCGGGCGCACTCCGGGCCCGACTCGGACTCGATCCGGACACCGTGGCGTTGATGCACCTCGGCTTCATGACACCCGCAAAGGGCCTCAATGTGATCCTGACGGGGCTCGCGGCGGCCCGTCGATGCGGTGTCGACGCCAGCCTGGTGCTGGTCGGGGAGAACGGTCTGCCTGGCGAGCTGCGGAAGGACGTCGCGGCGCTCGGCCTTGCCGAGTCGATCCGCGAGACCGGCTGGGTCACCGACCACGAGGTCCGCCGGCTTCCGGCGGCTGCCGATCTCGGCGTGGTGCTGCGCACGCCCTCCGCCGGCGAGACGTCGGCCGCGGCGGGCAGGTTTCTGGCCTGCGGCACGCCGGTGGCGGTGGGTGGTCTGCGCCAGTTCCTGGAGATCCCCGAGGCCGCAGCGCCTCGCCTGACGCCGGGGCCGGCGGCAGCTGCGGACCTCGCGCGAGTCCTCGCCTCGGTCGCCTCCAGCCGGCGCGACGGCAGCTGGGCGTTGCGCCGCCTCGCGGCACGTGCGGCCTACGAGGCACGGCACCGCCCCGACGAGGCGGCGGCAGGCCTCGCCGAGTTCGTCCAGAGGGTCGCGTGACATCGGCGCTGGCCTGGCGGGCCGAGCTGCGCGACGAGCTGGCCCGTCACCTCGCGCGACCGCTGCCGGTGTCCCGGAACCAACGTCACGCCGGGGTGCTGGTCGCCCTTGTCGACGGGGCCAGTGGCGTCGAGCTTCTGCTGCACCGGCGGTCCCGAACCCTGCCGCACCATCCTGGCCAGGTCGCTTTTCCGGGAGGCGTCGTCGAGCCCGACGACCGCGACGTCGCGGCGGCTGCGCTGCGCGAGGCCCAGGAGGAGATCGGCCTCGATCCCAACCCCGTCGAGATTCTCGGCAGACTCGCGGACGTGCGAACCCCGACCGGCTATGTGGTGACTCCGGTGGTCGGCGTGGTCGCAGGCAAGGTTGAGCTCACGCCGTCGGATGCCGAGGTCGAGGAAATCGTGCGACTCCCTGTCGCAGCCGTGCTTGATCGCGCACTCTTCCGGCCAGTCACAAAATCCGTGCGCGGCCTCTTGGTCACCGGGGAAGCCCTTGTTTGGGGCGGCCACGAGATATGGGGCGCCACGGCGAGGATGCTGCTGGGGCTGCGGAGGGTGTTGGAAAGGGTCGACGGTCCCTGGCGGCGGCCCGCGGGGTGTCTCAGCTCATCGGGCGGCGACTGTGAGGGCGTCCTGCAGGAGGTGGTCCGCGGCGTCCGCGGCGACGGCGCGCGAGAGGTTCGCCTCCAGGACCGGTGAGTCCGGAGCGAGGGGCTGCGCCTGCGCGAGCAGGTTGGCGGCGTCTGCGAAACGTCCCTGCTGATACAACGCGGCGGCGAGCAGGTTGAGCACGGCAGGGTCGTTGGACCGCCGCTCGAGCACCGTGCGCACTGTCGCCTCGGCGTCGGCGAAGGCGCCGCGCTCGAGCTGCAGAAGACCCGTCAGTAGGCTGGTGTCGTCGTTCGGCTCGAGCTTGTCGACCACCCGCTGCGCCTCGGCGAAGAGGCCGTTCTGGGTCAGTGCGAGGGCGAAGGCACGCCGCACGTCGGGGGGCTGAAACCCTCCGGCAACTGCCGCTCGGAGCGCGGTCAGAGCCGGCTCCGTCCGCCCCAGGGAGAGCAGCGCCTGACCAAGCCGCGCCTGCACCTGGGCGTCGTCGTGGAGCAGGTTCTCGGCCGCCCGAATGGCCTCCAGGGCCGGTTCCGCCCGACCGGCGGCAAGCTCGAGCTCGCCGACGGCGAGCTGCACCTCAGGGAGCAGAGGGTTCTCACTGAGGGCGGTGCGCAGCTCCTCGAGGGCGCGCTGCGGCTGCCCGAGCCGCGCGTCGAGCAGACCCAGCGCCGCCCAGGCACGGTCGGAGTGCGGCCATTGCTCGGTCAACTGCCGGAACCCGTCGCGCGCGGCGGAGGAATCGCCCATGGCGAGGTAGACCTCGCCGAGGCGAAGTCGCAGACCGATGTTGTCAGGCTGGAGACCGAGAGCGGACTTGAGCGCGAACTCGGCCTCCTGCCAACGGGACGCCCGCCGCGCGGCCTCCGCCATCAGCTCGAGACCGGCGACGTTGTTCGGTTGGCGCGCGACCACCTCGCGCACGACCTCGAGGCTGCCCTCGACGTCGCCTTCTTCAAGCAGACCGTTGGCGCGGAGGATCAGATCGGGGATCGAAAGGGTCGCGAGCGGCGCGGTCGGCCCGCCGAGCCCGTACTGGGCGCGCAGTGCAGCGGCCTCCTCGGTACGTCCCAGGCGCTCGAGCAAGGCGACCTTGAGCGGCGCCAGCCGGGCGTCGCCGGGAAACGCGACCAAGAGGCGATCGACATCGGCGAGCGCGCCCTCGAGATCCTCCCCTCGTTCGAGCCGGGTCTGGATCGCGGCCAGGGTGGCCTCGACATCGGGTGGCGGCGGAGTGTCGGGTGACGGGCTGGCTCCTGTGGCAGCGGAGGTGCGGGCGGCCTCGAAGAGGTCGACGAACTGCTGGGTGTAGTAGTCGGTCGCCAACGTGAGACTGGGGTCCTCGACCAGCGCGGCCCGGAGGTGGGTCTCTACCTCCGCCTCGCGCCCGAGGGCGAACAGAGTCCACGCGATGCGAACATGAAGCTGTGCGCGGTGGGTCGGGTCATCGGTCTCCGCCAGTGCAGCGGTGTAGAGCTGCACCGCACGACTGAAGGCACCCTGGCGGTAGGCCTGGAGGGCCGCCTCCTCGCTGGGAGTAGGCTCGAAGGCTCCGGCGAGCTGGACGAGGAGCGAGGTCAGCAGCACGACACACAACGCCAACGGGCGCAACACGCGACACATGGCGTTACTGTACACCACGCCTGGTCACGGGAGTCATGGAGCCGCGGGCGGCGCGACGACCACCACCACGGCGGGGCCCGGCAGCCTCGGAACCACGAGACGCTGGCGGTGCTCCGCGTCGGACCAGCGCACCGTGAGCTCGTGCTCGCCCGAGGCGACCATCTTGCGAACGATGGGGATGGACCCGAGCGAGCGTCCGTCGAGGAAGGCGATCCCGCCGGGCGGCGCCGAGCTCTGATCTGGGAGGATGGTCACCAGGCCGACGTCCATGGTCAGTGAGAGCACGCGCGTGTCGGCGTCGACGTTTCGGAACAGGGTCTGGGACGGGTAGTCCGGGAGCAACATCGTGAAGGTGTGGCGTCCTGGAGTGAGGCGCACCTCACCGGAGGCGATGCGGCCGCCTCCGAGCCCCCGTCCGTCAACGGTCACCTCTGCGGGCGGGTCGATGACCAGGCGGACGGTGACCTGACTGGGAGTGGGAGGCGGGGTCGGCTCGGTTTCCGGAGTCGGCGTGGGCGATGGCGTCGGTGTCGCGGTGGGCGTGGCCGTCGGCGTCGGGGTGGGAATCCAGGGCGGTCCGCCCGGACCGAACACGAGCTTCTGCGCCCCCGGAGAGAGGATGATGATCGCAGTCGAGCCCAGCAGAACGAGCAGCAGCAGCAGGAAGATCAGCGCTGCCGGGCTGCGCCTCGAGTCGGCGGGCGGGGTCGGGGTCCGGCTGAGGACGGCCGCTGCCGGGCGTGGTGCTGGCTCGCGTAGCGCGAGCTCCCGAGTCGCAGCGTTCTCACCGAGGCCGTCCATTCGGCGCACCATGCGGCGCAGAACGGCGGTCGTGTCGTCGCTGGGAAGGGCGTCGAGGGCGACACCGATTCGTCGCAGCGCGTCGCCGAGCTCCCGCGCGCTCTGCCAGCGCTCGCCGGGCGCCTTGGCCATCGCCCTGCGGATGACGGCGTCGAGGTCGGGCGGGCACGCGGCGGAAATCTTCGCCGGTGGCTCCGGCTCGTCGTTGAGGATGCGGTAGAGAACATTCGAGAGCGAAGATCCGGCAAACGGGCGAACGCCCGTCAACAGCTCGTAGCCCACCACGCCGAGCGCGAAGATGTCGGCCCGGCCGTCGACCTCGCCGCCCTGAATCTGCTCCGGGGCGAGGTAGCCGGCGGTGCCGAGGGCGACTCCGGTTTGGGTGAGCTTCGAGCCGCCGTCGAGCGACTTGGCGATCCCGAAGTCCATGATCTTGACAGTGCCGTCCTCGAGCACGCGGATGTTCGACGGCTTGATGTCGCGGTGGATGACGCCACGCTGGTGGGCGTAGTCGAGGCCGTCGCACACCTGGATGAGGATCGAGACCACCGTGGTCGGGTCGGAGAGCACGGCTGCGCCGGCGAGCTGGTCGAGGTCATATCCGGAGAGAAGCTCCTGCACGATATAGGGGACGTCGCCCTCGAGCCCGTAGTCGAAGACCAGCGTGATGTTGGGGTGGACGAGGTTACCGACGACCCGCGCCTCGCGCTCGAAGCGCTGCCGGACCTCGGCGTCCGGCGTCGAGCACATCTTGATCGCGACCTCGCGACCGATGTGAGGGTCGCGCGCACGGTAGATGACGCCGAAGCCTCCGCTGGCAATCTGGCCGAGGATCTCGTATTTGCCAATCTGTTCGGGGACGTGCATTCAGCTCGAACCCCTCTCCCCAGGCGCCGGTCCCCTCCTGCGCCGGGACAACCGTCCATCCGCATTATCCACGATATCGCGTGCGTGCTCGTGCCGAGCGCGCCAGACGGTGCAGCGCCGCGTTACACCAATCCGTGCGTCAGGAAGAAGGACAGCTCCTCGAGGTGGATCTTGAGGTCGACCGTCTTCACCTGCACGCCCTGCGGAGCCCGCACCTGAAGCGGGGCGAAGTTCAGGATCGCCTTGACGCCGGCCGCGGCCATCTGGTCGCAGACCTTCTGCGCTGACCCCGCAGGGGTCGTGATGACGCCGATCTCGACGTGGCGCTGTACGACGATCTCTGCAAGGCGGGCGGCATCCTCGACCAGGAGGCCGCCCGGGGTCGGCTCGCCGATCTTTCCGGGGTCTGAGTCGAGCACCCCGACGACCAGAAACGAACCGCCGGAGAAGCCCGAGTAGTGGCACAGCGCCGTGCCGAGGTTGCCGGCGCCGACGATCAGCAGTCGGCGCTCGCGGTCGAGGCCGAGGATCTCGACCACGTACTGGCGCAGCTCCCGCACGTTGTAGCCGACGCCACGGACGCCGAACTCACCAAAGTACGCGAGGTCCTTCCGGATCTGGGCCGAGTTGAGGTTGAAGCGCCGCGCGAGCTCTTGGCTCGACACGGTGTCAATGCCGAGATCGATCAGGCGTTCGACGCAGCGCAGATAGATCGACAGCCGGGCGATCGTGAGATCCGAGATCGACTTCGCGTCGAGGTGCCGTTTGTAGGCTGCCATGTGTTGCTACCTCACGAGAACCTGTATCGCCGTCTGTGCTGCCGTCAGGATCGGGGTCGGGTAGAGCCCGATGAACACCACTGCGAGGGCAGCGAGGGACGCCACGGCAGTGATCGCGAGCGAGCGCGGGAACGCGGGCTGTCGCTTCGGCAGCGGCTGCATGTACATGACGTAGACCACCCGCAGGTAATAGAACGCCGACAGCAACGAGTTGAGAACCCCGACGACGGCCAGCCAGACCAGGCCCTGGTTGACCGCGGCGCGGAAGATCATGAACTTTCCGGTGAACCCGACGAACGGCGGTAGCCCGGCGAGCGAGAACAGACAGACCGTGAGGGCAAGAGCGAGCACGGGCCGGTTCCACCCCTGACCGGCGAGGTCCGAAATCAAGTGCGGCTCGTTCTCGCGCTCGGAGAGCACTGCGACTACGGCAAACGCGCCGATGTTCATGACCGTGTAGGCCGCCAGGTAGACCAACACCGCGGAGCCGCCGTCGCTGCCGGCCACGATGATGCCGACCATGGCATATCCCATGTGCGCGATGCCGGAGTAGGCGAGCATGCGCTTGATGTCGCGCTGCACGATGGCGACGATGTTGCCGAGGGTCTGCGAGCCGATCGCCATGATTGCGGCCGCGAGGAGCCAGTGCGGCGAGGTGTGGATCAGGTCCATGCCGTCCGCCAGCCGCAGCAGCACGATGAGGGCGGCACCCTTGGGGACAACCGAGAGAAACGCGGTGACCGGGGTCGGGCCGCCCTGGTAGACGTCGGGGGCCCAGCCGTGGAATGGGAACAGGGCGAGCTTGAAGGCGAAGCCGCCCACCACCATTGCCAGACCGATCGCCGCGAGCGGGTCGAGGCGGCCGGCCGAGACGATTGCGGTGCTCATCGCTGCGAGGTCGGTCGTGGCCGTCGACCCGTACAGCAGCGCGATGCCGAAAACCACGAACGCCGACGCGAACGCTCCGACCACGAAGTACTTGATGCCGGCCTCGAGGCTGATCGGAACGCTGCGCAGGAAGGCGTTGAGCACGTACAGCGGAATCGACAGCAGCTCGAGACCGAGGAACAGCGGCAGTGCGTCGACGGACGAAGCCATGACCATGGCGCCGGCGGTCGCGAACAGCAGCAGCGAGTAGAACTCGCCCTGATCAGCGTCGCTGCGGCGCAGGAAAGGACCGGCCATCCATGCGGTGAGGAAGACCGCAACCAGGATGTAAAGGTCGACGAAGCCGGTGACCGCGTCGACCTGCAGCATGCCGCCCCAGACCCTCCCCGGCAGCGGCAGCGTCAGCCGTGCCCACGCGGCGCCGACCACGGTCAGCATCGTCAGCTCGGAGAGGTAGCGCCGCACGGGCGGAATGAACGCCTCGAGCACCAGCAGCAACCCGGCCGCGACCGCCAGGATGGCGACGGGGGTGATGGCGAGGAGGTCAACGGTGGAAGGCGAGAACACGGTTCGTCCTCCTCGTCAGCGGCCCAGCAGGAGGCGCACGGAGGCCTCCATCGGGGACAGGAAAGTGGTCGGATGCACGCCGATCCACACGATCAATACCAGCAGCGGGGAGACCGCAAGCAGCTCGCGCGCACTGATGTCTTTGAGGTCGCGGTTCTCCTCATGGCGCAGGGGGTTCCAGAACACCCGCTCGACCATCCACAACATGTAGACCGCTCCGAAGATGATGCCGAGCGTGGCCACCACGACCGCGACGGGCTGGCTGGACCACGATCCGGCGAGGATCAGGAACTCCCCGACGAAGCCGTTGAGGCCGGGCAGACCGATCGACGACAGGGTGACCAGCAGGAACACTGCGGTGTAGACGGGCATCACCTTCGCGATGCCGCCGTAGTCCGCGATCAGTCGGGTGTGGCGCCGCTCATAGATGACGCCCACGAGCAGGAAGAGGGCGCCGGTGGAAAGGCCGTGGTTGACCATCTGCAGGATCGCGCCCTGGGTGGAGGCGACGGTGCCGCCGGCGAGGCCGAGCATGACGAAGCCGAGGTGGCTCACGGAGGAGTAGGCGACCAGCTTCTTCATGTCGGGCTGGACCATGGCCACCCACGCGCCGTACAGGATGCCGATCACCGAGAGCGCGAGGATGATCGGAAGGAACGCTTCCCACGCGGCCGGGAAGAACGCGCGGTTGAATCGCAGGAAGCCGTAGGTGCCGAGCTTGAGCAGGACGCCGGCGAGGATGATCGAGCCGCCCGTGGGTGCCTCGACGTGAGCGTCGGGCAGCCAGGTGTGGAACGGGAACATCGGCACCTTGATCGCGAAGGCGAGTGCGAACGCGGCGAAGGCCAGCAGCTGCGGGCTCGAGAAGAAAGTGTCGCCGATCGGCAGCTGGTGAGCGCTCGTCAGCAGGTCGGTATAGGCGTAGCTCCACGTTCCGGTGAGTCCGTGGTGGAACGAGGCCAGGTACAGGATTGCGACCAGCATCAGGACCGAGCCGACCATGGTGAAGATGAAGAACTTCACTGCGGCGTAGATCCGGCGCGCCCCGCCCCAGACCCCGATGATGAAGTACATCGGGATCAGCATCAGCTCCCAGAAGACGTAGAACAGGAACATGTCGAGCGACAGGAACGCACCGAGCATGCCGGTAGTGAGCAACAGCAGCGAGATGTGGAAGCCCTTCACCCGCTCGTGGATTGAGGTCCACGAGGCCAGGATGACCACCGGAATCAGCAGGGTCGTGAGCAGCACCAGCAGGAGCGAGATGCCGTCGACGCCGAGCCGGTAGGAGATCCCGAACTGCGGGATCCACGACGCCTCCTCGACCATCTGAAAGCCGGGCAGGTTGGCGTCGAAGCCGGTCCATACCAGGCATGAGGCTGCGAACACGGCCAGCGAGATCGCGAGCGCGAGCCAGCGGTGGAGCTTCTCCAGGCGCGCCGGCACCAACCCGAGCAGCAGCGCGGCAAGGGCCGGCGCGAGGGTGACGACGGAGAGCAGGCGGTCATCCAGCACGGGCGCCTCCGACTACCACAGGATCAGGGCCAGGGCGAGGATGCCCAGGGCCACGGAGAGGGCGTAGTTGCGGACGTTGCCGGTCTGCAGGAAGCGCAGCAGGTCGCCCGTGAGCTCGGTCGCGAACGCAGTGCCGTTGACCATGATGCCGTCGATCACCACCGCGTCGATCGTCTTCCACGAGAACTGGCTGAGGCGGAAGATCGGGCGCACGACGACCGCGTCATAGAGCTCGTCGACGTAGTACTTGTTGAGCACGACCTTGTAGGCGAGGGGGAAGCGCTCGGCGATGCGGCGCGGGCGCTCGCCGGCCTCGGTGCCGGAGTAGAAGCGGAACGCGAGCCAGATGCCGAAGCCGGCCGCGGCGAGGGAGAGGAAGATCAGCCCGAGCTCGACCCCGAACGAGAGGTGGTGCGCCGCGTGCTCTGCCCCGTGGCCCTCCGGGGCCGCACGCTGGATCGGGATCAGGATCCGGGACAGGAAGGTGTCGATCAGGTTCCACTCCGGGTGGCCGAACATCTTGCCCGGAAGTCCGACCAGCCCGCCGATCACCGACAGCACGCCCAGCACCTGCAGCGGCAGGGTCATCGTCCATGGCGACTCGTGGAGGTGGTGCTCGGCCTCGTGGCCGCCGCGGAACTCGCCGTGGAAGGTCATGAGGACCAGACGGAACATGTAGAACGCCGTCAGCACGGCTCCCGCCACGCCCAGCACCCACAACGCCAGGTAGGCCGTCCCGTACCCGTTCAGGTTCTCGGAGCCGGCCTCGAACGCCGCCGTCAGGATGGCGTCTTTGGAGAAGAAGCCCGCCCACGGGACGATCCCGGAGATAGCGATCGTCGCCATCAGGAACGTCCAGTAGGTGATCGGCATGTACTTCTTGAGGCCGCCCATCTTGCGCATGTCCTGCTCGCCGCCGCAGGCGTGGATCACCGATCCCGAGCCGAGGAACAGGCAGGCCTTGAAGAAGGCGTGAGTCACGACGTGGAAGATCGCGGCCACGAACGCGCCGGTTCCTGCCCCCAGGAACATGTAGCCGAGCTGGGACACCGTCGAGTACGCGAGCACTTTCTTGATGTCGTTCTGGGCAAGGCCGATGGTCGCCGCGAACACCGCGGTGAGACCGCCGACCACGCCGACCACGAGCATCGCCACGGGGCTGAGCCGGAAGAACACGTTGCAGCGGGCGACCATGTAGACGCCGGCGGTCACCATGGTCGCGGCGTGGATCAGCGCCGAGACCGGTGTCGGGCCGGCCATCGCGTCCGGCAGCCAGACGTAGAGGGGGAGCTGGGCGGACTTGCCCACCGCGCCGACGAACAGGAGCACACCGATGAGTGTCGCGGTGCCCGCGTACATCTCCGGGTGGGCAGCCGCCGCGGAGAACATCTCCCCGAACTCGGTCGTGCCGAAGACCGCAAACGCGATGAAGATCGCGAGCAGGAAGCCGAAGTCGCCGATCCGGTTGACGATGAACGCCTTCTTGCCGGCCGCGGCGCACCAGTCCTTCTCGAAATAGAAGCCGATCAGGAGGTACGAGCACAGCCCCACGCCTTCCCAGCCCACGAACAGGACCGGCAGGTTGGAGCCCAGCACCAGCATCAGCATCGAGAACATGAACAGGTTGAGATAGCCGAAGTAGCGCCCGTAGGCCGTGTCCGGCTCGTCGTGCATGTAGCCCACCGAGTAGAGGTGGATCAGGAAGCCCACGAAGGTGACGAACGCGACCATGATGGCGGACAGGGCGTCGAGCTGGAACGACGCCGAGACCGTGTAGCGGCCGGCAGAGATCCAGGTGAAGTAGCGCTCCACGAGGACCGGCTCGCTCTGGTGCAGGTACTGCCACAGCGCCACGAAGGTGGCGACGGTGGTGAGGGCCACGGAACCGACGCCGACCGTGGTGACGACGGGCTTGCGCGCGCTGCGAAGGCCGAGCAGCAGGCACAGGACAGCGCCGGCGAGGGGGAGGATCGGAATCAGCCAGAGGGTGCCGAGCATCGCGTCGCCCTCCTACCAGCGAAGGATGTTGAGGCGGTCCACGTCGATGGACTTCTTGACCCGGTTCAGGGCGATGAACAGGGCGAGGCCGACCGCCGCTTCGGCGGCGGCGACGCCGATGACGAAGAAGATGAACAGCTGACCGGCCAGCGCTGCTGCGGCGTGCCCCGGCTCAGCGGCAAGCTTGAGCGCGAAGGCGGCAAAGGCGACGTTGGCCGAGTTCAGCATGATCTCGAGCGAGAGGAAGATGGCGATGCCGTTGCGGCGCAGGAGGACGCCGATAGTGCCGATCGTGAACAGCACGGCGGCGAGGGCCAGGACCCAGTTATAGGGGATCGCGATCAGGTCCGCCGGGTTCATCGGGACTCCCTCCGGGCCAGGAACACCGCGCCGACGATGGCGGCGACCAGGATCAACGAGACGAACTCGAAGGCGAACACGTGGGAGCCGAGCAGCGCACGTCCGAGAGGAAACGCAGTGCCGGCCTCGGACCCAGGCACCACAGAGCCGAGGGCAGGGGCGAGCCGAGACGCCGCCCAGACCACCACTGAGCCGATCGCGATCGCGGTGATCGCGCCGAGCCCTGCCTGCATCGGGCGCCCGCTGCCAAGGCGCTCGACACGGCCGATGTTGAGCAGCATGACCACAAACAGAAACAGCACCATGATCGCGCCGGAGTAGACGATGAGCTGGATCGCGGCCAGGAAGTCCATGCCGAGCAGGGCGAAGATCGCGGCCAGAGCGAAGAACACGAGCACCAGCGACAGCACGTTGATGAACGGGCTGCGGTGGGCGATGGCGACGATCGCGAACACGATCGCCATCGCGGCCGCGACCAGGAATGCGTAGGTCACCATCCGGGACCTCCCCCCTACATCCAGCCGAGGGCCATGGCGACACCGACCCACAGGAAGTTGAGCACCGACAGCGGGACCATCACCTTCCAGCCGAGGCCCATGAGCTGATCAAAACGGAAGCGCGGCAGAGTCCACCGGACCCACACGAAGAACCAGAGGAAGAACGCAACCTTCACGGAGAACACCGCGATCGAGAAGATCGCGCCAAGCCAGCCATGGGGCGTGGCAAAGCCGGGCAACGTCCAGCCGCCGAAGAAGAGCAGCGTGATCAGCGCTGCCGAGGTGACCATGTTGATGTACTCGCTCATGAAGAACGCGGCGAACTTCATCGACGAGTACTCGGTGTGGTAGCCGGCGACGAGCTCCGAGTCGGCCTCGGGGAGGTCGAAGGGAAGGCGGTTGGTCTCGGCGAAGGCGGCGACGATGAAGGTGATCGCGCCGAGAAACTGCGGGATCACATTCCACCTCGGGAGGTAGTGAATCACGGGCAGGGAGATCAAGGGCGCGGACTGGTAGAGAACCACGTCGTCGAGGCGCAGCGAGCCGGTCGCCATCAGCACCCCGACCACCGAGACGGTCATCGCGAGCTCGTAGGAGATCATCTGCGCCGAGGCGCGGATGCCGCCGAACAGCGAGTACTTGTTGTTCGACGCCCAGCCGGCGAGCACGATCGAGTAGACGCTCAGCGAGGCGACGGCGAAGATGTAGAGCACGCCGATGTTGAGGTTGGGGGCGACGAGAAAGCCATCGATCGGGTAACCGAACAGGGTCAGGCCCGGGTCGTAGCCGACCGGAATCACGATGAAGGTCGTCAGAGCGACGGTCAGAGCGATCACCGGGGCGAGCACGTACAGAAACGGATTGACGCCCGTCGGGACCAGGTTCTCCTTGGTGATCAGCTTGACCGCATCGACCACCGGCTGGAGCAGCCCGAAGGGACCAACGCGGTTGGGGCCGAGGCGATCTTGGATGAGGGCCGAACCGCGGCGTTCCACCCACACCATGATCGGCACCGTCGTCAGCAGGATGACGACGACAATCGCCAGCTTGATGCCGATGGTCGCGAGCTCAACCCACATTCGGGACCTCCTCCAGGACGGGGATGCCCGGCTCGACGGAGAGCCGGCGGAAGGTCATGCCGGCGAACGCAGGAACCTCGGCCGCCATGGACTCGAACAGGGCGCGCGGCGTGGACGAGGGGTCCGTGCCGGCACCGAGGGCGGCGCCGAGCAGCGCCAGCACCTCCCACTGGGCCCGGGCGCCGTCGCGGGGATAAAGGCCGCGCTCGGCAAGCTGAACCCGCCCAGTCGACGAGGTGTAGGTGCCCTCGCTCTCGATCCACGAGGCGGCCGGAAGCAGGAGCGTCGCGCGCTGGGTGAGCAGCGTATGGGTGTGTGCGAACACCACGATCTCCTGACGGGTCAGTGCCTTGGCTGCAGCCTCGCTGTCGAGCCACGGGTGAGCGTGGGCATCGAGCACGATCACCGGGCCAGTCGAGCTCATCACGAAGGACTCGAGAGCGCCGGCGTCCCCGAGCCGCAGGCCCATGAGTCGGGCGCCGGTCGAGTTGGGGTGGGCGTCAACGCTCGAGACCCACTCGCGGCGGCCGTTCTTGACGGAGCGGGGCTCGCCGGCCTCGACCGGCACCAGGACCTCGAGCCCGAGCTGGTCGACGAACACCTTCTTGGCCAGGTAGAGCGCCTCGTTGGACAGGTTCGCCGACGCGACAACCCGCGCGCCGGGGCGTTCCTGGAGCAGGGCCGCGAGCTCGGCGATCGACTGCTTCCACGACACCGTCTGACGGGTGCCGTCACGCAGCGCGGCCGGGTGCTCGACCTCGCGTACGTTCAGGCTCTCGGCGAGGTCACGCCCGTAGTCGCACATCCACCACCCGTTGACCTCGTTGTTGGCCCGCGGCACGAACCGGTACACGATGCCCTTGTAGTGGCCGATCCGGATGTTGCAGCCGATCGAGCACCCCGGGCACACGGAGTCGGTGTCCTCGAGGTGCCAGACCCGGGCGCGGAAGCGGAACTCCTTGGTCGTCAGCGCGCCCACCGGGCACACGTCGGCGACGCACGCCGACCACGGGTTGACCAGCGGCGTGCCGTTGTAGGTGTCGATGTAGGAGTGGTTGCCGCGCGACTTCATGGTCAGGTCCGCGGTTTCGGCGATTTCCTCGGTGAAGCGGATGCAGCGGGTGCACTGGATGCAGCGGTTCTGGTTCTGGACCACGTGCGGACCGATCAGGCGGCGTTCGAAACCGGGGAAGGTGCGCCGCTCGTCGACCATGTGGGTGGTGTCGAGCCCGTACTCTACGGAGTAGTCCTGGAGGTAGCACTCGCCGGCCTGGTCGCACACCGGGCAGTCGAGCGGGTGGTTCTCGAGCAGGAACTCCATCACCGCCGCACGCGCCTCCTTGACCCGCTCGCTTGCGGTGAGCACCACCATGCCGTCCCGCACCGGGGTCGAGCAGGCCGTCACCAGCCGCGGCAGTCCCTCGACCTCGACGAAGCAGATGCGGCACTGGCCGACCACCGAGAGCCCGGGGTGATAGCAGTAGGTTGGGACCTCGATACCGACCTTGCCGGCTGCCTCGACGAGGTTGGTCCCCTCAGCGACCTGAACCTGGTTGCCGTCGATCGTCACCGTCACCATCGGCGCCGCTCCTAGATTCCGAACGTGCCGCGGCCCGAGCGGACCGGCAGCACGGGAAGCTTCTTGGGGGGCAGGGGTGAGGCCTTGGCGATGGCGGCCTCGAACTCGTGCCCGAAGTGCTTGATGAATCCCTCGATCGGGCCGCAGAAGGCGTCCCCGAGGGGGCAGATGGTCATGCCCTGGGAGGCGAAGCGGGCAATGCGGAGAAGAGTCTCCATGTCCTCCGGCCGGCCATGGCCGCGTCGGATCCGCCGCACCACGTCGAGCGCCCAGTCCGCACCCTCGCGGCACGGCGTGCACTGGCCGCAGGACTCATGGGCGTAAAACTTCATCAGGTTTTCGAGCGCCCACACCATGTCGACGGTCTCGTCCATCACGATCACACCGCCCGAGCCGAGCATCGAGCCCGCAGCAGCGACCGAGTCGAAGTCGGCGCCGGTGTCGATCAGCTCGGCCGGCAGGGGAGGCGCCGACGAGCCGCCGGGAATGAAGGCCTTCAGCTTGCGCCCGCCGCGCATGCCGCCGCAGTGCTCTTCGATGATCTCGCGGAAGGTGACGCCGAGCGGCAGCTCGTAGACACCGGGCCGGTTGACGTGCCCGGAGACGCAGAACAGCTTGGGGCCGGTGTTGCGCGGCCTTCCGATGCCGGCGAACCAGTCGGCGCCGCGCTCGATGATGTGGGGGACGCAGGCGAGCGTCTCGACGTTGTTGACGATGGTCGGGCAGCCGAACGCGCCCACGACGGCCGGGAACGGCGGCTTCAGGCGCGGCAGGCCGCGCTTGCCCTCGAGCGACTCCAGGAGCGCGGTCTCCTCGCCGCAGATGTAGGCGCCGGCACCGCGGTGGACGTAGATGTCGAGGTCGTAGCCGGTCTTGAGGATATTGCGCCCGAGGTACCTCTTCTTGTACGCCTCCGCGATCGCCTGCTCGAGGTACTGCGCCTCGCGGACGAACTCGCCACGGATGTAGATGTAGGCGACGTTGGCGGCGATCGCGTAGGAGGCGATGATCATGCCCTCGATCACCATGTGCGGGTCGACGTGGATGATCTCGCGGTCCTTGAAGGTCCCGGGCTCGGACTCGTCGGCGTTGCAGATCAGGTACTTGGGCTTCGGCGAGTCCTTGGGGATGAAGCCCCACTTGACCCCGGTTGGGAAGCCGGCACCGCCACGGCCGCGCAAGCCTGACTTCTTGACCTCCTCGATCACGTCGGCGGGGCTCGAGATCAGCGCGCGCTTCATCGCACTGTAGCCGCCGAGCTTGAGGTAGGTGTTGATCGAGCGGGAGTTCTCCTCGCCCCTTGCACGCAGCAGGATCGGCTCCATCGGTCCCCCGCCGGCCTACTTCAGACCATCGAGGAGCTCGTCGAGCGCCTCGACGGAGAGGTCGGTGTAGTAGTCGTCGTTGATTTGGATGACCGGCGCCTCGCCGCACGCCCCGAGGCACTCGACGCTGACCAGCGTGAAGCGACCGTCCGGGGTGGTTTCGCCAAAGCCGATTGCGAGCTTCTTCTTGAGGTGACTGACGAGCTCGCTCGTCCCGCACAGCTGACAGGACAACGTGGTGCAGACCTGGAGCAGGTAGCGCCCGATCGGCCGGCACTGGTACATGGTGTAGAAGGTCAGGACTCCCTCGACGAACGCCGGTGGCAGCTCGAGCCGCTCGGCGACCGCCTGGACAATACCCGGCGAGATCCAGCCCCAGCGCTGCTGGGCCAGCCACAGGACCGGCAACAGCGCCGCCTTCCGGGTCGGGTACCGGCTGAGGATCGCGCGGATCTCCTCTTCCTGAGCCTCGTCGAAGGTGACGCGTTCCACCTCCTCGGGTCGCGCGATGGTGAGGGGTTGTGTGGTCGGGAGCAGCATCACGCGCCTCCGTCGCGACCGAGGGTGGGGGCGGCGCCGCGCCGCGACCAGTCGAAAACACCCTTCTTCCACAGCCAGAGGTAGATCAGAGCGAGCAGGAGGATGAAGGCCAGCATGTCGAGCAGGAGTACCCAGGCGCCGCTCGCGAGCTGCTCGCGGTAGGTGACGGCCCATGGGTAGAGGAAAGCGACCTCGACGTCGAGCACCACGAAGATCAGCGCAACCAGGTAGAACTTGACGGAGATTCGCTTCTGCGCCCTGTCGAGAATGGGCACGCCGCTCTCGTAGGCCTCGCCCTTCATGGCCGAACGATCGCGCTGCCTCTGCCCCACGAGGACGGCAAAGCCGAGCATCGCACCTGCGATCGCGAGGGCAGCCGCGAAGGTGATCAGGACCGGTAGGAACTGCGAGGCCATACCTCCCCCTCCCATGTGGCCATTTTCACAAACGGCATCCTAGCGACGCCCCTCGGGGGCGTCAACGTCCCCCGCGATCCCGTGCCCCCGCTGCACCAGCAGCCCGCGGAGGATACCCCATTCAGGGGCTCCGAGGACAGAAACCACCAAGACACCAAGACACCAAGATGGAGGAACTGACCCGGAGTCTGAGTGATACCGAGCTACGTCTCAGCATTTCGATGCCCGGATCACGCTCCGAGCGATCCGCGCACACCTGTGGGCCCGCTCTCAAACTCGCGGTGGGCGACACTGATTGCGCGATCGCCCTGACCGTGCGAAGAGCTTGCGACGGCTTTCTGTCCTGATGCCTTGGTGTCTTGGTGTCTTGGTGGTTCAACTCGCAATGTGCGGGGGTAAGATCCCGGCATGCAGCAGCACGAGACGATTCTGATCCTCGATTACGGTTCCCAGTACACCCAGCTCATCGCTCGGCGCCTCCGGGAGCTGGGCATCCGGACCACGATCGAGCGTGGCGACCTGCCGTCGTCCGAGATCCGCGACATCGACCCGGTGGCGGTGGTGCTCTCGGGTGGGCCCGCGAGCGTGTTCGAGGACGGTGCGCTGCAGTCTGACCCCGAGGTCTTCCACCTCGGCGTACCGGTGCTGGGTATCTGCTACGGCTTGCAGCTGATGGCCCAGCACCTCGGGGGGCGCGTGCGCGGGTCGGACAAGCGCGAGTACGGTCTCGCCGAGCTCGAAGTGCTCGACCAGGACGGTCTGCTGCGCGGGACACCGCAGCGCCAGCCGGTGTGGATGAGCCACGGTGACCAGGTCGAGCAGGTGCCGCCCGGCTTCCGTGTCCTGGCCCGGACCGCGTCGACCGCTGTTGCCGCGATGGCCGACCCGTCGCGGCGTTACATCGGGCTCCAGTTCCACCCCGAGGTCCGGCACACGCCCCACGGCGCAACGATGCTCGAGCACTTCGTGGAGCTGATCGGCGCCGCGCGCGACTGGGAGCCGTCGGTCATCCATCGAGAGCTCGTCACGAACCTCCGCGAGCGGATCGGCGACCAGCGTGTGATCTGCGGGGTGTCAGGTGGCGTCGACTCGACCGTGACCGCCGTGCTGCTACGTGAGGCGGTGGGGGACCGGCTGATCCCGATCTTCGTCGACACCGGGCTGCTGCGACGGGACGAGGCCCGCGAGGTCGGCGAGCGCTTCGCGAGCTACGGGTTGTCCCTGGACATGATCGACGCTTCCGAGCGCTTTTTCACCGCCCTCGCGGGCGTGGCCGACCCCGAGTCCAAGCGCAAGATCATCGGGCGCGAGTTCGTAGAGGTCTTCGAGGTTGAGGCGCGGCGCTTCGCTGATGCCCGCTTTCTCGCCCAGGGCACTCTCTACCCGGACGTGATCGAGTCCTCGGGAGTGCGGGGCACGGCGGCCGTCATCAAGACCCACCACAACGTCGGCGGGCTTCCAGATCGGCTCGGCCTCGAGCTCGTGGAGCCGCTGCGCGACCTGTTCAAGGACGAGGTCCGCCGGCTCGGCGAAGAGCTCGGGCTCAGCCGCGACTTCGTGTGGCGCCACCCGTTCCCGGGCCCGGGCCTGGCGGTGCGGATCCTCGGGGCGGTCTCGCCCGATCGGGTCGCCACCTTGCAGGCCGCCGATGCGATCGTGATCGAGGAGATCCGCCGCGCCGGCCTCTACGACCAGATCTCCCAGGCTCTCAGCGTCCTGCTTCCGGTCCGCTCGGTGGGCGTGATGGGTGACCAGCGGACCTACGAGGAGGTGCTCGCCGTGCGCGCGGTGACCACCACCGACTTCATGACCGCGGACTGGTTCCGCTTCCCGCCCGAGGTCCTGGACACCATCGCGCGCCGGGTCGTGAACGAGGTCAAGGGCATCAACCGCGTGGTTTACGACGTGACCTCGAAGCCCCCCGGCACCATCGAGTGGGAGTGAGGAATGCGGACTGAGGAATGCGGACTGAGGAATGCGGACTGAGGAATGAGGAATGCGGAATGATGGCCGACGAGCGACCCAACTTGCTCGAGCGCACCAAGGCGTTCGCGTTGAAAGTCATCCGTTTGTACTCGGCCTTGCCACGGACGACCGTGGCGCAGGTCATGGGCAAGCAGCTGCTGCGATCGGGCACGTCGGTCGGGGCGCAGCTCAGGGAAGGCAAGCGCAGCCGATCTAACGCCGAGATGCTCAGCAAGACCGAGAGTGCGCTCCAAGAGCTTGAAGAGACGGTGTACTGGCTCGAGCTGCTCGGCGATTCCGGTACCGTCGAGCGCAGCTCCCTGAGCGACGTCCTGGACGAGGCCGATCAGCTGACCGCGATCCTCGTCACCAGCGCGAAAACCCTGAAGGCCCGCCGTCGCCGCCCCTGACCGGCTATCATCCTTCCTCACTCCGCATTCATCATTTCCCCAAGGACACTCAAGAAGCGCCGTTCAAGCGTCTGATCATCATTCCGCATTTCTCACTGCGCGTCAGCAGCCTCCTGATATAGTGTCCAGCGTCGCCGGTTCAGCTTTTCACCCGGCGGCCCGCCGCCGCCGTTCGCGCGTCGGCACCTCAAGGGGGAAATCATGGCACGTAGGAAGGTCGTCATCATGGGCGCGGCCGGACGGGACTTCCACAACTTCAACTGCCTCTGCCGGGACAACGAGGACATCGAAGTGGTCGCCTTCACCGCGACCCAGATCCCGGACATCGAGGGTCGGACGTACCCGGCTGAGCTTGCCGGCTCGCTGTACCCGGAGGGGATTCCGATCTACCCCGAGGTGGACCTCGAGAAGATCGTCCGCGAGCAGGACGTGGACGAGGTTTGGTTCTGCTACTCCGACGTGTCCCACACCTACGTCATGAACAAGGCCAGCCAGATCATCGCCTGGGGGGCGAGCTTCGGGCTGTGCTCGGCGACCAGGACCATGGTCGCCTCGACCAAGCCGGTGATCGCCATCACGGCGGTCCGCACCGGCGTCGGCAAGTCGCAGACCACACGCTACGTGTCGCGCATGCTCAAGGCGATGGGCAAGAAGGTGGTTGCGATCCGGCACCCGATGCCCTACGGCGACCTCGCCAAGCAGGCCTGCCAGCGGTTCGAGACCTACGAGGACCTCGACCGGCACCAGTGCACCATCGAGGAGCGCGAGGAGTACGAACCGCACATCGACAACGGTTTCGTGGTCTACGCCGGCGTCGACTACGAGCGCATCCTCCGCGAAGCCGAGAAGGAAGCGGACGTCATCCTGTGGGACGGCGGCAACAACGACACGCCGTTCTACACGCCCGACCTGCACATCACACTAGTCGACCCGCACCGGGCCGGCCATGAGCTCAGCTACTACCCGGGCGAGACCAATCTCCGCATGGCCCACCTGCTGATCGTCAACAAGGTGGACACCGCCGATCCGGTCAAGGTCGAGCAGGTGCTCGACAACTGCCGGACCGCCAACCCCAAGGCCCGCACGATCAAGTGCCGGTCGGTGATCACCCTCGAGCAGCCCGAGCTGGTCGCTGGGAAGCGTGCGCTGGTGGTGGAGGACGGCCCGACTCTGACCCACGGCGGGATGACCTATGGGGCGGGATGGTTCGCGGCTCGGCAGGCGGGTGCCGCCGAGATCGTCGACGCCAGGCCGTATGCGGTCGGGACCATCAAGGACACCTACGCCAAGTTCCCGAACGCCGCGGCGATCCTGCCGGCGATGGGCTACGGCGACGAGCAGGTTCGTGAGCTCGAGGCGACCATCAACGCCACCCCGGCAGACGTGGTGGTCGAAGGGACACCGATTCAGCTGAGCCGCATTCTGAAGGCCAACAAGCCGATCGCCAACGTCACCTACGAGCTCGAGGAGGTCGAGCCGGGTGTGATCGAGGCGATGGTCCGAGCCACTCTCGAACGCGCCTGAGCTGACCCCGCACGACGGTTACGGCCCCGCTGCGGCGGGGCCGTTGTCGTTGCGTCGTGAACACGCCCGTGGCTGCGCCGTTTATCATAGGCAGCGAATGAGGTATTGGTGATTCCTTCCGTTCAACGCTCCGGCGTCGAGACTCCGGCCGTTGAGATGCCGGTAGAGAGCTACCTCCCGGCGATGAGCGAGGGAGAGCTCCCCGACGCGCTGCTGATGCTCGGCGAGCGCGCTGCCGTCCGGCGCTACTTCGACGACATCAACGCCCGCCGGCTCAACCTGATCTTGTGGGCCCTGGTGGCCGTCGCAGCCGGCTACGGGATCGAGGGCTTCGCGGAGGGACGGCCGCTGCGTGCGGTGGTCGCCCTTGCCCTGGGGCTGGTTGACCTCCTGCTCGTACGGGCGCGACGGTCGCCCTTCCTCACGGCGAACGTGCGCCAGGTCGTGGCCTCGGTCCTGATTGGGCACTTCTTCATTCTCAACCTCTTCCACTTCGACTCCAGCGGCGGGGTCGTGATGTGGTTCCTTCTGTTCCCGATCATGGCCGCACGTTTTCGCCTCGCCGAAGGGGAGATCCTGGCCCTGTTCGGCTCGCTGCTCGCGGTGCTCGTCCTGCGCCTCACGGTAGAGGTGGTGCTGACCAAGCAGGGAGTTCCGCTGGGTCAGGTGGTCGGCTACGGGACCTGGTTCGCTGTGGTGTGCCTGGTCGCGTGGCGCCAGACCCGCCGCCAGGAAGCCCGGTTCCTGGTCCACTGGCGACGGGAGACGGGGCGCCAGCGCGAGCGGCTGCGGATGAAGCAGGAGCTCGAGTACGCTCGAGAGATCCAGCTCAGCATGCTGCCGCGCGACGCGCCGCGGTTCGACGGCCTCGACATCGCAGCGCTGTCGCTTCCCGCGACCGAGGTCGGAGGGGACTACTACGACTACTTCTCGCTCGGTGACGGCCGCTTGGCGATCGTGATCGGCGACGTGACCGGTCACGGCGTGGCCTCGGGCCTGGTGCTGTCCGGCGTGCGCTCGAGCCTCAACCTGCTGTCCGACGATCTGGACCGGCCGGCGGAGGTCCTCGACCGCCTCAACCGGATGCTCAAGCGCACCTCCACACCCCGCATGCTCATGACCCTCGGTGTCGCGGTCCTGGATCGCACGCGCGGCGAGGTGACTGTCGCCTCGGCCGGTCATCCCCCGGCCCTGCTCGTCCGGCAGCGCCGCGGCGACGTCGTCGAGGTGGGTCGCGGCGCACTCCCGCTGGGCGCGATGGAGACCGCCGAGTACGTGAGCGAAAGCGCAGCCATCGAGTCCGGCGACGTGCTCCTGCTGTACTCCGACGGCTTGGTCGAGGCGGTCGACGCCTCCGGCCGCGAGTTCGGATACCCCCGCCTGGCCGATCTCCTCCGCCGTGAGGCCGACGGACGACCCAATGCGCGGGCGATCCGCGACGCGGTCCTGCGAGACGTCTGGGAGCACAAAGGCGAGGTCGAGCAGGCGGACGACGTCACGATGGTGGTGATCCGCGTGGACGGCATGCAGGCTGGCCAGGCAGAGATCTGCGCCGAGCCTGAGGGTTTCCAGTGATGGGGGACACGACCCTCGCCTGGGGTCTGCTCGGGCTTTACGTCGCGGCGATTGTGGGGCTGACGTGGTGGAACCGCCGCCGGGCATCGACCCTCGAGGCCTTCGCCGTCGGCAACCGGACGGTTTCACCGGTCATCATCGGGCTGTCGCTCGCCGCCAACATGACCAGCGCCGCGACCTTCATCATCAACCCCGGCCTGGTCTATGCCTACGGCTGGTCCGGGGTCGTCGGCTACGGCATCGCGGCCCCGCTCGGGATCTTTCTCGGTCTCACCGTGACCTCGAAGGGCTTTCGCGCCATCGGCGGCAGTGCCGCCGCGGTGACGATTCCGCAGTGGATCGGTCGCCGGTACGGCGACCGCCGGCTGACCGTGCTCTACGCCGCGATCAGCCTGCTCCAGGTGACCTTCCTGGTGCTGATCGTGGCCGCGATCGTGCACGTGCTGGTGGCCGTCCTCGGAGTGCCGGTGCTGCCGACCTTGATCGCGGTGGTCGTCTTCACCTTCGGCTACATCCTGCTCGGCGGCGCGAGCGTCCACGTGTGGTCGAACACGCTCCAGGCCGGAACCATGCTCGCGGTGGCCGTGCTCCTGGTCGGGTCCGGACTGCACTTCTTCAGCGACGGCGTCGGTGCCTTCTTTGCCCGACTCGATGCGGTGGCACCCCATTTTGGTAGCATGACGAACCCGGACAGCCTGCTCTTCCGCGACCTCTTCGAGGTGGTCGTCGCCAACTTCGTCATCGGCATCGCGATCATCATGCAGCCTCACATCATGTCGAAGGCGCTCTACCTGCGCTCTGAGCGTGACGTCAACCGCTACCTGGTGACAGCGGTGATCGCCGGGACCGTGTTCTCGTCCGTGCTGCTGGTCGGCCTCTACGCGCGCCTCGACCTGGGTGCGGGCCTGATGCCCGACCGGGTCGTGGCGACCTACATCGCCACCCAGTTCGCGCCCGCACTCCGCGCCGTCATCATGCTCGGGGTGCTGGCGGCCGGTTTCTCGACTTTGGAGGGCATCGCCCTCGCCCTGGCGACGATCACGGCCGGCGACCTCTACGCCACCCTGGCGCGCCTCATGGGGACCTCAGAGGAGTCGGTGCGCGCCCGTGTCCTGGGGGTCGGTCGCTGGACCCTGGTCGCCCTTGCCCCGGTCACGCTCCTGCTCGCCTGGAAGCAGATCGCAGCGCCGTCGCTCAGCGTCGCGATTTTCGCGCAGAACGGGGTCTACGGCTTGTTCGCCGCGACCTTCGGGCCGGTCCTGTTCGGGATCTTCGGCCGCCGTCCCAGCGCCGGCCTCGCAGGCGCCGCTGCTGTTCTCGCCCTGGTGGTCCATTTCGGCATGTACTACGGCGGAATCACGCACTACCACAACAACCCCGCGGTGCCGGCGACCTGTGCGCTGATCACCTCGTGCGCGCTGCTTGCGCTCGGGACGCGCTTGGCGCGTACCGAAGTGAGGAGTGAGGAGTGAGGCGGCGGCTGCGCCGCCAAGGCGGAGTGACGAGTCAGGTTCGGTCGGTACACTTCGTGCGGCCCGCCACGCTGTGCGGCCGACGCTTCACGCTTGACCCTTCACGCACGGCCGAAGCCGCCCCGGCGAGGCCGTCCCGGCAGGAACCCTACCGCCAGCCCGAGGCGACGTAGCCGACCCAGTGTGCGAGGTTCGACGGCGCGGTGGTACCGAGGCCCGCAGCGCGGGTCGCGTCGCTCACCGGGAGCTGCGCGCCGGAGATGCTGGTGCCGGTGGCGAGCACCGTCCCGGCGGGAACTGGCCGTCCGAGCCGCTCGGAGGTCCGGCGCAAAAGCTCCATCCCGAACGGGATCGAGAACCGCCCGCACCACGGGATGCGGTAGCTGCGGACGTCGCGCTCATCGACCAGGGTGGCGAGCAGCTCGTGGGCGGCCGCCGCGGTGAGCGGCCCGGCGAAGTACTGCTCGGCCATGGTCCGGTCGCGGTCGACGGCGCGCTGGTAGCCGGCGGCGTCGGTGCCGAAGGGCGCGTGGTCGAAGTCCGGGCCGTAGTGCACGGCGTCGGAGGAGATCACGATCGCGACGTCACGGCCGAGCTGCCAGCCGTTGCTCTGGATCGAGTCGGCGAGGGCGCCGGAAAGAAGATCGGCGAGCTGCGAGAGCCGCTCCCAGCCCATGTAGGGGATCAGGATGGGAACGATGGTGACGTCGCGGCGGTGGGCCTGGAGCAGGGGGACGAGCGCCTCGAGCGAGTGCTCACGCTCGTGCATGGCGTCATCCACCACCACCGCGTCGGCGGGCAGGGCGGCGAGCAGCTGTTCGCGGAGCGGATCGACCGGTACCGGTGCCCACGGTCCGTGCCACGCCGTGAAGCGGTCGAAGACGAGCCGATCCGAAAGGTCCCAGTCGCGGGCACGGTGGAAGACACCGATCAGGATCACCCGCGGCGCGGAGATGCGCTCGGTCAGGTGGACCGCGACCGACCCGGCGTAGAGGTGGTCGTCGTGGGGGCACACGCCGCCGACGAAGCCGTCGTCCGGGCCCATGGCGAGGCGCGCGTCCTGGGCGGCGAGGGACGCACCCGCGACCGTGAGTGCGGCGCGGTGGACGTCTTCGGCCTGTGTCGCGGTGACTGGGAAGCCGACCGTGTCGAGCTGGCCGCGCACCAGGTCGCCCTCGGAGGCGAGACCCATCAGGGCGCGGACCTCGTCACGGGTCGGTGGCTCGGCTGCGGAGGAGGGGAGGACAGAGGCGAACACAACCATCGCAGTGAGCAAAGTGAGGCAGCGCATGCCGCCATCGTACCCCGTCCGGCCATGGTCGACGGCGGGAGCGGCGGCGGACGGCTCCCGGTCGTGATACCGTTCACCGCTGATGGCACTGCACGTCGTCGACCACCCGCTGCTTCACGACATCATGGCCCGCCTGCGCGATCGAGCAACGTCCTCGGACGACTTCCGGGCGCTCGCCTACCGGGCCTCGCTGTTCCTGGTCGCCGAGGCGACCCGCGATCTGCCGACCCGCCCCGACACCGTCGAGACGCCGCTCGAGACCGCCGAGGTGCGGCGGATCGACGCCCGGGTCGTTGCCGTGCCCGTGCTGCGCGCCGGGATCGGCATGTTGCAGGCGTTTCTCGACCTGGTGCCCAACGCCCAGGTCGGCTACTTCGGGCTCGAGCGCGACGAGCGCACCGCGGTCGCCCGGTGCTACTACGAAAAGGTGCCGCCGAAGCTGGGCAGTGCGGTCGTTTTCCTGCTCGACCCCATGCTCGCCACCGGCGGCTCGGCCGCGACGGCGGTAGAGGGTCTGCGGGCGCGAGGCGCCCGCTCGGTGCGTCTGGTCTCGATCGTGGCGGCGCCTGAGGGTGTCGCGCTCCTGGCCTCGAAGGTTTCGGATACCGACGTCTACACGGCGGCACTGGACCGCGGCCTCAACGACCGCAAGTACATCCTGCCCGGCCTCGGCGACTTCGGCGACCGTCTCTACGGCACGTAGGCCATTCCGGCCGAGGTTTCGCTTGCGTTCGCGTGCCGCGAGAGCTATTCCTAGGAGCATGATCAGTCCAGGCGGTCTCGGCACGGTCGTCGCACTCTCCCTCCTCGTCGCCTCAGGTCTCGCCGCGAGCGGGCGTACCCGTCCGCCGGCGGTCGCCGGGGCGTTCTACCCGTCGGACCCGGCGGCTCTCAGGGCCGAGGTTGAGGGTTTCCTCGACGGGCCGGCGCCTGTCACCGGCCCGGCGATCGCGGTGATCGCGCCCCACGCGGGCTACGTCTTCTCCGGTGCCACGGCCGGGCGTGCCTTTGCTGCGCTGCGCGGTGTGAAGGCGAGCCGTGTGATCCTTCTCGGTCCGTCACACCATGCAGGCTTCAAGGGTGGCGCGCTGCCCGACGCGAGTGTGACCGCCTTCGCAACCCCACTCGGAGAGGTCCCGCTGGACATGGAGGCGCTGGCGCGCCTTCGCTCGGACCGGTTGTTCGACGGACCCGCGTCGGCCCACGGTCCGGAGCACTCGCTGGAGGTTGAGCTGCCCTTCCTCCAGGTTGCGGCGCCCGGCGCCCGTCTGGTGCCGGTGCTCGTGGGCGCGAGCACCGACCTCGAGGCCGCGACCGCCATGGCGAAGGCGCTGGCCCCGCTGCTGGGTCCCGGCACGGTGGTGGTGGCCTCGTCGGACTTCACCCACCACGGCTCGCCCTACCGCTGGACACCGTTTCCGGTCGATGCGTCTCTACCGCAGCGTCTTCAAGCACAGGCGCGCGTGACCGCAGGCCGCGCCGCGGCGGTCGATCCTCTCGGCTTTTCGAGCCAGGTCGAGACCAGCGGCGACACGATCTGCGGCGCTCGCCCGATCACGGTGCTGCTCGAGGTGCTCAAGCACGCGGCGGACGCCACCGGCACGATCACGGGCGTGGCCACCTCGGCGGACGCCGGCGGCGACCTGCGCCAGCTCGTGGCCTACGCCGGAGTCGCCTTCACCGGTGCCTGGCGGGGATGGCGGGAAGAATCTCAGCCGGAGGCGGCAGGAGCGCTGTCGCCCGAGCAGGGCCGCGCCCTGGTCGCCCTCGCGCGCGCGACCCTGGAGTCGCACCTGGTCCACGACGACGCCGTAGCCGAGTGGTTCGCCGCACACCCGGTCGGCGACCCGTTTCGGGCGCCCTCCGGTGTCTTCGTCACGATCAACAACACCGGTGCCCGAGCGCTCACCCAGGGCAAGCTGCGCGGCTGCATCGGCTCGATCCTGCCCCGCGAACCGCTGGTCGACGCGGTGATCCACTCGGCCGAGTCGGCCGCGAACGATCCCCGTTTTCCGGCGCTTGCCGCGGAGGAGCTCGCGGGCGTCGAGCTCGAGGTCTCGGTGCTGACGCCGCCGCGGTCGATCTCGGACCCGGATCAGATCAAGCTCGGCCGGGACGGGATCATCCTCTCCCGAGGCAGCCGCCTGGCCGTCTTCCTTCCCCAGGTCGCGCCGGAGCAGGGCTGGGATGTCGAGACCACGCTCGAGCACCTGGCGCGCAAGGCCGGCCTGTCCGCGGACGGCTGGCGGGGGGCGTCGTTCGAGGTCTTCACCGCCCAGGTCTTCGAGGAGGAGAGTCGGCATTGACGAGGTTCACTCGCCGCGAGCTGGCGGGCCTGCTCGGCGCTGCCGTGCTCGGCGCACGCCGCGCTGCGGCCGTGCCGGTACCGCCGGTGCCCACTCACGGCTCCGGCAGGGTCGGCGTCGCGCGTGCGCCGGCGGAAGCGCTCGAACCGGCCGCCGCGCGGCAGGCGGTCGCGGCCGCTGTCGCCGCTGCGACCGGGCTCGATGACGGCGGACGGGTGGTGGCTCAGCTCTTCTCCGGGCACGACACCGTCGGGATCAAGCTCAGCTGTCTGGGTGGACGCTCGCTGTCGCCGCGGGTCGAGGTGGTCGAAGCCCTGGTCGAGCTACTGGCGGCGGCGGGCGTACGCCGGGACCGGATCGTCGTCTTCGAGCGCTCCGGACGCGAGCTTTCACGTGCCGGTTTCACGCTGCGCGCGAACGGGGGGCCATATCGCTGTGTCGGCGTCGACGGGGACTGGGACCGGGAGATCACGGTTTCGGGTGAGATCGGCTCGTGCTTCGCACGGCTCGTCTCGAGCGCCTGCACCGCCCTGGTCTCGGTCGCGGTGGTCAAGGACCACGACCTCGCCGGGGTCTCGGGCACCCTCAAGAACTTCTACGGCGTGATCCACAACCCGAACAAGTACCACGACCACGGCTGCGACCCCTACGTCGCCGACGTGGTGCGCCACCCCTTCGTGGCCGGAAAGCTGCGCCTGTCGCTGCTCGACGGCGGCCTTGCCCAGTGCCACGGCGGACCCGCCTACCGCGCCGACATGACCTTCCCGCTCGGTGTGATCGCCGCGAGCACCGACCCGGTGGCGCTCGACGCGTGGGCGTGGCGGATCATCGAGGCGGAACGCGCTCGTCGCAACCTGCCGAGCCTGGACAAGGCCGGCCGCCCGCCGCGCTATATCGCGACCGCTGCGGCCTACGGTCTCGGCGTCGGGGACCCCGAGGCGGTGCAGGAGGTGCGGGCGTGAGCGGGGGCATCGACCGCCGCCGCGCGCTGGCGCTCGCCGCCGCAGGAGCCGCTGCAGCCGCCGCGCCGGCCTGGCTCAAGGGCGCCGAGCCGACGCCGGGCCAGCGAGTGAGCGGGGAGACCGCGCCGCCGCGCGAGGCCTCCTGGTACAAGAAGCTCGCCGAGAACCGGGTCGAGTGCGGCCTGTGCCCGCGCAAGTGCCAGGTGGCCGACGCCGAGCGCGGCGCCTGTGGTGTGCGCGAGAACCGCGGCGGGACCTACCACACCCTGGTGTGGGGCGCCGCCTGCGCCGTCCACGTCGACCCGGTGGAGAAAAAGCCCTTCTTTCACGTGCTGCCCGGCCGGAGCGCGTTCTCGTTCGCGGCGGCGGGCTGCAACGTGGAGTGCAAGTTCTGCCAGAACTGGGAGATCTCCCAGTTCCGCCCGGAGCAGGTCCCGTTCCTCTGGCTGCCCCCCGACGCCATGGCGGCGGCTGCGAAGCGCGCGGACGTGCCGCTCATTGCCGCGACCTACTCCGAACCGGTGGTGTACTGGGAGTACGTTCGCGACACCGCCCGCGCGGCGGGCAAGGCCGGCGTGCGCACGGTGGTGGTGAGTAACGGCTCCATCCAGGAGACGCCGCTCGCCGAGGTGCTGCCCCTGCTCGCCGCGGTCAAGGTCGATCTCAAAGCCTTCCGCCAGGAGTTCTACACCGAGCTGGTACGCGGCGAGCTCAAGCCGGTGCTCGAGACCCTCGAGCGGGTCCGCACGGCCGGCACCTGGCTCGAGATCGTGGTCCTGCTGATCCCGGGCCGCAACGACTCCGAAGCCGAGGTCCGCGACCTCGCGCGCTGGGTGAAAACGAACCTGGGCGCCGACGTGCCGGTGCACTTCACGCGTTTCCACCCCACCTACCGCCTCACCGACCTGCCGCCGACCCCGGTGTCATCGGTCGAGCGCGCGTGGCAGATCGCCCGCGCCGAGGGCCTCCACTTCGCCTACGTCGGCAACCTCCCCGGCCACCCGGGGGAGAGCACCCGCTGCCCCGGCTGCGGCGGGATGCTCATCCACAGGGTCGGCTTCGAGGTCGTCCAGAACCGTCTCGCCGAGGGGCGCTGTCCGGACTGCAAGCGCACCATCCCCGGCGTGTGGAGCTAGGTTTTCGCTCGGCCCGCAGGCCGGCGAAAACCTCTGACGCGCTGCGCGCGTCTGGCTTGTCGCTCGGTTTCTTGAGCAGCAGACTCTGTGTGTCTGTGCCTCTGTGGTTCAACTGATTTCGCTCACGACACGCGTCGGATGATCAGCGCTGCCGCTGCGCCGGCGCCGAGGATCGCCGTGGCGAGGGCGGTCGCGGCGAGTCCGGCCCAGGGCAACACGAGCAAGCCGACCGCGAGGGCGGCCAGTGCGGCGCCCGCCTCGTCGGCGGCGAAGGCACGCCCGGCGCCGCGGCGGACGTCGTCTCCGCACAGGGCCGCCGCGCCCGGAAACGCGGCACCCGTGAGCAAACCGCCTGCCACGAGCAACGCAGGCACCGTGAGCCGGGGGAAGGTGAGCGGGGTGCCGGCGGCGACCAGGAGCGACAGAAGCACGCCGAGCCCGAGCAGGACCGGCAGGTCGCGCGCCGCGTCGTGGCGGCGGCGCGCAAGCGTCGCGCCGCCGACGAGCCCGGCCATGAAGGCGGCGGTCAGGGCGCCGATCTCGGCGTAGACCGAGCCCACGGTCGCCTGCCAGGTGGCGAGCAGCAGCAGCCACCAGGCCATCGAGGTGAAGCCCACCGTCGCGGCGGCTGCCTGGCCGAGTCCTCCGCCGGAGCGCGAGAGGATGACGAGCAGGACCGCCGCTGCCAGCGCGGCCGCCACCGGGAGCCAGGGCGGCGCGCGCAGCAGGCGTCCGAGGAGGACCGCGAGACCGGGCCGTCCGCGGCCCTCGACCGCGGCGGACGCGGCGAGCACCGCCACCGGCCGGCGCACCGTGCTCACTGGAGCTGCGGTCTCGGAAAGTGCCGTGTCGAGGGCCGCCGCGCGCTCGGGGTCGGCGAGGACGCGCACGAGCTCGGGGCTCATCACGGGGTCGGTAATGCTCAAACTCCGCCATCGCCCGGCGAGGGTCTCGGGGTCTGTCGCGAGGCCGAAGGGCGGCAGGGCGGCGACCAGCGTGACCCGCTCCCCGGGGAGGGCGGCGACACGGGGGAAGGCAATGCCGAGCGTCGCCGCCTCGATCGCGAGCAGGCGCCCGCCGGCGCCGCCGAGGTAGGTGTCGCCGACGTCTGTGGCGAGGGCGAGCACGCCCCCCGGCGCCATGTGCCGGCGGCAGGCATCGAGGAAGTCGCGCGAGCGGGTGCGGTGCTGGCGCAACGTCGTGGGGTCGCCGTCCAGGAGCAGGACGAGATCCCAGGGTCCACCGCCGGACACCACACGTACGGGGTCGGTCCGGTGAGCGTGGACCCGGGGGTCCTGGAGGGCTGCCGCGACCTCGGGCCCGAACCACTTCGGCACGAGCCACAGCAGCGCCGGGTCGTCCTCGACCAGGTCGAGCCGCTCGACCGGGTGGCGCAGGATCGCGGTCACGCTGCCGTCGGCGAGCGCGCCTACCGCCAGCACCCGGCGCGGGTCCGGGTGGAGCAACATCAGCAGGTGGGCACGGGGACCGGTCAGGTAGGGCTCGGGGTAGCTGGCGAGGAGCCGGCCGTCGGCGAACAGCGTTACGGGCTCGCCGCCTGCCAGCTCGAGCCTCTGCTGGCGGGTCTCGCGCCAGTGGGCAAGGGGCGCGTCGTGTCGGCTCCACCGCCAGCCGGCGTCCTCAAGCCAGGTCCGGGCCGGGACAGCGAGGACGCCCGGGAGCGCAGCGAGGGCCAGGGCAGCGGCCGGCCCACGGCGCCATCCGGCCTGGGCAGCCGTCGCAGCGAGCGCAAGCAGCAGCGAGGCGGCGGCGCCGAGCGGCGCCAGGGCGAAGCTGAACACCAGGCCGCCGGCGAGCGCGCCCGTACCCTCGAGGGCGTAGGCAGAGCCGGCGCTGCCGTTCCCGTAGCCCGCTCCCGCGAGGAGCGGGAAGCCGAGACCGCCGGCGGTCGCCGCCGGCAGCACCGCGGCAATCCACAGCCACGCGGCGGCCGGCGCCAGCAGGGGCTCGCCGGGTGAGACGCCCGCCAGGACGGGCGCGGCGCGAAGCAGAACGGCCCCGCCGAGGGCGGCCAAGAGCACGAGCGAGGGCGCGGCCGCACCCAGCCGTGCCCCACCGTGGGAGGCCCCGATCCTCGCTCCGGCGGCCATCCCGGCCAGCCAGACCGCGAGCACCGCGCCCCAGGCGAGCTCGGAGCCCGCTACCGCCGCCATCGCCTCGCGCAGCAGCACCGCCTGGGAGACCGCGGTCGCGAAGCCGAGCGCGACGAGCGAAGGTCGGGCGGACCTCATGCCGCATTGTAGGAGCGATGCGCTCGGACGGACCGTCGCCCTCGCGGCGATCGTACTGCCGGTCGTGAGGCACCGGCCTGATGGCGGGAGGTCCCTGCTACCCTTGCGGGCGGTGACGCCAGGGACCCTGTGGCGGGGCGACGGCTGACCGTGCGGGGCCGCGGGAGCGTCACCACGAGATGAGGAGGAGGACACATGCGACGAGTGACGGTTTGGCTGGGTGTGATCCTGGTTGCGATGGTGGGCGCAGCCAGCGCCGTGGACATCCACGACACGAGGCTGGTCCACGACGCCGCGATGAGCGCGGACCACATCGCATTCGCCTACGTCGGTGACCTCTGGGTCGCCGACCGTGACGGCGCCAACGTGCGGCGGCTGACGACGGCCCCCGGCGAGGAGACCAACCCGCGCTTCTCCCCTGACGGGTCGCTCATCGCCTTCAGCGGCTCGTACGAGGGCAACGTCGACGTCTACGTCGTACCGGTCGAGGGCGGCGTGCCGCGGCGCCTGACCTGGCACCCTGGGCGGGACATCGTCCAGGGCTTCACGCCCGACGGCTCCGCGGTGGTCTTCACCTCGCCGCGCTCGGTCTTCACCCGGCGCTACGTTCAGCTCTTCACGGTCGCCTTGGCCGGTGGGATGCCGGAGCGGATCCCGCTGCCGTTCGCCTTCAAAGCGGCGATGAGCCCGGACGGCGCGCGGATCGCCTACGTACCGCTGCGCGAGGCCTTCCGCGAGTGGAAGAACTACCGCGGCGGAACCGCCTCGCGGATCTGGATCTACGACCGTGCGAACCGCGCGGTCGAGCAGGTGCCGCAGCCCGAGGGCCGCTGCAACGACACCGACCCGATGTGGCTCGGCGGTACCCTGTACTTCCTCTCCGACCGCGCCGGTGAGTTCAACCTCTACTCCTACCAGCTCGGCTCGCACCAGGTGGCGCAGCTGACACGGCACGAGGACTTTCCCGTCATCGACGCGACTGCCGGCGGCGGGCGGGTGATCTACGAGCAGGCCGGGACCCTGCATGTGTGGGACCCGGCGAGCCAGGCCTCCGAGCGGGTCCCGGTGGGTGTCGCCGCGGATCTCACCGAGGTCCGTCCGCGCTGGGCGAGCGGTTCCAAGTGGATCCGCGAGGCAGCGATCTCGCCCTCGGGCGCCCGCGCCGTGTTCGACTTCCGCGGCGAGATCGTCACCGTGCCCGCCGAGAAGGGCGACCCGCGGGACATCACCGACACGCCCGGCGCCAACGAGCGCTCCCCAGCGTGGTCGCCGGACGGCACCAGGATCGCTTATTTCTCCGATGAGGGCGGCGAGTACCACCTCGTGGTTGCCCCCCAGGACGGCCATGGCGAGACCCGCTCCTACGCCCTCGGTGGCAGCGGCTTTTACGAGCGGCCGCTGTTTTCCCCCGACGGCACCAAGATCGCCTACGCCGACAACTCCAGAACGCTGTACTGGATCGACCTCGCCACGGGCAAGGTCACCCGGATCGACGCCGAGCCGCTCTACGGGCCGGTCGACACCCAGAAGCACGCCTGGTCGCCGGACTCGCGCTGGATCGCCTACACCCGGCTCACGCCGAGTTACCTGCAGCAGGTCTGCCTCTACAGCCTCGACAAGGGCACCGAAACGACGATCACCAAGGGCCTCGCGGACGTGAGCGAGGTGGCCTTCGACGCCTCGGGCAAGTACCTCTTCCTGGCCGCGTCCACCGACGCCGGCCCGGTCCGGGACTGGTTCTCGATGTCCAACGCGGACATGGAGCTGACCGACCAGCTCTACCTGGTGGTCCTGAAAGCCGGGACCGAGTCGCCGCTCGCCAAGGAGAGCGACGAGGAGAAGGGCAAGCCAGCGAAGGCGGAGGGTGCCGGTGAGGAGGCCAAGAAGGCGGGAGCGGGGGTGAAGGCGCCCGTGACGGTCGCGATCGACTTCGACTCGCTCCACGAACGCATCGTGCCGCTGCCGCTTCCCTCCGCGGTCTACAGCGACCTCCTGACCGGCGCGGCGGGACAGCTCTTCTATCTCAAGCGCACGGGTGGCGGCAACCGCTTCGGGCCGAGGACCGGCACGCTGTGCCGCTTCAACCTCGACAAGCGGGAGGAAACCGTGCTCGCCGAGGGCGTCAACGGTTTCGTGGTCACGCCGGACGGCGCCAAAGCGCTGCTGCAGCAGAAGGACACGTGGCGCATCGCCGACACCAAGACCAAGGTCGACCCCGCAAAGGGCGCTCTCGACGTGGCGGCGATCCAGGTCCGCGTCGACCCCCGCGCCGAGTGGGCGCAGATCTTCAACGAGGCATGGCGGATCAACCGCGACTACTTCTACGACCCGGGCATGCACGGCGCCGACTGGCCGGCGATGCGCACCGAGTACGCCCAGTTCCTGCCCGACCTGGCAACCCGCTCCGACCTCGACCGCGTGATGCAGTGGATGTTCTCCGAGCTCTCGGTCGGCCACCATCGGCTCGGCGGCGGCGACGAACCCGAGGCTCCCGAGGCCATCCCAGGCGGGCTGCTCGGGGCGGACTACGAGGTCGCCGACGGCCGTTACCGCTTCGCCAAGGTCTACGGCGGCCTCAACTGGGACCCGGACCTGCGCTCGCCGCTCACCGAGCCCGGGGTCGAGGTTGTGTCTGGCGAGTACCTGCTCGCGGTCGATGGGCAGGATCTGAAGCCGCCGGAGAACCTGTTTGCCCGCTTCGAGAACACCGCCGGACGCATCGTCGAGCTCACCGTCGGCCCCGACCCGACCGGGCGCGGCTCGCGCACGGTCAAGGTGGTGCCGATCAAGGACGAGTCGGACCTGCGCAACCGTGACTGGGTGGAGGGCAACATCCGCAAGGTCGACCAGGCCACCGACGGCCGCGTCGCCTACGTCTACGTGCCCAACACGACCGGGCTCGGCCACACCTACTTCAAGCGCTACTTCTTCCCGCAGGCGCAGAAGGACGCGATCATCGTCGACGAGCGCCACAACGCGGGCGGGCAGGTCGCCGACTATTACATCGATACCCTGCGACGGCCCTTCATCGCAATGTGGGCGATGCGCTACGGCGCCGACCTCAAGACGCCGCTGGCCTCGATCCAGGGGCCCAAGGTGATGCTGATCGACGAGACCGCGGGCTCGGGCGGCGACCTGCTGCCGTGGATGTTCCACAAGCTCGGGCTCGGGACGCTGGTTGGCCGGCGCACCTGGGGCGGCCTGGTCGGCATCCTCGGCTTCCCCGAGCTCATGGACGGCGGTTTCGTGACGGCGCCGAACCTGGCGATCTGGACCGAGGACGGCTGGGTTGTGGAGGGCCAGGGTGTGCCGCCGGACATCGAGGTCGAGCAGGAGCCGGCCCAGGTTGAGGACGGCCACGACCCGCAGCTCGAAAAGGCGATCCAGGTCGCCCTCGAGGGGCTCGCGGAGAACCCGCCGAAAAAGCTCGAGCGCCCGCCGTACCCGATCCGAGTCCGGAAGTGACGCTCATCTGAATCACAGTGCGACGGGCGGGGGCGACCCCGCTCGTCGGTCATCGACCACAGGACGCCCGGCGAGCGATGCCTTCGTCGCTCGATTGGACGCAGCGAAGGGGCCGCATCTGTGGAGACCATCGGCTTTGGCTGCTCGGCAAGTCTGGGAGGGAATTCCCGGGACAGGCCCCTCGCGAGCTGGGTAGAATCGGAGTAGACGTTCTCCTGGGCGGTACGGGCTCGGCGCAGGACGAGCCCGCACTTCTCACCACGTCGCGTTACGAGGGCGCCGAGAGGCCTGTCAGTGGGGTGGGGGGTGTAGATGGGATCACACGTCTCAGGCGCCGAGTCGCGAAAGGACCGGCGATCGCTGGCGGATCGGCACCCGCAGTAGGGAGGCGGTGAGGAATGCAGGCTGGTTGGCTGCAACGGCATCCTTGGAGGGCGAGATTCACCCTGGCCTTGCTGGGCCTCGTGATCGGGATTGCGGCAGCAGAGGGGATTCTGCGGGCTCGCGGTGACTTCAAGCTCGGACTAGAAAGGGCTATCAGGCTGCGGGAACTCAACCCCAACAGCTTGCGGTACGTCTACTTTTCCCACAAAGATGCCCCGGAGCAGTCCAACCGCGAATACCGGCTCAAGGTCGATGCCAACGGTTTCATCATGCCGGGCGCGCCCCACGCCGACCCGGATGTGACCGTGGTGTTCCTGGGTGGTTCCACCACCGAATGCCTGCACATGGCCGACGACCATCGGTTTCCCTGCCAGGCCGGCACCCTCTTGGAGAAGAAGACTGGCCTCAAGGTCAACTCCTACAACGGCGGTATGGCGGGGAACAACAGCCTCCACTCCCTCGATGCTCTCCTCAACAAGGTCATCCCTCTGCAACCGAAGATCGTTGTCCTCATGCACAACATCAACGACCTTGCAATCCTCCTCCACGAGGGCAGCTACTGGAACGCCAACCCCACGCGGGGCCCGATGGAGGTCATCGGCGGCTACCACGTGCTCCGCGCCGTCAAGGACCTGCTGATCCCAAACCTGTACGAGAAGCTGAGGGCCCTCCGTCACACCACGCCGGACGAGTTTGCTCGAGCGCGGGGGAAGAAGGTCCACGTGGACGAGGCCTGGATGGCTGGCCAGTTCGAGGCCAACCTGCAGATCTTCGTCGACATCTGCAGGGCGCGCGGGATCATCCCGGTGCTGATGACCCAGGAGAGTCGTTTCAAGGAGCATCCCGATCCCGAGGTTCTGGCCAGGACCAGCCTCCTCGCCACGAGCAACGGCGTCAGCTATGAGCAGTTCCGCGGGCTCCACGAGCGTTTCAACGAGTCGATCCGTACCGTGGGTGGGCGGAACAAAGTCCCGGTTATCGACCTCGCACGGGATGTTCCGCAGGAAAGGGAGTACATCTACGGGACCGTCCACCTGAACCAACACGGGAGTGACGTGGTCTCCGCCGAGATCGCCGATCGGCTGGCAGCCCTGCTGGAACCGGCAAAGGGAGGCGGCGGCGAGGCAACGGCGCCCACGGAATCGGTGGCTCGGTAATCCCCCGGATCCCCGTTCAGCGGTTTCTTGCCGACCCTTCTGCCGGGTGGCCGGGTACGTAGCACCCGAACCGCGCCCCCAACTCGTGCGCTTGCTCGGGTGCGGTCCCGGCGCCTGTCATCGCTTGACCTTCTTGCGGTGCTTCTTGCCGTGCCCCTTGGGGGGCTGCTCCGGCGCGGCGTCCGCGACCTTGTCCGCCGTTGCCGGTTCCGGGATCAGGCACAGTCTTGCCGGCTCCTTCTCGACCAGGTAGCCGAAGGTGGTGCGGAACTCGTCGATCGAGACGCCCAGGGTGGCGGCCAGCTTGGCCACCTGGTGGAGGTCTTCGAAGTCGTCCCGCGTCAGCCGGATCATGTAGCTGCGCGCGATCCGGTAACGCTCGGAGTTGACGTCAACCATCCGTACCCGGGTCTTCCCGGTCTTCGGGTCGATCATGTCGGTCAGGGGGATCGGCTTGAAGTGGTCGCCCTCGATCGTGATCAGGACTCCGCTGCCGCCCTCGTCGAGGTACTCGGCGGCGTAGAAGCCGAGGTCACGGGTGTACTCCATGTCCATCGGGATCGGGTCCGAGCACCGCAGCTCGTAGCCGATGTTTTTGGCCACCAGCGAGGTGCCGAGGCTGTACCTGCGCATGCCCTCGAGCAGCTTCTCCTTGATGATGTCCGCGAAGTTGATCTCGGCCAACCGGAGGTGACCGTGGGCGTCACGCTCCACGCCCTCGACCAGGGCGAGGTCCTTGGGGTCGATTGCCTCGACCAGGCCCTCGGCCAGGACCGCGACACCGTGCGGCACGCCCATACTCTGACGCTTGATCATCGCTCCGAGGATGGTGTCCACCAGCTCCTGGAGGCGTACCGTGCCTTTGAACTCCTCGGGAATGACGGTGAGGGCCGCGCCAGCGGCCTTGCCGATGCCGAGGGCGAGGTGGCCGACCTTTCGGCCCATGGTCACCACGAGGTACCAGCGCGAGGTGGTCTTGGCGTCCACCATGAGGTCGCGGACGATGCCGACCCCGTTGTGGCGGGCAGTCTGGAAGCCGAAGGTATTGCCGCCGAGCGGCAGGTCGAGGTCGTTGTCGATGGTCTTGGGGACGTGCACGACCCGGATCCGGCCCCCGCTCTTCTCGTTGAGCTTGTAGGCCGAGAACGCGGTGTCGTCGCCGCCGATGGTGATCAGCCGGTCGACGTTCAGGCGCAGCAGCGAGGTCACGCTGCTCTCGAGGTGGGCCGCCTTCTTGGTCGGGTTGGCGCGGTTGATGCCGATGAACGAGCCGCCGCGGAAGTGGATCCGGCTGACGTCGCGGATCGTGAGCGGCAGCACGTGGTCGACATTGCCCTCCATGATCCACCGGAAGCCGTCCTGGATGCCGATGACCTCGGAGCCGCCGAGCGCCGCGCGGATGGTCGCCGCGCCGATCACGCTGTTGATGCCCGGAGCCGGTCCGCCTCCGGCGAGGATCGCGAGCTTCTTGACATTGGGGTTCATCGTGCCCTCCACCGTCGTCGCATCATCGAATTATGGATCGAGAAGGCTACCACAGATCCAGAGCCGAGTGGCGGGCTCAGCTGCAGCCGAGGGCGCGGCGCCCCTCTCGCACGAGAGCGGCGGGCCTGGTGGAATGAGGCGGCATCCGCCAGAGCGGCGTCACGCCGCGGAAATCTGCGATACGATCCTCGTCGAGGATCGCCCCGTCGCCGGAAGCCTGTTCCGCCTCCCGTCGCCCACGTGTCCGTCGTGGTCGAAGTTCGCAGGAAGGGAAAGTCTTGCGGCGATTGAGCCTGAGCGACGCGGGTTGGCGTCTGGGGGTGGACCGGTTGCGGGAAGTAGCATGGATCCGATTGGTGCCGCGTGGTGAACGTGCAGCGCCGATGTGCTCGTTGCAACAGGGCGGCGCTCTGATCGCGGATCACGCCGCATGAGTGCGAGCGACCCTGGTGGGCATTGCTCGGAATCGGACGCCCGCGAGGCGGACGCGGCCGACAGCAGGACCGCGAAAGCTCCAAGCGTCGAGGATTCGCCCGGAGTGCGCTCCCAGCTCATCGACCCGTGGAGCGAGATCCTGTTCGAGGGCTCGCGCGACGCCATCTTTCTCTCCGATGCGCAGTCACGGTTCCTCGCGGTCAACCGAGCGGCGTGCGAGCTCACGGGATACTCCCGGGACGAGCTGCTCGCCATGTCCATCCCGGACCTCCATGAGGACGTCGACCTGGTGGCCTACCGCGGATATCACGCGCGCATCCTGGGTGGTGAGGAGGCACTGACCCAGGCGGCCATTCTCCGCAAGGACGGGAGTAAGGTCGAAGCAGAGTTTTCCAATCGCGCCGTGACGATTGCCGGTACGGAGTGTATGCACACCACGGCGCGAGACGTCACCGAGCGGTGGCAGGCCGAGGAGGCGCTCGTCCGCTCGGAAGGCCGCTTCCGCGAGCTGGTGGAGAACCTCAACGACGTGGTCTACGCTGCCGGCCTGGACGGCGTCATCAGCTATGTCAGCCCCGCGGTGGAGGCCATTCTCGGATTCACGCCCGAGGAGGTCGTCGGCCGGTCTTTCAGCGAGCTGGTCCATCCGGAAGACCTCGCCGCTCTCCGCACGGCGTTTGCCGAAGTGCTCGCCGGCGAGCTGATGCCTCGAGAGTACCGGCTGCAAGACCGCAGCGGGAGCTTTCGCTGGGTGAGAACGTCGAGCCGACCGCTGGTCGAAGACGGCTCTGTGGCCGGGCTGCAGGGCGTGCTCACCGACATCTCCGAAGCCAGGGCGGCCCGGGAAGCCCTCGCGGAGTCCGAACGTCGCTTTCGCACGACGCTCGAGAACGTGGGTCTGATCGCGGTCGGTCTCGATAGCGCAGGCCGGGTCGCGTTTGTCAACGACTTCACCCTTGAGCTCACCGGCTGGAACCGTCACGAGGTGATCGGCTGTGACTGGTTCGATCGGTTCGTGCCCGCTGACCGCCGCGACGCGATCCGGCAGTGGTTCCTGCGTGCCCTCGAGGAAGGCGACCTTCCCTCCCACTTCGAGAACCCGATCATGACGCGTGCGGGGGAGGAGCGACTGATCGAGTGGTCGAACACAATTCTCCGCGACTACGAGGGTCGGGTCACGGGGAGTGTCAGCATCGGCGAAGACGTCACCGAGCACAGACGCGCCGAGCACCGGCTCCGCACCAGTGAGCGAAGGTACCGGACCCTGTTCGAGAGCGCACCGGTGGGCATCTTCACCACGAGATCGACGGGCGAGGTGCTGGCGGTGAACGCCGCCATGGCGCGGATGCTGGGGGCCGACTCGGTAGAGGCGGCCCGGAACCACTATTCCGACATCTCGGCGCAGCTCTACGTCGACCCCCTCGGCGGCGCGAGTTCCTGCGCCAGCTTGAGGAACACGACCTCATCGAAGGATTCGAGTACGATGCCTACACCATCGACGGCCGCACGGTTCGTCTGAGCATGAACGCCTGTCGGGCCGGCCGCGACGAACACGGTGGCTTCCTGATCGAGGGCTTCACGACCGACATTACCGCGCAGAGCGAGCTCGAAGGGCAGCTCAGACATGCGCAGAAGATGGAAGCCATAGGCCAGCTCGCGGGTGGGGTTGCCCACGACTTCAATAACCTCCTCCAGGCAATGCTCACCCAGGCTCAGCTTGTCGGTGCGTACATTTCGGACCCGGCTCGCCTGGCAGCGGTGGTCGAGGAGCTGGAGCAGCAAGTACAGCGCGGAGCCGGCCTGACGCGCCAGCTGCTCCTGTTCTCGCGTCGCGACGCGGCGCAGCGGCGACAACTCGACCTCAACGATGTGGTCAGAGGACACGCCAAGCTCCTGCGCCATCTGGTACGCGAGAACATTGCGTTTCGGCTCGACCTTGCCGAAGGGACTCTCCCGGTGGAAGGCGACCACGGTCAGCTTGAGCAGGTCGTCATGAACTTGGTCGTCAACGCCTCGGACGCCCTGGAGGATGGCGGAGAGGTGGCGATCCGTTCGGGCTGGGGTGACAACGGCAGGGTCTGGCTGGCGGTCGAGGATGATGGTCCCGGAGTCCCGCTTGCCCTGCGCACCAGGATCTTCGAGCCCTTTTTCACGACCAAGCCGGCTGACAAGGGCACTGGCCTCGGCCTTTCCGTCGTGCACGGCATCGTGATCCGGCACGGAGGCAGCATCGAGGTGGAGGAAAGGAGTGGGGGCGGGAGTGTCTTCCGCGTGACGCTCCCGAGCCTGGCGCCGCAGGGTCAGGAAGACTCCGCCGAGAGGGCCGACGACCGGCAAGACGTCAAGGCGAAGACCGGCCACCACATCCTGATCGTTGAGGACGAACCGGCAGCCCGTGAGGCGCTGGCGGAGCTGGTCGACGCACTCGGCTACCAGGTCATCGCTGTGGGCAGTGCCGAGGAGGCGGTCGCGCTGGACGAAACGGCTGCCTTCGACGTCCTGCTCACCGATCTCGCGCTCCCTGGTGCCTCTGGTGCGGAGCTGGCAAAGCGATTGTGCGGTCGCTGGCCCGATCTCCAAGTGATCATGATGTCGGGCTATACCGAGGACGATGTGGTCAAGCGGGGCATCGGTTCGGGAGACGTTCGGTTCCTCCAGAAGCCTTTCGGCATGAAGACCCTCGCCGAGGAGCTGCGGCGCGTGTTGCAGTCGAGTCGGGGTTCGGTCCGCTAGCCTGCACCTCTCACCACCGCCCTACTGCGGGTGCCGATGTGCCAGCCATCGGCGGTCCTTTGGCGACTGAGCGCCTGCGACGCATGTACGCATACGACTCGGCGCCTCGCCGCTCAACGACTCAGTGCTGACAGGCACCTCGGCGTCCTCGTGACATGACGTGGTGAGAAGGGCAGGCTCACCCGCCCCGCCGGCGGTGGGTCCCCTTCCGTTGTGGTGCAACGGCGCGCGTGCAAGGGTGATGGATCGCTGCCTCGTACCTACAGAGTGCTTCGACGAGGTAGCCCTCGGCGATCTCGACCAGACGCTCGCGCCCAAAGGACGGGTCGTGGCCGCCGTGCACGATGTCGGCCGGCAGACGCCGCAGGCGCTCCATGGTTCGCACGTAGTCGTCGACGTTCGAGCCCGGGAGGGTGTCGAGCAGAGGGCCGTCGTAGACCGCGTCTCCCGACAGCAGCGTCCGAGAGCGGGACTGCCAGAGACCGAGACTGCCCGGCGAGTGCCCCGGCAGGTGCAGCACCTCGAAGGCGAGATCGCCGAGGTCGACAACGTCGCCCCCTCCGAGCACCTGGGTCGGCACGAAGGCCGGCTGCTGGAAACGCTCCGGGTCGAACCCCGGATACGGCACTGCGGACACCAGCCACTCCGGCACCTCGTAGCCCGCGCGCTCGAGGGACGCGCGCAGCTCCGGCGAGTATCGATCCCCGCGCAGCGAGCACGGCACCGCCGAGGCGGTCTCACCGTGGGCCTCCGAGGGGTGGACGGCACGGTGTTCGAACTCGTGGAGGCCGCCGATGTGGTCGACGTGGGTGTGGGTCGCGACCGCGACGATGTCGCGGGAGAGCAGCTCTGGAAAGGCCTGTCGCAAGCTCGTGAGACCCAGGCCGCCGTCGACGACGAGGTCCCGGTCGCGCCCGCGGAGGTGCCAGATGTTGCAGCGCAGCAGCGGTGCGACGAAGGGCTCGTCGATCCGCGTCAGGCGATCGTCGATACGGACGGCCCGGAACCACGGCGAGGCGACGCGCCACTGCATGCGGTCATCCTCTCACGGGCGCAGATGGCGGTCTTCCTCCTCACCTTGCAGCCCGCCCCAGCGGGCTGCAACGTAGTCTTCGACAAGGGCGATAAAGCGCTCGGCGAGCTCCTGGGAGGTGCCCTGCAGGGTGGCAAACGGGCGGCCGTCGACGAACACGGGACAGCGCGGGAACTCGCCGGTGCCGGGCAGGCTGATGCCGATGTCGGCCGACCTCGACTCGCCGGGACCGTTGACGATGCAGCCCATGACGGCGAGCTTGAGGTCTTCGACGCCCGGGTAGCGCTGCTTCCACACGGGCATCTGCGCCCTGACGTGGCCCTCGACGCGCTCCGCCAGCTCCTGGAAGGTGGTCGAGGTGGTGCGCCCGCAGCCCGGGCAGGCGGTCACCGAGGGCGCAAAGGAACGCAGGCCGAGCGCCTGCAGCATCTCGCACGCGGCCCAGACCTCCTCGCGGCGGTCGCCGCCGGGGCGGGGGGTGAGCGAGACGCGGATGGTGTCGCCGATGCCTTCGGCGAGCAGAACACCCATGCCGATCGACGACCACACCAGGCCCTTGGTGCCCATGCCGGCCTCGGTGAGCCCGAGGTGGAGCGGCTGCGAAGTGCGGCCGGCAAGCTCGCGGTAGACGGCGATCAGGTGCTCCGGCCTCGACAGCTTGCACGAGATGACGACCCGGTCGGGGGTCAGCCCGGCCTCGAAGGCGAGCTCGGTGGACTGCAGGGCGGAGAGCACCATGCACTCGTCGATGATCTCGTCAGAGGTCCGTCCGAGCTCGAGGTCGGTGTTCTCCTGCATCTTCGCCATCACGAGATCCTGATCGAGAGAGCCGCCGTTAACGCCGATCCGCACCGCGGCGCCATGGTCGCGGGCGATCGCGCAGATGGTCGCGAAGTTGGCGTCGTGGCGCTCGCCCTTGCCGACGTTGCCGGGGTTGATGCGGTACTTGGCAAGCGCGGCGGCACAGGCGGGGTGACGCTGCAGGAGGGTGTGGCCGTTGTAATGGAAGTCGCCAATCAGCGGAACGCTGCAGCCGGCGTCGTCGAGCCGCAGCCGGATCTCGGACACCGCCGCTGCGGCCTCGGGGACGTTGACCGTGATCCGCACCAGCTCGGAGCCGGCACTGACGAGCTCGAGCACCTGGCGGGTGGTGGCCTCGACGTCGGCGGTGTCGGTGTTGGTCATCGACTGGACGACGATCGGACGGCCGCCGCCGACCACCACGCCGCCGACGTCGACCGGGATCGTTTCGCGTCGTGTCTCAGGCGCCATCTGACTCCTCCGCGTGCTGGAAACGACCGCCGACGGCCGGAAATGCCGCCCGGTCCGCCGAGGGGGAGAGGATACACGGCTGCGGGGTGGCACTCGGACGGTCATGCCGGGTAATGTGGTTGCAGACAGAGTCATGGTTACCCCTCCTGGCACCCGTTCATCATCGGGGGCAGGGACGAGGCCCGACAGCCTCATCCTCGTCACCGTGGACTCGCTGCGGTTTGACGCGCTCGGGTGCAACGGCGCGTCGGCGGTCGCGACGCCGCGCATGGACGGGCTCGCCGCCGAGGGTGTGCGCTTCACTCAGGCGATCGCCAACGGGCCGAGGACTCAGGCCTCGTTCCCGTCGATCCTGTGCTCGCTCTACCCGTTGGTGGCCGGCGAGCGCGAGGGGTTGCCGCGGGGGGCGACCACCGTGGCGGAGGCGCTGCGCGACGCCGGCTTCGCAACCGCGGGCTTCAACCCCTCGAACCCGTTCCTGACCCGGGAGACCGGCTACGATCGCGGCTTCGACCACTTCGTCGATTTCTGGGACGCTCATCCTCGCCACGGAGCTGGCGAGGAGCGGCGTGGCCTGCGGTCGCTGCGAGGGAGGGCACACGACGCCGTCGGGCGGCGCAGCCTCGGCGTGCTGATGCTCTACCAGGCCGCGGTGCAGGCCGAGGGCGGGCAGTACCTGACCGGGGAGACGGTAGTCGAACGTGGGCTGGCGTGGGCGCGGCGATGCGGCGGCCGGTTCTTTTTGTGGCTGCACCTGATGGACGTCCACTTTCCCTATCACCCGCTACCGGGTACGCGGCGGCTCTCGGATCGGGTGCGGTGGCTGCTCGCGATGACTGCTATGGCGGCGGGCCGGCCCGCACGCGGTCTGGCCGACCTGCGCCGCCTCTACGACCGGCGGGTGGAGCATGTCGACCACGTGCTTGGGCTCTTGATCGACGGGGTGCGCGAGGCGGGGTTCGACGAACGGACCATGGTCGTGCTCGGCTCCGACCACGGCGAACGCTTCGGCGAGCACGGCGGGTTCGCGCACGGCCCCGACGTTTGCGAGGAGCTTCTCCGAGTACCGCTCATCGTCGCCGGGCCGGGGGTCGCGCCGGGGCACCGCGTCGACGAGCAGATCGGCCTCATCGACCTTGCGCCGACCTTGCTCGACCTGCTCGGCGTTCCGGTCCCGCCGAGCTTCGAAGGCCGCAGCTTTGTCGGCATGGTTCGAGGTGAGCCGGTCGCCGGACGCCCGTGGGTCTTCAGCGAGAGCATGCATGCGGGAGGGCGGGCGAGCCGCGTGGGCGAGCCCGACCGGTTCCGGCTGGTCGCCTGCCGGAGCCCGCGACTCAAGCTTATCCGCGACGACGAGGTCCTCGAGCGCGAGCTCTACGACCTCGCTGCCGATCCCGGCGAACGCGTCAACCTGGCCGAACGGGACGCGGAGACGGCGTCCGCCCTGGCCGAGCTGATCGTCGAGCACGACTTCGAGATCGAGCGCGAGAGCGCGCGCTTTGCGGGTGATCGTGAGCAGGGGATCGCTTCCGGCGACGACGAGGTCCGTCGTCGGCTCGCGGCCCTGGGCTATCTGTGAGTGGCACCGGCGATGACCGCGCCGTGCCGCGGGGCAAGGGCTCCACCCCGACCCTGGCCCTGAGGGGGGCGACCTGGACGACCGTCGCCATGGGTGTGCAGCGCACGGCTCAGACCGTGGCGTTGATCCTGCTGGCGCGGCTGCTCTCCCCGGAGGACTTCGGTCTGGTCGCAATCGCCGGTCTGTTCGTGAGCTTCGCCAACCGGACCAAGTCGCTCGGCCTCCAGACTGCGCTTCTCCAGCACCGCGACCAGCCGATCTCGGCGGCGAACACGATCTTCTGGATGAGTGGTGGGATCACGGTGGTGACCGTGCTGGTGATCGTGCTCGCCTCGCCGCTGGCCTCGCTGTGGTTCGCCGACCCTCGTGCGGCCGGGGTGCTCTCCCTCATGGCGTTGCGGCTGCTGCCCCAGGCGGCGGCGAGTGTGCCCTCGACGCTCGCGGTGCGTCGGCTCGATTTTCGCCTCCAGTCCTTGATCACAATGGCCGAAGGCCTGGTCACCGCAATCGTTTCGATCACGCTGGCCGTGCTCGGGTGGGGGGTGTGGGCGCTCGTAGCCGGTTCCTTGACCGGTGCCGTCGTGGCGGCGGTGCTGTGGTGGGTCCGGCCGCCGTTGCGCATCCGGTTCGCGATTGACCGGCAGGTCGGTCGCAAGTTGCTGCACTCCGGGGTCGAGATCTGGTCCGCCTTCAATCTCGCCTACGTGATCGACTCGGCGAACCGGCTCTTTATCGGGCGTTTCCTCGGTGTCTCCGTACTCGGGCTCTATGAGGTCACAACGCGTCTGGTCCACGTACCGGTGCAGAGCCTGCTCGGCGTCTCGGAGCGAGTGGCGCTGCCCGCGTTCTGTCGCGAGGCGGACGACTTGGAGCGACTCGGCCGCTGGCTGCTGCGGTTGACGAGCTTTCTCACCGTCCTGTCGGCGCTCGGTGCGGCAACGCTGTTCTTCTATGCCGACGTGCTGGTGCCGGTGCTGCTCGGCGAACGGTGGCTGGCCGTCATCGGAGCGGTCCGAGCGCTGGCCGTGCTCGCGCTACTGATGCCGATGCAGTCCCTGGCCACGATCTACATCGCGACCGGCCGCACCGGCCTGTTGCTGAGATTCACCGCGGTACGGGCGCTGGTCACGATCGCAGCGCTGCTCGCCGCCGCCCACGTCAACTTGGTCGCGGTGTGCCTGGTGGAGTCGGCCGCAGCGGCGGTCTTCGTACCGGTGAACCTCTACCTGGTGTCCCGGATGGTCCCGATCAGCCGACGCGAGTTCGGCCGTGCGGCAGCTGTGCCGGTCGCCGGCCTGGCTGCATTCTGTGCGGTCGCACTGTTCGTGGGGCGGGTCCTTCAGGTGAGTGCAGGGTGGAGGAACCTGCTGCTCCCACTGCCGGCGGTTGCAGCGTTTGCTCTCGCCGTGCTCGCGGTCCGCCCGCGGATCGTGGCCGAGGCGCGCGAGGTGCTGGGCGTTGCGGTCGGTGCCTCGAAGTACGACTGATGCGGGTTACTCAGGGGGAAACAGCTGGGGGGGCAGGCTGCGACCGTTCAACCGCTGGCACGCTTCGAGGTCGCGCGGCGTCCAGCCGAAGCGGACGTTCAGGCCGTCCCCGGTGAGGGCCGCGACGGCGTCGTCGAGGTCCTGCTTGTAGACCGGGAACTGCGCCGTGGCCTCGGTCGGCTCCGAGTAGCCGCCAGGCGCGGTCGACGAGGTCAGTGTCAGGATTACACCGCCGCCGTAGCGGCCGATGAGCTTCCGGTTGGTCTCGAAGGACTCCCGGGTCTGCAGCCACAGGACGCCGTCGAAGAGGATGCGGTCGAGCGCGATGTTGAGCTCGTACTCCTCGTCGCTCATCCGCGACTCCTGGATCGCGCTCGAGCCCAGGAAGCGGCCCTTGACGCGGGGCGTGCCGATAATCGAGAAGCCGTGGCCCCAGGTCGTCTTGAGGTGGCGGTCCAGGAGATACAGGACGACCTCCTCCTTGCGCCAGTCGAACAGGCCCTTGAGAAAGGCGCCGGCGACGTGGCGCACCCCGGCCTCGCGGGCACGGTCGAACGAGTCGAGCCGGTAGCCCTGGTTGCCCTTGGGGCCGCGACGGGTGTGGAGGCGGCCGTACTGGGTCGCGTCGAAGGTCTCCAGCCAGACCAGGAAGCAGTCGAGGCCCGCCTGCCGGAGCCGGCGGAACGAGTCCGTGTCGACTGGGGGAATGTTGCTGGTGATCATGCCCCCGCCGTTGCTCGACAGGGAGTTCCGTAGGATCTCGAAGTAGCGGGCGGCGCCCTCGACCTGGAAACGCTGGTCGGCGAGGCTGAAGGGTTCCTCGTGGACGTACAGGCAGGGGTCCTGGCTCGACACCAGCTCGATGCTGCGGTAGCCGAGACCGACCAGCGTGTCGACCTCGTGCTGGAATCCGCTCGGGGAGAGGCGGACGCCGTTTCCGGTCGAGAAGTCGCAGTAGGCACAGGTATTCTCGCAGATGCTCGAGAAGTAGAGCGGCGGCAGCAGCAGGATCTGGTCGTCGAGTGGCCGCGGGTAGCGCTGGGCGAGCTCGGTCACTTCCCTCGCATTGGCCGGCTCCGAGAGGCCGTTGACCAGGGACAGGATCTCCCCGTCCGACAGGGACTCGCCCCCCGCTGCCTTGTCGAGGAGGGCCGACGTCTGCTTCGGCCCGATGCGGGGGCCGCTGTCGACGCGGGAGGCTAACTCGAGGATCGAAGAAAGGTGCTCGCTGAACATGGACCGTCCTTGGCGCACATGGTAGCAAACAGGGGTCGCGAGGGTGGCATCCGGGATCACCGGGGGGGGCCGTCAGTTCACCTTGCGTGATAGCCTGACGCCAATGATGCGGCGCAGGACGAATGGCAAGCCAATGGGCGAGTGGCTTTCTGTTCCGGGCCTCTAGGAGGGTGCATCTGATGCGCGGAGCGCTCGAACTGGCTGCACTGGTTCGGCGCCAGTGGTGGGCGCCCGAGCGAATCGAGCGCTATCGACTGAGTCGGCTCCGGCGCCTGCTGCACCACACCTGCGAAAACGTCCCGTTCTACCGGCGTCTGTATGCCGAAGCCGGGGTCTCGCCCGACTCGATTGCTTCGGTCGGTGACCTCGCCCGCCTGCCGATCGTGCGCCGAGAGCAGATCCAGCACCTCGGGGCCGAGCTCCTCGCCGGGGACGCCGACCTGTCGCGCTGCGTGCGCTCGAGCACCAGCGGCTCGACCGGCGTCCCGCTGGAGATCGTGTCCAGCTCTGCGGACCGGGCGGTCTTCAACCCGTCCTTCTTCCGCGTCTACCTCGGCGCCGGGCTCAAGCCATGGCACCGCCTGACCTACTTCCAGGCCCGACGCGAGCGGCTCGGTGCGCGCTCGTGGTACGAGGGTTTCGGCCTGTACCGCCGCCAGATGCTGTCCACCCATGACGAGCCCGAGAGCTGGGTCGCGGCGATCCGGCGATGGCGACCGTACCTGATCCACGGCTACTCATTGACCCTCAAGCTGCTCGCCGAGGCCACCCTCGAGCACGGCGGCGGCGACCTGCGGGTGCCGCTGGTCGCGAGTACGTCGGGCATCCTCGACGCGACCGGCCGCGAGCTGCTGACGACGGCACTCGGCTGCCGGGTGATCGACATCTACGCCTCGGAGGAGGCGGGTTCAGTGATCGCATGGGAATGCCCCGAGTGCGCGGCCTACCACCTCAGCAACGACACGGTGATCACGGAGCTGCTCCACGACGGACGCCCGGCGCGGCCTGGCGAGGACGCGACCGTCGTGGTGACCAACCTGTCGAACTTCACCATGCCCTTCATCCGCTACGACCAGGGCGACGTCGTGCGGGTGTCGGAGCGCGTCCCGGTGTGCGGCCGAGGGCTGCCGTTGATCGAGGAAGTGCGTGGTCGCTCAGGCGACTTCGTGCTGCTCGCCTCTGGCCGAAAGCTGAGTCCGCACCCGTTTTTCCTCGTCCTCGACCATGCGATGGGGGTGGGCTGCTGGCAGGTCGTGCAGGAGGACCTTGACCGGATCGTGGTGAGAACGACGGTTGCTCGCGACGCGGGCGCGGCGGACGTGGACGGGATTCGGGCCGGGATCCGTGCGCTGGTCGGCGAGGAGGTCCGGGTCGAGGTCGAGGTGGTTGAGCAGCTACGTCGGGACCCGGCGCTGAAGCTCCGCTCGGTGATCTCGAAGCTGCCGGAAGCGCAAACGGATCGTAAACCACAGAGTCACAGAGTCACAGAGCCCCCGCCCGCCCGATGAGATTTGACCGGGCGGAGCGCCTGAGCGCTCGGCCCGGTCGGCGCTCATGGGGCCGGCGGCTCTGTGCGCGTCTGTGTCTCTGTGCCTCTGTGGTTTGTCTTCTTCGGCTTCTCGAGGGCGGCGCGGACGGCCTCGGGCACGGAAACGACCCTTCGCAGCAGCAGCATCACCATGGCCGGCGGCACCTCGAGGAGTCGAAAGCCGGCCGCGCGCCGGTGACGCAGCAGCCGCGACCAGTCGAGCAACGTCCGCCCCAGGGTCGCCGCCACGACTCCGGGCACGCCGGCGCGCAGGAAGCCGGCCCAGCGCAAGCCCGGGTCGAGCCGCCGCGCCTCGACGAAGCTGCGGCCATAGCGCCGCGCCCGGGCCAGGAGCTGCGCCCGGTCGGCGCGCGGGCGGTGCTCGACGGCGAGCTCAGGGTCGTAGACCAGGTTCGCGCCGCGACGGTGGAGCCCCTCGGCGAACAGGGTGTCCGCATTCGGTGCCAGGCGGGGGTCGAAACGGACGGTCTCGAAGAGGTTCCGGCGCAGGCCCATGTTGCAGCTCGGCAGGGTGCGGACCTCGCGCCGCGTCAGCCCCTGGTACTCGCCGAAGTCAGCAATCCCGGTCAAACGCCGCAAGAAACTGCCGCGGTGGATGATGCGGCCGCCGACGACCCGCAGGAGATCGTCCCCGAGGCGGTCGACCACCGCCGCCAGCCACCCGGGCGGCGCGACACAATCGGAGTCGAGAAAGGCCACGACATCCCCGTCGCAGGCGTCGACGCCGCAGTTGCGAGCGATCTCGGCGCCCTCGTTGATCTTGGAGATGAGCCGGACCTCGGGGTGTTCCCGCCGGACGGCGTCGGAGGTGCCGTCGGTGCTGCCGTCGTCGACCACCACAACCTCGAATGCGGATCCGGGGTAGGTCTGGCGGGCGAGCGAGACCAGGCACCTCCGGAGATTCTCGAGGTCGTTGCAGGTCGCCACCACCACGCTGACCCGCGGCCGTCCGGGCTCGCGGGGGGCCTCTGCGTCGACCGCCGTCACCCGCGCCCCAGTGCGAGCGCCGCGAGGTCGGCCGCGATCAGGCTTCCGGCGACCTCGGCGCGGGCGGTCTGCTCCGGGATCACCCGGCGCAGCTGGTCGCGCACCTCCCCGGCAGCCGTCCGCAGATTGTCGAACCCCTGCCACAGGCGATCCGGAGTCAACCCGGCGATCGGCAGGACGAACGCGTCGAGGCCGAGCTGCGCCATGATTCCGTCGGTCTTGGGCTGGTAGCTTATCGCGAGCGTCGGCACGCCGAGCGACAGGGCGAAGATGTTGGAGTGCATGCGGGTCCCGACGAAGAAGTCCATCGCGCCGCAAAGCCACTTGACCTGCGGCGCGGAGAGCTCCTCCTCGATCACATGTGCGCGATCGGCGTGAGACATCAGGGCCGCCACCTCGCGCGCGGCGTCCCGGTCGTCGTCGTCCTGGCGTACAGCAGTCACCTGGGGGACGAAGACGACCTCGGCGTCGCACTCCCGTGCGAGCCGGTCCGCGAACGCGGCCATGGTCCGCTGGTAGCGGGCCTGTTGTGCGGGGTCGCGGAACCACCGACGGACGGTCATGCCGACCCGCAGGGCGGCGCCGCGCGTCGCCAGCCCGAGATCCACGTCCGGCTCCGCGGCCAAGAGCAGGAACGCCGCGTCCGCCGCCTCCCGCACCGGAACCTTGAGCCGCCAACCGGAGACGAGGTCGCGCGACACGTCCTCGCGGACCTCGACCAGGCGCACTGCGCGCAGCGCCATCCGTACCAGCCGGGCCTGGTAGCCGGCAGCGAACGGTCCGATCGACTGCGCCCACAGGTAGACTGGCTTGCCGAGCACCGCCGCCAGCCGGAAGCTGTGGAGGTGGATGAGCAGCATGACGTTGCCGTGCAGGCGGGACGTCGTGTAGAGGTAGCCTCCACCCGCCGCGATCACGAGGTCCGACCGGGCGTAGCTGCGGAGCAGGCGGCGAAGGCCCCGGGGAACCGGCAGGTCCCACCGCGCCAGGCGCCACGCGCCGGCCCAGAGCAGGCTCAAGGGCACCAGGACCTTCAGGAAGTACAGGCAACGCAGACGCGGACCGCCCGGGCACGCGTCCTTGAGCGAGTGGAAGGACGGTTCGACCGGGACCGGGTAGGCGTTGTCGTTGCCGGGGTGGTCGGCGGACGAGAGCGCGATCTCGGCGTCCTCGAGGCCGGGGTTGCGGCGTAGGCACTCGATCATTCCGAGGACGATCGCCGCGTCGCCCGCGTTGCGGGCGCTGTAGACGTTGGTGACGAGGACGCGGGTCATCGTCCTCCTGCCCCGATCAGGGGCGGCTCGCGTCGCGGCGCCCGAGCCTCCGCCTCGCGGTCGCTGCGAGCATCCTGGGGAGGTCCTTCTCGATCTCCCACCGGGTCCGCGTGTAGGGCGGGCAGGTCGCACAGCGGCCGTTTTCGAGGTCGCGGAGGCGGTAGGCGAGGTTGTCGCCGTCGAAGTAGATCTCGGACGGCGCCGCAGTCCGGCAGCTCCCGATCGCCCGGCTGTGGGGACAGTAGTAGACCGTGCCGTCGTGGCCGAGGAGCAGCCCGCCCATCGCGTAGTAGCACGACAGGCTGCGCTGCCGAGTGCCCTCGAGAACGTCGGCGAGCTCCCGGTACTTCACCGCCGACGGCGCACCCTGAGCCGGGTCGTCGGCGACCTCTCGCAGGAAGGCGGTCAGCTCCTGTTGCCGTGCCTCGGGGACGAAGGCGCCCTCGAGACCCTGGGTCCGGAAGCGCTCCCTCTGCTCGCCGACCACGAAGGCGACCGGGATCGAGCGTTCAGCGGCCCAGCGGCACAGCTCTCTGACCGTCGGGAGGTTGTCCGCGAGCAGAACACAGTTGAACGAGAAGCTCAGGCGTCGCTCGCGGCGGAGCTGCTCGAGGATCCCGACGGTGCGTTCGATGCGAGCGAAGGCGCGTTCGACGCCGTAGATCCGGTCGAGGGCTTCACCCGTGCCGTGTACCGAAACGCAGACGTCAAACAGGACACCGGCCTGACGGCACCGCTCGGCGAGCACAGGGAGTACGGCCTCCGCCCGCCGGTGAAGGAGCCCGTTGGTGGTCAGGCTGAAGCGCTTGAGACGTGCGCACCGGGCCGGGAACGCCGCGACGAGATCAGGGAGATCGTCGCGCAGGAGCGGCTCGCCGCCGCTCATGCCGACGTACTCCATCTTCGTGAACAGCCGGTCGGACAGGATCCTGGAGAGCTCGTCCGGGCTGAGGTCGTCGCCGACCGCACTGTCCTCCTTCCAGATCCCGCACATCACGCAGCGCGCGTTGCAGCGGTGGGTTGACAGGTAGTGCATCGCGCGGGGCAGCGGGGGCGTGCTGCGAAGAGGCTCGATGAGGCGGTAGCGCATGAAAACCGTGAGGGCTTCCGCGCCAAGGGCGAGCGACGAGCGGAGCGTGCGGCGCTCGCTCATGGCTCGGCGGTCGGGGCGCTCGGACGGCGGACCCGCCGCCACGGTAGCAGCCGCTCGGCGAACTTCGCCGCGAGGAGCTTCGCGCCGATCCGTGGCGGGATGACGATCAGGTGGGTGCCGATGTTCACCGAGGCCATGTAGATCATCTCAAAGAGGCGATTCGACGGTAGCTTGATGAGGCGGCGCACGAGCGGCTTGAGCCACGGGCACCAGACCAGGAGCGGAAAGAACTTGTGCAGGTTCTCGATCTGGCGCTTCTCGGACTCGTCGGCATGATGGAGCGCGGTGGCGAAACCGAAGCCGTGCCCGGTGGCGAGCTGGTCCAGGTTGTCGTCCTGGAGAACGCCGAGCTCACTGGCGATCTGGTGGATCTCGGTCCCGGGAAATGCCTGCAGCACCGATGCCGACGCGTAGCTGGGGCGCGCCTTGATGTTGAGGTCGACAGTCTCCCAGTCCTCATTGAGACCGCCGCCGGGCAACGCCAGGATATTGGCGGTCGTCAGCCGGATGCCGCTTCGGCGGATGATCCTCGCCGCTCGAAGTATCTGCTCTTCGCTCATCCCGCGTTTGAGGACGGCATTCCGTATCCTCTCATTGCCGGCCTCGATACCCATCATCATCCGGTAACAACCGGCGTTTGCGAGAGCTTGGACGACCTCGTCGGTCACCACGTTCGCCCGCACCAGGCAGGTGAACGGGAGTCCGATCTCCTCCCGATAGCGTGGCGCGAACTCGAGAACCCACGTGCGGTCGAGGATGAAAATGTCGTCCACGAACCGTATCAGCTGTCGGCCGCTCTGCTTCAAGCTGTGAAGCTCCCGCATCACGTGGTCAATGCTGCGGCGGCGTAGGGTCCGGCCCTTGCCCTCGTAGATCTTGTGGTAGACATGGTTGAAACAGTAGGTGCAGTGGTAGGGGCAGCCGCGCCCAGTCATGACGGCGGCGGATGGGTGGGGGCGTGTGACCTCGCCGCGGAAGAGGTCGTGGTCGGGCAGTGGGAGCTCGTCGAGGTTCTCGATCAGGGGTCGAACCGGGTTGCGGTGGATCGTACCGCCGTCTTTGACCCACAAGTTGGCGATCGAGGTTGCAGGCCGGCCGTCGATGCGGGCCGAGACCAGCTCGAGCATCGGGTACTCGCCTTCGCCGATGCACACCGCATCGACGCCGTCCTCCTCGATCACCTCTGGAAAGTACGTCGTGTGGACGCCGCCGAACACGGAGTAGACCTTCGGGTGGCTCTCCTTGATGCGGCGGTTCAGGTCGAGGTAGACGCGCGAAAACGCGGTCACCGTGCTGTAGGCGAGCACGAGATCGCCGTCGCCGCCGAGCCGGCGCTCGACCGCCTCGGCATCCGCCGGGACCACCTCGCTCTCAATCCCGTGCTGGCGCAGGACCGCGGCGATGGTCATTACGCCGAGACACTGGTTGTGCTCCCGCTCGAGCTGGTGGATTGGCCAAATCACTCGCATCGTGCGTCCATGATAGCGGTAACGGGGGGTCGCGCGGCGCGAAGAGAGAAGAGAGGTGGGGGGGGGGGGGGGGGGGGGGGGGGGGGGGAGGAGGGGGGGGGGGGGGGGAAGGGGGGGGGGGGAGGGGAGGAGGAGGGGGGGGGGGTGCACGTGCTGAACAGGTGTGCGCCCCAGGGCGAGGTCGGGGAGCGCGAGGCGGCCCCCGGACGGGCACCCGACGGCACTCGGCGAGCACTGCGGCAGGATCGTCGACGTGCTCGATCGTCTCGAGCAGCAGGATGACGTCCCAGGCGTGGTCCGCGAACGGCAGCGGGCCGAGCGACTGCAAACCCGGCGTGGGCGGGGCCCGGGAAGGGCGCGCGCCCGGGCGAGCCTCGGGGCGAGGTCGACCGACGACGTGCCCGCCCCGCGGAGCGGCGCGCAGGTCTGTCACCGAGGCAGCCACGTCCGCCACGTCGCGGGACAGTTCGACCGCGGGGAGCAGCGCGCGAGCTGAGGGAGCGGCGGATCGCGGTGAGAAAGGTCGGACGGGGGTCGGGGGGGAGGAGGGGGGGAAGATCGCCGCGAGCTGTACCGCCGGTATCACCGCGCTCCTGCTGTGGCGACAAGCTCCTCATAGAGTCCGCGGAGGCGCTGCGCGTGGCCGGCGGCGGTGTACCGGTCGAGAAAGCGCCGGCGCGCGGCCCGTCCCATCGTCGTGGTTCGTTCTGGCTCGGCGAGCAGCGCGAGCAGCGCGGCCGCGAGCCCGGCCACGTCGGCGCGCTCGACGAGGGAGCCGACGACGCCGTCCTCGACCAGCTCGGGGAGCCCGCCGATGCGAGTGGCAACCACCGGAAGCCCGTGCGCCATGGCCTCGAGCACGGCGACCGGACAGTTCTCCATCCACAGGGTCGGTAGGACGAACACGCCCGCCTCCTCGTAGCGCCGGCTGAGCTCGTCGGCTTTCAGCGGTCCCGTCCACACGACACGGCCCGAGAGTCCGAGCTGAGCGGCGAGGTCGACCAGCCAGGGTTGCTGGGATCCGTCGCCGGCGATCTCGAGGGACACACGCGGGCGATGCTCGGCGACCGTCGCCAGAGCGCGCAGTAGGACGTCAACACCCTTTTCCGGCCCGAGGCGGCCGGCAAAGAGTAGGCGGTCGGGATCGCGCAACCGCTCCGACGCCCCGGCGGGCTCCCGGGCGAAGTTCGCGAGGTGGACGACCCGGGCGGCGCGCAGGCTGCGTCGCAGCCAGCCCGCGAGGTGCTCCGAAGGCGCGATGAAAAGGTCGACCCAGGAGCGCAGCATGCCGCGGTGCAGGGCGACCTTGAGCCACCGCAGGTTGTTGTAGGGCCTCCACGCCCAGCCGCGGCGCGAGGCGAGGCAGTCGAGAGCCAGGCAGCGGGCGCCAAACCCGGTCTCGCACGGGGCGCCGTCGGGAGTGATCATCCACTTGCGAGGGCACACCAGGTGGTAGTCGTGGACCGTCATCGCGACCGGGACGCCGGCCTTGCGGGCGGCGTGCAGCGGCACCGGGGAGAGACGCATCCACAGGTTGTGGGCGTGGACAATGTCGGGACCGGTGCTGCGGATCCGATCGGCCAGCTCGTGCGTGTAGCCGAGGCCGGCCCAGCGCGTGGCGTGGTTCCGGACCGGTCCGCCCGGATACGCTGACGTGAACAAGTCGCACTCGACGCCGAGCGGGGCGAGGGCCTCTCCGAGCTGCAGCAGGTAGCTCCTGACGCCGCTCATTCCAATCACGTCGTCGGTCAGGTGGAGGACCCTCACGGAACCCTCCGGGCGGGACCGCGGCCGTGGCTCGCGAGGCCGGTCGGATCAGTGACGCAGGCCCCGAAGAGCCCGTCGAAGCGCTCGGCGATGCTCGCCCAGCTGAACTGCGTCTCGACCATTCGGCGCCCGACCTCGACGGTGCGCCGACGCAGCGCCTGGTCGCCGAGCAGCTTCAGACACTGTCGCGCGAGATCCTCCGGATCCCCTGGGCGGGCGAGCAGACCCGTCTCGCCGTCGCGGATGATGTCGGGGATGCCACCGACCCGGGACCCCACGACCGGCGTGCCGCTGGCCAGTGCCTCGAGGAGCACGACTCCGAGCCCTTCGATCTGGACCGACGGCAGCACCACCAGGTCGGCCGAGGCCAGGACGGCGGGGACCTCGGCGTGGGAGATCCGGCCAGCAAAGCGGACGAACTCGTCGAGAGCGGAGGCCGCGACGATCCTTCGGATCGCCTGCTCCTCAGGGCCGAACCCGACCAGGACAAGACGTGCACGGGGAAGGTGGCGCAAGATCTCGGGCATCGCCGCCACCAGGTGGGGGATGCCCTTGTGCTCGGAGAAGCGGCCGATGAAGAGCAGCTGGGGGTCGCCGCCGCCGAGCCGCTTGCGGATCTCTGCCGACGCGAGGTGCTTTCCGTAGTTCTCGGGGTGCACCCCCATCGGCACCACCTCGGAGCGCATTCCCGGGTGGATGCGTGCGACCCGGCTGCGGGTGCCGTCGCTGTTGACCGTGCAGGTGTGGCAGCGCGCGAGCACGAACCGGTTCACGGTCTGGAACAGGAGGCTGTCGAGGTAGACGTCGCTGCCGTGCGCGCTGACCACGACCGGGCGCTTGTGGACGCCGCCGAACAAGACGCCCATCATCCCGCTTGAGATCAGCCAGTGGCAGTGGACGAGGTCGGGCGCTGTTTGGCGGACCGTTCGCGCTACCGCCACGCCCTGCGCGGCGAGGAAGAACGGCAGATTGGCGCGCGCCCAGCTGCTACGCCGCAGGTTGGGAAGGATGCCGCCGTTGTAGCACAGGCGCTGGAGGGAGGGAGGGACGAAGTAGCGGAAGCGGCGCATCTCGACGCCGTCGACGAGCTCTCGGGTAGCGGCGCCGTCGGCGTGGGGTAGGAGGGTCGTGACCTGGTGGCCGAGGCGAGCCAGCTCGCGATTGATCTCGAGCACGTACGAAGGCTCGCTATCGCCCGCGAACCTCGGGTGGGTGGTGGCGACGCTGAGGATCCTCACGGTGTCGGGCCGGTCTCGGCCCGGCGGCTCGCAGCGTCGGCTCGCGTCACCGGATCGGCACTGTCCGTGCACGGAACGAAGCCGACCCTGCTCACTGTGAAGACGCCAAGGTCGTTGAACCACAGCTGATAGGGGCAAATCGCTCCCCAACGGTACAGCCACAGCTCGACCAGCGACGCTCTCGGCTTCGGTGCGGCCCCCTCGGACAGCTTCAGGACGTCTTGGAAGCCATGGTTCTCGGCGACCGGGGTGGTCAGTACCGGGCGACCGTCGACTCGGACCTGGAGGACCTTGGTGTGTGGCGCCGCGCCGCCGATCCACAGCGAGAGGTCGAGGCAGCCCGTCCCGTCGCGTCGCAGGAGGAAGCCGGACACGGCCCGCGAGTAGCTCCGGGTCTTCGGCGTGGTTCCAAGCCCGCCGACGAACGGATCATCGTCGTCCCCGGAGGAATAGGCGGTAGGGAGCTCGGTGACGTCGGCTGGAAGGTGGATCGGAGGATAGGGCTCGAGCCGGTTCAGGCGGTACAGGAAGCACGGGCCAACCTCCTGGACGAGCTCGGTCGAGGCGCGCGCGAGTGTGTCCTCCAGGAGATCGGGCTGGTTGAGGACCATGTGGTCGTCGGCCACGAAGTAGGTGTCGCTGAGCGGTTTCCGATAGAGCGCCAAGGGGAACTGATCGAGGTCGCGAAAGCTCCTCCCGGTGAGCGGCGCAAGGGTCGGCGCTTCGTACCACCCGCGGGCGTAGATCGTGGCGCCCGGCGGGAGACGGTTGATTGCGGTCACCATGACGTCGGTCCACTCCCGCTCAGGAGTCATCTCGGTCACCGCGCCGAGCGAGGCCACGCCGTTTCCAACCAGCCAGAGCCAAGACAGCAGTGCGGCCACGGCGACGTCAGCGACCCTGCGAATGCGCTGGCGCTCGCCGACCTCGCGCGCCTCACGACCGCTCGCGAGCGCCCTCCGTCCGGCCAGGACGATGAGGGTCGAGCTCAGCTCTGCGAGGAGGATCAGGCCGGCGATGACTCGCCGCAGCCAGGTGTGGCCGCTGGGCGACATCGTCAGCCACCACCCGATGAGCACCGCAGCGGCCGCCGCCAGCACGACCAGGCTCAGGCTCACTTGGCGGTGGGAGTCCGCCGCACGGCGGTCGTTCAGCATGGTGGCCGCCAGCAGCAGGAAGGGGCACGCGAGGACGATGAGGGTCAGCCACTCCGGGCTCGAGAGATGGTGTGCGAGCACCGCGAGATGGCGAGCGGACTTGTCGATGCCGACCGTCGGATCGGCGAACCCAACCGATGTGCCCTGGCTGAACGAGCGCCGCAGCAGCTCGTCCCACCACTGGAGGAAGCCCGAAGGAGTGAGCGTCCTCAAACGCAGGATCTCGAGCGGCAGCAGGGCGAGAACGAACCCGGCGGCCATCGCGATCCAGTGGCGAAGGCCGACACGTCGCGTCATGAGGCGGTCGGCCACGGCGACCGGCACGACGACGGCGACCGCCATGACCATCATGATCTTGGTCGAAACGGCGAGTCCGAAGCACCCTCCGGCGGCGAGAGCGGCGATGATCCAGCGACGCTCGGTCACGAGATCGAGGCAGAGCAGCCCGGCGAGGAAGAAGACGACAGCCGGTACCTCACCGAGAACTCCGAGGCCGAGCATGAACAGGCGTGGCACGCCGAGGAGCAGCAGCACCGCGAGCATCGCGGCCACCGGGCCGGCCTGGCGGTTGGCGTAGGTCGCGGCGAGGGCGAAGAGCAGCACCAGGTAGACCAGGTTCGGAATCTGCGCCGTGGTGCTGTTGACACCCAGGTTGCGGAAGGCGACAGCGACCGGCACGATGACCGCGGGACCGGTCTGGACCCTGAGGTCGAAGTCGTTGAGGCCACGATAAGTGGTCGCGTAGCGGCCCTTCTCGACCAAAGTGCGCGCGACCTGCGCGTTGAAGCCGCCGTCGAAGGCGATCGGAATGTGGCGGATCGCAAGGCCGCCGAGCGTGGCCGGGACGGCGCAGGCGAGCAGCAGGACGGCGGCGAACAGCAGCCGTGCGCGACTCTTCTGCCGGATGCTGTGGTCCACGAGCTGCCTCCGCCGTCTTGAGGGATCGGGCCGCCGATTTCAGCGATTGTAGCAACCCGACGGCGCCTGCTTGCTCCGCGCGGCCATGTGCGTGGACTTCCCATCGACCTGCGGTGACCGTATCGTGGACTGCATGACCTGGCGCTCACACGTGGGTGCCGTGTCGGCAGCGGCCGCCGTCCTCGCGCTGCTGATCTGGCCCTCTTTCATGGCCGTCGCGCGGGAGCTGCCCTTCGGGCCCCACGACTGGAAGCAGTCGGACTGCCTCGCGGTTGCCGAACGGTTCTTCCAGGACAACAGCTGGAACATTCTCGACCCGCGTGTACTGAGCTGCTTCCCGGTCGACGGGCGGATCAACTTCGAGCTTCCGCTCGCGCCATGGCTCGCGGCGGTGACGGCCCGGTTTTCCGGCGACGACCAGCTGCCAGCTGCGCTGCGCCTGATCACTCTTCTGCTGAGCCTGCTCGGCCCGCTGGCGTTGTTCGTTCTGGTGTGGACGCACACGCGCAGCTTCCTCGCGAGCGTCGTCCCGATGCTCTTCCTGGTCGGATCGCCGGTCATCACGTACTACGCCACCAGCTCGCTCCCCGATGCGGCGGCACTCGGGCTGTTCCTCGCCGGGCTTACCTTGCAGCTTGCAGGATCTCAGGGGCCGACCCCTCGTCGGCAGGTGCTCGCCATCGCGGTCATGACCTTGGCCGGTTTGGTCAAGATGTCCTTCGCGCCGTACCTGGTGGTTCCCGCCGTACTCATCTGGCGCCGACGTGAGCGGTCGACGGGGGTTGGTCGCTTCGGGCTTCCGTTCGCGCCGGTGATCGCACTGGCGGGTTCGGCGATGCTGCTGGTCGGGCAGGTGATCCTCCTGAAGGCGCGCGAGTTGGCATTCGCGCCGACCTTCTGCGTCGCGGGCCCGGTCCCGATCACCTCGCTGGGCCAACTCGAGGGCGTTGTCCGGGCGATGCGCGGGCGCTGGCTCGGGGACCTGTTCTCGGTCCCGCAGTTGGTGATCCTGGCGGCGGCGATCGCGGTGGTGATTGCACGGCGTGTCGCGCGCCGTCCTCCCGACGGCCTCTCGGTAGCATCAACCCTTGCGGCGGCGGTCATGGTCGCTCTTGTCGCTCTGTTCGGGCGTCAGCTCGCGTTTCACGACTACTACGCGATCGCGATGGTCGGCCCGTTGACAGGTCTGCTCGTGGTCCGCCTCGCGCTCACGTTGTGGGAGTGGCGGGAGCGGTTGGCCACGCTGCTGGGCCAGATCGGACTCGACTTCGTGCTGATCGCGCTCAGCGTGGGGAGCTTCGTCCCGCTGGAGGCCGCCCTTCACCGCCGGACCAACACCTGGTGGTGGTCGCAGAACCAGTGGTTGCGCGAGGCGAGGCACGACCTCGACGCCTGTGGCCAGGAGTGCGCCGGATCGGTCGCGGTGATGGGCTCGATATCCCCGAACCTCGCTCTGGTCTACCTCAACCGGAGGGGTTTCGTGCTCGGGCTGGGCCTGACCAGCGCCCTCGGCGCGACCCAGTTCGAGTCGTTCGACGACGCCGTCCGTTTTCTGGATTCGCACCGCGTGAGGGTGCTCGTTCTGCGTTCCCAGGTGATGAAGAAGCTGCCGCGGGACGAGCTTCATCGGGATTTTGTTGTGGTGGACGAAGCCGGAGAGGGCTATGTCTATGTGCGGCATTCGGGCTGATCTCGTGGCCGTAGCACGGCCGGACGTCACCGTTTCGTGGGCCCGATGAAGTGGCTCGTGCCTGGATGCGCCGTGTCCGCAGCGGCCGTGATCCTCGCGCTGCTGATTGGTCCGTCCTTCTTGAGCGTCGCTCGGGATCTGCCCTTCGGACCGCACGACTGGAAGCAGTCCGACTGCCTCTCCGTGGCTCAGCGGTTTCTCGACGACGGCAGCTGGAACATCTTCGACCCGCGGATGCTGACCCTGTTTCCCGTCGACAGCCGAGTCAATCTCGAGTTTCCCCTGGCGCCCTACCTGGCGGCGGTCTCGGCCCGCGCCCTCGGCCAGGATGCGCTCCCCGAGATGCTGCGCCTGATCACTCTTGTGCTCAGCATGCTCGGACCGCTGGCGCTTTTCGCCCTGGTGTGGATGCAAGCCCGCAGCTTCATCGCCGGTCTTCTTCCGATGGTGTTCGTCGCAGCCTCGCCGGTGCTGATGTACTACGCGACGAACTCCCTGGCCGATGGTCCAGGGCTCGGCCTGGCACTTGCCGGTGTCGCCCTCGTCCTCGCGGGGGCGACTGGTCCGTCCCCGCGCCGGATCGTGCTGGGTATCGCAGTCATGACCCTCGCCGGCCTGGTCAAGATGTCTTTCGCTCCGTACCTGCTGATTCCGGCTGTGCTGGTGGTGAAGCGACGACGCAAGGGCCCCGTGGTATCGACTCTGTTCGAGTTACCCCGCGGCCCCGTCATTGCGCTCGCGGTCTCCGCCGCCATCCTGCTGGCGGAGGTCGTCGAGCTGAAGCATCGCGCTGCCGAGTTCGCCCCCACCTTCTGTGCGGCTGATACCCATCCGTTCGCGTCAATCGGTCAGATGGCGGATGTGGTTTGTTCGATGAGCCGCAACTGGCTCGGGGACCTGTTCTCGGTGCCGCAGCTCGTCGTCCTGGCGGCGGCGCTGGCACTTGTGGTCGTCAGCATGTTCACTCACCGTCCTCCCGACGACCTTGCGACGGCGTCGGCCGTTGCGGCTGGGGTCATGGTCGCGCTCTTCGTGCTGTTTGGGAACCTGCTCGCCTTCCACGACTACTACGGGATCGCTATGTTCTACCCGCTGGCCGGGCTGCTCGTTGTGCGTCTCACGCTCTCCCTGTGGGCGTGGAGTACGCGAGCCGACGGAGTGCTCCGTCGCTCCGGCGTGAACCTCGTGCTTCTCGCCGCCGCCATAGCAGTCGCCTTGCCGGTCAATGCGGCCTTTCGACAACGTACGTCCCCGTGGTGGCGGGCGCAGAACGAGTGGCTTCGGGAGGCGCGGCGCGACCTCGATGCGTGCGGCGAGAGATGTGCGGGTCCGGTTGCAGTGATCGGCTCGATGCCGCCCAACCTGGCGCTCGTTTACCTCGGGCGGCAGGGCTACTCGATCGGTTTCACGGTCGAGACTGCCCTGACCCCGGCCCGGTTCGCGAGTTTCGAGGACGGTGTCAGGTTCCTCGATGCGCACGGCGTTCGCGTGCTCGTGCTGCACCGGCAGGAAAAGGGACTCGTCCCGGAGAACCTGCTCGACCGCTACTTCACGATGGTGGACGTGACGGGGGAGAGTGATGTTTTCGTACGACGCACGAGCTGACCGCGCTTCGGTTTCACCTTCGGAATCGCCATGCACAGCCTGAAGGTGAGCGTCGAGGCGACCGGCCGGACTCTGACGGCTGTCGTCACGCGACCCGGCGAGGATCTCGTGGTCGCCGTTGGAGGCGGTGAGCGCCCCCACGTCGGCTGCATCGTGGTGGCGGTCCCGGTGCCGTCCCGACGGCGACCCGGGGAGTACTCGGCGAGCGTGTCGGTCCTGACGCTGCCGCCGCACAAGGAAGAGCCGATCGCGCGTCCGATCGCCGAGCGCCTCTCGGCGCGCCTCGGCCGGGTAACGGTCGTCACCGCCGGCGTCCACGAGGACGGGCTCGACGCGGAAGGTGTCGCCGCGTGGCTCGCTCTCGGTGCGCGGCTGACGGAGGAGCTCCTGCGACGGCTCGCCGTCGACACGCCGTAGTACCTGGCGGCTGAGCGAGCCGGTGGCTCCGCGGAGCGCGCTGCTGTGGATTCGCTGCGCGAATCCCGGGCATCATGAGGCTCGGACCGGCCGCGCTGACCTGCCGACAGGATGTGCGCAGCACATCCAATTGAGCTGCGTGCCGCACAGCCCCTGACCAGCGCTCGCACCGGCACCGCGTTCAAGGGCTGTGCGGAACGCAGTCCACCGGTACAATGCGGCGGACAATGGGAATCCTGCTGCTCCTGCTGGCAGTGGTGGCCGCCGGGCTCGCCGGTTATGCGCTGCTGGTCGCCCTCGGCCATGACGACTTCGAGGCCTGGGCGGCGGGTCGCATCGTCGGTCTCATGCTGGTTGCGCTGCCGTCGTGGTGGCTCGGCGTTGCAGGGCTCACCGCGTGGCGGGCCGTCGGTGGCGTGCTGCTTCTGGCCGGGGCCGTCGTCGGCGCGACGACGCTGTGGCGGCGGCGCTCGGCGTGGCGCGCGATCGCCGCCGCCGAGGCCGTCGTCACGGTCGCCAGCCTGATGGTGCTGCTTCTGCGCCTCGACCATCCCGAGATCCTCGGCACCGAAAAGCCCATGGACCTCGGGATCATGGCGACCCTGCAGCGCGCGACCGGGTTTCCCCCTCCCGACATGTGGCTTGCGGGCGAGTCGCTGCCGTACTACTACCTGGGATCGCTGCTGTGGTCGGTGCCACTGGCAATGTCGCGGGTCCCGCTCGAGATCGGCTACAACCTGGTGGTCGTGCTGCTCGGCGGGGCGACGGCCGGCCTGCTGTGGGCGCTCGGGCGCCGGCTCGCGGGCGGTCACGCGGCGGGCCTGCTGGCGTCGTTCTTCGGTCTGATTGCCGGGACCCCGGATGGGCTGCGCCAGCTGCTTGCCGGCAAACCGCTGGGCGGCCTCGATGTGTGGGCGTCGTCCCGGCAGGTGACGGACACCATCACCGAGTGGCCACTGTTCACGATCTGGCTCGGCGACCTGCATCCGCACCTGCTGTCGCTGCCGACGGCCCTGGCGGCGGTGCTGGTCGCCGCGCACGCTGCGTCCGGGGAGCGGCTGCGCCTCGGCGGCGTCGCGCTGGCGGCAGCACTGTTCGGGGTCACCTGGGCGGCCAATCCGTGGGCGATGCCGCCGACCCTGGCCGCAGTCGGGCTGATGCTCGTGCTCGGCGACGGCCGTTGGCGATGGCCCTGGCAGGGCGCCGCCCGCTGGGGGGCGGCGATCGCGGTCGCAGTCGTGGGCTGGCTGGTCACGTCTCCCTTCCAGCTCGCCTACCATCCGCCATTCGAGGGGCTCGGCCTGGTCCACGCCTGGAGCCCTCCGATCCAGCTGATGCTGTGGGGAGGCTCGTTGCTGGTCGCGGCTGTCGGTGGCGCCTGTGCAGTGCTCGCCGAGGCCGGTGGTGGCGGCGAGCGGGGCCGCGCCTTCATGTGGGCCTCGGTGGCTGTGGTGACCGTGGCCGCGGCGGCGAGCGGACGACCCAGCCTGGTGATGCTGGTCGGGAGCGCTGCCGTGCTGGTCGGCGCAGTGCTGTGGTCCGCCGCACCGGAGCAGCGTCCGGGCTTGGCGCTGGCGGCGCTCGGCGTATTTCTGCTCGCGGCCCCCGAAGTGGTGTTCGTACGCGACCCCTACGGCGAGGCGTTGCACCGCATGAACACAGTATTCAAGGCCTACTTTCAAGGCTGGGTGCTGCTCGCGGTGGCGCTGCCGGCGCTGGTCCGTACCGCGGCGCCGTCGCGGCGGGCGCGGAGGATTCTGCTCGCGTTCATTCTGGTCCCTGCGCTGCCGCACCTGCTCGGCATGGTGACGGCCCCGTTCAGCGGACGGCCGTTGGGCCTCGACGGGCTGCGCTGGATGAGCGCCGGGGATCGCGCGCTGGTCAGTGAGCTGCGCCGCGAGCCGCCGGGGGCCTCGCTGGTCGAAGCGGTGGGCGGCGCCTACACGGAGTACGCCCGCCTGTCGGCGGCGAGCGGCGTGCCGGCGTTGCTCGGCTGGGCCAATCACGAGGGTGTGTGGCGCGGCAACTCGATTTCCCCGGAGCTCGAGCGGCGGCGTGGGCTGGTGAACGCGATCTACCACGCCGGAGATCCCGCCGAGGTGCGCCGCCTGGTGCGGGAGGCCGGAGTGGACCTGGTGGCCATCGGATCGCTCGAGTCGCGTGACTTTTCGCCGGCGGAGCTCGACGCGGTGGCTGCGGCAGGCGACGCCGTCACCGAGCTCTCCGGAGCTCGCTTGGTGCGATTTGCGAGAGCGCCTGTGGAGGAGATGGGTGGCGGTGACTGAGCGCAAGCTTGACGCTCTGGTACGAAGCGAGCGCTGGCGGCGCCTCGCACCGTGGCTCGCGCTCGCCGCGCTCGCGGCCGCGCTCCACCTGTGGGGCCTCGGCGAGCGCACCTTCCACCACGACGAGGCGATCCACGCCAAGCTGTCGTGGGACCTGTGGCGCCACGGCAGCTACCACTACGACCCGACCTACCACGGGCCGCTGCTCTACTTCACGGCGGCCCTGACCTATGTCATCGCAGGGGCGAGCGACTACACCGCGCGCCTTCCCGCGGCTCTTGCGGGCATCGGCATGGTCTGGGTTGCATGGCGCCTGCGGAGGAGCCTCGGCGGCCGGGCGGCGTGGTGGACCGGCCTGCTTTTCACGATCTCTCCGATCTTCCTCTACTTCGGCCGCTTCGAGCGGATGGACCTGCCCGAAGCGCTGTTCGCGTCGGGGGCGCTGCTCGCTTTCCGCGATGCCCTGCGCGCTCGCCGCGGGTCGTGGGCGGCGCTGGGGGTGTGGGCGGGGCTCGCATTCGCGACCAAGGAGAACGCCTACGTCACCGCGACCCTGCTCGGCCTCACTGCGGCCTTGATGGCGGTCGACCGGGGATTCCTCCAGGCAGTGCCCGCGGCGGTACGGTGGCTGACCGCACGATGGACCGGGATCGCAACCGCTGCTGCGACCTTCGTGGCGGTGACTCTGCCGCTGTACACGGTCGGGTTCACCCGGCCCGGCGACTGGCTTTTCCCGGTGCGTGCGATCACCTACTGGTGGGGACAGCACACCGTCCAGCGTGTCGGGGGCCCGTGGTGGTTCCACCTTCCCCGCCTGGCCCAGTACGAGTTCCTCGCGATCGGTGCGGCCACGGTGTGGGTCGCACGCCGCTGGCGCCGCTTGCGGCCGGTGGAGCTCTTCTTGTACCTGCTCGGCTTGACGTCGGTGGGGATGTACTGTTGGCTCGGCGAGAAGGTGCCCTGGCTCGCGGTCCACCAGGTGTGGCCATTCGTGCCGCTGGCCGGGGCGCAGCTCGCGCACACGTTCGGGCCGCACGGACGCCGTGCGGGGCGAATCGTCGCGGTGCTCGCGCTCGCCGCGACGGTGGTCACGACCGTGACCGCGTCGTTTGTGCTCGACGAGATCACACCGGCGCGGCGCCGCGTCGAGTCGCTGATCTTCGTTCAGACCTGTCCCGAGGTCGGCGCCCTGGTGCGCGAGATCACGGCCGCGGCGGCGGCTGCCGACGAGGCCCCGGCAATTGCGGTGAGCGGCGAGGCGTCGTGGCCGCTGACCTGGTACCTGCGCGACATCAGTGTGCAGTGGTCGCTTCCGACCCCGGGCCGCAGGCCGGCGATCGTGGTCTGCGATCTCACCGCCGAGCCCGACGCGCGGCGCGCCCTCGGCCCCGGGTACACCCGAGAGCGGATCCCGCTGCGGGCGTGGTGGCTGATGGCACAGGCCCGTCCGACGGTGGGCCAGGTACTGCGCTACCTTTTCACGCGGATCCCCTGGGGCGGCATCGGCAGCACCGACGTCGTCGTGCTGCGGCGCGGCTCGGCCGAGGACGCAGCGGCGGCGCAGGAGGAGGACGTTCCTCCGGTCCTCGCCGAAGCTCTCGGCGTGCGCGCCGTGCGGACGATCGGGTCGGGCTTCATGGGCGAGCCGCGGGGCATCGCGCTTCGCGAGAGCGAGCTCGCGGTTGCGGACGCGAGCCTGGGTCAGGTGCTGCGGCTGTCGGTGGCCGGCGCGGTCGGCGGAACCCTGCTGACCGGGGAGCTCAACCAGCCGGAGTCGGTCGCGTGGCGCCGTCCTGGCGAGATCGTGATCGCCGACACCTGGAACCAGCGCGTCCTCGTGGCGTCGTTCGCGGCCGGGGTCGGGCCGACCGACCTGGCGGCGCCCGAAGGCGGCTGGTACGGTCCGCGCGGAGTGGCGCTGTCGCCGGAAGGGCGGCTTGCGGTGACCGACACCGGGAACAAGCGCGTGGTGGTGTACGACGCCGAGCTCGCCAACCCGCGGGTCGCGGCCGGCGGGCTCGATGAGCCGGTCGGGATCGCATGGCTCGACGCGCGCCGGGTGCTGGTCTGCGACACGGGGCACCATCGGCTGGTCACGGTGAACGTCGACGACGGATCCGAGACCGAGGTCCAGATGCCCGAAGCGTGGCCCGACTACTACTCTCGTCCGCAGGTCGTCGTGCTCGGACCCGGGCGGTGGCTCGCCAGCGACACTCCGGCCGGATCGCTGTGGCTGGTCGAGGACGGACGAGCCCGTCGCCTCGATCTGAGGCCGGCCGGGATTGCGCCGACCGGTCTGGCATGGGACGGGGAGCGCCGGCGTCTCGTGATCGGTGATCTCCAGGGTAAGCTCTGGGTGCTGGAGGTGGGCGATGGCTGATGCGCCCGAGCTGAGCGTCGTCGTGCCGGCGTTCAACGAGCAGGAGAGCGTTCCGGTCATGGTCGAGCGCCTCACGGCGGTCCTCGAGGGCGTCGTCGACGGTTTCGAGGTGGTGTTCGTGGACGACGGCTCGCGCGACGCGACCTGGGAGAGGATCTCGGCGGCAGCGGCGAGCGATCCCAGGATCCGCGGCGTCCGTTTCGCGCGCAACTTCGGCCACCAGGCGGCGCTCACGGCCGGCGTGGACGCTGCCCGCGGGCGGGCCGTCGTGATCATCGACGCCGACCTCCAGGACCCGCCTGAAGTGATCCCGGAGCTGGTCGCCCGGTGGCGGGACGGCTACGAGGTGGTCTTTGCCCAACGCGAGATCCGAGAAGGGGAGACCTGGTTCAAGCGAGCCAGTGCGGCCGCGTTCTACCGCCTGCTGCGATCGATCACGAACGTGGACATCCCAGTCGACACGGGAGACTTCCGGCTCATGGGCCCGCGAGCGGTCGCCGCCTTTCGGTCGTTGCCGGAACGCAACCGTTTCATCCGCGGCCTCGTCAGCTGGATCGGTTTTCCCCAGGTCGCGGTGCGCTACCGCCGTCACGCGCGCCTCGCAGGAGACACCAAGTACCCGCTCAAGAAGATGCTCCGGTTCGCCCTCGACGGGATCACCTCGTTCTCGTTCCTGCCGCTGCGCCTGGCGACCTGGATCGGCTTCACGATCTCGGTCGTAGCTTTCCTGTACATCCTCGTGGTCATCGGTCTCAAGATCGCAGGCATCAACTGGCCGGGGTACACCTCGTTGATGGCGTCGATCCTGTTTCTCGGCGGGGTCCAGCTGACCATGATCGGGATCCTCGGGGAGTACGTCGCCCGGGTCTTCGAGGAGGTCAAGCGACGCCCGCTCTACCTGGTCGGAGAGTCCACCGACGGCACGACCGCGATCGTCCCGCCCGAGCGTCCGTCGTCCTGACCGACCCGCCGGAGCACGCGACCGGTCCGCGCATCCACTCCCGACCGTGCGGCTGCAGGTCGGTCGCCTCCGGGAACCTCATCCTCCGCTGAAGCTCTCCGAGCGATCGACCCGGTCCCGCGACAGCGGTCGTGGCGCTGCGTTTCGTCCTGAGCCGGTGGTATTCTCGTTGCGGAAGCCCCAGGGAGAACAACATGTCCTGCTGGCGAACGCCGTCGATCCCACCACCGAGCCGAAGCGCGAAGGTGTTGCTGCTCGTCCTCGCCGTTGCCCTGGCGCTGCCGGCCGCGGCCCGGGAGCGCGGAGTCGTCGTCGAGACCGTGGGCGCTGATGGGGCCGGGCTCGAGGTCGGAGACCGGGTCCTCCGGTGGCGCCAGACCGTGAACGGGGAGGAGGCCGCGGGGGAGCTCGCGGACCCGTTCGACTGGGCGTGGCTCGAGGTCGAGCGGGTCCCGCGTGGGCCGGTCACGCTGGAGGTCGAGCGCGCCGGCAGTCGCCGCCGGGTGGTCCTGCAGCCAGGGACCCGGGGTCCGAGCCTGTGGGACCTCACGGTCCGCCCGGTCCTTCGCCGTAAGCTGGAGCGGCGGTACATCGAAGGTGTGGCACGACTCGAGGCCGGCGACGTCGACGGCGCCGTGGCTGCGTGGCACGCGATGCTGGCCGAGCGGCGCGTGGCGGCCAACGAGAACCTCGCCGCCTGGATGCACCGGCGCACGGCAGCGGCGCTGATCGGCGCCGGTCGCATCGAGGAGGCCATCGTTGAGCTGGCGGGTGCGGCCGAGGCAGCAGATGCCGGCGGCTCCCTGGCCGCGCGCCTCGCCATTCGCGACGAGTGGGGCCGAACCCTCTACAGGGCAGGCGAGTACGAGCGGGCGCTCGAGGTCCACCAGCGAGGGCCTCGCGCTGCGCGAGGCAGGCCTGCCGGGCACGCTCGAGGTTGCCGCCGGAGTCCACGACGTTGGCACCATGATGCTGGTGCTCGGTGACCTCGACGGCGCCGCGGAAGTGCTGCAGCGGGCGGTGGCGGCACGCGAGCGGCTCGCACCGGGCTCGCTGGCGCTCGCGGAGTCGCTCAACAACCTCGGTCTGGTGGCGGTCTACGCCGGCCGGTTCGACGACGCAGCAGCCGCTGCTCGACCGGAGCCTGGAGATTCGGGAACGGCTGGTGCCGAACAGCACCCGACTGGCGGCGAGCTACAACAACCTCGGGCTGGCAGCCAAGGAGCGCGGCGACTGGGACGCGGCCGAACGCTACTACGGGCAGGACCTGGCCCTGACCGAGCGGCTCGAGCCGAACACCGACAGCCACGCCATCACGCTCATGAACCTCGGCGCGGTGGTCTGGGAGCGCGGCGACCTCGATCGCGCCGAGGAGCGGTTCAAGGAGTCGCTCGCGATCTGCGAGGCGATCGACCCGCGCAGCATCGACGTCGCCGCCAACCTCAACAACCTCGGGCAGGTCGCCGAGCAGCGCGGCGACCTCGCGCTCGCAGAGGCCGACCTGCGCAAGGCGCTGGAGATCTGGCGCGAGCGGACGCCGGAAAGCCAGGACGTTGCGACGGCGCTGCTCAACCTCGGCCTGATCTCGTGGCGGCGCAAGGACCTCGACGACGCCGAGTCCCTGCTCGACGAGTCACGGGCGATGCTCGACCGGATCGCCCCGGAGAACCAGACCAGCGCGATGATCGTCGCCACCCTCGGCGACGTCGCCCTCGACCGGGGCGACCTCGACCGCGCCGAGACGCTCTACCGGCAGTCGCTCGATATCCGCGAGAAGATCATGCCGGACAGTGCCGAGATCGCGGGCAACCTGATCAACCTCGGCGCGATCGCCCAGAAGCGCGGCGACCTCGAAGCGGCCACGGCGCTGTACCGGCGGTCCTTGGACCTGCGCCAGCGCACCTCTCCGGACAGCCTGTTCGTAGCGGCGAGCCTGTACAGCCTCGGCGACGCGGCTCTCGAAGGCGGCGACCTGGAGGCTGCCGAGAGCTTCCTCGGCCGCGCTCTGGCGATCCGCAGCCGTCTCACGCCCGGGAGCGCCGAGGAGGCCGTGACCCTGCATCGGCTGGCGCAGGTGTCGAGGCGCGCCGGCAGGACGTCCGAGGCCCTCGACCGGCTCGAGCGGGCGGTGGCGGCGCTGGAGGCCCAGGGCGGGCGGCTCGGCGGCAGCGAGGAGGCCCGCGCCGGCTTTCGCGCCCACTTCGTCGAGCTCTACCGGGAGCTGATCGAAGTGCAGCTCGAGCTCGGTCGACCCGGCGCCGCGTTCGACACCTTCGAGCGCTCGCGCGGGCAGCTCTTCCTGGCCACGCTCGCCGAGCGCGACCTGGTCTTCTCCGGGGACGTCCCCGACGAGCTCGAGCGCGGGCGCAAGCGGGTGGCCTGGGAGTACGACGCGGTCCAGAAGCGGCTCGGGGAGCTCGATCCGGCAACCGACGCGCAGGCGGTCGAGGACAGCCTCGCTCGGCTCGGCGAGCTGCGTCGCGAGCGCGAAGCCGTCGCCGAGGAGATCCGGAACGCCTCGCCTCGGCTGGCCTCACTCCAGGACCCCCGCCCGCTCGACGCCGAGGGGGCGAGGCGCTCGCTCGAGCCGGGCACGCTGGTGCTTGCCTTCAGTGTCGGCCGCGACACGTCGACCCTGTTCAGCCTCAGCCGTGACGGCGGGCTCACGGTGCACCCGGTGGACGTGGGCGAGGCCGACCTCCGCGCCGGGGTACGCGACCTGCGCACGGCGATCGTCGCCGGGGGGCGGGAGGGCTTCGCGCCGACCGCGTACCTCGGTCCGGCGACCCGGCTGTACGATCTCCTGATCGCACCCGCGGCGGCTGAGATCAAGGCCGCCGAACGGATCGTCCTGATTCCCGACGGCCCCCTCCATGCGCTGCCGTTCGCGGCCCTGGCGACGGTGGATGCCGGCGGTCGTCCGCACTTCCTGGTCGAGCGCCGGCCTCTGGCCGTCGCTCTGTCGGTGACGGTGCTCGACGAGCTTGTGCGACGGCGCCCGACGGGAATCGACGACCGCGCCGGGTGGCACGTGGTCGGCTTCGGCGACCCCGCCTACCCGAGCGCCCAGGCGCTGACCGGGGACGAGGGCGATGTCGCGGTGCGCTCGGTCGTCGGGCGGGGCCTGGCGCTGGAGCCCCTGCCCGCCACGAGGGCCGAGGTCGGCGAGCTCGTCGAGCTCTGGGGCGACCGCGCGGATGTGTTCGTCGGCGCTGCCGCCACCGAGGAACGCGCGCGAGGGGAGGGCGCCTCCGCCGTGGTACTGCACTTCGCCTGCCACGGCCTGCTCGACGAGGATTTCCCGCTCGACTCGGGGCTCGCGCTCGCGATCCCGGATCGGCCCACGCCGGGAGCGGACAACGGACTGCTGCAGGCGTGGGAGATCTTCGAGAGCATGCGGCTCGACGCCGAGGTCGTGACCCTCTCCGCGTGCCAGACCGGGCTCGGCCGCGAGCTCGGAGGGGAAGGTCTGGTGGGCCTCAGCCGGGCGTTCCAGTACGCGGGCGCGAGCTCGGTGGTGGCCTCCCTGTGGAGCGTGGCGGACCAGTCGACCGCGCGGCTGATGGCTGGCTTCTACCGGGCGCTGCGTGGCGGCGGCTCGGTGGCGGACTCGTTGCGGGCGGCGCAGATCGAGCTGATCCGGGGCGACGGCGATGCGGACGACCGGCACCCGTTCCACTGGGCGGCGTTTCAGGTGGTCGGCGACTGGAAGTAGGGGGGACGTGATGCGCGCGATGGTGGTGGCGTTGATGATCCTGGCGGCGGCCGCCGCGTTCGGAGCCGAAACAGAGTTCTGGGCGCAGGCGACCTACGTGCGCGGCTCGGTGAGCGTGGCCGCACGGTCCGGGGAGGCCACTGTCCCGCTCGCGCGCGGTGCCGTGCTCGAAGCCGGCGCCGAGGTCGTCACGACGGGCGACGGCCGCGCCACCTTCCTGCTCAGCGACGGCGGCCTGCTGGTGGTTCCTTCCTCCGCTCGACGCGTGCTCGAGCCGGCTGCTCGGCGCGCCGGCCCGTCGCTCGGCGAGGTCGCGCACAACCTGACCCGGACCCTCGCCGCCGGAGGCGACGAGGAGCCGCTCCTCAAACACCTCGGCGGGCTCCGGGAGGAGGGCCGGAACCTCGCCGTCGCCCCTCGCAGGACCCGGGTCCGGCCTGGACCGGTGCGCCTGGCCTGGGAACCGGCGCCGGGGGTCGCGTCCTATGTCGTGCGCGTCCTCGGCCCGGCCGGATCGGTGCTCGAGGAGCAGGTGGGGGGGACCGTCCTCGAGATCGGGTCCGGGAAGCTCCAGGCGGGCGCAGGCTACGTCTGGGAGGTCCGCGACGCGAGCTCCCCAGATTCGCTCGCGGCGCTCGGCAGCGGCAGCTTCGCGGTCCTCGACGGGGAAACCGCCCGCCGGGTCGCGGCAGCGGAGTCCGAGATCGAAGGCGCCGGGCTCAACACCGCCGGCGGCGACAGCACGGCGACCTACCTGCGCTACCAGGTGTGCCGGGACGCCGAGCTCTATCTCGAGGCGGCGGGTCTGCTCGGTCGTCTCCTCGCCGGGGAGCCAGGGGACCGCTCGCTCGAGGAGCAGCAGCGGGTGCTGTGGGCTGCGATCGGCCTCGATCCCGACCGCGCGGCGCTCGCCTTCGAGGGCGTCGGAGCGCCATAGGTGGCGGACGCGGTTGCGTCGTCCGCCGCACGACGGGGTCGTCGGTGGCGTGCCGCAGGTCTCGCGGTGGCGGCGACGCTGGTGCTGCTCGCAGCCGGCTGGGGTGCGTCGCGTACGGCTTTGGCAGCACTTCTCGAGGCCCGTTCGATCGACCTCCGGTTCCGTGCCCGGGGCGAGCTCGCCCCCGACCCCGAGATCGTCGTGATCGGCGTCGACGAGGCGTCCTTCTCCCGCCTCGGCCTCAAGTACCCGTTCCCGCCGCTGGTGTGGGCGAAGCTGATCGAGCGGCTGAACGGGGCGGGCGCCGCGGTGGTCGCGTTCGACTTCCTGTACTCGGAGCCGACCCGTGAGTGCGACCCTCCGGACCAGGACGCGCGCCTCGCCGAGGCGATTCGACGAGCCGGCAACATCGTCTGGGCCGAGCAGCTCCGCGACGGGCGGGTGCCCGAGCCGCCGATCCCGGTCATCCGCGACGCGGTCGCCGGGACGGGGTTCATCAACCTCCCGGACGAGCGCGACGGACGGATCCGCCGCGTCGCGCCGGCTCGCTCCGGGCGGCCGTGCTTCGCCGCCGCCGCGGTCGAGGCCTACGCCGGCTACCTCCCGCCGGAGTGGCAGGAGGAGGCGCTCCACCTGATTCCGTACCGAGGCGGCGCCGGCACCTTCCCGACCGTCTCGCTCGGCGACGTGCTCGCAGGCGAGGTTCCGGCCGAGCTCATCGCGGGCAGGATCTGCTTCGTCGGGGCGACCTTCGCGGCCAGCCACGACACCTACCCGACGCCGTTCCACCGGGTGAACCTGCCGGACTCGCCGGGGGTCGAGATCCACGCCACCGTCGCCGGCGCAATCCTGCGCGGAGATCGCCTGGTGGAGACGAGCCCGAAGACCGCGTGGCTGATGCTCGGCCTCGCCGTGCTCGCGATCGCGTGGTTGATCGGCGCCGACCGTCCGTGGTGGGCGCTCGCCCTGCAGGCGTGCGCACTCGCCGGTTGGGGGGCGTGGACGGTCGAGCGCTTCCTCGCCGGTGAGGTCGTCCCGGCGGTCGTGCCGATGGGGGTCCTCGCCGCGAGCTTCCCGTCGGTGGCGTTCGTCAGCTATCTGCTCGAGCGCTCGCGTCGACGGGAGATCCGAGGTCTTTTCGAGTCCTACGTCGACCCGTCGGTGGTGGCGTGGCTGCTGGACAACCCGACCGCTGTCAACCTCACCGGCGGACGCCACACGGTCACGATCCTCGAGTCCGACATCGAGGGCTTCACCCCGATCACGGAGCAGCTCCCGCCGGAGGCGCTGGTCGGCCACCTCAACGCGTACTTTGAAATCCTCACCGGCGCAGTGATCGACGCCGGAGGGATGCACGACAAGTACGTCGGCGACGCGTTGTTGGCGGTGTTCGGCTTCCCTGTGGCGCAGCCCGACCACGCCGCGCGAGCGGCGACCGCCGCGCTCGCGATTCAGGAGCGCGTCGAGCAGGCCAACCTGGAGTGGGAGCGGCAGGGGATGCCGGTCCTGCACACCCGCATCGGCCTCGCCTCCGGCGAGGTGGTGATCGGCACCGTCGGCGCCAGTGCGCGCAAGACCTTCACCGCGATTGGCGAGGCGGTCAACCTCGCCGCGCGGCTCGAGGCGCTCAACAAGCCGCTGGGCACGCGGATCCTCCTCGACGAGGCCACGGCAGAACAACTGCCCGCGGAGCTTCCGGTGCGCGACCTCGGCGAGCACGCGATCAAGGGCTTCTCCCGCCCTGTCCGGGTTTTCACCCCCGAGGCCGCACCCATGACCGGCGACGAGCCCTCCCGCGGCGGCGCCGAACCGGCGTGACAGGGCGGGGCGCAGAGCGTAGGCTGACGAAAGTGAACGTTCTCGGCTGGAGCCTGCTCACCGCTGCGGCGGGTGTCGCCCTCGTCCACACCCTGCTCGGCCCCGACCACTACCTCCCGTTCGTGATGCTGGCGCGCGCACGCGGCTGGTCGAACGCGCGGACGTTGGTCATCACCTCGGTCTGCGGTGTCGGCCACGTCGCCTCCTCGGTCGTGCTCGGCGGGCTCGGCGTGCTCGCAGGCCTCGCCGTGGGTCAGATCGAGGGCGTCGAGGGCGGACGCGGCGGCCTCGCCGCCTGGGCGTTGGTCGCCTTTGGCCTCGCGTATGCGCTGTGGGGAGCCCGGCACGCGCTGCGCCACGCCAAGGGCCTCGAGCCGCACCACCACCACGGGCACGTCCACCTGCACACCCACGGCGCCGACGACCACCACCACCCGTCGCCATCCGTCGACGAGCTCGCCCACGAGCGCCGCGCGGCGACCACGTTCTGGGCCCTGTTCGTCGTCTTCGTGCTCGGACCGTGTGAGCCGCTGATCCCGCTGTTCGTCGTTCCCGCCAGCCGCGGTGCGTGGGGCCTCGCGGCGACCACGGCGATTGTCTTCGGCGTGGTCACCATCGCCACCATGGTCGCGGTCACCGCCGCCGCCCTCGCCGGGATCCGGATGCTCCCGCTCGGCCCCCTCGAGCGCTGGTCCCACACCCTCGCCGGCGCCGTCATCGCCGCCTCCGGGCTCGCCATCCTCTTCCTCGGGCTTTGAAACGTAAGACGCGAGAGGCGAGACGCGGGTGAGGCCCGTGTTTTTTGGGCGATGGGGACTCGAGGATCAACTTCCCAACTTCTTCGAGCCTGGCACCAAGGCGACCGCGTAGGGCGGGCAGCTCGTCGGTGCCCGTGGAAAGTCGATACGTGAGGTGCAGAGCTCGTGAAGCCGACGATGTCGCCGCCGGTGCACGTGGGAAGAGGTGCGAACGACACCCTCGACCGACGGCCCCCGTCTCCGCAGCGAGCTCGGGGGGTAGCTCGGTTCGCAGAATGCGTCTTCTGCCGCGACGGGCGAGGCGTATGCTTGCGGCAGCGCAGCTCACGGTCCAAACCTGTTGTCCGGTCGGGTGTCATCCGGCGCGAGCGCCGGGCGGGGGGTTTCATGAAAGCAAAGATCGTTGTCACCGTTGTGTGCATCCTGGCCACGTCGGCGTCACTGTATGCGGCGTTCACCGGCACCGACGTGTTCCTGCCCTCGGTGGGCGCCGCGCCCGGTGTCGCGCCGGCGGTCTGGTACACCACCGTCTGGGTCCACAACCCCAACAGCACGGCGGCCAACGTCACCTTCTACCTGCTCGAGCGCCAGGCCAACCCGACGCCGATGTCGTACACCGACACCATCCAGCCGGGGGACACGGTCAAGTACGACAACGCCGTCGAGCTCATGTTCGCGAAGCAGACATTCGGCGCGCTGCGGGTCACCTCGAACGTCAAGGTCCTGGTCGGCTCTCGCATCTACTCCCAGTCCGGGTCGGCCCTCGAGGACTCGGTCGGGCAGTACTTCGCCGCCGAGCCTGCGTCGTTCTCGATCGGCGCCGGCGAGTCGACCGAGCTGATGGGGGTGTACGGGACGGTGCCGTCCTCAGCCTCGACCTTCCGCACCAACTACGGATTCGTCGAGACCACCGGCACCGGGACCTGCACGGTCAAGGTCACGGTCAAGGACGGAGCCGGGACGGCGCTCGGCACGAGGACCTACACCGTGCGCGAGTGGGAGCAGCTCCAGAAGGGCTTCAAGGACGAGTTCCCGTCGCTGTCGACCGAGAACGCCCGCCTGACCGTCGAGGTCACCTCCGGCTCCGGCAGGGTGATCGTGTTCGGGTCGGGGGTGGCGAACGGCTCCCAGGACCCGACGACCTTCGAGATGGCGTTCCGGGACGACCTGCTGGCGGAGAACGCCTCGGGGGGCAGCATCACCGGCGTCACAGCCGGCGCCGGGCTGGGCGGTGGTGGCACCACGGGCAACGTCACGGTCAACGTCGGGGCGGGTGCCGGGATCACGGTGGGAGCGGACACGGTCGGCATCGCCGACAACGGCGTGACCTCGGCGAAGATCGCCGACGGGTCGGTGGCCCCTGCCGACGTGGCGTTCAACTACGCGGGTTCGACCAGCAAGGGCGGCGCGGCAGGAGATGTTGCCTGCACGGGCTGTGTCGCGAGCACCGAGCTCAGCGGCGCCGGCGCGGCCAGCGGCCAGGTCCTCAAGTACACCGGCAGCGCGGTCGCCTGGGCTGCCGACAATACCGGTGGCTTGACGCTGCCCTACGCCGGAAGCACAGACACTCACACTACGGCGTTTGCTGTCACCAACACCTCCGGCGGCGCCGTTTATGGCATGAGCAATGGCGGCGACGCGGTGCATGGCGAAAGCATCTACGGTGAGGGCGTGTACGGCAGCAGCAAGACGAAGAGTGGCGTGGAGGGCTTCAGCACCGACAATAACGGCGTGCACGGCGAAAGCCCCAACAATGACGGCGTGTACGGCGCCAGCTCCACCTATAACGGCGTGTACGGCGTGGCCAGCGCCGCCACCTGGGCCGGGGTATTCGGCAGAAACTTTGCTGGGGACGGTGTCGTGGGCAGCAGCGCCGGTGGCAACGGCGTTCGGGGTGAGTCGACAAAGTGGGGTGTGTACGGCCAGGGTGGAAGCCTGGCGTGGGGCGTGCTCGGGACCCTGAACGAAGGTGTGGCCGGGATCAGCGGCAGCGGCGCGACCGGCAGCGCCGGGTACTTCGACGGCAAGGTGCAGATCACCGGGACGATCTCCAAGGGTGGCGGGTCGTTCAAGATCGACCACCCGCTCGACCCCGAGCACAAGTATCTCTACCACTCGTTCGTCGAGTCGCCGGACATGATGAACATCTACAACGGCAACGTCACCACCGATGCCAACGGCGACGCCGTCGTCGGGCTGCCGGAGTGGTTCGAGGCGCTCAACCGGGACTTCCGCTACCAGCTCACGGTGATCGGTCAGTTCGCACAGGCGATCATCTCGCAGGAGATCGATCACGACCGGTTCGCGATCAAGACGAACCTCGGCAACGTCAAGGTCTCGTGGCAGGTCACCGGGATCCGCAAGGACCCGTTCGCCGAGGCGAACCGCATTCCGGTCGAGGAGGTCAAGCCCGACATCGAGCAGGGCACGTACCTTCACCCCGCCGCCTACGGTCAACCCGAGGAGAAGAGCGTGACCTGGGCGCGCGAACCCGAGATGAGGCGACAGCTGGAGGCGCAGCGGGAGAAGGCGGCACAGCAGCCGAAGTAGGCAGGCTGCACGCGATTCGGGCCGGAGTGAGCGGGCGAGCACCTGTACCAGGGTCGCACCTGCTGCGACCGGCGCCCGCACGGCCCGTGGCGATAGAATGGCACCCGGCTGCGGAGACGTGCGATGAGGAACTTCCGGCGGGCCTACTACGACTGGTTCTCGAGCTTCTACGACAGGTTCGTCGCCGTTCACTCCTCCGACCGCCGGGGCGCGGCCCGTGCCTTCCTGGCCGAACACGTCGCCGTTTCCGAGGGTTCCGCCATCCTGGACATCTGCACCGGCACGGGCTCTCTCCTGTCCAACCTGCGAGAGAGGACCGGCCCCCGAGGACTGGTGGCGGGGGCGGACTTCTCCCGCGGCATGCTGAACGCGGCCAGGGCAAAGACGAAGATGTTCGCCAACATCGTCCTGGTGGAGACCGACGCGGGCGCCCTGCCCTTTGCGGCGTGCAGCTTCGACGCGGTCACCTGCTCGCACGCCTTCTACGAGCTGAAGGGGGAGACACAGAGGCTTGCGCTGCTCGAGGTACGACGTGTTCTCAAGCCGGACGGCGTGTTCTTCATGATGGAGCACGACGTGCCCTCGAAGCCGGCCCTGCGGGCGCTCTTCTATCTCCGCTTGCTGTCCATGGGCGCCGGCAGGGCCATCTCGATCCTGAAGCACGAGCAGGAGGTCCTCCGCGCCCACTTCGATCACGTCGAGAAGCTCCTCACGCCGACCGGCCACTCCAAGGTCTGGGTTTGCCGTAGGGGAAGGTCCTGCCCTCACTCCCCACCCGCTGCAAGCCATGACCGGCCGCAAACCTGATCGCCTCGAACTCCGGGTGACCTCCCGCCCCGACCGTTTTGCCGTCATCGAAGCCGGAGGTCACCGTGGCCCTGAGATCGGTGATCAACTTTGCACTTCCTTCCACGCGACTCGATCCCTGCCGCGGTGCGTCTCGACCGCCTCGTGCCGCCGCGCTACACTCCCGCCGCGGCGCCCGTCGGGGCACTTCGCCGTGATCTGTGCAGGGGGAACCAGAACGAGTGGCGAGGAAGATCGGAATCCCGTACCGCTTCTACCGGGCGCTCGTGATGCTTCCGGTCATGGTCGTCATGACGCTGGTGATCGGCTTTCTCACGGTGATCCTCGGGTTCTTTTTCAAGCCGCGCACGGTGAGCCGGCTGTGCGGGGTGTCCTGGGCGCGGCTCAACGCCTTCCTCACGCCGATGCGGGTCGAGGTCCGGGGCCGCGAGCATGTGGATCCGCAGCAGTCCTACGTGATCGTCAGCAACCACCAGAGCCACTACGACGTGTTTGTCCTCTACGGCTGGCTCGACGTCGACTTCAAGTGGGTGATGAAACAGGAGCTGCGTAAGGTGCCGGGCCTCGGGATCGCGTGTGCGAGCCTCGGCCACATCTACATCAACCGCGCCGATCACGAGAAGGCGATACGCTCCCTCGAGGAGGCGAAACGCAAGATCGTCGACGGGACCTCGGTGCTGTTCTTCCCCGAGGGCACGCGCAGCCGCGAGGACGTCATGCGGCCGTTCAAGAAGGGTGCCTTTCGCATGGCGGTCGACCTCGGGCTGCCGATCCTGCCGGTGACGATCTCCGGCACCCGGGACGTGATGCCGCCGGACACCCTCGACATCCGCCCGGGGAGGGCGGTGATGACCCTCCATCCGCCGATTCCGGTCGATCCGAGCGCGCCTGGAGAGGCCGAACGGCTGAGCGCTCTGGCGCGCGAGGTCATCGCGTCCGCACTGCCGGAGGCGAGCCCCCGAAAAGCCTCGAACATTGAGTGACCGAGGCGCTTGTATCTCTTCTTCACAAGCGGTATAATCCTCGCCGTGCAAACCTGCACGGTCACGTCGTTCCAACGATCATCAAGCAGGCGGACGGGGATACTGCCCATCGCAGGCGGACATCACCCGTTTCGACCGCAGGACTCAAGGAGGCGAGAATGATGAGCTTGAAGGCGGCCCTGGCGAAGAAGATCGACGAGCATCGGCCCCGTACGACCAAGCTGCTCAAGGAGCACGGCGACGTCAAGTTGGGCGAGGTCACCATCGCACAGGCGATCGGCGGCGCCCGCGGCGTGCGTTGCCTGGTCACGGACGTGTCGTACCTCGACCCGTTCGAGGGGATCCGCTTCCGCGGCAAGACCATCCCCGAGACCTTCGAGGCCCTGCCAAAGGTCCCTGGCAGAGAGTACCCGTTCGTCGAGGGTTTCTTCTACTTCCTGATGACTGGCGACGTTCCGACGATGGAGCAGACCCTCGAGGTCGCCGCCGAGTTCAAGAAGCGGCGTGAGCTGCCGCAGTACGTGATCGACGTCCTGCGCGCGATGCCGCGCGACACCCATCCGATGACCATGTTCTCGGCCGGCATCCTCGCCATGCAGCGCGAGTCGAAGTTCGTCAAGCGCTACAACGAGGGCATGAACAAGATGGAGTACTGGGAGCCGATGTTCGAGGACGTTCTCGACCTGCTGCCCAAGCTCCCGACGCTGGCCGCGTACATCTACCGCATGAAGTACAAGGCCGACGTCCACATCCCGGGCGACCCCAAGCTCGACATGGGTGGCAACTTCGCGCACATGATGGGCATCCCGGAGCCCTACGACGACGTCGCTCGGATGTACTTCATCCTCCACTCCGACCACGAGTCGGGCAACGTCTCTGCCCACACCACCCACCTGGTGGCGTCGGCGCTGTCGGATGCGTACTACTCGCTGTCCGCAGGAATCAACGGCCTCGCGGGTCCGCTCCACGGCCTCGCCAACCAGGAGGTCCTGAGCTGGACCATGAAGTTCATGGACTCCCTCGGCGGCCAGGAACCCACAGAGGAAGTCATCAAGAAGGCGCTGTGGGACACCCTGAACTGCGGCCAGGTGATCCCGGGCTACGGCCACGCGGTGCTGCGCAAGACCGACCCGCGCTACGCCTCGCAGCGCGAGTTCTGCCTCAAGAACCTGCCCGACTACCCGCTGTTCAAGGTCATCTCGATGATCTACAAGGTCGCGCCGGGCGTGCTCCAGGAGCAGGGCAAGGCCAAGAACCCGTGGCCGAACGTCGACGCGCAGTCCGGCGTCATCCAGTGGTACTACGGCCTCACCGAGTGGGACTTCTACACCGTCCTGTTCGGCATCGGCCGCGCCATCGGCGTGCTCACGAACATCGTCTGGGACCGCGCCCTCGGCTACCCGCTCGAGCGGCCGAAGTCCCTGACCACGGCGATGCTCGAGGAAGCCGCCGCCAAGAAGTAGCGGACCGCAGGGAAGGGAAGAGGTATCTCTCAAGGGGCGCCCTACCGGGCGCCTCTTTTTCGTGTGCGGGCTAGCCGGAACGGCGAGACCCGCACACGACCCCCACGATGCGCGAAGCGCATCGAAAGCATCCTGCAGGGTAGAGGCCGCGAATGCCGCCGCGATATGGGCGAGGATCTTCCCGGCCTCTACCCTGCAGGATGCTACGGGAGGTGCTTGAGGTAGGCCGCCGCGAGGTTCTCCGCCTCGGCGAGGCCGAGCGTCCGGGCGACCTGGAGAACGAAGCCGCGCACGTAGACCGGCGCCGGCGTCTGGTCGAAACTGTCGTTCTCCAGTTGAGTGAGCAGGCTGGGACGGATCTTGGTCTCGGCCGCGACGGCCTCCAGTGAGAGCCCGCGGCGGATTCGCTGGTAGCGAAGGTAGGCCCCCGGATGCTCCTCCGGGTCGGGTGCGGCGGCATCGGCCTCGGGCTCGAGCTCGAGCGGGGCGCAAGCGTCCGACGCAACCCGGGTCTGGGAGGTCGAGATCCGCTTCCACGCGTCCTCGAGCCGTGCAAGGAGGGCGGTTCGCTCGTCGTCCTCGAGGAGCATGTACGACGCCAGCGCCTCCTCGGCATAGAGGGCGCGCCGGCGGCGGTAGGCCGAGGCCACCTGGTCGATGGAGGTCCCGGGCGGCACGCCCAGGATCTCCCAATCCTCGGGCCGCGGCTCACGGTCAGCCATCATCGACCATCCAGTCGTTGTCGACCCGCGACGCGAGCTCGTGGATGCTGCGGGCGAAAGGCGACCCGGGATAGAGCTCGACCGCAGGACGCCGAGCGAGCACGGATCGCCGCACGCGTTCGTCCTCCTCGAGCAGGCCACCGAGGCGGATGTCGCCGCCGAAGTAGTCTCGGCATGCGAGCTCCAGATCCTCGCCGAGCCGTCGCTGCTCGACGTCCTCGACCCGGTTGAGCAACAGGATCGGAGTGAAGGCCCAGGCTGCCGCCGCGAGGCGAAGCCCGAGCTCCGGGTCGAGCTCGGTGACGTGGCGGACGAGCTCGCGGGGTGATCGGACCTGATCTCCAGGGATCGCCGCCTGTACGGTCGTGGTCACCGCGTGCAGGCGTCGCCCGTGCGGCGAGCGCCGGAGCATACGGAAGAACGCGGCCTTGAGGAAGTGGTAGGCATTCTCGATCGCCGTCGGCTCAGGGGTCAGGACGACCAGTCGATTGCGCGCGGGGACGAAGAAGTCGAGCACGTTGAACGAGGTCCCGGCGCCGAGATCGAGAAGTACGTGGTCCGCCGGCAACTCCGCAATTGCGCGCAGCAGGCGCTGCTTCTTGGCGTAGTGTAGGTTGGCCACATCGAGCCTGGCGCGGGCCCCGCTGACCAGCGAGAGGTTCGGCACGCCGGTCGGGATCGCGATCTCCTCAAGGCTGTCGACCCGGCGGTCGAGGAAGTCAGCCAGCGTTCGCGAGGGGTTCCTGACGCCGAAGAAGGTGTGAAGGTTGGCGCCACCGAAATCGGCGTCGACGAGAGCCACTGTGCGACCCAGGTGGGCGAGGGCGACGCCAAGGTTGGCGGTCAAGACCGACTTGCCAACTCCTCCCTTTCCCGCACCCAACGCCCATAGCCTGGGACTGTCCCCAGAGGTGACCATCGCCTCTCCACTCGTCCGCGGCCGCCAGTGGCGAAAGCTGATTACACTGTAACGATCTCTCAGATCCAGCCACGGGCTTTGCTCGAAGTTGCCTGGGCCGCGTTGGCGGTCATGGTAGCACCTCGCCACGAGCGGGTTGTGTCTGTGAACCCGGAGTCGTGTGTGAACCTCGGAGCCGAAGCCACGTACCTCTCAGAGTTGCTCAGCCAGGGGTCATCATCGTGTCAAGCCACAAGGGAGATCAAAGCGCAGCGCGGTGCGCCGGTTGGCGACAAGCGGACCGCAGTAGGTGTGTGACGCTGGCGTGCTGCGCGGCACATCTGGAACAGGACAGCGCTGCCGGTGAAGTACACTTTGAGAAGGGCGATCCCAGTATGGTCAGACAGGCTGAGGGGGATTGAGTCGACCGCGGTGTCGGAGGTCGCTCGAACCGGAGGAGCTGATGGGTCGGACCGAAGGACGTGGTGAGGTCGCGCGGCTCGGGCGCGGATTCCGCGCTCTCTCGATCGGCGTGACGGCTGCGCTGCTGGTAGCGAGCGGTGCTCTGTGGGCCGCCGCCGGCTCGAAGGCGGCCAAGCCCGCGGCGACCAGGGACACGAGCCAAGAACCGACCTCCCACTCAGTCAAGGACCTTCCGGAGCACTGGCGGGTGTGGCTCGAGGAGGAGGTCTATCCGCTGATCACCGACGAGCAGCGGCGCGCCTTTCTCAGCCTCGAGACGGAAGCCCAGCGACAAGCGTTTGCCGATCGGCTGTGGGTCATCTGGGGCAAGCACTCCGGCCTTGGTTCGCAGTTCCAATACGCCTACCAGCAGCGCTTGGACTTCGCACGCGCCGAGTTTGGCAACACCCTCGAGGACCGCGCCCGGGTGCTGCTGATCCACGGGCCGCCGGACGGTCGTATACCGGTCAAGTGCACCGACATCTTCAATCCGCTCGAGTTTTGGGTCTACGGCTACCTTCCCGGCCTGGGAGAGAACATCACCGTACTGTTCTACCAGCAGGGCGGGCTTGGAACCTACCGGATGTGGAGCCCGTTCGAGACCCTCCAGGTCCTGTACACATTCGAAGGCTGGCGCCTGTCGCAGATTCCCGTCTTCTCGTCCTTCGACCGGCCGGAGTACCGCTGCATCGACGGCGACAAGATCCTGCGCCTTCTCGGCATGGCCCAGGCGGCGGCACGCGATCCCAAGCTGCTCGCGTCAATGAGCCGAATGATCATTCGCGGCGAAGGCGGCAGTGAAGGCTCCTCGAAGCGCTTCATGGAGTTCTCCGCACTGGTCTCCGACAAGGCCGAGCCGCTCGCCTTCACCGTCGACGAGCGACCGCGTGAGCTGCGAGGTGGAATGGTCCAGATGGGCTTCTCGCTCCACGTCGACGGAGCGGGCCTCGGACGGACGAACATCGGCGATATCGGCGTGGTGCAGCTCGACGTGGTCGGTGAGATCGCAGACCACGCTTCGATGGTGGACAGGTTCCGGTACCTGTTCACCGTGCCCGCCGCTGATGCCCCGCTGGCCTTCGTGTTCGAGCGGTACATCCGCCCGGGGGACTACACCCTGCGGATCAAGGTCGAGGACACCCACTCCGACAAGGCCAGCGTCTCCGAGCAGCCGTTCACGGCGCGCCCCCCGACGCCGGAGGAGCTCGCTGCGGCAATCGGCGGGACGAGCCCGGACGAGGAGGTACCGGAGGTGCCGAATGGGGCCGAGCCGGAGGCGACGCCGGAGATCCCGAGTGGTCCGATCCGGACCTTGGTCGGACCAAGCGGGGAGGGCGTCACAGGGCTGCAGCGCTTCGAGGCGCTGGTCGGTCCCGAGGTCGCCCGAGTGACCTTTCTGGTTGGCGAACGCACGATCCTGACCAAGAACCGCGCCCCCTTCGACGTCGACCTCGACCTCGGTCCGCTGCCCCGCCTGACCACGGTGACCGCGGTCGCCTACAGCCGTGACGGTCAGGAGATCGACCGGCGGGGGGTCACGCTCAACGTCGGTCGCGAGCGCTTTTTCGTGCGACTGCAGCCGATCGCCGCGGCCGCGACCGACGGTGACCGCGTGCACGTCGAAACCGAGGTCAACATTCCCGGCGAGCGCACGCTGGAGCGATTGGACCTGTTCTGGAACGACCAGCTCCTGACCAGCCTCACGTCGCCGCCGTACGAAGCCTGGGTCACGATCCGCGGATCGGAGCGCTACGGCTACCTGAGGGCGCTCGCGGTGCTCGACGACGGCAGTCAGGCGGAGGACCTCGAGTTCGTCAATGCGGCCCAGTTCGGCAGCGTCGTCGAGGTGACCTCCGTCGAGCTGCCGGTGATGGCGCTGGACCGAGGCGGCCGTCCGGTGGAGGACCTGGCCCGCGACGACTTCCAGGTTTACGAGGACGGCGTGCTGCAGGAGCTGACCCACTTCGCTCTGAACCGCGATCTCCCGGTCCGGCTCGGAATCGTCATCGACACGTCGGGCTCGATGGAGGAAACCCTGCCCGAGGCCCAGCGTGTGGTGGTGGGCTTCCTGCGGAAGCTGCTGCGGCCGCGGGACCGGGCTTTCATCGAGATCTTCTCCGATCGGCCCGAGATCATCGCGCCCTTCACCGCGAATTTCGGGACCCTCGAGAATGCACTGCTCGCGCTCTACCCGGATCGCAGCACGTCCTTCTACGACTCCATGATCCTGAGCCTGTTCCAGTTCTCAGGGGTCAGGGGACGCAAGGCCATGGTCGTGTTGACTGACGGCGCCGACACCTCGTCCAAACACACCATCGACGAGGTGCTCGACTACGCCCAGAGAGCCGGCGTCACGGTCTACGTGATCGGCGTCGACCTGCCCGCGAGCGCCGTCCTGACGCGGTGGCAGCTGAACAAGATCGCGAAGGTCACCGGCGGGCGGTCGTTCTTCCTGCCCCGCGACGCCGAGCTTGAGAAGGTCTACAACACCATCGACACCGAGCTGCGCACCCAGTACCTGCTCACCTTTACGTCGAGCTCGGAGAAGCCCAAGAACCAGCTTCGGGAGATCGAGGTCAAGGTCGACCGGCCGGGGGCGCACGTGAGGACGATCTCCGGCTACTACCCGGGTGGGTTCTGAGGGCCGGGTGCGCGTCGCTGTGCCAGACCGGAACCCGTCCCATCGACAGAGCTTTCGACGGATCGCATCTTGTCGTGGCACGGCCACGCTCCTACCATGGTCGAAGCCCCACGGAGGAACACGCCTGTGAGACCCTTTCAGCGCTCGTTTGGCCGCCTGCTCGGCGGAGCGGTCCTGCTCCTCGCGACGGCCTGCTCGTCCTCGGGCTCGGTTCACCACCGGGTCTCGAGCCAGCTCGACCTCGGAATCGACGCCGCACGGCGGGGCTACTGGCAGGAGGCGCTGCTGCGGTTCGAGAACGCGAACGCGCTGGACCCCCGCAACCCTCATGTGCTCAACAACCTGGCTGTAGCCTATGAGGCCGTCGGTCGCTACGACGCCGCCCGCGCGACCTATGAGGCCGGGCTCGCCCTGGCTCCAGGTGATCGCAATCTGACGCGGAACTATACTCTTTTCAAAGACTTCGCAGCAAGTAACCTGAAGCGGCCCAAGCCGGATGCGGGTGCCGGTGAAGCGAAGGAGGGGGCAACGGATGCGAAGCAAGACAGCTAGTGCCGCGGTGCTGCTGCTGGCCGTTGCGTCGGTGGCCGCAGCCGGCACCAAGAAGGTCGCCGTGGGTCTGCCGGTGAAGCCCGAGCTGCAGCTCGACGGCACCGAGAAGATCTTCCTCGGGCCGTTCCTGCTCGAGCCGGCGTCGGATCGATCCGTGGAGCCGGTGGACATCACCGCCGTGCGGGAGTTCTCGCGCTTCATGTACAAGCTGCTGCGGCGCTCGACCCGGCTCAACGTACTGCCCCTCGACCGCGACCTCCGGCCCCCGACCGACAACCCGTTGGAGCTGTGGAAGGACACCGAGTTCTTCAAGACGATCGGTGCAGAAACGGGGGCCGACTACATCGTCTCGGCGTCGCTCGACGTGGAGGTCCTCGACCGGTCCGGGTTCACGACGGAGGAGTACGTCTCACCGGAGGACGGCAAGACGTACTACCGCCAGGTGCTGGTTGAGGAGACCGGCTTCAAGTTCAACATCTTGCTGATGATCTTCAACGGCCGGACGGGCGAGCTCGCGCACCGGGAGCAGATCTCCACCTTCAAGCAGCGGCCGGAGCGCAAGCTCAACCAGGTCACCGATTTGTTCTCCGAGGTCTACAACCTGGAGACCCGGCTGGCGGGGGTGTTTGTTCCCCGCATCGTGCCGGCGAAGCGCTACCTGTACACCAACTGAGGGTGTCCCGCTGCGGGCCCGTAGCGGATGGAGAGGGGAAGAGGATGAGACGGATCGTCACGAGCCTCGTGCTCCTGCTCGCGGTCGCCGCGCCGGCCGCTGCACAGCTGGGTGGCCAGAACAAGATCCGCTACGACACCTTCGAGTGGCAGATCTACAAGACGCCTCACTTCGAGATCAACTTCTACGATCGGGAAGAACCGTCGCTGGAACGGGTCGCGTCGTTTTCGGAGAGCGCATACGACGAGCTCGCGCGCCGGCTCAACTTCCAGATATTGAAGCCGGTGACGATGCTCTGCTACGCGACCCACGCCGAGTTCGAGCAGAACAACGTCATCGTCGGCTTCATCCCAGAGGGCGTCGGGGCGTTTGCTTCGCCGGTTCGCAACCGGATGGTGCTCCCCATCGACTTGCCGGACGAGCAGCTCCAAGCCCTCATCCAGCACGAGCTGACCCACATCTTCCAGTACGAGATCCTTTTCCAGGGCTGGCGTGGACGGTCACTTTTCCGCCGTCCTCCGACCTGGTTCATGGAGGGCATGGCATCGTACTTCGCCAACGACGAGGACGCCCGCGCCGAGGCCTACATGCGCGATGCCGCGATGGCGCAGCGCGTGCCGTCGGTGGCCTACCCCCTCGACGGCTACTTCGCCTACCGCTTCGGACACAAGGTGTTCCAGTTCATCGAGTCGGAGTGGGGCGAGGACGGTGTGCGCGACTTCGTGTTCGCCTTCCGCGGCGGTTTCGGGACCTCCGTCGAGGGACCGCTCAAGCGGACCTTCAACATGAGCGTCGACGAGTTCGACGGACGCTTCCGGGCGTGGCTGCGCAAGCTGTACCAGCCCTACGCCGACCGCGGTCTCCCGGAGGAGTTCGGACGCCGGTTCTACACCGGCGAGCGCTCCGCCGAGGCCTCGCCCGCCGCTACCGCCTCGGGCGACCTGATCGCCGCCTTCTCGACCTACAAGCAGGACGTGGACGTGGTCCTTTTCGGCGTTCCCGACCGCAAGATCTACCGCAACCTGACCAAGGGGCTGACCACCAAGTACGAGTACCTGATCGCTCAGAACCTGACCGTGGGCGGCGAGGAGGGCGGTGGTGGCGACCTCTCGGTGTCACCGGACGGCAATCTGGTCGCGGTCTTCGCGCGCACCGAGCGCGGCCGTTCGCTGCTCTTGCTCGACGCGATCCGCGGCGGCATCGCGCGCATGATTCCGATACCGCTGCCGATCGACCAGCCGATGTCGCCGGCGTTCTCCCCGGACGGCGGCCGGATCGCCTTCAAGGCGATCCGCAACGGGCAGTTCGACATCTTCGTGCTCAACCTCGCCGACGATTCCATCGTCAACCTGACCGACGATGTGATCGCGGACTCGGCGCCGGTCTTCTCGCCGGACGGCGCGTCGCTGATCTACACCGCGCAGCGAGGTGAGAACGGCAAGCTGATCCGGCTCTCGCTCGACAACCCGGCCGAGCGTGAGCAGCTCACCTTCGGCCCCGGTACGGACGAGGCCCCGTCGTTCTCCAAGGACGGCAAGCGGATCTACTTCGCCTCGGACCGCCAGGACAAGATTCTCGACATCTATTCCTACGACACCGAGACCCGCCAGCTCACCCGGGTCACCCACGTCATCGGCGCAGCGGTCAACCCGATCCCGATCCCGACTTTGCTCGGGGAACGGGTGGTCTTCCAGGGGTTTGGCAGCGGCTCGTGGGACCTGTACGTTGCCGACCCGAACCAGGGGGAGCCGGTCGCGGTTGCGCCGCTTCCAACGTCCGAGCTGCAGCTCGACGAGTTCGTACCTGCGGTCTCGATCCCGATCGACCTCGAGAACAACGTGGTCGAGCCGAAGCGGAAGTTCTACCTGGAGGACGTCGGTGCAATTGTGGGCATTGACCAAAACTCCGACCTGATCTCGAGCTCCTACCTGATGCTGAGCGATCAGTACGGCGACCGTCGAATGATGATTCAGCTCCAGACCATCCAGAGCTACTCGATCTTCGACGCGGCCTACATCAACCTCAACCGTCGTCTCGAGTGGGGGATCTCGGTCTTCGACCACCGCAGCTACTACCTCTCGAACTACAGCCCGGTCGAAGGGACGTTCCGCACGCGCGAGCAGGTCTTCCGCGAGACCGGCGCCTCGCTGCTCGGGTTCTACCCGCTGAACCGCTACTACCGGCTCGAGGGAACGGTCGGCTATGTCGATCGCAACATCGACGTTCCGGTGATCTTCGGGGGAGGAAGCGGCGTCTTCTACCAGCCGAACGGCTCTCAAGTACCCTTCGTAGACGCCGCGGTGGTTGGCGACACCACCATCTGGCGGCGCGACGGGCCGCACAAGGGAGCACGCTGGAAGCTGTCGGCGGGCTACGCCCCCGACATCGGCGGCGCGGGGACGCTTTACAACCAGTACAACTTCGAGGGCCGCGCCTACCTGCCCCTGACACGCCGATCCGAGATTGCGCTGCGCCTCTACACGGCCTACTCCGAGGGCTCCGCGCCGACCATCTACGCCTTCGGCGGACTCGACACCCTGCGCGGCTACACCATGCGCTCGATCGCCGGCAACCGGGTCGCGTTCACCAACATCGAGTGGCGGTTCCCGCTGATCGACAACCTCAGCCTGCCATTCCTCCAGCTGCGCAACGTGCGGGGGCGGCTGTGGACCGACATCGGCGCTGCCTGGTACCAGATCGACGGGCGGAAGTTCAACTGGCAGGGCCAGCCCGGCTTCACGTTCAGGGACGAGGACGGCCGTCTGCAGGACGGCGTCGCATCCTACGGCTGGGGCTTCTCGCTCGACATTTTCGGCCTGCCGATGCACTGGGACTTCTCCAAGCTGTGGGACTTCAAGGACACCTACGGGGGGTGGCGGTCGGACTTCTGGATCGGGTACCGCTTCTAACCCTTGGGACCCGCGGGCATCGGCCCCCCGCTGCTGCGGAACGCGCTGCGGGCCCTTCCGCGGCGCTTCGGCAGCGCCCCGAGTCCTCAACGTAGCTGGGCTACGCCTGCGGCTCGGGGCACTACCTCATCACCACGGCAGGACCCGCATCGCGTCCCTCGCGACGCGGCGGTCCGATGTCCGCGGGTCAGGAGCAAACGACAGGAGCGCCTCGGTTCGGGGCGCCATTTCCTCGCGCTGCGCCTTCACTTCTCGTCAGGTGGCGATGCGAGGGCCGCGGGGCGTTGTCGGATGTGGCTTTCTCGGTGTGTCAGCGCCCGCAGGTGTAGCAGCGCTACGTCGAGGACGCCGGCGCGCGGAAAAATCGGCAGATGCCTGCGCAGCGTGGTCCGCAGCCGCCATCCTGCGAGACGTACAGGCCTGCTCACAACCCTGCGGGGGCCTCGCGACGGAGCCTGCCTCGATCCGCGGGTCTGGGGGAGAGGGTGGGGAGCGCCTGCGGCTCGGGGCACTACCTCATCACCACGGCAGGACCCGCATCGCGTCCCTCGCGACGCGGCGGTCCGATGTCCGCGGGTCTCGAGCAGAACGCGAGCAGGAGAGGAGGTCAGGCGGTCGGTTCGAAGCTCCTCACTCCTCACGCTTTACTCTTCACTCCGGAAGGGCGCCGATGTCGTCGATGGCGGGTATCCCGGTCATCCATCCCACGGCCGTGCCAGCCCCGCTCCGCGAGGCGGTCCCGGGCTCTTCAGGCTGCGAAGGTGCCGGTGCGGAAGCCTCATACCTTCGGGCGGTTCGCGTAGACTCGGAGACCGGAGGAACCGATGAGAAGATCCTTCCTTGCCGTGCTGGTCGTGCTCGTGGCCTTCCCGGGCTTCGCACAGATCCGGACCGAAAAGCCGCCGCTGCACGCGAAGCGGTGGTTGGCGATCACCGGCAAGCCGCTCTCAGCCACCGCCGGAGCGATGATCTTCCAGGAGGGCGGCAACGCCGTCGACGCGGCGGTGGCGATGATCGCAGCGGGCTGCACGATGTGGGACACGCTCGGGTGGGGCGGCGAGACCCAGGCGCTCATTTACAACCCGAAGACCGGCAAGGTGATCGGCATCGATGCCCTGGGCGTTGCGCCCACCGGCGCAACCCCCGAGCTGTTCAGGAGCCAGGGGATGAGCTACCCGCCCGAGTACGGCCCGCTCGCGGCGGTGACGCCCGGCACGCCGGGCGGCATCCTGGTGATGCTCGCCGAGTACGGCAGGCTCTCGCTCGCGGAAGTGCTCCAACCGGCCATCGACATGGCCGACGGCTACCCGATCGAAGCCCAGGCCGCGAATACGATCGAGCGTCAGAAGGCGTGGATCCAGAAGTGGCCGTACTCCCGCGACCTGTTCCTGGTCCACAGGACGGATCGCGAAGCCGGGAACGGCGCCGCGGCTGGCGCCGAGCAGAACGGCGGTGGGCCGACACCCGCGCACGACCGTGCCGCGGAAGGCGTCACCGGCACCCACCTCGAGGGGCCGGAGCCGGGCGAGATCTTCCGCCAGCCCGACCTCGCCGCCACGCTGCGCAAGCTCGTGGCCACCGAGCAGGCGGCGCTGAAGGCTGGCAAGTCCCGCAAGGAGGCGATCTACGCGGCCTATGACCGCTTCTACAAGGGCGACATCGCGGCGGAGATCGCGCGCAGTACCCAGGAGCAGGGCGGCCTCATCACGACCCGCGATCTCGCGAGCTGGCAGGTGAAGATCGAGCAACCGGTCACCACCAGCTACCGCGGGATCGACGTCTACAAGCTCACCGTCTGGACCCAAGGGCCGGCCATGCTCCAGGCGCTCAACATCCTCGAGGGCTTCGACCTCAGGTCCATGGGGTACAACTCCTCCCGCTACATCAATACGGTCTACCAGGCGATGAGCCTGGCCTTCGCCGACCGCGACTTCTACTACGGCGATCCGTACGTCCCGCCCGAGGAACCGGTCGCGGGGCTCCTCTCGAAGGCGTACGCGGCCGAGCGGGCCAAGCTCATCGAACCTGCCCACGCCAACCCGGGTATCGCTCCGGGCGACCCTTACCCCTTCCAGGGCGGAGACGAACCCGTTCAAAGGACTGCTCGCTGGCTGGAAGGCGGCGGCAGCCGAACCGCCCGACGCGCGCAACCGGGTGCTCGAGGCGTCGCTCGGCCCGGAGGACCTCGCACGCTTTCGCGAGACATTCACCGCCGGCACAACCTCGGTGGAGGCCGCAGACTCCGAGGGCTGGGTGGTATCGGTCACGCCGAGCGGCGGGTGGATCCCGGCGGTGATCGCCGGCCGGACCGGCATCGGCCTGAGCCAGCGCATGCAGTCCTTCGTCCTTGACCCGGCGGAGAACCCCTACAACGTCGTCGAGCCGGGTCAGCGCCCGCGGGTCACGCTCACTCCCACGCCTCGCGCTCAAGGCAGGCAAGCCGTTCCTGTCGTTCGCGGTCCAGGGCGGCGACACCCAGGACCAGAACCTCCTCCAGCTCTTCCTCGACGTCGTCGAGTTCGGGATGACGGTGCAGGAGGCGACCGAGGCGGCCAACTTCAACAGCTACCAGATGCACAGCTCGTTCGGCGCGCACGAGTCGATCCCCGGCAAGGTCCTGCTCAGGAACGACGTTCCGCCGTGGGTCGTGAGCGAGCTCCACGACATGGGCTACAGCATGGTCTTCGCCGACAGGACGTCGGGCCCGATCAACGCGATCCTGTTCGACAGCGAGCACGGCACCATGTGGGGCGGGTCGAGCAACTTCGGCGAGGACTACGGCATCGGCTGGTGACACGGCCTGATGGCCGCAGCTGCTGAGGCCCAACATGATGATCGAGGGGCACCGCCGGTGCCTGGCTTGAAAGAGTAGCGACAGCCTATCGCGTTGAAGGAGCGTCGCATCGACACTCGCTCATTGATATAGTCGGGTGATGACAAACAGCGACCACACCAACCGCGCCACGCTTCGCCGGATCGCGCATCGTGCAATGCTCGACCGCGGCCTGGAGCCCGACTTTCCCCCAGCGGTGATGGCCGAGCTGGCGACGATGGGACCTCCGCCCGCGGCCGCGGCGCGGGACCTGCGTCACTTGACCTGGGCCTCGATCGACAACGACGACTCGCGCGACCTCGACCAGCTCACCCTGGCGCAGACCCTGCCGGGCGGCGCGGTGAAGGTGCTGGTGGCAGTTGCGGATGTGGCCGCCCTGGTGGCACGGGGATCGGCCGTCGACGCTCATGCACAGACCAACACGACCTCGGTTTACACGGCGGCTGAGATCTTTCCCATGCTGCCCGAGCGGTTGTCCACCGACCTCAGCTCGCTTGCCGACCGACAGGACCGACCGGCTGTCGTCGTCGAGATGATCGTCAGGGAGGACGGCTCCCTGGATGGGACCGACCTCTACCAGGCGCTCGTCCACAACCACGCCAAGCTCTCCTACAACGGCGTCGCGGCCTGGCTGGACGGCACTGGACCGATGCCGGAGGCAGTCGCAGCAGTCCCCGGCCTCGAGGCCAACCTGCGGCTCCAGGACTCGGTGGCGCAGCTGCTCAAGACGCTCCGGCACGAGCACGGTGCCCTCGACCTGCAAACTCTCGAGGCGCGGGCGGTGTTCGACGCAGACCAGATCCACGACCTTGCTGCCGAGGAGAAGAACCGCGCCAAGGAGCTCATCGAGGACTTCATGATCGCGGCCAACGGCGCCACCGCGCGCTTTCTGGAGGCCCGTGGCGTCCCTTCGTTGCGCCGTGTAGTGCGGAAACCGAAACGTTGGGAGCGGATCGTCGAGCTCGCCGCACAGGTTGGCGAGCGGCTCCCCGCCGCGCCCGATGCGCGTTCCCTGGCGCTCTACCTGGCGAGGCGTCAGGCCGCGGACCCGGTCGGCTTTCCCGACCTGTCGCTGGCCGTGGTCAAGCTGCTCGGGTCGGGAGAGTACGTTGTCGAGCTGCCGGGGCAGGAAGCGCCCGGTCACTTCGGCCTGGCGGTCAGGGACTACACCCACTCGACCGCGCCCAACCGCCGCTTCCCAGACCTGGTCACCCAGCGCCTGGTCAAGGCAGCGTTGGCCGGGGCGCCGCCTCCCTACAGCGCCGACGAGCTTGGCGCGCTCGCCACCCACTGCACTGTCCAGGAGGACGCCGCCAACAAGGTCGAGCGTCAGGTCGCCAAGTCCGCGGCGGCGCTGCTGCTTTCATCGCACGTCCGAGAGCGGTTCGACGCGATCGTCACTGGCGCCTCGGCCAAGGGCACGTGGGTTCGCATCTTCAAACCGCCCGCGGAAGGGAAGCTGGTCCATGGCTCATCCGGCCTTGACGTGGGCCAACGCGTTCAGGTGCAGCTCATCCGCACTGATGTGGAGCGCGGTTTCATCGACTTCAGGCGGGTGGGTAACCCGAGCCGCAGCTGAGCCGTGCACTGAGCTCGTGCGCCTCCTCCTCGGTGTCGATGTCCATCGCGATGGAGAGGTCGTCGACGATCGGCACTACCGCCCTGCGCTCGGGAAACTGCTTGCGGTGCTGTCTCCTGACGAACAGGATGCGCAGCGCATCCTCGAGCCGGGAGCACGTGATCGTCCCTTTCCGAAGCTCGCCCGCCGCCGCAATCCCCGCACGGATGAGGGTCCAGGTGAGGGTCGGCGGACGAAAGCTCGAAAGGCTGCGCAGGTCTGCAGCAAGCAAGCCCAACACCAGCCTGCGCAACATCACGTTGCGACGGCGGTCGATCGGCTGGTTGCGGGTCGCGTACGCGATCTGGAAGATCTTGTAGGCGAGGTCGAGGGACAACGCGTCGGGGTCGATCACGACGAGGTGTCCCGGCAGTGCTTCCACCGCAGGCTCGCCCACTTGAGGCACGATCCGGTACCTCGGCTTCCAGGCCGATGCCCCCATGGCTCGATCATCCTGCTGGACCCGAACCATGGGCGCCCAGAGATCACACGGCGCGTGCTCAAAGTAGAGGGCCAGCAGGCGCTTGAGCGTTGCGACCTCGGGCACGACATCGCACGTCAAGAAGGCGACCGGCGACGCCGGGTGGTTTGGGCGGACTGTCTCCAGAGCGCTCTGGATGTTGTGCCCGAACGGGCCGTCGGTGTCAACCAGAATCGCTGAGCCGACGAGATGGCGGTAGACACGCTCGGGTCCCGCGAGGTACACCGGGGCGAAGCAGCCGGAATTGCGGGCACGGTCAAGCACGACCTCGACCAGGGAAGTCCCCACGACCAAGATGTCGGCTCCCTTGTAGCCGGACAGCGGGTGTTGATTCCCCGACTCTCGAGGCATCACCGGCGGAATGTGGTCAGTACCACCGAGCACGATCAATGGGAGTTGCTGCGGTTTCATCGCCTTCCTCGGCCAGCTCCGATGACCTGGTTGCGCGTGCCGGACCACTGATTCGAAACCAGCTTTCAGGCCGCTCGTTGTACTGAGCCTTCAGGTTCATGGTAGTGCACTCGCAGGTCCCGGAGCGAGGTGGGCGATCGTCAACCTCAACGCGGAGGCGTTTGTCTATACTCTTCGCTTGCATGGCGACACCTCTGATCAACGCTTCCGGGATCTCCAAGTCGTACGGCAGTCGGACCCTGTTCGAGGGCGTCGATCTGGTGATCGCAGAGGGCGATCGGGTCGGTGTGATCGGACCCAACGGTGCCGGCAAGACCACGCTGCTCGAGATCCTCGCAGGCCTGGGGACGCCAGATCAAGGCACGGTGATTTGCCGGCGCGCGCTGCGGGTGGGGTACGTTCCTCAGGAGGAGGCGCTCGATCCCGCCGCGAGCGTGCTCGATGTCGTGCTGCGGGCGGCCGAGGAGGCGACCGAGCCGAACCGGGTCGAAGCACCGGTCGATCGCGAGGTCCGGGTGAGGATCCTGCTCGACCGAACCGGATTCACCGCGCTCGAACAACCGGCCGGGGAGTTGTCCGGGGGATGGCGGAAACGGCTTGCCGTCGCCGCTGCACTGGCCCGCGATCCCGAGGTCCTGCTGCTCGACGAGCCCACCAACCACCTCGACCTCGAGGGCATCCTGTGGCTCGAAAAGCTGCTCCTGTCGAGCCGACTGACCTACGCGGTGATCAGCCACGACCGCGCGTTCCTTGGCGAGGTCGCAAGCCGGATGCTCGACGTGTCACCGGCCTATCCCGGTGGGGTCCTGGCGGTGGACGGGCCGTATCGTGACTTCCTCGAGCAGCGCGAGGCCTACCTTCGAGCGCGCGACCGCTACCGGGAGAACCTGGCCAACCGGGCCCGGCGCGAGCTTGAGTGGCTCTCCCGCGGACCCAAGGCCCGCACGACCAAGGCGCAGTCGCGGATCGAGCGGGCCGAGCGGCTCCAGGACGAGCTCGCCGACCTGGACCAGCGCCGGCCGACGGACCCGATCGGGCTCGAGCTGGTCGGCTCGGGGCGCAGGACCAAACGGCTCTTGGAAGCGAAGGGGCTCGGCGCGAGCGTGGGCGGACGCCAGCTGTTTGCGGACCTCGACCTGTTGCTGAGCCCGGGCCGGCGGGTCGGGGTGGTAGGTCCCAACGGCAGCGGCAAGACGACGTTGCTCAAGATTCTCGCCGGCGAGCGCGAGCAGGACGCGGGTTCCATCCGCACCGCCGAGCACCTTCAGGCGGTGTACTTCGACCAGACACGGGAGCACCTCGAGCCGGAGCAGCCGCTACGGCGGGCGTTGGCCGGCTCGTCGGACTCGGTGGTCTACCGCGACCGTCTGACCCACGTGGTGACCTGGGCGCAGCGCTTCGGCTTCCGCGCCGACCAGCTCGAGCTGCCGGTGGGCGAGCTCTCCGGCGGCGAGCGCGCCCGTGTCCACGTCGCCCGGATGATGTTGCTGCCCGCCGACGTGTTGCTCCTCGACGAGCCCACCAACGACCTCGACATCCAGACCCTGGAGGTGCTCGAGGAGAGCCTGCTCGAGTCCTCCGCCGCGGTGGTCATGGTGACCCACGACCGCATGCTGTTGGACACGGTGTGCACAACGCTGCTGGGATTGGACGGCCGCGGCGGCATCGACGTGTACGCCGACACGCACCAGTGGCAGCAGGCACTCGCAGCGCGGGAGGCGGAGGCGCGGCCGGAGCCGACGTCCGCCACGCCGCGAAGGTCGGCGGCGCCGAAGCCCAAGGCAGGGCTCTCGTACAGAGAGAGGTCCGAGTACGCCGCGATGGAGGCGACGATCCTCGAGGCCGAAACGGAGCTCGAGACCGCTGCCGCACGGCTCGCCGATCCGGCGATCGCGAGCAACCCCGAGGCGGTCCACGAGGCGTTCGAGACCCACCGGCACGCGCAGGAACGGGTGGATGCGCTCTACCAGCGCTGGGCAGAGCTCGAGGCCAAGGCGGCTCGGCCGCGGGACTGACCTAGAGCTTCATCCGCTTGAAGATCGGCTCAGGGATGGTGCGGATGACGAGCATGATGAAGCGCCAGAACCAGGGTGTGTAGAGCACGTTGCGGTGGCGCCGGATGGCCCGCTCGATGTCCCGCGCGACCTTCTCGGGCGAGGCGAGCAGGGGAGAGCGCGGGTCGACCACACCCTGGGTCATGGCGGTGTCGACGAAGCCGGGCTTGACGGTAAGGACGTGGACGCCTTTCGGGGCGAGCCGGTTGCGCAGCCCAGACAGGTACGCCGACAGGCCTGCTTTGGCGCTGCCATAGATGAAGTTCGACTGCCGGCCGCGGTCTCCCGCGACCGAGGAGACGGCCGCGATCCAGCCGTGCCCCTGCTCCTCGAGGTGAGCCGCTGCGAGGTCGAGCAGCACCACCGGGGCGACCAGGTTGACCTCGAGGGCGGCCCGCGCAGCGTCCGGCTCACGGTACGCGAGTTCCTGGTCGGGAAGGGTGCCGAAGCACAGCACGACGCCGTCGAGCGCATCCCCCGCCGCCTCCAGGCAGCGCGCGAGGAACGCTGGGTGGGTGTCCGGGTCGAGGGCGTCGAAGGCGAGCGACTCGGTTGTCGTCCCGCTGCGGGTCGAGAGGTCCGCGGCGAGCGTCGCGAGCGCCTCAACGTCCCGCGCGGCGAGGATGAGCCGGTCGCCGCGGGCGGCCAGTAGGCGGCACAGGGCGCGAGCGATGCCTGAGGTGGCGCCGAGGACGAGGACCGTTTCGCTCATGGCTCCTCCACGATCCCGAGGCGCCGGGCCTGGGACGATATGAAGCGGTGGTTCGGGTCGAGGCGGGCCTTGACGGAACGGAACGCGGACAACGTGGGGTACATGGCGGCAAAGGCCTCGGCGGTCGTGAGCGCATCCTTGGCGAGGTAGAGCCGTCCACCGTGGCGGAGCAGGATCTCGTCCAGTCGGCGCGCGAACCGGCGAAGCGGCTCTCCGGTGTTGGGCAGGTCGAGCGCGAGGGTGTGCCCGGGCTCGAGGTAGGAGAGCATCCCGCCGCTTGCCGGTCCCGTTGTCTTGAGCACCGACAGGAACGAGGCCGCCCGCGCCTCGGAGATGGCGCCGAGCAGCTCGACCAGGCCGCGGCGGGATGTCGCCGGGGGCAGCAGAGCCTGGTACTGGACGAAGCCGCGGCGGCCGTAGACGCGGTTCCAGTCGGCGATCCCGTCGAGAGGGTGGAAGAAGGACCGTGCATCGACGATCTTCGTCCCAGTCCCGTGGGTGGCGTAGTACGCGGTGTTGAACGCCCTGACTGTCAGAGGATTGAGAGTGATTGACGGCAACTGGAAGGGGATTGAGAGGGCGAGACCACGGGGCGGGCGAAGCGGCTGCGCCTTGGCGCGTGCCGGCAGCTCCTCGAGGGTCGCCTCGTCGCCGAACATGAGCACCGAGCGGCCGAGGGAGCGTCCCTGTGCCAGGCAGTCCACCCAGGCCACGGAGTACGGAGAAGCGTTGGCGGTACTTTCGAAGCGCTCGAGGGTCTCGTCGAGGTCCCGGGTGCGCAGCTCGGTGACTCGGCAGTAGGCCGTCTCGATCGGCTTGAGCCGGATCCGAGCCGCGGTCACGATCCCGGTCAGGCCCATGCCGCCTACCGTCGCCCAGAAGGCCTCGGGCTCGCTGTCGCGCGAGCAGCGCAAGGCTTCGCCCGAGGCAAGCATCAGGTCGAGGTCGACCAGGCAGCTCGCGAAGGAACCGACCTGGTGGTGGTTCTTGCCGTGCACGTCGGCCGCGATGGCGCCGCCGACGGTGACGAAGCGGGTGCCGGGCATGACCGGTAGCGTCCATCCGCGCGGGACGAAGGTGTCGAGAATGTCGCCCAGGCTCACCCCGCCCTGGCACGAGAGAACGCCCGATCCGGGATCGAAGTCGATCAGGGCGTCGAGGCGCGTGAGGTCGACCACGAGGCCGCGCTGGTTCAGTGCGGAGTCGCCGTAGGCACGGCCGAGCCCGCGCGGGATGAGTGAAGCGCCGGTCTCGTCAGCGATCATCGGCGTGAGCCGCGACCGCGAGTCGGGACGGGCCACTCGGCAGCGCTCGCGCGGCAGGTTGCCCCAGCCGCTCAGCTCGACGGTCGTCCCGGGATGCGCCTGGACCACCCCGCGCCCCTAGGCCGCCGCCAGCATGATGCCGCCAGCGACCGCGCAGACGGCCAGGCTGGCCCGATCGGTGATCGCGAAGAGGAGCGGGTCCTCGAGCACGACTCCGCGGCGGGCGAGCAGCCACAGGCGAAGGACCCAGTACATCGCGAGGGGGATCAGCGCCCACAGAAAGACGGCGTGGTGGTAGAGCACCTGCACCTGCGGGCTCGAGAGGTACAGCGCGAGCACCAGGACCGCGAGCAGGCCGCTGGTCTGGCCCGCGGATGCGACCAGCCCGACATCGGTGACCGTATAGCCGCGACCGTGGGCGTACTCGCCGGAGGCGCCCGCAAGCCGCGCGAGCTCCGAGTACCGCTTGCACAGGGCGAGCGAGGTGAAGATGAAGATCGAGAACACCAGCAGCCACTCCGATACCGGGACGGCGGTCGCCGCGCCTCCGGCGAAGATGCGCAGGGAGTAGAGGCCGGCGAGAGTGATCACGTCGAGGATCGGGATCCGTTTGAGGGCGAGAGAGTAGGCGGTGGTCGCGCCGAGGTAGAGCGCGAGCACGGCGGTGAAGGGGCGCGGAAGGGTCAGCCACGAGAAGGTAAACGCCGCCGCGACCAGGACCGCCGCGATCACGGGCCCGGAGGCGAGCGGAAGGGTTGCGGCGGCGAAGGGTCGACGCCGCTTGACGGGATGACGGCGGTCGGCGTCGATGTCGACGAGGTCGTTGAGGACATAGACCGCGGAGGCCGCAAGGGAGAACGCCACGATGGCGCGAGCGACCTCGGCGATCAGGGCGAGATCCGTGATCCGGTGGGCGAGCAGGACCGGCAGCAGCAGGAGGCCGTTCTTGAGCCAGTGGTGCGGTCGTAGCTCGGCGAGCAGCGCTGCGGGCCGAATGGCGGGCCGTGAGAACGACCGCACCAGCTTCCCGTCGCGCTCGAGTGTCGCGCGCACGCGGCGTCCGGGGGCGACCGCGTAGGCCTCGACGGCTTCCCGCCACACGGGGAGATCCGCCCTCGAGTCGCCCAGGTAGGCGAACTGGGTCCAGCCGCGGGCGGTGCACAGGCCGCGGATCGCCTCGAGCTTGCTCCGTCCTTTGAGATTGGTCCGGCGGTCGCTGGCGAGCACGTCGCTGAAAAGGCCGAGGTGCTGCGCGACCTCGTGGGCGACCGCGGCCGTGGCGGCTGTGGCGAGCACGAGCGGGCGCCCTCGGGCGTGCTCCTCGCGCAGAAACGCGAGCACGTCGTCGCGGTAGGGCAGCAGCGACGGGTCCGGTGCCCCGACCTCAGCTACCGCGGCCTTGACCGCAGCGCGGCCCGCCGGGAGGTTGCGCAGGACCGCGAGGGACACTCCGCGGCCGAACCCGGCGAAGTACGACTCGACCAGGGCGTCGGACGCGATCAGCGATCCGTCGAGATCGACGAACAGCGGCGTCATCGAAGGCGTCGGCGCGGCATCCGGCACGGTAGCGTCCCTCACCGTTCGGCCCGAATCCTACCATCGCTGAGGCATCGAGAGTCAGGGCGCGGGAGTGTTTCGTCGGCGAGGTGTGCTCTGCGAAGGGCGGTGGGGCAGGGTGCCTCGAAGTGCCGGGGTCCGGGAGGGGGCGGTCCTCTGGCTTCGGCCGTGCTTGGATCGAGAGACAGCGGTACGATCACTGTGGTGCGGTTCAAAGGGGACTGGTCATGACGCTCGAACGGAGGACCGGTATCAGGCTGATCGTCGCTGGGTTGCTGGCGAGCGTGGCGGCGGGCTGCGCGTCGACGACCTTCCCGTGGCTCACCGCGAGCTACTACGGCCAGAGCCCCGAGGCCGCGCTGACCGTGCTCGACGTCCTCCCCGTGGCCGACCGCGACGCTGTTCTCGCCACGATGGAGGAGTCGATGATCCGGCTCGAGCTGGGCGACTACCAGCGCAGCCGGGAGGTCGCGTTGCGGGGTCTGGATTGGCTCGACAACGGTGCCGGCGAACCGACAGCGCCTCAGAATTTTTTCCGTGGCGAGTCGTTCGAGCGGGTGTGGCTCGCCACCGTCGTGATGCTGGACTCCTTGGCGCGACAGGACGAGAAGCATGCCGCCCACGACGCCGAGCGCGTCCTGGCCGGAATCCGGTCGTCCGATTGTGCGCCGTGCGCCTTTGCCTTCAGCCGCTGGACCGCAGCCCTCGCCCTCGCCCGGGTCGGTCGCGTCGAAGAGGCGCGAGGAGCCCTTGCCGAAGCTGTGCGCGCGAAACCCGATCAACCGTTCCTGCTCGCCGAGCTGGCCCGCCTCGGCGGCCTGCCGGACCTCGCATCGGGCCTTCTCCTGCTGCCCGGGCCGGAGGGCTCGACGCCGGAAGGGGGGCCGCGGGAGCTGGTCGTCCTGCTGTTGCTCGGCGCCGGGCCGGACAAGGTCGTGGTCGACGCTCCGGGCCCGGACGGCGCACCGACGTCGCGCCTGCGCTTTGTCGCCTCGGCCTGGGATACGGGCGAGGTCGGGGTGGTTGCGACCGACACGGGGGAGGTTCATCCCGCGGTGGTTCTGACCGACATGACCGAGCTTGCCGAGGCGAGCCTCGAGTCGCGCCTCGGTGCCGGAGACCTCGCCGGCGACGGCGACCTGCGGACCTGGTCGACGCTTCCGGCAACCTGCCAGGCGGTGCGCCTGGCCCTGCCGGGGACGGCAGGCTGGGTGGAGCTGACGGTCGTCGACGACGCGGGCGAGACCGTCTCCGAAGAGATCGTAGAGCTGCCGTCGCAGTGGCGCACGGGCCCCCTGTTCGTGGTGCGCCGGGTGCCGTAGCAGCGCGTGCCGCAGAGCCGGGCGACCGTCCTTGAATCGTGTGACCGCGGTCGGGGGCTCTACGGTACGCGCCTCCTAAATCGGCTGCGCCGATCTTGGAGGCAGATTGTGGGTGGGGTGAGGTGGCAAGGGCGGTGGACAGCCCATCGGCGCCTGCTCAGAGCACAGGAGGTCGTCTGCTTCGGCTACGTCCAAAGCGATCTGACGGCAGGCGATGCGGTGTGCGCAGCGAGATGGCCAGCGTTGCGTGCGGGTCGGGGTCGAGGCGTCGTAGACTGGGCGTGTGAGTATCGACCGGCGCTACGAGCGGATCGCGCGCAGCCTGAGCACGTTGGAGCTGGTAGGTGACGAGGGCCCAGACCTGATCGCGGAGCTGCTGCCCGCCTCTCCTGCGGCGGAGGGCGCGCGACCGGGGTGCTTCGCCGGCTTCTACAGCCGCACCGGCATCGAGCGCGCTCTCGACGCCTACGGCGTCACGGCCGCGATCCAACGGGCCGGGTTCGACGGCGCCGAGGTCGCGATCAGTTTCGACGACGCCGGGCGGCACCGCCTCCAGGTCGTCGTCGGTGGACGGGAGCACGATGACCACCGCCTGATCGACCTGGTCATCCAGCTGCGGCGCGTGCGGGAGGCGGCGATCACCGGCGACGAGGCGACCGCGCGCCCGTTCGACGTCCTGGTTGTCGACTGGCTGTGTCTGCAGAACCCGCGAGCGAGCTTCAGCAAGCAACGTCCGCAGCTTCCGGGCCAGCTTCATCCGGGTCTCGGCATCGGTCGGGTTGTGCACAACATGATCCTGCTCATGGCCAGAAGGCTCAACCGGGCCGGGGTGATCAACGTTCCGCGGCACCTCCATCTGGCAGTTTTCTACGAGCGCTTCGGCTACCGCTACCTGTGCGAGACCCACCAGTCAGAGGTCTCGGCGGTGACCCGCGCACTGCGCGGAGTCCCTCCAGCGGTGTCGAGCTGGGCGGCGGAGCGGGGCTGCATCAAGGTGGGCCGCAACGGCGCGCCGCCGGCGACCTGGGTCTATCAGCCGGTTGAGATGATTGCACCGGTGAGCCAGGATCTGGAGGCCCTGCTCGCGCGGCGCGGGGGTTGGCTGCGCCGGTTGGTGGCGCCCTCTCTACACCTCGAGGTGGAGCTCGACGCGGCGGAGCTGGCGGAGTCTCTGCGGCGCGACCCCGTCCCCGGCCTCGACCCGGACGAGATCATGGTTCTCGCCTAGCCTGCGGCGAGATCCGCGAAACGGCGCAGGACCTGGGTGCCGAGCCTCGAAGGCACGATCTCGGCGAGCAGGCGTTCGACGTCGAGTCCCTCGTTCGCGAGCCGCTCGCGGCGCGCCTCGAGGTAGGCCCGCATCACCTCGGGGCTGAACTCGGGGTGGAACTGGACGCCCCAGGAAGACCCGACCCGAAAGGCGTGGTTCGGGTCAAGTACGCTCGAGGCCAGCGCCGCTACCCCGCGCGGCAGCGCGACGACGCTCTCGACGTGCGTGGTCTGGACCGGGGTCGGTGAAGGGCTTCCGTTGAGCAGCGGGTCGGTGGCGGCGGCCGGAGAGAAGGTAAGCCCTACGGTGCCGACCTCGCGGCCGCGCGGGTTGGCTGCCACTCGGCCGCCGAGCGCGTGGGCCAGGAGCTGGTGGCCGTAGCAGATCCCGAGCACCGGCAACCCAAAAGAAACCGCGTCGGCAAGCCAGTTGGCCGTCCGCTCGCTCCACGGTTCGCGCGAGGTGACCATCGCGGAGGAGCCGGTGACGATCGCTCCCGCCAGCGCGCGCGGAGCGGGGAGCCGGCCGCCCTCCTGAACGTTGCAGACCTCGATCGGCGGCGATCCGGGACCGAGGCCGTCCGCGATCCAGTCCTCGAAGTCGCCGAGGCGTGCAGACACGATCGAGTCTGCACGGCCGGTCTTGACGATGAGCAGAGGCGGCATGGCGCTCCCTAGGTGACGAAACGCGGGCCCGCACGGCGCCGGGCCCGCGAGTCCACGACAGCTTCAGGCGGCGTCGCGCAGGCGGGCGATGCGCTCGTCAAGCGGGGGGTGGGTGGCGAACAGCATGCGCAGGCCGCGCCCCTTGCCGCCGGCGATCTTGAGGGTGGCGAGGGCCTCCTTGCGGTTGTCGACCAGACCGGTGGTGCGCTTGAGGGCCTCGAGCGCCGACACCATGCTGTCTCGGCCGGCGAGCCGGGCCCCTCCGGCGTCGGCCCTGAACTCGCGAATCCGCGAAAAGAACGCCACTACGATGAAGCCGAGGACCGAGAGTGCGATTTCGAGCACCATCGTCAGCATCCACTGGATCATGAACGACGGGCCGCTGTCGTCGCGGCGCAGGAACTGGGCCACGGCGAAGGCGATGACCCGTGCGAAGAACATCACGAAGGCGTTGATGACGCCCTGGATCAGGGTCATCGTGACCATGTCACCGTTGGCGACGTGGGTGATCTCATGGCCGAGCACGCCTTCGAGCTCGCGGCGGTCCATGCGGCGAAGGATGCCGGTCGACACCGCGACCAGGGCGCGGGCGCGGGTCGGACCGGTGGCGAAGGCGTTGACCTCCGGTGACTCGTAGATCCCGACCTCGGGCATCTTCGGGAGTCCGGCGGCGCGCGCCAGGTTGTGAACGTCCGCGACCAGCTGCCGAGCGGCCGGATCGGTGGTGTTCGGGTCGATCACCTTTACGCCCATGGTCCACTTCGCCATCTTGCGGGACAGCGCGAGCGAGATCAGCGAGGCACCCATGCCCCAGAGCACACAGAACACCATCAGCGAGCGGTAGTCGATGCCTTGAGCGGTGAGATAGGGTTGCAGACCGAACAGGCTCATGGTGAGGCTGATCGTGACCAGAATCAGCAGGTTGACTGCGAAGAACAGGAAGATGCGTTTGGCGACGCCCATGTGGCGCTCCTTTCGGCTCCCTCGCGTGCCTCAACGCGGATCGGAAGCGTGGGATTTCCGGCTCCGCGGAGCGCACGGATTGTAGCTCGGACCCGTCCGGAGCGGGGGAACAATCCGAGCGAGCTTGAGTCCCTCAGCGCCTCCCTGCTGTGGGCACCGATCACACCGGCGGAGACGAGCGTGTCGCTGAGCCCGAAGCCGGCCACCCCCGTCCCCTGAGCAACCGCCCATGCGCGCAGCGCATCACGAGGAGCCCTTGGCGCCCGGCCGGGGCTCTAGGGGAAGGGGATGAGCACGGCTCATCCATAGCAGCCCGCAGAGCAGGGGCCCCCGGCAGCGCCTCGACATCCTGGCAGCCGTCAAGGGCCCATGGCCGGCGGGCTGCTCGGTGCTATCCTGATGGCGCCCCGGGCGGGCTTCTCCCGCTCACTCCCGGCCAAGCGAGGATCCCGCGTCGATGGCGCGTCAGCGAATCGAGTACGACGAAGAGGCGATCAAGACCCTGGACGCGCTGGAGCATATCCGGCTGCGCACGGGGATGTACATCGGCCGCATCGGCGACGGTTCCAACCCGGCGGACGGCATCTACGTCATGCTCAAGGAGGTCGTCGACAACTCGGTCGACGAGTTCATCATGGGGCATGGTCGGCGGGTCGAGATCCGCCGCGACGGCAGCGAGATCTCGGTGCGGGACTTCGGCCGCGGCATCCCGCTCGGCAAGGTCGTCGACTGTGTTTCCAAGATCAACACCGGCGGCAAGTACAACGACGACGTGTTCCAGTTTTCGGTCGGGCTCAACGGCGTCGGCAACAAGGCGGTCAACGCGCTGTCCTCCGACTTCGAGGTGATCAGCTATCGCGACGGCGCCTTCAAGCGCGCCGCCTTCCGTCAGGGCAGGATGCTCCTCGAGGAGGACGGCAAGGACCGCAAGGCCCCGAACGGGACCTTCATCCGCTTCGTTCCGGACGCCGAGATCTTCAAGACCTACGACTGGCGCGAGGACTACATCGAGCACCGGCTGCGCTACTACTGCTACCTGAACAGCGGCCTGACCCTCGAGTACAACGGCCACAAGTTCATCAGCCGCAACGGCCTCGCGGACCTCCTCGCCGAGGAGCTCGGCGAAGAGGGCAGCCTGTACGAGATCGCGCACTTCCGCCTCGAACGGCTCGAGTTCGCGTTCACCCACACCCACGCCTACGGCGAGACCTACTTCAGCTTCGTCAACGGCCAGTACACCAACGACGGCGGGACCCACCAGAGCGCCTTCCGCGAGGGCGTGCTCAAGGGCGTCAACGAGTTCGCCAAGCACGCGTTCTCCGGCGAGGATGTACGCGACGGCTTCATCGGTGCGGTCGCGATCAAGCTCCAGGATCCGGTGTTCGAGAGCCAGACCAAGAACAAGCTGGGCTCGACCGAGGTCCGCTCGTGGATCGTCAACGACGTCCGCGAGCAGGTCGTGCTGTGGCTGCACAAGAACCCGGAAGCCGCCGGCGCGCTGCTCGACAAGGTGCGCAACAACGAGCGCGTGCGCAAGGAGCTGGCGTCGATCAAGAAGGAGGCCCGCGAGCGCGCCAGAAAGGTCGCGATCCGGATCCCGAAGCTGATCGACTGCAAGGTGCACTGCGACGACGCCAAGGGTGCGCGCCGGGACGAAACAACCCTGTTCCTGACCGAAGGCGACTCGGCCGGCGGGGCGATGATCCAGGCCCGCGACGTCCAGACCCAGGCGATCTACTCGCTCAAGGGCAAGCCGCTCAACACGCACGGGCTCGGGCGCGAGGCGATCTACAAGAACGAGGAGCTGTACAACATCATGCGCGCCCTCGGCATCGAGGATGGTCTCGAGGGCCTGCGCTACAACCGGGTGGTGATCGCGACCGACGCGGACGTTGACGGGATGCACATCCGCAACCTGCTGCTCACGTTCTTCCTGCGCTACTTCGAGGACCTGGTCATCACCGGGCACGTGTTCATCCTCGAAACGCCTCTGTTCAGGGTCCGCAACAAGAAGGAAACCCACTACTGCTACACGGAAGCCGAGCGCGACGAGGCCGCGGCCCGTGTCAAAGGGGCCGAGATCACCCGCTTCAAGGGGCTCGGCGAGATCAGCCCGCGCGAGTTCAAGCAGTTCATCGACAACGACGACCGCCTGGTGCCGGTGACCGTGCGCTCGATGGGCGAGGTGAAGAAGGCCCTGGACTTCTACATGGGCAAGAACACTCCCGAGCGTAAGGAGTTCATCGTCAACAACCTGATCGCAGACATCGCGACCGTCGATGAGACCACGTCGAGCCCCTGATGGGGCAGAACTTCCTCGAGTACGCGAGCTACGTGATCGTCGACCGGGCGATCCCGGACATCCGCGACGGGCTCAAGCCGGTGCAGCGGCGGATCCTCGCGACCCTCGCCAAGATCGATGACGGTGCGTTCCACAAGGTGGCGAACGTGATCGGGGAGACGATGAAGCTCCACCCGCACGGCGACGCTTCGATCGGGGACGCGCTGGTGGTGCTCGCCAACAAGGACCTGTTCATCGAGAAGCAGGGCAACTTCGGCAACATCGTGACCGGCCACTCGGCCGCAGCCGCGCGCTACATCGAGTGCCGCCTCACCGACCTCGCCCGCGAGACCCTGATCAACCGTGAGCTGACCGAGTTCCAGCCGAGCTACGACGGCCGCAACGAGGAGCCCGTCGTGCTGCCGGCGAAGATCCCGGTGGCGCTGCTGATCGGCGCCGAGGGCATCGCGGTCGGGATGTCGACCCGCGTCCTGCCGCACAACTTCGTCGAGCTCCTCGAGGCCGAGATCGCGGTGTTCGAGAACCGGCCGTTCGAGCTGGTCCCCGACTTTCCCACCGGCGGTCTGGTCGACGTCAGCGACTACGACGACGGGCGCGGCAAGGTGAGGGTGCGCTCGAGGATCGAGAAGAAGGACGAGAAGACGGTCGTGATCCGGGAGATCCCGTTCTCGACCACGACCGAGTCCTTGATCGCTTCGATCGAGAGCGCCGCCCAGAAGGGCAAGGTCAAGATCTCGTCGATCGACGACTTCACCACGGATCGGGTCGAGATCGAGATCGGTCTCCCGCGGGGCATCTACGCCGACGAGGTCATCCCGCAGCTCTATGCCCACACCGACTGCGAGGTCTCGGTGAGCTCGAACATCGTGCTCATCAGGGATCGCCGGCCGGTCGAGCTGACGGTGTCCGAGATCCTGCGCCTGCTCGCCGAGCAGCTCCGCGAGGTTCTTCGCGCAGAGCTCGAGCTCGAGCTCGCCAAGCTCGAAGGGCTGCGCCACTGGCTGACCCTGGAGCGCATCTTCATCGAGAACCGCATCTACAAGCGTATCGAGAGCGCTACAACCCGGGACGAGGTCAAGTACGAGGTCTACGCCGGCCTCGAGCCGTTCTCCGAGCTGCTCGTCCGGGCGGTCACCGACGAGGACATCGAGCGCCTGCTGGAGATCCCGATCCGGCGCATCTCGCAGTACGACATCGACAAGAACCGGGAGCAGATCAGGAAGACCGAGTCCGGCATCCGCGACGTCAAGCGCAAGCTCCGCGACATGACCGCGACCACGATCGCCTACATTCGCCACCTGCTCGACACCTACGGCGACCGTTTCCCGCGCCGCAGCGAGCTGACCGCGTTCCAGGCGGTGGACGTCCGCGCGGTGGCGCGCCAGAACCTTCGCGTCGCCTACGACCCCGAGACCGGATTCTTCGGCACCGAGGTCAAGGGCGACGCCTTCCAGCTCAACGTCAGCGAGTACGACAAGATCCTGCTCATCAGCCGCGACGGCAGCTACCGCATCATCGGCCCTGAGGCGAAGGTGCTGATCGCAGAGAAGGTGCTGTGGGCCGGACTGTTCGACTCTGACGCAGGGCACGTTTTCACCGTCGTCTACCGGGACGCGGACCGCATCGCCTACGGCAAGCGGGTCCACATCAAGGCGTTCATCCGCGACCGCGAGTACGAGCTGATCAAGGACCGCAAGGGCCGCATCGACCTGCTGGTGCCCTGGTGAGGCCGACCAGGTGCTCCAGCTCGACTACGTGCCGCGCAAGCGGCAGCGGGTCACGGGCACGGTGTACGACCTCGTCGGCCTCGAGCTGACCGGCGTCACCGCACGGGGCCGCCGCCTCGCGCCGAAGCCGGTTGGGCGCATCAAACGCCTCACCCGGGCAGACGCCGAGGCCCATCGGGAGAGCGCCGACCCGGCTGGCGTAGCAGGCGGCGATGCCGAGGACGACGAGGACCAGCTCGACCTGTTCGACGGCGACTAGGAGTATGTAGCCCATAGCGTACACGGCGTCTTTCGGGCGGCGTGAAACCCTGTTTTCGTTGCATCCTCGGCCCGTACTCGGAGTACTGCTCCTCGAATGCGCCTCAACAGGCCCTTCACGGCGCTCCGAAATCCACCATCCATCTATGAGCTACACACTCCTAGCCCGCGCTCTTGACCAGACCTCTGCCGCGAACGGCGATGGGCCGGGCACAACGGCGCCTTCTCACCGCTGAGTGCTCGACGCGTTGGCCAACACGCTTCCGCGCTCCTCGGCTCGAAGGCCCACTGCGCGCGACCTCTCCCAGGTCCTGCGACAAACCCCGTCGAATTGTGCACGCCAGGCTCTGCCCCCCTCTGTAGAGGATTTCGGGATGCGGCGTCCCCGTGACGCCGCATCCCGAAATCCTCTAGAATCCCTCCGCCATGCGACGCTCATCTCTTCTCCGCTGGTTGTTCGGCCTCATCGTCATCGCCGCTCTGGTCGCGATCGCCTTCAGGTACGTCTCCCACCGCCGGGAGACGTCTGACGAGGCCCAGTTCCGAACGGTCGCGGTCGACCGCGGCGATGTCACCATGACCGTGACCGCCACGGGTTCGCTGTCGGCGGTCACCACGGTCCAGGTCGGCAGCCAGGTGTCCGGGATCATTCGGGCGCTGTACGCCGACTTCAACACCCGAGTGACAGGCCGGCCAGTTGCTGGCAGAGCTGGACCCGACGCCGTTCGAGGCCCAGGTGGAGCAGCGGCGCGCGGACCTGGTCCAGGGACAGGTCCAGCTGCGCAACGCCGAGATCGCCCTCCACCGCCAGGAGCGGCTGCTCGCCTCGGGTCTCACCTCCGAGGCGGAGTACGACTCCGCCAAGGCGGCGGCCGACGGCGCCAAGGCCCTGGTCGAGCAGGGCACGGCCGCTCTTTCGCAGGCTCAGACCAACCTCGGCTATACGACCATCCGGTCGCCGATCGACGGGGTGGTGGTCTCGAGGCAGTACGACGTCGGCCAGACCGTCGCGGCCTCCTTCCAGGCGCCGACCCTGTTCACTATCGCCCAGGACCTGACCCGCATGCAGGTCCAGGCGGACGTCGACCAGGCCGACATTGGGCAGATCCGCACCGGTCAGGTCGCCCGGTTCACCGTCGATGCCTACCCGGAGCAGGAGTTCCGCGGCACGATCACCCAGGTCCGGCTGAACGCCACCGTCAACCAGAATGTCATCACGTACCCGGTGATCATCGAGGTCGCCAACCCCGACGGACGGCTGCGGCCGCAGATGACGGCCGATGTGACGATCGAGGTGGCGACGGTCCACGACGTGCTCCGGGTGGCGAATGCCGCGCTGCGGTTCCGTCCTACCGAGGAGGGCGAGGTGGAAGCCGCGGCACCCTCCGGCGCGGCCGCCGGGTCGCGACCGCCGGGAGGTGGCGGGGCGCCGGCGGGAGCACACCCGGGCGCCGGCGGCGCCGGAGCCCACGGCGGCCAGCGGCCTGGTGGCGGTCGCCAGGCCCAGGGGACGAACGGGGAATCAGGCCCCCAGGAGCCGCCGGGTCTTGCGCGGGTCGTGTATCGGCTCGGAGCGGACGGCAAGCTGCAGCCGGTCCCGATCCGCACAGGGCTCACCGACGGACGGGTCACCGAGGTCGTCTCGGGCGGGCTCCGGGAGGGTGACCCGGTGGTCGTCAGCCGCGCCACCGCGCGGGCGTCTGGCGGTAGCCGGCCTCCGATGCGGGGCTTCTAGGCGAGGCGATGGCGCTCGTCGAGCTCGCCGACGTCATCAAGGTCTACCGGATGGGCGAGGTCGAGGTGCGTGCCCTGGCCGGTGTCGACCTGTCCATCGAGGCAGGCGAGTTCGTGGCCATCATGGGGGCGTCGGGTTCCGGGAAGTCGACCCTGATGAACATCCTCGGATGCCTCGACCGGCCGACCTCGGGGACCTATTGCCTCGGCGGCGCCGACGTCTCGTCGCTCGACGCCAACGCCCGCGCCGAGATCCGCAACGAGCGGATCGGCTTCGTCTTCCAGAGCTTCAATCTGCTCGCCCGGACCTCGGCGCTCGAAAACGTGGAGCTGCCGCTGATTTACGGCACCGGCGCCGTGAGCGGCGCCGAGCGCCTGCGCCGGGCGGCCGCGGCGCTCGATCGGGTCGGGCTCCACGGCCGCGAGGACCACTACCCGGCCCAGCTCTCCGGTGGCCAGCAGCAGCGGGTCGCCATTGCCAGGGCGCTGGTCACCGACCCGCCGATCCTGCTTGCGGACGAGCCGACCGGCAACCTCGACACGGCGACCTCCCAGGAGGTGATGGGCGTCTTCACCGAGCTCAACGCGGACGGCAAGACGGTCATCCTGATCACCCACGAGCCCGACATCGCCGCCTGGGCCCGACGCAGGGTCGTGCTGCGTGACGGTCTGGTCGTCGAGGACATCGTCACCGAGGGCCTGGGCCCGACCGGAGGTGGAGCGTGAGAGTCGCCGCCGTGCGCGTCGCCAGCATCGCAAAGGTCGGCATGAAGGCGATCCTCCGCAACCCGATGCGGTCGACGCTGACCATGCTCGGGATCATCATCGGCGTCGCGTGCGTGATCGCGATGGTCGCAGTCGCGTCCGGCGCATCGCGGTCAGTCCAGGAGGCGATCGGCTCGCTCGGGACGAACTTCATCATGGTCTTCCCGGGCGCCGTCACCCAGTCGGGCGCCCGCATCCACGGCGGCGAGTCGACCCTGACCGAGGACGACGTGGAGGCGATCCGGCGCGAATGCCCGTCGGTCGCCTACGTCTCGGCGGGGGTCCGGTCGGCGGGCCAGGTGGTCGCCGGAGGGCTCAACTGGGGCACGGCGGTCTACGGCGCCGACGTCGACTGGCCCCTGATCCGGGCCTGGAACACCAGCCAGGGGGAGTTCTTCACCGAAGCCGAGGTGCGCGCCGGGGCCAAGGTCTGCGTGCTCGGCGCCGCCGTCGCCGAGGCGCTGTTCCCGGATGGACGCGCCGTGGGCCAGGTGGTGCGGATCAAGAACGTGCCCTTCCGGGTGCTCGGCGTGCTCGAGCGCAAGGGCGGAACGACCATGGGCACCGACCAGGACGACCAGGTCGTGGCGCCCTACACGACGGTGATGAAGCGGCTCATGGGGACGACCCGGATCAGCATCATCTACATCGCCGCCGTCTCCTCCGAGGCGGTGCCGAGAGCCCAGGAGGAGATCGAGGGGCTGCTGCGCCAGCGCCACCGCATCCAGGCCGGCCAGCCGAGCGACTTCATGATGCGCTCCCAGGAGGAGATCGCCGGGCGCGCCGCCGAGAGCTCGCGCACCATGTCGCTGCTGCTCGGCTCGGTGGCCGCGATCTCGCTGCTGGTCGGCGGCATCGGGATCATGAACATCATGCTGGTCTCGGTCACCGAGCGCACCCGCGAGATCGGGGTCCGCCTGGCGGTCGGCGCCAAGGCGCGGCACATCCTGCTCCAGTTCCTGCTCGAGGCCGTCATCCTGTCCGTGGTCGGCGGCGGCATGGGGATCGCGCTCGGGATGGGGGTCAGTCGACTGCTCTCCCGCCTCGCGGGCTGGCCGACCATCGTCGGTGCCGGCTCGGTCGGTCTCGCGTTCGGGTTCGCGGCTCTGGTCGGCGTGTTCTTCGGCTTCTACCCGGCGCGCAAGGCGTCGCGGTTGGACCCGATCGAGGCGCTCCGCTACGAATAGCATTCTGCGGGGCGGGGCGAGGGGCGTCGCCCCTCACCCCGCCCCGCGGAATGCTTAGTGTCCTGCTTGGGAAGTCCAATGTGCTTCTCGCGGAGCCAGCGTGGTTCCTGGCAAGGCGCGACGACGCAGACGTAGCCCAGCTACTTCAAGGAGGAGCAACACCGCCAGGTGCCGCGATGGCCCGCGAGCAGTGCGTTGGGACTTTCCAAACAGGGCACTCAATGGGCTTCGCCCATCGGGGGTAGGACTGACGGCACAGCTCCCAGTGGCCTTGGTCCGTGTCCCGGCATGTTTGGTGCTGTGGTATGATCGCTGGTAGTACCGGAGGTGCTGCCGTGCCCGTCAGCAAGATTGCCGTCAGCCTCGACCGCTCGCTCGTCGAGCAGATTGACCGGATGGTGCGAGAGGGTGAGTACCCGAGTCGAAGCCGTGCCATCCAAGACGCCTTGCAGGAGCGGCTTCGTCGTGTTTCTCGCGACCGCCTCGCCCGCGAATGCGCAAAGCTCGATCCAGCTCGGGAGATCCAGCTTGCAGACGAGGGAATGGCTGTGGATAGGGACCAATGGCCGCAGTACTGAGAGGTGACGTTTACTGGGCCGACCTCAATCCGGTTGTTGGCTCAGAACAGGCCGGCCGGCGCCCGGTCCTCGTCATTAGCGAAGACATCTTCAACGAGCGATCCGGAACCGTCATTGCCATGGCGATCACCTCTCAGGCACAGGGAGCAGGCTTCCCTCTCACCGTCGAAATCACGGAACCGGGACTGCCCAAGCGATCCTGGATCAAGACGCACCAGGTCCGGACGCTCTCCACGCTGCGCCTTGGGGAGCGCATCACGAGACTCTCGCCCGAGCTGGTCAGCGAAGCCGTAGACGGCCTGTGTGAGGTCGTTGGCGCCTGACCCGTGTCGCTGTCGATCCTGTCGGGAGCCTCCGACCCCCAGGACAGTGGGATGGAGACGTGGGTTCGACGTTTGAAGAACTTGCTCGTGGTCACCGCGGCTGGCCAGTTTGGCGGTTCAGGTTCGGTGGGGAGTCTGACGACGACTTCTCTGAGTGCAGGACGGCTCAGGAACGGTTGGCGACGATGTGGAGGCTGAGCGTTCAGGCTTCGCTCCTGGTCGGGCGCCGCCTTCCAGACTACGAACGCTCCGCCAGCCCGGGCCGGGTCATTCGAAACGGCAAGTGACCGACAAGGTTTTGAGCCAGGATTCCCGGGATCTTCCGGACACAGCAAGCCGAAGGCGAGCGGGTTCACCAACGCGACCTCGAGCTGGACATTCCTCGCGCCTGCCTTCAGGCAGCCCATGAAGCGCTGCTCTGAGCGGTTCACATTCGCATGCCACCACCTCTGGTGGGGGAATGTGACTTCCTTCGGTGCCTGGTCTGAATACGTTGGGAAGTGTCGGCGGAAGATCAACTTCCCAAGCTCTTGGAGCATTGAAAACGGGCTCCGGAGAAGGAGATCTCTCAGCCTGAAACCAGGAGCTGGTCCTTCTCCTTTCATGAATTATGGCTGCAGATTCATGAAGGGAACCGGCCGTCGCCTCGACGACTTCGACCTTGTGATCGCTGCGACCGCCATCACCCTCGGCTATCGCCTGGTGACCAACAACGAGCGGCACTTCGCCCGGATCGCAGGGCTGGCTCTGGACAACTGGGTGAAGCTCCCGCCGTGATCCCAGCCCCGGTGCCAAGTCAGGCGATCCCGACGATTCCTTGAAGATCGTCGGAATGGCCTCACCACCGGTCAAGCAGCGGATCTCGCGCTCCAGATCGCACCGGACCACGTGGGTGACCTGCGCCCAGACGGGGTTGATACCGTTTTCGATTACCGGTCGGGCGCGAGCGATTCCACCTATAATTGCTGCATGGACTCCAGCTCCGAGGAACGTGCTCGCGCCCGGCGGACGTGGCCTGTTCGTGAGTACAGGCTCGGTGAAGAGCCCGGAGACGACCTGAGCGCATGCACAACGGCTGAGGAGCGCCTGGCGATGATGTGGGAGCTGAGCGTTCAGGCCTGGTTGCTGGCCGGGCGCACCTTCCCAAGTTACGCACGATCCGCCAGCCCTGGCCGGGTCATGCGTAGAGGCCATGACGGAACGGACCTGAGCCAGGACTTCCGGGATCTTCTGAACTCACCAAGCCAAAGACGAGCGGGTTCACCGACTCAGCCTAGACCAAGACTTGTCTCCCGGCCGTCTTCAGGCGGCCCATGAACCGCCGCTCTGAGCGGTTCACATTCGCATGCCACCACCTCTGGTGGGGGAATGTGACTTCCGATCCACACCTTCGCGGAGTGCTTGTCAAGCGTCGGTGGCACATCGTGGCCGCCGACGCTTGACAAGACTACGCGAAAGCTGTACGAAAGAGAGAGCGATTCGGACAGACGTCGAAGTTCGGAAATTTGTAAGAACGGTTCTCAGGATTTATTAACTGCTTTGTTTTCAGTCGATTGCGACTCGCATCGAACTGCGGTAGCTGACTCAACCCGAATGTGCACACCACGTCACAGCCCATTCGGCACCTTCGCCTTCCGTTGATCTATGGTTGGTTTATGACTACAGCGAAGCCTCAGCCCTCCACAATCGTCCCTTCATCGCACCGCGGAGCTGAGCACGCGGCCCTCGGCAGCGCCGCCCAGAACCGCGCGACGGCAGCTGGCCGGTGTGGACTGGGCAAAGGTCCGGCCGGGAACAAGGCGGCGTGCTCTGACGTCGATGGGAGCGTCGCGGGGGGAGTTACACGGATCTGCATATCACCCCTTGATAAGTGGAGGCTCCACACGCAAGATGAGACGATGCAAGAGCTTGGACCCAACGCCGGGCGCGGTCCAGAAGGGGTGCTACACAGCGTCTCGCCCACGTTCGGCGTGTTACACAGATCTGTATATTTGTAGTTAGGCCGCTGTTGGCTACGCATCGTCCTTTGCACTAGGATCGTCTAGCTCGGTTCGTCGTTTGGTGTCCATCTAATGCCTGATCACCTCCTTGTGCCAGACATCGCACCCTACTTAGGACTAGCATGGGTCTTGTTCATCGCAATCCTGTCCGCGATCTATCGAACCAAGAAGGGCAAACCCGTTCTCTTCTGGACCGTCTCTGACGCCGACTTCATTGTTCACTTCGCCTCAGGCCACGCTGGACGCAGCTGGATTCTCTGCTTAGCCGGCGCCAGCAACTGCTTGGTCGTGGCCGTTGCTCAGGGCCGGTTCATCGTGCGCCCCTGGTTTCCCTTCAATCTGCTCTTTCTGCCGGAGATCTACGGCCTTGAGTGCGATGTCCCACTGGATTGGGTGGTTTCCGTTGATCTCTCTGAATCTCGCTTTTCGGTGCGACGTATTTCCATCGAATATCACGATGAACTCTTGCAGAGCCACACGATCACTCTCAGATTCCGAGATCCGGAGCGTCTGGCCGAACACCTACCCCAAAATGCTGCGAACGCAGCCTAACTGCTCGTTGCAGCGGACCGAAGCTCCTGTCACGGCGTGTGCTGGCCGCCGCCCGACCGCCCGGGCACACGCCGCGCCAGGTCCCTTCCAGGGGTCGGGAACGCTCCGGCCGCTGAACTCGAAACGTTAGGCCAAGTTCCCCATCCATCCTGGAGATGCTGTGAGCTCCCAATCGAGCGTCGTGGCCCCACCCCCTGAACCCCGTCGATCCAGCTGGGTATCCGAAAGGGCGCCGATGATCGCTGGGATCATCCTGGCAGCTCCACTCCCCGTGCTGGCGCTCCTCCTTCTTGTAGCGTCATCCCTCCTCGATGGTTTCGAGCGCTCTCCATTCATCGTTCTCGCCGCCCTCTTGGTCGCTGGATCCATTGCCTCCACAGTCCTGCTCATCAGGCGACTCGCAAGACGCAAGGGTAGTTCGCCACGGCTCACCTTCATCGACTGGCTCACGCTGCTATACACGGCCAGTTTCTCTCTTGGACTTCTTGGTTTTGCGTACCTCTTCCTACTCTCCGGCCCTGGGCTTGCCCCGCCGCTCGGCGCCACCCTGAGCAACGTGGTGTTTGGCCTATTCCTGGGTCCGTTCTTGTTCGCACTCCCAACGATCTTCGTCCACCACGCGATCTACTTCGGGCGCAGGTTTCTTGGCCGCGCAGGCCGCTGAGCAATGGTTCACCCCTTTCTTGACCAACCCCAGACTTGAGCAACGGGACAGCCCAGAAGCATGGATAGCACCGCGCAGGCCTAACCCCGCGTTGAAGCGGACGAGGCCGCTCGCTGGTTCGCTGTGATGGCCACCAATCCTGTTGCCCGCCGGCTTCGCCGAGGCTACTGCGGCCTCGCCGCTTAACGCGAGCGTTAGGCAGCGAAGCGACATTCCCCATAGCCGTATGCAGCTTTCTGATCTCTCTCACTTCACCGTAGACTCCATCGCCCTGGAGGGTCGGGATTGGGTGCTCCACGGCCACTTCAACCACATTGAGCACGTGACCGAGGGTTCCTGCTGGCTGTATCTGCCGAGCGACTATTCGTATCACGGAACTCTGGAGGCGCTCTCTCGAGACACCCTCCGAGCTCGCTTCAACGCCGGTGTCGAAGAGCCGCCTGCAGACCTCGCTGTCGGCTCTTCAGTACCTTGGATCGACGGATACTGGGAAATCCAGCAGGTTTCCACGGTGCTTGATCAGGCGCATGTTTGGCGTCGGGTGGTCTTCGAAGCCAGCGACTCACTTGTGTGTTCCACTCCTCAGGGTCGCTGGTGGCGCAAGGCCGACGGCGCGACCCAAACCGATTCCGAATTGGTCTTCCCCAGTGGTTGGGACCACGAGCATTGCCTCATCTGCTATTGCCACATTGACCCAGGCCATACCGCGTTCACGGATCCAGACGATCAGTGGCTTTGCCAGCAGTGTCACGCCAAATACGCTTTGACGAACGACCTGCGGTTCATGTTCGGTGAGGCGTGAGTTCAACTTTGAAGCTCGACGGATGGATACGCCGCGACGACAGATCGCGGCTCAACGTATCCATGGTTTGCCATCAACTTTGAAGTGCGACACCGTAACCGGCTTCTTTCCAGAAGTGACGCATCGTAACCATCGCACAATCAGACATATCCAATGCCTGACGAAGAAGGGCTTGGTGCCGCGCGGAGCCGCGGCACAAGCCAGTGTTGAACTCAATCCGAGTGGCAGCGGTGAGGGCTGGGTTTTCAACCGATGTCAGGCGTTCGAGCGAGGCGGGCGGGCTGGCGTTTCTGGTCGAGGGCGAGGGCGATCCTGGTGTCGGGGCGGGGCGAGAGGAGCGCAGAGGCGCGCCGGCGGGGCGCCAGGGACCGGCAAGGAGAGGCGCCGGGAGGATCGGGGCACATGGAATTCGGCCGGCGAATTGCACCGCTCCCTCATGACTCTCTCCTTTCCAGGCGACAGGCGGTACCCGTCAACCTGTCAGGAGAGGTGGCTCTCCAAACGGCCGCGCCGCTTGAGGGGAACGTTAGCTGCCGGTTTCGCGGAGCCGCCCAGAGACGTACTTGTGGAGGACGCTTGCTACCAGCGTTTGGTAGGGGATGCCTTCCTGAAGGGCCCTCTTCTGCAGCGCTGCCAAGTCGCTCGAAGAAAGGCGGATGTTGATGCGGCGGTCCTTCTTGAAGGTCGCCTCGGCGTACTTTCGGTACGTGGCGACCTGCCGACCCCTATCCCTGACCGACTGCCACTCTCCGGAATCCACAGACTCCAGGAGCTCCCGCTCGTCCTTTTCCAGGTCGTCCATCATTGGCCTCCGAGGTAGTCGCGAGTGGCTTTCCGACTCGGGATGATCGTCTTGAGGGAGACCTCGGTGTCATCCTCGACGAGCGGAACGACGTACGCGTAGCCTTCTAAGTTCACCACGAAGAGCCGCTGCCCCGGATACCGCTCCGGGTTTGGCTGCTCCAAGAGGTCCAGAATATCTCCCCGCTCAATGTGAAATACGATCTCCTCGAAGGAGATACCCCGCTCGCGAATGAGCTGCTCGTTCTTCTCGGGACTCCACGAGAAGTACTTCACGGCTCGAAAGTAGCACAATGTGTGCCGTTTGTCATCACGCCTCACGAAGAAAGGCTTGGTGCCGCGCGGAGCCGCGGCACAAGCCTGTGTTGAGCTCAATCCTAGCGGGGATTTTACGGCACCGGGTATTCAATGGTCTTCAGCGAGTCGAGCGGTGACGATGCGGGCGCACGAGGCGCGCGAGCGGAGGCCGCTGAACGCCAACGGTCGACGGACATGAGCTAGACATGGCCAACCAATGCGAGATTCGGCGGAGGCGAGGGGAGTTGAAACGTCAGTATGGGGTGGCCTACGAACGGCTGAGCAACATCCTTTTCACTGAGGATCCCATTGGGTGATCAACTTCGAAGAGAACACCGACGAGTACGAGCCGGAAGTGGGCACGATCCTGCCACGGCTCCGCACCTGTCGGTCTGAAGACGATGTGAGGCAAGTCGTGCATGAGGAATTCGTGAAGTGGTTCGATGTCACGACAGCCGGCCCGCCGGACAGGTACCAGGCCATCGCGATGCGGGTGTGGGACGAGGTGGTACCGGGATTGACAACGTGAGGGGCCGTCGAACAAGCTGATCCGGCTGGCGGCCTTCGGCCGCCGCTGAACGCAAGCGTTAGGCCAATGCGGTAACATCACTGAAATCATGCGGCTTCCACGTTCCCTCAGGATCCTCCTCATCGTCCTCACCGTCTTCCTCGGGCTCTCAGCAATTCCCGGCGGTATCGCGCTCCTGGCCGGCAGTGCGCCGCCGGTCGAACAGCTGAAGGGCATCACACGCCCCGCAACGTCCGGAGCCGATTGATGCCTCTCACAGTCACCTTCTTGATCAAGCGATAGCATGTGCGGGCGTCAAGGGTACGCAGCAGGAGGTTAGATTGGCGAACATTCCCATCTGCCGTAAGGCCGTCATGACCACGTTAGTGTTGGTTACAATTGCTGGATACGGCAAAGCACAGACAGCGCAGCCCCACGGGGTCGATACCCTTTGGTCAACATCTCCTGGGAATAGGCGCGTTGTCGACGGCACATACACCTCAAATGGCAACCTCTGGTTCCACACTCACTATGAAGAAGTCACCGTAGGGCAGGAGCCGTGTGGCAAGATGACCTGCACCAGATACTCCCGCGAGCAGCGCAATGAGTACCCTGGCCAACAAGAGGTGTCCTTCCACATCGACACGCTCCAAGCTCTTTCGAGCGATGCGTCGTGTACTTGGCAGACTCTCGTCAATGGGAATGAGACAACGCCACCTGGATGCGCGTTTATTGACCTTAAGGCTCCATTGCAAGTTGGTGCTAGCTGGCAGCATCCGGACACCGTCGGTGCCATGGAGCCACAGCTGAATCAACATGAACTCAAGATCGTCTACACCAACACGATCGCCGACACGGGAGTCACGTTCGATTCAGCACAGGGGCCAATTAGCGGCTGTGTCAGGGTTCGCAAAGAGGCCCAAGCCGTGCCCGATACTCCCATACAGTGCACTGACGGCTCACGCAGTGCGGTCAACTCAGAGTGGGTAGTAGAGACGACTTTCTGTCCTGGAATCGGCAGCGTTCACGAACTCGCCACCGAGACTCATCGAAAGCAACACGCACCCAGCGACATATGTTCTCAGCATCGTGCCGAATACACCCTCACCTCGTTCGTTCCGTCCAGGGCCACAAAGCAGCCTTGAGAAGCCCCGGTGATCGCTCTCGAGCGCCTGCGAAGCCTGACGAAGAAGGGCGCTTGGTGCCGCGCGGAGCCGCGGCACCAAGCGTGTGTTGAGCTCAATCCGTGCGGGGATTTTGGGGCACTGAGTCATCAACGGTCTTCAGCGGGTCGAGCGGTGACGATGCGGGCGCAGCTGTGGCGAGATCGAGAGCGATGCGGGCGCATGAGGCGCGCGAGCGGGGGCAAACCGGCGCGTCTGTCGGGCTCCAGGGGGCGGCGGGGAGAGGCGCCGCGACCATTGGGGCACACAGGGCACTGAACCCGTTAGGGCACTGAACCCGTTGGGTGCCTGGACCGACACTTCTGGCACTTTCACGAGACGTGATGGGCAGGACTGGGGGGCAACCGCCGGGACCTACTCATCACGTTTCCGCTTTTCAAGATGCGCGAAGCGCATCCAGTCTGCGGCGACAAGGGACTGCTTGAAGACAATCTCAGGATCGGCCGGTGGTTGTCGCCTGCCCCAGGGGACCGCAAAGGACTCGGTCAAAGTTGATGAAGGATGGGGAACCGCAGGATTGGAACTTGCCACGGTGACTTTGATCAGTCGTCGTGCGGTAAGGTGGGTACGTGACAAGCTCGAGATCCTGAGTGGAGAACGGGACGATGACTGAGAAGCCTGTCGTCGAGCCGGCCTTCAACGAGTGGGGATGGGAGTCCCACGAGAAGGCGCAGCGGCAGCGCTATGCGCGGATGCCCCTCGCTGCCAAGATTGCCTGGCTCGAAGAAGCCCAGCGGATGGTGCTGTTGATGGAGCAACAACGATCGACAGTCCATGACCGCGTTACCGAACACGACTCAAGAGACTGAAATCAAACCTCAGACGGTCGGTGGTGGCTCAGCTGTCGGCAGACGGTTCAGCCTCGATCTCCCGCGACAGCTCGGTGATGGTCGATCCTTGATCGGCGACCACTTCGACGTCATGGACGGTGAGGAGGTTGGGGTGATTGAGGGCGGCGGTGGCGCGGGCCTCACGCTCGAAGCGCTTGCGCCGCTCGGGGCTGTCCGCGACCTTGGCGGGGAGCACCTTGATCGCCACCTCGCGGCCGAGTGCGGGGTCGCGCGCCCGCCACACTTCGCCCATCCCGCCGGCCCCGATGGGGTCGAGGATCTCGAAGCGTCCGAGATGATCACCCTGCGACAGGGACATGATGCAAGATCGAGCGTGGCAGTCTCATGATACCGCAAGGGCGCACATTGCTGTCCATTGTCAGATGACGGGAGCCGCCAACACTCCCTCGGGAATCCCCAACTCCTGCAAGTGATGGCGGTATCTCGGGTGATCGCGAAGCTCCGCTGCCGGGCACGAAGACGTTGGGAAGTGGCCACAGTTGTCAAGGGACATCCACTTTCCAGCAGCCACGGGACACTACCGACCTGAGAGCTGCTCCGAGTCTCCTGGACGTGCTCGGCACGTCCTCAGCACTGCGTCCTGCAGGGCCTGCGTCGATCGACCACCCTTCCGAGGGCGGTGACCAGGCCCTGCAGAGCGCAGTGCTAGTCGTAGTGCTTGACCTGCGGCCAGAGCTGCTCGATCGGGACCTGCGGCTCGCGGCAGACCCAGAGCGTGAGGTCGTTTTCGTACGGCATGACGTCCGCCGCCGTGTGGAAGCCGGCTGCCTCGACCTTGGCGAACACCCGGTCGAGGCCCTCGCGCTCGCCGCCGATGACGACCACCACCGAGCCGTCGCAGCCGCGCGGTCCCCAGAGCCAGTAGCTGTTGTGGCCCGAGATCGCCTTCGGCAGCCCGAGGGCGAGTCCGAAGTGGTCGATCGCACCGGCCTGGCCGTAGTCCTGACCGAAGATGCAGACCCGGGCTCGGTCCGCGGGAGGCAGCGCATCGACGACCGTGGCGACGGACTGCGCGAGCTCGCGCCATCCGTGCATGTCTGCGAAGAACTGGCCGAGCCGACCGAGCCGATGGCGCTCGTCGGTGCTCGGGGCACGGCCGAGTGCCTTCGAGTAGGCCACCAGCTTGTCCTCGGCGAGCAACGGCTTGGCGAGCGGAGCCACCACCACGCCGACGACAAGCACGAGCGCGGGAACGGCCGCCCTCAGCCACCTCGTGCGTCGAGCGCTCGCGCGTTCGAGGACGACGGCGCCGGCGGCGAACAGCACCGGGTAGAACGGGCTGAGGTAGTACGGCTTGCCGCGCTGGAGGACCATCACGGTGAGGATCGCGAGGTAGGCCCAGCCGATCGCCCGCCATCGCCGGGCCCACGCCGCGGCGAGCAGCGCGCCGAGGCCGGCGATCCAGACGACAGCGGCGGCGGGGTTGAGGCCCAGCACCTGCGAGCCGAGGAAGTCCAGCGGCGACAATGGGAGGTTCTTGTTCTCGGTGGCGTTGCGGATGAACTCGACGGTCGGCCAGCCGTGGGCCACCTGCCACAGCACGTGCGGTGCGAACACCACCGCGGCGATCAGGCCCCCGAGCCACGGCCATGGGGTCCGTAACTGGCGGCGGGCCGGGGTCAGGAGCAAACCGACCACGACCCCGAAGCCGAGGAAGAGCATGCTGAGCTTGTTCTCGAGCCCGACGCCGGCCAACGCACCGAAGGGGAGCCAGAGGCGCGGGCGGTCCGAGGCAAGCAGCCTCACCAGTACGGCGAGGGCGACGGCCCACAGCAGGATGTCGAAGGCGTTCATCGACAGGAACGTGAACAGCGAAAGGTAGGCCGGAGCGGCGGCGACGCACAGCGCCGTCAGACCCTGGGCGAAGCGGCCGCCGCCGAGCTCGCGGGCGATCCATGCGGACGCGAGGATGGTGGCAGCCGCTGCAGCCGCGGGCAGCGCTCGCAGGGCGAGGAGCGAGGTCCCGAGGGTGTGGCGGACCGCCCACGTGATCAACGCGATCAAGGGCGGCTGATCGACGTAGCCGAAACCGAGGTGCTCCGAACAGGCCAGGTAGTAGAGCTCGTCCCGGAAGATCCCGTAGCCCCGGGCTGTAGCGAGGAAGAAGGCGAAGGCGGCGGCGGCGATCAGCCACGCCCATGGGGTGGGCGGTCGGTGTTGGATGTCGTCCTGCATCTTGTCCTCCAGCATTCTGTGGGTCTCGCTACACCAGTATGTCCAAGCCCGAGGGCGGTGGCGTGCGGAGAGGTACGAACAGGACTCCGCTGGGACGAATGGGACGGCAGGGCGCTTCACCGTTCGACGTACTCAGTCCAACGCGCGAAGCGCCAAAGGAGAGGGTCGGGCAGAGGCCCCGACCAGGCTTCGAATGGCCTCAGCCGAGGCGAGGCCTCTGCGCGACAATCATCTCCTCAGGAACCTCGACGCGGACCACGTCAGTGGGCTGCAGCCCGTCCAGGAGGCGGTCGATCGCGCGCCCAACCTCGTGTGCGTCGGCGCCCTCAACGGTCACCCAGAGTCGGAACTCGGCGTCGTGGAGGCTCGGGTAGCTTCCGACCTTGACCCCGCCGAAGTCGTTTTCGATCCGGCCGAGCAGCTCGGCGATCGAGCTCTCGTCGGAGCGCAGGTAGAGGCTGCCGATCGCGACGCGGGTACCCGAAAAATGGCGCCGAAGCGTCGGCAGCTTGGCGCGAAAGAGCTCGGGGATACCGGGCAGCAAGTAGACATTGTGGATCGCCACGATCGGGAGCAGGCCGTCCCCTCCGTAGATGAGCTGTGCGCCTCGTGGGACGTCGGCCATGCGAAGGGCGGCATCGTTGAGCCGTGGACCCCAAAATCCTCGAATCATGCTCTCGAGGTCCGGGTCACGGACGACCGGAACTGCAAATGCCTGCGCCACTCCCGCCACGGTGCGGTCATCGTGGGTGGGACCGATCCCTCCCGAGGTCACGACCACATCGGTGGAGGCGGCACAGCGATGGACCTCGGCGGAAATTACGTCGAGGCTGTCTGCGATGCACGCGAGGCGCTGGAGCTCGACACCGCTCTCGCGGAAAAGGTCGATGAGCAGGGGAGCGTTGGTGTCGCGCACCTTCCCGCTGAGGATCTCGTCACCGATGATGATGCCGGCGGCCGTCGTCATGCCAGCAGAATACGCCGCGCGCGGGGCGGGCGAAAGCAGTTACGACGCAGGCGCAGCGATCGAGATGGTCATTCGCCGTGCGGCGCCCGCCCGATCGCTTCCGCCCGCTGTGCGAGCAGCGGGTTGAGCTCGACAGCGCGGGCGAGCTGGCGGCTGGCCTTCGCCGCGCTCTGGGCCGTATCGGTGTCCGAAAGGTAGAGCAGCTGAGCGCGGACGAGGAGAGCGTCGGCGAGGTCCGGGTTGAGGCCGAGTGCCCGACCGGCGCGTTCCAGCCCGCGGCGAACATCGCGCTGGCGGTCGCTGCCGCGGTCGGAGAGTGCGCGTTCGAGATCGCACTCCGCGGCGCGCTGCCACGCGACGGCATTGCGGTCGTTGAGCCGAATCGCGGTACGAACAGCGGTTTCGGCGGCGGCCATCGGGCGTTCCTGCGACGCTCCGTGGTGGTGGGCCCAGCGCGCGGCGGTGAGCTCGAGCCCGGCCAGCTCGGGCCAGCTCCAGGCCAGAGCAGGGTTGATGGCGTGGGCTCGCGCGAAGACGCTCCGAGCCTGGGCGATCGCCGACCCCGGGTCACGACCCTGGGCGGCGAGGGCGACGGCTCGCGAATGGAGCACGAAGCCGAGGTTGGCATAGGCGTTGGCGTAGTTGGAGTCGATCTCGAGCGCGCGCCGGAGACTGGCCTCGGCGGCGTCGAGGTCGCCGGTCGGGTCAGCGCCGGTTGCGCCAACCCACAGCGCGCGCCGAAGCAGAGCGATGCCGAGGTTGTTGTGGACGTTGGCCGCATCGGGTGTGAGCTCGAGGGCGGTCCGGTAGCTGGCGATGGCGCGTTTGAGCGCGGAGGTCGGGTCGAGGCCCCTCTGGAGCTCGTACTTGGCCGTGCGCTCCCAGGCGTATCCCAGGTCGTCCCGGGCCGGCGCAAAGCCGGGGCTGAGTTCGACCGCCCGTTGGAGGCTCTCAACGGCCCGTCCGAACGCGGGCCGTGGATCACGCCCGAGCGTCAGCTCGCGGACGCCCCCGATCAGCAGCGACACGCCGAGGTTGTAGTGGGCCTCGAGGTTGTCGGGTTGGAGCGATGCCGCCTCCAGTGACAGCTCCTGCGCTGCGCGAAGATGCTCGGTCGGGTCCTGCCCGCGATCGGCGAGGGCGTCCGCCAGTCGCCAGTGCGCTCGGGCGAACCGATTGCGCGCCGAGACGCTCTCGGGGTTGATCGCGAGCGCCTCTCGGCAGGCCGAGGCGGCGCGGTCGAAGCCTCTCTCCGGATCCGCTCCCGTGCGCAGGGCGGCCTCCATCGCTTCAAGCCCGACCGAGCAGAGCCCTTCCCGCGATGCCGGGTCGCTGCGGGCGACGTCGGCCGCGGTGGCGAAGGCGGTCTCGGCCCGCGCGGCGGCCGCGCGGGCGCCGTCGAAGTCGCCCCGGTGCAGTCGATCGCGAGCCGCCGCCAGCTCGACGTTGCCCTCGAGGACCTTCGCCTCGTGCAGCCAGGGCGCGGCCGCGAACGCGGTCCGGGCGCGCTCAAGCGCCTGGTCGAGCTTGCCGTCGTAGTACGAGATCAGACCCTCCGCCCACACGCTCTGGACAGCTTCGCCCTCGCCGGCGTTGCGCAGCACCGCGAGCGCCCGGTCGCGGTAGCGGCTCTGGATCTCGGCCTCGAATGCCGCGCGCTGGGCGGGATCGTCGATGTGCTGGAGCTGGTCGAGCCCCTGCTGGTAGAGGTCGCCCCATGCGCGGCCGAGTGCGAATGCGTCTGCAGGGGCTCGGTAGCCTGCGTCCCACGCAGCCTCGAGCTCGTCGGCTGCGGCGCGGGCGTCGCCGAGGAGAAGGTCGCCGCGCCCGAGGGCGAAGTGAGCCGGCCCACGGGCCCACGATCCGAGAGGATCGGTCTCCTGATGGATCTCCTCGAGGCGCTCACGGATCAGCTGGCGCTCCGGCGAGCGATCATGGAGCGGGAGCAGCGCTGACAGGCGTTCGCGCGACTCGAGATCGGCGACCTGCTGAGCGAGCCTGTTGGCGAGCTCGTTGTGGAGGTGACCGCGGCGCACGGTGCGGAGGTTGACGCCTATCGCGAGCGCCGCGATGACGACCGCCGCCGCAATCGCAGCGGCCAGTGCGGGACGGCGCCGGACGTTCTTCACGAGGCGCCCGAGCAGCCCGACTGGGCGTGCCTGGATCGGCCTGCCGTCGAGCACGCGTTCGAGATCCTCCGCCAGCGCCCGTGCCGTCGGGTAGCGCCGGGCTGGGTCCTTCTCGAGACATGTCATCACGACAGTCTCGAGGTCGCGGGGGACCTCCGGGCTGCGACGACGCAACCGCAGGGGCTCTTCGTGCACGACTCGCCAGAGGGTGTCGGCACCTGCGCCCTGGGGGAACGGCGGTCCGCCGGAGAGCAGGGCATACAGGGTCGCGCCGATGGAGTAGACGTCGCTTCGCCGGTCGATCGCGCCGATCTCGCCTCGCGCCTGCTCGGG